>NZ_FOGL01000035.1 GCF_900111195.1 Gracilibacillus ureilyticus
GAATCAGCTAAGTTTTCAACAGACTTTTGAAGGGAGATACTGTCCACTTCTTTTAGGAAAGGATAATATTCTTTTAACTGACGAACTGCTTTAACAGCGCCATATTTATTGAAAAAACCACCTTTCCAATTGTTTGATGGCAGTTGCCCGTTTTGTTTCATTTCCTCTACGATGAACCAATAAGCATCTTTTTGTTTCTGTTTACCGAGGAAGAAATTGAACACGAATCTGGAGCAACCAATTGTCTTATTAATTAGTTGGATTTGTTTTTGATTAGGAAAGATACGAAACTTAAACGTTTTTTTTACTAACATGTTTTCACCTCACTTAACAAGAACATACGTTCTTATTATATCATGTCAGTGCCTGTTTTGTCTATCGCCAACCGCCATTCATCTCCCCCTTATCGCTGAAATAAAAACCCTCAGCACTTGAAGAGGGAGTATTCTGTCGGATATTGATAAAGGCAATATTTCTGTGCTTCATAAAAAATTCCTCTCCTCTTTATTATCCAATTACCATTATGCACCTTTAACGTAATAAGGTAATTTCTTTTGCCGTAACTTCCCTGCTTCTGTCTCCTTTGGTAAAAATGTGTCTTTTTTCAAGAATTACGGATACAAGTTTATCCTCAATCTCCTTTACTGATAAACGTTCACCTTTAAGGTTTTTAATAACTGTTTGTGGAGTTACGCCTACAGAGCAGTAGTATCCAACTTCTTCACCTTGTGTGAACAGATATGGGACTTGGCATTCCATTAATAATTGATCATTATGATCAGATTTAATTATTTTTCCTTTGATGGAATCTGTACTTAATCCAAAAATTATTGCAGAGATGATGATTATGCCTATAACAAAAGTGATGATCAAATTATGTTTCCATTTAACCGTAAAAGCCTTCAAGGTTAGAAAGGAAAATAATAGTAATATCAGGATTATGATGATTAACTTTGTCATGCTATCCCTCATTCCTCTACGTTGATAACAAAACATCCATCTAGCCAGCAGAATAAAGCTTTAGAACTTAATTTACCGGAATGGAGAGCCTTTCTCCTCTAACATCAATTACTACGTTCGATATTTGTTAAAATGGATTATTGTCAATTGATAAAACGAAGGTCCTTGGACTCGCATCAGCCATACAATTACTATTTTTATTTTCAAAAGTAATTTCTACTGTATGCTGTTTCGAGTCTGCCGTCACCTCTTTAATTTCTTCCGGGCAGCTGCCAGACTCATAGAGGCCGATGAAAAGAACAACATTTGTTTCCAAATCCACCTCATTCATCTCTTCTTTCAGCTGAAACAATTCCCACAATTCTTGGTATTGATCATAATCTTCAACTTTTTCTACCAGTACTTGCTCATATTCATACTTTAATGCAATTTCCTCAAAGTTTGCCGGCAATCTCTTTTCTGAAGCAATCACAACTGCATCTATTCGATCCTGTTCTTCTTGTTGATTACAGCCTAAAACAGATAACAAAAGAAAAGCGAGTGCGATAAATTTTAACTTTCTTCTCATAGAATCGCTCCTAACCTGAATAAAGATAACTAATTAAATCTCGATTTTTGCATTCAATAGGTTAGTATTTTTGAAAAGCTTATAAACAACTGTCAACAAACTTTTACTGTAATTGCTAATGTCCCCCATTCCCTTTCTTTCTCGGGGGTATATATTTGATATGTCTGTTCGACCATTTCATCAACAGAATCACCAACTGCATCAAAATCACTAGCAGGAATATTTTCGTACATTTCTCTAAATGTCGAGTATTGCCTTAAGTCGGTTACTTCAACCGTTACAGTCTCTTTATTTCCAGGAATCTTTGTGAATTTTATCGTATCTCCTATGTTAACTTTTCTTCTTTTCTCATCATTCAGCCTGACTTCTACTGTCTTTTTGCCTGATTTCACCGAATGAAAAGGTGTTTCGTAAAGCCCCATATTATGTTCCATCTGCTCAACTCCTAATTAACGTAACTTCTACATGAGAATTTTTTCAACTTACTTGTCCTCTTTGAATTGTAGATACTTTTGTGTCATCAAACCTGCATTAAAGACTGATGTGATCATAATAAAGTAAAACAGTATTTGATTGATAGTAAATCTTTCTTCACCAGTAAACTCAATATTTGAAAAAGACAAGTAGATAAAGCTAATGGCAACTAGCAATGATAACACAAATTGTCCTTTTACAGATTTAATCATGTATTTCCCTCCAAGAAATCAGTGATCAAATATCGTTTCCGTATAATATTTATCCGATCGTCTCTACCACATTTCCCTCTGAATCTCTTATATCTGTTTTCACAATCTCAAAAATTACAGAATTTAACGAAGGAATGGTAAACTCCTTGACAGCAGGCTGTAGTTGTTCTGCCAATTCTTCCACTGCTTTTTTATTTAAAATAATTTCTAATGCATCTTCCTTTTCCACTACATCAGGATGGTCTCCGAATCGAAAAACTACTGTTGCTTCATTGCTTACTAATCTGAGCGGTTCGTTCTTGACTGCACGTCCCTTGATTACTTTTCCGATAATATTTGCTTGCTTTGCTCCAATCTGTACAGTTGCTGGAAGATTTTTAAATATTTTTTTCTGGGCAGGTGTCCAGCTTATTTGCTCAATAAAAAGAAAACGTGTATTAGAACCTTCTGTTTCACTTCCATGTTTAATAGCTTTCTTTATCTCATCATTATGAAGCAAGGACTTTCGCGACAGATTTGTCGTAAATAATGGCATATGATTTTCACAAACATTTAAAACACCGAGCGTATTCCACATTTGCATTGCTTCCAGTTCATCAGCCGTTATTCCAACAACCTGAATAAAATCCAGCCTTCCATTCGGCGTATCCATCCCCGGCAGCTCCTGATCATATGTAAATGCAAGCGCCGTTAATTCTGTATCTGATTTAAGACAAATCGGGCTGTTGGCATCCATATAATCGCCATTATTAAAAACATTTCCACTGCTGAATATGTATCTGGCAAGGTTTTGTAAAAGATTTAATGCCCAACAAGAAGGCTCTGTTTCATCACTTTGCTTGATAAGTCTGAACGTTAATTCAAATCCGAATCCGCTGTTTTCCGGATCTTGGGTCTCTTTTTCATGCAGTTCTGAGAATCCATACGTCACATAATGCCAATGTTCCACCGGTTCTTTTGCAATATATACACTGATCCCGTCCAATGGGTCATTTCCGCCGAACTGATAGGAAATCAGTGTACCAAAATGTTTCGGTTCCTGGTCTCCGTACAGACTCTTCATTGCAACATCTATAGCATCCCAGCCAGAATTATTTTCTTGTTCGTTCATGATATCCTCCTCATACTACTCTTTTAATTTCTTATTTAATCGCTTTCCAAATTGTCCATCGATCTTTCTCTATAATATTATTATCTAACAATAAAACTTGATCGATATGATTAACTAATAATTCCAGCTCATTGTCATCTAATTCATGTAAAATACTCCTGCCAGTTCTGGATGTAAGATCGTTTAATAATTGCTTTTTATTTTCATAGACAGCTCTTGTCTCCCATAACTTAATTTCTTCAATATGCTTAAATCCTGTCTCTCGAAGTGTTTGGACAACGTGCTGGCTATCATGTCTGCGATTAATCTCTTTTTCGATTAACAGAGGAAAAAGTTCAAAAAGATACCCTCTTATATGAGTTTTATTTCCTTTTAAAAGACAATCTTCTGGTGTTCGGTCCTGGATTATATAAACACCATCTTTCTTTAACAACCGAAATGCCTCCAGAAAGCAAGATTCTAAATCGTGAAGATGGTGAATCAATGCCCGTTCTAAAATGAAATCATAACTTTCGCTATCTAAATTAGTCTTATAAGCGGTACCATGTTGAAATGAGATATTTTCATAATCTTTGCAGTTTGTTTTCGCACCTTCCAGCATAGACTCCGAAAAGTCAATGCCTGTGACAGATTCTATCCCCATATCTGATAACGCTTTAGAATAAATCCCGCCGCCACATCCAATATCCACTGCCTTAGAAATATTATCAACAGGGACAAGATTTTTTATTGCTTCCACCCATGTTGTGTCAGCTTTTCTAGTAGTGTACATTGTGCGATTAGTCTCACTGTGAAAATCCATTCCCATTTACTATCCCCCACTTCTATTAACCCCCATGTTCTACACTAGTTGGCTTTCCAACCTCTGATTTAATATTCCTGTGACAATGCGAACGGTTTTTTCTACAAAATGGTCTGCTTCTTCTGAGGTGAGGTAGATAAATTTATGGTCTTCAGAAATTGAATGGGTTTGATAAAACTTAGTAATATTTCTAATCTGTTTCATTGTTTGACCTTGAGGAAAGAAACTCAGGTATTCAGGGAAATCGGTGATATGCTGGAATGACTCCCAGAATATATTATCAGGATGTTCTTTAAGATATAGGAAGTCCAGTCCATACCAATCTTTCTTTACAAGACTGGTATACTCAGGAGTATTGGCTATTTTCTGGTACACTTCTTCTTTTTTCTTATTCTCAGTGAGCTTCAGCCATTCCTCATCTGTCACAAGATGAATATAATAGCCAAGATAATAGGAAAACTGACGTGTAGAACTTTCCTTTTCAACAGACAAGTATTTTTGGTAAAAAGAATCAGCATTAGTTCTACCACCATTATAAAAATGAGTAATCTCTTTCGGTGGAGCCGGTATACCATCTTCTCCGATAAGTCCACAGTCCGGGCCAATATTACCAACCAGGAAATCAATTGTAGAAACCGGCAGTTCTTTTTTCAGTAATTCTTCTGCAATTCTGAAATGAGTAACCCATGTAGCCATTCTGCTCACCCCTTATAAGTTTTTTGGTGACTTATAAACAATTAATGTTTACGCAATATATGTACAAAATCCCTTTTTTAACTGATTGATTATTTTAGAAAATATTCCTTTACTTCTTTCCAGTTATTCACTCTGACATACTCCGTTTCATTCATGTTGTGAGGGGAAGTAAAAAGGATACCCTGTCCATTAAAACGCTTAAAATGTCTGGCATTGTCGTCTATCAAAAAATCAGCATTTATAATACTTTTATCGCCACAAAAGACAAAATTCAAATCATTCAGGAAGCTAAAATGTTCTTTTAACCACTCATATTTTTCCGTAAAGGATGTGGGGAATTCCATCGCTGCAGTAGTAATGAATATTTCGTAGTGTTCACTCAGTTCCTGTATTACTTCCTGACTGTCTTTTATCACTTTTAAGTCCCGAAAAAAAGCAGGTTCAGTTAATATGTTAATAATTTCATTTTTTAACTCAGGGCGCAATTCTCTTAATTTCTTTCCCTTTAAATTTTCGATGGTAATGTTGTCCTTAAACTTATCATTAAAAATGGATAAATGCTTTGGAACAAAATCAGCAATTACTTCATCCATATCTATGGCAATTCTTTTCATATTAAACCTCCCTCCTTCAAAATATGTCTTACTATGTTATTTTGTAAGCTACTTACGATTTTTCATAAGTATTTGTTAGTAAGGTTTCCAAATTTCTCTTAACATTCGGCCAGTCTTCATCAATAATGCTGTATACTGCATAATCCTGTCCATTATATTTTTTTCTTAAAATTCCTTCCTTATTTGCGCCCAGTCGTTCAATAGCTTTTTGTGACCGATAATGACTTACTGTAGTAATAATTTCAACACGCACAGCCTCCCAAACTTCAAAGGCATATTGCAATAATAAGTATTTGCTTTCTGTATTCACCCGTGTTTTCCACACTTCAGGGGAATACCAAGTCCAGCCTATGTTTAGACTCTTATGCATTGAGGCAATCCGTAAGTACCTGGTCATTCCTATTATTTTGTTTAACTTATTATCATAGACCGCATATGGAAACTCGTCGCCTTGTTCCCTTCTAGTGATTGCTGCCTGAATAAAATCTACCATTTCTTTCTTGGTTTTTATCTGTATCGGCAGATACTGCCATATTTCTTCAGAACGTGAGCAAAGGTATAAGGCTTCTGAATGCTCAATTTTAAGCGGAAATAATGACACTCTTTCTCCGAGTAATGAAGTAAAACTCATAATAACTACCCCCAACAGCATAATCCCTCTATATTTTTAGCGAATGGGACTGCCAAAAGCAATCCCATTCTCACAAACTACTTCCCTAAAAATCCACCTTCTGCTCTAATTGTCTGACCAGTCATCCAATAAGAATCATCGCTTGCAAGAAATCGAATGATTTTTGCAGCATCATCAGGTTCTCCAAGGCGCCCGCTTGGGAATTGTGGCAGTAAATGATGTTTAATCTCTTCAGTCATCCAGCCGGAATCTGTCGGTCCTGGATTAATCGAATTTACCGTTATCCCAATAGGTGCAAGCGCTACCGATAATGGCTCTGTAATGGCGATGGTCATTCCCTTTGTAGCAATATACGCTAAGTTATTCGGGTCAGGGCCTCCTGAGACAAGGTTAATTATTCTGCCATCTTTTTTATCTGGATAGGCAATCTCATATCTTTTCGCAAACTCCACTGATAACATGATTGTCCCGCTGTTATTTACCTGATAATGTTTATCCAGAATCTCGGCACTTAGTTCTCGAAAATTCACTCGAGATTCATATGTTGCATTATTGATGAGTACATTTGCTGGCCCAAGTGTATCTTCCACGGTATCGAGCAGCTTTTTGTGAGAATCTGATAAACTTAAATCTAGTGACATATGCGCTGATCTTACGCCAAAACTCTTAATCTTCTCACACAGCTCTTCCGGAAAATTCTCTTCCAGTCCACATCCCTCATTTTTATCAAATGGAGACCAGTGACTAAAGAAGACATCCACACCGGCTTCCGCAAGAGAGAGACAAATTGCTGCACCGATGCTTTTAGAACGACTTGCACCTGTTATGATCGCTATTTTGCCTTTTAAATGTTGCATTCTGTTCCTCCTGTTAATTTAAAGCGTATTTAAAAAACCTAAATCCATTCTTTCCCGTGTTCCTGGATAAATTTTATATCTGCCTGATAATGTTCATAGTGACCTTCCTCTAACATTTTCTGAAAAGCAGTGTCACCGTCTTCTGCTTTTCGTTTCATGTATTTACATAAGCCTTCTAATCTTAACACTACCATTTCTATATAATCTTCTTTCATTTCCTCACCGTAGGATTCAAAAAACAATCTGACTCTTTCCTTTATACGATCCGCATTTATTGATGGATTATAATAAACCGCTTCACCTGTATCAGTGTGATAGAGCCTGCTTAATGGAACACACGTATAAAGTGTATACGCAATATCCCAAAGCCTTGGGCCAGGGGCAGCCAGATCAAAATCGATAATACCTGCTGGTTTTTCATGCTGAAAAATAATATTGTAAATCGCAAAGTCATTGTGACATACGACTTCCTGCTGACCTGGAGTATGGTCGATCGGTTTCCAGTCATCCGTTATTGGAAAGTCACTTACCGTATCATGGTAATGACGGAGCATCTCTGCTATTCCTTTTAACGCATCATCAGACCACATATATTTCTTCAAAGGATAATTGCCAGCTTCTCCTTCGATAAATGACAGTATCTCTCTTCCTTTTTCATCAATCCCTATGAACCTTGGTGCATAGGGAAACCCTTTGATTTCCAAATGGTTTAATAACTTGTGAATTTTGCTGCTTTCCGGCTTTAATTCTCGTCTAACGGTATTTCCCGACCGATATACATTCGAGACATTTCCACCAGAAAGTATTTCTTCATTTTCCGAATGTTTTTTCATTAAACTTCCCCCAGTACAGGGACGCGATAAGTGTGTCAATAGAGATGTAGTTTTTCCCAAAAATAAAAGACAGATATACAAGGATATCTGTCTGGTCATGGGGATGAAATTGTCCACACCATGTATCCCTTGAATGATTTCGGATAGACAAATAAACGCATCCTTCAACAAGGAACGCACTTCGTCTCTCTATCCAATTAACTAATCATTACAAGGTATTCCACATAGGCAGTATCGATTCCCCTTTCAATACATCTCTAACATAAAGGATAGCAAGTATTTCCATCTATGTAAAGAAAATGTGGGTTATTTTATACCGCGAGTAGTGATTTGTTACTTTGCATGATACAGGTATAGACCATAATCCTGCATAACAGAGGTGTGCCCCACTTGTCTAAGCATTGTGGCTATGTTTCCACGATGGTAGGCTCCGTGTGTGGCAATGTGCAGTATAGTTTCGGAAATAGAGGTTTCAAGTTTTCCGGCATAAGGATTATCCACCAGCAATAATTTGTCAATATCTTCTTCATTGTTTATAAATGTCTTGAATTTTTCGGATAAACCTTGATATATTTCTTTCATTTCATCTAGATTTTTTCTTATAAGTTGTTCTCTTTGTTCGTTACTGCTGATCATTGCTTGTTCCATGCTTTTACCGGTGACAACCTCGAACCAAGTATTATCCGTAATATAAATATGTGCGAACACTTCGGATACGGATGAAAAGCCGCTCTGAATCTCCTTATGAAAAATATCCTCCGGCAGTTCTTTCAAACGATCCATGATAACCTCATTTGCCCAAATGTGATAATCATACATTTTTAGTGCGGGATGTTTCATTTAACTTCCTCCTTTGTTATAAATTTTGTACAGTGCTGTAACTTATATATTCTGTTTTAATATAAAAATTCCTCTTAGTTCATGTAAACTGGCGCATACGCAAAAAGCATGCGGCAATCTCCTAACCAAATCATTTACACATTTTTTATAATTTTCAGCATCATTCTTGCTGCAACACTCTGGCCGAAAAACTGGTTGACCGTTCCTGTGAAATAAAGATCCGTTTTGGGGTGATAAAATGAAAAAGCTCCTGTCTGTCCCCAATGTCCGATCAAACCATTCTTTAGTTCTTTAAGTGATATAGGCTGATTAGCAATCCCAACACCATAAAAGAATAAACCTGGCGAAAAAAGAACTTTCCACTCTTTAAGCTCATCGAAGTACTTTTTTGGAAAAAAGTGGCCGTTCTTAAATGCTTTGAGAAATATCATTGATTCCTTTGCTGTGGAAACAATTCCTCCTTCCGGCCCTATTGATGACATATATTTTGGCAAGTGGAGTTCTTTCTCTTTGTAAAACATAGTTGCCGGCCTTGTATCATTCACATCTTCATATAAATACGTATCGACTAACTTTAATTCGTCAAAAATAAATTGCCTGAATACCGTATGAATATCTTGTTCTGTAATTGTTTCAATAATCTTACCCAGCAGCTGGAAATTAGTATCAGAATATTGCACTTTTTTACCTGGTGCAAATTTCGGCTTCTTCATTTTCGCGCTTGCCATAACCTTTTCAAAGCCCCACTTCTGATCATTTCCTGCGGTTAATTCGGAAATCGCGTCAGATGTAAAGTAATCAGGTATACCGGATGTATTGGACATTAGTTGTTTTATTGTTATGTGCTTGGAATAATCGAAACCCTTATAGTGGTGTAGTTCATGGAGGATATTACCAGAAAGGTATTTGGAGATGTTATCGTGAAGTTGCAGGCAATTTTCTGATCTTAGCTTTAACAGGACAGCAGTGACATATAGTTTGGTCACACTTGCGATAAAATATGATCGATCTTCCGTTAAATTTCCCGCTCCATTGATGAGTGATAAAGAGTTGTCTCCCTTTTCGACACACAGTACAGCACCGAAGATGTTTTTCTTCGATACCGCATTTGACACTACTTCTTCCATAAATGATGGGGCGATTGCTGTTGTCATTGTTATCCCTCCTTAAAATTGCTTCTGATGGTCCCATTCCCTCTTCAGCAATGAAAAGGAGTAATGGTCATAATACTTCCCTCTAAAATAATGCTTATCTCGGAATACTCCTTCATTTTTAAATCCGAGTTTTTTAAGCAATTTAATCGACTGAATGTTCTCAAGAGCAACATAGGCATTTATTCTATTAAGCTTCAGGTTTGTGAACTACTCCCACCACTTACCACCCTTACGGGTTGCTTGAAGTGGGGGCTTCTTGGGTAATCGTCCGTTTTGTCAGCTGACGAAAGGGACCAAGCTAACCCTCTTGTTCCAAGAGTTTATCCTTTCATTCGGCACTTGTTAATATGCGAATGCCTTCTTTTTTTATGTTTAGCGCAGCATTGTAATCTCTATCAAGATTTAGTCCGCAAGAACAAACATACATCCTAACATTCATAGGCATAGGTTGGGTATTTCCACAACACGAACAAGTTTTAGTAGATGGAAACCATTTGTCAATTTTGATCAGTTGTTTTCCTTGTTCTTTTAATTTGTACTGTAAGAAAGAAGTGAACATTCCCCATCCATTATCCGCTACGCTTTTACCAAATTTAAGTGCTTGTG
>NZ_FOGL01000034.1 GCF_900111195.1 Gracilibacillus ureilyticus
AGCTCAGTGGACCTGCCCCTCGAGGTCATAAGCGATCCCATGGTGTGTCAAAGACCGACACGTCATGGTTCCGCTTATGCTTGTCGGGGCAAATCAGTCCACTTCGCTTTTCTTTGTTGCATTTCGTGTTGTGAAACCATATAATGTTAGGGTAGTACAGATGCTTACATATGTTTTTTGACATAGATTTTACGATAAAGGAGTGCTGAGTCGTGAGTTTGAAGGAATTATCCCAGGAAAGATTAGAAGAAATGGCGATGATTGATATTGCGGCAATGATACTGGAAGAAGAAAATAAAGCATTGGATTTTCGCGAGATTTTTGACCGTGTGGCTGCATTAAAAGGAGTCGAAGAAAGCCAAAAGGATGCAATGATGGTTCAATACTATACAGATTTGAACATTGATGGCCGCTTTATGACAAAAGGATCAAACCTGTGGGGTTTAAAACGCTGGTACCCAGTGGAAGAAATTGATGAAGATATTACAACAGCTCCTAAGAAAAAGAAAAAGAAAAAAGCAACGAAAAAAGTTGTTGCGGAAGACCTTGAACTGGATGACACACTTGATGAAGACGACGATATTCTAGATGAAGATCTTGGTGACTTCGATGATGAGGAACTGGAGATAGAAGCTGTCGATGACGAAGAAGATTTCGACTTTGATGATGACGAAGGAGATTTAGAAGAGACGGAAGTTGACGATGAATTTGAGGACGAAGAGTTCGATGATGAAGAGTTAGAAGAGGACGAAGAAAATTAACGAGAACTCATACTTGACTTTCTAATCTGATCTGAGTACAATTTTACTTGGGCTCCATAATTTAATGGATAATATAGCGTTCCCCTGCTACAAGGGGAGCGCTTTTTTATTTTTTCAGGAAATGATCGTATATCCAATAATCATTCGAAATAATGGCCTTGTATGCTTCGTATGTTTTTTGACAGGAAGCTAACTATATAAAAAAGCTACTAAAAAGAAAGAGGGATCAGTGTGACTAAATATATCTTTGTAACTGGTGGTGTAGTATCTTCGATTGGAAAGGGGATAACAGCAGCATCTTTGGGGCGTTTATTAAAAAATAGAGGATTGAAAGTAACTATCCAGAAATTTGATCCATATATCAATGTTGACCCTGGAACTATGAGTCCATATCAGCATGGTGAAGTATTTGTGACAGATGATGGTGCGGAAACAGATTTAGACCTTGGTCACTATGAGCGGTTTATTGATATTAACTTAAACCAGTACAGCAACATTACAACAGGGAAAATTTATTCCACTGTCATCAAAAAAGAACGTCGTGGTGATTACTTAGGCGGAACGGTGCAGGTTATTCCGCATATCACAAATGAAATTAAAGATAAAGTGTTCCAGGCCGGCAAGCAGACAAATGCCGATATTGTTATTACTGAAATTGGCGGTACAGTTGGAGACATCGAATCCCTCCCATTTATTGAAGCAATCAGACAAATTAAAAGTGATATTGGTCGTGAAAACGTCATGTATATTCACTGTACACTGGTTCCGTATATTAGAGCAGCAGGTGAGCTTAAAACAAAACCGACACAGCACAGTGTGAAAGAATTACGTTCATTAGGTATCCAGCCTGATGTGATTGTTTTACGAACAGAGCATGAAATCAGTCAGGAAATGAAAGAGAAAATCGCTTTATTCTGTGACATTGATGAAAAAGCTGTTATCGAGTCAGGAGATGCTGATACACTTTATCATGTGCCTTTAGCAATGCAGCAACAGAATTTAGACCAGTTAACTTGTGATCATTTCGGACTGGAATGCGGACAGGCAGATATGACAGAATGGAACGAGCTGGTTGAACGTGTACTTAATTTATCGAAGAAAGTAACAATTGGCTTAGTAGGTAAGTATGTTGAACTGCCTGATGCTTATATTTCTATTGTCGAGGCATTGAAACATGCAGGCTTTGCACATGATTCTGATGTAGAAGTGAAATGGGTAAACGCGGAAGAGTTATCCAGCGAAAATGTGAATCAGGAACTGGAAGACGTTGATGGAATATTAGTTCCTGGAGGATTTGGTGACCGAGGTATCGAAGGGAAAATTGAAGCAATCCGTTATGCGAGAGAAAACAAAGTACCTTTCTTTGGTATTTGTTTAGGTATGCAATTAGCTACAGTGGAGTTTGCCCGTAATGTACTAGGACTTGAGGGGGCACACTCTGCAGAGATTGACCCGTTAACAAAACATCCGATTATTGATTTATTACCAGAACAAAAAGATATATCCGATTTAGGTGGTACATTAAGACTGGGAATCTATCCTTGCCGTTTGAAAGATGGAACGAAGACGAAAGAAGTATACGGAAATGAAGATATTGTCTATGAAAGACACCGTCACCGTTTTGAGTTTAATAATCAATACAGGGACCAGATGGAGAAAAATGGATTTATTTTCTCCGGTACAAGCCCTGATGAGAAACTTGTGGAAACAATCGAGATAGCGGACCATCCATGGTTTATCGCATCACAGTTCCACCCGGAATTTAAATCAAGACCGACAAGACCTCAGCAGCTGTTTAAAGGCTTTATTGGTGCTACAGTCGAAAATAAGTAATTAATACAGCGGTGGGGAAACTCACCGCTGTTTTTTCTTAGTTAATTTGTAAAAATAAAGCAAATGTATTTCTAATATCTTTTCTTTCTTGCAGGATTTTTTCTAAAGATAGCGAAATAGATAAAAGAACATTCTATTTTTACATAGTGAAAGAGAGGGCCACATATTATGTCGAAAACAGTGCTAGTTGTTGATGACCAAATAGGTATTCGACTGTTACTCCAGGAAGTGATAACCCATGAAGGGTACCAGGTAGAGCTGGCAATGAACGGTCAGGAAGCGTTAGACAAAATTAATTCAAGGGAGCCTGATCTGATCATGTTGGATTACAAGCTTCCAATCATTGATGGGCACGCTCTGGTAAAACAATTAGTTGAAAAAGGTATAGAAACACCTGTCATTGTGATGAGTGGATTGCCGGACAGAGCAGAAGAAAAAATGAATCATTACCCGGTTGTTAAGTCAGTGATCGGAAAACCATTTCAGTTGAATGATATCAGGATAATGGTAAAAGATATCATAGATGGAAAATGCAATCAGCCAAATCGGTAATATTTCAGAAATTTTGCTAGGCAACCGCTTTCTTAACTCTGTAGTGTTGCACCTTTTGAAAGGAATTGGTATTCTATTAATGGATGCAATCAATCAGACAGATCGGTTGTTATACAAAAAATTGTCTATACTACGATTGTTGGTAGTATAACTGAGACTGTGCTTTCGATAATATCCTGTCGAAAAGCTAAGTTTTCAAATACATACCTTATAGGAGGAATAAGCAATGGCATTAGAATCAATGAAAGATATGCTTATTAAAGCGAACAAAAACGGCTATGCTGTAGGTCAGTTCAACATCAACAACTTAGAATATGTGCAGGCAATTCTTCAGGCGGCAGAAGAAGAAAAATCACCGGTAATTCTTGGTGTATCTGAGGGTGCTGGTAAATACATGGGTGGTTTCAATGTTGTAGTAGCAATGGTTACAGCAACAATGGAAGCACAAGGGACAACAGTTCCTGTAGCAATCCACTTAGATCACGGTTCAAGCTTTGAAGCTTGTGCGAAAGCAATTCACGCAGGATTTACTTCTGTAATGATCGATGCTTCACACGATCCATTTGAAGAAAACATTGCGGTAACATCTAAAGTAGTAGAGCTTGCGCATTTCCACGGTGTATCTGTAGAAGCAGAGCTTGGTACTGTAGGTGGCGAGGAAGACGGTGTAACAGGCGGTATCATGTATGCTGACACGAACGAATGTAAAGAGTTGGTTGAACGTACTGGAATTGACTGTTTAGCACCAGCTTTAGGTTCTGTACACGGTTCTTACCAAGGTGAACCAAACTTAGGATTTAAAGAAATGGAAGAAATTAATACAGTTGCGGGTGTGCCATTAGTACTTCACGGTGGAACTGGTATTCCGTTGAAAGATATTCAGAAAGCAATTTCTTACGGTACATCTAAAATCAATGTAAATACTGAAAACCAAATTCAGCAAACAAAAGTTGTTCGCGAAGTATTAGAAGCGAACCCTAAGATGATCGATCCACGTAAATATCTTGGACCAAGCCGCGACGCAATTAAAGATACTGTAATTGGCAAAATGCGTGAATTCGGTTCTTCAGGTAAAGCATAAGAATCTGGATAAGAGAAACTGCTCCTTTAACAGGTGCAGTTTCTTTTTGTGTTTACAATTATAGTTAACTAATAGTGTAATTGTAGCCTACATAAGTTATAATTGTTTTGAGTGTTTTTATTTGGGGAAAATATTGCATGAATTTGGTAAAATAGTACAAACTATTGATGGAAAAATGACGAACGAAATGATCGTTAATATAATTACCTTTGAAAAGAGAGGGATTTTGGATGCAAAAGTTGCTTGTTGAGGGTGGACACTTATTGAATGGCAAAGTGAGAATAAGTGGGGCAAAAAATAGTGCGGTTGCTTTATTGCCAGCTTCCATTCTGGCTGACTCCAAAGTGATTATTGAAGGGTTACCTGATATCTCGGATGTGGATACCTTGGGTCATTTATTAGAGGAAATCGGCGGAACGGTGGAAAAGCGCGGACAAACTTTACATATCGATCCATCACAGATGACAGCAATGCCATTGCCGAATGGGCGTGTGAAGAAGCTGCGTGCCTCTTATTATTTTATGGGAGCGATGCTTGGCCGTTTTAAGGAAGCTGTTATTGGGCTGCCAGGCGGTTGCTATTTAGGTCCGCGTCCCATTGACCAGCATATTAAAGGATTTGAAGCTCTTGGGGCAAAAGTAACGAATGAGCAAGGTGCCATCTATTTACGTGCAGATGAGCTGACAGGTGCCCGTATATATTTAGATGTAGTTAGTGTTGGTGCTACTATTAATATTATGCTGGCAGCAGTGAAAGCTAAGGGAAAAACAATAATTGAAAATGCGGCAAGAGAGCCGGAAATAATCGATGTGGCTACATTACTGACAAGCATGGGTGCAAAAATTAAAGGTGCCGGAACAGATGTAATCAGAATTGAAGGAGTGCAGGAACTGACAGGGTGTATGCATACAATTATTCCTGACCGCATTGAAGCAGGAACTTATACGATTATGGCTGCAGCTCAAGGCGAAAAGGTTCTAATTGATAACGTGATTCCGCAACACTTAGAGCCGTTACTTGCGAAGTTAAGAGAAATGGGTGTGCAGATTGAAGAAGGGGAAGAACAATTGCTTGTTCACAGGGGAGGTCCATTAAAAAGTGTCGATATAAAGACACTTGTTCATCCTGGTTTCCCGACAGACCTTCAGCAGCCTTTTACCGCTCTATTAACAAAAGCGACAGGTACGAGTGTTGTGACAGATACTATCTATCAGGCTCGTTTTAAACATATCGATGAGTTAAGAAGAATGAATGCCCAGATTAAAGTGGAAGGTGGCTCTGCCATTGTAACAGGTCCTGTCCCATTAGAAGGAGCTAAAGTGAAAGCAAGTGATTTAAGAGCAGGTGCCTCTTTAATAGTAGCAGGATTGATGGCAAAAGGAATTACGGAAATAACAGGTTTAGAACATATTGACCGAGGGTATTCTCAAATTGCAGAGAAATTATCCAACCTTGGTGCACATATTTGGCGTGAGGATATGACAGAAAAGGAAATAACACAGTTACAAAATTTATAATGAGAGACTTTTGCTCAGTGGGAGTTTTTCTCCTGAGCATTAGCGAAACTTATCAGAGTGCTTAAAGGATAAGTGGTGAAATCACCTTCATTTCGCTATGAGGGTGATTTTTTTCGTATAAATGCAGACTATATTCACGCGTCCAAACTTTAAATACCTCTGTCCCTGTGAGGAAAAATTCTGAATTTGTCTGTTTCGGGAACAAATTCTATCATTTGGGAAGCGGGGGAGTGAGTTTTTCAAAATATTTGTTGAATATCTATCTCGAACCATGTACTATATAGTAAGGATATAAATCTACTTTACCAATTGCTTCATTGCTTTCCGTAGCGTGAAGCTAAGTACAGCTTCCATCTCATACTCTTCTTGAGATTAATTCGATAATCTCGGTACTCCTTTTTTGAGTTTCCAAGCATTGTTTGACCATAAAAGTAAGTAGAATGAAATATTAGGTTCTGAACCGCTTTGATCACATTTAACCAAAAGTGGATGATGGAACCGTTTTATATAAAATTATAATGAATATAGGTGTGGTGATTTTGTGAGTGAAGTAACAATCTCGGAATTAGAACAGATGACATTAAAAGACCTTTATGCGAAAGCAAGAGAATTTAAAGTGTCTTATTATGCGAAATTAACAAAAAAAGAACTGATCTTTGCCATTTTAAAGGCACAGGCAGAAAAAAGCGGTTATTTATTTATGGATGGAATATTGGAAATTATCCCGACAGAAGGGTTTGGTTTTTTACGGCCGATAAACTATTCGCCTAGTGCAGAGGATATCTATATTTCTGCTTCACAAATCCGCCGTTTTGATTTGCGGAATGGGGACAAGGTATCTGGTAAAGTTCGGCCGCCAAAAGAAAATGAACGTTATTACGGATTATTGCATGTAGATGCGGTGAATGGAGAGGATCCGGAAGCGGCAAAAGAAAGGGTGCATTTTCCTGCATTAACTCCATTATATCCAGACCGTCTCATGAATCTCGAAACAGAAACAAAGCAAATTTCCACAAGAATTATGGATTTGTTAACACCAGTCGGTTACGGACAGCGTGGGTTGATTGTTGCACCACCTAAAGCAGGGAAGACAATGCTGTTAAAACAAATTGCAAACAGTATCGCTACAAATCACCCTGATACAAAACTGATTATATTGCTTGTTGATGAGAGACCGGAAGAAGTAACAGACATTGAACGGTCGGTAGCTGAAAATGTTGATGTGGTAAGTTCCACATTTGATGAAGTACCTGAAAACCATATTAAAGTAGCGGAATTAGTACTGGAGCGCGCAATGCGGCTCGTGGAACATAAGAAGGATGTTGTCGTTTTAATGGATAGCATCACAAGACTTGCACGTGCTTATAACTTAGTTATCCCTCCAAGCGGACGTACACTTTCCGGTGGTATTGACCCGGCGGCATTCCACAGACCGAAACGATTCTTCGGTGCTGCACGTAACATTGAGGATGGCGGAAGTTTTACTATTCTTGCAACTGCACTTGTTGAGACAGGATCACGGATGGACGATGTTATTTATGAAGAGTTTAAAGGAACGGGAAATATGGAGCTTCATTTAGACCGTAACCTGGCACAGCGCCGGATTTTCCCTGCCATTGACATTTTACGTTCAAGTACAAGAAAAGAAGAATTATTATTATCCAAACCACATTTAGATAAAATGTGGGCAATAAGAAAGAGTATGCAGGACTCACCTGATTTTCTTGAACGCTTTTTACGTAAACTCCGCTCAACGAAAAACAATGAGGAATTCCTTGAAGTTCTTGAAAATGAAATGAAACGAAAAGGAACAGCGAAGAAACAGTAATAAATCTATGAATAATTACAATAAATTCTTCTTGCATTCCAGTGGCTGGATTGTTATAATTCATCTGTATGAAAAAAATGCGTGAATCGCATAATTTAACTCTGTTTCCTAAGGATTCAGGGCAAAAGGAGTGGACAGACATGAGACAAGGCATTCATCCAGAATACCGTAAAGTTGTATTTCTTGATACAAGCTCTGACTACAAATTTCTAGGCGGATCTACAAAAACTTCTGAGGAAACAATTGAGTGGGAAGATGGAAATTCTTACCCATTAATCCGTGTAGAGATCAGCTCAGCTTCTCACCCGTTCTATACTGGTAAGCAAAAAGCTGACAAAGTCGGTGGACGTGTGGATCGTTTCAAGAAAAAATACAACCTTGGCTAATAAGGTATTTTTTCAAGAACAAACCTAACAGGATACGAAATCCGATTAAAACAGGCAAATCAAATAATGATTTGCCTGTTTTTTATCGTTTGATAAGAAGAAAAATGTACAATCTAATATATATGCTTGAAATGGAGAGGGGAAGAAAAGGTGGCACAATTGTTCTTTAAGTATGGTGCAATGAATAGCGGTAAATCTATTGAAATATTAAAGGTGGCACATAATTATGAGGAGCAGAATAAACCGGTACTGATATTTACCTCAGGAATCGATGACCGCGATGAAGTGGGCTATGTATCCAGCCGTATCGGTCTCCGTCAAAAGGCGCTGCCGATTTTTGAAGAAACGAACTTGTTTGAAGTCGTGCGAAATGATCCGCAAAAGCCTTATTGTGTCCTTGTGGATGAAGCACAGTTTCTGAACAAACAGCATGTACTGCAATTAACGAAAATTGTGGATGAATTGGATATTCCCGTCATGGGATTTGGTCTCAAGAATGATTTCCGGAATGAATTATTTGAAGGTAGTAAGTATTTCTTGTTATATGCAGATAAGATTGAGGAAATGAAAACAATCTGCTGGTTCTGTGAGAAAAAAGCGATCATGAATCTGCGGGTAAATGAAGAAGGAAAGCCTGTTTATACGGGAGAGCAAATTCATATCGGAGGCAATGACTCCTACTATCCTGTATGCAGGAAATGTCATGCAAATCCGCCTCTGTAATATTATTACATACAAAAAGCCTTGGAAATTCCAAGGCTTCTTTCCTATATATTATAAAACTGATTTTTACCAGCTTGCTTTTTTAAATCCAGGAATTTGCCCTTTATATGCATATTCGCGAAGGCAGATTCGGCACAATTGAAATTTTTTCATAACACTATGTGGTCTGCCGCACTGTTTACAGCGGGTGTATTCGCGAACCTGATATTTTTGAGGCTTCTGCTGTTTGATGACTAAAGCTTTCCTTGCCATAAGCGGTAACCTCCTTTTAATAAATTGTTGGAGAAGTATTATACCATATTTCGAGCGTAAATCAAGCATAATTTTACTCAGAATGGGAATGTAAATAATGATACACATATGGATTATTACTTGAAAGAGGGAGAGATTTGATGGTACAAAATCAAGAAGAGCAAAACAGTCATAATTTTACTGAAACAACTGGAAAAACTTCGACAGCAAAACTGGAGAAAAAACCAGTACAGATGAACCGTAATATAAAATTGAAGGAAATTCAGGATCAGGTAATCGTAATAACAGGTGCTTCCAGCGGGATAGGGTTAGTTACAGCAAGAATGGCTGCGTCACAGGGAGCTAAATTAGTTCTTGCTGCTAGAAACGAAGAAGCATTACAGCAATTAGTAGATGAATTAAGGAATCAGGGAAATTCCGCAGTTTATGTCAAAGCAGATGTCGGAAATGAAAACGATATAAACAAAATTGCAGAAACTGCGATCAATGAGTACGGTCGTTTTGATACATGGGTGAATAATGCTGGTGTAACGATTTACGGACATGCAATGGATGTAAGTACAGAAGATATGAAGCGCATGTTTCAAACAAATTTCTGGGGTGTCGTATATGGATCAAAAGCAGCAGTAAAGCATTTTAAAGAAAGAGGCGTTCCTGGTGCTTTGATTAATGTTGGAAGTCTCTTTGGCGGTAAGGGTGACGTTCTCCAGTCAACATACTCAGCAGCAAAATTTGCTGTACATGGATGGACAGACAGTATCAGGATGGAACTGGAGAAAGAAAATGCTCCAGTATCTGTTACATTAATTCATCCTGGTCGAATAGACACACCATATAATGAACATGCAAGAAGCTATTTAGATAAACAGCCGGCACATAAGGGAATGATTTACCCGCCAGAGGCAGTAGCAGACGCTATCCTATTTTCTGCAGCTAATCCAAAAAGAGATATGTACATTGGGTCACAGGCTAAGATTTATGAATGGCTTGGTTCTCTGATGCCAAGACTCACAGATAAATTAGTGGAATGGTACTTGTACCCTACACAGCATGATAGCAGACCTTCAAAGACAACGAGAGAAAGCGCCTTATATCATAAAGGCTACGGCATGCACGAGCGGGGAACGAACAAAGGATGGATGCGCTCAAACAGTATGTATGTCAAAGCAAGCAAACGTCCAATGCTGACACTTGCACTAGCAGGAGGAGCAGCAGTAGCATACTCTGTTATGAAAAAGAGGAAATAGTCTGGTTGGAAACGACAGGAATCTCCGGATGATCGTATTTTTTCAATGGAGTGGTGTGCACTGAAGGCTATGACGTTTTGAGAAAATTTGAGTGAAGACGTTCAGAGGAGGACTGAAAGTTATCGCGTCCGGAAAACTTTGAGTGAAGTCGTTCGGAGCAGGTCTGAAAGCCGTCGCGCCCGGAAAACTAGGAGCGAAGTTGTTCGGAGCAGGTCTGAAAGCCATGGCGTCTAGAAAAGCAGGAGCGAAGTCGCTCGGAGGAGGTCTGAAACCCGTCGCGTTCGGAAAACTTTGAGCGAAGTCGTTCGGAGCAGGTCTGAAAGCCATCGCGCCCGGAAAACTTTGAGCGAAGTCG
>NZ_FOGL01000033.1 GCF_900111195.1 Gracilibacillus ureilyticus
CTCTGAACTACTTCGCTCAAATTTTCCCGGACGCCATGGCATTCAACCCATCCTCAACACTAAGGGTCAACTTTCCGTCAGCATGAATGTTGAGGGATAGCTTTATTCATAATAAGTCATATTCCCGTGATATTTCTTTTTCAAATTTTCATTTAACAGCCGCTGAATTCTACTTTTTTCGAAGGAAGCCCCTAACCATTCATACATCTTATTTGTTGTTATTTTTTCCTGGGAGAAAAGTAATTGAAATTCTCTAATACTTCGCAACAAAGAATTCTGTATTGATTCCGACTTCCCGCACTTCTCACAAGTGTACTTGTATCTCCTTACATCCAGAGCAAATGACCCGCAATTCGGGCAGAAAATCCCTTTTTTTAACTGATTAAAATTATAATCCGGCAATTGGGAATAGGGTGATTTTTCTATATGCTGGGAGGTCAGGTTTTGTGCAAGTTGGCGTTCTCGCGCTGTGATTGATGCAGTCTGTTGATTGAACTGTTGAAGGTATCTCCGGATTTGGGAGGGATAAATGATGGGTTTATCAAGAGGTGCCTGGTACAAGGTGAATTCGGGGTTTACAAAAACTACGTAGGCATAAATATTTGCCTTATAGTTTTGTGAGTGCAGCAGTTGGCGAAGTAATGATACATTTCTTTCAATTTGGAGCAGAGGGTTGTTTCTCTCTTCTTTCGATTTCATCAGATAGAGATGTCCTGAATCATAATAATGATCGCCTTCAAAATTTTTCACTTCAAACAGAAAAATATTTCCCGCAAGAAGCATGAGTGTATCCATCTGAAAATGGTTATTCCTCTGTTTTAGCAATAAGTCATTGATGATCAGGCAGTCTGCAGTCAACTCCTCTTCCATCCATGAATCGAATAATACTTCTCCTTCATAGCCTTTCTGTAATCCGCCAAAATATTGCTTGTCTTTTTCAGCCAGAGCATTTCGTGCATGCAGTGATTCTAACAATACGTATTCTTCTGATTTCTGTCTTGCTTTTATAATCAATCTATCACATCCTTTCTTGCTAACATTTTATGGCACCCCACATATCCCGTCAATAAAAAAAATCCTCTCGCTCGTAAGCAAGAGGATCATTCTCTATTATCTTTGATATAATGGGAATTTCGCTGTTAACGCGGTAACACGCCCGCGAGCTTCTTCAAGTGCTGATGCATCATCGTGATTTTTCAATGTAAATGCGATGATTTTTGCTACTTCTTCCATCTCTTCTTCACCAAATCCGCGGGATGTAACGGCAGCTGTACCGACACGTACACCGCTTGTTACAAACGGACTTTCCGGATCGAATGGAATCGTGTTTTTATTTGTTGTGATACCAACTTCATCTAATGCCGCTTCAGCATCTTTACCTGTTAAGTTCAAGCCGCGAACATCAAGAAGTAACAGGTGATTTTCCGTACCGCCTGATACTATTCGGATCCCTTCAGCCTGAAGAACTTCACCGAAACGCTTCGCATTTTTGATAATATTTTGGCCGTACTCTTTGAAAGATGGCTGTAATGCTTCTTTTAATGCAACAGCTTTTGCTGCAATTACATGCATTAACGGGCCGCCTTGCATTCCCGGGAAGACTGTTTTATCAATTTGTTTACCGAACTCTTCTTTACATAAAATCATACCACCGCGAGGTCCGCGCAATGTTTTGTGTGTTGTTGTTGTAACAAAATGTGCGTGTGGTACCGGATCTGGATGAAGACCTGCTGCAACAAGACCAGCAATGTGAGCCATGTCCACCATTAAGTATGCGTCCACTGCATCAGCAATTTCGCGGAATTTTGCAAAATCAATTTGGCGAGGGTATGCACTGGCACCAGCTACGATCAATTTTGGTTTTACTTCCTTCGCTTTCTCCAGAACAACGTCGTAATCAATTTGTTCTGTTTCTTCATTTACACCATAATCCACGAAGTTGAACAGTTTTCCACTGAAGTTTACAGGACTTCCGTGTGTTAAGTGTCCACCATGGCTTAAGTTCATACCGAGTACAGTATCACCTGGTTCCAGCACTGTGAAATATACCGCCATATTCGCCTGGGCTCCAGAGTGCGGCTGGACGTTCACATATTCTGCACCGAATAATTCTTTTGCACGGTTACGAGCTAAATCCTCTGCAACATCGACATGCTCACAGCCACCGTAGTAACGACGTCCAGGGTAACCTTCTGCATATTTGTTCGTTAAAACAGAACCTTGTGCTTCCATTACCGCTTCTGATACGAAGTTTTCGGATGCGATCAATTCAATTTTGTCATTTTGTCGCTTTCTCTCATCTTCCATCGATTGAAAAAGTTCCGGATCAAAGTCTTTCAAATGATTCATTGTTTGCTCCCCCTAAAACATTTTGGTGTATTGCTTTCAGTTTTAATATTCGTCATTTCCATCATGTAATACTAAAATAACATTATACAGAAAAAAATTCTAGACTTTTTCACGAATAAAAAACAAAAAATATGCACCTTTATTCGTGAATAGCATTTAAAGGTGCATATTTTTATTACAAGCTTAACAGTAAGTCGCTCTCGGACCTCCGATTAATTTCGGCCTTGATTTTGCATTGTTCACTCTTGCATTGCCAACATATCGCTGTTTGAACCGAAGTGGAACGGCAACCCTTTTAACATGCATTCCGATCATAGTTTCACCGATATCCATGCCTGCATCTGCTTCGATCATTTCCACTACAACCGGTTCTCTCAGCTGTTTGTAAGCATATGCGGCCATCGAACCGCCCGCCTTACGGACTGGAACGACCGTGACCTGGTCAAGCCGGTGTTCCTTCATTACTGATTTTTCTAAAACGAGTGCCCTGTTTAAATGTTCACAGCATTGGAAAGCTAGTGACACGCCAGTTTCTGTCTGCAAACGCTGCAGCTCATTGTAAATAACCTCTGCGATATCTTCACTACCTGCTGTGCCGATATGTTCACCGGCAACTTCACTTGTCGAACATCCCACAACAAACAGGTCACCTTCTGAAAGGAGATCAAGCGTTAACCATTCATCAACTATTTTTCTCAAGTCCTGTGCCCACTGTTCTAACTGCATCACACACTTCTCTCCTTCCAGCTGTTTATTTATTTTCGTAGTCAGCTAGTTTACCGATACGGTTTGCGTGTCGTCCACCCTGGAATTCTGTACCTAACCATGTCTGTACAATCTCTCTTGCAAGACCCGGTCCGATAACTCTCTCACCCATTGCCAACATATTGGAATCATTGTGTTCACGTGTCGCTTTCGCACTAAATACATCATGCACAAGTGCTGCACGTACACCTTTCACTTTGTTTGCAGCAATCGACATTCCGATTCCTGTGCCGCAAATTAAAATACCGCGATCGAATTCACCGTTTGCTACACGTTCCGCTGCAGGGATTCCGTAATCAGGATAGTCTACTGAATCCGCACAATTACAGCCGATATCTTCAAATTCGATATTCAGTTCTTCCAATAATGAAGCAATCTCTTTTGATAAATTGATCCCGCCATGATCTGATGCTAAAATGACCTTCATAAAAATATCTCCTTTTAAAAAACTTGATTTTTACCAATTGATTCAAGCATTCCTCACAATTTTTAAAAATACCTTTTAGCTTAGCTTAAATTGCTCCATTTGAATTTTCAAGTTTTGTGCTTGTTTTTCGAGCCCGATTGCTAAATTTTCTAAGTTTTCAGCAAAATTCGCTTGTTCCTCAATATTTGCCTGAATTTCTTCTGCACTGGCAGATGTCTCTTCAGCGATTGCCGCAACATTCTGGGATTTTTCCTGTGCTGATTCTATTTCTTTTAACTGATTATCTACTAAACTGGAGATTTCCTTAATTGCTTCAGCAACACTGTGGATAGAGCCTGACATATTTTCAAGAACTTCCGTCGTTTGCTGGCCTTTGGTCATTTCGCCTCTTGTCTGATTCACCTGATCCTGAATACTTCCGACAACAAGCTCTACATCTTTTTGCATATCTTTAATCAGTTCAGAGATGCTCTGGACAGCCTGTGAACTCTGATCCGCCAATTTCCGCACTTCTTCTGCAACTACAGCAAATCCTTTTCCTTCCTCCCCTGCTCTGGAGGCTTCAATTGATGCATTTAACGCTAATAAATTGGTCTGTTCACTGATATCGCCAACGAGTGAAATGACATTTTCAATTTCCTTTGCTTTTTGAGAAAGCCTGTTCACATCACCTAAAGCATTTTCCTGGTTTTCTGCAATATGCAGGATTCCCTCTACCAAACCATTAATAATTTCATTGGATTCGGTTAATTGCTTCACCATTTCGTTCGACTTCGTCTGGGACTCATCCGCTTTTTCATCAACCCGTGAAGCAAGATGGGTCGAATTATCCACAGACTCTGCTGTAAGCTGTATCGCTTCAGATGTTTCTTCCGCCCCCTGTGAAATGTGCCCAATCGTTTCTTCCAGCACTTCTGCCTGCTGCTTAGAACGGGATGCTGCTTCTTTCATTTTATAAACAGATTCTGTCGTCTCAGTTGCATGCTTTTCAATATCTGTTAAGACCGTTTTCAAATGATCGACCATTACCTGAAACGAAATCGTCAATGCACCAATTTCATCATCTGTTGTTCTTGGCGGTTCGATTTTTTGATTCAAATCACCTTCTGCTACCTTCCTGGCAATTTCCTTCAGTCTCACTAACGGTTTTGTAATAAACCCTGCTGCGACAAAAGCAAGTACTCCTGACCAGAAAATCCCCAATAGTAAGACAGCTAACACGTACCACACTTCTGAAACGGGAACAACCGGTGTTATGATTTCTTGTAAAAAGTAAATAAATACCGCACTCGTAGAATATGTAACGATCGCCAGGATGGTTGTAAAGATAACCAGCTTTAATCGCAGGCTAAGCCCTTTTTTCTGTTTCTCCATATCTATGCCTCCTGAATATGACAAATTATCTATCTATATTCTCCAACTTTTTGACTAATATATCAAGATATTTATCTAATTCAGCATATGTTTTCTCATAAACAGAGACATTAGACCCAAACGGATCAAAAATATCTGTATCACTGATCCTGCCCTCTAATTGTGCGATCTCTTCCTGGATGGTGATGAGTTTTTCCGTATGATTGCCCGCTTTTGCCTCTTCCAGATTGATATATGCTTGTTTCAATTGCTGCCATGCTTCTTCAAATTCAGGATTAGTAAATTCTTTTAATGTAAAAATACGCCCAGCATGCTCGGGAAATTGCTGTTTTAATCCGTCTCTATGCCCACGCGTCATTGTTAGGATAAGCTCCGCCCAGTTCATCAGCTCAGTTGTTATCTGTTTGGACTGATGTTTAAGTGGAATCCCTTTTTTCTGCAACACTTCTGCTGTGGCCTGTGATGCCGGGAATCCGTCTGCTGCCATCATTCCGGCAGATTTCACTTCATGATTTGTTTTATGCTTTAACATCGCTTCCGCCATCGGGCTTCTGCATGTATTACCTGTACATACAAATAAAATTCTCATCGATCCTTCATGCCTCCATCAACATATATTCTCTTTATAGCATATCATAAATCGGTCAGAATAAAATATGCAAGCCGAAGCCGAACAATATACTGCCTCCCAGTAATTCACTGTATGTCCCAAGCAGATGATGGGTTCTGCGGCCAATTAACAGGGCTGTCCATGTTAACAATGTACTGAACAGTCCGAACAGACAAATCGCAAGCACTGTAGCAAGACCCGACAATCCAAGGGACAAACCTACTGAAAAACTGTCAAGGCTTACCGTTAAGGCAAATACGAACAAGCCAAAACCTGCCGGGGCCAATAACGGACTTTCCTTTTTCTGGATCGTCTGCAAAATCATCTGGAAACCAATTCCGCATAATAATAACCCTGCACCTAATATGGCGATTCCTTCAATTTTATTTGAGATAAGCGTACCGAGAATTAATCCAATAAAGGGCATAACGATGTGAAAAATCCCTACAGTTAAACCGATGATGAAGATCCTTTTTAACCGAATCGCCTGCATCCCTATACCTAATCCTACCGAAAAGGCATCCATTCCTAAAGCAAATGCCATAAAAACAATCGAAAAAAAATCTCCTAGTGGTAACAGTGCCACAATCAAATAGCCCCCTTCGCTGGACATGCATCTTCTTTCTATGCATATGCGCCCAACAAGGGGGTTATGTGTAACTTATTTCTGGCTGATCCGATCCTGCGCTGCTTTTGTAAGGCGGTTCATGATTGCCTGTCCAATACCTTTGTCTTCAAAAGTTTCTGCAAGGATTATATCCACATCTGTTTTCTTAAAAAAACGTAATGCTTCGTATAAATTAACGGCAACTTCCTTTAAGTTAATTCGTGGCCCGCATTGATAGATATGTTCTGTCTCCAGCTTTTCTGCCAGTTCATTACTTGCAATAACGGCAACTTTTTCCCCTTTGCTTGAGAACTGATTAATTTGCTGCTGAAAAAATCCGGCATCTCCATCAATTAAGATCATCGGTGCATCTGGCTCATAATGATTGTATTTCATCCCAGGGGCTTTCGGTTTATCACTTTCCTGTCTGGCCGGGCTCTCTGCAATGTCTGTTATTGCTTTAATTTCTTCTGCCGTTACACCGCCAGGCCTTAAAATTACCGGAAGTTCTCCTGTCCCATCGACAACGGTAGATTCCAAACCGACTCCAGTTGCCCCGCCATCAATAATACCTGCAATTCTGCCATTCAAATCTTCTGCAACATGCCGGGCTTTTGTCGGGCTTGGTTTTCCGGAAATGTTGGCACTTGGTGCAGCAATCGGAAGTCCCGTCTCCCGAATGAAATTTCTTCCTGCCGGATGATCCGGAATCCGAATTGCAACCGTATCGAGACCGGCTGTCACTGTTGGTGCGATTTTGCCATTGCTTTTTAGAATTATCGTAAAAGGACCTGGCATAAAATGATCGATCAAGCGCTCTGCAAGCGGAGGAATCTCTTCCACATAATTTTTTATCTGATGTCTATCTGCCACATGTACAATCAGTGGATTATCAGACGGTCTGCCTTTTGCCTCATATATTTTTTTTACTGCCTCTTCACTGGTCGCATCAGCACCGAGACCATATACTGTCTCTGTCGGAAAAGCGATCAGCTCACCTTTTTTCACCAGTTCAGCAGCTTCCTGTATTGCCTGTTGATCCATCCTGTATATTTTCGTTTCCATTTCAATCCCTCAATTATCAAAAGTTCTACTGATTATTATGGATGGATTTTTTGGAATGTGCAAGTTTCGGTGGATTATTCCAATATTCTTCCTTTCGTCAAACAAAAACTGTGGATAATAAATTGGTTATCCACAGTTTTATCTACATATATCCACATACCCTTAATAACTTGTTAATAAGTACTGCATTTATCCACAATTAGTGCCTTATTTATCCACCATGTACCTTCAAAAATCCTGTTAGGTCCCTGTTTTTCCTGTTGATAACCTATTTGTTTCAGTAAATCATCTACAGCCTCCGACTTACTGTGAATATATAACTGGCTTGCCCCATAATCTGCTGTTAATTGTTCTGCTGACTGAATGATGGTTATCGGCAATGTGACAGGTGCCCCCTGCTTCATGACAAACGCTCGTAACCAGTAACTTATTTTATCCACAGGGAAGAGCGCAAAATATGCAATCACCTTGTGATTATCGTAGAGGAAATAGCCGTACTGCTTCATCTCATCCTCTTTGATTAATGATGTTTCCTGACCGAAGAATTCTGTAAAAGCTTGTTCCGTTAATGAATTAGTTGGTTGTAAATGCATCATCTATCACCTCTATTATTTTGTTTAGTACAGACGCCAGGCATCTGCTCTCACTGAGCAAAAGTCTCACTATATACTATATTTATATGAAACAAATAATAGATTTATGCTAATGATTTAAACCATTCTAAAAAGAAAAATGTATATTTTACTTCTTCCTCTTCCTGTTCTTCTGGTTCCTCCTTATCCTCATCCTCTTCTTCAGCCGCTTCTACCGTCGTTCCAAAAGAAAAATCAAGAAAACATAATGGCGGAAAGACGACACACCACCAGTTGGATCCTTCTCCTTCACCAAGTGTTACGAGAATTGCTTCATATTCTCCTTCAGGATATAAGTAATCACCGTAAAGTTTCGTTGGAAATGTGACGTTTTTATTATACTCCACACTATATGACTGATCCGAATTTTCATTTGCTAACACCTTTTCCACAATTTGTTCAAGGTCTGAAATACGGGAAGCAATCAGCTCACGGGCTTCATTAATATCATCCATATCCTCCACCCATTTTGTTACTTCTTCATTGATCGCATCACGGACAAGATGCTTTAATGCCTGGTCCTGCTCCTTGTCACTGTTTGCCAGAATCCTAAGTCTGATCGCATCATCCGGAATCACCTGCATTGCCATTGTTTCCGTACTTGTTGTCTTTTGTGGAAAGAAACCAATTATTATAAATATAAGGACAGCTATGAAAAAAAGTTTTCGCATTTTTATTTCCCCCTGTAACGTAATCTTTGTTAGTCACAGTGTGGACAAATACGAAAACTTTTAAACAATGAATCTATTAATTTTTATTTTCTATCTCTGCTATGACGATCCTGTCTTTCCCGTTAATATCTTTTAATACATGTATATCACTTTTTGGAAAATTACTGTGGATAAGCTCTGATACTGCCTCCCCTTGTTGATAACCTATTTCGAAAGCAAGGATTGCCTTCTCTTTCAAAACGGACTTTGCCTGTTCCAAAATTGTCTCATATGCGAGCAATCCATTGTTTTCTGCGAACAAAGCAAGCTCCGGATCGAAGTTTTTTACAGTGTCAGCCATTTGTTCGCTCTCATTTCTGTCGATATACGGAGGATTGGAAACAAGAATATCTATCATCACTTTCTGATCGATCAGTGGTGTTAAGAAATTCCCCTGAAAAAAATCAACTGCTGCATCGAGATTGTCTGCATTTTCTCGTGCTACAGCCAATGCCTTTTCAGAAATATCTGTTGCTAACATCTTATCCACACGCTTCCCTAACTCCAGCGCCAATGTAATTGCAATAATGCCACTACCTGTACCGACATCCCCACAAGTAAAATTTGACCAGCCTTTTTTCTTCACTGTTTGGATCACATGGTAGACTAATTCCTCTGTTTCCGGTCTTGGGATCAGCACATCGGCATTCACCTGGAAAGTTCGATCAAAGAATGTTTCTTTACCTGTTATGTGCTGAACGGGAATTCCCGTCCGTGCATGCTGTTCGATTTTAGCTTTATAGGAGCAAAACGTTTCTGACGCCATCTTATCGCGTAAGCTGCTTATGAGGTGAGCCTTCGTCATGTTTAACTCATTCATAATAAGGATCTCTGCAACTTTGGGTTCGCGGGATGCGTTTTCTAAAAAAGAAGAAGCCCATTTCAGAGCTTCGTAAATTGTCGGTGCTGTCATGTTATTCACCTATTTGTTCCATTTTCTGTGCTTGTTCTTCGATAATTAGTGCGTCGATTACTTCTGCCAGTTTGCCTTCAAGGATCTGGTCAAGTTTCTGGATTGTTAGTCCGATGCGGTGATCTGTGACACGATTTTGCGGGAAGTTGTATGTTCTGATTCGTTCGGAACGGTCTCCTGTCCCTACAGCGGATTTCCTTGTCTGGTCATATTCCGCTTGTGCTTCCTGCTGGAACTTGTCATAGATTCTTGCACGAAGGACTTTCATTGCTTTTTCTTTGTTTTTAATTTGTGATTTCTCGTCCTGGATGGAGACAACTATCCCTGTTGGCATGTGCGTCAGTCGTACTGCGGACATTGTTGTGTTAACACTTTGCCCGCCTGGACCGCTTGATGCGAATGTGTCGACACGGATATCTTTTTCGTGGATATCTACTTCAACTTCTTCTGCTTCCGGCATTACTACAACGGTTGCTGTTGATGTATGGATCCGCCCGCCGGATTCTGTCTCAGGGACACGCTGTACTCTGTGGGCGCCATTTTCAAATTTCAGCTTAGAGTATGCGCCGTTTCCGTTGATCATGAATACGATCTCTTTGTATCCGCCAACACCTGTTGTACTGGAGTCCATGATATCAATCTTCCAGCCTTCTGATTCGGCATAACGTGAGTACATGCGGAAAAGGTCTCCAGCAAATAGCGCTGCTTCGTCACCGCCTGCTGCACCGCGGACTTCCATTATAACGTTTTTATCATCATTCGGGTCTTTAGGTAATAACAGGACTTTCAGTTTTGCTTCCAGTTCTTCTTTTTGTTCAGATAGTTCCGTAATTTCCATTTTTGCCATTTCGCGCATTTCATCGTCTAGGTCTTCTTCGAGCATTGCTTTGGCATCATCCAGTTGTGAGGTAACATCTTTATATTCACGATATGCAGTGATCACTTCCTGCAAATCGGATTGTTCTTTGGAATATTCACGTAACTTTTTGGAGTCATTAATTACTTCTGGATCACTTAACAGTTCATTTAACTTATCATAACGCGCTTCTAACGATTCTAACCGGTCTAACACGTTCTCCACCTCTTTCTCATCTTCAGACAGTAAGTACATTATATTATAGGAATAGGAGACCCGTCAAAGAACTCTTGAAAGGAACGTGAAAAAAGGGCCGGGACAGAACGGTCGGGTCTGTGTTACTATACGAACCTTATATGGATGAAAGGGAGGTTGGGAGGTTTCGATGGCACCACCACTGTTTGATTTGCGAAAATATATGATTTGGCCTGCTGAATGCCTTCGCTCTTATTATGTCGCGCGTCATGGCTTTCAGTCCTGCCCGAGCGACTTCGCTCAAAGTTTTTCGGACGCGACGGCTTTCTGACCTGCTCCGAGCGACTTCGCTCAAAGTTTTCCGGACGCGATGGCTTTCAGACCTGCTCCGAACGACTTCGCTCCTATTTTTCC
>NZ_FOGL01000031.1 GCF_900111195.1 Gracilibacillus ureilyticus
TTTCCATGGATGGAGTATCTGGTCTGGAGGAAGGTGCTCGCTCCATATTCCCTGATGTCATCGTTCAACGATGCATTGTACACTTAATTCGCAACTCTATTAAATACGTGCCAAGCAAGGAATATAAGGCATTTACGGCCTCTTTAAGAAAGGTTTACGGAGCTCAAAGCCTTAAGGCTTGTCATAGTACATTTGAATCTTTCAAACAACAATGGTCCGCCTACCCAGGAGCTATCGATGTCTGGGAACGCAATTTTGAACACATTGAACAATTATATGACTATGGTAGTGCAGTGCGTAGAATTATGTATACGACAAATGCTGTAGAGAGCATTCACTCTAGCTTTAGAAAAGTAACAAAAAAAGGTGCATTCCCCAACGAGAATGCCCTACTTAAAGTTCTTTATTTACGAGTTAAAGAGTTAGAAACCAAATGGGAAGGTGGTCATGTCCGTAACTGGTCACTAGCCATGAACCAACTATTAATGGATGACCGATTGAAGGATAGAGTTCTCAAATATATCTAAGTGTGTGATCCCAACTTACACACTTTATTTGACAAACCCTGGGACTGACGCAAAAAATACCCGGTAGCCTGCTAAACATGCCTCCATTCCTAATCCAATCCCAATGTGCGACTTTCCAGTCCCAGGAGGGCCTGTTAATATGACATTTTGGCCCTCCTCGATAAAGGATAATGTTTTTAATTGGGGTAATTTTTGTTTTGTTTGTTCGGGTAATGCATCCATAATTAATTCGTCTAGTAACTTTTTCTGCGGGAAATTCGCAGCTCTATTCGATTCTGTTTTGCACGAATAACTCGATCTGTTTGCTCTTGTGTTAATACTTGAAGTAAAACTTCATATGCCTGGGCTGTATCTTTAAAGTTTCTAGAATCCTGTACCATTTTACGAATACTTGGTAACCGTAATTCTTTACATAGTTCTATGAGTTTTGTCTGATGATCCATTTCACATTACTCCTTTTTCTGTTGTATAAAATAGTTTCTGATAGGCTTTTAGATTAGCTTCCGCTTGCTTCGCAATATCATCATAATCTGTGGAAGCATTTGGTTCGTCAGATTGTTCACATATAAACTGGATGCTTTCTGTAGATATGCGATTTGAACGAATCTTTTTTAAATATTCAATAGCTGCTAATACGTCCTCAAGATTCCCGTTTTCCTTTATGAAATGGAGTAATGCTATGAAATCTTTCTCTTTTTTGATATAATAATGATGGTAAATATTTTTTATATGTGTTGGTGCCTGTTTCATACATTGGCTTTGTATGAGGGCACCTCTTTTCTTTTCAAATGTTTTTAAGTAGTGATAGATATCCATTTCCCATTGATGAACTCCCCAGTTACGAGAATGGGTAGTTACACTTCTTGTTCTTTCATCATTAAATATTTATGTGTTTCTTTGTGTTCATGTGTAATCGCTGGTTTAATTTTTTTACAATATGAATCAAATATTGATTTGCTTCACTTACACTTTCAAACTTGTATACCGATGAAAAAGCTTTTCGCCGAACATATTCTACACTTCGTTCAACGTGCCCCTTTTCATTTCCCTTCCTTGCTTCACAAAGTCGAATACGAAATTGATAATAATCCGACAACTGTCTCATGGAATCTGTTATTGTTTTTTCATTACCAATGAACGATTTCACCACAGTTCTCATGTTGTCATAAGTAAATACCTCCGGTATAAACCCTAAATGTTCCATCAATTTTGTATGGACGTCCAATACACATATTCGTGTTTCTGATTCATATATTCTTGCAAACCTATAATTACTATAAGGTAACGTAAAGACAGCCAAGGAATAACTCTTTATCTTTCCATCAATAACTGACTTGACTTCTCCCCAATCAAATTCAACTTCTGCACCCGGCTCACAATATTTGCGTATGTACACTTCTTTCTTTTTGGATGTTTCTTTGTTGACATAATTTCGCACGGTTGTATAGCTGATACTATATCCTTGATCAATCAATGCTTCATGCTTATCAACAATTTTCATTTGTTGTTTGGCCATATAATGTTGCTGGTTCCACGTATTTTCAACAATGTATTGCTGTAATTGTTCCTGAATTTCTTTAGTTTATGCCCGTTTTGGACTAATTCTAGGTTTATACGAAGGTTCACTCATAATATTTTCAGGAATAGGTAGACGTCGAATATCTTGTTGTTTGCTATTTTCAAATTCCTCTATATATTTTCTAACCGTATTCCGTGAAATATTAGTTATATTTGCTATGCTTCTTTTGCTGTCCCCTTTCAGATACTTTTGAATAATTTTTTGTTTTTTGTTCAATGAAATCACTCCTGTTCCCCCAAGTACCAATAATAAAATACTAGGTAATTTAACAGAGTGGTTCATTTTTTAATTGTGATTATGGTTCAATTTTAAGTTATCATATACAGTCAATTCTTAAGTTGTATTTAATTAGCTTGGAATATGGTCGATATATAAAGATAAGCATTAATGGAAAAGGCGGGTGGCTAAATTGGATAGTGAAGATATTACTGAGTTAAGTAGAAGAGCTGATTCCTTATTAGAAATTGAAATAAAACTTAGGCTGATGGAATACTTAGTTATATATAAAGACGATTCACAGCTTTCTAAAGAACAAAGTATGGATATAAGTGAAACGATTTATTGTTTAATAGATGAAGTGATTCAGTTATCAAGTTTGTTTGACTAAAGAGAAGGGGACAAGTTTCTCTATCGTTTTTTTGCTTTTTTACACATTTACTACATTTTGAAAACTAGCTGGTCATTCGAGAAGAAAGTAGTGGCAAAACTTACGGAGGAAATCCATTCAAGTCAATTGAATTTATCGATGGATATATGCAAAATCATACTTATATTGTCAACAAGGGAAAAGCAATTATTTGATAGTCTGAATTCAAATAATAATGTTGTCAATTATTTTAAATACCAAATAAAAATATTTTTGAGAGTTAGCGATATAGATATGAGAGAAGCAGGGAATGTCCTTGCCGATGAGATTAATCAACGATCCCCTTTGAAAGATATGAAAGTGGATAATGAGACGATTAGATTAATTAATGCTACAGTCTCTGCTTTTTTTGAATGAAAATTCGGACTATGTAACCATTCATTATCAGCATTTTCAATTGATCTATGGCATAAGTATAAATATTTTTCATTTGTTGCCGATATATAATATGTGCCACAAAAGAATGGGTGATTGTTTGAATAATTATGACCAAGGATTGTCTGAAGAACATATGCAAAGTCTAAAGAAAAGGATTGAACTTCTTGATCATATAGAAAAAAACCTGTTATTGATGAAAGATTTAGCACGGCAGGCTGCACAACAAGAGTTACCTGCTTATAAACGGGTAATGATTAATCAAACATTTCAACATTTGCAAAAGGAAGTGAGTCAATTATACGCATTACTGGATGACTCGCATTTCACTCATTAGTTTTTCTTTTAAAGGAAGAATTATTGGAGTATAGCAACGAGGTTATAACATTAACAGAAAAGGTGATTAACATGGAAAAGCAAATAGATATAATAAAGAACGTATTAACTTTATCAGAAACAGTGATGGAAGGACTCTTGCATATTCAATCAGCATTGAATGAAAGACAACTTGAGGAGACAATGTTTCTTTTCGAGGATATTATTCAGGCATTCGCGACAATTGAAGGTGCGATAAATAATCTTGATTCAACATACAAATCAGAAGAGATTATTGATAAAACCACTAAGGTTCAACAAGGGTTGGAAGTGGCAGTACAGCAATATGAAGTAAAACACCGCGGGAAACTCCAGGAAGTTTTGCAGTTTAATCTTTTACCTTCCGTAAAAAAATGGAGACAGGAACTGGAAAATGGATTTCAGAAATATGTAATAAATTAATGGGGCATGGTGACAACTCAATTTCTCCAAAAATCTTTCATACATTGATTAATTGTATCAGTGATATTTCAGTATGATTACAGGGGATTTTGAGTTTGCAAAGGTAGGAGGATAGGGGAACTAGTTCCTTATCCACTTTTTTTGCTTTTAGCTTTTTCAAAAAACCAGAAAAAAATTTCATTTAAATTAGTACATTAATATGAAAATAACCAGGGTTGTTAACGAGAGTTGCAAAAGGTAAATTGAATATCTTTCATCACCTGGTCAGGTTCTATATTAAACATAACATCGTACTCATCAATTTATCCTTAACATGATCAGAAAAAGTATGCTAAGCAACTAAAGGCGCACACTTTTTCTATGGTGAAATATAACTAATCTCTCAACACTCTCATTAAATCATAATTGCGGTATTTCTTATTTCGTTTCACATCACTTTCCGTGAATAGTAATTGCTTTTCAACAAGTGAATTTAAAGCAGCTCGTATAGTATTCGCTGAAATTCCTAAATGATTTACTGCTTGTCTTACAGTAGTAAAAGGATTAGAGAAAGTATACAGCCACACTTTTTCTTCAGATGCTGTGCTGCATTTTTGTAGTCCTTCACTTGCAAGTGCTTCCGCATTTTCTAGTTTTTTATTTATTTGGTCTGCCATACGTTCACTGGCTTTGATAAAGAATAATATCCAGCTGCTCCAATCGGGCTTTTCTCCTCGTACCCCATTTAACATATTGTAATATCTCGCTCTCTCTTTTTCTAATTCTTCACTTACAAAGAAGATAGGCCTGGATATTAAATTAGCTTGAATTAAATATAGAACGATTAATATGCGTCCGAGACGTCCATTTCCATCTAGGAAAGGATGGATAGATTCGAATTGTGCATGCATAATAGCTGTTTTGATTAGGGGATCACATTTTTCATCAAATACGTAATACTCTTCATGTAAATGATGAATTGGCATCTTTTCTCCGTATGGATGGGAGTTAATAAATACTTCCAGATTATTCATATATTCATTTATTTGATCCGCTGATACTGGAATATAGGAAGCATCTTCAATTTTATTAGTTGGTCCTATGAAATTTTGGATTTTACGATATTCTCCTGAAGCCTGTGTGGATCCCCTGGCCCCTTTCATTAATATTTGATGCAAATCTTTTATCATTCTTGAAGTAATAGGGTAACCATTTTTTACTTGACTATATCCTTCTATCAATGCCCGTTGATAATTATTTACTTCAATTATTTCCCAGCGGGGATTATTGTCATGTTGTTCTTCCACCATATCGGTAAAGGTTACTTGGGTACCTTCAATACGTGTAGATTCCACAGATTCATTTAATGAAAGGAGTTGAACAAGTGCATCACTAACAATGGAATGATTAAATCTTTCCTCCAATTGACCAACTTTACGTGAAATAGAAGGAAGGATTTCCATTATTTTAAGTGCATCTTTAACAGGTATACCTACTGGTAATTTCAACAAACCTTGCTTTGCCATAATAAACACACTTTCTTTTGTCATTTTAGTTAATTATAAATTATATCTATTTATGACGCAATTATTACTAGTAATTGCGTTAATATGGATTGTTGTCTTACATGACCCTGATTTCACATCGGCTTTCTCATGGGGCCGTTGTTAAGGAGTGCTGAGTTTCGTTGAAAAGAACAAAATAAAACGAAGGAAACCGTAAGTTTGGTTGCTGAGACTTTTTTTACATATTGCTAGCATATTTTACAATTTTAAACAAAATTATTGTGTCGATCCTCATTTGTGGTAATATTATACTATGACCTATAAATAAGATAAAGCAGGTGAGTACATGGAAGGGATTGCGCACATCAGAAAAAAAGACGGAAAAATCCAACATGTAGAAACACATTTACTTGAAGTGAAAGAGTTTGCTGAGCGTAAAGGGAAAAAACTCAACGTGTCCTATCTGGCAGGTCTAGCCGGCATGCTCCATGATCTGGGTAAATACTCTACTGCATTCACACAATATATTCAACAAACAATCGCAAATCCTGACAATCCTCCAAGAAGGGGTAGTGTAGATCATGCTACTGCAGGTGGAAAGCTATTATTTGAGAAATACCACCAACCGAACAAAAGTAACACCATCTATGATTTGTATGTTGCAGAAATCATAGGTAATGTTATCATTTCACACCATTCCTATTTACATGATTACCTCACTCCAGAATTGAACTCCAGTTTTTTGAAACGTATTACAAAAGAAGATTTACCAGAATACGAATTTTCCAAAAAGACTTTTTATCAAACGGTTTTTTCTGAGGAAGCCTTCGATGAATATGTAGAAAAAGCATCGAAAGAACTAGAAACGTTTCTCACCAAACATAAAACAGAATCTAATGAACAAAAAATCATGTTCTTAACCAAATTTTTATTTAGTATCCTACTAGATGCAGATCGAACGAATTCCCGTTTATTTGAAGAAGATAAAGAATGGAAAGAAATCGATGTGCAGCCAATTTTTCATACATATTATCAACGTCTAACTGCACATTTACAAGAGTTAGAACAGAATGGAAAGCAGACCAAGATTAATCAATTAAGAAAAGAAATGTCTGCACAATGTGACGAATTTGCTTCTAAACCTAGTGGAATGTATACGTTATCGATTCCAACTGGTGGAGGAAAGACACTTGCAAGTTTGCGTTATGCATTGCGTCATGTGACAGAGTTCAGAAAAGAAAGAATCATATATATCTTGCCATATACGACAATCATTGAACAAAATGCAGAAGAACTTCGTAACGTGCTAGCTGATGATACGCACATATTAGAACATCACTCCAATGTAATTGATTATTATTCAGATGATGAAGAACATGATGGATTCGTGAATCAAAAGGAAAAATTAAAATTAGCAAAAGAAAATTGGGATACACCAATTGTGATGACGACAATGGTTCAATTTTTAAACACTTTTTATAGCAAGTCTAGTGACATAAGAAGATTACACAATCTAACAAATAGTGTCATTATTTTTGATGAAGTGCACAAAGTTCCGATTCATTGTATTACATTATTTAATCAGGCATTAAATTTTTTGCAAGGTGATGGAGATTCATCTATTGTGCTATGTACAGCTACACAACCGGCATTAGACTATGTCGAGCACAAATTAGGTCTGGCCGATGATCATGAAATGATTGCGAATATAGAGGAAGTAAATCAGGCATTTCAAAGAGTGAACATAGTGGATGATGCTACTAATAAAGAAATGACTAACATTGAATTAGCGGATAAAATAGAAGAAATTATGGATACTAAGGTGAATTGCTTAATCATTTTGAATACTAAATCAGTTGTAAAAAAATTATATCAACTCCTAAAAGAGCAACTGTCTGATTGTGTCATCTATCATTTAAGTACATCGATGTGTGCCGTCCATCGGAAAAATATATTGAAAGAAATAAAGGAGAAATTAAACAATAAAGAGCGAGTGGTTTGTGTCAGTACACAACTCATTGAAGCAGGTGTAGACATTAGTTTCCAATCTGTGATCAGATCACTTGCAGGAGCAGACTCAATAGCGCAAGCTGCAGGTAGGTGTAACCGTCACGGGGAAGTGGACAAAGAAGATGTCTATATTATTGACCTGAAAGATGAAAAATTAGATAGGTTAGAAGAAATTAAAATTGGTAAAGAAAAAGCAAAAAATATCTTACTAGATATGAAGAAAGATCCGACTATACATGGTGGAAGTCTGTTATCACAAGGAGCGATGACAAGGTATTTTCATTTGTATTATAAAAATTTTGATAAGAAACTAGATTATAGAATACAAAAATTAAGACTGACTAATGGTAGATCTCTTAACATATGAGAGAACTAAAACTTCATTTGCCAAATCATATATGTCTAATTATCAAAAGCTCCCTTCATTATTATTAACAAATAGTTATCGAACAGCTGCAGAACATTTTCAAGTAATTAATCAACAAACGACAAGTGTTCTTGTGCCGTATGGGGAAGGGGAGGAGATTATTACACAATTAAATAGCGAGAATAGTATTAGTGAACTCTCACAATTAATGAAGCGAGCACAGCAGCATTCAGTGAATATTTATGATCATGAAAAAAATACGTTAATTCAAAACGGGGCCATTATCTCGTATTTTGACGGAAGTATACTTAGCGTGACACCGAATGCGTATGATGAGGAGTATGGATTGAATATACAATCAGATAGTGAGATGGGGTTATTACAATATTAATTTCTCTTAATGGGACTATTGGAAGGAGGTGAAAAGATGCGGAATGGAATCGAATTTGAGCTAACAGGTAAGTATGCATTATTTACAGATCCACTAACCAAAATCGGTGGAGAAAAGTCGACATACCAAATACCAACTTATCAAAGTTTGAAAGGGATAGTAGAGTCCATTTACTGGAAGCCAAGCATCATCATTTATGTAGATGAATTACGTATCATAAACCCTATCCAAATGGAATCAAAGGGAATCAGACCCATCGAATATAGCGGCGGAAACACTCTAGCATATTACACTTACTTGAAAGATGTAAGATATCGGGTGAAAGCGCATTTTGAATTCAATCCATATCGTCCCGAATTAGCAGCAGATCACAACGAACACAAACACCACAACATCATGATGCGTGCACTAAAAGCTGGTGGTAGAAGAGATATCTATCTAGGAACTCGTGAATGTCAAGGCTATGTAGAACCGTGTGATTTCCACGGAGGTAATGGATTTTATGACGAGATTGATGAACTGAGATTCGAGCCAATGGTCCACGGTTTTAATTATCCTGATGAAACAGGTAAGGATGAGCTGGAAGTACGCTTATGGAGACCAGTAATGAATAATGGCGTGATTCAATTTCCGAAGCCAAATGAAATAGAACAAGTGAGAACAATTAAACAAATGAAGACAAAACAATTTGATCATACGAATGTTCAATTCGTTGAAGATACATTAAATGAAATAGAATAGGGGGTGAAATATTGAGTTGGTTATACCAATTATATCAAACGTATGAAGCGAATCGGGACGAAATTGGAGAAATAGTTTTTACAAATGGTGATAAAGAATACACACTTTTGCCAATATCGCATACGACACAGACAGCACACATCGAAGTAACTGTCACAGAAGATGGCGAATTTTATCATGCTAAAATACTCGATAAAGAATCAACAGTCATTCCGACAACAGAAGAATCTTCCAGCAGATCAGGTAAAAAAATCGCCCCATATCCTCTACATGATAAGTTAAGTTATGTCGCTGGTGATTTTGGTGAACGAGGCGGTACCAAAGAACCTTTTCAACATTATATCAAACAACTAGAAGAATGGGTCAACTCGCCATTTACCAATGCAAAGGTTGAGAGTATTTATCATTACTTAAGTAAAAAACAATTAATTGCAGACCTTGTCAGAGCAGGAATTGTTGCATTAGATGAAAACGGAAACATCATTGAAAAATGGCATAAAAAATATGAAAACCTATTTGAAGAAAAACCAGCTATTTTTAGTGCAGTAACAGACAAGCAAACGAGTGCTTTTATTCGCTTTAATGTCTATTCTCCTCACGACATATTAGAAGATGTGTGGAAAGACAAGGAAGTGTTCCAATCTTACGTAGATTTTTATCAAACACAATTAGACGAAGTAGATTATTGTTATGTGACTGGGGAACAAAAGCCTATTACAGAAAGGCATGCGAACAAAATTAGAAATGCGGCAGATAAAGCAAAAATCATCTCATCTAATGACAAGACAGGTTATACCTTCCGTGGTAGATTCCAAACGAGTAGCCAAGCAGCAAGTATCAGTTATGAAGCATCTCAAAAGGCACATAATGCTTTGAAATGGCTCATTCAAAAGCAAGGAATCCAGATAGATGGCAGAGTATTTCTAGTATGGGGAAATAGTAAAGCTAAAATAATTGATCCAATAGCAGATTCTTTTTCCTTAACAGCTGAATTAGGTTTAGAAGAAATCGAGCATATCGATACATTGAGTCACTTAGCAAATGAAGTGAAGAAAGCGATTTTTAATTATCGAAGTAATCTTACTACAGAAGAAAATAATGTGAATATTCTTATTTTAGATGCAGCAACAACAGGAAGAATGGGCATTTTATACTATCGAAATATGGACAAGGAAATGTATTTTGACCGATTACAAAAATGGCATTCCACATGTGTTTGGTGGCACCATTATTACAATAATGAGAAAAAAGAAACTGTTCAATTTTTCGGTGCTCCGTCACTTACGAATATTGCTTATGGAGCATATGGAGAGAAAGCGAACAAAAAAGTAATAAAGGCAGCAATGGAGCGATTGATTTCATGTATCTTAGATGATCGAGTAATTCCGAAAGACATTGTTACAGCTACATTTAATCGTGCGTCTAATCCTGTTGCTTTGGAGAAATGGGAATGGGAAAAAACGTTAAGTATTGCATGTGCATTAATTAATAAAGAGGAGGGGCATCCATTGGCACTTGATCCGTCTAATCATGATAGAGATTATTTATTTGGTAGATTACTAGCAGTTGCGGATGTTTTAGAAAGAAGAGTGTTAGATGAAAGCGGGGATAAACGTGCGACGAATGCGATCCGTTATATGAATACGTTTGCGAAATATCCTGCAAAAACTTGGAAGGTTATTCAAGAATGCATTCAACCGTATCAAGCACGGATGGGCAAACGAGCAAGTTATCTTTCAAGTTTAATTGATGAGATTGGAGCAATGATAAAATTTGAAGATTTTAACGACGAATCTCTATCAGGCAAGTATTTGCTAGGCTTTTATAGTCAAAGAAGAGAGTTGTACTTACCAAAAGAAAAAAATAAAGATGAGGAGAATGTAGGATGACAACATTAACGAATAAAATTGACTTTGCTGTCTTAATTTCTGTGAAAAATGCAAATCCAAATGGAGACCCACTAAATGGAAACAGACCACGTCAAAACTATGATGGACATGGTGAAATTTCTGATGTAGCAATAAAAAGAAAGATTAGAAATCGTTTAATAGATATGGGGGAATCTGTTTTTGTACAATCAAATGACAAAAATGTGGATGGTTTTAAAAGTTTAAAAGACCGTGCAGACGCAGAAGAAGAATTACAAAAAGCGAACAAAAATAAAGATATCCCACTTTTTAGTAGCCTTGCTTGTGAGAAGTGGATAGACGTGAGGAGTTTTGGACAAGTATTCGCATTTAAAAATGATGTTTTATCTGTTGGGATTAGAGGACCTGTTTCCATACATCCTGCAATAAGTGTCAATCCAATTAACATTACGAGTACACAAATAACGAAAAGTGTGAATTCTGTCACTGGAGACAAGAAAGGCTCAGATACGATGGGAATGAAGCATAGAGTCGATTTCGGATTATATGTTTGTTATGGCAGTATAAACACGCAATTAGCAGAAAAGACAGGCTTTTCTGACGAAGATAGCGAGAAAGTCAAACAGGCATTATCTACATTATTCGAAAACGATGCTTCTTCAGCAAGACCTGATGGCAGTATGGAAGTGAGTAAAGTATATTGGTGGGAACATACGTCAAAAATGGGCCAGTATTCTTCGGGAAAAGTACATCGCTCTTTGAAAATTGAGCAAACAACTGACCGTCCACAATCGATTGATGATTTTTCTATTACACTAGAAGAATTTGATAATTTATCTGTGGAAGTAATCGATGGACTCTAAAGAAGACTTTTTGATGCTGTCAGGGATACAACATTTTCGATTTTGTAAAAGACAATGGGCATTAATTCATATCGAACAACAATGGGCAGAAAATGTTAAAACAGTGCAAGGACAACATCTCCACAATAAAGCAGATCAACCTTTTGTGAGAGAAAAGCGAAAAGATAAATTGATTGTACGAGCATTACCTGTCCATTCGAATGAATTAAAAATAACTGGAATATGTGATGTCGTTCAATTTGAAGAAGATGAGAAAGGTATTTCGCTGCAATTGGAAGAAGGGAAATACCTTCCATACCCTGTTGAATACAAACGAGGGAAACCAAAAAAATCCGATATAGATGTTTTGCAATTAGTCGCACAGGCTATGTGCCTAGAAGAGATGCTCCTTTGTGAGGTGAAGAAAGGATATCTATATTACGGTGAAACAAAACGTCGTGTAGAAGTAAACTTTTCTGACCAACTGAAGCAGAATGTGCGTGATATTGTAGTGGAAATGCAACAATATTACAAAAAAAAGTATACACCAAAAGTCAAAACAGGTGCCTTTTGCAAGCAATGTTCTTTACAAAATATTTGTTTACCAAAAATTTTAAACAAAACAAGTGTTGCACGTTATATTGACAGGATGTTAAAAGAATGAAAAAATTTTTGAATACTTTATTTATCACGCAGAAAGATATGTATTTGTCTCTTGATGGTGATAATATTGTCATGTTAGTTGATCAGGAAAAAGTAGGCAGAATCCCATTGCATAATTTGGAAGCTATCGTAACATTCGGTTTCAAGGGAGCAAGCCCTGCATTAATGGGCTACTGTGTGAAAAACAATATTTCCATTACTTTTCTTAGTACAACAGGTCGTTTCTTAGCGAGAGTGATTGGTGAAAGTAGAGGCAATGTCGTGCTGAGAAAGAAACAGTATCAAATCTCCGAATCAGAAGAGATGAGCGCTGCGATCGCGCGCAATTTTATTGTAGGGAAAGTTTTTAATAATAAATGGATGATTGAAAGAATGACAAGAGATTATGCATTGAGGGTTGATGTAGAAAAGTTCAAAAAAGTCTCTGCACAATTATCCGATACATTGGTCATGATTCGAAATTGTGAGATTTTAGAGGAGTTAAGGGGCTGGGAGGGACAAGCTGCTACTAATTATTTTCGTTTATTTGATGACATGATTTTACAGCAAAAAGAGCATTTTTATTTTAATACAAGATCGAAAAGACCCCCACTGGACAATGTCAATGCGCTATTATCATTAAGCTATACTTTATTAGCAAATGATGTGGCTGCTGCATTAGAGACAGTAGGACTTGATGCATATGTCGGCTTCTTACATCGCGATCGTCCAGGTAGAGCATCGTTAGCATTAGATGTGATGGAAGAATTGCGAGGTGTCTATGCAGACAGGTTTGTATTATCACTAATAAATAAGCGAGTGATAAACAATGATGATTTTGTAAAAAAGGAAAGCGGCGCTGTCATTCTTAAAGATGATGCGAGAAAGAAATATTTGACTGCATGGCAAAAAAGGAAGCAAGAAAATATTACTCATCCATATTTAGGAGAGAAGATATCCTGGGGACTCGTTCCGTATGCGCAATCTTTATTGCTAGCTCGTTATATTAGAGGTGATCTAGATCAATACCCTCCATTCTTATGGAAGTAGGGGATAGCTATGTTAATATTAATTACGTATGATGTTAGTACGTCGTCCGAAAATGGTGCGAAACGATTAAGAAAGGTAGCAAAAGTGTGCCAAAATTATGGTCAACGTGTACAACATTCTGTTTTTGAATGTATTGTTGATGCAGCGCAGTATGAGTCATTAAAATTTTCATTAACCAATATTATTGATGTCAGTCGTGACAGCATACGATTTTATCGACTCGGCAATAATTATGAGTCAAAAGTCGAGCATATAGGTGCCAAAGAATCGATCAATATAGAAGATCCTTTAATATTTTAGTGCGAATATAGAGCGCACATCATATTACCGGGGGATTCGCACCAAAAAAATTGAATAAATTTGTCGAATTAGGGGGGTGTTTTATACAGATAAAGGTAATTTCTGTAGTTTTTGTTTTGAAAATGAGCTATTTTAGCTTGTTTAGCGAGAAATTCGCTGTCGCATCCTTTATGGGTGCGTGGATTGAAATTTCCCTTGTCATATTATCCTGTGGCCTTGTACCGTCGCATCCTTTATGGGTGCGTGGATTGAAATTGAACAAGCGCTTTTTTAATGCGCAATTATCAGTCGCATCCTTTATGGGTGCGTGGATTGAAATCTTCTTCGTCGTCGTCAAATCCGCTCGCAGTCAAGTCGCATCCTTTATGGGTGCGTGGATTGAAATAGGTAAATTAGTATCATATTCGTCTTCGAGTTGTGTCGCATCCTATGTGGGGGTGTAAATTGAGACGGAACATTAACTTTTCGAGCTAACAGTCGCATCCTATATGGGTGCGTGGATTGAAATTGAAGAAAGATCAGAAGAGCAGATTGAAAAAAACTTCGCATCCAATATCTACTATACTATGTCGTAATCTTTGGAACACGGGGAGAGATCTAGTCTATCATTAATCAATTATTTCTGAGCCTTCACAAAATACTGAACCAAAATATCCTTTCATGACGTGTTGATTTGTTATTGAGAGTAAAGTTCCGCGTTCCAGATAGGTTCCATTCCTCGCCTGAAGGTATAATTTTGTGTTTGCGCTTGGATGAAGTTTTTATTTGGTGTGTCAGAGGGAATTTTAGTTGCGTCAACCAGCCAAATTGAACTTTTACGGGGGAAAGGTCAATTGATTTTGACTTTGATCGGAAGCATCAGAACTGCTACCTAATTTAGATTCTTCGTTATTACAGCCAGCCAAATTTCAAGCTTTTACTTCACTATTATCGCTCCTCCTGGTAATATGTAATATTTTTTAAATTAATGAAACCTTTAATGAATATACGGGAAAAGCAAAAAATTATCAAATTGGGTACCGAAAACATTTTATATGTAGAAACAACGAAAAAGAATACTATTTTTTCCTTAATATTGTGTAATAGAGTACCCAATATAATTTTTAAAGCACACTAATATAACATCTTGAAGTTTGAGTAGATTTAGAGTATTTTTTTACCATTTATTATATAGAGTTTCACTAATTAATTGTATTAGATATAAATTCCGAATCCTATATTCTTGTTCAGGGTATCGGTTTCTGTTCTTGCTGATTATTGAATGAGAGACATGACAAGAGAGGAGATTGTTCAAGTAGTAAAAAGAGTAGTAAGTACGACAAATGGGGCTTTCATCAATTTTTATTACAATAGGAAAAGAGAAATCTATTACATTTTAGATTCCTCTTCTCATTGCACTATTTAATTATTATAAGAGACAAGCAGTTTACCATTGATAAAATCTAACAATTTCTTCAACCAATCCTCATCTATAGGTGGTCCGCCGTCATTAGGACGTTCGTCTCTTAACATTAATCCATCAATCGCTTGTTGCAATGCCTCAATGGCTTCATTTAAGCTTGCCTTCGAGTCAATTGTTTTTAAATCCTTTTTTGCCTTATTTATCGCTTTTTTCAAGTCATGATAAGAATCCAATGTATACAATTTACTTTTTATTTGCTTCGCCTTTTTAATTAATGTTTCTAGTTCTGTAACATCAACCGGTTCTTCATGATAATCGCCAACTTTAGTTAAAGAGAAATCATCCAGTGTACCCCATGCGCCTGCATTTGCTTCAATGTTAGCGCCAATAGTTATTGTCCCGTCTGTTACAAGAATATCTGTTACTGTTGGGTTTACCCAGTTTACCCAACCATCTACTTCCGTCTCTGTCATAAATTCCTTTTCACCAGACAGGGCATATATGAACATATTGGATTCATTCGCATCACCGCCTTGCAGGAATAACGACAGTTGATAGTATCCAGGGTCTAATCCCGTGATTGTTTGCTCTACGGTAAAATCAACCCCGGTATCTGACCAAAAATCCAACGAATAATCACCAGTTCTTGAATTGGCCGGGTTTTCTTTAATTGATGCATGAGGGTCTGAGCCCTCCGCAAAGGTTAATGTCCACATAGATGTGTCACTTTCTTCAAAACCCGGATTCTGGACATAATTTTTCGGTTGTATCGTAAGATGTGCTTTTACAGTATGGCCACCTTCGACGAGTCCTTCAATGATATAGCTGCCTTCTCCACTTGCAACTGCTTCTTCTAAGGCTTTCTCCTCCCATTGCACCGTTACTTCTTGTTCACTTCCATCATTATAAACAGCTACTACCTTTTCTGGTAAGGTGATTGTCTCATCAATCGAATAGCTTAAAGAAATATCATTAATTTGGTCAATTTTCAGTTCTGTAATTGCCCCAGTGTTCACATATTTAAATACATTTAGTGAAGGTAATGGATTGCCATAAAAATCAAACAATGCCTGATTATCAACAGCACTTCCGCCATACCATTCTCCAGCATCCTCAGGATCGTATTCAGCCGCATAACTTGTCGCCCAGCCAGAACCAAACTGCTCCCAAAGCTGTTGATTTACATCCGTATCAATATTATCCGGGTTACCGACTGGCAGCCAGGCAGGTTCCCAATAAAAAACACCAATACCTGCTTCACCTACATTCGCAACTGCTTCGATAACATCTCTAACAGCCGTAGCCTGACCTTGCACAGTAACTGGATAGTTTATCGTCTGTCCTGTTTCCTTCGGAGCAGTATTGCCATGTCCATCTCCATCTGCACTTGTATAAGTATAGGAAGTTTCTGCTACCATTACTTTTTTATCGTAAGTGTTGGCTACATGCTTAAGAACAGAGGTAAGGTTGTCCAATGTCCCATGCCAAAAAGGGTAATAGGAGCTTGCGAACACATCATAATCTACATTATTAGTTGCTAAAGTTTGGGCAATACTTTCATATCTCCCGGCAGTTTCTGGATTCGTAAAATGTAGAGCTACCAGTATGTTAGGATCGACCTCTCTAATCGCCTTGCTGCCTTCATTAAACAATGCCGTTATGTTTTCCCAATCAAACTCTCCTGCCATACCGCCATTCGTTTCATTTCCTACCTGAACCATACCTACATCGACACCTTCTTCAATCAACTGCTGCAGGCTGTCTTTTGTATAGTTATATAATGCGGTTTTCTTTTCTTCCAAACTTAAACCTTGCCACGCTTTAGGTGCTTGCTGTTTTGCAGGGTCTGCCCAAAAGTCGGAGTAGTGAAAGTCTACTAACAGCTTCATTCCATTAGCGGTAGCTCTTTTTCCAATTTCTATTGCTTTCTCTATGTCATTGTTTCCTCCGCCATAACCGTTTCCGTTGCTGTCATAAGGGTCATTCCATACTCTGACACGTACATAATTCACACCCGCATCTGCTAAAGTTGTGAAAATATCCTGTTCCTCACCAGCTTCGTTATAATATTTCACACCACTTTCTTCTAATGAAAGAATACTAGATACATCTACACCTTTGATAAAATCATCATCTAGTCCTTCGACCTGTTTCACAAAAATATCCGCTTCTACAGGATTAGGTAATTCGTCATTATCCTCTTCCATAGCTGTTAATTGAAATTTATCTAAATTCCCCCACGCATTCGGAGCACCAGTAATATTTGCCCCGATAGCTATCTCTTTTTTTGTTTCGGTAATTTCAAATGTGAAATGGATTGTCTCCCAATTATTCCAGCCTGTTGTTGCAACTGCATCTGCTTTCTGGTCTCCGGCAAACAATTCTACATTGCCAGCTTCTAAACCTTCACCACCCATTGAACTTACCGATAATTGATAGGTACCAGGAGACAATGAAGTGATAGTTTGCTGTATGGTAAAATTCTGTTCCTCACTTGCTGTGTCATTCACCCAATAATTAAAAGCATAGTTTCCTTCCGTTGCATCTTCTCCAGTTGAGTTGAGTGTAACTTGATCCCAATCGACATTTTCTATTGACCATGAATTATCAGTAAATAAATCTGTTTCAAAACCGCCATTTGTTAAAAAGTTATCTGCTGAGTTTGCAGAAACAGAATTCAAACTAAATATCCCTAGTACTAGGAATACTGTGAAAAATAGAGTCACGACTCGCTTCATTATCCTACTCCTTTCTAATGAATTTTTTGCAGTCAATAAAAACCCTCCTTCATGAAATGATATAATATAGATCTCAAAAATATTATAAAGCGGTTTCAATGTTATTTATATATAAAATTATTCGCTAAAACTTTAATAAAACGAAACTCTTTGCTGAGTTCCGATCCGAGAAATGAAAAATCTATCTGGAAATAAAAACTTCTTACGGAATATGCAGGTTTAATCTATAATAAACAATGGAATTACGATAGTATACTATTTTACAGGAGGAAAGCTTATGAGAATAATAGACAACAAGAAAATGATGGCAGTACTACTGTTTACAGTTCTGTTTTTTAGCATGCCGTTAACATCCCTTGCTTTTAATGACCTTCAAAAAGTCCCATGGGCGGAAGATGCGATTAATGCATTGCATAAGCAAGATATCATCAATGGTGTAAATAGCGAGGAATTTGCCCCGAACCGGTCCATCACCCGTGCCGAAGCGACACAATTGATTGTATCAGCAAACTTAAACGATGAGACAGGAGCGTTTGACAGCAACTTTTCTGATGTGAGTGATGATTATTTTTATAAAGAGGTAATTGATACTGCAACAGCAAAAGGAGTGATTACAGGCTATCCAGACGGGACTTTCCGTCCGACTCTTTCCATTACCAGGGCAGAGGCAGCAGTTATTATTAATAATGCTTTTTCTATCAATGCAGGATCAATAGATCGTTCTTTTTCTGATTTAAAAAAAGGACACTGGGCGGAAGAAGCCATCACAAATTTAACATCAAACCGACTGATGAATGGATATCCAGATGGAACGATACGTCCGGGTAATGAAATTACGAGAGCGGAATTTGCCGTAATGTTAAAGACAGTTCTGGAATATAAGAATGGCATCATGCCGGAAGAAACAGAGAGTACTTATGAGGAAGAAGTAGTCCGGTTGACTAATATTGAACGTGCGAATAATGGACTGGCACCTCTTGAGATGGACGCAAAGCTGACAGAAATAGCTGAACTGAAATCTGCGGATATGAGAGATAATAATTATTTTGCTCATACTTCACCAACTTACGGTTCACCTTTTAATATGATGAATCAGTTTGATATCCGATATCTAGTGGCAGCGGAAAATATCGCCGCCGGACAGCGAACTCCTGAAGAAGTGGTTAACTCATGGATGAACAGTGAAGGGCACCGCGCCAATATTTTACGTGAAGAAATAACACACATAGGTGTTGGCTATGTGGAAGGTGGAAGTTATAACACTTACTGGACACAGATGTTTATTAAAAAAGCAAACTAATTGAGCAGCAGAAATAATAAGAATGTACTTCTTTAATTTTCAACCCACCATCAGTCTTAAGTTGATGGTGGGTTGATTTTTGTATAGTAACAACCACAGATGTAGGTAGTTAAAATACACAGGACGAATTAAAATGGTAGATTATTTTCATTCGCGGGATCCATTATCTCTAATAATTCCTCTACAACGGTTTCTAAGTTCTTCAATTTATCGACAAATTCAATTTGAATTCGTAACTTCTCTGCAACTGGTGCCAATTCTTCAGCCAATATAGGATCATCCATGTATATAATATGTGGGATGGCACTTAATTTCTCGATCGTGCTCATTAATATGTCCTGCTTTGTCGCTATACTTTCATCCATTCGAATCATGTCCTGGTAGAGAACTAAGCCGGATTGTGCATCAACAACTAAATACAGAAAAGGAAAAAACGGTCTCGCCTTTTGGTGTTCCTGAACTGGTTCAGGAAAAGGAATAACTGCTACTTCTAAATTTTGCTTCTTTCTCGGCAATTGCTTTTTGATTCGGGCTACTTCCAATTCTGAAACTTCTAATTGTATTTCTTTTGATTTTGTTGCTTCTTTATATTGCTTTTCTACAGATAAGGTAGAATCTATCCAGTCTCCGTTTTGATCTTTAGTCAGTGCATACCAATTCTCTAATCCTCCGGGAATCATTAATTTTCCTTTTGTGACTCGCTTTAACACATTTAACAGGAGCGGATAAACTTCCAATAAAAGATGGACTTCCTCTTTATCTGGTCTCCATACGTAATAACCAGGAACTAAGCTGTGAAATGCGGGCCATTGATTGTTACCCCGATAAGTTCTGCCTATACTTTTTATTAGCTGATATTCCTCTTCTTCTAATTCATTACGATTGAGTAAATTTAGAGTAACTGCCCGCTGATTTAATAATATCGTTAACTCATCCAGTTCCTGTTGTTCAATAGTGGATAAAAGAGATATAAAGCCCTTGTTTCCAATGTAGCAGGTAATTCCGTAATGAATTCCCGCATTCCCCATTACTGAAAAATAGACATATTCCTGAATCGATTCAGACCAGACTGCAATAACTTGACCATCATGGAGATAATTCCACGGTTTTAACTGCTTAAATTTATCAACCCAATTAAAAAGTTGCGTCCACTCTTCCGTAAAAGGTTCATTAGCGTCATAGTGGAAATACTCCTGCATCTCGATTAATTCACTATTGATCGTTTCCAGTAATTCCTGTTCTGATAACTCGTCCAATCCTTCAAAAAATACGTCTAACAGTCCAGACTCTTCCGGTGCATTTCCTTTTGCATCCATACAAATCGGGTAGGTGTATGGAGAACTTGGTAAGATCTTTTCTAGAACTATTTCATGGATCCATTCTTTTTCTAAATCATATGTGTATTTTATTTTTCTATCAGGTTGCTGAAAAAATGAGCCTATCTGAATTTCATCACTATCTATTCCTGCCATATCCAAAAGTTCATCAACAGCAGGTTTAATTATAACCGTCTCTCCTGATTCATCTGTTCCCCGGAACGTATACCAAAAGACATTATCCCAATCAAATAATACCTGGATGACTTCATGTAATTGTTCGAAGGTAACCGATTCGTCAATTAGAATTCTTCTCCAAACTGGCGGATTTTCCTTTTCTAACATTATTCTTAATTGAAGTGGCATGAAAAAACTCCTTTTAATTATTCTTTATATGTTTATAACGATTATACGGGAAATGGATTGGCAACAAAAATTATTTAATGTGTATTTAAATTATATTTAGGAGAAACATAGCAATAGGTATTCTTAAGTTGTGCTGGATTAGCATCTCGGTAAGTTACGCTAATCCAATCAGAAATACATTTTTATGAATAAATTTCCAGTTGTTTTCTATATTTGCATATGATATTCTATTCAAGTCGCTTCTTTGAGAGGCGGTCATCAAAAAATGTTTTCTAAAAACATATTGACTTTTGTTTTTGAAAATGTTATATTTATGAGGTCGCTTCAAAACGACTTACTAGACATTGATCATTGAAAACTGAACAAAACAACCAGTATGAAAGAAAAGTAAGAATTAGCTAGCTTATAGAAGCGAGCAGATCAAATAAGCACATTCATGTGCAACTTTTATTGAGAGTTTGATCTTGGCTCAGGACGAACGCTGGCGGCGTGCCTAATACATGCAAGTCGAGCGCGGGAAGCAGGATGACCCCTTCGGGGTGATTCCTGTGGAACGAGCGGCGGACGGGTGAGTAACACGTGGGCAACCTGCCTGTAAGACTGGGATAACTCCGGGAAACCGGGGCTAATACCGGATAATACTTCTCCTCACATGAGGA
>NZ_FOGL01000030.1:0-20000 GCF_900111195.1 Gracilibacillus ureilyticus
GAATCAGCTAAGTTTTCAACAGACTTTTGAAGGGAGATACTGTCCACTTCTTTTAGGAAAGGATAATATTCTTTTAACTGACGAACTGCTTTAACAGCGCCATATTTATTGAAAAAATCACCTTTCCAATTGTTTGATGGCAGTTGCCCGTTTTGTTTCATTTCCTCTACGATGAACCAATAAGCATCTTTTTGTTTCTGTTTACCAAGGAAGAAATTGAACACGAATCTGGAGCAACCAATTGTCTTATTAATTAGTTGGATTTGTTTTTGATTAGGAAAGATACGAAACTTAAACGTTTTTTTAACTAACATGATTTCACCTCACTCACCTAGAACGTATGTTCTTATTATATCATGTCGGTGCCTGTTTTGTCTATCGCCAACCGCCATTCATCTCCCCCTTATCGCTGAAATAAAAGCCCTCAGCACTTGAAGAGGGAGTATTCTGTCGGATATTGATAAATGCACAATCAATTCTCCAGCTCAGTTGATTTACAGAAAATAAGCAGGGACCTGTCAAGTCCCTGCTTCTCACTTCAACACTATTTCCGCTACGTTTTCTACATGCACCGTCTGAGGAAACATATCCACTGGCTGAATTCCTTTTACCTCATATCCGTTCTGTACTAAATATTTCATATCCCGCACCTGTGTTATCGGATTACAGGAAACATAAACTATACGCTTCGGTTTAAGCTTCACTACACTGGACAAGAACGCTTCATCACTCCCGCTTCGAGGTGGGTCCATGATTACTACATCCGCTTTCTCACCACGCGCTGCCATCTCCGTCATAAATTCGCCGGAATCTCCTTGATAGAAGCGGGCATTTTTCACACCGTTGCGCTTTGAATTGCGGATTGCGTCTCGAACAGCATCCTTATTCAACTCTACTCCAATGACTTTACCAGCTTTTTGACTGGCAATAAGACCAATTGTTCCGATCCCGCAGTACGCATCAATGACGGTTTCACTTCCAGTCAACTTGGCCATTTCAATCGCTTTTGCATATAACTTTTCCGTCTGGACCGGATTAATCTGATAAAAGGATTTTGCGGAAATATCAAACTTCATTCCACAAAGAGTGTCTGTTATCGTCCCTTTACCGAACAACACTTTCTCCTGATCACCCAGAACCATGCTCGTATTCTGGTTATTCACGTTCATAAGGATGGTCGTAATCTCTGGGTTAGCCTTCCTGAGAGCCTTCACAAAATTATTACTGCCTTTAAATATAGGTGAAGCTACAACAAGCACCACCATGATCTCACCACTGACCTTGCCAACCTTCACCAGGACGTGACGCAGGAAACCTCGTCCAGTGTCTTCATTATACGGCTGCATTTTAAAAGACTTCATCATATTCTTAATTGTTTGCCAAATCTCATCTGCTTTCGGATCGTGAATGAGACACCGATCCATCGAGATAAGTTTATGACTATTTTGAGCGTATAACCCGCCAATAATCTGCCGGTCTTTATTCAGGCCAAACGTTGTATGGCTCTTATTGCGGTAATCATACGGATGGTCCATAGTTAAAATGGGTTCCGATTTACCGAATGGTTTCATCAATTTATCTATTGTTTCCTGTTTGAAACGCTTTTGCGCTTCTTCATTCATATGCAACAGCTGACATCCACCACACTCATAAAAATAGGAGCACATTGGCTCGATTCGGTCTCTAGATGAAGTGATTACCCGCTTCAATTCCGTATTAACATGCTGCCCACTAGTGGACAAAGTAATCTCAGCCGTTTCACCTGGCAATAAATGCTCTACTTCTAGCTGCTTTCCTTTCCACTGTACGATGCCTTTCCCCTCGTTGGTTAGGCCTGTGCAGGTAACTTCTGCGGTTACAGATTTCTTGTTACCTTGACGCTTATTTGTTTTTGAGGTCTTACCTTTGGATTTGTCGCCCTTATGAGTAGTCAATGCGGAGCGTTTTGTCCCATATGTTTTTTTCGCTTGATTGTGTGTTTTTCCTGGTTTATATTTATTCTTTTTGCTTTTATTCATAGGCACTTCCTATCCATTTTCCTTTGGTTTCTTATTATATACTATCCAAAGTCTGTAGTAAAACTAACTAATGTAAAAAGACTGCCTCTTAATATTGTATTGGACTGTCCTGTTTTTTTCACCTGGAATATTACTAATAAGGCTAACGATGCTAGATAACTGGCCGGGGGTTGAGATCTTGATCTCACTCACTATTTTAATAGTAAGCATCTGGATCTTCATGAAACTTGCTGGCAAGATTTTTAAAACAGGAATATTAATGTACGGTAAAAATGCAACACCGCTGGAAATATGGAAATGGATTCGTACATAATCAGTGTGGAGGCTCATATTGAAATTCACGCCCCTAGAAAGAGTACGGGCGTTTTTCAAAAGATGTAATCTATTAAAGTAGTATTAATGCGTTTCGCTCTACTTATACAGTAAATTTTTAGATAATGAATAAGATAGCCAGACCCTCTCCGTGGATATTTGTCCATATGAGGGCCTGTTTCCATAGCTCTTAAATCTAGAGAAGTATATTTCTTTATTAATGTCATTAAAAAGTATCTAATTGATCCAGATTATTTTCTTTAATTCCGTCTGGTTCACTACGGAGTATGTCCCGACCATACTTATGGAATACATCGACATGCTCAAGTTTGCCTGCTTTTGCTTCATCAATTGCGGTGACGTAGTCTAACTCTCTACCACTATTCGTTTTAAATGCAATAATATCGCCATCCTCATTTTTTCGAACAGCAACAATCTGTTCTTTCCCAAGCTCTGCTGATTCTGATACTTCCTGCCGTGCTTGTTCTCCACCCTGCTGTTTATAATCTTGAAATATTTTCTCGAATTCTTGATTGTCCATATTCCACACCTCCCAAGCATATATGTAGTTTGTTACAAAGGTGAGTTTTTATGTAATCTCTCTCAAGTTTTTGGAGGCCACATAATCCACTTGATTTATCACAATATAAGGTACAAGTTGACGTATCTAGTAATCCGCATTACGCTGAATAGAGATGTTAAAAATTAATTAATATACTAGGAGTATTAACAATGAATAAAACTCAATCATTAAATGAAGTATTACCAGACCTTAAACCGTTTCTTCAAACCGCTTGGGATAAAGCTGGCTTCGAAAAACTAACAGCCATTCAGCAGCTTACGGCGCGTCTTATAATCGAAGGAAAAGATATCATTGCCGAGTCACCAACAGGCAGTGGTAAAACGTTAGCTTACCTTTTACCGCTTTTGCAACGTATCGACCTAACACAAAAAAATACGCAGTTGGTTATCTTAGCATCATCACATGAACTAGTGATGCAAATACATCAGGAAGTTCAGGAATGGTCAAGAGATAGCGGTCTTGGCAGTGCTACACTAATTGGCGGAGCAAATGTAAAACGCCAAATTGAAAAATTGAAAAAGAAACCGCAAATCGTCATTGGCACACCAGGACGAATGAATGAACTAATTAACCAGAAAAAATTAAAGATGCATCAAGTAAATACAATTGTATTGGATGAAGCAGATCAACTGTTGGTACCCGAACATTCATCTGTTATTGAAAAAATTGTGAAAAGCACCTTGAGTGACCGTCAATTGCTCGTCTTTTCGGCAACTCTACCTGAGAAAGTACAATTAAAGGCAGAGGAGCTAATGAGCATTCCTGAAGTAATTCGAGTAGGTAAAGAAGATGATGAGCGACCAAATGTGGACTATATGTATCTTGTTTGTGAAGCGAGAGATAAAATTGAATCACTAAGGAAGCTCATACGAAACCATGAAATGAAAGCACTAGTATTTGTTAAAGACATTACAACCCTTTCGGTACTGGCAGAAAAGCTAGATTATATGGGAATTCATGCAGGCTTTTTACATAGCGACTCCAAAAAACAAGAACGCGCTAAAGCAATTAAAGAATTCCGCGAGGGAACATCCGAATTATTACTAGCCTCTGATGTTGCTGCAAGAGGCTTGGATATTCCTGATATTACCCATGTTATTCATATGGACTTACCTAAAGAGGCGACGCAATTTGTACACCGCTCTGGTAGGACCGGGCGGTTGGGGTCTGACTCAGGCACCGTTGTAGCGATTGTCACGGATAGTGAGGAGCGACAACTGCAGAAGCTTAGTCATCAGTTAAATCTGACTTTTTCCAAGAAAGTTCTAATTAAAGGGGAATTAGTGGATTCAAGATAATTCAATTTCTGTATTTTTACTTTACCTAACAAATTGAGATTACATGGTAATCAAATAATAACAGTCATATCCACAAAAACTTATGTTTGTCAATTGGCTAAACGGGTAAAATAAATATATAGCCCAATTCCAATAGAAAGGATGAGCAGAATAATATGTCTAAAAAAACACAGTATCAACCTATAGGCGGAAATGGAAGTGAACCATCAGACGCTCAGGAAGTCCTTTATGCCAAAGAATTTAAACAAGCAGATATTGCTGGCGGATATCGAAAACCTAAAGTAAAAGAAGCAAAGAGGGAAAATCCTAACCTCTAGGAATAGTCATTGTAAAGCAGCTTTTGTAAGCTGCTTTTTTTAATCCTTTTAAATGCACTGTTATTATTTTTATAAGTGAAAGGATATTAAGCAGCAGCTAATTTTAGATAATCTACAATTCAATTAAAAAAAACCTTCCTTCTTCTATCATGTTCGGAAACAAAATAAAACACCCATAAATGCTGGTCCATTAACATTTTGAGTGTTTTATCTTATCTTAAACTTACTTGGTAATACCGAAATAACCACTAATAATTATTTTTAACAGGCCTGGCACCTTTGTTAGTTCACCAATCACCATGTGTTTGATTAGGTTATTTACTAATCGCTATTTTTAACTATATTCTTAACTCCAACATACGTTGCATAGAAATATGCACCATATATAATTCCAAGGAGTAATGAACTTACTATTATACTTTTATAGTGGAATGAAAACATATTACTTTCTGCTGCTATTCCAACTATTGAATGGACAACCGCCAGACCTAACGGAACCAAAAAATAGATTAAGCTTTGTCTCAAAATAGCTTTGTTTATCAATTTTTCAGTGACGCCAATTTTCCTTAGAGACTTATATCGTTCCAGACTATCACTTGCATCAGATAACTGTTGCAATGCCATGACTGCCGAACTGGAAATTATAAATATAAGACCTAAAAACAGGCCAAGAAATACAATCAATGCTGCCATACCATTTTCTTTATCTTTTAATTGATCCCTTGTACTCCCAATAACTAAAGCTGGGTTAATATCTCTATACTTGTCTTCTGAAAGGTTATTAAACAGGTTTGAAAATTTCTCTTCCGATTTCTCATCATAGCTTTCATCATACATTACATTAAAACTTGAGAACTCTAATTGCATTGCTCCATTGAAGTTATCAGGAACTATGAGATAAAAGAATTCGCTGCTCCCTGTGTTCTTTATACTCTCCTCTATGGGAGCTGTATTTTTAATGGTGTATTCTTTGTTATTAATACTGATGCTGGTTTCATTTTTCATAAATTCAGGCAATGCATTATTCACCCGGCTGTAGCTAGATACAATTAATACCTCGTTCTCCTGTAAATCAATAGCATCTTGCCCTTTGAGATTTCTGATTGAATTATAATCTGATATTTTAACAGCGGATATTTCACCACCCAAATAATTCTGCTCTAAATCGATTTGTTCCTGGTTGTTTAAATAATCTGATAACAATTGTTCTATCGTAATATTAAGTTTGTATTCATTATAAAAGATATGTTCTTCATAAGATTCGAATTTAAAGTTTATTTCATTTAAGTATTCTTCTATATCATTTACTTTAGGGTCTTCAGTTTTGTTATTAACAACTAAAAACGCTGTAGCGTCAAAATCTCTATTTCCTGCTGAACTTCTATCAATAGTTCCTTTTAAATCAAAGGCAGCAAATAAGAGTGTAATGGTTAAGAAAAGCATTAGACATATTAATGTCATGGACAAAAAGTTAGTATTTATCTTGTTGTTTAACTGTCTTAGTACAAATATATTTATATCTTTAAAATATATCTTTTTATTTTTTTGCATAATATGGATAAAGAAGTTGGAAAGACTAAAAAAGAATAACAGAGTACCGATAACGCCCATTATGATAGTAATAAATAAATCAGTATTATCAGCATCCAAACCTGTTTTAAGCATCCTGGTGTAAGCCATTGCTAATAACGCTAATGATAAAACAAATATAAGCACCGATACAAAAGAATTCTTTAGTTTTACTTCTTCATTCTTTTTTGCTGCATTAAGCATGTCAATCAATTGGTATCTTGAAATAGTAAATTGATTGAAGATCATTACAATAAAATAGATTATCCCAAAATATACAACCGATTTAATAACTGCACTTAACGAAATAATAAACTTATATTTATTCAGGTCTACCGATAATATGTTAGCCACAAAAATCGACAGACCCTGTGATAAGATAATTCCGAGGAGAATTCCTACCACAAGGGAGAGCACACCAATCAATAGAGTTTCTAAAATTAAGATTCTTGATATTTTACCTTTAGACATCCCTAATGTCATGTAGATGCCTAACTCTTTTCTTCGCTTTTTTATTAAGAATTTATTTGCATAAATGATTAATCCGCCGAGAACAAAAGATACAAATACGGATGTTCCCGCTATAAGTTTATTTAATGTTTCCATAAAGGTAGCATTTTTATTTAATTCTAAAATTGAATTCTGTGATTCAATCGAGTTGAAACTGTAAAATATACATACGGCAAGGGTCAATGTTAGAAAATATATTGAATAATCCCTAAAGCTTCTTTTCACATTATTGATTGCTATTTTAGAGAACATTGCCAACATCGCCTCCAAGCAAAGTAACTATTTCAATAATTTTATTGAAGAATTCCTTTCTTGTATCATTTCCACGTATTAGTTCATTAAAGATTCGTCCGTCTTTAATAAACAGAATTCTATTAGCATAGCTTGCCGTAAAGGAATCATGAGTAACCATCAATATCGTCGAATGATATTCCTTATTCAGCTTTTCAAATGAATCCAGAAGTAATCTGGATGATTTCGAGTCTAAAGCGCCAGTAGGTTCATCGGCCAAAATTAGCGAGGGTTCAGAAACGATGGCCCTTGCACTTGCTACTCTTTGCTTTTGCCCCCCTGACAATTGATATGGATACTGGCTAAGTATGTGGTTAATATCAAGTTTTTTCGCAACATCCTTAATCAGTTTATCTATTTCATATATTTCCCTCTTCTGTATGGTTAGGGCTAAAGCTATATTTTCGTATGCAGTTAGTGTATCAAGAAGGTTAAAATCCTGGAAAACAAAACCCAATTCATCACGTCTAAACTCTTCCAAAGCTTTTGACTTAAGTACCGTAATATCTTTTTTATTAATAATAATCTTGCCCGTTGTTACATTATCAATAGTTGAAATACAATTTAACAGAGTAGTCTTACCACTTCCTGAAGGACCCATTATTCCTAGAAATTCACCCTGATTTACAGTAAAACTTATATTGTCAATTGCTTTTGTAATATTGCCTTTATTACCATAATATTTTTCAATCTTTTCAACACTTAAGATATTTTGCATATTATCCTCCATCATTTTCTCTTTGATTTCTTCTAATTCATGGCGTTTCCTATATCTCTATTTTTTTACATCAAATTCTGTTTTAGTCTCGATAATATCTGTATCATCTACATAAATAGTGACACCGTAATGACCTTCTTCAAGGCCTTTAGGAGCTGATAACTTTGCCGAGAAATATCCTGCTTCATTAACCTCAATTTCTTCTTCAACTAATAATCTGTTTTCTGTACTAATTGTTCCTTTGTACCATACGATCTCTGCTTTTTTAATCCAGAAACGATTCCTTTTAGCAGAGAAATAAACTTCATCTTCTGGTGCAAACTCAGTAGTTATATCTACAGGTTTTCCCTTATCATCAATATTTTTCGAGACAACACCCTCTACAATTTTTGGATCAGTAATGTACTCATATCCAAAGTAAGCTCCCACTATTAAAATAAGCACTACTAATATTGGTGTTATAATTTTTTTAAATTCTGTTTCTTTCAATGTTAATTCCTCCAAAAACTATTATTTGTTATTAGTTTATCAGCAGTTCTGATGATCACATATTGGTTTATATTTTATTAAGGTTACATTTTTGCAAGATAGAAAAAATAACGGGTTTACAGCTAATGTGTCTACAATAGCCATAAACCCGTTATTAAAAGATGTATTAGCACATTAAGTTAATGCCCCCTAAGGGAAAAATAATACTCACCTTTGTGCCCTCTCCAGCATCTGATTCTAAAACAAGCCCTAAACCGAGCTGATCTGCAAGTTTTTTGCACAAGTAAAGACCTATCCCGGTAGACTCTCCAAACTTCCGCCCATTCTCTCCAGTAAATCCTTTTTCAAAGACTCTGTTTATATCCTTATCTAGAATACCGATGCCATTATCCTCTATGGTAAGTATAATATTGTTTTCATTTCTAACCGAATCGATTGTTACCCTTCCATCACGTTCCCTGTTGTATTTCGTAGCATTACCGATCAGTTGATTCAATATAAATTCCAGCCATTTCGCATCACTGTAAACTGTGCCTTCTACTCCTTCAATATCTATAGTAATACCTTTACTAATAAAGTCTCTCGAATTTCTTTTTATCACACTTCTGACAAGGTCAGCTAAAGAGACCTCTTTTATAAGATAATCCTTGCTTACATTATTACTTCTTGAATAATATAAAACCTGTTCTATATATTCTTCAATCTTTTTTATTTCATCTTTAATATTTCGAGTAATGTGATTTTGATTATTCTCTATGATTAAGCGAGTGGATGCAATCGGAGTCTTTATCTCGTGTACCCACGTTTCTATATATTCTCGATACTCATTTTCCCTATCTCTATAATTTTTCACATGCTCATGCATTTCCTTGTTTGCCTGTCGCAACAGATCATATAAAAGCTTACCTTCTATATGGTCAGGTTCTTTCATTATTTCTGCTAACAAATACTTTTTATCCAAATTGTCCATAATACTATTTAACTCATTATATAAAATTTTCTGTTTCGTAAATTCTATAGTTATATATGTAAATATCGGGAAAAACCAAATAAAGAAAATCAGAAAAATGATACTGGTGCTAATGTTAATCAGTAACATAATACCGCATATAACGGTGAATAGAATAAAATTGATCAGTAGAAATATAGTTCTGTCTTTTAAGTACTCCTTCATACTCATGGAAGTATATATCCTAATCCGCGTCTTGTTTCTATATTTTTTTTCATCCCTAATCCTTCAAGTTTTTTTCTTAATCTTGTAACATTGACAGATAAGTTATTATCATCAACAAAAACATCTTCGTTCCACATAAAATCCATTAGATCATCCCTTGACACTATCTTTCCTTTATTTTTATATAAGCAAGAAAGTATTTTAATTTCATTTTTAGTTAGCTCTGCAATTTTCCCCTTATATTTAACAGAACCATTGGATAGATTAAACTCTAAGTCATTATATACAATCGTGTCCCGAATGCTGGATCCGTTAACTCTTCTTAATATCGTTTCAATTCTAGCCATGAGAATTTGAGTATTATATGGTTTTGTAATAAAATCGTCTGCTCCCAGATTCATGCTCATAAGCTCGTCCATCTCACTATCCCTGCTCGTAACTACTATTATAGGTACATCAGAGTTTTTTCTTATTTCTCTGCAAATGTAGTATCCATCAAATACTGGCAGGTTAATGTCTAGAAGGATCAGATCAGGTTCTTCCTTTAATGTATCTTTAATAATATCCTCGAAATTTGTTGGGGCAGCAACTTCATATCCGTATCTGATTAAAAAGGTTTTAAGTTCCTCTCTTATCTTTTCTGTATCTTCTATTATAACTATCCTTGCCATCGATTCACTTCCCTTTGTACAAACCTTTTTTTCATTAGATAAGAAAATGATTCATCTTGATAGCTTCATTCTATAGTAATAAATTTATATTTCAATACTTTGAAGATTTAAATATATTAAATTTATTACCAACTTTTTAATTTTAAAATGAAACATAAATTATGAATGTTTTACATGTAAGGACTGGTATGTCAACACTAAATCGAACAAATTTTTAAAGGTTGATTAACTTGTATTCAGTCGGTGTTAAATAATCTAGTGATCCGTGAAATCAAATGTGGTTGAACCAATGTACATAATCAAAAAGTTCAAGGTCAAATTCGTGTTGGTTAGTAAAATAAGCCCTTTTGACAAACTCTGTTTTGATCGTTTTGAATGTACCTTCTGCCACGGCATTGTCATAGGGTGTTCCTTTTTCGCTCAGTGAGCGCTCGATGCCAAACTTTTCTAATGCCCGGTCGATTAGCTGGTTCTTAAACTCACTGCCTCTATCGGAGTGAAACAATTCAAGCTGATGAAGATTGTATGGGACGGATGCAAAGGCACGTTGAACTAGGCCACACTTTTATGAGGTCCTGCACTGTGGCCAATAATTCCCGATTATATAAATCTACTAACACGCAAATATAATGCCACTTCTGCCCAACTCTTACATAGGTTAAGTCACTTACTACTACCTTTAGTTCTTGATCCTGATCAAATGCTCGATTGAGGGTATTTCCTGCTTCTGACTCGTTACAGGAGAACTCGGACGGCTTGAATTGAGCGACAGTATTCTTGGAAACAAGTCCTTGCTCTTTCATGATTCTTCCTATCCGACGTCGGGACACAGTCCAGCCGAGCTTCTGAAGCTCCACTTTAATCTTTCGCTGGTCATAGTTTTGGCGGCTTTTCTTAAAAATGTCCACAATCTGATCGGTTAATTCTTCTTCTTGGTCATCACGAATCTTTGCTTCATAATAGTAGGTACTTCTGGCAATTTGCAGGACGCCACACATTTCTGATACCGAGTATTTGTGAGGATTATTCCGGATCACATCTACTTTCGTCCCATGATCAGCGCGGCCTGCTTTTTAGAGCATCTAGCATTTTAATGCGTAGATACTTTTATACCTTTAGGTGCAAATATCGTTTTCCATGGCCAGTTTTTGGTTTTCTTTCCGAAGTTTGATTAGTTCTTCTTGTTCTGGTGTGCGATTGTCTTTTTCCTAAAACAACCCATTATCATGATACTGTCGGACGCATGCAGCTGTACGATTTGCTCTTCGAATTCCTTGGAAAAAGTTCTTCTCGCTCTTTTGGTCATTTTAAAAGCTCCTCGGTTTGTATTTGAACCAAGTCTAACTGACCATAACCAACTTGTCCAAATAAGTGTAACCTATTCAAATATTACTGGATAAAGGTCCAGCCCCCTTCATGCAATTCATTCTTTATTTTTGTCCTCTATACGTAGACAATTGTATTCTTGAGAAGTCTGATCCACTGCTCCTGTTTCATTTAACCATGGACCAATAATCTTGTTATCTAATTCTACGGAGTTTGGATCTCTTTTAGTTTTACCCATTTAAAACACTCCTTTAGCTTTAAAGTTATTATTACACTCCCTCATATCCAATTAAATACAGTGAATGCTTCTTTATTATCATTACATAGAAAAAGGCACGAAAACAACATTCGTGCCTTTACATATCCTATTTGCTTAGAAATCTCATTTACAGCTGGCGTGGCTGTTGCTCCTGTCCGGAACCGTTGGATTTCACGTCATCTTTCACAGATACTAACTCATCCTTCGCATCCGTTGCTTTATCTTTTATTTCCCCTAATTCATTTTGCGCTTCTTTCAAGGATGATTTTATTTCTTTTGATTCCTCTACTACATTCTGAGTTGTTTCTTTAATATCTTTCGCTTGTGTATCCAGAATGTTCTGGATTTTATTGAGGGTCTCTTTGGATATCTCTGTCGCATTTTGGAGACGAGCGATAATGGCATCTTTGGCTCCACGTGGATCTTCTTTTATTGCTGTAGTATAGTTGCTGACAGAATCTTTCACGTTTCTTGATGTATCTTTTACTTTCTCACGTGCATTGCTATTCAGAAGAATCAAGGACGAAGCTCCAGCGATGGCTCCGGCCACTATTGCTCCTTTTTTCACCTTTTTTTGTTGTTCCATTGTCATACCCAATTCAAAAACTCCCTTCCATGTTATCCTTTTTTATAAGATAAGTTACTGGTTAAATTCCCATTATCCAATAAATTAAACCTTTACTACAAAAAAAGAGCATAAGATGTGAGGTACTCCTGTTATTCTATTAATAAGAGGAGGTCAATAATGGATACCTTTAAAAGCAGGAAGGTTGCAATGAAATATTTAAAGCCAAATACCAATAGGAAGCTACTCTAATTCTTACTCGACTTAGAAATAATAGTATATAAAATAGCGGTCAAAAAAATGGTTTTGTATACCGCTCCAACGTTTCTGTAAAGAATGGTAAAGGGTTAATATCAAACCAGTTGTTTTTGATAATTACGTGCAAAAAGGATAATAACAACCATCAAAATCGATAACCCAGCCAGCACAAAAGCTACCGTAGTTGTCGTTGCATGATCCATCAAACTCCCTGTTATCAATGGAAAGAATATGCCACCCGCTCCACCTGAGGCAATTAATATACTCGTGATTTTATCCGTACTTCCAGGCAATAAGGTGGTCGCATAGACAATCGCAATACCAAATACACCAGCCATCATTAATCCAATCAATACTATTAACACGTAGCTCAACCACAGACTAGTTGCCATTCCTAATATAGCTATAAAAACAACCGTTCCTGTACAACAAATGATCAGATAGCGAGCATATTGCAACCATTCAGCTAAATATCCCGCAGCTAAACGACCAGCGACCATTGCTCCCCAAAAAATAGTGACAGACAGTGTTGCTAAAAAGGTAGCTGCTTCCACCTGATTCACTAGAATAGCAGGCAAGAAATTCATCACACTGATTTCTAATCCAACGTAAACGATGAAAAAGATCATAAACATAGTTAAAATGATACGATGCTTTGTTGAAAACTGGACTTGTCCGTTTGTTTTCGGTTGGATAACTTTTCCCATATGCTCTTCTAAAGGGCCAAATGATGTTTTCATCCAGAAGATGCCTATCACTACTGCGTATACGCCTAACACAAGAAACGAATAGCGCCATAAATCCGTAGATGCGAGCCAGCCGGATATAATCGGCATGATTAAAGAACCAAGACCAAAAAACACTTCTAATCTACTAAAAGCAATCGCTGGTTTATCATTGATCGCATCAATAATTAAGGCACCCACCAATGGTTCAATGATACCAAAACCAAATCCAGTAAAAATAGCAATGAAAAACCAAAATTCCCATGGCACAAGGGACATAAACATGATTTGAGCCAGTGCTATCGATATAAAGGAGAATATAAGCGTCCTTCTTCTACCTATTAATCTAGATAAATAGGACGCTGAAATCACCCCTGCCAAAAATCCTACAGATTGGCTGGCAATTAGAATACCACCTTCCGTGTAGCTTCGATCATAGTAATCCAATATCTCAGTCAAAATTGATCCAAGTATAATGTGTGTAAATCCAATAAGTAAGTATGTAAAAGACCCGATCCAAATTAAACGTTTCATATATCCTCCTGTTGTTTACCTATTCTTATGTATTTGTAAAATTAGCTATCAGAATAATTACTCTTAACATAGTTTATCCTATCATGAAAATCATTTTTTGTAAGTTAATCACGTTTTCCGTCCTTTGAGAATAGATGATATACTTAAATTACAGTTATTTCTAATAAATATGGAAGTTATTGTAATGTCCTCTTATAAAAAGTACAAAGAATCGATTGATATTTGTATCAACATGTTTATCGTCTCCCATTTTTTTCATATTATATTATTTCACTCAACTCATTTTAAAAAAATGAAGCGATATTTATTATGGAATTGCCACCGTTATAAATTAGTTCGTCTGTTTAAGTCCTTTGAAATACACAAGAATGATTGGCAGCTAATTAACTACAACGGTTTGTACCACGATGCTTCGTTATTTCTTGGCAGAGATCATTAAAAACATCGGTCTCCGATTTTCATCTTCCATTTGGGGATCATTTGCTAACATTTCACCAGATGGAAACGATTAAGTTTAATTATACATTATCATTGTTATGATACACTGTTAAAGCTGTTTCATTGTATTACCAGTAAAAAAATATGTTAAAGTAAAAGGATAAAATCATACACGAAAACAAAGTTCAGTAAATACAAATTGGAGGAAACTATGATTAGTAAACATGTAATGATTGATACGGATTGGCTTGAAGCTCACTTGTATGACCCGAAACTTCGATTGCTTGATGCAACGGTTATTATGAAACAAGATGAGAATGGAGTGGATATATCATCAGGAAAAGAAGAATATGATAAAGAACATATTCCAGGTGCAGTTTTTGCAGATCTTATGCATGAACTAAGCGATACGAAGGCACCCCTTCCATTCACTGCGCCGTCACACGAAGAATTTGCACAAACAATTTCTGATTTAGGTGTTGGGGAAGGTACCTATGTAGTTGTCTATGATCGTGGAGCTGTTGTAGGAGCAACATTCACAGCTTCAGATTGGGCTTCGCGTTTATGGTGGCAACTTCGCCTCGAGGGTTTCGATGAGGTATATGTATTAGCTGGTGGCTTACCAAAATGGAAAGAAGAAGGTCGTCCATTGACAGATGAACCAGGATCTTATCCAAAAGCAACTTTTACAGGGCAACGAAGACCTGAATTACTTGCATCAAAAGAAGATATGAAGAATGCTATGCATGACACCTCCACTGTCATCGTTAATTGCCTATCTCCTGCTGAGTTCAAAGGTGAAACAAATGCTTATCCACGTAATGGGCATATTCCAAACAGTAAAAATGTGTTCTTTGGGGATGTTACAGATCCGGAAACAAAAGGAGTGCCAGACAAAGAAAAATTACACGAACTTTTTGATCCAGTCGGAGCATTAGATAACTCCAACAAAGTAATCACTTATTGTGGTGGTGGAATTGCTGCAACATGGAATGCATTAGCACTATTCACACTTGGTCGTGAAGATGTTGCTATCTATGACGGTTCCATGGTGGAATGGTCATCCGATGAGAGCCTCCCGCTTGAAGTAGGGGAATAAGCTGTAAATATACAAAACCCTAGGTATTTTTATACTTCGGGTTTTGTTATGTGTAGTTTGTTACCGAACCGAATTCGCTTTTTCTGGCTAGATGACTGGGAATAAAATAAGTTCATGAACGCCTAATTAAGCCAACTTTAGTTAAATTTTACTAAGCTTGAATTAATATGTTATTTAAAATAGTAAACACTAGGTAGGTACTTATTAATTTCGTATCCATTTCTTACTAGTAGCTTCCCTCCCCTATAAATGTTATAATAATTGTGCGATGAGCTGATTTGTGTAAGACGAGGAATGGTAATATATGCGAATGTGGTCGCATAATTTCTCGCCACAAATATACGTAAAAAACGTCTGTTTTTATACAGGCGTTTTTTCTTATTAGGGAAAAATTCAATTAATTCTAGGACTTGGGGCCAGACCCTCTCCATGGACAAATGTCCATATGGAAGACCTGACCAAGCTTGAACCAATAAACACCTCTATCTCAATTCATCTTCCAATGGTACAATCACCTGATCCAATAACATCCTCCACTGACGCTTCATTTCTGGTCCATATTTCAACGGTTTTGCATCCGGGATGGGAATTACCAACTTCATGTGGAATTGGAGCGTGTCCATCATCATTGTCCGAGTTGTAACCAAGTAACAGAAAAAGTGCATTGTTCGAATGACTTTGTAACGATAACCTCTTCTAATCCTGGTAAAGAAATGTTAGAATTCAATTACACGCATCTCCTTTTTGTGATTTGTTTATTGGTCTAAACAAAGTGTAACAAAATTAGGAGATTGCGTGTTTTAATTTGTTTGAATTATAGAGCCATAAAATGAAACCCTTCTCTAATTAAGAAGGGTTTCATTTATATTGCAACCTGTCGTATTTAACTGTTGAGGTCTATTTCCATACTATTTTAAAATGTTTCTCTTTCTAAGGTTTTCCACTGTAACCTCATCTAAATTTAGTATTGCATCATCTTCAACTGATTCTTTTTCTACCTCTTCGGACTTGAGATTAATGGTTAACTCCTTCTTGTCCCAATCGATGGAATCAATTAATTCTGGTCCTATAACTATTTTTTTCCCTGGTAACCAATCACCAGTATCGACAATTAAATAATGAATCGCCCATGCATTGTCATCGATAACAAAATCGATCACATTACCAATATCATCATCGGCGGCTTTAACAGTATAACCAGTAACATGCCCTTTAAGCTCATTTACACTTCTTAAAGAAGGCTCATCGTTATTAACTGATTCATTCATATTCGTTAACTCATCTGGTTGATAGGCCATTGGAATATTTGCAGGACCCCATAACCCACCGCCAATCCAATAGGGCTGCCAACCATAATAGGTATGAAGATCCATTTCTTTCCTTCTTGAAACAGGCTGATGTTCATCCATTGATGGGCTGTCTTTTATTTGCTGTTTGGATGCCAATACAGAAATTTGGTCATTTGTTGGGTCCACCTTGTCGAAAGAAACGGGAGATAGTAACACCTTCCTTCCAGGTAACCATTTCATTGTATCGATAACCAAATAACGTACCATCCATTTTTCACTATCAAAATATAAGTCTTTTACTTTCCCCAATTCATCATCCGTGGCCTTTATATTACATGACTCTATTGAACTTGCTTTATATAGAATAATGCATCCCTCCTCCAGTTTTTAATCAAATTTATTTTATTATCATACTTTACATATAACCTGTTTATTCAATTGTTAAACAATAGACTGGAGTGGGCTTTTGATCATTTTTCAGAATATTGAAATCCTTACCTTTTGAACTGCTTCCGTTTCCTGAGATTCAATATGTTAGTCTACCTTCTTGCTCATATTGTTTTAGATGAATAAAGGAAAGAATGAGGAGTTAATTGCAATTGGTAGAAATCACTCAAGACATCGTATATTTCCCCCTAATTGGACAGAATGGTTAATGCTAATTTAAGGCCAAGAAGCGACATTAAATAAGTATGAAAAAAAACACCTCTCTAATCAATTAATTTGATTACAAAGGTGTTTTGCTTTCATAGATTCATCTGTTCATTAACTATAGCTTATCCTCTACTTTTTCAGAAGCTTTTCTAGCTAACAGATAATAAGATAAAAAAGCCAAAAAGCTTGCTGAGAAGATAATAATTCCCATTGGAATAGCTGTATGCTCCCCTGCTATTCCTACAAGTGGAGCCGTGAAGGAACCAAGTAAAAATGGCAGTACACCTAGTAATGCAGACGCACTTCCTGCAATATGTCCCTTTGTTTCCATAGCCAATGAAAAAGCCGATGTTGCAATAATACTGATGGAAGTAACTAAAAAGAAAATGGGAATAGCAACAGCAATTAATGGTGCTTCTAACAGAAGAGCTATTAGCAATATAATAGCTGATGAATTAGAAAGCAGTAAACCTATCTTTAAAAAAGTTTTCTCAGGAATAAATTCTGAAAATCGACCAACAAGCTGCGTCCCCATCATTAAACCGAAACCATTTACCCCAAATAACAAGCTAAATACTGTTGGTGATACACCGTAAATATTTTGATAGACAAAAGAAATACCTGAGACATAAGCAAAAATCCCCGCAATGGTAAAACCTTGTGTGAATGCATAACCCGAAAATTCACGGTCCTTTAATAAAGATCCAAAATTGCTAACTACTTGTTTAAAGTTACTCGGTACACGGTTCTCCGCTGGTAATGTTTCCTCCAGTTTAACTGATACAACGAGAGTTAGAATAAGACCAATGCAAGCCAAGACAATAAAAATCACATGCCAATTGGCAAAGGTAAGAATTCCAGCTCCTATGACAGGCGCAATAATTGGCCCAAGATTTCCCACCAGCATTAACAATGCAAAAAATTTAGTTAGTTCTCTTCCACTATAAAGATCACGAACAATTGCCCTTGATATAACAAGCCCACCAGCAGCAGAAAAACCTTGTATAAAACGAGCAGCAATTAAAACATAAATATTAGGAGCAAAAGCACATGTTATAGAAGATAGTAAGTACAAAAAAAGAAAAATAAGCAAGGGCTTACGGCGTCCTTGCACATCACTCATCGGACCTATAATTAATTGCCCCAATCCTAAGCCTAACAAGCAAGTGGTTAAACTAATTTGCACCAATGAAGCATTCGTATTAAATTCCTTTACAATAGTAGGAAATGAAGGCAAATATGTATCGATTGTAAAAGGCCCTAAAAGTGCAAGAGATCCCAATAATAAAGCAACCTGTAATCGTTTAGTCTTAGATAATGTATTCAAAATTTCTATCACCTTTCCGTCAAGTTATGCTAATAACTTATAAGTTCATAATATGTATTGCTTTTTTGTTCCTTTCTAAAGATAAGTAAACTAGTAAGCAGAAGAAACGAAAATTTTGAAGTGAATAGTGACTTTTATGCCATCAATACAGGTGATAAAAGTACTTTGCTGAATTTCACTAGAGTTATAAGAATCATTTTTACCGCTTTCAATAGTGTATTACTTTAGGAGGAATTTTTCACTAATTATGCTTGTTCTACTAAATTACTTTCTTTATTTGACCCTCTTACACAATACCTGTTATCTGCCCCATCTCTTTAATGATTCCACACAATAAAATAAAAAAGACAGGAGCTGGAATAAATCCAAGCTCCTGCAAAAGTTATGCTCTTGTGAATCCCTCTTCCTCTAAAAATGCTCTAGCCTCATTATATGAACGAAATGTACCATCAAGATTTTGACCGGCATAAACGTTCCACAAATCCCCTTCGTTCACCAAAAGAAGCGAGTGTTTTTCTGAATTCATCCAGCATTCTTCTTCAAATTCCTCTGGTGTCAATGATTCCAATGATCTTTGAATGACTGTACGTAATTCAGCTTCAGAAAAGTCTCTTATATTAATCATGCCTTTGTGATCTGTTTCATAGTCACTAAGATATTCTGCATAAACAAATCCATTTCCATTAGGATGCAAATGGTACACAACATTCTTTTTATCATCAGCACTTTCTTCATAATGAAAATTAACTCGATTCATCGATACATTATGTCTTGTTAATTCAGGAAAAGATTCAACGATTTTTAATTTTTGTTCAAAAGTTAACATGTTACCTCCATTTTTGTGTCGGATAAGATTGATATAAATTATACCACTAAAATTCCACATCACAAAACAAGCCATTGTAGATGGGAATGGACGCTTATTCCCGTGAAGCGAGCTATGATGAATCGTCACGGAACATCCTTTTTAAATTCTCAACACCTTCTTACTAACTAAAAACCTTGTGCTTCTACCCACCCAGATAACCTTCTCTCACGAATCTGTTCCTTTTTCTTTAACTCCATCATATTTTCCTAATCTAAGTTGATCATGGATGTTTCCGTCCAAGAAAGATGACCCTGTATGTCCTTGCTGCCACTTTCGCATCATGTTTAGCGAAGATGTGCCAAGTATTAAGTGTTTAGAAAAGTGGTTATTATGATTGGAGAAATCGATCAAAAAGTAACCAAAGAAAGCATCGAAAAAAGCTTACTGCCCAAGTGAAGCGTATTAATATGTCGTCTCAGAAATGATATGGCAGAACTCAAATAACTCAAATATTGAAACAAGGTGGTTGGGAGGTATCTCAGAAGACGGTAACCCGTATCATGAAGGAGAATGGGCTCCGTTCTAAAACGGTCAAAAAGTACAAGGCAACGACCAATTCGAAGCACAGTTATCCGGTCTATCCAAATTTACTGAAGCAGAACTTCCAAGTAAACAAACCTGGAGCTGTTTTGGTTAGTGATATAACCAAATGTTTGCACAAAGGAAGGTTAGTTATATTTAGCGACTGTCATGGACTTATTTTCAAGA
>NZ_FOGL01000038.1 GCF_900111195.1 Gracilibacillus ureilyticus
CTCGTATAGTGTATTTAAGAACATAAAATTGCTCTTAGAAAATTGAATAATAAAGTTACATGAATACCTTTTGCTTGGATACTGCGTGATGTCCTTAGATAATAGAATTGGAATGGATCCAACTGGGAATATGCTGTTCTCTCCTGTAGTTCGACTACGATTAAAGACTGTGACCCAGACAATTGTTGTACTGCAAACGCACAAGCTGTATCGGTGTTTCGCTAAACCGAGTATTAGTAGACTTGGGCAGCTTTTAGCGACGCATCAAAGAATACTCATACGCGAGGTTGTTGTTAGACAATTGTTTCTAGGGATATCCCGCAGTATCCAAGCTTATTCCAAAATCTTATGAAAGGAGGTCCTTTCCGTGAAATTATTCGTAGGTATTGATGTTAGCTCTAAAAATCTTGATGTGTGCTTCCTTGACAGCGAAGACACGCGTCTAAAAGAAGAAACACTTTCCAATGACTTATATGGTGCCAACCAAATAAAAGAAGCCATTTTAACGTATAACGGGCAGTTCCATTACGAAAAAATTGTCGTTGGTATGGAATCTACATCTGTTTATAGTTTTCATCCCTCTACTCTTTTAGACAATGATAAGGACTTACAAAGGATTGGTGTAGAAGTAGTGGTTCAGAATCCTAAAGCCATTCATCGGTTTAAAGGGTTGTTTGAAGAGGACAAAACAGACCGTATTGATGCTTTTCGCATTGCTGATTTCCTTCGATTTGGACGATACAATAAAACGATTATTAAAGAAGAAAAGTATGTTGCGCTTCAACGGTTAACACGCTCACGTTATCAAGTGATCCAGCAGATGACAGAGTGTAAGCAACATTTTCTTGAGAACCTTTATTACAAGTGCAATACGCTCTCAAATGATGTAGATACTTCCATTTTTGGGGCTGCCATGATGGAATTGTTTGTCGACACCCTTTCGTTAGATGACATTGCCAATATGGAATTAGAGGAATTAGCTTTTTTCCTTCAAGGGAAAGGCAAGGGACGCTTTCGTGATCCCGAAAAATTGGCCAAAACCATTCAAAAAGCTATCCGTGATTCCTACCGTCTTGGAAAGGTCGTGCAACACTCCGTCGACATGGTCTTGGCCACTTATGCCCGACTGGTTCAAACACTCAAGAAACAGATCAAAGAACTGGATAAGGGGATTAAGGCCTTATTCGTAATTCTCCCAGAGGCAGAATGTCTCTTAAGTGTGCCAGGTATTGGACCTGTTTATGCGGCCGGTATTATTGCTGAAATCGGCCAAATTGAACGCTTTGAAACGGAGGCACAACTGGCGAAATACGCCGGTCTCTATTGGAAAAGGTCACAATCTGGTGACTTTGAATCGGAACGAACACCTAGAGTAAAAACAGGAAATCAGTATCTTCGTTATTACTTAGTTGAAGCTGCCAACTCCGTCAAACGAAATGAACCTGTGTACCATGAATTTTACCTAAAGAAATATAAAGAAGTTCCGAAATACAAACATAAAAGAGCCCTCGTTATGACCGCGAGAAAACTAGTGCGTTTGGTGGATGTGCTACTACGCAACCGCCAACTCTACACGTCAGAAAGGAGCGTGTAAATCATAAGCAAATAAGGCTTATGAATCCTTTCTAATGAACCCGAACGAATGTTTGTTTATTGGGCGGGTTTAGTTCAGCGCGACTTTTTTTAACCTTACATGAATATTATTATCTTTTTTTAATCATTTTTTTGCTTGACTTATCACCACAAGTCT
>NZ_FOGL01000029.1 GCF_900111195.1 Gracilibacillus ureilyticus
AACAAAAGAAAGACTTTATCAATTTTATGACCTTGTTAAAAGCTCTGGACTAAAGGAATTTGAAAAAGCAATAGAAACCTTTCGAAATTGGCAGAAACAGATTATGAACAGTTTTGGTTATGATTTACATAATGGCTTTATAGAAGGTCTTAATAACCAAACCAAGGTCATTAAGCGCAACGCATTTGGTTTTAAACGATTTGACCGATTTAGGTTAAGAGTGTTATTGCATCATCAATATAAATATATCAAATTTCGGGTCGCATAAATTAGGAGTGAGCGTCTAGCTCACCCCAACATTTGACTTAGAACCTAATTATCATTTGAAGACCAATAGTGTTGGTAATATTATCGCTAATAAATGATAACCCGCTCCCAATTTGCTGTGCCCCAAGACCGAGGGAAGTTGCTACACCAAAAACAGTTGCAAATACAGCAATAACATTAATTAAAGTACCATATCCGCCATTCATCTTATCCCCAAAAAGTGGTCTAAGTGTACTGCTGATAAGTCCCGGTTCTTCTTTTCTGAACTGGAAATATGCAAGTGCTAAAGCTATTGTTGCATATATCGCCCAGGGATGGAAGCCCCAGTGGAAGAAGCTGTATTGCATAGCTAACCTTGCTGCTTCCGCCTCCGTTGCCGCTGCATATGGCGGGGTATGTAGGTGCTGTACAGGCTCTGCGGCACCCCAGAATACAAGACCTATCCCCATCCCGGCACTAAACAGCATACCAAACCATGTAAGGTAGTTGTATTCAGGCTTGTCCCCATCTTTCCCAAGCACAATATTTCCATATTTTGATACAATTAAAAAGATAGCAAAAATTAAAAAAGCTGTAGCCACCAGAAGGTAGAACCAGCCAAACCTTGTTACAAGGAAACTTTGAATTAATGTGGTAATATGGTCCAGATTCCATTTAGGCAGTGAAGTTTCAGGAATAATCCCCCATATAATAAATAAGACCGAAATGGCTAAAGAAATATAAAAAACTTTAGTGACTTTTTGCATCCTATCATCCTTTCCCTTCATAAATGACTGCACTCTTTATGATTCCCTAAATCATGCGAATCATGCATCAGTTACTGGAGCACAGCCTGCAAAAGTCTTTATGATCAAATAAAAGAACTCTTTCATCATTTGATGAAAGAGTCCAATATTGATTATATAACAGAAACCGCTGGAAGGCAAGTGATCGCACAGAAGCATGACAAATCTACTGTAATACAGATACCAGTACGTTGTAAGTCATCTAATCGCTCATTGTCTAATTGATCACATGGTTCGTCACATGCATTTTCGTCACCGTCAAATGCAAGTAATTCAAGTACAGCACAGCAGTCATCGCTTACTTCGTTAACACGGAAGATAAAGCTTTCTATACATTCGAATCTAGGCTGGTTATTATTATTATCAACAACAGCTCCAGAAGCTTTGAATGGTTTGAGTCCTTTACCGTACAGTATAAAAGGTACTGTATCTAATCCGTTCGAAGTTACAGGTGATACTAAGCTGCGGATTGATTGAGCACAGCTTACATCACAAAGCTGGTCGATTACATCATCTTGTGCATCTGCAATTGCGCGTACTACGTCACATACACAGTCTTTGCTTGTGATTGGTCCTAATTCATCACAGTGTTCGTCATGGTGTTGTTTCCCCATAAGTTTTAACACTCCTTCAAATAAAGTTTTTCGTTAACACTACAATCTATGACGGAAGTACATATATGTATAGACGAATAACACGGTTCCAGGAAAAAATACAATGACATATGCACAATATTAGGCTGATATCATAAGATGAAATATCTTCAAAGTGTAACAGGAGGAATATGACATGAGTTCCATCAAAAGAAATAATCAATCTCCAAAATTATACTTACATCAACCGACACTTTCTGAACCATCAAGTAAAATGCAATCAGTATATCAGTCGAATAAGAGAAAAAGAAAAGAAAAGCCTGGTAAAGAAAGTAAAGAGCAGGGGAGAGAACCAAAAGTAGAGAATAAGGATATTCTGGGCAGGAAGAAATTTAAAGATATGACTATTACGGAAAAGGTAGAACATTTTGCTGCAATGCCAATGCACTTACCACGTGTCCGTTGTGAAGTGATAACCGAAAGAAAAAAATATTACGGTTTTATTTATCATTATCAAAGTGGAATGGTATCAATAAAAACGGCAAGTAAAGCAGGAGAAGTATCTGTTCCCATTGAACAGATTCAGGCGATTAATATTGCCGGATTTTAATATCGAAATGTAACCAATATGCGGGATATATGCATAGAATATAGCGGCTAATATTTTTTAAAAGGAGGATTTACAAATGTCAGAAAATAAAAAAGTAATATATGTAAAAGACCTTGTGATAAAAGCGGACAATGTTCGCATCGAGCCTTCACGCTCTCAACGTCCTGATCCATTGTTCGGACCGAGAAAACAAACACTTGGCGAGGCTGAAGAAAGAGAACATCGGCATGAAGAATTAGAGGATATTGCAGATGACCGCAAAGATCACCATCATGATAAAGAAAATGACCGTGATGATGACAGAAAACCTTTCTCCTGGCTATAAATTTTCATAAAAACAGGTTTAACAATTTCAGAAGCGGGTATGGTTAGATATTAGGAGATTAGGGGAGGTTTTGTCATGGGATACATTATACCAATAGAAAATTACAGCTATCAGCAATATCAATCACGCATAACCAAAGAAGAACGTGACCCATTTCCAATTGAAGAGCTATACCCCGTGCAATTTAATATGCATTATGAAAATGAGAAACTTAAAGAAAAGCCGAAGGATAGCATGAATTTTAAACAGACAGCTGGGACGCACGTATACGGGCAAGCAGTTCCAGGCAGTATCCGAAATGAAAAGGTTTACGCTGAAGTGACAGGGAAAGGCCGCCAGTTTGTTGCTGAAGCATAACAAGACAGCTCAGAGGTGAGCTGTCTTGTTTATTTATTCTGCTGCTGAATATATAAACCGTTCTTTTTATCATACTCTGCATAAAATACATCTTTTATTGAATTAACGTCCTGCTTCCTTAATTCCTCCACCAGCCAATCATTATCCTTTCCAATTTCCTCAAGATTATCTTTAATAATTTCTCCATCATTGATAATCATAGCCGGCAGCAAAATTTCTTGTAACGGAAGATCGAGGTCTTGTCTGCTTAGCGGCTGGTAATTCGTTTTCTTAACTACAGATAAAGTGCCGTCCGTCTCAAGAATCGCATAATCCACTTCCTGAACAGAGAAGACATCTTTGGCACGCAGTAAATGGAGCAGCTGATTCATGTCCAGCTTGCCTTTTCTCATTATATCCCGTTGTAATTTTCCTTTGTGAATAACAATTGACGGGCTTCCTTCCAGAAGTGAGCGCGACTTTTTTATCTTCTGTGTAGTTATTTCTGTAATAAATAATAGCACACCCCATAAAGCCACAGCAAAACCGATCTCAGGTATTCCCACCTCTTTGTCATATAATGCATTACCGACTAATTCACCCAAAATCAGTGCAGAGATAAAGTCAAAGGCAGTTAATTGTTTGATTTGTGTTTTTCCGAGTAATTTTGCCAATATGAACAATGTCACAAAACCGAACAATGTTTCAATAAATATTGAGCCGAATTGCATAAAATACCCCCACCCTTGTCTATGCTCTCTACATTTTTGACAAAAAGAGGGGGAAAAATACAAAATTATTAAAGATTTTTAGTCATCGTTATATGTGGAATACCTGCGTCCATAAATTCACCCGAAATAGTAGTGTATCCAAGCTTTTGATAAAATGCTTCAGCCTGAGTCTGCGCGTTCAGTTTCGATTTATCTATTCCTTTTTCTTTAGCTACCTGTTCCATAAATAAAAGCAATTCCTTGCCGTAACTTTTCCCGCGGTAATCTTTCAATATACAAATCCGTTCCATTTTTCCATATCCATCAACAAGACGCATTCTGCTTGCGGCAACAGGCTTTTCATCATCATATCCTGCAAAGTGTATCGCCTCATTCTCCAAATCATCAATTTCTAATTCTTCCGGTACACCTTGTTCCTCAACAAATACTTCACATCTAACAGTGTAGGCATCCTGTAATTGCTGTTCATTTTCTACTATTTTAATTTTCATTTTTATTATTCCTCCCCAAACATTAATGTTAAGATTTCCCCTAAATGTTGCTGCCAATATTTCCATGTATGATTTCCGTCAAATTCGAAATAATGATAGACCTGTAAATTACCTTTAAGCTTTCTCATTAATTCACGATTAGGCTGGAGAAAGTCTGAAACCTTTCCATCCGTTGTGCTCACATCAGTTTCTTCCAGACCGATGGAATGATGCACTTCCAATCCCTTATAATCTGCAAAGTGATTTGCCCGTTCCATAACCGTTTCATTAACAAATGGTGACTGCATAATCACTTTTCGGAAGGTGCTTGGATAAATACTTGCTGTCATAAAAGCCAACGTTCCCGCTAAAGAATCACCCATCAGGGCACGTTCAACTGGTGTAATATGTAATGTCTCTTCCACCTGTGGCAATACTTCCCTAATTAAAAAAGTAATGTATGCTTCCTGTCTCTCACCATCAGGATGATACTTCTTCAGCCGGTCAAATTTATCATTATAATGAATACCAACGAAGATAGTCGGCTCGATCTCCATTTCTGAATGTAACTTATCACTAAGTGTAGCAATCCGTCCCATTCTGAAATAGTCATCCCCATCCTGCATATAACAAACTCGGTAATCCTTCATTGGAGTAAAACCTTCTGGAAGATACCATTTCACCGTAACCGATTCATCCAGATAATTACTCTTTATGATTAAGTCATCCATTTTCCCCAAGCGTCCCAAATCATAAACCTCCTAACAATAATAAGTAAGTTTTATTTTAACACTCTCCGCAGTCGAGATGCATGAAAACAGCTTCTATGCACATGCTAAAAAATAAAAGGGGTTGTAAAACCAATGTTCTGGAAAAAAGCATGTGCGATGATTTTAACAGTGCTTGTAGTCCTTACCGTCAGTGCCTCCGGCTTTGTTTTGTCAGCAGCAGAAGCGCAAAAACAAACAGCGACAGTGACGGAACAACTATTTAAGAATAAAGAAAATCTAAAATATCCACAAGTAAGCGATGTGGGAAAGGAAAAAATGGAAGAGAAAATCAACCGTGATTTTGATAAATATATTAAAGAGGCCTATAAAGCGGATAAAGCAAACCAAAAACAGGCTGAAAAATACGGCTTTGAGGGTGAATATCTTACAACATATGACGTTAAATATAACAAATCTCCAAGATTGAGTATTTTGACAAGTGATTATATGTTTAGTGGCGGAGCTCATGGTAATACGGTTGTACAATCTTTTAATTATGATGTAGAAAAGGGAAAGCGGATTTATTTAACCGATATTTTAACAACAGAAGATCAAATGAAAAAGGTACAGAACTATGTATGGGAATATGCAATTGAACGTCCAGATATTTTTTACCCTGATTTAAAGAAAGAAGACATTCAGTTAACGAAAGAAACAGCTTTTTATTTCACGGATGATGGAATAGTTTTAGTTTTTCAGCAGTATGAGATTGCACCATATGTTTCCGGGAATCAGGAAATTACGATACCAAAAGAAGTATATGAAAAAGCCTGATCGTTTTGTATGTGATCAGGCTTTATTCAGGTTATTATTTTGCAAATACATGGTTTCCGATTTTAATCGTCACTTGACGATTAGTAATCCACTTATTTACAGCCGTATTAGGATTATAGAAGTAAATGGATCCCTGGCCTTGTCCGCGAAATGCGATAGCTTCATTAACCGCTCTTATTGAGTCATTATCAGCAGTTTGATTAATCGCCCCGTTTTTCACAGGACTAAATGCATAATGTGCTCCATTGTTATACGTTTCATAAATAACACCGGCAACGGAATTAGGGAAGTCTTTATGATCAACACGGTTAAGAAGTACTGTAGCCACTGCCACTTTCCCTGCATACGGTTCTCCTTTAGCTTCTGCATGAACAAGCTGTGCCATTAATTGCTTATCAGATGCGGAGATCGACTGGGGAATAATTAAATTCTCGCCAGGATATATAATGGAGTTCGAACGGTTATTAATATTCTGTAATTCTAGAACAGATACGCCATTTTGTTTGCCAATCTTCCATAGAGAATCACCGCTTTTCACTGTGTACGCATTCGATATGATTGGTGTTACTAAAAAGCATGCCGCTGCCAAAGTTGTCATAACAGCTGTACGGATTTTATTAGTCATGTTGTTACCTCCTGTGTTGTAATAGTAATCTATAATCTAGACTAGCAGTTGTAACATAATATATCAGCAGGTTGTTTTTGCCAGATAGTAGAATGTTATACCTGTCAAAGCCCAGCAAATCTTACCATATAATAAGATTGCCTCTCTGTGGGAGTAATAACCATTAATATGACAATTGATATACTGCTGTAACATACAGATTGACAAAGAATGGATTTTTATCTATATTTATAATAATAGTTTCATATTTAGCGTAATTCCGTAGAAGTACTTTTTTAATAGTGAGGCGTTAGTTCAGCGGGAGAATACGTCCTTGACAGGGACGGGGTCACAGGTTCAAATCCTGTACGCCTCATAAGTGAGCCACTTTCCAATTTTGTTGGAAAGTGGCTCACTTGTTTATATAGATCATTTTTGTATTCTCAAAAATTGCCTTAGAAATTTCCGGTGTTCAAATATCCACATCTTAAAATCGGACACTTTGAGATTACAAATGATCAGTTTCCACAATTTTGTAAGCGTTTTATAATGAAGTAGAGTTTTGGAGTTGTTTTTTGAATTTTTACTGATTGTTAATGACAAATGGAGAAAGGAGGAGCAGGAATTGAAAACAAATACAGAGGAAAACAGTGGCTTATCACCACGATCAATGTTACAACATGAAAAGTTTAGCAGACGTTTTCGTAAACAGCTTTCATTTCAATTATTTGTATGGCTAGGTATGTCGTTCTTGTTGATCTTCTCTTTTACGCCAATGTTTGGCGTTATTATGGCGTTTAAAGATTATAACATCACAAGTGGAATCCAAGGGATTTTTACAAGTCCATGGATTGGATTAAAGCATTTCGAGCAATTAATTAATGACTACAACTTTCCCACACTTGTACGAAATACATTAACGTTAAGTATACTGAAGCTTGTCTTCTCGTTTCCGATTCCAATTATATTTGCAATTATGCTTAACGAGGTACGTCATTCGCTTACAAAAAGGATCGTTCAAACTGCTAGCTATTTACCTCACTTTATTTCATGGGTAGTTGTTGCTGGTATTGCACATGCCTTTTTTTCAACGGAAACAGGTGTTGTGAACAGTTTGCTGATGTCAATGAATATCATTGATCAGCCACTTGCTATTTTAACAAATCCAGATTCCTTTTTTGGTCTGGCAGTAGGTACTGCAATATGGAAGGAAGCGGGGTGGTGGACAATCATATTCCTTGCATCTATTGCTGGTATCGACCCAGGACTTTATGAAGCGGCAGAGATTGACGGCGCTGGGCGGTTAAGAAGAATTTGGCATATTACATTGCCAGGAATGAAGGGTTCTATTGTAGTTGTATTAATCTTATCAATAGGCAGTATGTTGGGTGGCGGATTAGTTGGATCCAATTTTGAACAAGCATTACTATTTGGAAATACGCTTAATAGTGATACATCACAAATAATCCAGACGTATGCTTTTAATGTAGGACTTACACAAGGTCGGTTTGCATTTGCTGCAGCTGTGGACTTAGTTCAATCAGTTATTTCGGTTATCTTAATTTTATCAAGTAATTATATATCGAGAAAAGTCTCAGGTGCCGGGTTATATTAGCACGTACAAGATAATAAAGCTTATTTCCAAGAATAAAGCATAGCACAAAATTTTAGGAGTTATAAGAAGGGAGGAAGCGAAAATGAGGACACGTAGAAAAAAAAGTAGAGAAGATTATTTTATGGATGTTTTTAATTACTTTTTATTAAGTATAATTACATTGGTTACATTATACCCGTTTTACTTTGTGCTCGTTGCATCCTTTAACGATGGGATTGACACAGCGAATGGAGGATTATATTTATGGCCACGGGAGTTTACATTAGATAATTACAAATATTTCCTTCAGGAAGCTAAGTGGACAGTTGCCCTTGGTGTAACTACTTTAAGAACTGTTGTTGGGACATTTCTCGGTGTATTGTTCACCAGTTTGGTAGCTTATGGACTGTCTAAAAGTGACCTGATTTTCCGTAAGTTTTATTTTATACTGGTTGTAATTGCGATGAATGTATCTGGTGGATTAATTGCTTATTATGTTGTATTAAATGGAATTGGCTTAATTAATTCTTTTGGTGTTTATGTTATTCCTACAATGCTTAACTTATTTTTCTTACTAATTGCCGTATCCTTCTTTAGGGAGATACCGGCTGAACTTGGTGAATCAGCTCGGATGGATGGAGCGAGTGAACTAACTATATTTCTAAAAATTATTCTTCCAATATCGCTCCCTTTACTAGCAACAATGACCCTCTTTATTGGCGCCAGTCAATGGAATTCCTGGGTAGACTCCGCATATTTTGTACAATTTGACCATTTAAGAACAGTCTCCTACCGAATGATGGAGGTTATAAATCAAACAATGCTGCCAACAGACTCACAAACAGCACAATACACTGCTCAATTACAAGTTACTCAGTTTTCTGTACAAATGACAGCACTAGTAATTTCAGTTTTTCCCATAATTTGTGTATATCCTTTCCTGCAAAAATATTTTGTTAAGGGGATGATGTTAGGTTCTGTAAAAGGATAGTTTTCAATTATTAATTATGTAATTGCTAACAGAAATGTGTTCTTGCAACTAAAAAATATTAAGGAGTGACGAAGATGTGCAAAAGTTGTTTTGGCTTAATAGTCTCTTTCATTCTGATTATGATTACTATGGTTGGATGTAACAATTCTACTGAGGTTGATCATGTTGCCAATAACACTGAAGATCAACAGTCCGCAGATAATAAAGATAACGCAGGTAATACTGATCCTGTTAAGACCGATGAAGGAATTGTGGAACTTGATCTATTTGTTGATCAGCCGTGGTGGCCTCTGAAAGACTGGTCAGGTCCCGTAGCTGAAGAAATCACAAAACAAACAGGGGTAAGATTAAATATTACAGTTGCATCAGATGAGCAACAGCTTCCATTAATGATCGCATCAAATAACTTACCAGATCTTGTTGTTACAAGCTTACAATTTAATCGAATGTCAGACCCGAAAGTCGCTTATGATTGGCAAAGTCTCATGGAGCAATATACTCCCGAATTTGAAATTGCTCAAGAACGAATCGGTGTAAATACAGTAAGTGACGGTAAATTTTATTCAGTCAAGAACAACTTTTCCACTAAAGTAGAGTGGGAAGCAAACAAACAATACGCGCTAAATGGTGGTGCAGGTATTGCTTACAGAGCAGACCTTATGGAAGAGATGGGAAATCCACCTGTAGACACATTGGATGATTTTCTTGAATTATTTAGACAAGTAAAAAAAATATATCCTGACATGACACCGTTAGTATTAAATCCAACTGATACATGGGCTAAAGGTTACTTTGGGCTTAATTTTGGAGCACAACTAGAGGGCTTTGTCGAGGATGAAAATGGTAAATTAGTTCATGTACTTCGTACCGAAGAATTAGAAAATGTGTATATGTTTATGAATAAATTGTATTTAGAAGGTATTATTAAGCCTGAAACATATGCTTATCAAAATGAAGACCAAGCTAAGTCAATGGCAACAAGTGGAAAGGCTTTTGCGTATGCATGGACTACGGCCGCAGCAGATCGACTTAATGCAGAGTCAGAGGGAGAGATGGAGTGGAAAAACCTCCCATTAAATATTAATGGTGATTTTTCATATGCTAGATTTGATACAGGGTGGCAAGGGGTGTTCATTACTAAGAACAATAAAAATCCTGAAGCTTCCATTAAATTTATGCAATATTTAATGGCAGAAGAAGGACAGCATTTAGCTATGTGGGGGATTGAAGGAGAGCATTGGAATTGGAGTGAAGACAATGGTTATCCTGTGTTCACATATGAGAGAAATAACGATGAAGTTCTAAATGAGCTAGGAGTGCACTGGTGGGGCTTACTTGCAGGAAGTTCTGTTACTGAAGCATTAGGTAACTTTCAACCAGATACTGAATTAACGAAAACTAATCGAGAGTTAAATGAGAATGTAGTATATAAACCGGAGATTGGAATGGTGGTACCAGCTGCTGATTCGGATGAGCAAGTAATTGAAACCAACATTGATAACATGATTGATAATGAAGAATCAAAAGTTTTACTGGCTAATTCACAAGAAGAGGCTGAAGCAGCATACAGAGAAATGCTTAAGAAAGCAGAAGAAATAGGATTAGCCGATTATGAAGAATGGGCAAACGAAAAATATCAACAAGTTCTCCGAGCTTTTGAATAAAATATATACAAGATGCGGTGTTAGTCTCAGCACCGCTATCTTTGTAAAACATTGAGTGTATTTTTTGTAAGGATTCAAGTTACAGAGGATTGACGGAAGGAAGCTGTTTATGAAGCTACTAATGTTATTGGTTAATAAGCGTAGAAATATGCGTATTGTAAAAAAACTGGTCATTGCATATATACTGCTTATTTGTTTTCCTTTTATCATCTTCGGATTTTTAGTTTATCAGCAAATGGTTATCAATCTCTATAAGCAATATAGAACCAACCAGATTCAATTTGTAGAGCAGGCCTATCATAATCTCAAAATGGAACTTTCAAAGATTGAGTCAACTTACTCTCTTTATCAAAACAACAGAAATTTGATTGAATATATTGATGGTAACTACCATAGTGACTGGGAGATGATCTATAATTATCAAAGATTTATTAAGCCAACATTTACTTTCACATACTTAAGTAATCCTGTGATAGAAGATATTAAAATTTATAAACATAATTTAAAAGCATTACCTATAAAGCCTGTTATTTTAAATATGGTAGATCTCGAGCGTCAGAGATTAAAGGATAGAATACAATTCTTGCCCCCGAATCAAGGAGTATGGACATATAATTTAAAAGAGAATAACAACCTGCCAATTATTCATTATACTCATAAGTTAAATAATGAAAACTATACTAGAGAATTGGGATATTTACATTTAACTGTGAATAACGAGCTGATCAATTTATTATTTGAAAGTTTTAACAAGGGAAAATCTTGGAACTGGCTTTTAGATGGAAACTTAACACCTGTTTATCAAGAAGCAGTACCTGGGTGGGATAATTCTAAATGGGAGGATCCTGTTTTTGAAAACATTGATGGCCAGGTGAAGAATTTTTATGTCAATGAGCGCGGTCATCTAGTAAGTGTGATTCCTATTAATGAAATGGATTTAATTTATGTGAATATTAGTGAAGTAGAGTCTCTTTTAAATATAAAAGAATTGGTTAACTGGGTACTAGCCGGCGGAATACTTTTACTAATTTTGTTATCATTTATCTACTTTATGATTGCTTCATCAATCGCATTAAGAATTAGTCGCTTTTCCAATCACCTAAAACAAGTACCCACACTTAAATATGCAAGATTTCCAGATACCACTGATACAGATGAAATTGGATTTTTAATTACTTCTTACAATAATATGGTTAAAAGAATGACGGGATTAGAACATGAGATGCATCGTACAGTATTATTAAAGAAGGACGCAGAAATTAAAATGCTCCAAGCTCAGATTAAACCTCATTTTCTTTATAACACTTTAGAATCGATGCGAATGATGGCATTAGTGAAAAATGACAACGAGTTAGCAGAAATGATATATACATTAGGTAAGTTACTGCGTTACAGTATTGGTAAAAATGGAGAAACGACTACCCTTCAACAAGAGGTAGATAATATTATGGATTACATTGCCATACATAAAATCAGGATGGGGGATCGGCTGGAGTTTGAAATAAATGTGGAGCCGAATATTTCTGATTTTGCATGTCCAAAATTTATTTTACAGCCTGTTGTTGAAAACAGTATTATACATGGTTTTGGGGAAACGAGAAAACAGGGAATCATTCGAATTGACATTGATGAAAACTTATCCCATATGAAGGTAAGGATTTTAAACAATGGATCACCCATAAGTTCTGATAAGATTAAAGATATTCGAGCGGTTCTGGCAGGAGATAAGAGGTGCGGTTCTGAGAAAAAGGGGATAGGATTATTTAATGTACAAGAAAGAATAAGAGCATTTTTTGGAGAAGAATCAGGTATTTTTATGGAAAGTGATATGGACCATGGGACTTTATTTGAACTGAGACTTCAAAAGAAGGAGGATGAATAATTCATGTATAAGATATTGGTTGTTGATGATGAACCACTTATTCGTACCGGAGTTAAGCATATGATTGTGAATCATGGGAATAAGTTATTCTCAGAGATCGAGGAAGCCTCTGATGGAATTGACGCATTGGACATAATAGAAAACTTCCAACCACATTTACTTATTACCGATATTCAAATGCCGGAAATGAACGGATTGGAATTGATTCATGAGGCAAAAAAGAAAAATGTAAACCATTTTGTAATCTTATCTGGGTATGATGAATTTGATTATGCACAGAAAGCCATCCGTCTTCAAGTAGATGACTATCTGTTGAAACCAATTAATCAAACAAGATTGTCAGAGATCTTGAGTCAAACAGTTTCCCGGTTAGAAAATAAGGAGCGTTTACTTAATTATAATCACTCTCTTAAGGAGATCAAAGAACCCGATGAGAAAGAGAGCGTTCGAAAATTTAAAACATTCGTAAGAGAAAATTATATGAATGATATATCATTAAGTGAAGTTGCTGAATACATGAATTTACATCCTAATTATGTATGTAATTTACTTAAAAAGGAAATCGATACAACATTCGTTCATTATGTACATGAGACAAGAATTAAACATGCGAAGCAATTGTTAATAGATGAATGTAATTTACAGTTATCTGCAATTGCAACTCGTGTAGGCTATGAGAATTCAAGACACTTTTATAAAAAGTTTAAGCAGTTTGTCGGTCAAACACCAGGAAATTATAGAAGTGAAATGAAAAGGAAGGGGGAGCAAATCTGATTGAGGTTTGACAGGGTGGAGGTCGCTGGTTCGAGACCAGTCGGAATCATAGGCGAGAACCCTTGATAGATAAGGGTTCTTTCTTTTTTTCCATGAAAGTTCATGTAGCAGTTGGAAAAAATGAGTTTCAGAGCAGTGTGGTTATTGCTGACTAAATGTACTAACATAAAGGGTGTAGAAATTAATGTATGGCAATCTGAAAAGGAGTGTTTATATGAAAAAAGCAATCTATGTAATGGATAAAGAGCCGTTTGATCTTGTTTATCCAGATTTTGTCCGTCAACAAATCGAGCAAGATGTTAACATTATTGGGCCACCAATGTCCAGACAAGAACTTCACAATAATCCAACGATCTTAAAAGATGTGGAAATAGTATTATCAGGCTGGGGAGGGCCAGCCATTGACACAGCATTATTAGATCATGCACCCCATTTAAAAGCAGTATTATATGCGGCAGGATCAATTAAACAGATAGCAACAGATGAAGCATGGGAAAGGGGAATTGTCTTCTCAACGGCAGTGCATGCAAATGCGATTCCAGTGGCAGAATTTACATTATCACAAATCATTTTTTCCTTAAAAAATGGATGGCAGTTTGTTAGACAAATAAAAAGAGAGCGCCAGTTTCCGAACAAACCATTTATGATTCCAGGTGCTTTTAAAAGTAAAATCGGGATTATCTCGTTAAGTACTGTTGGACGATGTGTAGTAGAGTTACTTCAGCCATTTGATGTGGAAATATTAGCGTTTGATCCATTTGTGACAAAGGAAGAAGCTGATAGACTTGGGGTTAAGCTCTGCTCTCTGGAAGAAATATTCGAGTTTTCCGATATTGTATCATTGCACGCCCCACTATTACCTAAAACAATCGGCATGATCACTGGAGATCATATCCACAGTATGAAAGAAGGGGCAAGCTTTATCAATACAGCAAGAGGAGCAATAGTGAAAGAGTCAGAAATGGTAGACATTTTAAGGAAAAGAAAAGACATTACAGCTATTCTGGATGTTACAGATCCCGAGCCTCCACTATCAGATTCTGAACTATTCCAATTGGAGAATGTTGTGATCACACCGCATCTTGCTGGAAGCGAAGGAGCGGAATGTGGAAGAATGGGACAGTATATGCTGGAAGAATTGAGACGTTATATAAAAGGGGACACACTTAGGTGGGCTGTATCAAAGGAACAGTTTGAACGGATGGCATGAGTCGAATATTTATAATTACTTCTCTATAAAAGAAATGAGAGCTTAAAAATTCCTAAAAAACCGTTATACTTTCAGGACACCCTTTCTCTATATGAATAGGATAATGATCGAAACAGCCTTTCACTCGTATCGCGGGTCGGAAATTGAGCCACAACTAAAACACTACTAAACTAATAGTATAAATATAACATTTACGTTATATTTGGAATTTTAGTTCCATATTCACACTACCTTTGGTCAATATTCACATCATTGGATTATTATGTTATAAATAGAATAGATTAATAACATTATGTTAAGATCTGAATAAACTAGGGAGTGTATAGGAAAATGAAAAATGTAGGAAAAAAAGCTATTATAGGTATAGCAACAGTAACAATGGCAGTTGGTTTCACAGCAGGAGTAAGTGCCAATTCATTATTAGAAAAAATAACTGCCTATAAGAATCACGGAATCAGTTTTCAGGTAGATGGTCAGGATTGGACACCGAAAGACCCATCAGGAAATAAACTAACAGCTATTACATACAGTGGCACTACCTATTTACCAGTCCGTTCCGTAGGTCAAGCTTTCGGCGTTGGAATAGGCTGGGATGGAGAAACACAAACGGTAAGTCTAGGAGAGTCTGATTCAGAAGTGAAAATTATGGATTTAGATGTTATAGATGACCATTACGCCATCTCGAAAACTGTCGATAGTAATGTAACAGTGCAAAATGGTGTGAATTATGAAAGTGGTTTCTTTATCGAGGGAGTAGATATAGTAAAAAAGAGATTCTCTCTTGGAACTCAAGGCAGTTACCAACATGCTAACTTTAAAGTCTTTGATCTGGGAAGCAAAGGGATTACCGTAACATTTAAAGACGGTGATGTAACACTGAAAGTATTAGAAATAGCTGCAGGGCAAAAAGAAGGGTCTGCCGATATTAACATTGGTGGTGTGAATGAACTGGAAATAGTGGTAGAATCAGAAGCTTTAACAAGTTCATCAAACGCATTTATTACAGGAACTGTTAAGTAGGTGGCAAATCCTAATTACCTTTCGTCAGCAATAGTGAAGTATACAAAATGAAAAATTTACTAATCTCATTTGAAAACATAAAATACATAGCTTTTAATCTTTAAAAACATTAATTCGATTGAGATTCCAAACATTAGCGGGAAAAGTCTGTATTCTTGTATATCAAGAGTTCAGACTTTTTGTTCTTGAATGTCATTACATTATTAATAATAAAAATTAGAACAATAATTTTGTCGCTAATAAAACGTAATGATTACTATTTACAAATCGTAACGGTTACGATATAATGATGTTAAATTTAAAGGAGGAGAAAAAATGTTAAAAAATTTATTAAGTTATTTAAGTCTACTTACTATCCTTTTTGTGCTTGCTGCCTGTGGAAATGAAGAGGCAAACAGCAGTGAGGATAACAACGATTCAAAGGAATCAGAAGAAAGTTTGAAAGTATTTACTACTGTCTACCCTCTTCAGTTTTTTACAGAGCAAATTGCAGGAGATCAAGCTGAAGTTGAATCCATCTTACCAGCAGGTTCAGACCCTCACACTTATGAACCAACTTCGAAAGAGATAATGAATATTGCTGAAGCAGATGCTTTTATTTATAACGGGGCTGGGCTGGAATCGTACGCTGAACAAATATCAGATGCGATCCAATCAGAAGATGTAGAAATATTAGAAGCTTCAGAGGGAATTGACTTATTAGAGCATGTACATAACCACAACCATGAGGAAGAGAGCAGCCACGATGAACATGAACATGAGGAAGGGGACGATCATGACGACGAACACGCTGGACATGATCATGGGGACCAGGATCCACACATTTGGCTTGATCCTATTCGCTCTATAGAGTTGGCAGAGAATATCAAGGATACACTTGTAGAGCTTAAACCAGACCAAGAAGAAGTTTTTAATGAAAACTTTGAAGAGCTTAAAGGGAAACTTGAAAATTTGGATGAGGAGTTCCATACGCAACTTGAAAGTTTACCTGAGAATAAAATTATTGTATCCCATGCAGCATATGGATATTGGGAGCAAAGCTACGGAATTGAGCAAATTGCTATTTCTGGCTTAAGTCCTAATAATGAACCTTCACAAAAAGAGATACAAAATATTATAGAAACCTCAAAAAAGCATGGCTTAAAATATGTGTTCTTTGAACAGAATATCACTCCTAAAGTGGCCGATGTTGTTAGACAGGAAATAGATGCAGAGACTTTGCGCATACACAACTTGTCTGTTTTGACGGAAGAAGATATTAATAATAAGGAGGATTACTTTACACTTATGCAGAGCAATCTAGAGGAATTGACAATAGCTCTTTCAGAACCTTCCTCCGTTTCAGAAGATGCAGATACAACGGAAAGAGATCACGAGCACAGTCATGCCCATGATGAAGAAACGGAGAAAATTTACGAAGGGTATTTTGAGGATAGCCAAGTGAAGGATCGCCCTCTATCTGATTGGGAGGGAGACTGGCAGTCTGTTTATCCTTATTTGCAGGATGGGACACTAGATGAGGTTTTTGCCCATAAAGCGGAACAAAATGGAGATAAAACAGAAGACGAATATAAGGAATATTATGAAGTAGGGTACAAAACGGAAGTGGACAGAATCCTGATAGAAGGAGATACAGTAACATTTTTTGAAAATGGTGAAGATAAGTCAGGTCAGTACACCTATGATGGTTATGAAATATTAACATATGAGGCGGGAAACAGAGGAGTCAGGTTCATATTTAAACTGGCAGAAGAAGCGGAAGGGCTTCCTCAGTATATTCAATTCAGTGATCACAGCATCTATCCAACTAAAGCTGGTCATTATCACTTATACTGGGGTGATGATCGGGAAGAGTTACTTAAAGAGGTCACTCACTGGCCTACTTATTATCCATCCGAAATGAGTGGAGAGGAAATAGTTCACGAAATGATTGCTCATTAAGAATATAGTTAGTGAGTAGATCAAAACTTACCAAATTCTTACATGTTTATTGGTAGTTTATTAGAGAAGCAGAAGGACTGTATTTTACAGAATCCTTCTGCTTTTTGATCTTTGCACAGGCAGACGTATCCACCAGGAGTTGAAAATTTGCTAAGTGTTTTTATGAACCCAGTAGAACAGGAATTTGGATAATTTAACCACTAATTGCTGTAAATATATTTACAATAATTTAAATAAATGGTAAATTAATGATGTGTTGGTAGTCATTGTGGGAAATTATTTATAAGGAGTTGTTCTCATGGAAAGAATTACTGGTAAAACATTCTGTTACGTGAGCATTTTTCTTATAGTGTTACTGCTTTTTTCTATAACAACATTTGCTGCTACTTCTTCAGCCACAAAAAAAGTAGGAGACTCATCGGCGACGGGTAGTGTAATATATGCGACGGGCGGATATGCAGAACTTAGAGCTGATGTAAATGGTGGAACTGGTACTGGCTATGCTGAATTATGGGAGAGTAAAAGTTGGTGGCCGGACGAAGAGTTATATGATATAAATGTGAATGCATCTAATAAACCGGCAGCTAATATTGATTATTATTTAACTAGAAATAATGGTTATTATGTAAAAGCAACAGGAGATACGTCTATAAATCATACTGCTAAACTAATTGATTAATAATAGAGATCTTTGAAGTAACAAGTAACTCACAATGATTACCATTTTTTACTTATAGAGATGGTGTAGGTGATAATTTTGTTATCTATTTTAAAATATGAGATCAAGCAGTTTTTAAGGCGTCCTATATGGATCGTTTTGTTTATAGTCTCGATTATTTTTTGCATTGTGTTACCTAGAGAGAATTTTACAGATATTTATGATTTGCCATCAATGGTGTACTTTGTAATGTGCATAAATTTATTATACTTATTCTATGGAGCAGAAGAAGCAAGGTTTGAACAAAGAAACTATTTGGACGAGCAGGTAAGAAATTTGCCATATCAAAACAAATATAGACTTGGAAAGTTATTATATTGGAGTTTAATTAGTTTTACTTACTATTTGATTTTTTTTGTATCTATTTTATCCTACTATCTATTCTACTTACAAGTAGGATTTGCGCTTTCCACTTTTCAAACAACGTTTGTATATACATTTTTTATTTGGTTTATACCATTCTTTTTTTCAACAATTATTGGCTATATTTTATATTCGCTCTTGCCAAATATATCCTGCTACCTTTTGATTATAATTGTATGGTTTCTTATTATGCCATATAATTCCATGCTAGGATTCATTCCAACTTCTCTGGGTGCCTGGCTTATTAATGGTGATCCTAATATAACGAAAGTGATATCCGTATACGACATGGAAATAATGAAGGTGAATCGAGGCTATTATGTCCAAAGAAGTTTTATGCTGATTATTTTAGTTTGCTTGTATACCCTTTTGACATTCAATCTTAAAAAGGTAGGAAGATATAGTTTAGTATTGCTACTGTTATTTAGTTTATGTATCCCTTATTTCTCACCCTTCGTTCCGCAAATAAATAATAGACAGACTAACAGTAACATTGGTCAAAAAAACTTTTTCACTGAAACTGTTTTATTGGAGAAAGCTACAGACTACACGTTGAATAACTATATTTTTGACATTAATCATCACTATAGCAAACATAATCTAAGCTATAAAGTGAAGATAAATGTGAGTGCTGACAATTCAGATATTCAATTGGCACTACTAGATGATTTCAAAGTAAAGGACATAAAGTTTAATAATAAAAATGTTACCTATATCCATCAAGATAACATAATAGCATTATCATTACCTGAATTACATGGTGAAATCACATTAACTGCTGAGACAGAAACCTATGATGCGATAGCTCCCACTAGTTATGAACTAATCGCAACCACTCCTTGGTATCCGATGAACCCAAAAGAAGCCTTAAACCCATACAAAAATGGAAATGTGGAATCTTACCAGATAAATCTGAGTGAATTATCTTCTGTTACAACTAATCTAGAAATAGCTAATGATCAAAAATTGCAAGGTGAAGCATATGGCCCAACAATTTTAAAAGGGAACTATAAGGAAAAGGATAACTATCTTTATCCATATTCTGTTGAAATCGAAGAGATTCAGATAAATAAGGAAAGAGTATTTAATGAAATAGAAAATATCAATGATAGATTAGCAGCTAATTTAGCTCCATCTTGTGAATCTGTAATAGTTACTACATTATATCCAGCTTTTTCTGCAAATCCAAGTGAATGCTACCTGTATAAAAATGAAGACATTAACCAATCAAACAATATTTTTACAAATGTATACTTAAATGGTGGAGATACTAGCCTGTTTGAAGCAATATTTAATAATGTAATCGAACATGAATCTTGGCAAAACTATTTGAAAAGAGAATATGATGAAGAAACTATTACGAGAATTACCTCCTATTACAAGCGATTATCTGAAGAACAGCGCACACAGCTTATACAAAAATGGTACAAAGAGATGGAAGGTACAGTCTCAGCTGAACAAATGATACAAGATATGGAGGATAAATATGCTGAAGGTTAACCAATTATCCAAAAAATTCAAACGAAGGATTGCACTGGATGAAACTAATTTCATTTTAGAAAACGGAACAATTGGCTTGTTAGGACCAAATGGTGCGGGAAAGACGACGCTATTAAGAATACTGGCGACATATTATGAGCCAACTAGCGGTTCCATAAAATTAAATGGAAAAGACTACTTGAAAAATCGAGAAATTATTAGACAAATGATAGGTTATATGCCTCAAAATATCGGTTTATTCCCACAATTAAAAGTAAAAGAATTTTTAAGTTATATAGGCTTAATGAGGGGGATAGAAAGAAATGATCTAAGCGGACAAATTGATAAAATCTTACAGGAAGTAAATCTGGACAATAAATCGAATGTAAAAATTACATCTCTTTCAGGCGGCATGAAACAAAGAGTAGGCATTGCTCAGGCAATTATGCATGATCCTCAACTCTTATTAGTAGATGAACCAACAGCAGGGTTAGATCCTGAAGAAAGAATGCGATTTAGAAACTTAATTAAAAAATTAGCTCAAAATCGTATTGTTGTTTTCTCTACCCATATTACAGAAGATATAGCAATGACTTGTGATAAGGTATTATTAATCAAAAAAGGGATAGTTTCAAAGTGTGAAAATATTCATGATGTAACTAATCTTGCTAGTGGGAAAGTATGGTCCTTGGCAGCTGATATAGAAGCTTATAACAGGATTGCTGCGGACTCTAGGGCATTTATTAGTCAAGTGAGCGAACAAAATGAAGACCAAATCGTAAACTGTCGTATAATTGCAGAGGAACAACCACATCCGTCAGCAAAACAGGCATTTCCAAATCTAGAGGAGGGCTATATGGTTTGGTTACAAGGGAATTAGAATTTTTAATTTATACAATAAAAGCATATAAAAGTTTATACTTGATGCCTCTGATCTTAGCAATGTTGATCATATTTGAATTTGTAATTGGGATGGAAATTATTGCTGAAAGAAGTCTTGTCTTGGTACTATTTCCACTTATTAATCTGCCTATACTTTCCGTAATGAGCATTATTGGATCTTTAGAACAAAAGGAGTTGTTTATCACACTCCCAATATCTCATTGGAAAGTTGGCTTTTTAAGACCATTTGCTGTAAGTTTTCTTATATCTATTTTATTTTCAGGGATTGTGGCTATATATGTTGATAACACACTACTTGTAAGTGTTTTTAGTTCATCCCTGCTATATTTATCGATTACTACCCTCCTTATCACTATTTTAAAACACGCAGGTTTGGGGTTAGGCATTTCATTGAGTTATTTAATGTATGGGTTATTCACTACAGGTTCAGGCCAAGGACCATTATACTTAACACAATGGTACAGACCTAGAGTGATGTCATCTGAAAATGAATATATAATAATTCAACTTATTACAGTTTTAATTACTCATCTTATAACTGTTATATGTATTAAATATCGTAGTCAATATCATCTTACTTGAGGTTTAATTGTTGAATTTTTTCAAATGCTGCTTTTAACTTAATAACACTTGTTAAAATTTGAATAATTCAGAACTTAATTAAAAAAAATGAAACTTCTTTATCCTTTCCGATCGTTGACTGAGTAATTGGTGATGTGGAACCATTAGAAATCATATAGTAATTAATAAGTTTCCAGCCTTTAAAAAATTAAAGGTTGTTTTTTTTGTAGATAATGGATGAGTTCCTTGAGATACAACGCCTTGTGAATGACTGATTATCATTTACTAACTCTCCAAAATTGAAGGAAGATCCCCCTTTTGCCTAGAAGAATCCCACGGATATTAATATAGTTAAGATCTACCCATATTTTGAAAATATATAAGTTCCTAGTTATCAGAACATGGTAAAAAATGAAGAAAGATTCTTTATAAAACCCTTCACATTTTGTCGTAAAATGTCGATATTGATTATATAAAATGAATATAACAAACATCATAGAAGGAGAATAAGTATGAAAAAAAACAAAATCCGAAATGCCGCGAATACTAGGTTTAGTTTTAAAAGTTTACAATTGAAGATAGTCATTCCCTTTGTTTTATTAATAATAGTTGCTGGAAGTATCATTGGATTTATCAGTTAAAAAAGTAGCGTAGAGACAACCTTAGACAAGTTAATGGAGAATGTTTCGGAACAAGCAAGAGTTTTTAGTCATTTTGCTGAAATAGTTGAAGATAAAACAATTGTCGATGAAGTATTAGAGACGACAAGAATAGGAAAGACAGGACATTACCGTGTGTTATCTCGTGAAGGTTTAATATATTATGATTTTGATAAAAGCCGAATTGAACAAACGGATGCTGATAAAGAGTATTTTCAAAAAATAATAAATAGTGGATCTGACCAAGGGTATTTTGAGTATACCGAGAATGGTCGAGATAAAGCATTAGGGTATTTTATATCAGACGGCTTGATTCTGGTTGGAACGGTGGACTTAATTGAAATACAACAAGAAGCTCAAACCGTATTATACCCAATCCTTATCAGCGTTGGATTACTAGTGCTGCTGTCGATCGTTATTAGTCTGTACATTGCTGGCAGAATCACAAAACCAATAAAAGAATTACAATCTAAAATGAAACAAGTAGAAGAAGGCGATCTGTCGGTTGAATTAGAAAGTGAGAAGCAAGATGAGGTAGGTCAGTTAGCTATTTCTGCGAATAATATGAAAAATAGTATACGAGCTATCATTGAGCAAGTTGCAGACGTTTCTGGAACTGTTGCTAATAAGAGTGATGAATTAACACAGTCAACGACAGAAGTTAAATCTGGCTCGGAGCAGACTGCGACAACTATGCATGAACTAGCAACAGGCGCGGAAGAACAAGCAGAGTACACTAGTGAACTTTCGGATACGATGAAGACCTTCTTAAATGAAATAAACGAGTTAAATACAAAAGGAGAATCTATTCAGGAATCATCCAAAAATGTGTTGTCATTATCAGAACAAGGGCAAAAATTAATGAATACCTCAGTAAAACAAATGGTAAATATAGAAAAAATAGTTAAAGACTCTGTTGAAAAAGTGAGAGGATTAGATAATCAATCTCAGGAAATAAGCAAATTAGTTTCTGTTATTCAGGATATAGCGGAACAAACGAATTTATTAGCGTTAAATGCCGCAATTGAAGCAGCACGTGCAGGAGAGCAGGGAAAAGGATTCGCTGTAGTTGCTGATGAAGTGAGGAAATTGGCTGAACAGGTTACAACTTCTGTAACTGATATTACAAGTATAGTTAATAATATTCAGACTGAATCAACCGATGTTACCAAAACACTTGAAAGTGGATTTGGCGAGGTTGAACAAGGCAGTTTGCAAATTAGAACGACTGGCGAAACGTTTGAAGATATTAATGGAGCTATAATGGAGATGGTGGATACGATAAAGGACGTTACCTCATCCTTCCTGAACATTTCAGATAGGAGCCAACAAATGAGCGGTACGGTTGAAGAGATTGCAGCTATCTCAGAGGAGTCTGCGGCAGGAATTGAGCAAACTTCCGCAAGTGCTCAGCAAACTAGCAGTTCTATGGAAGAAGTAGCTAAAAGCTGTGAAGATTTATCAAAGTTAGCAGATGATTTAAACAAAACAATTGTTAAATTTAAAATGTAAATGTTATTCAGAATAGCAGGCTATAATAGCCTGCTATTATTATGGTTTCACTAGGAACAAAGCATTCACAATTTTGTTCATCGGGTTTGTCAAATAAAGTGTGTAAGTTGGGATCACACACTTAGATATATTTGAGAACTCTATCCTTCAATCGGTCATCCATTAATAGTTGGTTCATGGCTAGTGACCAGTTACGGACATGACCACCTTCCCATTTGGTTTCTAACTCTTTAACTCGTAAATAAAGAACTTTAAGTAGGGCATTCTCGTTGGGGAATGCACCTTTTTTTGTTACTTTTCTAAAGCTAGAGTGAATGCTCTCTACAGCATTTGTCGTATACATAATTCTACGCACTGCACTACCATAGTCATATAATTGTTCAACGTGTTCAAAATTGCGTTCCCAGACATCGATAGCTCCTGGGTAGGCGGACCATTGTTGTTTGAAAGATTCAAATGTACTATGACAAGCCTTAAGGCTTTGAGCTCCGTAAACCTTTCTTAAAGAGGCCGTAAATGCCTTATATTCCTTGCTTGGCACGTATTTAATAGAGTTGCGAATTAAGTGTACAATGCATCGTTGAACGATGACATCAGGGAATATGGAGCGAGCACCTTCCTCCAGACCAGATACTCCATCCATGGAAA
>NZ_FOGL01000028.1 GCF_900111195.1 Gracilibacillus ureilyticus
CTAACATTTTGTTATAGACAAAGCGAACACAACCAAAGGTTTTATGCATCAACAAAGCCTGTTCCTCCGTTGGACTACGGCCTTCACACGCTTGAAGAGGGAGACTTCTGTCGGAAGTTCGTTAAAATTGGATCTTGGCAGTTAATGGCTGCTCTCACATAATTAACGTAATTAATAAACATGCCTCTTCTTATGATGTACAACTGATGATGGAGGGTTTAATGAGCGTTATTGGAGTTCCTATTACTTTAAAATGACAAAACAATAATTAAACTAGTTTACGGATTTCTGCTATATTGTCGGCATATGTATTATTTCCAGGAAGCTTTTTCACGTGATTCCATGCTGCTATGGCATCTTTTCGTTTTTTTCCATGATTCGTTTTATCTGCGAAAAAATCACGAGTAAATTGATTGTACTCAAACTGTGGTGCAATTTCTTTTTGATAGGATGGATCTTTTTTGCGCTCTTCTTCCTTCAACCATTCATCCACCACATCCCGGTAAGTTTTGCCAGCATTTTGTTTAAAGTAATTCTGAATATGTGTGGAGAAATGAAAATTTGGTATAACGGACTTAAAAAATGCGCGGACTTGCTGACTGCAGCGGTGATTTTCCGTAATAACAGTGTCAAGACTTAGCGGGGTGCTTGTTGCAGTTTTTATGACTTTCGTCTTTCTTGCTGGCTTTTTTATCTCACCTGTTTCTAGAAATGTTGCTACTCTGTCACTGATTTCTAACTTCGAACCTGCAGCACTTATGCCATGTTCCCGGCAAAACTGCTGTAATTCCTCTTTCAGCCAGTAGTATTCCTGAAATTCACTTACTGCTATGTTTCTAGATAATAGTGGTCTCATTTTATATACCTCTCATTTTAAGAACGTTTGTTCGTTTATAATTTCAGTATATATGATCTTTTATTTTTTTACAATAATATTTATAAATTTTCTGCAAATTCCAGTTAGAAAGCGTCCAGCAGTTCACCAAGAAACTTTCCTATGATCCGTAAAAACCAAAATAACATACGGAAAGGGAAAATCAGTAACTCAGGTACCCACAATAAAACATCGACAATAACATCCCATGCTGTATAATCATCTTTATGTTTTTTACTTTTACGAGATTTCAGTTTTCTTCTTATCTTCCAATTCTCTTTCATATCGCGAAATCCTTTCTCTATGAAATCTGTCATAATAAGATTACGAATCATTTATCCAATATGTTTCAGAGAATTTTAAGAAGCCTGACTGTAAATCAGGCTTGCTGTTGATCATATTCCTCTCCATAATGCTTTCTCGCTTTTACTTCATGGACTAAACGGATAGCAGGTTTAATAAGGAACTGAATACTGGCAATAACAAATAATGTGATTCCGTATATTTTCAGTGATTCAAAATAAAACAGAATGCTCCCAAGGAGAAACCAAAAACCTATCGTTATGTCATTGGCAGTATACAAAATGTTGTAGATATTTTTATAAAAACGATTATGCTGTTTCATACGGTCATTTACATAATCTTCACGTGATTGCTCGTTTACATTGTTCTTCTTCTGCTCTGACATAAACAACCTCCTCTAGTTGAGTATACTTACCGTATATCACTATAAGGAAAAAATAAACATTTGGAGGTTATGGTTGCACATAGTCCCCTTGTACTGGATTGAATCCATTGGCAAAACGAATTCTTATCGATTTAGCAGTAAGGTGATTAGGCCCGTTCATTACTTGAAAATGAATGTGGGGTTCTGAGGAATTACCAGAATTACCGCATTCGCCAATAAGATTGCCTTGTTTAACTATATCTCCTTCTTTAACTACAATTGAGCCTTGTTTAAGGTGTGCGACTAAACTGTATTCACTCCCGGCATGCTCGATAATCACACAATTTCCTTCCGGCTGATTTTCATCCATTTCGCCAATTGGATTATCCCTTTTGCCATCCATCACCTTCACTACTTTACCAGCTGCAGGTGCTGTTACAACTTTTCCATATGCAAAATAATTTTCTACATTCCCTGGTTCATTTTTGTATGTCTGTCCATTTTCATGCATGACTAAATCATAAGCATATCGTTGGGAATCATACACATAGTGATAATTGACGAACTGGTTGGTACCGCCCCAGAAAACGAACCATTCATCTCTGATCGGCATGATATATTCATTACTGGAAAACTGTTCATCTGTCTCCGGATATGTCACAAATGGCGCTAGCTGAAGTGAATGAATCGTGTGATTTGTATCAAAGGAAACACTTACTGCTTTTTCTCTGTTACTGTCAAGCCATACGTACTGTATGAGATATGCGTCTAACTTCGTCTTCATTTCCAGGTGATATGCGGCCACATCCCGATTAAATGCCCGCGCCTGGGTGATAAATTCGTCTTGTGAAACCATTTTCTTAAACGGTTCTCTCGTTTGTTTATACATTTGTCTAAAATGATTCTGATTAAATTGCTCTCCGAAATTTTCTGGTGTTACTGCAGGTTCATCAGTTGATTCGGCCCCGGCTTCTTTGCTGTCACCTATTAATTGATAGGAAATGAAACCAAACAGTAGAAGGCCAGTGAAAAGTAAAATGCCGCCAATTGTTATATTAGATGCTATGTATCCATCCATCATTTGCTGGTATCCGGTTGAATCCATTACTCCGCCAGCATCTCTCAAGTATTTATCAGCTGAACTTCTGGCATTTTCCACACTGTTAAAAAGTGTCACAAGTCCAATTACCGCTAAGATTACGGTGAATATCAGATAACTAACTTTATATGTTTTCATCTTTTCCCCCTAGAATTGTTTATCATTATCTTACCATAAAATGGTGATAATTACCTACATGTATTCCTTGTGAATGAGCAATACTAATATTAAAGTTGTGAAGCGGAAGGAGTGTGAAAAATGACTGGAAGACAAAACTTTTTTCTCTGTTTTAATGTATTTCTAACAATAGTTTTGCTTATTTTAACCATAATCCATGATCGAAAAGTGACTGGTGGCAGCCTTAAGTTGAACAATCCCCTTCGATAACTGTTATAATATTGGTAAAAAGTTTGGAGGGATTGTCATGTATTCGTCTATAAAATTAAAAAAATCGGTAACAGACCGTTCACTTCATGGGGTTTGCGGCGGTATTGCAGAATATATAGGAGTCTCTTCCTTTGTAGTCCGAGTACTTTTTCTTTTCATCCCAGGCTGCCTGCTTATCTATATTATTCTTGCTAACACGCTGCCAGATAGTCCGCGGACACTAAACTGAACTTGTTAATAGCCAAATAAGGAGGCTTCTTTGTATATGGAATTTGTCATTAATTTCGGTCCTGCAATCAAAAATTTCGCATCGTTCCTGTATAAGGAGGAGAACTTGTCGATTTCCTGATGCAAGTCTTTTCTAGAATAAAGATACTTTATATTTATTTTTGTAACTTCAGAGATTTCTTCCAACCCTTTTCTAAAAATAAAACTGTAATCACTATCCATATATAGCAGGTGATAATTCTACATGTTTTATTCCTCCTCTAAAATATCTTTCAGTAATATCGTTTGTCCATTCCAGAACTTCTCATAAAAGGATAGCCAGTCTTACACTTCTTGCAATGGAGCTGGATTGAGGCGATACCTGGTTACTCTCCCTTATTTACGATTTAATACTGCTTTTTAAAGTATCTCTAAATGTTGGGAAACAACGGTACAATCCATTTGAAAATGTGTGGTTAATTGATATAATGGCAGCTCATCTGCATTAGCTAACTAACTTATTCTTTTTCGACTTGTTGGATCAGCAATCGCTACATATATCACGCTCCTGATTTGTGTTGTTCAAGCACTTCTCTCCTTAATTTCCAATTTGTGTAAGGTCAAATGTTTTGACTAATTGTCGAAATTTAATATAACTGAATCATTCAAATAGTAAAAATATGGTACAATATAGACTTAAATGATTTTTTGGGAGGGGTTCTGTTGTTAATTCGAAATTCAGCCAAAGCAATTATCCAGAGGGAAAACAGATTATTACTTACAAAAAATAAAGATGAGGATGGTTACTTTTATCTTTTTCCTGGCGGCGGGCAAGAGCATGGGGAAACATTACACAAAACATTGATTAGAGAATGTATCGAAGAAACCGGCTACAAGGTAATTGTTGGAGATCTTGTTCATATTCGGGAATACATTGGTAAAAATCATGAACATCAAGCATTTGATCGTGACATTCATCAAATAGAGTTTTATTTCACTTGCCTATTACAGAAAGAAATTGATCGTTTATTTGATCTCTCCAATCCAGATCAAAACCAAGTTGGAATCGAATGGATCCCAATTGATCAATTGCCGCAATACCGAATCTATCCGAAAAAGCTTGTCCCGATTATTATGAAAACGTGTAATAAGAATATGATTTATTTGGGTGATATTAATTAAGAAATTTTACTTCTCAATAAGAAAGGTATTTTTATGGATTTTATAACAAATAATTTACTATTCATTGCATTGTTTATATTAATTATTCATTCAATCGAGACACTTGCCTATGCGGTAAGGCTATCTGGGGCAAGAGTGAAATTAATCGCATCAGCTCTCTCACTTTTTAACGTTATGGTGATGGTTTCCAGAATAGCGAACATGATGCAGCAGCCATTTACAGGAAAATTGATTGACAGAGCACCTGTACATAATACATTGGAATTCGTGGAAGCACAATTTAGGTTTATTATAGGTGCTTCGACAGTCGGTTCCATCATTGGCATCCTCCTTCTGCCGACATTTGTCGCTGTATTTTCTAGGGCAATCGTACATTTAACAGAAGAGCGCGGATCTGTTCCGTCATTACTAAGAAGGATTTTTTCATTTTACTATATAAAAAGGGGAGTAACGCATTTTAGCTTACCGAAATTCTCCTATTTAAAAAACACAAAAATTAGTGATATACCGATTCGCTTATTCTTAATAAATATTGTCATTACAGCAATCTATACAATTGGTGTATTGTCAGCATTGTACTCTGCCTTGTTATCACCTGACAGCGGCTACACATCTGCAATGGCTTCAGGGCTTATTAACGGAATTGCTACAATCCTTCTCGTTATTTTTATTGATCCGAAAATATCTGTAATGGCAGATGATGTGGTGAATCAAAGGGGAGATTACCAGCAATTAAAAAACATCTCGATCATGATGGTAGCATCTCGTTTATTAGGGACATTACTTGCCCAATTATTATTTATTCCAGGTGCCCATTATATAGGATGGTTCTCAAAATTCATTTTAAATCTTTGAACATATTTTCCGGTTTTAGAAGTCCCATCAATAGTAAAAGATAGAGTAAAAACTGGATGAATAGCAAAGATTGGAGTTCACGACGAGATCTCTGCTCTGTTTCACTTACATTTCGTCATGATAAAGGTTTCACGTCGAAATCTTCCACCTGCTATTCCTAGATTTCGTCCTGATCCGGGTTTCACGTCGAAATCTCTCACCTGCTCTTCCTAGATTTCGTTCTGATCCGGGTTTCACGTCAAAATCTCCATACTGTTCTACCCAGATTTCGTTCTGATCCGGACTTCACGTCGAAATCTCCACCTTTCTCTTCCTTGGTTTCGTTCTGATCCGGGCTTCACGTCACCATCTTCCACCTTTCTCTTCCTAGATTTCGTCCTGATCTGCTCTAACCCAAGAAAATCACTTCTCCTGATTTCTGCATCCTCTTACAGATCAAAAAGGCGCTCAATTGAATGAGCACCTTTTTTTTTCAATGAAACACAATGATTTATATTTCCAGTTTAATTTTTATACTCTGCATTATATTCTTCGATAACTTGCTCACCGCCTTCTTTTTTCCATTTTTCAATTTCCTGCTCGAAACCAGCTTCATCAAGGTCACCAAGCATATAGTTGATTGTAGCATCATCAATAATCTGCTGAAGTGTTCCGCCTTTTTCACCATATGTTGCTGAATCAAGTGGTGCGGTCGGATCGTTTATCAGAATATTGTTATTATCAAGTATCTGTTCATATTGCTTTGCATATAGTTCATTTTTCGGGTATGGCTGATACGCATCAACAGTTGTCTCATCCCCAATCACAAGGCCAAGCACTGGACGTACTTCATGCTGGGACAGTTCAGCTGCTGATTCGATTCCCTTCGCTTTCCCGTCAACTACTTCATAATGGGTGCCTTCGATTCCATATGTCAGCAGGTTGTAATTTTCCGGTTTCATTAATTCATTGAAAAATGCCAATACTTTCCGTAAGTCTTCTTCCGTTTCATTTGATGCTTTCGGGAACAATACTACCGCTCCATATCCGGAATTTGACCAGTTACCCGGTCCATTATCTGGTCCTGATATGCGGTTCTGTACATCTAATTCAGCATCAGGATTATTTTTCTGCAATTGATCCTGGAAGCTGCCTGCACTACATATACAGCTTACGAGCGCTCCAGCTTTTCCTGTAATCAGCATGTCGTTCTGGTCACTTTGGCTCGTTGCAGGAAAATCCAGATTAACATAGCCTTTATCTCTTAAGTCTTTGAAAAAATTCATTGTATCCATATAGCCGTCAAACATGAATTCCGGTTGTAATTTCCCATCTTTTTCTCCCCAGTTATTAGGTGTACCGAAATAGGAGCTTGTGAACTTAAACCCGCCATACACAAGATCAGATGCTGCAGCAACACCAATTGTATCATCTTGTCCATTTCCGTCCGGATCATCTTCTGTAAACGCTCTGAACATTTCATATAATTCGTCTGTATTTGTTGGTGCCTCCATCCCTAAGTTTTCTGCCCAGTCTTTTCGGTAAATTAGACCCCATCTTGAAGCAGGACGACCTGAATACAGGGAGTACAGCTTGCCATTCACTCTTGTGTTGTTTAACACATCAGGGTTCAGATTGCTTAAGTGTTCATAATCCTCTAGGTATGGTTCGATATCCCAATATTGTTCCTCGTTAATAGAATCTTTCATTTTCTTAAAAGAATCCTGATTTTTCACAAACATTGCTTGTGGTACTGCCCCTGTAGCAATTACTGCATTCATTTTTTCATCATATACTTCGTCCATTACCCAAGTAATATTCAATTCAGTTCCTGTTGATTCTTCCAGTTTTTCCAGAATCGGATTATCCTCTGCAGGTGCCTGGGCAGATGTTAAATTTGCCATAATGGTAATCTCCTCAGAACCCCCAGCATTTGAACTGCTTGAACATGCGATACATAGTAAAAACAATAGACTAAACAGACCAACTAATATTATTTTCTTTTTCCCCATTGGAATCCCTCCATTGATAGAATGACGCTTTTGACACCCAGCTCAATTATTGTTGATTAAATTAATGATTGCTATGGTAGTTTATACAGTCAGGAAGCGCTTACAAATAGATTTTAACACATGTTTGTCATTAATCCATTAGCTGTCATTGTTATAAAAGTATACGAAGATTGCTGTATTTTATTGGTACACAAAAAAACCGATTCGTCTGTTTCTAGTGAATCGGCGTTATTAAGTTAATTTGTGATCCCCATGCATAGAACTTTTTCATAGCAAACTTGACGACAATTAACTGTGAATTAAAATTTCCACTCGGAATGCAGAACCAAAATTTCCTGCCGCAAAGATGCTTTTTTTATCATAAAGAAGGCTTTGCCCAGATCATGTAGACAATGTCTGACCAGTATCTCTCCACACGTTCAATCTGGATGTTTGCTGCATTAACTAATTCCAACATATCTCTATTCCAGTGACAGCCGGAAATTTTAGTAAGAATCGGATCAGCTGTTTTTTGGGTGAATGAGAGAAACCTGTTTGAACTTATACCATGTTCCAGTAACCGGATGGAGCCGTCCTTCCGGCACCACTCGTTAAATTTTGTTAAAACTCGAACAGGATCCTGATAGCTGCAAAGGGAAAGGGTAGATACAATATGGTCGAACGAATCCGGTTCAAATTCCAGTTCTTCTACATTTTTCAAAAGAAATTGTGTTTCAAGCTGATAGAGATCTGCTTCTTTTGTGGCACTCTTTATCATTTCCGGACTGAAATCGACTCCTGTGATATGAACATTGTTTTTGTTATAAAAGGCAAAATTCGCTCCGGCTCCTACACCTACTTCCAATACATTTCCCTTTATGTCTCTCAGTAATTCCCTTCGCCATTTGGCTAGTGTCGGGTTATTCCGGTTTTTTTCATAATTTCTAACCTGTTTATCATATTTTTTAATCAGCTTGTCTTTTTGCATCTGGTTCCCTCCATCATCGGTATGACAACTGCCCCGCAAGTTTTTTCATAAAATTCAAGCGGGCCAGCACCGCCAATAATGGCATATTCATATCCGATTTCTTTCATATCCCTTAAACAATGGTGCAAAAGTGAGGATCCAATTCCCTTAATACGGCAGTCTTCAGCCACGCCCATTGGTCCAAAGTATCCTTTTTTATTTTGATAAGTATCATAACAGGCAAAACCAATTATTTCGTCAGCATCATTGCAAGCAATGTAAATATTCTGCTTATTGGACAAAAAGGCCTGTTGAACCGTATGTAACCAGTTTGGAAAGTGGTTTTCGATAAAATCAGTCAGCAGGTTTTCGTCTTTTTTGCTTACTTTTTGAATGGTTTCTGTAGGTGTAACTGGGAAAGTATAGTCTTTGAGGTGTGTAATCATATCTCTTGAAGTTGTTCCAAGTGTTATAATCATTTGCTTATCTTCATCAGTGATAAGGTAATCAACTGTACCAGATTTAAGGAGTGCTTTTAATAAATGATCTTCATTAAGATAGATCTGGTTATAATGATTCATGTGAGTCTTTGCCACATCAAATATACGGGCAGCTTCCTCGGAAATCATACTGTTAAAATATCGGGATGGTGAATATGAAAAATTTTCAGTATTACTTACAACAGATTTCAGGACATTGAGGTCCAGCGATATTTTTAACCGGATTTCACCAAGTGCTCCCGTCTTTTCATTCAAGCATGCGTACAATAAATGGCCAGGAGTGACTACTTGACCAACATTGCTTAGTGCCAAATTGTCAGCTTCCTTGATAATCCTTTGCATTCTGTCTGTGAAACGGAGCATAACATTCCCCTCCCTTCTTTATCATAGTCAGCCGATCTGCATGTTCAAAAGATTACCAAAAAGAAAAATCAGTACAGGCAGGATGATGACTAAAAACAGTCCTGTGAACATTAGCTTTGCATATCTGGTTTGATTTTCTCCTATTCTTAATTCCCAAAGTCCTTGGGTGATGAGGTATAGACCGATCATAATCGAAACGACAGGTATTAGAATAACTAATATAATCATCGAATCCCTCCTTTATTTAATAATCCGCAGAATTGTATTTGCATTTCTCTGGAAATGATAGTCAGCCTTTCTTTCTTCTGTTATACAGCCTTTTTGCTGCAAATAATTAATCAATTCATCTAACTGTTCATACCTTTTTCCAGCTAAATCAACGAGCGGGAAAATCCGGATTTCTTCCTTTGTCACCCGCAGCAATTCATCCATTGTTTCTCTGTGAAAATCAAAATCCAGCCGATCAGAATACATAAAAAGAAAATGAGCAGACAGCAGAATATCAAACTCATCGTCAGTAAATGGCAGTACTGGCAACGTTACTGGAATGTACTTTTCAGGTGAATGCTCCATATGTTCCGCGCATGCTTTGAGTGCATTTACCCGATGTTGATTCAACCCATCTACATCGCCAAAATAATCCCAATCATAATTGCTTTTTGCTTTTTCCATATGATACATGACGTGTTCAATATCCAGGAATCCTTTCTCTTTCAATTGATCGACAGGATGATAATAGGCAATGTCACATGCCGTGATATCATGGCCATGTGCTGACCCGACCGCTGTAAAGGAACAGGCTCCGGCCGGACAATCGAGAATTTTCTTTCCAGATAAATTCGCTTGCTTCAATGCAAACATATCCATGTATTCTTCAAAGGTTCTGCCAATAAATACTACTCGTTCTAAGTCTAGTTTATTCGAAATGATAAGAACTCACCCTTTCCGCAAATTGAGTTTCCGAGATTACCTGAATACCGTTTCTTTTTAGCAAGGCTGTTGTTACACCATTGCCTGCAATTTTTTGCCCGGAAAATTCGCCATTATAAATTAGGGAACTTCCACAGGAGGGGCTGTTTTCTTTTAGCACAACTGTTGTCGCCTGTAATCTCTGTGCTTTTTCTAATGTATGCTCGGCACCTTTTATGTAAAGTTCTGTCACATCTCTACCAGACTTTTCTATCACTTTTGCTTTACCATCAAGGACGTCTTCTCCACTCCCGCCAAGGATTTCTGCAGGTTCGCGTGGGGTTGAAAATCCACCGGCTAATTCTGGACAGACGGTGACTGCTTTTCCTTCTTCTGTTAATTTTCTAATCGAATCATCAAGCTGATGGCTTCCGTCATAACGGACATTATGGCCCGCCAGACAGGCACTGACTAGGATCATCGGCTTAGCTCCTTTTCTATTTATCTATTATTCTCTTAAGATTTAATGTATGTGACAGCCTCTTTTACGCCGGATAATTCATTTTTTTCCAGCCAGCTTTCAACAATTTGATGGAAGACTTCAGGATTTGCAAGTGAAACGCCATGACCAATATGCTTCAGGACGATGCCAGTACAGTTTTTGTTAGCTGCTACTAAATCTTGTGCAGATTTTTTCATTATGGATTTTTCTTTTTGCCCAACCGTTATCAGCATTCTGGTCTCTACCTGATGAAAGTTATCCGGAATTTTGAAAGCCATGTTTTCTTTCAGAACCCGAATTAATGTCTCACGACTGATTTGACAGCTTTCTTTATAATACTTTTCGAAGTTATTCTCCTTAATATATAGTGTTTTGGCTTGTAATTTGGCAAAACGTCTATTCTTTATTAAAGGAAATGTCCAACGAATCATTGGCTCCATCCACTTTATCAAAGTTGGATTCGGTCTAACTAAGGCACTGTTGATAATTGCCATATCAATTAAGTCAGGTTTCTCGCTGAGCATTTGAACGAGGACTTGGGCACCAAGCGAAAATCCCGTAACGATCACTTCTTTGTTCTGTGCCTTTTCTTCAATTAATGCAATTAACGATTTAGCACTTGATTCAATCGAGAAAATTACATCATTATTAGCTAAGCCATGCTCCGGCAGGTTTGGGATAATACAATGGTAATTGCTGAAATGTTCAATTTGTTGATCCCACATCCAGCCACTAACCCCGCCCCCATGGATAAATAAAAAAGCAGGCGCTGTTTTGTCTCCATATTCCCTGTACTGAATTCCCATTTGTCACCCCTCTTTTTTTAGCTGATTGAGTTCATTACAATTATACCATTTTATGTTAACATATGAATATTACAGAAAGAATGAGGTAAGCGGAATGAGAAAAAAGAATGTTATTTTCATTGGTATACTACTGCTTCTTTTGTTAGGTAGTGGGAAGATTTATTTTGATACTAACTTTTTTAAAGTAGAAACGATTACAGTTGAAACGGAAAAACTGGCAAAAGATCAGTCACTAACTATTTTACAAATTAGTGATGTTCATAATAAAGTTTTTGGCGAACAGAATGATGAATTGTTGGAAGAAGTCTTTGAATTGAACCCGGATATCATTGTGTTAACAGGAGATCTCATTGATCGTAATACAGATAATCTGGATGATATGTTTTATCTTGCTGATCTATTAGCTAACATGAATCCCCAAACTTTTTATGTATCAGGCAATCATGAATGGGATAACCCTTTAAGGGAGCAGTTTTTTGAAGGGTTAAGTGAGCGAGATGTCCAAATAATAGATAACGAGAACCAGGTGTTAGACGTTCACGGGAAAACGATTCAAATGGCAGGTGTTGCAGATCCATCGACAGAACATGATAAGCTTGATGAAGCGATCGACGGGTTAAGTGATCAGTATTTTACCGTCCTGTTGTCACATGCGCCTGACATGATCGAAACAAATTACCCTGACGAAATTGATTTAATTTTGAGCGGACATACTCATGGCGGTCAGATTCGTTTCCCGTTAATTGGTGCACTTGTTGCTCCAGATCAGGGATTTTTTCCGAAATATGATAAAGGATTATTTACTTTAAAAGATAACCAGCAATTGTATATTGACAGTGGGATTGGAACAAGTGCTGTGCCAGTACGGCTGTTTAATCAGAGCCAGATGACATTGATTAAGGTGGAAGGTACTGCGGATTAATGATGGTGAGCCTTGTAAAATTATTAAACCTGGAGTGATGGAATGATGAGGAAAAAGGCAAAGAGATCCTGGTATTTGGTACCCTTTACAGGTGCCCTGTTCATCGCACTGTTTTCCTTTTTACAAGTAATCTATTTGAGAAAACCGAAAGCGGGACCATGGTCTTTACCAGATGAGCATGTTTTCCTCATACCTGTTGGAATGGGATCTTTGTTTTTTGTATTCTTTGTAGTGCTAGGGTGTTTCGGATTATATTATTACAAAAAAGAGAAGGAAGCTGAGAATTTCAAGGAAAGGGAGAGGGGATAGTTCTACTCCACTTTCCCTTCCAATTGGTATGGAGCTGACTGGTTGAGTAAAAATCTTACACCAGTTTCATAGTATGGCATCATCTGATTTGCCGTTTCTAAATCGACCCATTTCACTTCTTCGACGGTATCTGTGTCTTGGATCTTGATTTCACTATCTAATATATTCGCCCTAAATGTAATGAAGAGTGCATGGTTATCGTGATTTATCATGAATGCTTCATTAACAGAAACGATCTCCCCCACTTCCACTGTAAGTCCGGTTTCCTCTTTCGCCTCGCGTATTGCTGCCTCTGCCAATGTCTCACCAGGTTCAACGGAGCCACCCGGAAGAGACCAGCTATTGTGCTTGATATTTTTCACAACTAAAACTTTATCATTTGTTGCATCATATATTAATGAATATACAACATCCACTCGTTTCATTTTCTTCATCCCTTCTTTGCTGGAAACATATTTCCCCTCTCAGCTTTAGTCCATAGATATTCAAAAATATCCTTGTATCGCGGACTCTGATTGCTCCATTCTTCGTTATATCGGAAAATTTGATCAGCTTGTACCATGTTTTCCTTCCAAACCTTCCCATTAGTTAATACATTTTGTGAGAGTGCCTGCATTTTATCTATCGCTTGAACAAACTGAGCTTCTATCGTCTCGTTTGCTTCATATTCTTCCCATAATTCATGCAATTCTTTTTCTATGTCTTCCGGCAATTTCTGAAATAACTGCTCTGCTGCAAGTTCTTCTCTTTGTCTCTTATCTTGTCTAGCGACAGGATCATGAGCATATGTATCCCCGGCATATATCTCAGCAAGATCATGGATCAGAATTAATTTCAATGCACGTTCCAAATTTATTTTTCCATCAATCTCTGTGTGCAGTAAAAGTGCAAACATACACATATGCCAAGTATGCTCTGCATCATTTTCATGACGTTCAGCATTACCGACTCTTGTTCGCCTTTCAATCGATTTAAATTTATCAATCTCACCTAGAAATTTAATGATCTGTTCCATTCTCTTTTCCATTCTTTCACCCGCTTTTTATGCTAGATCAACTGCAATTCTTGTAAATATCGATCCATTTCCTCTAATGTTAACTGATAGTATTTATTATTATGTTTTCCGTAATTGAAAAAGCCGTGTTCCATTCCTTCATATGTTTTGAGTCTAATCTTATTACCCGCGTTATTCATACGCTGGATAAAATCGCTGTTTTGATCATATAGGTCATCACCTGTACCGCAAATCCATAATGTCTGTGGGAATTTTTTCGGAACATGAAGGATTGGCGAAAGTTCTTCTGCACGGCCAAGCAGCTCGGGATACCTCCTTCTCATAATATCCACACCGTCCATCCCTGCAGCAAATATAATTGCATAACTAGGGATATGATCTTTATTTTGATTACTATAATCGGGGTCATCATTTAGTTCGTCGAACATGATGGAAGAAACGGTTATATACCCACCTGCAGATGACCCGCATATAACGATTTTCGATTGGTCGATCCCCAGTTCAGTTGCATTTTTTCTTACCCATCTGACTGCAGACTTCACATCAGCAATTGCCTGTGTTGGCAAAAATCTTTCATCAGATCCGTTACGGTAATCGACACAAATAGAAACCATTCCTTTTGATGCTAAGTATGCCGCTTGATGCTGGAACTGATCTGGAGTTTTGGGATTTTTAAGAAAACTTCCTCCATTAAAAAACAGGATTGCCGGTCTGTCGTGTTTATCTTTATCCGGCTCAAATATGTACAATTTCAAATCTCTGTGGACTGTCTTATAAACCTTTTCTGTAACAGGAAAATCAAAGTAGAATTCCTTCATATATTATTTCTCCTTTTTTATAATTAGCGTTTTTTTGCTTTTACAATGAATGTAGCTGGAACCAGCTGCGCTTTCTGGGCAGAATACCATTTAGCTGGATCGTCCGTTATGCTCTCTGGTAATACTACATCATCGATTATCTTCTCAACCGAGAATCCGGTTTCAATTAGTGTGTTTATATATGTACTAAATTTCCGCTGATACGTAACTGCCGTATTGTTCCACGCCTCATTCAGCTCCGGTCCTTCTTTTACATAAGATTTTTGGAAAATATATTCTGAATCCTTATAGCTTAAACGATCATGAATCGGGTGCTCCCAGCTGAAGATAAAGATGCCGTCTTTCTTTAAATAGCAGGAGATATTGGAAAAGGTCTGTTTTAAATCCCATGTCCAGCCGATTGCATAGACAGAGTAAACGATGTCAAAATAATTTTCCGGCAAGCCAGGATCCTCTTCCATTGCTGATTCAAATAACGATACAGGGACTGGCTGATCGTGCAATAAACTGGTAGCCGTTTCTATTTGTTTAGTAGACAGATCCAATCCCCAAAGTTCTCTTGCACCATTTATCGCCATATATTTCAGGGAATGGCCGCTGCCACAACCGATATCCAGGACGGTTTTATTAGAGATATTTCCCAGCAGATTGAGCTGATCCTCCCTGGGAGCAAGTGGCCCATATTCCGGTAAAGCTGCTCTCCCAAAAAAACGTTCTGCAGATTTCTCCCAGCTCTCTTTATTCATTTGTAAAATTTCGTTTACTTCCATGCCGCATCCACTCCTCTTTTTTCAAAATAAAGTGGTCATACTGATCGCCAGTGATCTCCATATTTCCACAAGGGCGGAAATTGTTTTTCAAAATCACTTTGTTGGAGCTTTTATTATTGGGAAGTACAACTGCATTTAATAATTCCACATCCGTTTTCGTGAATAAAAAATTGATCAGTCCTGTTACCGCTTTCGTTGCATAGCCTTTATTTCTATAGTGCCTGGATATAGCATAAGCAATTTCCCGGTTTGGTTCGTTCAACTCTTCTTTTATGCCTGTAGTGCAAAACCCGATAAACTCATTTGTGCGTTTTAAAATGATTCCTAGCTTCAAATAGTTTTGGTCTGAAATATGAGGCAGTGTCTTCAGAAAGGCTCTGTTCGATGGAATCTCATAATTGGTTAGCCAGTCTAATCTCTGTTCTCTTGTAGAACTCCAGTCTGGCAAAAATTCATAGACTTCCGGCTGTGAGGTGATTTGATAGATTGCCTCCACATCTTCTTCCAGAAATTCTCTTAAGATGATTTCTCCACAATCAATGGTAAAAATACTGCTCATATTTTCCCTCCAATTTAGTCGTTAAGTAAATATTTGATAAGTAAAATAAACTATTAAATAAATGGCTACCACTCCGTTAAATAGGATGGGGATCAGCGGCTTCAATTTTATACGAAATATAACGAGCAGGTAGCTGTACAGGAAAAATAAGATCGTCAGGAAAATAAAATAAAGGATCGGGGCACCAATAACATAAAATAGTTTCTCCCCCTCACTTATATCTCCAGGTGCGCTATCTGCTGCAGTAAAACGGATGGATCCTACCCAGAGCAAGATGAAAATTTGGAAATATTAGGTGCAGATAATTGCCGTAATATAATAGAAAAGAGATGATAATTTGTTTTTCAACTTATCCCCCCTAAGTTACTCGCTTCCACTTTTGTTTACTGCCTACCGTAATCCCTGATGATTTACTCATCATTCATTGGTTGATATAGGGTTGCATTGATAGTTAAACAACTTTTATTCTTCAGAAACAGGATGGGGTGGTGCTCTTGTGATGATCAAACCTACTTATTCTTTAGAGTCAGAAGCTTTTGGTAAGGCATTGATGTTGGAACTGCATTATTCCTGCATTAGGCAATTTTGACGGTCCCTTCTCACACGATAGGAACCGTCATCTTAATTTAATCCGTTCTAAGTTTCGAATAAAGCTTCAAATCAACAAATCTACCTTTTGATATTTCTGCTTGTCTAAGTCTTCCTTCATAGGTAAAGTTCAGTTTTTCCAAAACTTTTATCGAATTTACATTCTCTGGTTCGACCTTTGCTTCCACTCTATGAAACTCTAGCGTTTCAAATGCTGTTTCAAGTAAAATAGTGATGGCCTCAGAGGCATACCCTTTTCCCCAGTGGGCTTTTGCCAGATCATAACCTATTTCTGTTTTTCGATTTTCTTCATCCAGAGAATTGAAACCGCATGAGCCGATTAGTTCATTCGTTTGTTTTGAGAAAATAGAATAACGGATCGCCTTTTTCTCTTCAGCTAGTTCATTCAAAAAATTTATCATATCGATTGCTTCTTTTTCACTCGAGAAACGGTTTATGTTCATATATTTAGTCACTTCAGGGTCTGACCATATTTTCAGTAATTCCGGTGCATCTGCTTTGTCCATTTGTCTTAAGTACAAGCGTTTTGAATAAAATTTTTTCATCAATACTTTCCCTCCTGTTTTAAGTTGCTCTGGGTTAAAATATTGATATCTGCGCATCATTCATTCCTTTCCATTTTTATCTAATTATATCTTAACAGTCGATGATTACTTTGGGTGCAAAATATCAAGTACCTATACTCTCAACATACCACGGAATCCTCTTACTCCATAGTAAGATTCTGCTCCATTGTGATAGACGAAGACATGTCCGAAACGATAGTCACAAAAAAGCGCGCCGCCAAGTTCTCTAATATCAGAAGGGGTCTGTACCCAGCTTGACGTTTTCTTATCAAAATTCTCCACTTCCTGCAATGCCCGGTATTGTTCTTCTGTTAACATCTCAATTCCCATGTCTGCAGCCATATCCACTGCGCTGTTTTCCGGTTTGTGTTTTTTCCTAGATTCCAGTGCTGCTCTGTCATAACATACACTTCTGCGCCCCTTCGGACTTTCTGCGGAACAATCATAAAAAATGCATGCATCTTTATCTTGTTCAAGCACCACCACGTCCGGCTCACCGCCTGTTTTTTCCATTTCATTAAGCGACCAGAGCTTCTCCGGATTGGACGTAAGCTTCGATTCAACTTTCTCCCATTCCATCTCCTGGTGACGGTGCCTATTCTTTTCAAATCGCGCTTTCAAAATTTGCAGTATTTCGTCCTGCTGCTCTGCTGACAACTTATTCGGCATCTTGTTCCCTCCTAATTTTTATCACACTTATGATACATTATTTTCCAATTTATTACACTCTATCATTATGTATTTGGCGAGGTTTATTGTTTGTTCTACCCGCTCTCTATCTGAGTTAAATATTGCTTTTCTTGATCCTTTTCGAATACGGATCGCTTCCTTAATTACTAAATGCCATTCGGCAGGTAGCTGCTGCAGTCCGTACTTTCCCGCGCCCAGCTTGGAAATAATATCATACTCATTTAATGTATAAAACTGGCGCAGCAATCCAAGAACTGTCCATTCGATTTGGAAATCAATTTCCTCTGTTGGAAGATGAACTAATTTTTCGAAGGATTGTTCAGCTTTACTCACATAATTTTTCCAATAACTGTTCATATTATCCCGGACATATCGAGTTAACTCGTCTACTTGAATGTCGGGACTCCATGCTTCAGGCTCATTTCCTAATATAGTAATTCCTTTATTATTCAAGATCCACCATGTGACAGGGTTAAAATTAAAATATTCACCAAAGAGTAATTTTTCACTGTTATAGTAAAAATATTTTCCCCTGTCATTCACAGATAGTTTCGAGAAATCGGGCGATTGAATATATACTCCGTCCAATTCTGGCTTCGGATATTTCTCCCTTATAACCGTATGTATGGCAAATAAAGTCTCTGCATCTATCTCTGTTAGCGGTTGGTTAATTACCGTGATAAAGTCAATATCACTGGAATCATCCACATATGCATCAAGGGCAATAGAACCATGGATAAATATCCCTTTCACTATGTCAGGAAAATGCTGATCAACAAGGTCAAGGTAATCATCAAGAACAGTTTCAACTATTTTCGGCAGGCTCATTGTTTTCCTCCTCTAATTTTAACAGAACCGTTTAGCTTGATTCCTTTTCGGTTATAATCTTTAAATAGTATGAGAGGAGGTATAAGGTGAGTTATCTGCTTATTGTCGGAAGTATTGTTGCTCCTACTCTCATGTTTCTCATTCAAAAAAAGTGGGCCAGGATGCGAACAGTCTTTCATGCTGCTGGACTTGTGGCACTTTTAATCTTTGGGAATATTGCTTCTATCAGCGTTTATCAGATCATTCGAGATAATACGGTGTTTATGACAAACATCCATGGCCTTTTTCTGAATCCCTTTTTCTTGATTACTGGAGCTTATTTAGGGATTTATACTGTTTATCTATTAATGAATCTTATCGCAAAAAGTGTTTAAAAATGTTCTTCAAGCACTTTCTGCATATAGGAATTCATGTTTTGGTTCATTTTTATCTGCTCAATAAAAGAAAATCCTTCTGTGAAGATAATCAGCTCAACTTTTTTCCCGTTATGATCTTCTGCGTAAAGCGCCTGGTTTAAGACAAAAGCTGTAGAACCGCCCTTTGCCCCGAGGTGAGCATACTTTTCCCTGTTGGATTCATGCACTTCCATCGGCCATTCCATTAGTTCACGGAGGATTTCTTCACCCCCGGGGATTGTTGCCGTATTATTGGAAATGGCAGCCATTACTTTAGCATAATCTTCTGCGCTCGCATTCGGCAGCCGATCGGACCAGATTCTCTGTAAGTCCATCGAAACGGAAGGACTCTCATCGAAAAAGTCTGCCTCATCATTATTTAATTTTTCATGTATCTCCCAGACCAGTTCTCTATACTCTTCCATTGTCATATCCAGGAGCATTTCCTCTAGTTCACGATCACTCAGGTTCCCGTCATGCTGATCATTTAAATAAGGGGAAGCCAATAATGCAGAGACGAGCGGGTATACCGGATCATGCTGCTCCAACTCTAATGTTTCTATTACTCTGTTAACAGAATCTGCTCCCAATTTTCCCAAAAGAAAATCCGTGTTGGCATTGGAACTGTATTGAATCATACCTTTCGCAACTTCATGTAAGGTCACTTGGTCGTTGGTTATTTTATTATTGGCTTTCATATCTTCCAGCCAGGCAGGATGCGCTCCACCATCCGTATTAGCTAGATAAAATTTATCCAGTTCAGAAAGCGAGATGGGTTCCTCCGGATCAATCGCCCCCTCTGCCACCTGATTGGCAAATTCGATAGCGATAATTGTCTTTACAACACTTGCTAGCGGGCGTTTCTCCTCCCCTTGCTGGCTGATAACTGTTTCCCCATCAACACTCACATGGAGTGACGCTAAATCAGGGTGGTCTTCCATATAGTTTTCGACATAATCCGGGTCATCATGAAACAAATAATAAGCACCCGCTCCAAGCAGGATTACTACTGTTCCAGTAATAATCAGTCCTGTTTTCGTGTAGGTGGATCTATCTGTGAGGAAGCTAACGATGACGACGAATATAATCGGCAAGAATGGAGGGATTTGTAAAAATTCAATTACAAAAACCGCCAGGATGACCGAACAGGTGACAATAATCGCTTGGCTGATTTTCCATTTTGTTCTGTTTTTTGGTGATATTAACGGGAAGGCCGTTAATAAAATTAACCCTGCAAACACAATCCATAAATAAAGATACATCGCAAAAACCCTTTCTATAAAATCTCATATTATTTTTCTTTCCCGTGAAAAATGGTGGGATGAATAGAAACTTTAAGATTACATTTGTAATATTTCATACGATGTAAAATGAAAAAGGTTTCAATGGGTGCAATTTTTTACCGGTATCTTCATTATGGAATTGCTTCACCTATTCTACTTTTGTCCCGTTCTCAACTGGTTCGTCTGGCCTTAACAGAACGACATCCCCATCTCCCGGGACACCGCCGATGACTAACACTTCTGATTTAAAACCTGCGATTCTTCTTGGTGGGAAGTTAACGACTGCAGCGACTTGTCTGCCAATAAGTATTTCCGGCTGATATCTTTTGGTGATTTGGGCAGATGATTGCTTGATACCCAATTCCCCAAAATCAATCTCTAATTTAATGGCAGGTTTACGCGCTTGAGGAAACTCTTCTGCTTTTCTGATTGTTCCGATACGGATATCAAGTTTCATAAAATCTTCTATTGTAGTCAATGAAATCTCCTCCAATTTTACTTCGAATATTTTAAGAGAGCCCCAAGTGACAAAGGAAATTTCTCCTGAGTTAACTCCTTCACCGCTTCAGCCAGCACCCTAATTTCATATTGTGCATCTTCTGGAAGTCTCAATTTAAGAAAGTGAGCCACACCTTGCAGGGAGCCTGTCCAGTAATATCTTACAAACATCGAGTATGCAGGAAGAAATAACCGGGCCTGTTCCGGTGCCACCCCTTCTTCCATCGCTTCCTCATAAAACCGTTCCCCTTCAGTTATGTATTTCTTCAGTTTTTCAGTCAGAACAATTCCTTGCGCTTCACTAAGTGTTTCTCCTGAACCTTGCTTGGAGTTGTCCGGTTTTGATCGCCATTGATCTGCTTCAGGAATGAAAAAGTTTGGTTCTTCAGTAATATAGCGGCGGGAGGATTCATTCCAGGCAACAAACGGGTCCTGAAATCCTGAGCCAATAATATGCTTCCAATGTTGACGGGCAACATATAGAGGTACATACACCTCAAATTGGATAGAAGTATGTCTGAACGGGCTTGTATGTCCTTCCCTTGCTAAAAAATCAATCAGCTTTGTATCTTTTTCATCAAGCGCATCCTTTTTCTTATTGTAAGACACCCTTGCTGAATTGGTTACAGACAAATCCGATCCCATAAAGTCCTGTAAAATAACATATCCACCATTCAAAATATCCAGTTTTTTCATTCTTTTATACTCCTTTTTTTATACTGCAACTTAGATCACTATGCTTAGCATGAATGTAAATAATCGAGAACAAAATCGACACGCTCACTTACAGAATAATCTCCCTCAATTTTTAAGATAGGACATGTAAGACCTGCCATCCAATCTTCATGCAGAACTCTGCTCCTTACTTCCATTCCGGCACTGTCATATAAAGCTGCCCACTCGAGGAATGTTTTTGATTGTTCATATTTGCTCCCGCCCGGGAAAATTTCTTCCCCGTATCTTTCATATTCTCTCTGTTTAAGCCTTCCCATTCTGATATTTTGCGGAATCCATAAGAAAATAACGAGATCAAAATAATTTTTCAGATCATCACCCCAGCCACATACAGCCCCAGACAGCAGCCAGTTTTCATTCTCGGATAAATCATTCTCAAGCATTGTTCTTCTTTCAGCCGCTTGCCTTTGTTTGGTAAATTTGTTTATCCAAAAGTAATCATCTGTGTCAAGATGTCTGTGTGGCAAAACCTTGGATAAAGAAGCACCAAGGGTTGTGGTGCCCGCTCCCGAAGCCCCTAAAATGTGGATGTTTCTTTTCATACTTCTTCCCCCTAGATTCCTTAAAAGATCTTGTAAGAAAAGCGCGGATCTTTTAATTATGCGCTTTCATCTATGGAGTATATTTTTCTGCTAGTTATCTATACTTTATCATATGTTTTCAAGTTATTTGCTAATTATTTTTACTCCAACGGCTTGTTTTTCTGTTTCAGTTCTATTAGAATATCACCCGTTCCCATTGCTATCAGGCCGTTAAGTAATGCAAACAACGGCAATATAGGATCAGCGTTATCGGCAAAAAAACCCATAACTAATAAGACTGTACTAAAGCTGACAAATACAAATCCTAGTAAAATTAATGCTCTGCTAATAAACAATTATGCACCCTCCCTATTTGCAAAAAAATATCCTTTAATAAATGAAAAGGGAATTAATTACCAATCATAAAAAATATGATACACTATTCTTACCTGTATATCCATGAATTCTGATGCAAATTACATAACGAAACGGAGTGATAGAATGATCAGAAAGTGGAAAATAAAATTAACTCTTTTACTAACAATCTTAGGAATACTAGGTATCGCTGCGATCATTCCTTACCAGATGACATCAATGATGAACGATGATTTCTATCAATCTGGTATGGAAGCAATGCCTGTACCAGTAGTTGTGGCAGTGAATGCTGCTTTTCAGTCCTTTCTGTTATTTTTCCTTGTTTTAATCGGTGTGAGACTTCAGCGTGGAGCTGGATTGGCTGCACCGATACTGGAAGGGATTGTTTACGAAAGGAGAATTCCACCCATCTCAAAAAAGTGGATTTTGCTAGGCATTGTCGGTGCATTTATCGGATCACTCGCTACTATTCTGCTTGATCTGTTTGTTTTTTCGCCATTTATAGATCTACCTGATGGTGAAAATCCTGTAACTATCTGGTGGCAAGGTTTGCTTGCCATGTTTTATGGTGGAATTACGGAAGAGTTGCTGCTGCGGCTATTTGGTATGACCCTAATTGTCTGGCTCATTGCCAAAATGATCAAGAAAGAAAATATTCCTAACGGTGTCTACTATTTTGCCATATTCCTTACCGCCATATTATTCGGTCTCGGACATTTACCTGCAACGATCGCAGTCTTTGGTGAGTTGTCTGCAGTTATCGTTTTAAGAGCAATCGTTTTGAACGGACTTTTAGGATTATGGTTCGGATACTTATATTGGAAAAAGGGATTGGAATATGCGATCATTTCCCATATGGCAGCAGATTTTTTTATCCATGTGATTTTTATGTCTATCTTTTATTAAGTAAATGGCGTTAATATCAGGAGAACTTGAGATGTACAGGTTCTCCTTTAATTAATCAGTGTTTTGGTCATAATATAGTCAAATTGCTCTTCCGTTCCCATAAAGAAAGAATGCATACCTGTTTGAACAAACCCCATTTTTTTATAAAAAGCAATGGCATTTTCGTTTTTTTCCCACACTCCCAGCCAGATCTTCTCTTTGTGTTCTTCTATGGCCATTTCCATTACTTTGTTCAACATATATTTTCCAAGACCCTGCTTCTGAAAATTACTTTTCACATAGATTCTTTCCACCTCGAGTGATTCATCACCCATATTTTCCGATTGAGCAGTACTTCTGTTGATCTTTACATACCCAGCTACTTCATCATTGATGTACAGAAAAAAGAATTGAGAAAAGTGATTGGCTAATTCCTTTTTCAGTTGCTCCGTGTTAAAAGCTTTCTCCAGATAGGCATTCATATTTTCAGGAGAATTCTGGTGCTGAAATGTCTCTTTAAATGTTTGAGTACTAATTTCCTTTAGTGCTGATAAATCATCCATTGTGCAAGTTTTCATAACTATTGTCATTGTGTTAAAGTGCTCCTTTGTTTGCTTAGTACTTTCTCTTGTTTCCTTTTTTCACAAATTCCCATTCTTTATCAATATTTCCTCTGACTCTTTGAAGGAGATAATAAAGGGTTTCTGCTTCTGTCTCAGTAAATCCTTTTAGCGCCATATGATTCGAATGATCATTTTCTCTTTTTATAAAAGGATAGATACTTTCCCCTTTTACTGTAGGATATATTTTTTTAATTTTCTTGTTGTTTTCATCTGCTTTTTTCTCAATAAATCCATGTAGTTCAAGTTTTTTTATCGCACGTGCAGCGGTAGTTCGGTCAACCTTAATCATTTCCGCTAACTTTTCCTGAATAATGCCCGGATGTTCACAGATCCGTACAATATACAAATACTGTCCTTTTGTAAGATCATATTCTTTGAATTCTATATTACTTATTGAATCGAGCGCCCTTGCAATCATACCGATCTCTCGAAGAATATCACTCATTAATTAACCCCTTTCGAATATTGTTGCAGTTGCAACAAATACTTCTAATATAATGATATTCGATTTTTGTTGTATTTGCAACAAAATGCAATAATTCAATAATTTCTCGAAGTAGCTAATTCCTTCTCACGATGTTAGTCACACCTGCTATGTAAGTCTTAAAACGTCTGTATTTTCAGGTGTATGTCCGAGCAGTCGAAGCATTACTGCGATTTGCCCTTTATGATGGAATTCATGTGTTATCGAATGTGTTAATAACTGATGCGGTGTTTTCCTTATCTTCTCTCCGCCAGTTTTCCATGAAGGTTTTTTTCCATCACTTCATTCCATTGATCGGATGATTTTTCCAAAACTTTATCTACGTAAATATCTGCTTGCTGAAAATACTGTTCTATATCCCTTATCTCCATCATTCTAATTTCTTCCTTAGATAATAAGGGCGAAGAGGTTCCCGACAGGACAAAAGAGCCGAGCCAAGCATGATAACAACCAGCAATATGGATGAGAGAATCTTTTATACTATGAAAGCCAAAACCGAATTCTTTAGTTAATTCATTTTCATTCAATTGCTTGCATTGATCCAATAATATCTTTCTTGTTTGTTTTACCCATTCATAATCTGTTTTTTCCATAACTGTCCCACCTTATATTTTAAGTATTTTAAAAATATTCTTAGTATACCAAAATATAATTCCTTGCAACATATCCACATGTTTGGCATGATAAAAAAACAGAACAGGATTGCGGGGGACAGGAAATGACGATATATACACGAAAAGCTCGTTCAACAGACATGGATGCCATTATGAAAATACTCGAGGAAGGCATTGCTTATTTAAGAGATCAAGGTCTGCCACAGTGGCAAAATGGCCAAGGGCCGAATGGTGAGACAGTGCAAGCCGATATTATTAATGGATATGCTTATGTTTTAGTGGATGATCAGAATGTTGTGGGTTATGGTGTACTGGTGCCAGGACCGGATCATGCCTATGAAAATATTAATCAGGGTAGTTGGCAATACAGTTCAAAAAATTATGTGGCGATCCACCGTATTGCAGTGGATAGAAATGTGCGTGGCAAGGGATTGGCGAAAATATTGATCCATGATTTAATTGTTTTAGCCCGAAACCTGGAATATTTAGATATCCGAATTGATACATATCCCGAAAATGTTATTATGGAAAAAGTTATTTTTAGTGCAGGATTTTGCTATAGAGGTATGATTCATTTTGGATTTGCTGATGGAGAACGGAAAGCGTATCAGTTAGTGTTGGAATGATCAGAGGTGTTTTAACAAGAGGGTTTCATTAATCTTCTTACAAATTGACCCGTTGATTTTTTCTTTCCCCTTCTAGGATAGTATACAACACTTTAAATCAAAAAGCAAACGTTTGTTCTGAATTTTTTTAAATGTTTTCTATGTTAATGTAACTCGATATTTTTACCTGACAATTAACCATTTTATTTTAAATTCTCTTCCAGTTCTTTTTCAATTTCTTCGTCAGACAGATAGGACTCTTCCCGGTTTTCTGTTTCATCTCCTGGAATAGCCAATGAAAAGCCTATCAATAAAGTTATTCCAACTAATATAATTGTCCCTTCAGACAGTCCGGGACTTGTAGGTAATTGCCAGATAATCCCACATGTTAGTAATGTTAAACTTATTATTAAAATGCCGAATAATCGATTCACTGAAAATCCCTCCATCCCATTTCGAAGTTCCTATAGAAAAAATTCCCATTAATAATTGATAGAATAGTTCAGAATAATAATATTTATGTTCACGCAGACTATACGAAAAAATTGAAGGTGAGCAGTTATGTTTTACAAGAAGAAATGTTTTAAAGAAGCACCATTAGCAGCAGGTATGAATTTTGATATCGAGGAAGTAGAACCTTTTTTAAATCATTTATCCTCCACTGTACTGGATTCTGGTTTTAAAACAGACGAAATCATTACTATACAATCTGAAATTAACACAATGAAAGAAGACAACGAAGTAAAAGAAATCGGAACCTTTGATGTAAAATTTAAAGGACAGCCAGCAAAAATACGGATTCAGGCTGAAATCCATATGGAAGATGATGACAAAGAGGTTGTTCTTTATATGTTCAGCAATCAGGAATTAGTCGAAATTATAGATGAAGAAATGCTAAAAATTGAAGAACAACGGGAATTTTAAAGAAAAGATTTGCAGCATTCCATTTCTTTCATTAATTAACCCGCTGGTAATGAAACGTATTTATTATACCAGGTTCTCCCTGTGTCCCATTCTTTAACTGGGTTTAAATCACCCAAGATTTCCGCACAAGCCATTGCCATCACATATTCTGTTAATCCATCACTTTCTGAAATACTAAATTTATTAAGAGTGTAATTCAACCCATTGTTTCCTAGCCCTACAATATAGTCATATTCTTCTTGACTTGCTTTTACATAATCAGAAGGATTAGATGACGAAGATGGAGTCTCCACAATTTTCATCAACGCACTCTCTATTTCAAGTCTGACATTTTCTTCTACGGACAGATTGTTGTCTGCCTGGACATTTTCAGTATCACTACATGCGGAAAGTATCAATACGAGCAAGATTAATAGAACTGTAGCTCTCTTCAAATTCCTACCTCCTCACTTAGTAAGAAATGGTAAATTTTTATAATGCCATTTTAACATAACTTCCATTAAATTACCTGCATTTTTTCATACAAATTGTCTGTCTGGAAATTACCATCATTTCACTTCACCGAATCCGAACACTTAGGAAGAGAATTTTCTGGAAGAAGATGTTTATCAATTGAATTTGTGAGGAAATGATTTATAAGACTTAAATAGGAGCTGATAAAATGGCAGATCTAGAAAGTATCGCACAAAAATTCGGAGAAATACTTGATGCAGAAGTTTCTACTGAGGACGGCATGGGTGCGGTAGAGAAGGAAAGAGATTTAGATGTAACCGTTCAAGGCCGTCCATTTAAAAGTGAATTAAGCATGGAAATCCATTTTGAAGCACTAGAAGAAGATGGCACAGCCTTAAACCATGCGGAAATTGTTTTACTTCCTGAAGAAATCCCTGATTTTACAAGAGCCCTGGGGAAAAACGATCTAACCATAACAGCATTGCATAATCACTGGTTATTTGCAGAGCCTAGCATCAAATATTTGCACGTCCAATCTGTTGAAAAACCGGAAGATTTCGCCCGTAAATTAGCTGATTCCATAAAAGTCCTGAAAGTTTAAGACGCATGGCTCAGTTTGACTATACAACCGGAAACAGTTTAGGAATAGAATGGATGGACTCTTCCATTCATTTTGTTCCTTTTACAGTTTAATATATTTTTGGGGCAAAAAAGTATTGCGGACCAAATCAGATGAGATTCTTTAGTTGTTACAAAGTTTTTTTATCACTCTCATTTGCCCTCGATGGTTAATCTCATCTTCATAAACATGAAACCACTTAAAATAATTGTTTGCAGGTTTGTCTCGCCACCAGTTCGTTTCCTCATAGAGCCACTCATCATTTCTCTCATTTAATCCGTTTAATGTAGTTTGGCGAACATCTTTTAATATGGTTAAGTAATGATCGATACTATAACCTATAATTTCCTTTCTTGCTTTTCCGCCGAGCTCCAGCCCTGTTCCCCAGAGCTTCATTTCTTCCTCATTAAAATATCTGTTTTCAAATGTAACTACTTGGTAAAGTGTCTCGACTGCAGCAACATGAGAAAGTAAGGCACCGATTGAGTTACTGTTTTTATCGACTAAAAAATCCAGCTGCTCCATTGACAATCCGTTAACTGTCTCAAGCGTTGTTGCCCTTGCCCATGTCATCATTGAAACCAGATGACTAATATCCCGTGTAAAACCATCAATATCTTTGATTAAGTAAAGCACGTTCATATCAAATTTACTCAGCAAGTCATATTTCATTTTCAAAACCCCTTCCCATCAGAGAGAATTAAGCCATCCCTTATTGTACTGTGTTCCCCTTCTATAATAGTGTTTATCGATAAATAGATTCATTACGATAATTAATAGGGAAAGGCTGCACATAACATTGACAAATATTTAATCATGAAGTCATCACTCCCTATGCTCTATTAAAAATATGATCGCCCGAACCATCGGGTAAATGACTATGCTTAACGAAAAACAGATGACCAAAGGTATATTTTCTAGCTCTGTAAGCATTCCCGTTCCTTCCGCTGCAAATAGAATTATTCCCAAACAGATCATTAGAATCCAGTAACTTAACCAAGATGCCTTATTAGAAAGTGAAGCTTCTGTTTCATCCCTGTCTTCCAATTCTGACCTGCTATCAGCAAAATGATCAAATATATATGCTATAATTAAGGAAGAGAAAATTATGGTATCTAGTCTTTGTTCTCTATCAATTACCACTTATACAGCCCAAAAGAAACTATTAGAAGCAGTGACACAATACATATGTTGAACTACCCGCCACTTAACTGCTCTTGCGAACTGTTTGAAGTGGGGGATTCCTAAGAACACCAGCGCACCCGCCAGTTATGATTAGGCTATCC
>NZ_FOGL01000025.1 GCF_900111195.1 Gracilibacillus ureilyticus
CACCTTTCAACTTTCCCTCATGTGAGGAAAAGTGTTATCCGGTATTAGCCCCGGTTTCCCGGAGTTATCCCAGTCTTACAGGCAGGTTGCCCACGTGTTACTCACCCGTCCGCCGCTCGTTCCACAAGAATCACCCCGAAGGGATCTTCTTGCTTCCCGCGCTCGACTTGCATGTATTAGGCACGCCGCCAGCGTTCGTCCTGAGCCAAGATCAAACTCTCAATAAAACTTGCACATGAATGTGCCGAATTGATCTGCTCGCTTCTATAAGCTAGCTAATTCTTACTTTTCTTTCATACTGGTTGTTTTGTTCAGTTTTCAATGATCAATGTTTATTTGTCGTTTTTGCGACAGCTTTTATATTATATCAACTCACCAGCTTCATGTCAATAACTTTTTATAAGTTATTTGAAACGAAGTATTAAGTTGTGCTGTGTTGTTTCAGCGACGTTTAATAATATACCACGGTCGCTTAACTAAAGTCAATAACTTTTTTAAAATAATTAAAGTTAGCTCAGCCTTTCTTCATTTCTTCTTAATAGCTGCAATTCTGCACCTCTCATCCTTCTATTATAACACTATCTTTTCCTATATATTTATAATTAAACAAAACCCCGCTTTAAATGCGGGGTTTAACTCTAAGTATCCTTATAAGCTCGCCAACAGGAGCTTTATTTGTTTCGCATTTGCGGGAATAGTAATACATCACGAATAGATGGTGCATTTGTTAACAACATTACTAAACGGTCGATTCCAATCCCCAGACCTCCAGTAGGCGGCATTCCATACTCAAGAGCTTCAAGGAAATCTTCATCCATTTCATGAGCTTCGTCATTTCCTTGCTCTTTTTCTTTCACTTGCGCTTCAAACCGCTCCCTTTGATCAATAGGATCATTAAGCTCAGAGAATGCATTCGCATGTTCTCTACCTACAATAAATAATTCAAATCGATCAGTAAAACGTTCATCTTCTTTATTCTTTTTAGCTAATGGCGAAATAGCTACAGGATGTCCATAGATAAAAGTAGGCTGGATAAGCTTTTCCTCCACCCTTTGCTCAAAGAATTCATTGACAATATGTCCATAAGTCATTGTATCTTCAATATCAATACCATGCTCTTTAGCAAGTGATTTAGCTTCTTCATCCGTCATTTGCTTCCAAAAATCTACACCAGTATGTTCCTTAATTGCATCAACCATATGCAACCTTGTCCATTTAGGTTCCAAGTTTACTTCATATTCTCCATAGCTAACCGTAGTTGATCCGAGTACTTCATTTGCGATATGGGCTACCATATTTTCTACTAACTCCATAATATCATGGTAATCTGCATATGCTTCGTATAATTCAATCATCGTGAATTCCGGATTATGTCTTGTTGAAACACCCTCATTACGAAATACTCTTCCTATCTCGTAAACCTTTTCCATTCCACCGACGATAAGACGTTTTAAATGTAACTCAATAGCAATACGCATGTACAAAGGTATATCAAGTGCGTTGTGATGGGTGATAAATGGACGTGCTGATGCTCCCCCTGCAATACTGTGCATCATTGGTGTCTCTACCTCCAGGAATCCGAGATTATCTAAATATCTGCGCATTGACTGGATGATCTTACTTCTCATAAGGAAAGTATCCTTACTTTCAATATTTGTTATAAGATCTAAATAACGCTGACGGTATCTTTGCTCTACGTCTTTTAAACCATGGAATTTTTCAGGAAGTGGACGCAGTGCTTTTGTCAATATAGTAAATTGATTTGCTTTAATAGAGAGCTCACCAACGTTTGTTTTAAATACTGTTCCTGTTACACCAACAATATCTCCCAGGTCAGCTGTTTTAAACAGCTCGTACGCATCTTCCCCTACCGTATCCTTTCTAACGTAAAGCTGGATTTGGCCGCTTAAGTCCTGGATATGCGAGAAGCCCGCTTTACCTTTTCCACGCTTTGTCATAATTCTTCCTGCTATAGTAGTCTCTATAGCTTTTTCCTCTAACTCTTCTTTAGAAAATTGATCATATGCTTCCCTTAGGTCTTCTGCCAAATGTGTGCGGGCAAACTTATCACCAAAAGGGTCCAGTCCTTTTTCTTTATAAGACTCCAGCTTCTCCAGACGTACCCGCATCTGCTCATTCAATTCTTCACTCATTATATCGTCACCTCAACTAGTATATTATTTAAACGCTTATCTTATTTCTTTGGTTCTAATTCTTCTACAGAAATGTTTAAATGTTGTGCAATAGATTCTAGATGTTCTAAACTAGGCACTTTCTTTCCCCGTTCTAAATCACCCAACCGAGAAACAGAGATGCCTAACTCCTCCGCAAATTGTATTTGGGTATAGCCTTTCAATTTACGAAAAGCCTTTATTCTATTCCCCCACCTGGATGTTGCCATTTGACTACTCCTTTTCTGTCCTTAAGAGCTAATTCATCTATTAAATTAGAAATATGTTTATTCACATGCGGTAAAAATAAATCTGGGGAGATTTCCCTTAACGGTATTAGCACAAACGCCCTTTCATGCATAAAAGGATGTGGTAAAGTTAATCGGTCTGTTTTTATATTCTCTTGATTATATAATAAAATGTCAAGGTCTATCGTTCTGGGACCCCATCTTATCTCACGTTTTCTGCCTAATTCCAGTTCGATTTTTTGACAGAGATTCAACAATTGAACAGGCTCCAGTGTTGTCTCTACCTTTATTACTTTGTTCAGAAAAGCGGACTGGTCTGTGTAGCCGACAGGTTCTGTCTCATAAACAGATGAAGAAGAAATCATTTTCAACTCATTATCCTTTTTTAACTGCTGCTCAGCCTTCTCTATATATTCTAATCTTGGTTCAATATTGGAACCCAACGCGATAAATACTTGTTTCATCATTGCCTCACCCTGTGAATTTCTACCGCAACAGACTTGTAATGACCAGGAATAGGCGGATCAGGTTTATAAACCTTTACTGTACAAGCTTGTAATAACGGGAAATTTCCGAATAACTGCTCTGCTGTCTTCTCTGCCAATGTTTCTACAAGGTTTACCGCTTTTCCTTCTATTACTTCCTTGACCGTCTTGTATACTGCACCATAGTCGATGGAATATTTCATCTCATCCGTCTTACCGGCCTTTGCCAGATCAAGTTCCATCGTTAAGTCGACTGAAAATCGCTGCCCCAGCTTTCTCTCTTCCGGAAACAAACCATGGTAACCGTAGAACATCATTTGATGAAGATAGATTTTATCCATTCAGATCACTTCCCTTACCAATCAGTACATCCATCATTTTAGCCATTCTCACTGTCATTTCTACATTATGTACTCTAACCAATTCTACACCTTTATTTATACCAAAACAAACCGTTGCGCCTGTTCCTTCGTCTCTTTGATCTACTGGCAAATCCAATGTCTGTCCGATTACAGATTTTCTTGATGTTGCCAGCAATACTGGATAACCTAACTGTTTTAGTTTATCTAAATTTTTCATTGCCAATATATTCTGCTCATAGGATTTGGCGAAACCTACTCCCGGATCAAGAATAATATTGTTTCTGTCCACACCTGCATCCAAAGCTATTTGAACACTTTCTTTTACATCTGAAAGCATATCTTCCACAAATGATTGATAGACAGCTTCTTTCCTGTTATGCATTAAAATAATCGGGACATTGTATTCTGCTGCAACCTTTGCAATCTTCGGCTCCCGCTTAGCTCCCCAAACATCATTAATAATAGAGGCACCGGCGTTCACTGCCTGTTTAGCAACCTCTGCTTTATATGTATCAATAGAAATTGGAAGATTAACTTCATTAGATAATGTTTCAATCACGGGTATAACACGCGCCAGCTCTTCTTTTTCGGAAACAGCCTTGTGTCCCGGCCTTGTTGACTCCCCGCCAATATCAATGATATGCGCTCCGTCCTGTTCCATCCTCTTCGCCTGCTCAACCGCTTTTTCCACAGTTGAATAGTTCCCGCCATCCGAGAAGGAGTCAGGAGTTATATTCAGTATGCCCATAATAAGTGTCTGTTTCGAATAGTGGAAGTCCTTCACTTTCGTTCTTAACCATTCACTCATATAAATCCGTCCTTTTTTAATAACATTATTCTCAAATGACTATTATATCATAAATAAATAATATTACGTTTAAAAACAAAAAGCGATTATCTTTTATCAGATAACCGCTTTTAAATAATTATTCTTCGTCAAATTGGTAAAGTGGTGTCGATAAATAGCGTTCACCGTTACTTGGAAGAACTGCTAAAACCTTTTTACCTTTACCCAGTTTTTTCGCAACTTGATTAGCCGCATAAATAGCTGCACCCGATGATACTCCGCCTAGCACACCATCTTTTTTAGCTGCTTCACGTGCAGTTTCATATGCCTGGTCATTTGTTACAGTAATTACCTCGTCATATACTTCCGTATTTAAAACTTCCGGTACAAACCCTGCACCAATACCTTGAATCTTATGCGGGCCTGGTTTACCGCCAGATAAAATTGCTGAGTCTGTAGGTTCTACTGCATATATTTTAATATCTTTATAGTGATCTTTTAACACTTTACCAGCACCAGTGATCGTACCGCCAGTTCCAATCCCGGAAACGAATGCATCCAGTTGGTCACCCATTTGTTCTACAATTTCTTTACCAGTAGTTCTCGCATGAACCGCCGGGTTTGCTTCATTGTTGAATTGTTGAGGCATGAAGTATCCATTTTCTTCTTGTAGCTCACTTGCTTTCTTGATAGCACCTTTCATACCTTCCGCACCTGGTGTAAGTACTAATTCTGCACCATATGCGCGTAAGAGATTTCGTCTTTCCATACTCATCGTGTCAGGCATTACTAAAATTGCCTTATAACCTTTAACAGCAGCGATTAACGCTAAACCGATACCAGTGTTTCCACTCGTTGGTTCGATAATAGTGTCGCCTTCTTTTAAAAGACCTTTTTCTTCTGCATCTTCCACCATGGCTAAAGCAATACGATCTTTTACAGAGCTTCCCGGGTTGAAGTATTCAAGTTTTACATAAACCTCCGCACCTTCCGGATCTGCTGTACGGTTTAACTTAACGATCGGTGTATTACCTATTAATTCAGCTATATTCTGAGCTACCTTCATCCTGTTTCCTCCTCAATTCCAAGTAATATAATTGGTTTTATATACAATTTACACGAAAAGCCTCATTTTTGTCAACCCATAAGCTGGCAGCAGTTACATCTGTCAATCGTCATCAAGGATTGTTTTCACTTCTAACTCATCCCACAGGGTTGTTGCATCAATCTCCTGATCTAGTCTCTCCAGTGCAATGTCCTGTTTCACTTCATCAGAGACTTCCTCATAATCGAGCGTGATCGCAGGAAGATTCTGATGGACATAGATTATCGCAATACCCTGGCTTGTTTCTATAGGGTCACTGTAGTTATTCTCAAGCGCGAGTGCTTGTTCAAAATATTCGGCAGGCAAAAAACTGCTTGTTTCACTATAAAACCCTAAATATCCGCCATCACTTCCTGAATCATCAATGGAATATTGTCGGGCAGCTTCTGCGAAATTTTTTCCTGAGTCCAGTTCTTCCAGTACCTTCTCAGCATCTTCCATTGTCGGCAAAATAATATGGGATAACTGTACCCTCTGTTCAAAATTATATTGGTTCTTATATATCTCATAATATTGTTCTGCTTCTGCATTATCGATCTCTACATTCCTTGTGAGCAGTTGTTGTAAGTAATATCGATATTTAATACGCCTTTCCCAATCTGCAATTAGTTCCTTCTTTTCCTCTTCTCCCAGTAGACCTCGCATAACTAACATCCGTGATATTTCCCGCTCTATTAGTTTCTCCTCTATAACTAGATTATTCTCTTCCGCTAAAGAAAATACCACTTCTTCATTCACGATATCGACTAATGCATCTGGACCGTAATCATCCATTACTCGCTGAATGAGTTCACTCCGGCTAACTTCATTCCCATTCACTGTAGCCAGCGGGCCGGATTCTCCCGCGAAAGCGAATGATTCTTCTTCAGGGCTACCCCGGAAGAAAAGGGTGAAGATGTTCGTGATGAGTAAAAGAAAGATTATAATCCACAAACTCAACTTCGATAAACCCACACACATATCCCCTTTTATGAAGTTTTTAATTCTTTCAATTCCTCAATATTGAAGGAGTAAGTTTCGTTACAAAAATGGCAGGTTGCTGTTGCTCCATGATCTTCTCTAATCATTGCATCAATCTCTTCATTCCCCAGACTCGTAATCGCTGCAGCAAGTCTTTCTTTTGAACAAGGACAGGAAAAGGATACAGGCATCTCTTCTAAAATTTTCAAATGTTCTTTGCCGCCAACTAATAATTCCAGAATCTCTTCAGGTGTTTTTCCATTCTGGATCAATTTGGAAATTGGATCAATACTTGCAATTTGCTGTTCAACTCTTTCAATTGTTTTTTCAGATGCACCTGGAAGCATTTGTATGATAAAGCCGCCTGCCGCCAGAATCGTGTGATCAGGATTAACTAAAACTCCCGCACCAACAGCAGAAGGTATTTGCTCAGAATTCGCCAGGTAATAGGTAAAGTCCTCGCTCACTTCCCCTGAAACAATTGGCACCTGACCGGTAAAATTACTCTTTAGGCCAAGATCTTTCACAATACTTAAAGTACCTTGTGTCCCAACCGCCCTTCTGACATCGAGTTTCCCTTGTGCATTTGATTCGAAATCAACATGGGGATTTAATACATAGCCTCGTACTTCGCCTTTTGCATTGGCATCCGTGATCACTGCACCAATTGGCCCGTCCCCTTCTAGCTTTACCGTTAATTTCGCATCATCTTTTAGCATAGCACCAAGCATTGCAGTGATTGTCACTGTTCTTCCTAAAGCAGCTGAAGCTGTTGCCCATGTATCCTGTCTTCTCCTTGCTTCTTCCACTGTGTTTGTTGATCTGATGGCATATGCTCTTACTTCACCGTCAAATGCTGTCGCCTTTAATAAAAAATCCTTCATAATATCCGCTCCTTTTCACCTTAAGTCATGTTCGTTTTTTAAGTATATTTCGTATAATCCCTTTAAGGTTAAATATGGATCAACATAGTCAATTGTATTGGAATCTCTCGCGATAAGATTAGCTAATCCGCCTGTCGCTATTACTTTAGCGTTTGTTCCCATTTCGGACTTTATTCTTGAAACAACCTCATCTACTTGGCCGACATATCCAAAATATACACCTGACTGCATTGCTTCTACTGTCGTACTGCCGATAATATTTTGCGGTCTCTTCAACTCAATTTTTGGCAGCTTTGCGGCATTCATATAAAGTGCTTCAAGAGAGATATTTATTCCCGGGGAAATAACGCCGCCAACATACTCTTCCTTTTCATTTATATAACAGTAAGTTGTTGCAGTACCAAAATCAATAATTATGCCTGGTGCACCGTACTCTTTTATCGCACCGACTGCATTGACAATTCTGTCTGCACCTAATTCTTTAGGGTTAGGATAAAGAGTTCTCAAATATGGATTGACTTTCTCTTCTCCAATAACCATTGGTTCACAATGAAGATACTTATCTGCCATTCTTTGCAGGGCAAATAATATCGGAGGGACAACAGATGAAATAATAATTCCGTTTATATCGGATAATTTAAGACCTTCATGTTCCAGTAATGATTTAATGAACATTCCGTATTCATCTTCGGTCTTGTTTTTATCTGTTTGCATGCGCCATTGATAAGTCAATTGGCCCTCACAAAAAACACCTAATACTGTGTTTGTATTTCCCACATCTAATACAAAAATCATCTTTTTCAGCCCTTTATTTTTTAATATTGGTCATTTCCTCATATTGTATAGGCAAGAAACATAAATTAGCAAGCCAAAAGGGGTCCTGAAAAGAGCGGTACTACATGAATGCACCTTTCCTCTCGTCACCTCAATGAATTCTGCGAAAAATTGAAATACTGATAAAAAAAGCAGTTCCTTTACAGAGAAGGAACTGCTTTTTCATCTTATTCTTTATCATTGTCATTGTCTTTATCTTTGGAACCATCCTGGTCAAAATAGCTATCTGATTCTTTATCAAAATAACTCTGCTCCGATTTCTTCTGGATATTAACCTTAACATCAGAGGAGTCATCATTTTTATCAGTTAACTTTGATGCAGAAGTATTATCTTCACCATTTTGTTCTGATACAACCGGATCGGGTAATACCCCGTCTTCAAATAACGATTTTATCTGGTTTGCATCCAATGTTTCAATCTTAAGAAGCGTTTTGGCAACTAATTCTAACTTATCTCTGTTTTCTGTAAGAATTTCTTTTGCACGGTCATAACAGCTTTGAATAAAATTCTGAATTTCCTGATCGATTTCATATGCAATGGCATCACTGTAATTTTGTTCTGATTGCATATCACGACCTAAGAATACCTGGCCGCCGCTGCTGCCAAACTGAAGCGGTCCAATTTTATCACTCATACCATACTCCATGACCATTTTTCTAGCAATGCCTGTAGCTCTCTGGAAGTCATTATGAGCACCTGTACTTACTTCCCCGAAAATAATTTCTTCTGCTACACGCCCGCCCAGTAATCCGGTGATCTTATCAAGCAGTTCAGGCTTTGTCATAAAGTAACGATCTTCCCTTGGAAGCATTACTGCATAACCGCCAGCCTGGCCACGAGGCACAATAGTTACTTTATGAACCATGTCGGCATCATCAAGCACCATCCCAATAATGGTATGTCCACTTTCGTGATATGCCACAATATTTCGCTCTTTTTCCGAGATAACACGGCTTTTCTTGGCAGGTCCCGCAATTACCCGGTCAATTGCCTCATCCACATCATCCATATCGATCTTTTGTTTATCTGATCTTGCAGCAACTAATGCCGCTTCATTTAACAAGTTTTCCAAGTCTGCACCAGAGAATCCCGGTGTACGCATCGCGATTGTTTTAAGCTCCACATCGTCAGCTAATGGTTTATTGCGTGCATGGACTTTTAAAACATCTTCCCGACCTCTTAAGTCTGGACGATCTACTGTAATTTGACGGTCAAAACGGCCTGGACGTAATAATGCCGGGTCTAAAATATCCGGTCTGTTAGTTGCAGCGATAATAATAATACCTTCATTCTCACCGAAACCATCCATTTCAACAAGTAACTGGTTCAGGGTTTGCTCACGTTCATCGTGACCCCCGCCAACACCAGCTCCACGCTGACGGCCAACTGCGTCAATCTCATCAATAAAGATAATACAAGGTGCGTTCTTCTTCGCATTTTCAAATAAGTCACGAACACGGGAAGCGCCGACCCCGACAAACATTTCAACAAAGTCAGAACCACTTATAGAGAAGAATGGTACTCCAGCTTCTCCGGCAACAGCTCTGGCTAGTAATGTTTTACCTGTACCAGGAGGACCTACTAACAGTACCCCTTTTGGAATCTTCGCACCGATTGCTGAGAACTTACGTGGGTCTTTCAGGAAATCTACTACTTCTACGAGTTCCTGCTTTTCTTCATCTGCACCGGCTACATCACGAAAGCGTACCTTTTTCTTTTCTTCGTTATACATTTTGGCTTTACTCTTCCCAAAATTCATTACACGGCTGCCGCCGCCTTGTGCCTGGTTAAGCAAGAAGAAAAACAGGATGAATATAATAACAAATGGGATCATTGTTGTTAAGAACGTGACCCATCCACTTGGTTGTTCTTCCTCATAAACTTCTAATATGCCCTGTTCAGAAGCCACCTCATATACTTCTTCAACAATTGCCGGGCTGTTTGGGATATTTGTAATAAAGGCTGGATTATCCTCTCCAGATAACTCCCCCACAATGCGCATGACACCATTTGACGGGCGCATTTCCATCCCTTGAATTTCATTATTTTGCAATGCTTGCATAAACTCATTCGTATTTAGTTCTTCGGCCTGATTGTTTTGACCGGTGAACACAGATATGATCCCAATAACTACCAGAAATATCAGGAAATACAGGATCACATTACGTATTATCCGATTCATTGCCTACCTCCTCCCGCAACGAGAAAACTATAGTAAATAGTATCATATAGAAAGAACTTATTACAACTAATTACCACTGTGTTTTTCATATGTATGATAATTTATTGAACTCAGTTGTCCTATTATTCATCGCCACCGTAAATTTCCGGCTTTAAAATTCCAATATAAGGGAGGTTGCGGTATTTTTCCTGATAATCCAGTCCATATCCAACCACAAACTCATTCGGAACTTTAAAACCGACTATATCTGCTTTAATATCAACCGTTCTTCCTTCCGGTTTATCCAGTAATGTGACAATTTTAATTGATTTAGCTTTACGGTACTTAAATAAGTCTACCAGATAACTCAATGTTAACCCACTATCAATAATATCTTCAATTATCAGTATGTCTCTTCCTTCTACTTTCGTATCTAAATCTTTCACAATTTTCACTTCACCGGATGATCGCATTTCATTGCCATAACTGGATACATCCATAAAATCCATTTCCAAATGTGTATTAATATTGCGAAGGATATCTGACATAAAAGGCAATGCACCTTTTAATACACCTACAGCTAAAGGGAACTTCCCATCATATTCTTTCGTCAGCTGCTCCCCTAATTCTTTGCATTTCTCCTGAATTGCCTCTGCAGATATTAATACTTCTTTTATTTCATTATGCATCGTGCTGCCTCCTAAATGGTTGGTTCAATATATTCTAATAATAAACAGTTCATTGCCTGTTTATTTATATTCACTTCTGCTTTTTTTAATCCGATCACCCAGAGAATGGATCCGTCATTTGCAATCAGCAAAGGCCATTTATCACGTTCAGCTATTGGAATTTTTTCATCAATAAATATATCTTTCACCTTTTTGCTCCCATTTAATCCTCGCAATTTCAACCGGTCACCCGGTCTTCTTGTCCGTATCGTTAATGGAAAGATAGAAGCTTCCAATGGCAGGAGAATCGAATGTTTCGTTTCCCGGAAAGAGCCAACACTGTAACTAGCCCGTAAAATAGCCTGATTAAGCAAATGATTTTCTCCTGGAATATGTATTTCCTGTATTTCATTTTGTAAACCTGCTGTTTCGGTCGTTGTAAAACCAAACATAATATTTTGATAGCTTTTTGTAACCTGCATAGATTGCGGAAAATCAATAGTTACATTAGCTTTTTCGTGATTTAACAATGTGAGAATATCTTCTTCATGTTTAGTCGAAATTCCTTCAGGAACCTCTTGATAGAGATAGTTTAATATTAGATGAAGTGCACGTCTTTGTAAAGCAATCGGATAATTCAGGAATGAAGGAATAAAGAAGCTTGCAGTCTGGTCATTACTTTGAAATTGAACCACCTCTTTAACCATTGCCTTTGCCTGTTGCAACAAACAGTCCTCATCTTCTGTTAAACGTTCTGTTAATTGCTGGACTTGCCTGTGAACACTCGGGTTTTTCTCCTTTAGCAACGGAAGTACCTTCAGACGGTAATAGTTTCTCGTATAAGCTAAACTTTGATTCGACGGATCTTCTCGAATCTGCAGACCGCGTTCCTCGCAGTAACGGTAAATCTCCGCTTTCGTACAACATAATAATGGACGTATGATCTGTCCATTTGCAAACGGCCGCTTCACAGGAATACCTTTTAATAAGGCAGGATTAGCATGCTGAACCAATCGCATTAATACTGTCTCGACCTGATCATCCCCATGGTGGCCAAGTGCCAGATAATCAGCTTTGTATTGATTCATTACCTGTTCGTACACCTGGTACCTTAATTTCCTTGCAGCAACCTGTGTGCCTTCCTTATCTTTGTCCCGCTTTACATCAACTGTTTTACCAACAAAAGGGATCGCCCACTCTTCGCATACTTCCTGTACAAATCTCACGTCCTCTAGAGACTCGTTCCCCCGCAACCCGTGATCAACAGAGACAGCAATTACCTTCAGTCCCATTTGATCCTTTACTGATACAAGGAAATGCAGCAATGCCATCGAATCAGCACCACCTGATACCCCAACGACTACTGTTGCACCTTCATGCAGTAATTGATGGCGTCTCATAAAATTCTGTACGTTTTGATCAAATTTCCCGGAATTCAATCACCACCACCTCACAATTTTTTAAATCTATTTTAACATAATATGATAAACGTTTTCTTGTAATTACAAAAATAATGTAACATACATATAACACAATCCGCTAACCGAAAGAATACTGAACACTTCCAGGAACGGGTGATAAGAGGTCTCTGTTTGTTTATCTGGCACTAATCGCTTTTGTCTTACATGTGTATGATGGGTTTGTTTCATTACATCCTCTAATAAGTAATCTTTTACCTCTATTGCTTCATTCATCTCTCCATTTATCATTTTTATTAATAACTTTTTTAAAGATTCGGACCGGATCGCCAGCTGTATCTTCTGGTTCAGTGTTTTCCTCGGATTATTCCCTTTTGAAAAACCATCCGGATAGAAAATTCTTAATACAACCATCGCAAGAGCAAACAAATCATACCCGGGATCTGCCTTTCTCGTACCCATCTGCCAATATGCCCTGTCGTAAAACTCCGTATACTCTTTAATGGCTCGGCCTTGTAATGTCGTTCCACCGACATCCACCCATTTTAGTTTTGCTGGTCTTCTGGATACAATTAAATTGTCTGTTTTCAAATCCCCGAAAACGTATCCCTGATCATGGAGTGCTTGTAAATCCTTAGCAAAACCTATTAATAGAGTAATCAGCCATTCCTGCCCGTTCCTGTTAATAAAATCTGGTAAATCATCTCCCGATATATACTCCATTACATAAAAAGAATATACATACCCATTCGGTGCAATATAATCATCTGTATCGATTAAAGAAGGCCCAAGGCTATGCCCTTGAACCTTCTTAAACGCTTTTAATACATTGACTTCTGAAGTAATGGAGTGACTTTGTTTACTTACTTTCAGTGCAACTTGGACATTCTGGTATACACAGAGATAAACCGTTCCTATCGCTCCACTGCCAAGTTCCTTCACAACATGATAACTCTTTTTATGCCACTTCCCTGTAACAGTTTGGCCTTTAGAAATATGGATATCAGGCTTCTTCAACGTCTGGGTATTCATTATGGAACAGTCTCCTTTTTAGACTCTTCTTACCGAATTGGTGCATCGCTTCTTTTAATGCAGGGCCTGTTGGCGTTACACCGCCACTTGCCAGCTTTGAAAAAATAGATGTAATAGAATCCAGTTTGCCCGTCCAATCCACTAATTGCTGAATTGGCTTCTTCCTGCCAGGGAATTGATAGATACTAAAACGGCTTCGTCCAATTCTTGCATTCATACTTATAGACAAATCGATTAATGCCTCCTGAACTGTTGGCAGTTTATTAGCCATACTTGCACTTGTATCAACGAGAACCAACACTTCCAAATCACATGTTTCACCAAGTTCATCAACGACTTCCATTACTTCTCCCCGTTGCTCTGGCGGCAACTCTTCCATTGTTCTGGGACTTCCGAGTATTTGCTGTAATTCTTTATTTACCACACCTTGCAATGTTTCATTCATTGCCTGTTTCGTTACTGTCTGAACCGTTTGTGACAATGCCTGTTTATAGACAATCTGACTAACACCTCTGCCACAGCTGGCAATCTCTTCAACTTCAAGTAATCCGGTTGGCTGTTCAGTCTGCTCATCTTCCATAATTCCAATTACATTTACTGTAATTCCCTGTTCCGCAATAATTGTTGCAACACTTGCCGGGTTCTCCCCTTGATTGGAGCATCCGTCCGTTATTAATAGTATTTGCTTAAGCGTCCCTGTTCTCATTCATTATTCCTCCTATTTTAAAGGCTTAATGAATTCTAGATTCATAACCCTTTTTCCAACATTTTCACCAAAAAAAAGGAGAAATATACGTTAACTGATGTTCTGATGCCAGAAGCTGTCTTTTGTGCTAATGGCTGCCCATTTTGGCTGATTCTTTTCAATCTGTGCCACTAATACAGTCATATCATCTTCAATTTCCCCGGCCTGTGTACGGATCACTTCTTCCAGTATGAGATCTGCCATTATTTGCGGATCTTTTGTTTCTAATTCACTTAGTTTTCGTTTTATCCAGACATCCACATTTTCTATATGTTTCGGACCTTCAAATATTCCGTCACTCATCATAATAATGAAGTCTCCCGGCTTCAGCTGTGTACTTACAACCTCCACATCGAATTCCGGTATAATTCCAATTGGTAAATTACTAGATTCAATGCTTTCAATGGAATCAGCGCTCATTACATAACTTGGAGCAGAACCGATCTTCAGGAAACGGACAGAAGCATGGTGCAAGTCGACCATTGCAAGATCCAATGTTGCATAAATTTCCTCATTTGTTCTTAATGAAAGGATAGAATTTATTGACTTAATTGCCACTTGTTCATGTAACCCTGACTCCAGAATTTGCTGCAGCAGGCGCAATGTTTCCGTACTCTCCTCATGAGCCCTGTCACCATTTCCCATCCCGTCACTGATCGCAAGTGCGTAGTGACCGGCACCCAATTCCATCGCTTTATAGGAATCGCCGGAAACCAAACCGCCACCTTTCGCTGCATGGGCAACTCCTGTCATTACGGTATATTTGCGGGCAGATCCGAATGTAAACAAACTGTGTCCTTTGGCAATAGGAGAAACGTCCTCTGTAACTACAACAACGGTTTCATCAAGGATGTCTGACAGAATTGGTGCAATTAACTTTGCCGCTTCTCCATGATAACGGTTAAATGAGATCACCATTTCTATATCAATGTTTCCTTTTTCCAGACTGTAAACATCAAGCTTCTCCAGTTCAATTCCTATGTGCTTCAATGCTGCCACCATTTCGATTTCCTGTTGCTCATGATTTTCCTTCTCCTTCAGAATTTCTTTTGCAAAGTTCTCCATGACATCTGAAACGCCTCTTAATTGATCTGCAACAAACCTTCTGCTTTCAAGCACTTGCTTTTTTAATTGCTGGTTCGCCTGGAGGAAGGATAATTCCTGTTTCATTGCATCAATGACTCTGTTCGCCTTAATACAATGTTCCCCAAAACGAAATTGTGTTACTTTGTTCAACTGGTCGCCCTGCTCTAACTCATCTTTTACTTCTTTCATAATGTCGTACGTCTCGTCAAATTGCTTCACCCAGCATGTTTCTTTTTTAAAGCATGTCTGGCATGTTTTCTCGGCTACATTACTTAAATAATAATCCACTTCTATATCCTGATCCTTTAACTGGTTCGAATTAATTTGGAAACTGTGTGACAGTGCCTTGAACACGTTGGAGAATCGCTCCACACGGTGTGCTGTTACGTTACGTACTTTTTGCAAATATTGTTCTTGCTCCTTTGCATATTCCGTTGTACCTGGTATATATCTTGCTATTTTTTTCACTGCGCTGTCAGGTGTAAGGAAGAACAACAATATAGCAAGAGATGATTCGATAAAAGCTGTCTGTATATCATCCATCTTCTCACCGTATAAACTGATCAGTAATGTACTAATTAACAGTCCTACACTAACTGCCAATTTCCTTCCTTCTTTTAACAAGCCTCCAAGCAGACCGGCAAATGCTAACAGACTCATTTGATATAAGTTGGCGATACTGGCTAAACTTAAAATTAACCCGGCAACTACCCCGACTGTCGAACCAATGGCCGCCCCGCCTATCAGAGCAAGCAACAGGACAAGATATCTTGCCAGAACCTGTTCAACATGCGCTCCATAAATCTCCATTCCAATAAATCCAGTTAATACGGATGCCAATAAAATAATAAAACAAACGATCTCTTCATTTTTTAATGTTGGCTTATATCTTTTTGGTGATAAAAGCGGAAGACTCTGCATAAAGATTAGTAATAACACTAATGCCAGTATTCCTTCGACTGCTGCAAGAGTCCATTCCATATATGTAAGCGGACCTTCCCATGCATATAAACACATGTGAGGAAGAAATGTTGAAACAAATGCAACAACCGGCAGTGCGCGCTCCTGTTTTTTCAGATGAATAACAATGAGATTTAGTAAGGACATTAAAGAAATTGCCAGCAGCAGATAGACACCTTGCATCGTTGAGTAAGAAAGTGCACCTAAGAGGGAAAAAACTATCAGAGAAAACAGCTTATCACGTCTCAGATACCAGACAGCAACAATAAATGCGATACTGAACGGTGATAATGTTGACAGGATAACTGCCCTTCCTAATAAAAAACCTAAAATGGATAACATAAAACCTTTTTCAACCATTAAAAAATGCCACCATTTCAGCCAGTTTCTTTGCCCAAAGATCTGGGTAAGTTTCTCTTTTAATAGAATAGATTTTGGTTTACTCTCCGTATACGTATTCATTCTTATCACTCCTCCTCCATCATTTAAACATATTTCCACTCCCTTTTTTGTCAAAATAAGAGGCTGTAAATAAAGAAACGTTCGACTCTTTGTCCAACGAATTCATGTAAATAATCGATAAGCGACATTTATATATGGTCAATCTGTCAAAAATACGATCATTATTGCTCATTATGTAAGAAAGATATCCGATTTGTTTGTTTGAAAGAATAATGTTGACAAGCCGGCAAAATTGTTGTATTATATTTTTTGTGTCTTTTAATGAGTGCTTCCGCATTTCCTGCAATATTATGGCGGTGTAGCTCAGCTGGCTAGAGCGTACGGTTCATACCCGTGAGGTCGTGGGTTCGATTCCCTCCGCCGCTATCCTTTTAAATCAAAGTAAAAGCCGAACTATGATCGAATTTAATGATTCGAAGTAGTTCGGCTTTTTTTGTGTAAACTATATTTCTTTTCTCCCTAACCAACTTCTATTGAAAATTTACCAAAATTTAATAGTATTTAACGTCTACTTAATTTACTATAAAAGTAGGTAGATGTTAGAAAATAAAAAGGAGTGTTTTACATATGAAGAAAGGAACAAACCCAAAAGCGGCCGCAGCCGTGGTTGCTGCAACAGCTGCACTTGTTGCTGCTCCAGCTATTCAGCTTGCAGACAGTATCCATTTTACAGATGTAGCAGAAGATCATCCTTATTATGAAGTGATCAGTGATTTTTCCTCCAAAGGGATAATCAGCGGATATGGAGATGGAGAATTAAAACTGAATAAATCTATCTCACGCGCGGAAGTTTCCATTATTCTATCGAAAATACTGGAACTGGACTCTGACAATACGGCACTGCCATTTACCGATGTAGAGCCTGACGCCTGGTATACAGACAGTATTAAGAAATTATTCAGTAACGATATTATCATTGGAAAAAACGCATCCATTTTTGCTCCTGAAACAGAGGTTACTCGTGCAGAATTTGCTCAGATGCTTCTTACAGCATATGATATCCCAACAGAAGAAACGACACTGCCATTTACTGATCTGAACTCGGAAGCATGGTATATGCCTGCTGTCACTGCCCTTTACGCAAATGGACTGATTAAAGGGATTGATGAAAATACTTTCGCTCCGGATCAGCCACTTACCCGCGGGGATGCAGTTTGGCTGCTTGCAAATACCCATAAGCAATTCAGTAACATTGATGAGGAAGAAGGCTTCTCCTTATCAATTATGCATACAAACGATATCCATTCACATTTGGATGATATTCCAAAACTTGTCACAGCAGTGAATGAGGTTAGACAAGAAATGCCTGATGCTCTTTTACTTGATGCAGGAGATGTAAATACAGGAACGTTATATTTTCATGAGTATAAAGGACAGGCTGAGTTAGCTTTTATGAATTTAATGAAATATGATGCCATGACATTTGGTAACCATGAATTTGACCAAGGTTCAAGCAATGAAGGTCATAAAGCATTATATGATTTTGTAACTGATGCGAATTTCCCGTTCGTCAGCTCTAATATTAATTTTTCCAAAAATCAATATATGGGAGACCTGTTCAGCGATATCTCCACAGATACTCCTAACGATGGGGAAATTTACAATAGTATTGTGAAAGAGGTTAATGGAGAAAAAATCGGTATTTTCGGTTTAACTACAGAGGAAACTGTCGATATTTCAAGCCCTGGAGACATTGAATTTGAAAATTATTTAAATGCTGCAGAAGAGGCAGTCCAGGAACTTGAAGCTCAGGGTGCTGACAAAATCATTGCACTTACACATATAGGATTTGATGATAATCCGGCTATAGACAATGACCAGCAGCTTGCTGCAAATATTGAGGGAATTGATATCATCGTTGGCGGACACAGTCATACAGAATTAGCAGAACCTGTTGTTGTTACTTCTGACGCTGAAGATATGGAACCAACCATTATTGTCCAGGCATATCAATATGCTAACTTCTTAGGCACACTAGATGTGGAATTCGATGAAAACGGTGTGATTACCGGGTATGCCGGAGATTTAATTGAAATAGCTGAACAAGAGGATGACCCGGAAGCATTGGCATTACTGGCAACATATTCAGAAAAAGTTGAGATGGTTAAAAATGAGGAAAGCGGAGGGGTTGCAGAAGCAGAGCTGCCGAATCCACGGATAAGTGATGATAGTGATAGCAGTATCAGTGTAAGAAATTCTGAAACTGCACTTGGAAATTTAATTACAGATGGAATGCTATCAAAAGCAAAAGAGTACAATCCTGACACCTCTATTGCCGTACAGAACAGTGGGGGAATCCGGACCTTCATTGATAAAGGGCCGATAACGATTGGCGAAATTCTTACTGTAATGCCTTTTGGTAACACACTTGCTTTGATGGAATTAAAAGGCTCTGAATTGAAGGAAGCATTAGAACATAGTGTTAGCCAGACACCTAATGAGAGTGGCGGTTTTCTTCAGGTATCAGGTATGAAGTTTACTTATGACAGTTCTGCGGAAACTGGAAACAAGGTCGGTACAGTAGAAGTTATGCAAGATGGGGAATATGTTGAATTGGATGAAAATAAAACATATATAGTTGCAACAAATGCCTTCGCAGCAAAAGGCGGAGACGGATTTGATACATTTGCTAAAGCGTATGAAGAAGGGCGCGTTACTGACTTAGGATTATCAGACTGGGAAAACTTCCGTGACTATGTCGCTGAGCTTGGAACAGTTAATCCTTCAATTGAAGGAAGAATAGTCGATACGGCTAATCAATAATGAGAGAGCCGTTCTCATACACAGATTGAAAAATTGAAATATGACGGTACATTTTGCAACACAAGTAAAAAAACCGAACTGCTTCGAATTCGATTAAAAATTCGATCACAGTTCGGTTTTTACTTTGGCTAAGACTGCATTGTCCCAACCTTATCTATTTATTCTGATTACGAGTCACATCCGTCTTTGCCCTAAATCCTACATAGACAGCAAGTGTTTAGCCTTTTCTCGCTCCTCGTCCCCCGCGCTTAGATTCTGTTTGTTTTTTTAATGTTGCTAAACGATCTTCAGAATCCTTTAAAAACCGATTCATTTTCTGTTCAAATGACTCGGGTCTCTCACGGTTATTATTTTTCGGATTGCCCTGATTTTTACGACGATTTGATGGTGGCGGATTGTCTTTTGCCTTTTTTATTGATAAGCCAATCTTCCCATCATCTTCTACATTAAGAACTTTAACCGTCACTTCATCTCCAACTGTTAAATGCTCATTAATGTCTTTTACATAATTGTCGGCAACCTCACTAATATGAACGAGTCCTGTCTTTCCATCAGGTAACTCAATAAACGCTCCAAAATTAGTGATACCTGTTACCTTTCCCTGCAACTTGCTGCCTACTTCGATTGACATAAAGAAATTGCTCCTCCTTAGATTTTTTAAGAAAAAATATTATTACAATATATATTATAGCGAAGCAATAAAAACGGTGTCAATAAGATGCCTCTTCTTCTGGTAATTTAAATACGATTTCGCCTTCTTCAGTAAAAAAGTAATTTGTTTTAGCAATTTGAAGGAGATATTCTTCATCATTTAGTAATTTTACCTCATCTGATAACTTTTTATGCTCATTTTCAAGCTGTGCTAACTGTTCTGACTTCTCCTGATACTCTGTTTGCATATTTTTCAATGCAATTCGCTGTTTAATATGATATGTTGTTAAGCTTACGGCGATAACCATGACAATAAGCAGGAATAGAGATATTCTCCGGAATAACCTTTTCTTCCTCTCGTTTTGTCTTCGTTGATGTGCCTTATGCTGTTCTATATATGCTTCGTGTATTTTAGAAACATTGCTGCCGGGTTTTGCCATGATTACTACCTCCTCGCATTTCTTTTATTTTTTCCTCCATTTTATTTTACTAAAAAAGTTGAGAATTGGGTAGAAATACTTTTTTCTTTTTTCCGGCACCAATCGGAAGATTAGTAAAAATAAATGGCGGAAAGGATATAAAATTATCAATAAAAGAAAATTAAGTAACTTTAACAGCATCATCACTATTCGATAAAGTGTAAAAAGTACGGCGGTTATGATCCACTTTAGCGGGTTTATCAGCAATAATCTGATACAACGAAACAAAAACCGGAAAATCGCAGCTAAATAGAAAAGAATTCTTTCCAGCAATCTCCGGTACAGCTGTTCAAATAACGCTTTAAACATAGCATAACCGCATAAAAGCGCGATAAAAACGTAGAATCTGACTATTCCCTCATTAATCACATATAATACAAAAAAGAGGAGAACAGCCTGTACAATCCAAAAGAAGAGTTCAAATAAATACCGAAATATGATATGATCTGCCCACCATAATGCTATTCTTTTAAATGTAATATATGCTACCCCGATATATACCCCAAAGGCAATCATCGTAAACATTGTGAGAAATTGCGTCTCTAATGTCATTTGAAGAGCTTGCTAAAAATGCCTTTAGCTTTATCTCCTTGCTGTTCATCTAAATAGGAGAGTTCATAAATCTTACCTTTAATCGATACATGGCCGGATTCCACATCAAGGTTCTTCATCTGCAGATTATCTCCGCGTATCACTAAATAACCCATTACTGTCTGCAGGAGAAACTCTTCACTATCGAAACTGTCCACTTCTTTTACACCATCTATCTCGAGCAATCTTCTATTTGTCATCTTGACATTGTGATCCATCTGGGCTGCTGTTACCGGTTTTTTATCATAATAGTTCATTGCTTTCCCTCCCTTTTATCCACCACTAATGTATGAAAAAAGGGACAAGTTTAGAACAGAATAGCAATTAATTCTCTTTATATTCTTCACTTTTGATTGTGTATAAGTCGCTTGCTTCTTCTTTACGGACAGTTTCTTTCAGCTGATCGATCTGAATCGTTAATAACCGCTGGCCAAACTGAATTTTTAATTCATCGCCAACCGCTACATTTGTTGCCGCCTTTGCCGTATTGCCATTAACAATGATTCTTCCCTGGTCGGCAATTTCTTTTGCTAATGTTCTTCGTTTAATCAGTCTGGATACTTTCAAAAACTTATCTAATCGCATGATAATTCCCTTCCTGCTTTATTTATTCTTCTTGCTTTGCTTCTTCCCAGAATTTGTCGAGTTGTTCCAGTGTAAAGGAGTCCCAGTCTTTATTGGAGGCTTTCACTGATTGTTCTACAAAATGAAAACGTTTTTTAAATTTCTCGTTCGTTAGTAATAAAGCTGTCTCCGGGTTAATTTTATAATATCTTGCAATGTTTATCATTGCAAATAGTATATCTCCAAACTCTTTAGCCATTTCCTTCTCATCGTTTGTGGAAATTGCCTCTTTCCACTCATTTATTTCTTCTTCAACTTTTGCCCACATATCTTCCGCATTATCCCAGTCAAACCCCACTTTCGCAGCTTTTTTCTGGATTTCCTCTGCCATCAGCATCGCCGGCAGACCTTTCGTTATATTGTCTAACAGAGATTCTTCTGTATGCTGTTTCTCCTGCTTTTTAATTGCTTCCCAATTTACCATCACGTCATTTTCATCCTGCACTACTGTATCTCCAAATACGTGGGGATGTCTTCGTATCATTTTCTCTGTAATACTGTTAATGACTTGTTCAATCGTGAAATATCCTGATTCCTCGGCAATCTGACTATGTAACATTACTTGCAGCAGCACATCACCTAATTCCTCGGCAATCGCTTCATCGTCTTCCCTGTCAATTGCTTCAAGTACCTCGTAGGTCTCTTCAATCAGATATTTCTTTAATGATTCATGTGTCTGCTTCTGATCCCATGGGCAGCCACCTGGACCACGCAATGTTGCTACAACTTCTCTTAAACGGAAAAACTGATGATTTAATTCAGATTTATCGACAGGCGGTACATAAACGCTCGTCAGATTACTTAAATGTGCCTGCATATCTAATTCTACTAAGGGGATATGTTTCAGCGACTCCTGTCTACTTCCCACAGCTTCAGCGATATAAATCATATGATTTGGCGGCAAGTCTTCGAGTAATTCCAACTTAACCTCGGACGCAATAAATGAATCATATACCTGGCAAAATACAATATGCTGTTCATACTGAAGCTGATATCTTTGAAAACTGGTTGCATCAACGAATTGAAACCCTTCGATCGGATCGAATTGAAAAACCCGGAACATATCATCAAGAAAGCTCTGCCCACCAGCAAGCCTGACGTCTACTCTATCACTTTCCAGTAAAAGCTGAACCGTCCTTTCAGCAAGCATCGGGTGCCCTGGTACAGCATAAATTATTTGATGCTCATCTAACGCCTTTTCAATAAGAACGGAAACAATCTCTTCATATACTGACTCAAACTCGCCATGTTTTTCATAAACCGAATCAAATCCGTAAAAATGGACCCCTTCCTGTTCCAGTGAAGTAACGACAGGATGATCCATTGTTCTGACATAACACACTTGTTCAGATTGGGCCAGCTTCCGGTAAATCCCGAGTGGCAACTGATCCATATCACCACCGCCTAACCCAATCACGTCTATTAACGGTTTCGACATTAACTCTCCTCCTTGCTCCATTTTCTTATTACAGGGATTTTCGCCAGCTCTGCTTGTGAGAAGATTCGTAAACGAATTAATGAGAAAAGATAGAGAATAAAACCTGCCAGTACGCTGAACAGGACAAAAATCAGTTGCTCTGCTCTTGTCTCTATTTCCCAGTAATTCATCTCAACATATTTTACAAGCAATAAGCCGGCAATCATCACCACTGTTGCCAAACCTGTCTGTATGACAGGTAAAATACGAACATTAAACTTAACGATCTTTTTTGTCAGCATATAATAATATAATACACAAACAAATCCAATTGATAGAATTGTCGCGATGGCTGCCCCATCTATATCAAGGAATGGTACAAGTAATTGGTTTAATAGTACTTTTAACCATAAAGCAGCAAATAATACAATAGCGGTTCCTCTCGTATAGCCGAATCCCTGCAGAATAGCTGCCAATATTAATGACGATGCACTGAACAACAGCGTAATGGACAACATACGCAAACTGAATGTTCCGTCAGTGTTCTGGTAAAAAAGTTCATTTATATCAGGCATTAATACAATTAAGCCTGCTGTCGCTCCAACTGATATTAAGATACCGTATTTCAGAGCTGTGCGGATATTTCTGATGGACTCTTCTTTGTTCCCGGAAATTTGCGGTACGAGCGCCATTGCAAGCGAAGAACCGATAATTGTTACCAATTGCAATAATGGCTGGCCCCTGTCGATAATACCTTTCCACTTCATTGCCTCCAATTGTGTCCAGCCGCCCGTCACAAGGCCTGGAACGATTGTAAAAGCATCAGCCAATTGCATAAAAAGCAGCATCATATGATTCATACTCATAATAATCCCTGTGATAATAACAGTGCGGAATATATGATAACTGGAAATATTTTCAGTATGTGCTTCTTCTCTATTAGAATATTTCTTTTTCCAGGTAAAGTAAAGGAGCAGGAATGATGCTGTAAATGCCGCAGCTGTTCCAATAGCCGCCCCGTCACCGATACGGTATGGAGAAACATTGTTCCTATATATCCATACTGCAGTGAAAATAATGATCAGTGCACGGATAATCTGCTCAACCATCTGGGAATTAGCAACCGCTGATAAATGATTAACCGCCTGTAATCTCCCGCGGTATATTGCCACAAATGGAACAAACAAAAAGATCCATGCCATATGACGGATCGGTTCTGCCAGCTGCTGATCCCCCATTGCCTCTGCTAATAATGGACTGAACAAAAATAACAGTGCAAAGAAAAACACACCTAAAAGAAAAAGCATCTTAAAAATCGCCAGAGTTATTTTTCTGTTCCCGTTTTCCAGCTGATGTTCCATTAAAAATGCTGCAACTGCAGAAGGTAATCCGTATAGTGCCATCATAATCGCTATACCAATCACCGGGTATACTTGCTGGTAGATGTAAAAACCAATATCACCAGTAAGGTTCTGCAAAGGTATCCGGTATGATGCGCTGATGACTTTGCCGGTAATCCCTGCAAATACCAGTGCAAAAGCCCCTGTAAAAATGGTTTTCCTGTTAGTTTTCATGTGCGTCTTCCTTTTAATTACTGATTACATTAATTCCTTATAGTATAACAAAAAAACTCCCATATTAACGAAACATGCTAATATGAGAGTCCTATTATTAGTTAATTGTAATAATATCTTTATCTTCTTTATTTACATTTCCACTAACATTGAGTTTTACTTCCTGACCTTCTGGTAAGTTTGTAAAGATAACAGGTGTAACGATCGAAGGTGCATTTTCCTGTACATAATCAAGGTCTACTTCCATTAATACTTGACCCTGTTTAATCTGATCACCTTCCGCTGCTTTTGCAGTGAATCCTTCACCCTTCAGATTTACCGTATCGATACCAATATGGATAAGAATTTCTGTACCATTTTCAGCAAGTATCCCGATCGCATGTTTTGTTGGGAAAATGTTGATTATCTTTCCATTTACAGGTGAGACTACTTCCCCTTTTGATGGCTTAATTGCAAATCCGTCGCCCATCATTTTTTGTGAGAATACCTGATCAGGCACCTCTGAAAGTGGCAGGATCTCCCCTGTCATCGGACTTGTAAATTCCAGATCTTCTAATTTATTTTCAACTATTTCTTCTTTTTCAGTCTGCTCTGTTTCTGTCTTTTTCGCTGGTGTCTTTCCATCCATAATATCCTGCATTTGACCACGGATTGTATCAGATACCGGTCCGTAAATTGCCTGAATATTATTTCCTACTTCCATGACACCTGAAGCACCTAATTTTTTCAATCTTGCTTTATCAACCTTATTTTTATCCTCTACACTAACACGAAGACGAGTAATACATGCATCAAGGTTAGTGATATTTCCTTTACCACCCATTGCTTCCATAATCTCGTAAGGACGATCGTCTACTTCATCATCACTGTCACTGTCTTCCGCTTCATCTTCACGACCTGGTGTTGCTAAATTGAATTTCTGGATCGCAAACCGGAAACCGAAATAGTAAATCACAGCGAAGATTAAACCGACGATGATTACCCACCACCAGTCAGTCCGGTTAGGCATAACCCCAAACAAGATGAAGTCAATTAAACCACCAGAGAAAGTCATCCCGATTTTTACATCCAATAAGTACATTGTCATAAAAGACAATCCGGCAAAAACAGCGTGAATCGCAAATAATAACGGAGCAACAAACAGGAATGAGAACTCAAGTGGTTCTGTAATACCTGTCAGGAAAGATGTAAGAGCAGCAGAGAACATGATACCTCCAACTACTTTCTTCTTTTCCGGCTTCGCTGTATGATAAATTGCTAATGCTGCTGGTAAACCAAACATCATGAAAGGGAATTTACCTGTCATAAAATTTCCGGCAGTAAAGTCAACCCCATCCTTCAACTGTTCAAAGAAAATTGCCTGGTCTCCACGTACAATATCACCCGCAGCGCTTGTATATGAACCAAACTCAAACCAGAACGGAGAATAGAAAATATGGTGTAGACCAAATGGGATGAGTCCACGTTCTATTACACCGAATACGAAGGTTGAGATTGTCCGGTTTGTTTCAAGCATCACGTGGGATACTGCGTTTAACCCATCTTGAGCAAATGGCCATACAAGGAACATAAGAATACCTAATATTAATGAAGAAAATGCTGTAATAATCGGAACAAATCTTTTTCCTGCAAAGAAACCTAAAAATTGCGGTAACTCAATATTAAAATACCGATTATACATAAAGGCGGCTAATATACCGACAATAATACCTCCGAATACACCTGTCTGTAATGTCGGGATACCAAGGACGCTGGCATAAGCAGGATCACTCGTCATCTCTGCTGTAATATCACCGAATACACCCATCGTTACATTCATTATTAAGTAACCAATAATTGCGGCTAACCCTGCAACACCATCACCTTTTGCCAAACCGATTGCAACACCGACTGCAAATAGTAATGGCAAATTATCAAAGACAACCCCGCCTGCCTCTGACATTACCTCCAGTATTTTTTGAACGGTTGCGTTTCCAAACCACGGGAATTTCTCTACCCATTGATCCTGGGCAAAACTTGTACCAAATGCCAGCAGAATACCTGCAGCTGGTAATAATGCCACTGGCAGCATTAGAGCTTTACCAACTTTTTGCAATGTCCCGAAAATATTTGACATTACAATTACCTCCTTATAGTTTATTCTTTTTTGATATGCAACAATGACTTGCCTGTTTCATTTATCCAAAATAAAAAGGCATGAGCAAAAGAATATGCTTAAGTATCTATGGATACACTTTCCCCCATAGATTAACCTAAAACACCCTTTTTACTCATGCCTGATCGTATCAGTAACACGTCTAAGATGATTGGATTAAACGTTGTAAATGAATCGTTAAATATAATACTTCAGATTCGTCTACATGTATATGCAGTTGTTGTTGCATAACTTTTATCAACTTCCAGGCTAGATTATAGCACAATGGATATGTTGATTTCAAGACATTGGCTAAATTTGTTTGTTCTCCTAGAGATTCACCCTGGTATACCCTTTCAATCGCACGATGGAGATGCTGAATTAATCGGTGATAATTTACATTATGACGGTCCAGCTTTATTTTTAAGTTTTCTTCAATAATTTGAACGAGTTTCGAAATAAGCTGATGATGTTTGTTCATGTCACGGATCGATTTATCTGTAACAGCACTATGAATGTGTAATGCGATAAAGCCCATTTCCCCTGCCGGGAATTGAACGCCGACTTTTTCCTTCAGGATCGCAACAACTTCTTGCGCGACCTGATATTCTTTTGGATAAAGTGATTCTATTTCAAATAAAAACGGATTATTGAACTGTACCTGCTGGTGTGCCCGGTTAATCGCAAAGGAGAGGTGATCTGTTAATGCCACATGGATATGTTCATTAAGCTTTTCTCCCATTCTTTGTTCAATAAGGACGATGATGTCGTTCAATATTTCCATTAAATCCTGGTCTACATGTGAAATCAGCTGTTTATACTGTTCCTGTTCTTTCTCATCTTTTAACAGGAATGTTTTTTCCACTTGATTTTCCGGTACAATGTCACCGTTTTTTTTCCCAAATCCAATCCCCTTGCCAATTAGAATGACTTCTTTGTATGTTGGATGGGAGGCAATCAATACATTATTATTTAACGCTTTCTTTACGACCGTTTTCTCCTCCATCTGTACCACCTCGCATATCTCTATCTATCTTACTAGAATAAACAGCAATAATCCATAGAAATATGAATAATAATTTTTCTTTAATAATTATTATTATTCATTATTGAATGGCAGAGCATCCATTATCTAATTAAGAATTTTACCAACAGGAAAAACCGGACTACTTCGAATTATTAAAAATTCGGCCATAGTCCGGTGATTATTTTCCTGCAAGCCTTTTAAAACAACTATTATTCCATTTGTTTCGCAAGGAAGTGTGCGGCAGTATGTGCTGCCTTTTCTTCTACTTCCCCGAACTCCTGCTGTTCCCTTGTGAAAATAACCATACATCCGATCGGGTCTCCGTTTGCAACAATTGGATAGATTAAATATGACTGCAGCTCTTCTTCTTTTCCGTCCACTATTTCAACAGTTTGAGCATTCTTTTCTACCGTGAGCTGTCTGCTGTCCATTACCTGATCCAGCTGTTTTGAAATCTGCTTACCGAGATATTCCTTTTTCGTCTCACCTGCTACTGCAATAAACTCATCTCTATCACTAATTAATACCGATAATCCTAGTGATTCATACAGTGCCTCCGCATATTCTGTCGCGAAATCACCAAGCTCACTAATTGGAGAATATTTTTTCAAAATAACTTCCCCATCACGATCAACAAATATTTCTAATGGATCCCCTTCACGTATTCTTAAGGTGCGTCGAATCTCTTTCGGGATAACTACCCTTCCTAAATCATCAATACGGCGTACAATACCTGTTGCTTTCATAGTAAATCATGACCTCACTTTCAAATAATTAACTATGTATTTAGTTAAGAACACATAGTGAAATAATTACATTGTAAGGATAGTATGATTTAGTTAACTTAAAAGTATACAATTTTTCCAATATATTTTTTCTCTCATTTTACACTAATTTACATTTACACTACTGGCTCTCTGTCCATCTCATGCAATGTCTGGATAAATGATTCTAATATGGTATAACGTTTTACAGCTGTATTTTTATCAAACCGGAAAACAACTTTTAACTTCCTGTCCTCCGTACCCAGCTGGATCAACCGTCCATGCTTGTTAGCAAATTCAAATAACTTCGCCCCATCTAATTCCTGGCTTCTTTTTTCTTCAACTATCAGTTCCAGCTGATTTTTCTTTTCGGAAATGGATTCGACCCGTTCTTTCTTTGCCATCATTTTTAATGTTGTTACATGGAAGAGGTTTTCTACCTGCTCCGGATAGTCGCCAAAACGATCAATCAGTTCATCTCTAAGGTCGTGGATATCTTCCTGTGAGAGAATCGCCTGGAATCGCTTGTACATGTCAATTTTTTGCTTCTCATCTTTAATATACTCATCAGGTATATAGGCATCCACTTTTAGATCTAGTTCTACTTCGAATGGCTGTACCTCCTCGATTGTTTTCCCCTGCTGTTTTGCCTGTACAGCCTCTTTCAGCATTTGTGAATACATATCAAAACCAACTGAATCAATAAAGCCATGTTGCTGGGATCCGAGAATATTACCTGCACCACGGATCGATAAATCACGCATAGCTATTTTGAAGCCGGAACCCAGTTCAGTAAATTCTTTAATTGCCTGCAGTCTTTTTTCAGATACCTCTGTTAAAATTTTATCTTTCTGGTAGGTGAAATAGGCATATGCTACCCTGTTGGACCTGCCGACACGCCCTCTAAGCTGATAAAGTTGGCTTAAACCCATCCTGTCTGCATCATATACGATTAATGTATTTACATTCGGGATGTCTACACCAGTTTCGATAATGGTAGTACTTACCAGAACATCTGCTTCACCTTCTAAAAAGGAGAACATGACATTTTCCAGCTCTGTTTCATTCATTTGTCCGTGGGCAAAAGTTACCCTGGCATCTTCTACCAGTGCCTGAATTTCCTGTGCCATTCTTTCAATTGACTCCACACGGTTATATAAGAAAAAGACCTGTCCGCCTCGTGCTAATTCACGCTCAATTGCTTCTCTGACTAATGGACCATTGAATTCCATCACATATGTCTGGATCGGAAAACGGTTTTCCGGTGGAGTTTCGATAACGGAAAGATCCCTTACACCTAACATGGACATATGTAATGTTCGCGGAATAGGGGTCGCTGTTAATGTTAAAACATCCACATTTGTTTTCAATTGCTTAATTTTCTCTTTATGCTTCACACCAAAGCGCTGTTCCTCATCCACAATCAGCAGACCTAAATCTTTATAGACTACATCTTTGGATAAGAGGCGGTGTGTACCAATCACAATGTCTACCATTCCGTTTTTCAGACCTTTTAATGTCTCTGATTGCTGTTTCCTCGTACGGAAGCGGCTTAACAGGCCAACATTAATCGGAAAATCCTGAAAGCGTTCCATGACCGTTTCATAATGCTGTTGGGCTAAAATAGTAGTCGGAACGAGTATAGCTACTTGCTTTCCATCAGCAATTGCCTTAAAGGCGGCCCTGATGGCTACTTCTGTCTTCCCGTAACCTACATCGCCGCATAGCAGGCGATCCATTGGGCGTTCCTTCTCCATATCTTCTTTAATCTCATTAATACAGCGGATTTGATCCTCTGTCTCCTGGTAGGGAAATGCTGCTTCAAAATCACGCTGCATTTCCGTATCCTCACTAAACGCGAAACCTTTTGCTGCTTCCCTTTCGGCATATAGCTTTATCAAATCATCGGCAATATCCTCTACTTTTGACTGGACTTTACTTTTGACTTTTTTCCAGTCGTTTCCTCCAAGGCGATATAGCTTAGGTTCTTTACCTTCTGAACCGACATACTTTTGTACAAGGTCAATCTGATCGATTGGAACGTAAAGCTTATCATCACCCGAATATTTCAGAAGCATAAAGTCTTTATGGAGACCAGCTACCTCTAACGTTTCAATCCCGATATACCGTCCAATACCGTGGTTTGTATGAACAACATAGTCACCGACCTGCAATTCCTGATAACTTTTAATCCGCTCTGCGTTCGATATTTTTTGTTTTCTTTTCGTACGCATTGTTTTCTGTTTAAACAGTTCGTTCTCTGTTACGACAGCAATCTTATGTAAAGGAATCTCAAAACCGCTTTGAATACTGCCAACTGTTACAATTGGCTGATCAACAGGTAATGACGGGATATCCTCACTAATTGCCGCATTTATTTGATAATCTTCTAAAACGGAATGAACCTTTTCTACCCTTTGGTCATTTGGGGCTAATACAATGACAGAATAGCCCGATTTCTTCCATCTTTCCATTTCATTTTGAAACAAGTTCATCTGGCCATGGAATTGCTGCATGCTTCGTGTGGACATATTTACAATATTAGATGGATTTGTATTAGGTATGTGACGCAGGAATACCGATAAGTATAATCGGGGCTGATTCATGTTAGCCCACGTGTCATGCCAGTCAAAGGATAACCTTAAGTCGCTTAATGCCTGGTTGCGGCTGAGGTTGTCCTTTAGCCACTCCCCTTCCTCTTCATCTAGGTGCATGGCAGTTTCTTGAATTCTACTCATCTCATCTAAAATAATTAAACCATCATCAGGAAGATAGTTTAATAAACTAGTCGGTTGATCATAGAAATACGAAATATATTTCTTCATATCCTGAAAGCGCTCGCATTGGTTTAGACGGTCGATGTCTCCCTGAACAGCCTCTGACAACGCTTGTTTATCTTGGCTGCTTTTCGTTTTTTTCAATGTTTCCTGTAAAGCTTTCTCCATTCTTTGGGCCGCTGTAATTAAGTCATGGTCTGTTGTAAGAAGTTCTGTCGCCGGGCCAATCCGGGCCTCATCAAGTTTTTCCAGTGACCTTTGGGATTCTGCATCAAAGTATCTGATCGAATCTATTTCATCATCAAACAATTCAACACGCAGCGGGTTATCTGCCGTAAGGGGATAGATATCAAGTATTCCGCCACGTATACTGAATTCTCCCGGACTGCTTGTCATTTCCTGTCTCTCATAGCCCATATCAATTAACAGACGAATTGTTTCTTCAATATCGAGTATTTTTTCTAACTCAAATTTCAATTGGTACTTTTTCCAATAATCAACCGGCGGTAAAAGCCGCTTTAATCCCGCAACAGGAGCAATCATAATTCCATTGTCACCTTTAAGCCATGATGTTAAGGATTCAATCCGCTGGGCTAGTAATTCCGGACTCGCTATCGCCAGTTCTGATGCGAGCAGCTCATTAACAGGGTATAGATAAATGTCACTTCCCTCTGAGAACTCCAGTAAATCTTCGTATAATTGTTGTGCTTGTGTCAGTTGGTGTGTAACTATTAAAACTTTCTTACTGATTGCTTCATGAATTAATGCACTGAACAAGCTTCTTGCTGAACCTGATAACCCTGCAATCACTTGCTCTTTTAATCCGGTGTTCACACCTTCTATTATGGAATATATATCTTCCTTCTTCCTTAAAAATTGCTTTATTTCCTGCATAATGCTCCCCCTAATGCTTCCTCATAAATAATAGATAGTTGATATTAGCAGCTATCCCGATGATAGTGAAACTGCAAAAATGCCTTGGTTTTGAACCAAAGCTTTTAAAACAGTGTACATTATTCTGTTGTAAAATATGCAGTCACAACTATTCCTTTTTGTTCTATTATTGAATAAAATAATCAAGTTCATGATATGCGGGATTGCTTTCCAATGTGTCCTGGCAGTTCTCACAGATTGAGTTTATTTCTAAATGTTCTGTTGGCCTGTGGTTCATTAATCGTGACTTTTCCTCAGTCGTTAAATGTTCCCAGCCAATTTTATTAAGATCGAGCATTTGCGAATTTAATCTGCCAACTTCACAGCCGCAATGCTTGCATTTATAAACTAATGCCATTGTATGCACGCCCTTTTTTAAAGATAATCACTTAAGTTAGTTTTATTTTTTCCAACTTGGTATGATTTATACAAGGACGAATTCTATTTATTTATTATATTCATTCATTACTTTTTGAAAAGGCTCTTTCATCCATGCTTCCAATGCATTCGCAGCATGCTCAATGGACTCATCTAGAACCGCTTTGTCATCTGGCAGGAACTTCCCCAGTACATAATCAATCACAGGGATAGGCTGAACAGGTCTTCCTATTCCAAAACGAATCCGGTTAAACCCTTTTGTGCCTAAATGGTCAATAATCGACCGGACACCGTTGTGACCGCCATGTCCACCTGTCTGTCTTAATCTCACTTTACCTAAGGGTAAGTCCAGATCATCATAAATAACTGCAATATCCTCTGGAGTTAATTGATAAAAATCCATCAATGGACGCAGACATTCTCCAGACAAATTCATGTATGTTTGGGGTTCCAGCAGGATTACCTTTTCATTTTCCAAAGTCTCCATTGTATAAAGGCCATTGAATTTATTTTTATCAAGCTTCCAGTTATGCCGATTCAGTAAATAATCAACAACCATAAAGCCTGCATTGTGTCTTGTTTCCTCATATTTCTTTCCTGGATTACCTAAACCTACGATACACTTCATTTTTTAACTTCCTTTAAATATTATTCTGCTTATCATTTTACCATAACTGAGCAGATACCTTAAGAAAAACCGAGCCGGGAAAGCTCGGTTTTATTATAATTATTCTTCTGAATCGTTCGTTTCTTCTGTTGCTTCCGGCTCTTCCGTCAGCTCATTCACATCTTCTTCCGGCTGCTTGTCAGGAACAAGAATAGATACGACCGTTGTATTTTCATCTTCTAAAATCTCATAATTCTTTCCGTCTCTTAAATCTGATATTAAAATACTGTCACCAATTTCTAAATCAGAAACATTGATTGTAATATTTTCTGGTATCTCATTCGGCTTCGCTCTTAAGGAAAGTTCATACAGCGGCTGTTGTAAAACCCCGCCTGCTTTCGTTCCTGCTGCTTCACCTTCTAAAACGACCGGTACCTGAACGTCAATTTCCGCTGACATGTTTACTACATAAAAGTCAGCATGTACTAATTCACCTTTCAGCGGGTCCTGCTGATATTCGTGAAGCATTACATCAAAGCTGTCATTGCCTACTTTCAGTGAAATGATAGCATTTCTTCCTTCATCCCGGACAGTTTTCAGCAATTCCCCACTATCTACTGCAACCGGTTTCGGGTCCACATTATATCCATAGATAATTGCCGGCACTCGACCTGCAACCCTTACTTCTCTAGTGTACGAACTTTTCAGATTATCTCTATTTTCTGCTTGTAATTCTACTGCCATATTGATCACCCTCCAAGTAAATTTTACACGGTAGTATAATAATTCCCTTAAGTGAGTGAACATAAACGTATATTTCTACATAATGGCAATATTTTAACATTTTAATCAAGAGATATTACATTGGCAATCTGAAAGATAATTAATCAAACAGGATACTTACTGATTGTCTCTCATGAACACGGATAATCGCTTCACTTATTAATGGCGCAACAGATAACTGGGTAATTTTATCAATCAATTTTTCTTCTTTTAACGGAATACTGTTCGTAACAACTAATTCCTCTATCTTTGAATTCTGAATACGTTCAATTGCCGGACCTGAAAGTACCGGATGAGTACAACAAGCATAAACAGCTTTTGCTCCACTATCGATCAGAGCATTTGCTCCAAGGGTAATTGTCCCCGCTGTATCAATAATGTCATCAATCAAAATAGCAGTTTTCCCTTCAATGTTACCGACAATGTTCATTACTTCTGCCACATTAGGGCGTGGTCTTCTTTTATCAATAATCGCGATTGGCGCTTTTAAACGATCCGCAAGATTACGTGCTCTTGTCACCCCGCCATGGTCTGGTGAAACAACAACAATATCATCTAAACCTTTTTTGCTCCAGTAGCTTGAAAGAATCGGAACACCAACCAGCTGATCCACAGGAATATTGAAGAAACCTTGAATTTGCGGTGCATGCAGGTCCAGCGTAATTGCTCTCGATGCGCCTGCAGTCTGGAGTAAATCTGCTACAAGTTTTGCAGTAATCGGTTCTCTCGCTCTCGCCTTTCTGTCCTGTCGAGCATAACCATAATAAGGCATGACAATATTAATCGATTTGGCTGAAGCTCGCTTTAAAGCATCGATCATTATTAACAGTTCCATAATGTGCTGATTAACTGGTTCACACGTAGATTGAACTACATATACGTCACAACCGCGAATACTTTCTTCAATGTTAATTTGAATTTCACCGTCACTAAACTTAGTAACAGAACTTTTTCCTAATTCCACCCCGATATTTGCTGCAATTTCTTCCGCAAGCCTTGGATTCGAATTTAGTGTAAATACCTTTAATGATGAATCCTTATATTCAGACATGTCGATACCCTCCATCACTTATTTGTTCCAAATTGGATTGTTATTTATACTTTTTGGCGTACCCTTCTTTATTAACTTGCTTTGATCTGCCAATAGACAACGCTTCTCCTGGCACATCTTCAGATATAGTAGATCCAGCTGCAATAAGCGCACCCTTTCCAATCGTGACAGGGGCAATTAAATTAGCATTACATCCAATAAAAGCACCATCTTCTATTTTAGTTAAAAATTTATTTTTGCCATCATAATTTACTGTGATCGTACCACAGCCAACGTTCACATCACTGCCGACATCGGCATCCCCAATATAGCTTAGATGGGATACTTTACTTCTGTCGTCAATTTTTGATTTTTTCACTTCTACAAAGTTTCCGATCTTTACATCATTACCAATATTGGCATCTGGTCTAATATGAGCAAAAGGACCAATTTGTACCCGCTGTCCAATATAGCTGGAGGTTGCTACACTATGTTTTACCTTCGTATGTGCACCGATATGACAATCAGTTATTTCTGAATTAGGGCCAATCTGGGCATCCTCTTCGATCGTTGTCTCACCATTAATGACACAACCGGGATAAATGACAACATCTGATCCTATCTCCACTCCTGGAGCAATATAGGTATTATCAGGGTCAACCATTGTGACACCATTTCGCATATGATATTCATTAATTCTTTGTTTCATAAGAGTCTCTGCCTGTGATAATGCAACCCTGTCGTTCACACCTATTGTTTCATGGAAGTTTTCTGTTTGAAATGCTGCAACTTTCTCCTGCTGCTGTTGAGCAATTTCAATTACGTCAGGCAAGTAATATTCTCCTTGTGCATTATCATTGGAAACCTGTTTTAAAGCTTTAAATAATAATTCATTATCAAAACAATATGTACCTGTATTTATCTCTTTTATTAATTTTTCTTCATCTGAGGCATCTTTCTGTTCAACTATCTTTTCAACCTGATTGTCGCTGTTTCTCACAATTCTTCCATATCCCGACGGATCTTCTGCGTGCGCTGTAAGGATGGTTACTTTAGCATTTTCTTTTTCGTGATACTTTATAACAGACTCCAGTGTTTCTGCAGTTAATAATGGCGTGTCTCCACATACCACTAATGTCGTGCCTTTTTGCCCTGCCAGATATTTTTCAGCTTGCAAAACAGCATGTCCCGTTCCCAGCTGTTCTTCCTGAATTACATAATGAGAGTCTTCCCCTAACTGTTCCTGTACTTTCTCCGCACCAAAGCCCACAACTGTCGTAATACTCGATAATTGAAGAGCTTTCAATTGATCAACAACATGCTGTACCATTGGTTTTCCTAGTATAGGGTGCAATACTTTATATAGTTTCGATTTCATCCTCGTACCTTTACCAGCTGCTAATACAACCGCAAAACGTTTTGACAATATGTTCCCTCCGTTCTAATATCCGCTTACTATCTATTTTTAACCTGTATAACATTTGTACAGTAGAATCCCAATTATGAATATATATGAAAACTGACCATTTTTCAATGAATGTTAACCAGGAAAGCTAAAAATCATGGATTGGCGGAAACATACAAAAGGGTCTAATCAAGAATGATCAGACCCTTTAATAAACAATCTTATGAAGCTCCTGCTTCTTCAAATTCCACTTCTTCTTCTTCACCAACACGATGGTATTCTTCTAAAACCGCATCCTGAATTTTTGATCGAGTACCAGAATTAATGGGATGTGCAATATCTCTAAATTCTCCATCAGGAGTACGCTTAGAAGGCATTGCTACAAACATTCCGTTGTTTCCATCGATCACACGAATATCGTGGACAACAAATTCGTGATCTAATGTAATAGATGCGATTGCTCGCATTCTTCCATCGGTATTCACGCGGCGTAATCTTACGTCAGTTACTTCCATTATGTTTCACCACCTTTTCCCTTTTTAAGAACTTAATACAATAATTCAACATCTTTTCTTAAATTCCTGCTAAAGTAGGAAAAGTTTTTATTATTTTTTTAAATTTATTTTAGAAAGGTGGTTAAACAACGCCAATTACCTTCGATTAATGGAAGTAGTTCCCTTTTATTACTTCGATTTGCTTATTATTATCATCGACATTCTTTATTTGAACAAGAGAGGTATACTCATCGACCACTCGCTCTTCTTCATCATCTTCCGCTTCTGCTAAAACACCGATCGCCTTCACATTCGCATTAAATTCTTCCAGCAAGCTCTTCATACCATTGATTGTCCCGCCTGCTTTCATGAAGTCATCAATAATACATACATTTTCATTAGGTTTAAGACTTCTTTTTGACAATACCATTGTCTGAATCTTCTTTGAGGAGCCTGATACATAATTGATACTTACCGTTGACCCTTCAGTTACTTTAGGATCACGCCTGACAATAATAACAGGGACGTTCAGGAAGGAAGCAACTGCGTATGCCAGCGGGATACCCTTTGTCGCAACCGTTACAATTGAGTCAATACTCAATTCCGCAAACCGTGAGGCGAATAAACGGCCGATATTACGGACTGTATCCGGATTACCTAATATATCACTCATAAAGAGATAACCACCTGGTAAGATACGGCCAGGGTCTTCTAACTCCTTACATAATTGGTCAATAAATTCCCGGCTTTTGTCTTCTGATACTTGCGGCACATATTTAACACCGCCTGCTGCACCTGAGACCGAGGCAAGGTATCCTATTCCATCCTCCCGGAAAATCCGGTTGATGATCGTCAAATCTTCACTGATGGAAGATTTAGCTGCACCGTAAGTATCTGAAAAAAACGGTAAGGAGATTAACTCCATTGGATGCTCTATTAAATAATTGGTCATTGCCACTAAACGATCGCTGCGTTTCATTACTACACCCCAAAATCCGAATGATTTGTCGTAAATATAACATTTTATACGGTTTTAATCAAGTGTTTGTTGTGTCCCTAACATTCTGACAATATGCACATCCTCACAGAAGCCACGCAGACTGTTATATATCCGAACTGCTCTCGATTCATGCTTGACTAGCCCGTATACAGTCGGGCCGCTGCCACTCATTAGTACGGCATCTGCCCCTGACTTCAACATCTGGCTCTTAATTTGTTTAACTTCCGGATTTTTGGGTAATGTGACAGTTTCCAAAACATTTTTCAGCTTTGCACATATCTCCTTGTAATTAGCTGTTTCGATTGCATGGATCATCCCATCAGTATCTGGATGATCAAGCTTGTCCAATTTTAATGATTGATATACAGACTGAGTAGAAACCCCTTGTGATGGTTTAGCAAGCACTACCCAACATTGGGGTGGAGGAGGGAGCTCTGTTATTTTCTCCCCCCTCCCTTTAGCAATGGCAGTCGAATTATATACACAAAACGAAACGTCTGAGCCGATTTCTGAGCCGATGACTGCCAGTTCATCTATTGTTAAATTTATATGCCATAACCGGTTCAGTCCTCTTAAAGTAGCAGCCGCATCACTGCTCCCCCCGGCGAGACCCGCTGCAACCGGAATTTGCTTATCAATTTTAATTAATACACCATGTTTAATTCCAAACCGCTCTTTTAATAATTTAGCTGCACGGTATGCTAAATTACGTTCATCATTTGGAATAAACCTGCTGTCAGATTCAACTTTAATCTGACCTGATTCCAGCAGAAAAAGTTCTATCCGATCTGCCAGGTCTACTGTTGTCATTACCATTTCCACTTCATGATACTGGTCGGGCCGCTTATATAGAACATCTAATGTTAAATTTATTTTTGCGGGGGCCTTTTCAGAAGTATACATCTTGTCACCTACTTTAGTTCACTATAGCCTGCACTATTACAAATACCTCTTTTTGTTTTGCTTATTCGATATATTTGATCAGATTATTGCCAGCTTGTATAGAAAATATACTTTATGTAAAGATACCATAAATAGTTTAAAGGGACAAAACCTTAACTAGGTTCTGTCCCCTGTCAAACTTTCTTCTGCTATTTGTACAGCCCTTTTCACCATGCTGCCGGCTTCATTAGCTGTTATTTCACCCCAGCCCTTTTCCTTTACCTTGTCGTAAAACCCTAACTCTTTAGCAAGCTCTTCTTTAAAGTGCTCAGACATTATCCCACGCCTTCTGCTCATCGAAGATACTCCCTTTCTGTCGTGTTCTTACGACAATAATATTTTCTCCCAGTTAGATAAGCTTATGCCAGGCAAATATTTGAATAGAAATCTGGGTATAACAACCGTTCTTCTGTGTAAAAATATTCACCGCAGGAAATTTTTAAACAAAACAAAAAGCAGCAAACATAGTTTACTGCTCCCCTGCAACTGCTTTTTCCAGTTCTTCCATGAAATTCAATTCTACGGTTTCTGTAAGTACGTCTGCATAGCTGTAAGATACTCGTTCAAATGAGTTTTCCTCCTGATCCAACTCTACAATAAATACAGAAGGGTATGTTTCTGCTAATGTCCCATAACGCTCTACAGTTTTCTTTCTGCCGCCGTTCGCTTTAATCTTCAGACGTTTACCAACATAGCCATCTAAACCTTGTTTGATTTCAACCAATGTTTTAGCCAATACACTCCACCTCACTAATCATATTATACTACATTCTTGTCCAACAGTCAAATAAAAATATTCTATTATATCAATATTGTTTATTTACTGTCAATAAATAAATTTAAAAAATATCTATGATTAGTATCTCACATAATTTGAAATTTATGTATGGGTTGACTATATGTTGCAGCATTCACTTAATCTGTTCCATTTGTCCGTGCATAAAAGTGATTGGCCAGCCTTGCAAATTCCTCCATTGACAAGGATTCAGCCCTTCTTGTTCCATCTATTTCCGATAATTCAAAACCTTGCTCGATCTCTTCTTTTGTAAGGATACCAGTAAAATGTCTGATTAAATTATTTCTTAATGTTTTTCTTCGCTGCTGAAAACTCGCTTGAACTAAATCAAAGAAAAAGTCCTCATCATTTAGCTCGACTGGCGGCTGTTCCCTCATCGATAAGTGCAGGACAGCTGAATCCACCCTTGGCTGAGGGTTGAAAACAGTCTTCGGAACTATCATTCCAATACTTGCATTTGTGTAATACTGAATAGCAATGGAAAGAGAGCCGTATTCTTTAGTATTTCTCACAGCTGCCATTCTTTCAGCAACTTCACGCTGAATCATCACAGTAATACTGGTGATTGGTAATTTAGCCATCAGTAACTGCATTAAAATAGGTGTTGTAATATAATACGGCAAATTCGCTACAACTTTAATTTCTCTCTCGTCAGTAAAACGCTCTGAACACAGTTGTTTAATATCCGCTTTTAATATATCTTTGTTCACAATTTGAATATTACTGTATGGAGCTAATGTATCCTCAAGAATCGGGATGAGTCGCTGGTCAATCTCAAAAGCCATCACCTGATTTGAATGAATTGCCAGCTGCTCTGTTAAAGCCCCGATACCTGGCCCAATTTCAATTGTATTCACATCTTTTGTAATATCCGCTACTTGCATCATATTTTTAAGTATATTGACATCAACTAAGAAATTCTGTCCAAGACTCTTTTTAAAGGAAAAGCCGTATTTATTCAGAATTTCCTTCGTTCGTTTCGGTGTCGCGATCGCCTTTAGCTCACTCATGCATTCTCCTCCTGTTCGATCTGTTCCATTACCTTATAGAAATCATGTTTATCTATACAAAACATTTGTAATCTTTTTAATAACTGCTTCCCGTTCACATATCCGATTCTTAAGGCAATTCCAAGCTTCTCTCGCCTTTCTTTTGCTCCACTGCCTCCAATTAAACCACATGCTAACAGATCCGCTCTGGTGATGTCGCTTTCCATATTTTCAGCTATTTCATATACACTGCCTAAAGCTTTACGGATAACTTCTGCTGATGCATGCTCTATGCCTAACCCTTTGCCGCCTTTTGCAACTGCTTCATTCTTTGTCAGAAAAGCGTGTTTGCATCCTGGTACATGCTGATCAATGATTTTACGAATCCGCTGCCCCGGATGATCAGGATCTGTAAATATGATGACACCTCTTTTTTGTTTGGCGTGTGCAATCTGCTCCAAAGTATATTTATTAATAGCTGATCCGTTTGTTTCAATCGTATCCACATCCAGAGCCTGTTTAAGCTTCGCTGTATCATCTTTACCTTCCACTACTATTATTTCTTTAATTTTCACCAAATATCCCCCATTCCGGCTCTCTAAGAACCACAGGAAAGTTCTTTCAACATTATAACATGCGCAGCTAATTCAGTATAAACGATAAAAAAGCCAAACGATTTCGAATGGCACGAAATCATTTGGCCAGTTTTTTAATTTATTTATAAATTTTTACTTGCACCGTTCTGCTTCCAAAACTCTGTGCCTGCTGCAATGTCGGCATATGAACATCAATCTTATTGCCTTTAATCGCTCCGCCTGTATCTCTTGCGACAGCATAACCATAACCCTCTACCCAAACTTTTGTACCAAGAGGGATAACACTAGGGTCTACAGCTATCACCCCATGTGGGTTTGCTTTCAGGTTATAGCCCGTTGAAGTCAGACCTCTCCCATCACATGAAGCACAATTCCAATTATACGCAGTAGCGTGCATGTATAATGTTGTCACTTCCTGTTCACCGCCACGAGAGACGATTGGTTGTGAGGACGGTGCAGCAGCGGTTGCACTGCCTGCAGTCGTAGTAACTGCCGGTGCTTCCTCTTTTGTACCGACTGCTACCACTTTCTCTTTACTTTCTTTAATAACTTCTTCATCAATAAGCGTTCTGGAGACCTCTTTGCCGTTTTCTAAAACCACTTCATAATGTTTTTCAACCATACCTTTTTCCCCATCAGTTACCACTTCTTCTTTTCCCTTTTCCAGGTCAGCATCACTTTGTTTTACTACTGCAAAATCAACCTCTTCTTCAACGATATCTGTTACTTTTTCCACTCGTGTAATATCGATAACTGTTTCTCCATCAACATTTTGAGTTTGGGCAGGCTTCACACGGTCCAATTCAGACAAATCAATTTCGTTTTGTGTAAGCAGGTTTTCTACTGTTCCGCCTACTGTCCAGATAGTTTGTTCCTTACCTGCATCGTTAATCGTTACCTGGAATGCTTTTTCTATATTTAATGTTGTTTGATCTGAGATTTGCTCTTCTAAGCTTAATGATACCTGATCATGTTCTGAGATTTCAATTCCTGATTCCTCAATGAAAGCTCCGACAGTATTTGCTGTCGTATAGTATGTTTGTTGTGTATCGCCTTCAGTTACAGTAATTTCTTTTGCAACCGTATGTTCTATTGTCATCTCAGATGTGATGGTATCTTTTAGGTTATGCGAAAGATCATCATGCTTTTGCACCTCAATGGCCAGTTCACCAAGTACATCTTCTACAGTATTGGCATGTGTGCGTACTGTAATTTCTTCCCCTTCCTGAACAACAGTGACTTCAGCTTTAGATAATTCATAAAATAAATAGCTAATAGATCCAATGATAACAAGTAATGTAAGAGCATAAACGAAGTCCTTGTTATTCAGGAGTTTCTGCAAATTAAAAAGACGTTTCATGAACTTTTCATCCCTCCTTCTTCTCGCCGTTGTATTATATAAAGTTAAATAATCCCTGTCAAACAGGTATTTAACTAAAAAAGAACAGATAAATCCCTTGGAATCAAGGGTTCCTCTGTTCTTTTTGAAGAAATATTTCAAATTCATTACATTACCGTAACAAACGTGACATCACCTTATTTTTAGCTATATTATTTGAAATAACCGCTTAGCATTTTCGGTTGTCTGCCTGCTTAATTCACTAAACTCCACGTCGCGCAATTCAGCTATTTTCTCTGCCACCAGTTTGACAAATGCCGGCTCATTTCTTTTTCCCCTGTTTGGGTGTGGTGCTAAAAATGGACAATCAGTTTCAATTAACAAGCGGTCTTCTGGAACTATTTTGGCTACTTCTTTCGGCATTGTTGCATTTTTAAATGTTACAGGCCCTCCTAGAGATATATAAAAGTTCATATCAAGGCAATCACCAACATAATCGGCTGAATCATTATAACAGTGCATAATGCCGCCTACTTTGCTGGCATTCTCTTCTCTCAGGATAGTAATAATATCTTCTGGTGCCTCACGATTATGGATAATTATTGGCAGGTTCACCTTTTTAGCTAACCGAATCTGTTTACGAAAAACTTCTTTTTGCACATCTTTTGGTGACTTGTCCCAATGATAGTCTAATCCCATCTCACCTAATGCTACAACTTTAGGGTGGGAAGCTAGCTCTTCCAGCCAATCTAATTCTTTATCTGTCATATCAACCGCATCAACAGGATGCCAGCCAACAGCTGCATAAATATGATCATAGGTTTCTGCTAATTCGATTGCTTTGGGTATTGTTTCATGATCGAAGCCTACAATTACCATATATTCGACGCCAGCTTCTCTGGCTCTAACGATCACTTCTTCTCTGTCTTCATCAAACTGACTTACATTGAGGTGTACATGTGTGTCAAATAACATCCTCTTTCTCCTTTCTTCACATTCATTCGCGTTATTAAAACAAAGCGGAAGGGTTGGGACCTATTAGGCAAGCAAGGAAAATTAAAGAGATTGACACGGAGCCGCGATATTCCCTTTTTTCCAACAAAAAATCCGAACATTTTCAGAAAATTATTATCATATTCTGAATGTTCGGATTCCCTTTCATTTAAAGCTTCTTAGTCCCAGCCTCTTCTTCATTTTTACTTTACTACCGATCCGTTTGGTAAATCTGCTTCGACGGTTGCCAGTGACAGATTACCATCACTGTCTTCACCTGACAGAATCATACCTTGTGACATTTCCCCGCGCAGCTTTACAGGTTTCAGATTCGTCACACAGATTACCTTTTTACCAACAAGTTCTTCAGGTGTATAATATTTTGCAATCCCTGAAACAACTTGTCGTTTTTCTGTACCAAGGTCTAACTGAATCTTTAATAATTTATCAGCTTTTTTGACTTTTTCCGCATGGATAACTTCCGCTACCCGTAAATCTATCTTCATAAAGTCATCGTACGTAATTTCATTTGTTTCTTCTTCTTTCTTCTCCGGTTCAGGAGCTTTCATCAGATCTTTAATTGTTTGCACTTCTTTTTCTACATCAAGACGCGGGAAGATTGGATCTTTCTTTACAACAGATGTACCTTCCTTTACAGCACCAAATGTATGAAGACTTTCCCATGTTTTATCCTGTTCGTCCGTTACACCAATTTGCTCGAAAATTTTCTCAGGCGTTTTTGTCAGGAATGGCTGTAACAATATAGCAATTCGACGCAAGCTGTCGACAAGGTGTGCCATCACATTACCAAGTCGATCCTTTTTGCTTTCGTCTTTTGCAAGCACCCATGGCTCATTTTCGTCAATATATTTGTTTGTTCGGCTTACATACTTCCAGATTTGTGTTAATGCAACCGAAAAGCCCATCTCATCTAATGCTTCTTCCACATTTTTAACCGTTTCTTTACCTAGATCCTCCAGATTCTGATCAAAAGCTGTTTCAGAGGAATGAAAGGCAGGTATTTTCCCATCAAAATATTTCTCTATCATAGCAACCGTCCGGTTAAGCAGATTACCTAAGTCATTTGCCAGATCATAATTTGTTCTGTCGACAAAACCTTCTGGTGTAAAAACACCGTCAGAACCGAATGGCACTTCTCTCAACAAATAGTACCGCAATGCATCCAGTCCGTATCTGTCCGTTAAATCGATAGGATTTACTACATTTCCTTTCGATTTGGACATTTTACCGTCTTTCATCAAAATCCAGCCATGTGCAAATACCTTTTTCGGTAATGGCAAATCTAATGCCATTAACATAATTGGCCAGTAAATGGTATGGAAACGGACAATCTCCTTACTCATTAAGTGAACATCCGCCGGCCAGTATTTCTGATAAAGGGAATCATCATCTGTGCCGTAACCTAATGCAGTAATATAATTGGATAATGCATCGATCCATACATAAATAACATGCTTCGGATCTCCAGGCACTTTAACTCCCCAGTCAAAAGTTGTCCGGGATACTGCCAGATCTTCCAGTCCCGGCTTAATAAAGTTGTTAATCATTTCATTTTTACGGCTTTCCGGCTGAATAAACTCCGGATTCTCTTCATAAAATTCAAGTAAACGATCAACATATTTACTCATCTTGAAGAAATATGACTCTTCTTTCACTTGATCTACAGGTCCCCCGCAATCAGGACAGCGGCCGTTTTCAAGCTGCCGTTCTGTAAAGAAAGATTCACAGGATGTACAATAACTTCCCTCATATTCATCAAGATAGATATCCCCTTGTTCGAGCAATTGGGCGAATATCTTTTCTACAACCTGCTTATGGCGCTCTTCTGTTGTGCGAATAAAATCGCTGTATGAGATATCAAGCTTTTCCCATAAATCTTTTATCCCGCTTACAATATTATCCACATATTCCTGTGGAGTGACTCCTGATTCATCCGCTTTTTTCTGGATTTTCTGACCATGCTCATCCGTTCCTGTTAAATAGCGAACATCGAACCCTCTCAGACGTTTATATCTTGCCATCGCATCACCTGCAACGGTACTGTAAGCATGCCCGATATGTAGATTTCCACTTGGATAATATATAGGTGTCGTAATATAAAATGTTTCCCTTTTCTCAGACATTTCCTCTACCTCCTCAAATACACAGTGTACGTATATTCACACATTTTTAATCAGTCTGTTTTTATTGTAGCGACTTTTCGGATACATTTCCATTATTATTGCATTTTTTACTTGAAAGGGGAAAAATATTAGAACTTTCTCTTGTTTTTACACCTTATTCCATATTCTTAAAAATTCTGCAAAATACCCCTCATTTTGTTTGACATTAATGGCAAGGAATGGTATTATAACGCTAGAGTTGTCGAATATTGACGAATTTGTTTTTTATTTATCGAAAAAAGGGGAGAATAAATATGAAGTCAACAGGTATTGTACGTAAGGTAGATGAGTTAGGTCGTGTGGTAATTCCGATCGAACTTCGTCGTACTCTAGGAATCAATGAAAAAGATGCATTAGAAATTTATGTCGATGATGAAAGAATTATTTTACAGAAATATAAACCAAACATGACTTGCGCTATCACTGGGGATATTTCTGATGATAACTTAACACTTGCAGACGGCAAACTAGTCCTCAGCCCTGAAGGTGCACAAGTACTTATAGATGAAATTCAAAAGAAACTGAATAAATAATTCAGCTTTAACATAACTGGTAAAATGACAAAAAAATGGTTCTTCTCATCCGTTTGTGACGATTAGAACCTTTTTTGTATTTCACCTATTAAGTTACGATGTGTGATAGGCCTGATATACTTCTCTCTTCGGTATTTCCCTTTGTTTCGCCACCATCTTAATCGCCTCTTTACTTGTTACATTCTCTTCATTTATTATCTTTTCTACGTGCTGCTTTAACGATAAATCAATCCACCAGTTTTCCGTTTCAGGCGGTTTCCCTTCGACGACAAGACAACATTCTCCTTTAAAATTCTCCTCACCTGCCCATGTCGACAATTCTTCGAGCGTCCCTCTCGTATATTCTTCAAACTTTTTGGTCAGTTCTCTGGCAATACTAACATGGCGGTCTCCTCCCAATGAATGGGATAAATCTGTTAATGTTGCTGAAAGTCTGTGCGGTGATTCATATAAAATAAACGTTATATCAAGCTTTTCTAAATAATCTAACGCTGCTTTTCTATCTTTCGTCTTTCTTGGCAAAAACCCGTAAAAATAGAAATGATCTGTCGGCAGGCCCGATCCTATAAGTGCACATAAAGCAGCATTTGCACCAGGTAAAACAATAACAGAGATTTCCTCCTCAATTGCTGCTTTAATAATTTCATAACCAGGATCTGATATCCCCGGCATACCTGCATCACTGACTAATGCTAAAGTATCACCACCCTTTAGTTTATCCAGGATATTATGTTCCCTCTCTAGTTTGTTATGCTCATGGTAGCTGAGCATTGGCTTCTTGATCTCAAAATAATGCAGCAGCTTCCCTGTATTTCTCGTATCCTCTGCAAGGACGAGATCTGCTTCTTTCAATATACGCAAAGCCCTTACTGTAATATCTTCTAAATTTCCAATAGGTGTTGGTACAACATATAGTTTCCCTCTATCATCAGCTGCTGCCTGAAAGCTCTTTTGGATTCTCATTAGTTCCACACCTTTCCCGGGCATTTTCATGAATTAACTGTATCTTTTCCTGTTTTGACAGTTTCTTTATCTTTGCTTCTAATTGCAATGCTTCCGATTTTGTTTCACATTTGGATTGGTAGACAAGCTTTAAAGGTCCCCTGCCTCTTGTATATTTTGCGCCTTTTCCTTCTGAATGCATTTTTAGCCTTCTGGAAATATTGGTAGTGTATCCTGTATAAAGTGTCCGATCCATACATTCCAGTATATAAACAAAGTGATTATTGCTTTTTGCCATATAATATCCCCTCTAGTACTTCTGTATAATCTCCATTTTCATCAAATGCATAAAGTGGCGGGAGGAGTTTTACATCTGCCTTTCCATCACGAATTGCTTCTATTAACAAAATATTTGCTTCTTTATCTTTTTTCGGGTATACAAACTGAATCCGCTTTGGTTCCAGTTTATACTTTCGAAACAGTGTGATGATATCAATTAACCTGGAAGGACGGTGAACCATTGCTACTTTCCCCCCTGATTTGACTAATTGGCTGCATACTTTTACCACATCTTCTAATGTACAATATATTTCGTGTCTTGCAATTGTCAGATAATCATTGCGATTCTGGTGATTTTTATTTTCGGTTGTAAAATATGGAGGGTTTACGGTAACATAGTCAAACTTATCATTCCCATAGTGCCCTGGCATTTCTTTTATATCTGCATGAATCATATGTAACTGGTTTTCTAACTGATTAAGGGACACATTTCTGACTGCCATATCGTATAATCGCTCCTGAATCTCTACACCTGTAATAGGAACCTCTGACTTTCTTGATAACAATAAAGGGATCACACCATTTCCTGTACACAGATCAATAATCTTTCCACGTTTAACCGGTATATTCGCAAAATCAGCAAGCAGAACAGCATCCAGTGAAAAAGCAAAAGCACTTGGACTCTGTATTATTTTCATATTCTCATCTGCCAGTAAATCATCTAACCTTTCATCATCTTTTAATTCCATCCAACGATCCTCTCCTATACTTGCACAGTATATCAATAATAACAACTTTCTGATGAAGAAAAAGGCTGACACAGGATGCGTCAGCCTTCATTCATGTTCATTGTTTATTTTGTCTTATTCAGGAATAATAAACAGAATAAACAATCCCCATCTTGTCTAGGACTTCCAAAATGAACATTACAAATATGGAAACCTTCCTCATACAAACGAGCAAGATTATCATAGCCTTCCCCTATCGTTAAATCCTGCTCTTCTGAACTGGAAACCTCATTGCTGTCTTCCGTCTGTTCTTCCATTCGTTTACGCAGATGATGATTCTCCATTTCCAACCGGTGATTTTCTTCTAACATATCTCGTAATTGCTGTTTCAAATCACCTAATTGCTGATACAATTGTCCAATTTGCTCTTCCATATGAGATACTTGCTCAAATAGCTCTTTTTTTGTCACGTATTTTCCACCCCATCATTCTGCGGCCTGGGTTTTTATAACTCCTTCTTCCATTAATTCATCTAATGTATATTCTACCACACGTTCCTTTTCAGGAATTTCAATTTGAATTAATCTCTCTAGTATATTTAATCCAACCACTTTCCCTTTTCCAAAATTGGTCTGGATGTGCTGGCCTAAATCAGGCAACTCGCGCTTCGCTGTTTCATAATCATCATTTTCATACTTCAAACAGCACATAAGCCGGCCACACAGACCGGAAATCTTGGAAGGATTTAATGAAAGACTCTGATCTTTTGCCATTTTAATGGATACTGGTTCGAAGTCTCCTAAAAAGGTTGAACAGCAAAGCATACGTCCACATGGGCCAATTCCGCCAAGCAGTTTGGCTTCATCCCTTACACCAATCTGGCGCAGCTCAATTCTCGTTTTAAATACAGATGCCAAGTCCTTGACCAAATTGCGGAAATCGACTCTGCCATCAGCAGTAAAGTAGAAAATAACTTTATTGCGGTCAAATGTATATTCCACATCAACTAAGTTCATCTCTAACTGATGTTCTTTTATTTTAACCTGGCATGTATTGTACGCCTCTTCTGCTACTTCTTTGTTTTCCAGAACTAACATCTTATCTTTCTCGTTTGCCATTCGAATAACTTTCTTCAGCGGTAATACAATATCTTCTTCATCTACCTGTTTATTCGCAACGACTACTTTCCCGAATTCAACCCCGCGGACTGTTTCCACGATAACATAGTCTTCTGTTGTTAACGTTATTTCCCCGGGATCGAAATAATATATTTTACCCGCTTTTTTAAAGCGGACACCTATTACTTCTATCACTCATATTCACCTCTGTATTTGAAGTGTTAATTGTTCTATCACTAACTGTGGATGCACATTTTGTTCGAGCTTCCTTTTTGCTTCCATTATAGTTTGGAGATGCTTCGTTATATCCTGGATCGACCAGTACATACTAGCTTGTTCCAGCTTTTCCATCTGATGAAGAAAAACAATAGAGGAAGAATCGTCCATATGATAATGAATCACATCACGAAACCATACTAACAATAAGTCTAGCCCTTCTTGCAATTGGGTTTTCTCTTTAAAATGAGCCATCCACTGTGTATGCACAAATATTGGCACTTCATCTCGATTATTTTGAAGCATTTCAACTAATTGTACCACTAATTTTCTTGCCTGTGCAAACCAAGTATCTTTACTTTTATCTAAAGCCTCATCTAAATTCCTTGTAAAGTTGGTTAATATGCGGGCATTTCCTTCTGTTATACCTGTTTCAATTAATTTTTGTTCTAATTGCTTTGAATTAAGCGGCATTAATGCAAGGATCTGACACCTTGAACGTATCGTCGATAACAATGACTGACTGTTCTCTGTTAATAAAACAGCTGTTGTTTCCTGACTGGGTTCCTCCAGAAACTTCAGTAACCGGTTGGCTGCATTGTCCGTCATTTTATCTGCATGTTCAATAATGTATACTTTTTTATTTGATTCTAAACCTGTATAGGTGAATTCCTTTTTTAAATGTGCAATCTGGTCTGTTTTGATCGAAGCACCGTCTGGATGAATAATATGAAGGTCCGGGTGATTGCCACTGTTAATTCTTTTACAATCCAAACAAGTACCACATGGCTCATAGCCTTCTTTATTTTTACAAAAGATACTCTTTGCAACTAATTGGGCCAATGCATACTTCCCGGTACCTTTATCGCCATATAATAAATAGGCATGTGAGATTCTTTTTTTCTTTATACTGTTTGTCAGCATTTTCGATACTATCGGCTGCTGCTGAAACATTTCTTCCCAACTATTTATCATTATAACCTTGCCTACTTTCCTTTTCACTAAAAAGCATATCTTAATTGTTGCAAAAAGGATAGATTAGAGCCCTAATCTATCCTTTTGCTTATGTGTATAAATTAATTAACAGTCCTTTTATTTCTCCAATCAAATCAAGAATTTGAATAGAATTCTTTTCTTGATCAAGTACATTTTCAGTTAATTCTACTAATTTCTCATCTATTTCTTTTACAATACTAAGTTTCCTGTTATCCCCGTCAAGCACAAAGCTGTGTGATTGTTTTATACCTAACCCGTGATCTACTGTCTCTTTAAGGAATCTCTTTACCATTCGTTTATATGCAGCCAAATCCTTGAATGAACGGAATCTGGCAATTTTCTTTCCCTGTGCTGTAATTTCTGACATTAGCTTGTGTAATTCTGCTTGTTTTAACTGTGTGGACTGGGTGCGAACCATATTATCGAATTGCTGGCCATTCGACTTTCTCTGGTTATCACCTTTTTTGAGCGAATCCAGCTGTGTCCTCATATCCTGACTGATTTTCACTGAATTAGCCTCCTATCTTGTTCATTAAAATTGGTGGAAAGCATCGACAGGTACAACAAATACTGTTGCTCCTCCTACTTCTACATTAATAGGGCGCGGAATATATGAATCTGCATTCCCACCTAAAGGAGATACAGGGGAAACCATTTGCTCTCTTTGACTACAGTTATCTTTAATAACGTCTAGTGCATCTGCAACATGCTGGTCCTCACAACCAATCATTAAGGTAGTATTCCCTTCTTTTAAAAAACCACCTGTTGATGATAGCTTTGTCGTTTTAAAATTTTTCTGACCAAGTGCATCAATAAGCCGATTACTGTCCTTATCCTGAATAACTGCCAAAATTAGTTTCACAAATGCTACCTCCTTTTTATAAATTCATTAATAGTATCATATGCTTCCTTTTCTACAGTTAGTATATCAAAGCTTGCATCAATCTTCTTTATTCTATCAGGAAACTTTTCCAGTAAATTATGATAAGCTTCATATACTTTGTGGTGAAAAGATAATTCTTCTACATCTAACCGGTTTATTTCACGCTCTTTATTGCCATTGATTCGTGCAATGCCTTTTTCCGGTGTTATATCCAATAGTAGTGTAAGGTCTGGCATGTACTCGTCGATTGCAAACTTATTGATCTGATACACTTCATCCATACCTAATCCTCTGGCAACACCCTGATACGCTAAGCTGCTGTCAATAAATCGATCACATAACACAATTTTTCCTTCATTGACTGCAGGAATTACTGTCTCAACTAAATGCTGCCTTCTCGCTGCCGCATACAGCAATGCTTCTGTTCTGGCATCCATTTCTGTATGTGACTTATCTAAAATTATTTCTCTTATTTTTTCAGCGATAGGGATACCACCCGGTTCCCTTGTCACCACAATGTTGTGGCCTTCAGCTTCCAAAAGACGGGCTAATTCCAGGATGACTGTTGTTTTACCAGCACCTTCCCCGCCTTCAAAAGTAATAAATAAACCTGACAAAGTTAATTCTCCTTTTACTACCTATTCAAAAACATACAGTCCGATAATCTCCCTTGACGGCTGGAACGAAATCTTCTTTTTCTGTAACTCTTTAATAACTCCCACATGTCTTGAAGTAATCCTTTCCCCTTTTGCAATTAAAGGAATCCCCGGCGGATATGGAGTAATAGTATCAGCTGCTACATAGCCTACACTGTCTTCTAACTCCACCCACTTTGTTCCTTTTGCTTTCATTTGCTGATAGGATAGGGAAAGTGTCTCGGTTCTATATATAATCTTTTGATCATTATTCTCTATTTTATCATGTTTTTCCACATGTTTGCTGTATTTTTTCAAATTTGCCTTCACTTTTTCTACTGCAGCCTCTAGTACAGCTGCATCCATATGCGGCTCCATTCCGAATACTAATAATATATCCTCATCTGTTTTCATTTCCGCAATGAGTCCTTCTAATTCAAGAGAATTCATTATTTCCTCCGTAGAAACACCGCCTGCTGCCTTTAACACTAATTTTAATGGATCATCACTGATCTCTAAATCCCAAAAGTCATTGGAGCGGAAAATATGACGCACTTTCCGTAAATATATCATTAACTGATTATACTGTTCCTTTGTATAATTAGCTAAATAGAATCTCGCTATATCTAAACTTATCATGATTAAATAAGAGGGACTGCTAGATTGCAACAATTGCAAGTAATGAGCTACCTTCTGCTTGTTTATTTTTCCAGTCTTTTTTGAAATATGCAAAAATGCCCCCATCGTTAATGCAGGAGTCATTTTATGTGCTGATTGCACAACAATATCTGCCCCTAAATGAACTGCTGAATCCATTTCAAAAAACGGGACAGAAAAATGACAGCCGTGAGCTTCATCTACCAATACAGGAATATCGTACTCATGGGCAACTTTTATTATTTTTTCCAATTCAAAAATTTTCCCGAAATAATCGGGATATGTTAGTATTAATGCTTTTGCGTCCGGGTTACTTTTACACGCGCTTACTATATCCTTATAAGAAGGATGTTCATACCGGTTCGTCTGAGGATTCAGCTGTGGTGCTAAAAATACTGGTCTTGCTCCCGCTAATTCTAATCCGTTCAATACAGATTTATGGCAATTTCGCTGAACTAAGACTAAATCATCCGCTTCACATGTTGCAAGTATCATTGCTAAGTTTCCGACAGTACTACCATTCACTAAGAAAAATGTAGATCCTGTCTGAAACCAGTCTGCAGCGAGAGTTTCGGCTTCCTGTATTACTCCATCAGGTGCATGTAAATCATCAAGTCCCGGTATTTCTGTTAAGTCGAGCCTCATCATATCCTTGAAAAGGTCATGTCTGCTAGAAGCAGTGACTTGTCCATTCTTATGACCGGGGACGTGAAATGAGTATGGAAACTTTTCTATGTGCTGAATCGCCTTATCTAATAATGGAGTTCTAGCTTGGTTGCTTTGCATTCTATTACCTCTTTTTTTACATAGTAAATGTCGATTGATTTATAGCTTTTAACTTTTTCACATAAGTAGAGTATGCCTCATCTCGAGGGTCAGTAGCAACTATATCCATCTCACATTCTGTACAAATAAATAGTTGATATAAATAGATACCATCTTTTTTAGGTTTATCACAAATCCCGCACAGCCTTGTTATTTGGTTTTTATCCATTTTTCACACCTCCACTACTTATTATGGCCAATCTATGAAAATATATTCGTAAATTATTAATATTCTATATCATCATATTTTTACTTTTTTCACGTGAAACATTTATCAGATTCAGTCAGTTTTCCTCAGCATTTGTTAGAACGTGCTTTTTTAACATAACAAAAAACCTCTTAGTTTAGAGAAACTAAGAGGTTTATAGATTGCCTGGCAACGTCCTACTCTCGCAGGGGCAAAGCCCCAACTACCATGGGCGCTGGAGAGCTTAACTACTGTGTTCGGCATGGGAACAGGTGTGACCTCTCCGCTAT
>NZ_FOGL01000027.1 GCF_900111195.1 Gracilibacillus ureilyticus
AGCCAGAACCAGGTCTGATTATTCATACCGATTTAGGTACGCAATACACCAGTGAAGCATTTCAAGAACAACTAAAAAACCACGAAATGATTGCGTCATTCAGTCGGAAAGGATGTCCCTATGACAATGCTTGCATTGAATCCTTTCACGCCACCCTGAAAAAAGAAGAAGTCTATCGAACCCAATATGAAAACTTTGAGACTGCGAGAATAGCCCTATTTCAGTACATTGAAGGCTGGTATAATCGCAAACGAATTCATGGCAGCATCGGTTATGTCACACCCGATGAGTATGAAAAAATGTGTCGTGTAGCAGCTTAATATATGGGTGAGGAAGTTATTCCCTTCACATTTTTTTGGCGCAACATCCATGGGTTTCTTTCTCCACGTCCCAATTAGATTGTCAAAGGCTCTTTTCACTTTGACAATCTAATTGGGATGTGGAACACTCCATGAATGGTTGTTGTGCAAAAAACTTAATCTTTTTGTGTCCAGAAACTTGACGTAGATCCATTCAGTAATAAAGTGTAAATCATTATTTGTAGGATAGTTAGTTAGTTTTAATTTCTCAATTTGTTTGTGTAAAGCGTAGGCCTGATCGTGGTGTAATTGTATTGTATTATTAAAAAATTGGTCAGTAGCAGTTACCAATCGAAATAATTCCTTTTAGGTTCAATTAATGGCATATCTAAATTGTTTATTATATTTGAGAGAAAACTAACTAATATTCCTTTTTCTTTTTCTGAAAGATTATCTAACCTTTCTAAATATGAAATAATGATTTGTAAATTCTCCGATACTGAATTTTGTATAATTTGTTCTGTTGTTAAAGACTTGGTTATTAGTGAATAAATCTCAGTGGTTGTCAGTAATGGAAATTGAACATAGTTTCCCTTTGAGTGTTCTTCTCCACTTTTAAGAAAACTTATCAATAAATCTAAATCGAGAGAATCATTAACATTTGATTCCTCAATAGCTGTTTTTATTTGGCTTAGGTAATTTGTGAAATAGAGTCTCTCTAACTTGTTTTCTGGTTTAACCAAATCATTCCTTTTCTCAATAGTCATGAGCATAAGAATCCCCCCAATCATTTATATATAAATATATTCTACATTTATTATAAAAAACCCTTCTTTATAATATGAGTTTTATTTGAACATTGCTACAGGAAGATTAATTATTGGTATGTAGAGATTTCCCATCCATGAACAAGATGGGAAATCTTTATGATTACGAGTATCTTATCGTTTATTATAATCATCGTCATTTCTTTGCCTCTTAAATCACCACGGTGAACCGTATCATAAATAAATGGAGATTTGAGATTAAAAGAGGTACTACGTGTTTTCTTCAAGAGTGTACTTCTTTTCCTTTTAAGTGCTTCTGAGCGAATTATGACATGTTTTGTCGAATATAGTTCTTTTGTAGGTAATTTGATATACAATAAACGTAAGTTTAATAGTCGAAAAGGGTGGTATTTTGTTTTCTTTATTTGAGGACATATTCTTATATATCAAAAATTTAGGATTAGAAGGTTTTACGAATTTATATCTGTATATTCAATTTGCAATTTTTGTATTAATGTTGGGTTTTACATTGTATAAAATTTCAAAAGAGATCAGAGTAATGAAGAAGATCAAGTCACAAATAGGGGGTGTAACCAAAAGTAGAGAAAATGCATCTTCTATCGATAGCGAAATTAATGATATTTTTTCAATGGTTAAGAAATCACGTTATAAAGAATTATGGGATCGTTATTATAGTCGTGTTTCGCAAAAAAGTGAGGATGAGCGAATACGAGTGGAGCCATTTTTTGGATTTGAGGTAATGTATCACCACATGGGATATCGATCATGGATTGATGCAGGTCCCGGAATATGCGTAAGTATAGGGGTTTTAGGTACTTTTGTTGGATTATCAACAGGACTTTCTGATTTACATGTAGGTGATACAGAAGCATTAAGAACTGGAATCGGTAGTTTAATTGATGGAATGAAAATCGCATTTTTCACTTCAGTATTTGGAGTATTCCTTTCTTTAATTTGGACTTTTATTGACCGATTTGTAAGTCAGAAACTTGATACTGATATTGACTGGCATACTGAAAAAATGGATTACTTATTAAACACAGACGATGAAGAATTATTTTTAAATCGTTTAGAGAAAATATCACGAAAACAAGCAGATCACATGAAGACACTTTTGACTGATGCAATGGAAAAGGCAATGCAACCAATGGTCGCACAGATGCAGCAATCAAATGGACAAATGCAAGATGCGTTTTCACAATTAAATGAACAATTTAGTTCAATAAGTGAAGGAATGCAGAATCAATCAGGCTTACTTCAATCACAAATTGATTTAACTAAAAATAATAGTTCTAATATGACAAATAGACTTGTAGAACAGATTACAGGTGGTACTCAAGAGTCAATTTCTCAATTTAGTTCATTAATGAATGAAACGCAGAATATGCAAAAGCAAATGATAGGCACATTAAATCAAGTTGTAGATAGTTTTGTAAAAACCGAGGAAAAGCAATCACAGACAACAGAGCAAACCTATCGTATGTTTAGTCAATTTGAAAATATGAGTAAAGAATTAGAGCAGATGAGAGATAGTTATCAAGACACCTCAGTAAATATGACAAGTTTAAGTGATACGATTCAAAGAATACAACAATTGACTGAACAGCAGTTACCTGTTCAGCAGGACGTTATGAAGAGTAATCAATCATTAGCTGATAAATATGAGAATCTAACTGAAGGCTTTAAATCATTTAATGAAAAAATTGAAAAGAAGCATGAAGATTTATTAAATGAAGTTATTACTGTTTCTACAAGTATGACGAATACATATAGAGATATGACTGATCGGTTTGCGAAGTCATTGAAACTTCAAAAGGAATCAATGTATGAGTCAGAGCAGTTACTCAGTAGTGTTAAGGAGGTAGTGGCAAATCTTACACCAATTGCTCCAGATTTAAAAGGTGTAGTTAGTACTATAGATACCTTAAAGAACCAACTACAAGAGACACAAAAATTGCAGGATGAAATTTTGCCCGAACTAGTTAACCTGAGAAGTCAAACCAACGAAAGAATAGAAGGTGCTTTAGAGACAACCAAAGGATATATGTATGATATGACGACACAAATTGAAACCATGCAACTAAATTGGAGTTCAGTGAAAGAGCAATTTGAATCCACCAGAGAAGGTCTTGATACGTCTTTAAAGAACTTTTCTGAAAATATTGATAATGGGTTGAGTAAAACATATGAACATTTTGATGGGACTTTAACAAGTGCTGTGAACCAAGTAAGTAGTTTTATTAACCATTTTGGGGAAATGCAAGAAGACTTAGTTGATGGACTAGATGATTTGGCAGAAGCATTAAATCGAAATAGAGAAGTGATAAAACAATGAGGTATAGAAGAAAAGGAGAAGTGAACTACTGGATGTCCTATGCGGATTTAATGAGTGCCATGCTGATGGTTTTTGCACTTCTCTTAACATTAGTTATTTTGGATTATCGTGAATTACTGGAAGAGAAAGAAAAACAAATCGAAGAGGTAATTAGTGTTAAAACGGAAATAATTAAAGCCTTAACGGAAGCCTTTGAAGAATCTAATGTCGCAATTGAGATCGATCAACAAACAGGAGCGATTCGTTTCCCAGGGAGTATATTATTTGAAACAAATTCATCTGAGATATCGGAGCAAGGGAAGGTTTTTTTAAAAGACTTTGTCCCAAAATATCTAGGCATTCTGTTGCAAGAGCGATTTCTTGATGAAATCTCTACAGTGATTATTGAAGGACATACGGATAATGAGGGGTCATATATGTATAATATGGGTCTTTCCCAGGAAAGAGCATTTGCAGTTTTGGAGTATATATATAGTGATGAAGCTCCTGATTTTAAACAAAAAGAGTTATCAAAAGGATATATTACTGGAAATGGGAGGAGTTTCAGTAAACCTCTTACTGATGAAAATGGAGTCTATGATCCAGATAGCTCACGGCGTGTTGAATTTCTTTTTCGTTTAAAGGATGATGAGTCTATTAATGCTATTCATAAGTTGGTGAATGAGTAATGAAATTTGAATACCAACCATTCCAGTTGAAGACTTGGATGAGAGAAAAAAGGAATATTGAGATGCGTGATGTCGAGGTATCCAAGAAATATGAAGGGAAACTTGAAAGCTTAAAACAAGAATTTGCAATTGTTCAAACATTAGAAGAGAAGGATTTTGAGTTATGGATAAGTCGTCTTGATAAAAAGCAAAGATTACTGCTACCCTATGTCTATAAGAAAGAATTAAAAGAGATTTGGAAGAAAAAGCTTTTAGATTTTTATAAAAATCAAATAAAAGATCAGCGTCGTTCGTTTAGAGTGTTAGTCGATGTTTTATATAAAACTTGCGATGTTGATGGGCTGTGGCCTTTAATAAGATTTGCATACGTTTCCCATTTGGATTCAAATGAACGGCGTATGGATAAGCATCAATCTAAACAGTGGCGTTCTTTTTTACAAAGCAAACAACAAATTAGTTATTTAGCAAAAAGTGCTTATGAAGGAGAGCAAGACTTTATAGATGAACTTGAGTCCTTCTATTTAACTGAAAATCTACCACTATTTAAATATGTGCTTTTAGATACGTTAGAAATTGCTGATGAAGAGTTTTTTATTAAAGAACAAAAGCTATATAAAAAATACTTCGAAGAAGGGACAAATTTAGAGCAACAGAAAATGGCTGATAGTCTTATAAAGAAATGTAACTTAAATAGAGTGAAAAAGCTTGGAAGAAATGTCATTTTCGAGAAACTGAAAACATATAGAAGAAAACCTGAATTATGGAGATATGTGGGCGAAGAAGAAAAGGAACGCTTTGCACGATGGGTACTAAAGTTAGAATTACGAGAGTTTTTTGGACAAGTAAATAAAAGTCATGAACGTTTTCAATACTGGGAAAAGTTCATTGTAAATTTAGAGGATGTCGTGGTTACGGATCAAAAGAAAACACTTGTGATGTATTTTTCAAATGTTGTGGTAATGGAAGTATTAGATGTTGGGGCTGTGTATGTTTATGAAACAAGGGTATTTAACCAGTTTTTTCAGCCCAAGATTGCTAGGATGCTTGAAGAAAAAGAGAAATATAAGAATTCTTGGATACAACCAAAGGAAGTCAAAAGACCAGAGTTAATGGATAAATCAAGGATAGTTAAGGGTGGATGGTTACAACACTCTCCAAGAAATCGTTGGCAAGCAAAATTCGATGATTGGTTAAAAAATCAACTTGGCTGGGAGGTGAATAAACATGTTCTTGCTCAAAAAGAAAAAGAAAGAGATGAAGATGATTTTGAAGCCTAATCACCGAGGAATAGAAATGGGCTTGATAATTCAAGAGGGTAGTAAGGAAGAAAAGTTAAATTTACCACTGTCGAAAATAGAGATAGAACAGTATTATAAATTGCCAGGATTTTTGAATTATGTTTCTTGGGAAGAGTTATATGAGACTGGTCTTTTGAAAAATGGTTATTTAACATACGAAAATTACTATGAATTATTAAATTCTGAGGAGGGTACTGATCTTGTAGAATCCTTGAACTTACCTGTTTCTGAATTAGAGCTTACTGGTGAATTACGATTAGATTCTTTACCGAATGACGGAAATTTATCTTTACAATTATATATGAAGGATGGCCGTAATCTAAGTCGAGTAGGCAAAGAGTACGGAGCGCTGTTTGAAATTGAAGGAAACTATCAATTGTTACCTAAAAAAGTATATGAGCTAAAGAAAGCTCTATATATACAATATGAGTCTGGTTATCAAAAAATTGGAGTATGTCAAAAAGCTGCGATAGACGCAAATATAAGTTTAGAGAATTTTCTGCAGGAAGAACAGTATAGAGTTCTTGATCAATACGAACTTGATATAAAGATCCATAGTCCAGACCACATTGAATTAATTCCTAGTGGTGCTACTGAACAAGAAACCTATGCGTTAAATCAAGTCTCATCAGTAACAAGCTTTAAGGAGGGAACGAAGCGGGAACGTTATGTTCGTAATGGCAAGATTACCGAGGATGTAAAAAAAATATCTGAAAAAAGACATATAACTGGAGAGGAAGTTCCTATCTTTATTGATAATCCGTCAGCAGTTTTGCCAGAGCATGATTATCAGTTTGACCTTGAATTATTTTCTGACAGAGTTAAAGGGTTAATACCGATTGAAAGAGTGCGGCCGGTGTTTACTGAAGGATCTGGTATGGGTTGGTTTGATTATGAAACAAACCAGCACATTCCGTATGATGAACAATTTCTAAAAGGTTTAATGGAACAAAACCCCAACAAACAATATGCACAACATGATGGAAAATGGATATATCTTGACCCTATATTAAGAAAAACGTTACTTGAAGCAGTGGATGATGAGGAGGAGAATAAGTTAAAACAAAAATATGAACTAGATATTGCAAAAAACGAAGAAGAACTTGAGTATAAGGTGGATCCTAAAGAATTACTTGGTACAAGATCTTATCCTATACCTAAAGGGCTACGAGCAGAGTTATTTGATCATCAGCTAGAGGGTTATAGGTGGATTTGCCACCTTGCTAACCAAAGAAGAGGAGGACTTTTAGCTGATGATATGGGCCTTGGGAAAACAATTCAGGTAATTACGTACCTCCTATACCAAAACGAATTAGGCTTGCTTAAGCCAACATTGATCGTCTTACCTATTGCTTTAATTGAAAATTGGATTAAAGAAATTGAAAAGTTTGCTCCAGAATTGATGAAAAGTATATATGTTCATCGGGGGAGTACTCGTTTAAAGTCATCTAAAATGATTGCTCAGTATGATCTAGTTTTCACAAGCTATGATACATTAAAAATTGATCAAATAATACTAGGAAAAGTAGCTTTTCAGTCAATAATATGTGATGAGACACAAAATGCCAAATCACATACGAGCCAGCGTTCAAGGGCTTTACGTGCAATGCAGTCTGAATTTAGACTTGCAATGACAGGTACACCTGTTGAAAATAGTTTAGATGAGCTATGGTCTATAATGGATTTTGTTCAACCAGGTTATTTAGAGTCTTTACGAGAGTTCAGAGCCAAATACGTCGAGACAAATGAATATAATCAATTATTACAAACCCTTCAACCTTATTATTTAAGAAGAACAAAAGAAGAAGTGATGAAAGATCGCTTACCAGAAAAACATGTGAGACCTCCAATTACTGTTGAGGCTTCCCCTGTACAAAAATCAATTGCAGAGTCAATGCTTCAGACAAAAGAAACCGGGCAAATCGCCATCTTAAATATGCTTATGCGTCTACGTCAACTATATGGACACCCGGGTGTAGTTATTCCGGACTATGAAACATTGGCAGTAAATCAAATTCCAAAGTTGAATGAAGTTATTAAGATATTGGATGAGGTTAGGGCAAAAGGGGAAAAGGCTATTATCTTTACGGAGTTTCGTAAAATCCATTCCATTTTAAAGAGAATCTTTATGCAACATTATGGTATTTCTATCCCCATAATTGATGGAGATACTAAAAATCGCCAAGCTGTTGTCCAACATTTTAATGAATCTAGTGGATTTGGAGTAATGCTTCTTTCACCTAAAGCTGCTGGTGTAGGTTTAACAATCACAAGTGCAAATCATGTTATTCATTATACAAGATGGTGGAATCCAGCTGTAGAAAATCAAGCGACTGATCGGGCATATCGTATAGGACAGCAAAAGGATGTATTTGTATATCATATAATAACAAAGGACTCAGAAAACTTTCCTCAAGGTACTGTAGAAGAACTGATGCATGATCTGCTAGAAAGTAAGAAAGAACTTGCAGAGAATGTAATCGTTCCATTTAATGCTAAAGAGGTACAACAGGAGTTATGGAATAATTTAGTTAAAGATGATAATATAAAAAGCTAACCACAAATGAGCGGCACACAGAATATCACTTTAACATTGATTAAAGCTAATTTTTTTCTTAAATGTTTTGAATTACTATAATATGATTTAAGGAGGAAAATGTATGTACATAGTAAATGAAAGTGATAACCAATTAGATGAGATAAATGAGACAACTTTCTTCGCCAATGATATAAAAGAACGTGAGCATATTGAAGAATGGATAAGGAAAAATCCTGATATTTTAGGTGAAGAGTTATTAATTATTGGACATGAATATGATAAGTTCGAAGTAAATGAAAGATTAGATTTATTAGCAATTGATAAGGATGGAAGTCTTGTGATAATTGAGGTTAAAAGAGATAACACTGGCGGACATGTTGATTTTCAAGCATTAAAATACGCCTCATATTGTTCTCGTTTAAGCCCAAGTGATATATTAGAAATTTATAAAGATTATATTAAAAAGAATGATATAAATGTAGATGCATTAGATGAGATATTATCCTTTTTAAATTTAGATGAGAAAGAAGAATTAAATAATATCTTAAATTCTACACAAAGAATTATAGTGATTGGAAAAGACATAGATAAAAGAATTCTATCAGTGTGCGCCTGGTTAAATGAGAATAATATTAATGTGAAATGTGTTTCAATAAAATCATTTAAGATTGAAGATAAAATCATTATTGATGTAAATCAAATCGTTCCACCATATCGTTTAGAGGATTACTACATAAATAAGAAGGTACGTAACCAACAAAACAAACTTAATGTTGATAGTGATGTATCAACATTTTTAAAAGTGGTTGCAAACGAAATAAATCGTACTACTGATTATTATGTTAGTTATAGTGGTACTAGATCATATATTATTGGCAGGCAATTTCTCAGGAAGCCACTAAAATTTATATTTGGCTATGGTAAGAGAAAGAGGGAACTTGGAATATCAATCGAGTCATATAAAAGAGAAGGACAAGAAATATTAACTAATTTCTATGAAATGTATGGAGAAGAATTGGAAAAAGAGCTGGATTTGGTTGTTGAGTTCGAACAGGGCGGTAAAAGAAGTAGTGAGAAGTATTCGATAAATTTAATTATTCCTGTTGAAGATGAGAGGGATATTCAACAATATACAGACATCTATTTAGAGAAGTTTATTTGTTTCAAAAATATTTTGGAGAGCAAGTTATAAAACGTACTATTACAGATTCAACTTCAGCTTCAAATTTTTTGTTTGAAGAGTCGAATATTTTTACCTACCTTCAATCAATAGGAATGTCTTCATAACTATCCTTGATAACCAACTTTATGATCAATTATATGATACAGAAGTAGAATATGAAAATGACTCCCTCCAGATGAGAATTAATGCAAGAGGATTTTTTGAAGTCTCGCTATACGTGTTGCTGGAAACATTGCTAAGTTATATATTTTTGATATGTTTTATTGATAAGATTATATTGCCCCTTAGCTTTATGTAATTGCTAAATGAAAATGGGAAAGCAATAAAAGTGTAATATTATTTATTTTTCTAAAATTACAATAAATATATCATGGGAGAGAGAAAATTTGTCGAAAAATAATTTAACAGAAAGCAAGATAACCCAATTATTAGATTGGGCATATGAAAAAGCTGTGAATGGTTTACCAGGAATCGAAACAGCCTCTGAGTTAGCAGAAAATTATATAAGAAAACATCCCTCTGTTGATAATGCCATTGATAGCTTAATACGTTGGCAAAATGCTAAAGGTGTAACAAGTGGTTTTCTAACAGGACTAGGTGGTTTAATTACTTTGCCTGTTGCCATTCCTGCGAATGTTGCATCTGTTATGTATGTTCAAATTAGGATGATTGCAACTATTGCTCATATGAGGGGTTACGACTTAAAAGATGACCAAGTTAAGACATTTGTGTTTGTGTGCTTAACTGGACAAGCAGCAGCAGACATTTTGAAACAGGCTGGAGTAAAACTAGGAACAGCTCCTAGCCAAAGAGGCAATTAAAAAGATTCCTGGTGAGGTAATTAAAGCAGTAAATAAAGCAGTGGGAATTCGTTTAGTGACAAAGTTTGGTGAGAAGGGAATTGTCAATTTAGGAAAAGCGGTTCCTTTAGTTGGTGGCATAATTGGGGGGGCTGTAGATGGAATAGGAACTAATACAATTGGTAAGACAGCCAAAAAGGTTTTTGCTTAAACCATAACATAAATGATAATAAACAGACTAAAACAGCTAGTTATCCCATGCTCATTAAATATTAATTTATATGAGGAAACCAAGCCAATATACTAATATTGATGTTACATTGGCGCCTTTTTCGTTTAATAAAGGCAACCTGAAGTGAGAGTTATTCTCATAACTAATGGAATATAGTAGACTTCCAATGTAATGAATAATGGACTTAAATATAGAGTTACCTATCAGAAAAATTAATTGTCTGAAAATTTAGAAAACCCCATTGCTTTTTCCTCCCGTTCCCTATATTATTAGATTTCACTATTAAAAAAAGGAGGTTTCAGCGGTGGTTACTTTTATAGCATCTATTGTTTTGTTAATTGTGGGCTACATTGTTTACGGTAAGGTGGTTGAACGAATTTTTGGCATTAATGACCAGGATTCAACGCCTGCTTATACTAACAATGATGGTCTTGACTATATGCCCATGAGTTGGTGGAAAGCGAGTTTAATTCAACTATTGAATATCGCTGGAACCGGTCCGATATTTGGTGCCATAATGGGCGCGTTATATGGTCCAGTGGCATTTATATGGATTGTTATTGGTTGTATTTTTGCTGGAGCAGTACATGATTACTTTTCAGGGATGTTATCACTTAGACATAATGGAGCTCAATTTCCGACACTTGTCGGTAAATATTTGGGTGGTAAAATGAAATTCATTACAACGATTGTTTCGATTATATTAATGGTCTTAGTGGCAGCAGCATTTACTGCAGCACCTGCCCAGTTACTTACGCAAATAACGCCACTTAACACTACGACTTGGCTGGTAATTATTTTTGCTTATTTAATACTTGCGGCGATTCTACCAATCAATAAAATAATCGGAAGAGTATATCCTATATTTGGAGCTATCTTAATTTTTATGGCTGTATCAATTGGTATTGGAATGTTCTTCTTTTTTGATCAGCCAATTCCAAATTTAACATTAAGTAATTTACACCCAGGAGATTTGCCGATTTGGCCATTATTAATGGTAACCATATCCTGTGGGGCAATTTCTGGATTTCATAGTACGCAAAGTCCCATTTTAGCTCGAACCTTAAAAAAAGAAAGTGAAGGCAGAAAAGTTTTTTATGGAGCTATGATTGGTGAAGGCGTCATTGCTATGGTTTGGGCAGCAGCAGGGATGACCTTTTTTGGCAGTACGGGTGCATTGCAAACAGCACTGGATGCAGGAGGTCCAGCTGGGATCGTTAATGAAATTAGTATAACGACGTTAGGTGCATTTGGCGGGTTCATCGCCATTTTAGGTATTGTAGTTCTCCCAATTACCACAGGTGATACGGCATTACGTTCCTCTAGAATGATGCTGGCGGAAGTATTGACACAACTGACAAAAAAAGATTTTAATGGGAAGAGGAAATTAGCTTTACTTACCATACCTGTTGCTGGTGCTACGCTATATCTAACGACGATTGATTATAGCTTTCTCTGGCGCTATGTTGGCGGGTCGAATCAGATTGTTGCTGCGGTGATGTTATGGACGGCAACCATGTACCTAGTGAAAAATAATAAGTTTCATTGGATTTGCAGTATTCCGGCTTTATTTATGACAGCAGTAGTGAGTACTTATTTCTTCTATGCACCGGAAGGCTTTAACCTCGACTATGGTATTTCTCTGATTTTAGGAATGGTTATTTGGGCAGCTGTACTAGCATGGTTTGTATGGCAGCTTATTAAACATAAAAGAGCAAGCAATTATGGAGATACAGAGCTGAAAGCAGGATAGTGATGGCTATTTCTATCTTTAAACAAAGCAAGAAGGCATTGCCTTTTAAAAAATATTCAGAGTTATTTGGTATTCTTTGCCGCCAAATAACTCTGTTTGTATTAATCAATATCGAAACAAAAGTAGTTAAGGTATATCTCTCACTCTCCTATTTGTAAGAGGTGATTAAAGACGCAAAGAAACAGACGAGAGAAGCATTTAGTGCAGATATGCAAAGTGCTTGAAATATTACTTTGTTATAGAAATGGTGTAGAATATATGTAGTAGAATTTTGCTGGTTTTTGGGAGGCGTTAAAATGGAGTTAAATAATATCTATGATTTCTTTAATAGTAAAACAAGAGAACTAACTGAACAGTGGTATAACAAATTAGATAAAACTGGTTCAAGAGGTGTATACTCGTCTGATTCAGAAGATACTATTGCTGCTGTCAAAGAACAGAACCATGAATTTCACCAATTATTTATAGAAATATTCCGGTGTGATGAAGGTGAATTTATGGATAATTTAGAGAGTTGGATTATTAAGATTGCTCACGATGAAGCGCATGGCCACACTCCTATTCATGAGATTATTAGGGAATTTCATGAAACTCAGCTCCAATATCAAAAGTTGTTAAATGAGTACTTCAAATTAAATAAAAGTCAGTATTCTTTAGATGAAATATTCAATCTAAATAATCTGATAACGGATACAATGGGGAAAGTAATTGAGTGGTATACAAAAGAATATAACGATAATGCTGAAAGAAAACTCGTTGCTCAACAAAAATTAATAGTTGAATTAAGTACCCCGGTAATTGCTTTAGATAACCATATTGCATTGCTACCTTTAGTTGGCGAAATAGATACTAACAGAGCGAGAATATTACTTGAAAAAACTCTAGAAGACTGTGCTAGCTTAAATATCGATCATCTATTATTAGATCTATCAGGTGTTGTTGTCATAGATACTATGGTTGCCCATCAAATTTTCCAATTAATTGAGTCATTATCACTTATCGGTGTTAAAACGCATCTATCAGGTATTCGCCCTGAAATTGCACAAACAGCGATACAATTAGGTTTGAACTTCAATGAAATCAGCATAAATTCCTCCTTATCCAAAGCAATTAAGGTGGTTAATATTTAACCCTTAAATAAATAAGCACTTCTTTGGCAATATCCTTTACTTTTACTATTCCATGGAATGGTACAATACTATAATTCACTCATCGGTGACAGTACTTTTTTAATAATATTTCTGTACTAAACGGTGCGTTTATTGTTAGAAGGGAGATTACAATATACGCTAGAACTGGAGGTGAATTTAATGGATAGTGCAAAGGTAGGGCGGTTAATACAAAGCCTTCGAAAAGAAAAGAATATGACCCAACGAAATCTAGCCCTTCTTATGAATGTGAGCGAGCAAGCGATTTCGAAGTGGGAGCGTGGTATAGGGTGTCCGGATATTTCCTTATTGAGTCGCTTATCTGAGATACTTGGTGTGAATATTGAGAAAATATTAGCGGGGGAATTACGGCCGAATGATCAAGACAATGGAAGTATGGGACGAATGAAATGGTACTCATGTAAGGGCTGTGGTAACGTGATAACAAGTACAGGCGGAATCAATCTTTCCTGCTGCGATAGAATTTTAGAACCGTTGCAAGCTAATCCAGTAAACGAAGAGCATAATATAACGGTTGAAGAAGTAGAGAATGATTATTACGTCACCTTGAAGCATGAGATGAGCAAAGAACACTATATCTCCTTTATAGCTTATGTATCGATTGATAGAGTTCTTATCATCAAGTTATATCCGGAACAAGATGCCGACACACGCTTCCCTAAGCAGTATGGAGGAACCCTGTATTTCCATTGCAGTCAACATGGATTGTTTCATTACGATATGGGTAGATCTAAGAGGAGGAAGGGGCAAAAAGGTGAAAAAAGCATTACTGATCATTGATATGCAAACAATGCCTTTTGTTTGGAAAGATTATGGAGGCAAGCCCCTTTATCATGAGGCAAGACTAATTATGAATACAAAACTTTTAATCGAGAGGGCTAGAGAAGCCCAATCACCCATATTTTATGTATTGCACACGGAGACGACAGGGCCCCGGTCTGTTGAACAACCATTATGGAAAATCGTAGATCCGGTTGCACCTGCACCAGAGGATTTCCTTATTATCAAGTATCATGCAGACTCCTTTCATGAAACGGATCTTCATATGCTGCTGTGTAACAATGGAGTCGAGGGCTTGGTGATATGCGGTATTCAGACAGATTACTGTGTAGATACAACAGTGAAAAGAGCTTATTCCTACGGGTATAAAGTTGAGTTGGCTAGTGATTGTACTAGCACCTTCAATTCCGATGAGTTAACAGCTGAACAGATCATACGTCATCATCATCATTTGCTACAGCAGTTCGCTTCCATTTTGCCATCGAGTCAGGTGGTATTTAAAGCTTAGATCCGCATATCAAAGGGCCACACGTAAAGGATGGCCCTTAAAATTTGCGCGTGGTGAACCATACATAAGTAAAGGCGGTCCTATACTCTGAAATAAAATCCTAAAAAAAGCTAAACAAGAATAGAGAGAAGTTTATGTAACTTAAAAAAATAATTAGAAGAAAAAGATAGCTTACCTTTTAAGTGAAAAACAGTTGCAATTAATTCCCCTTTAAAATATAATACGTTTAAACATATAAACCAAATACTGAGGTGGAATTTTTTGAATGAACTAACAGAGGGACCTAAAGAACATAGTACACTGCAGATATTCCAACAGTTAAGTCCTTATTTTCAAGGGTTGGGAGATCCTGTACGACAGCAGATTATCGTGTTATTAATTGAGAATGAATCATTAAATGTAACGATGATTGCAGAGAGTATACCAATGTCTAGACCAAACATCTCCCATCATTTAAAAATTCTAAAACAAGCAGGATTAGTCCAAGTACAAAAGAAAGGTACTGAAATGTTTTATCGATTGGAAATTAATGATGTGGTTGCATTAATGAAACAACTCATTAAATTGATTGAAGAAGAAGGGTGCTTAAAATAGTTAGAAGAGACACTAAGGTCTCTTTATATTTTGTTCATTATGTTTAAACGTTTAAACGAATGATTATTAATGGGGGAATTGATATGAAAAAGAGTGTATTAATTGTAGGCGGTTATGGTGTAGTAGGAAGGCAAATTGCCGAAATTTTACGCAATCAGCAGGATGATCTTGAAATTTTTATTGGTGGACGCAATCCGGGGAAAGCAGAAGGTTTATTTGAAGAGGATAGTAGTATTCATGCAGTAAAGATAGACAATCTTTCAAAAGATCCTTTAAAGGAAGTGAGAAGAGATTTGACATTGATTATTAATGCTGTCAACGATCCTGAGCATTATTTGTTACGATCTGCAGTCGAGAAGCATATACCTATTATTGATATTACAAGTTGGACAGAACATATGAAGGATTCCATACACATGTTGGACAAAATGAAACTGCATTCACCAGTGATTTTATCTTCAGGGTGGATGGGTGGTGTAGCTGCGTTATTTTCTAGGTTCACGACAGCTTCATTTAAAGATGTTCATCTGGTTAATATAAATATCCTTCTCTCCATTGCGGACAAAGCGGGTCCAAATTCAATTGAATATATGGATCGTTTATCTGTTCCTTTTGAGATTACTGAAAATAGGATGCAGCGTCAAGTTTATCCTTTGACTGATTCGGCACATGTAAAATTTCCAAATAACTTTCGTACAAAATGCTATAGGATAGATACACCTGATCATTACACACTTCCAAAAACATTAAATGCAGATTCAGTCAATGTACGAATTGCATTTAATCATAAATTCTCCACATATTCTCTACGTTTCTTAGTTGCAACAGGTATATGGAAACTTATCAGCGGAAAATCATTCAAATCACTTCGTAAAAGCATGCTATACAATCCAGGAGATGGTGATGCACATCAGATTGTCATTGAAGCAAAAGGATTGGATCATGATAATATCAAGAAAGAGAGTACACTTACCATTTCAGACCCGCTAGGTCAAACGCATCTCACTGCACTGGGAGCAGTCATCCAAGCAGAAAAAGTACTACAGGAAAAGACAAAGCCATTATCTGCAAAAATATATTTTCCGGAAGAATTGGAAGAGGGCTCTATAGATTCGCCATTTATCAATCAATTCTTCACAGAAAATGGCGTCAATATAACGGTCGTTTGATCTCATAGAAATTATTGAAAAGTATTCTAAATTGCGATGATGGAATCGCAGGGTGAATAATTACCTACTTTAATACGGTCGAGGATTGAACATACCACCTGTGGTTTCAAAAAAGATAATCATAATGATAGCAAAAACTTTTAATTCTTAGGTGATAGAGGCTCACATATTCCTACAGCCTTTATCACCGTTGGTTCGCTCCGGCTCTGGTTTAAATTTTTTCTTAATGGTTAAATAATTTTCTATCTCATACAATAAATGAAATAATGCAGATCGTACTTCGAATTCTTTCCGGGAACTTGGAAGCTCCATTTCCCGAAACTCTTCCGTCAATTCATGCAGTCGGTTTAAATAAAAGATTGCAGTATTGCCCGGATGGACGGCCTTGCTCAACTCCTCCATAAATTCAGCTATTTTTTGACTTTGCACGACTGTTTGATCAAGCGTTGATATCAACGGTAGCATACGTTCCATAATCTCGAACTGTTTTTCTCTCATTTTAAAATAATGATAAAAGTAATCATCATAACGAAACAAATGGTTATCACTCGCCTTTAGCGCATGTGCAAGCCCATCATCAATTTTATTGGAAGCAGTTATTAGTTCCTCCCCGCTCCAGTCCGTGACATTTCCCCGTAAATAGCGTGCATATTCATACCAGACTTTTTGAAAACATTGCTCGAGTTCTAGTTGGTTGTTTCGCATTTGTTTTTCATTGCTTGGCATATATGTATTCATTAGCAATGCCGCTCCTACCCCAATCAATAATAGCAAGATTTCATTGAGCAGAATATCAAGTGTAACTTGTTCCAGTGTGTAGAGATGGAGCATGAATACCGTGCTTGTCACAATTCCTTTTTTTGCATTAAAATACACGATTATCGGAATAAACAAGAGCAGCAATGCACATAACACGATAACATGATAACCGAGAAATTCAAACATGACTGTCGCTAAAGCCAAGCCAATAACACATGCAACGATTCTCTGCCATGAAGCTTTGAGGGAGTCTTTTTTTGTCACTGATATACAAAGTATCGCGGTAATTCCTGCTGACACATAAAAATCAAGCTGCAGCTGCTCTGCTATGAATATGGCAAGGGCAGCACCTACAGCAGTTTTTAGTGTGCGATAACCTATGATGTTAAACATATACTCTATTTCCCTTCCTCTTTTCATGAGATGCAGTAAAGACGTACTTTTATTATAATCTAAATGGCAGAGGTTAAAAACCAAAGCGATACAGCAAGTTAGTCTGAGTATTTCCGAAGAATCAATGTATAAGAAGGTTATCTTTAGAAGAACACGCAAATTACATTCCACTGCCTGCATGTGTTGTAAGATAAAAAGAGAGTACAAAGTCATATCAGTAATTGTTCTTTCTTCTTTATAAGCTAACTAAAGCCCTTTTGTCATCATGCTTGTCCAACTATTCTAAGGTTTATTACATAACCATCAAACAGTTGCACTATTTCCATATGTTCATATATTTTTTACTATACTTTTTGTCGTCCACTGTATCAATTAAATCTAAAGCCGTTTGTTTGATTGATTCATCATTTAAATGGTCATATAAATTTCGCATGTTTTGGAGGATGTCATTACGAATTAATGTGTAATTTTTTTCCTCTGTTCCGTCTTTAAAACGTTCGATCATGTATTCCATTACCATATCTTTTTGAGGTGTACCGGCAATTCCAACTTTCCATATAGATTGGAGACTGTGCCTTGCTGTTACAAATTTACCGTCTTTGGTGACCTCCCACAACTTAGGGAAGTCCTCCATTATTCGCATATCTGGGTCGCTTTTAGCTAAATTAGCTAAATACTGTGCTGCCCGTGAGCGTTGATGGTTATCTTTATGAGTTAAGTCATTTAACAGTTGATCCCATACATCATAAGCCCAATCTACTTTTTGTTCCGTTACTTTTAAAATATGTTGATATGCTTCATATCGCTCATCTTTATCCCCAGTTTTTGATTTTTCAAATTCCACTTGCATTTGATCATCCATTTTAACACCACCTAATTTGAATATGGGTTACTCAGCATTCGCTGCTTATTAGGAAGTTACTGCTGTATCAACTGAATCAGGTTGCCACAGGTATCGTCGAAGACTGCTATTGTGATATTGTCCATTTCTGTCGGCTTCATCGTAAACTTTACGCCCTTTTCCACTAATCTTTCGTATTCTTTATGAATATCTTCAACGCCAAACATGGTTACTGGTATGCCATCTGTAAATAACTTCTGTTGATATTCTTTGGCGGCAGGGTGTTCATTCGGTTCAAGTAAAAGCTCCGTTCCCTCTTTATGATCGGGAGAGACAAGCGTTATCCATCTGTATTCTCCTGCCGGAACGTCATGCTTCTTAACAAATCCCAAAGTTTCAGAATAAAATGATAGTGCCTTGTCCTGATCCTCTACGAAAATACTTGTAACAATAATTTTCAAAATTAATTCCTCCTTGAAAGTTTGGCTGGTGTTCTAAATATCTAGCGTAATAAGGCAGCCTAAGATGTTAAAACTTTTCGGTGTAATTAGTCTACCCAATTATTCAGCAAATCCTTAAGTGGCTCATTGTTGAAAAGAAGAACTCGGTATCTCCCCTTTCTTATTGATTTAACAAGCCCGGCATCTTCCAAAGCCGCAAGATGTTTTGCAATCGCTTGTCGTGAAATGGATAGCTCGTGCTTCATAATGAGACGTGTTGTAAGTTCATACAATGTGAGTTCGTTACGTTCAGTTAGCTCGTCTAATATAAGCCGTCTAGTCGAATCACTAAGTGCTTTGAAAATTGCATCAGTATCTTTGTTCATATGTTGATTATATGCAACGTTATAATTGCATGTAAAGTTTGAGCAACTAAAAGGTTGTATAACATCAATTATTTAGGGCATATTAGCTCTTTATGTTTAATACAGGGTAAAAGTGGAAAAAGAATTCTGTAACTTCATAACAGAAGGAGGAATTTTTTATGAAATCATTAGAACAAGCTCTTAAACATAAAGTAGGTCTTGGAACCGCGCCATTAGGTAATATGTTCAGAGATGTTCCTGAAGAGGAAGCGCAGGAAACGATACAAACTGCATGGGATCAGGGAATTCGCTATTTTGATACAGCCCCTTTTTATGGAGCCGGGTTAGCTGAAATACGTCTGGGCAAGGCGTTAGCGAATTATGATCGCGATGAATATTTAATTGGAACAAAAGTCGGGCGATATATTACTGATGAAAAAGTAGATAAAGATGAAGGCATATTCCAGGATGGACGTCAGAACAAGGTCGTTACCGATTATACAGAGGAAGCAACGATAAAATCAATTGAACAAAGTTTGGAACGATTAAAAACAGATCGTCTGGATATCGTTTATGTTCATGATCTATCTCCAGATTTCCATGGCGATGAATGGTTTGCAAAATTTGAAGAGGCAAGAAATGGAGCATTTCGTGTCCTGAGTCGCCTTCGTGAAGAAGGTGTGATTAAATCCTGGGGGCTTGGTGTAAATACAACCGAACCGATTGAATTAGTGATGGACATGGAAGAATTTCAGCCAGATGTATGCTTATCTGCTACCCAATATACCCTCCTGCAGCATGAGCATGCATTACAGCGTATGATGCCGAAAGCTGCTGAAAAAGGTGTGGATATTATTGTAGGCGGCCCATATAATTCAGGTGTGTTACTTGGAGGAGATTATTTTAATTATGCAAAAGCGGATGCTGATATTAAAAATAAAGTGAAACAGCTAGAAGAAGTTGCTGCAAGTCATAATGTCAGTTTGAAAGCAGCGGCTTTACAATTTTCGACTGCACATCCAGCTGTGAAAGCTGTAATTCCGGGATCTACTCGCCCAGAACATAATAAACAGGACGTCGAAATGATTAAAAAGGATATCCCGCAAGCTTTCTGGAGCGAATTAGTGGACAAAAGATTCATTTCACCACATGCTCCATTACCTTAGAAAATGAATATTTTCAATGGATAACTGTATTTTGTTGCAAAAGAACCATGCTGGTTAGTAAATCAGTATGGTTCATTTTTATGTTAGCCTAGCACCATCGAGTCTATTCATCTCAGGCCACTACTCACATACAATAACCTGCCTGGAGAAAAGTGCCTTTACCCCTTTATTAGCAACACATCGATCGACTATTGCGAAACCAGCGCCCAAGATCATTTCATCCATGTCTTCGATTGTCAGAATCACTACTTTGTCCGCTATTCTCCTAGCATGTTTGATGATAGAGAACTGCTCTTCCCTTGAAACTTTGGAATATAGATTGTAAGGCATATCAATAATTGCCACATCATAATGACCATCTTCTTCGGCAATGTCTTTTACCTTCACTGTTCCGTCATAGTTAAAATATTTAATATTTTCCCGCGCACCTTTAACAGCTAATGGATTGCGGTCAGAGCCAGCAATCTGAATCCCCATCGAGAGTGCCTCGACAAGTACTGTACCTATTCCGCAGCAGGGATCGATAACAAGGACTCCAGAAGGGTCTGGTACTGCTATATTGACAACAGATCTGGCCAAACGTGCGCTTAATGCTGTTGAGTATTCATGCGGTTTCTTTAAATGATGCAGCCATACGGAATCACTTTCCTCATATGGGCCGAAGTACCAGCGTCCTTTAAACGGTACAATCCCAAAAAGGATATCAGGGTTTTTCATTTTTGCCTTTCCAATAATATTCCAGCCGACTTCCTTTTCAATTACCCGCTGTTCTGTAAATTCAATTTTCTGCTCATTAGACAAGTCATTAATTTTTATATAAAGTACTTTAAAAGTTTGATCTCCAAGCTTAATTTGGTGAACCTGCTCAGCGATTTCCTGAATAGATTCGCCTGTGAAAAGAACGGAGAGCTTCCCCTTTATAAATGGGCTCCGACTTGGATCGATATTTTTGCTGCTTATAATAATATTTTCGGCTTCTTCTCCAAAGAGAGCTCTTTGCTCTAATGCACAGAGCGATTTTTCTTCAAGCCCACGTGTGTATGTATACAGGTATTCTGATGAATATAAGTTAAGTTTTATCATGTTATGGTTATTAACCTTTCTTTGATTACTAATGAAATACTATTAAACCCATTATACCTTAAAACAACTCAGATACCGGACCAGGAGCAATTTTTTGAGTAAAAGCAGCCTGTCATTAGTTTGTGACACATGGGACATGGAGCCGTCCGGAATCTGAGAAGAAGTTTCCCTATCTAATTTTCTAAAATATCCCTCCTAAATGGTATAATTATTTTCAAGCGATTTAAAAAGTGGGGAAAAATACTTCGGTCAATCTGCAACGGTTTAGATGAAATACCACATTACCATCCATGATCAAACTCCCGCTGACCGTATAGCAAGCTGCTGTGCCATAATAAGTTTTAAAAAAATTACGAGGAGAGTTATATATGATGAAAAATACTGCTTTGTCATGGAGGAAAGTGTTGAATGACGAGAAAATACATACTATTACCGGTGATGTCAGGGTGATTGAAGCATTTCCGATTCCCCAGCTACAGACAGAGCGTAGAGTATGGATCTATTTGCCGAGAAGGTATAATGAAGGAGAACGCAGATATCCAGTCCTGTATATGCATGATGGACAAAATGTGTTCGATCAGGCAACTTCTTGGGGAAGCGAGTGGGGCGTCGATGAAACGTTGGAGCAATTAACAACCGATGACACTAAGCTGGAGTCTATCGTTGTCGCTATTGATAGTGGAGGCGACCAGCGTAATAATGAATATAACTTTACGATTAACTCGGAATATGGTTTCGGCGGAAAAGGTGAAGCATATACTGAATTCGTTGCGGAGACACTTAAGCCGTATATTGACACATATTACCGAACCCTCCCTGAACCGGCAAATACAATGATTGCTGGAAGCTCGTTCGGTGCATATATTTCGCTTTACACTGCCATTCGTTATCCCGATCTGTTTGGTAAGGTGGGAAGTTTTTCGTTCGTTATGTGGCAGGATAATGGAGCGATCCTTCAACTGATTAAGCAGTCGGCTATATCTCCTGCACTACGTATATACTTGAGCATCGGAGGGAAGGAGACCGATAATCCGGACTTTAACAGGACTGCTAATGAACATGTTATGCAGGTACGTCAGACACTGATTGAAGCAGGTGTGGCGAAAGGCCAAATACGATTCGATTATATACCCGAGGGAACGCACCACGAATCTACATGGGGGCCATTATTTTCTGAAGTTTATCGCTGGCTGCTCTTCTCGTAATATATCATTGAGGATGCTAAGACAGAAAAGCAGTGGCTCAAATTAGGAGCGATCTGATTAACTTGATAAGTAGTAATATCCTTTTCTTGCATAATAGATGAAAGTAGGTTATATTTATTTTAGAACATACGTTCGTAAATATAATAAAGGAGGAGGATTATGTATCATACTGCGCTCGTTCTTCATGAAGATTCGCGGAAGTATTTATCGCACGATCAGTTATTTAAACAATTAATTGGCACATTTTTTGAAGAGTTTCTTGAATTATTTTTCCCGGATGTTCACCGCTCCATCGATTTTTCTGAAGTTAAGCCATTGTCAGAGGAGTTGTTCACAGATTTGCTTGAAGGATACCATAAGAAAGTAGATATGGTATTCGAAGCTAAGTTAAAAGGAGAAGAAACACTGATTATCATCCATGTAGAGCCTCAAAGCTACAGACAGGATTTTTTTCATCAACGTATGTATCAATACTTCAGCCTGTTGTATAATAGGTATAGAAAACCTGTATTGCCCATCGCCCTTTTCACATATGACTACATTCGTAATGAACCCAACCAATTTACTATTAAATTTCCATTCTTCCATGTCTTAACCTTTTCATTTCTAAAAGTAGAATTAAAGAAACTCAATTGGCGCACTTTCCTAAAGTCTAATAACCCAGTAGCTGCCGCTTTAATAAGTAAGATGGGTTATCAAAAGTCAGAAGAACTAGATGTCAAGCGTGCCTTCCTAAGGATGTTAGTAAGACTTAATACAACCGCTGCAAAAGCAGAGTTAGTCAATGGTTTTTTTGAAGCATATTTACCAATTACTGTACAGGAGGAGGAAATAATCGTGAAAGATATGCAGGAATTCACACCAGAAGAGTTAGCCTTCATTCGTAGCTTACCAAATTCTTGGCGGGATAGAGGATTGGAAGAAGGAAGGAAACAAGGTATAAAAGAGGGCAGAGAAGAGGGAAGAGAAGAAGGAAGAGAAGAGGGAAGAGAAAAAGGAAGGGAAGAAGGAATAGCGAGTACAACTATCCGTTTGATTAAGAAATTTGTAGGCCCTTTACCTGATGATTTAAAACAGCAAATTTACAAGCAGAGCATCCCGGTGTTAGAGAATATAATTGACCATATAGATCAAATTGACACGATAGATGAAGTGAAAGATTACCTGGACGATTGTGAATAGAAGCGAAGGATATATACAGTGCGAACAAATATTATGATACCTTGTTTGCACTGTTAGCGATGCTCTAAAACCTTTAATTTCTACAATAAATTCTTTAACTTACCTGGTTTTTATGTTTAATGATGTCTGCTAAAATTTAGCCAATAGAAAAGAAAGCGTTTTCTAAGAAGGCAACATGACTAAAAAGGTGGAGGTTTGAGAATGGGACAAACAAATAAATTGGCACATCGAATGGCAAGGAAAACCATCAAACTTGTTGATAAATCAGGGAATCCTATTGCAGGAAAGAAAGTTGAAATGAAGCAGACCAATCATCAATTTTTATTTGGATGCGGAATTTTTGACGTAATCGATGTTGCGAACAAAAATGTGCCTGCAGACAGACTTGCATTTCAGGAAGAAAAGCTAGACAAGTTTTTAGATGTATTTAATGCTGGGACATTACCTTTTTATTGGGGCAGGTTCGAACCCGAAAAAGGTAAACCGCAAACAAATGAGTTAAAGGCAGCAGCACAGTGGTTAAAAGAAAGAAATATTAGTGTAAAAGGGCATCCGCTTTGCTGGCATACGGTAACGGCTCCGTGGCTTCTCGATATGAGCAATGAAGAAATCTTGAAAGCCCAGTTTGACAGGATTGAAAGGGATGTTACAGATTTCAAAGGGCTTATTGATATGTGGGATGTTATTAATGAAGTTGTCATTATGCCGATTTTTGATAAGTATGATAATGGTATTACAAGAATAAGTAAAGATCTCGGCCGTGTCGGTATCATAAAAGAAATGTTTGCGAAGACACGTGAACATAATCCAGATGCGACTTTATTATTGAATGACTTCAATACATCAATTAACTATGAGATATTAATTGATGGATGTTTAAACGCTGGTATCCAAATTGATGCGATTGGTATTCAGTCCCACCAGCATCAGGGGTATTGGGGACGTGAAAAATTGGAAGAAGTATTAGAACGATTCTCGCATTTTGGTATTCCGATTCACTTTACAGAAAATACGTTGACCTCTGGACACATCATGCCACCGGAAATAGAGGATTTAAATGATTATCAGATTCCAGATTGGCCTTCCACCCCAGAATTTGAAGATCGCCAGGCAAAAGAAGTAGAAGAGATGTACTCTATTTTGTTTGAACACCCACTTGTAGAAGCAATTACAACATGGTCCTTCAGTGATGATGGTGCATGGCTTGGAGCTCCAGCAGGATTTGTAAGGAAAGACAACAGCACGAAACCATCTTATGAAGTATTAAAGAAACTGATTAAAGGTGATTGGTATACAAATAAACAAACCCAAACAGATGACAATGGTATGGTATCACTGGAAGGCTTCCTGGGAGAGTATGAACTTTTATGTGATGGGAAGAAGGTAAGCTTTATTTTAGATAAGAGCGAAGAAATTTTACAGTTGGTGTGTGAGACAGGGGAACATGTTTCTTCTATATAACCAATTTACCTTCAAATAACATATTTGCTCTCAGCATAGAGAAAAGGAATGATGAAATAAATCATTCCTTTTTTGTTTCGGAAAAATCCTCACGATAAATATACTTTCATAAATTCATCTTCAAATTTGTGTAAAAGGAACCAAATTAATATGTTCAAACGCCGCATATCTCGCTATACTAGTATTTAATGAAAACTAAACCAATACCGCAATTACCTTATGGTAAAAGAATACGTGGATTTAAGAGTGAAAAGGAGTCTGCAAGATGACAGGTTTTATATTAAATTGTGAAACTGGGAAAAGCGGGACATTACCGCCGATATCCCTAAGTTTAAATGAATCATCTACGACTGCAATTTATAGTGATACAGATATGCAGGCTGAATTGATCGATGCCATTCAACAAAATAGAAATATCACCGTGTTTAATCGGAAGGAAGGATTATATGATCGTTTGACAGTAATGGATAATGTCACTTTCTATCATAAATGGTTCGGTTGTTCGGTACCGTTGCCTGAAATTCTCGTCAGTTTTGAACTGCAGATGTGTGCCAAAAAACCTTTAAAAAAATGCTCGCAGTCAGAAATGTCACGTGTCTATTATGCAAAATATTTTATGATGAATCCACATCCGATGGTATTCCAGGAACCGATTCATGGTGTAGATATCAAGACGATTAATACCTTTATCAATATGCTGAAAAAAGTCGCAGACAACCAAACACCGGCACTTATTTTAGTATCGAATATGGAACATGCTCTGCTTCTTAGTGATATCACCTATAAGCTGCAGGAAAAAGGACTGCAGGAAATGGAAGTGGATACCGGTGAAAAAGATGAAATTATACCTGAGACCGAACCAGCTTCTACTTTAACAACAGCTAAGTTATTCAAGATCCCTGCAAAGATAGAAGATAAAGTCATTTTATTCGATCCGATGGAAATTGATTATATTGAAAGCCAGGATGGAAAAGCAAGGATTGTGATCAATCATGAATCATTTTCATTGGACTCGACACTTGCAGAAATAGAAAAGAAATTAGAAGTTTATGGATTTTATCGCTGCCACCGATCCTACATAGTCAATTTGCAAAAAGTACGGGAAATCATTACATGGTCGAAAAATACATACTCACTTCGAATGGATAACCCGGCCAAGTCCACCATTCCATTATCACGGACAAAAATACAAGGTATTCAGGATATGTTTAACCTGAAATAGGTACACTTCGGCTTTTATCTGCTAAAAACCGCTGTTTAGAAGGATTATTTCAAGTGAAAACAGGTACATTTCAGTCTTTATTTAGTACATCTCGCCTTGATCTTACTGCAGACACAGACAATCTGGTATACGATAAGCTCAGAACATTAAAGGAGGAGTTCAATTGGAACATGCAATTAAAGTTACTGGGCTTAGAAAGGTATTTGGTAACCATACGGCCATTGAAGATATCAGTTTCGATGTAAAGCCAGGGGAAATTTTTGGTCTGCTTGGACCAAGTGGTTCAGGTAAAACTACAACTATAAAAATCTTAACAGGTGAGCTTGGACAATCAGCAGGGGAAGTAAGTGTATTAGATACAAATGCCGGGTCATTTGGAACAGCTGATTTTAAATCAAGAATTGGAATTTTATCTGATAATAGTTCGTTGTATGAGCGTCTTACCGTATATGATAATTTGAAATTGTTTTGTAAGTTATATGATGCCCCACTGGACCGAATTGATGTCATGCTGGAAGAAGTAAATTTAAAAGAGGCACGCAGCAAGGTCGTGTCAAAGTTGTCAAAAGGGATGAAGCAGCGTGTTCTGCTGGCAAAAGCACTTATTCACCAGCCTGAACTCGTATTTTTAGATGAACCTACTTCCGCTTTAGACCCGGGAAATGCTGCACATATCCAACGTGGGCTTCAGAAACTGAATGAAGCCGGAACGACGATTTTTATAACGACACACGATATGGAGGAAGCAACCGAATTGTGTGATCGGGTAGCCTTTTTAAACAACGGGAAAATTCAGGAGCTGGGCAGCCCGGATGCGCTTCGTTATAAATATTCGACACATGCCTTTCATGTGGAAACATTTAACGGGGAATGGCTGGTAATTGAAAACAAGACAGAGAATGCGGATAAAATAAGGGATTTAATTGCCAGTGGGCAGGTAAAAGCCATTCATTCGGACAATCCCACACTTGGGCAGATATTTTTAAAAGTAACCGGGAAGGAGCTTGTATAATGAATACACAGCGTATAGGTGCCATTTTTGAAAAAGACTTAAAAGATTTTATGAAGAATATGATGCTTTTGACGATGCCAATCATTCCTATTATACTATCGTTAATTTACAGTCGTCTGGGCGGGGATGAAGGGTTGCCTGTTCCAATGTTATATTTAATTGTCGGTGTCGCTTTTTCTTCTGTAACAGCAAGTAGCATGATGACAATGATGGCAGAGGAAAATGAAAAAAAGACATTACGAGGGCTGATGATGTCACCTGCCTCTTTTATGGATATTATTATTGGTAAAAGCCTTGTAGTCGGACTTATGACTCTTATAGCATTAACGCTTTCTCTATTGTTCATTGGCATTGAACCATTTTTGAAAATACAAGTAATCATTGGATTAGTTTTATTATTCCTATTCTTTTTATTCCTTGGTATTGGGATTGGTTTATTCACAAAGTCAGTTGCTGCGACGTCTGCTTATCTAATGCCAGTCATGTTTCTATTTGGATTCACTCCAATGATGGGTTTCCTTGGTCTTGAAGAGGATAGTATCGTCATTAAAATAGCGGATCTTTTCCCACTTATGCAGTTAATCAACATGCATGAAACAGAATCATGGATGTCAATGGGGGTTGTGGCAATATGGACACTTGCTGCAGCAATATTCACATATATCTGCTTTAAGAAGGAAAGAACGGATGATTGATCGTCTCCGTTTAGATCATGGATCGATCTGCTTAAAAAAAGCAACTGCTTATAATAACAGTTGCTTTTCCTCTATGTTACGATTGTCGTAATCTCTCAATTCGCTCCTCTAATGGCGGATGCGAAGAAAAAAGTGAAACAGCATTTCCTTTGTTGCTGATTTTCATCGTTTGAATCGCGGAGTCATCCGTATTATCATTAAGTCGAGCACGATCCACATATGCTTTTAATGATTCCAGAGCATGTGCCATCTTGTCACGACCTGCAAGAGCTGCCCCGCCTTTGTCGGCATGGTACTCCCGATGTCTCGAATAGGCGCTAACAACAAGGCTTCCTAGGATGGAGAATAAAATCTGGAAGATAATAATTGCTGCGAATCGTACAATTCCCTCAATTTCTGAGCGGACAAAACGGGATACAATCGTTGCTGCAATCCTTGACAAGAAGACAACAAATGTGTTGATAATACCTTGAAGCAATGTCATTGTTACCATGTCACCATTTGTAATATGGGCAACTTCATGGGCAATAACCCCTTCAACCGCATCATCATCCATTGTGTCCAGCAATCCTTGTGAGACAGCCACTAATGAACGCTTTTTAGTTGGACCTGTCGCAAAGGCATTAACTTCTCCTGATGCGTAAATTCCAACCTGAGGTGTATGTGCTAAGCCAGCAGCACGTGATAAACGTTCTACTTTCTCATATACTATCCTTTCTTGTTCAGAAGCTGGATTTGCTGGATCAATCACTTTAATTTTCATCATCCATTTTGCCATCATTCTTGACATGGCTAATGAGATGAAGGCACCAGTGAACCCGATAATGATACTAAGAACCATTAATGTTATGTAGTCAATTCCTAAACCTGGGCCGCCTGTATAATAGGACCCTCCAATGTCAGTAAAGTGACTGATGATCGACCAAATAATGGCGACAGTAGTCATAACCAGAATGTTGGTCAATAAAAATAGAAGTACTCGTTTCCCCATTGTTTTACCCTCCATAAACTATTTTCGGTTAGCGATCTATACATATATAACGCTAAGTATTTGATAAATATAACTATACCATAATTTACTATTTGTTGGGATATAATGCAGTGTCTAACCTAAAAATCCTACTTACTCCCTAGTGGGTGGGAGAATAGTAATAAAGAATGAAGTGTAATTGATTAAAAGAACAGTGGCTGCTTGTGATATTTTCTTTTCCAAAAGTAAGTAGATAAAGCAGGCTTACCTTTCAAGCCTGCTTTGAATCTATTTCCTATACTCTTTCTCTGTACCGTTGCTAAATTGAATATCCAGTTCAACATTTTGCGCTTCTTCCGGAATGTTAAATGCTTGCGTCACTGTATTTAAAATCTCTTCATCTGATGTGTTTTCATCAAAGTCAAAGGAAGAAAATATACTATCAAGCTCTTCCATTGCTGCATCACCATTTAGATCGATATCTTGTGACTTATCTTGATAAGATGCTTCCATTTGGTCATCCTGTTCATTTTCATAGTCGACATCTAGTGTATCATTTGTATCCTGAAAATCTGCTTCAAGATCAAATGTTGTAAAAGGATATCCAGTGTCTGTATTGGCTTCTGTATCGTTAGTCGTGTTATTGTTGTTTTCCTCTGCTTGTTGCTGATTGTCATCTGGATTATTTTGTGGAGGGTTTTCCACCTCATCATTATCTCCACAAGCAACAAGTAATAGAAAAAAAATTATCGAACTGCCTATCGAAAGTAATCCTCGTTTCATACTATTCATCGCTCCTTTTCCTTTAAGTGATTTTTATTATTCCCAGCAGGGCAAAAATATAAACAACTTAACTGGATATAACGGAGTAAACCACCTTAACTTAACTAGAAATAAAAAGGAACAGTATCAGATTACTAAAAACAATTCAGGAAATCTTATTTTCTATTTGACCCAAACGTTTCCGTGCCGATCTCCTTTCCGGGCTAACCGGGATATGCTCCATGGCTTTTGCTAATCCGTATTGCGGCATATTTCCGTAAAAGGATTCATATTGTCCCTTTTTTACCACATACGTTTCATGGTAAATCCCCACTGCCGTATTATCACCAACTTTTTGATTAAAGTTTTTCCAGGCTTTTAAGTGATTGTTCCCTTTTGCATAGGCAAGCAAGTCATCCGTTGAGTGCCAGTATTGAATCATTACTGTAGTGCGCAGTCCGAAAAAGCTCTCCATTGAAAGAAATCCTAGTTCCTCCTTGTTCGTATAGAGTTCTCTAATCATTGGTGGCATGGCAGTGAAAACAGGGCCCCATTTATGGATAGCCCATCGCTGGTTAATACGCATTCCGATGATAAAAACAACCAGGTCTTTTTCATTTTCCGTCGTAAATCTACCGCTGAATATTTTCTTGCTCACTTTTATCTCCTCCTCGTATAGTGTATTTAAGAACATAAAATTGCTCTTAGAAAATTGAATAATAAAGTTACATGAATACCTTTTGCTTGGATACTGCGTGATGTCC
>NZ_FOGL01000023.1 GCF_900111195.1 Gracilibacillus ureilyticus
CGATAGCGGAGAGGTCACACCTGTTCCCATGCCGAACACAGTAGTTAAGCTCTCCAGCGCCCATGGTAGTTGGGGCTTTGCCCCTGCGAGAGTAGGACGTTGCCAGGCAAAAAAAGTCTTTCAGTATTATACTGAAAGACTTTTTTTATTTTTCTCTCTAAAATACTGGTATAATGAGTTAATAACGTATAATTTCAATGAGGTGAAGATTTATGGAAAAACCAATTAAGTTATTAACTGAAAAAGATTACAAAGATATTTTTGAGCTTTCGCAATTTGCCTTTCAATACAAATTAAGTCAGGAACAATTGGCAGAAAAAGAAGCAGAAGCAAAACGACATAAAATTTGGGGATGGATAGAAAACAACCGTTTAGCAGCAAAAGTGCACATGATCCCTCTTGAAGTACATATTAACGATCAGGTTATGAAAATGGGGGGGATAGCTTCTGTTTCCTCATGGCCAGAATATAGAAGAGGAGGCTTTGTGAAAAAGTTATTAAAACATACTCTTATGGATATGCGTTTAGAAGGGTATACCATCTCATACCTTCACCCTTTCTCAGTTCCTTTTTACCGCAAATATGGTTATGAGTTAGCTTTTAATTATCGTGAATATAATATAGCTGTGAAGCATTTTCAGAAAGATTGGGATCCCATCGGAAAAGTTAAGAGAATACATACAGACCATAATCTGCTTGATAACATATACACAGATTATATTAATAAATTTAATGGTGCAATTATGAGAGATGATGACTGGTGGAAACAAAGAGTTATTAAAAAGGAAACAGTGATGGCAGCAGGTTATGGAGAGAATGGCAGTCCTGACAGTTATATACTGTATCATGTAAAAGAACGAGTATTATATGTAGAAGAGATTGCTTACCGTACATTAAATGGCCTAAAGTTATTACTTGAATTTATTCGTAATCATGATTCGATGGTAGAAAAGGTAAATATAAAAGTGCCTGATGAGGATTTCCTGCCATATTTATTTGATGAGCCTCGTTTTGAACAGGAAGTAAAGCAATATTTTATGGCACGGATTGTTAATGTAGCGGAATTCCTGAATAATTACCAGTTTAGAAAAACTGACTCATCTGAATCTATTACTCTAATTGTGGAGGATGATTTTATCCCTGAAAATAAAGGTGAATATTCTATACAATTAAACGGCCGCTCAAGTGCCGTAAATAATGGAAAAACAAATAAGGAGAATGTTATTACCTGTTCTGTTCAACAGCTCACTCAGATGCTGTTAAGCTTTAAAAGGCCATTAGAGCTCGAACAATTGGCCTTAATTAAAGGCAGTCATAAAGCAATTGAACATTTTGACGCAATGATTCCAACTAAACAAACTTACTTTCCTGATTTCTTCTAGTCACTCTTATTAAAGAGTGACTTTTTTATCACTGTTAAACATTTTTATTATCCCACTCAGCATATGTATCCCTTTATCACTGAAACCTCTTTAAAAACTAAGAGCTTTTTCAAAAATGTTAAAAAAAATATTGTTTTACTATAAAAGAGAAATATCTTTCTCCTATTTAGGGTATAAATGATTATAGATTTGGAGGTGTAGTCATTTGTTGGAGGAAATCTTTGATCTGGAATTTATTGAAGCAATCACAAAATTAATGATTGCCTTAACACTATCAGGTTTAATCGGACTTGAAAGGGAAATGAATCGTCACTCAGCAGGATTTCGTACACATATATTAGTAGGAATTAGTTCATGCCTGATGATGCTTTTATCAATAAACGGGTTTGAACATTTTATTGAGACTTATGATAATGTTCAATTCGACCCTGCGAGAATCCCATCATATGTTATTTCCGGGATCGGATTTTTAGGTGCCGGTACTATAATTGTAAATGGCCGCACAGTCCGGGGCCTGACAACTGCTGCTTCGATATGGGCGGTAGCAGGGCTGGGGCTGATCATTGGTATCGGAATGTATAAAGAAGCAATTGTTACCACAATTATTATTTTAATCAGCTTAGTATTACTGAATAAACTGGAAAAGATCATTCATCGAAAGAACCATCAAATCGTTTTTGAAATTAAGCTGGCGGAGGATAAGAACAGCGCTGATTTTCTTGAGCAAATTCAATCATTTCCAATCGAAATTAAGGAATTGGATATTACTAAAGACAATAATGGATACCGAAAGATAAAAATGTTTGTTGATGTATCACACAAGAAAAAAGGATTAAGCCTGCATGAATGGTTACTGGAACAGAAAGACATTGAGAAAATAAAAATGAGGTTCCATTAATGTTTTAAATGGATAATCTAGGTAATAATAATAAGAGACAATATAGTTGCAACAATCGAAACATCCGATATAATAAAAGTATAGTCAAATATAGTCAAAGTCAGATTGGGGGAGGGAAAATGCGAAACATTTCAGATATTATTGAGGAATATTTGAAACAGGTGATGCAAAGTAATCAGGCAAAAATTATTGAAATAAAACGCAGTGAGATTGCTGACCGTTTTGAATGTGTACCTTCTCAAATAAACTATGTTATTAATACAAGATTTACATTGGAAAAAGGTTATCTGGTTGAAAGTAAACGAGGCGGCGGGGGATATATTCGTATCAGCAAAGTTATAAATAAGGATAAGGCAAAATTAATTGACGATATTATTGCAATGATCCAGCCAAAAATTTCACAGCAGAAATCTGTCAACATACTAGAACGATTATTAGAAGAGGAAATAATAACAAAGAGAGAATTAAAGTTGATGGTAGCAGCACTGGATAGAGATACTTTGTCTTTTCAGTTACCTTTAAGGGATGAAATACGGGCAAGAATTATGTCAGCAATGTTACATGCCTTAAAGTATCAATTTTAGGAGGTGTGTTCCATGGAATGCCAGGAATGTAAGCAGAATCCGGCAACCCTTCATTTCGCACAAGTAATAAATGGCGAAAAACGAGAAATACATGTTTGTCATCAATGTGCCAAGGAAAAAGGATATGTAGCCCATGATGATGAGTCCTATTCTTTGCATAATTTATTGTCAGGGTTGTTCAATTTTGACACAGAGAAATTACACCATTCCACTCCAAACAAAACAGCAGAACGGCAGATGGAGTGTAAGAAATGCGGAATGACATATCAGGAATTTGCACAAGTCGGGAAGTTTGGATGTGCATCCTGTTACCAGACATTCTCCGCACATCTAAATCCGATTTTCAGAAGAGTTCATAGCGGCAATACGACTCATGACGGTAAAGTGCCAAAGCGTGTTGGAAAAGACATTTCTGCACGCAGAAAAGTAAAGGAATTGAAATGGAAATTACAACAGCTAATTGCAGAAGAGGAATTTGAAGAGGCTGCTAAAATCAGGGATCAGATTAAAGAAATGGAGAAATCTCTCAACCAAAGTGGAGAGGGGGATGTTTAGATGGGATTAGAACAGTTTATTAATGAAGCGATTAGCCCGTGGTTAAAAGATGACGGGCCGGACAGTGACATTGTAATGAGCAGTAGAATAAGACTTGCACGAAACTTCGAACAATCTCCTTTTCCGCTTATTGCAAATCAGGAACATTTAGACGGAATCCTTTACTTTCTAGAGAAAGAATTCAATCATCAGTCGTTTGCAAACTATGAACAGTTAGAATTTGTTAGAATGTCAGACTTAAAACCAATAGAGAAGCAAGTATTAGTTGAAAAACATTTAATTAGCCCGCATTTAGCAGATAAATCAACATATGGAGCTGCACTTATTTCTAAAAATGAACAGGTTTCGATAATGATAAATGAGGAAGACCATATTAGAATGCAATTATACTTTCCAGGATTTCAATTAGACAGGGCTTTAGAGGAAGCTTTTCAGATTGATGACTGGTTAGAGGAGAAGATTGATTATGCATTTGATGAAGAAAGAGGCTATTTAACCAGTTGTCCAACCAATGTTGGAACAGGTCTCAGAGCTTCCGTAATGATGCATTTACCGGCTCTGGCAATGACCAGAAAGTTAAATCGGATGATACCGGCAATTAACCAGCTGGGCCTCGTGGTGCGCGGGATCTATGGTGAAGGCAGTGAAGCGTTGGGTAATATTTTTCAAATATCGAACCAGGTAACACTTGGAAGATCGGAACTGGATATTATCGAAGATTTAACAAGTGTTGTAGAGAAATTAATTGAACAGGAACGCCATGCACGTACTATATTGTGTCAACAATCAGAGTTAGAGCTGGAAGACCGGATCTTTCGTTCATATGGTATATTGGAACACAGCAGAATTATAGAATCAAAAGAAACAGCTAAATGCCTGTCAGATGTACGACTTGGTATTGATCTTGGATATATCACTCATATATCAAAGTCGATCTTAAACGAATTAATGGTACTGACACAGCCGGCATTCCTACAGCAATATGCGAGGAGAATGCTTACACCTCATGAAAGAGATGTGTTCAGGGCTTCGCTGATAAGGGAACGTTTTACGCTAGAGCAAAGGGAGGAATATTAAATGATGTTTGGCCGATTTACAGAAAGAGCACAAAAAGTACTAGCATTATCTCAGGAAGAAGCAGTTCGATTAGGACATAACAATATTGGAACAGAGCATATTTTATTAGGCCTTGTTAATGAGGGTGAAGGTATTGCAGCGAAAGCCTTACATGCAATTGGTCTAGGTGCAGATAAAATTCGCGAAGAGGTTGAATCATTGATTGGGAAAGGTAACCAGGTATCCCAGACGATTCATTATACTCCCAGAGCAAAAAAAGTGATCGAATTATCAATGGACGAAGCCAGAAAACTTGGTCACTCCTATGTGGGAACAGAGCATATTTTATTAGGCTTGATACGTGAAGGCGAAGGAGTTGCTGCAAGAGTATTGAACAACCTTGGAGTAAGCCTGAATAAAGCTCGCCAGCAAGTCCTGCAATTATTAGGAAGTACAGAGAATAACAGCAGTAATGGAAGAAATAATAATCAGAACAATAGTGCTGCAACCCCTACATTAGATTCCCTGGCAAGAGACTTAACTGCTATTGCCAAGGAGGGGAATATTGACCCTGTAATTGGACGCAGCAAAGAAATTGAGCGTGTTATTCAAGTATTGAGCCGCAGAACGAAAAATAATCCTGTGTTAATTGGGGAGCCAGGTGTTGGTAAAACAGCCGTTGCTGAAGGATTAGCACAGCAGATTGTCCAAAATGAAGTTCCTGAGATTCTGCGCGATAAACGTGTAATGACATTAGATATGGGTACAGTTGTTGCTGGAACGAAATATCGCGGTGAGTTTGAAGACAGACTAAAAAAAGTAATGGAAGAAATCCGTCAGGCAAACAATGTGATCTTGTTTATTGATGAATTGCATACATTAATTGGTGCCGGTGGAGCAGAAGGTGCAATTGATGCTTCCAATATTTTAAAACCATCACTTGCACGTGGTGAATTGCAATGTATTGGTGCGACCACTCTAGATGAATACCGCAAATACATTGAAAAAGATGCAGCACTTGAGCGAAGATTTCAGCCAATCCAGGTCGATGAGCCAACAGTAGATGAATCCATTCAAATTTTAAAAGGATTAAGAGACAGATATGAGGCACATCACCGCGTAACAATTACCGATGAAGCAATAGAGGCAGCAGCCAAGCTTTCAGATCGTTATATAACGGACCGGTTCCTGCCTGATAAAGCAATTGATTTAATTGATGAGGCTGCTTCCAAAGTCCGTTTGCGCTCATATACTACACCACCTAACTTAAAAGAGTTAGAGCAAAACTTAGAAGAAGTGAGGAAAGAAAAGGATGCAGCTGTTCAAAGTCAGGAATTTGAAAAAGCGGCAGCTCTCAGAGATAATGAGCAGCAGTTAAGAAAAGAACTGGAAGAGACTGAATCCAAGTGGAAAGAGAAACAAGGACAGGAAAATTCGGAAGTCGTTGTTGAAGATATTGCTAGTGTTGTTTCTATATGGACAGGAATTCCGGTATCTGCTTTAACAAAAGATGAAAGTGCCAGACTTCTTCATATGGAAGAAATTTTACACAATCGACTAATTGGGCAAGAAGAAGCAGTAAAAGCAGTATCGAAAGCCATTCGCCGTGCAAGAGCTGGGCTAAAAGATCCTAAACGTCCAATTGGTTCATTTATCTTCCTTGGACCAACAGGGGTAGGAAAGACTGAGCTTGCAAGAGCATTGGCAGAATCTATGTTTGGCGAAGAAGATGCGATGATCCGGATTGATATGTCTGAATACATGGAGAAACACTCCACTTCCAGATTAGTAGGTTCGCCCCCTGGTTATGTCGGCTATGAAGAAGGCGGCCAGTTAACAGAAAAGGTAAGAAGAAAGCCATATTCAGTAGTTCTCCTAGATGAAGTAGAAAAAGCTCATCCGGAAGTATTTAATATTTTACTTCAAGTGTTGGAGGATGGACGTTTAACTGATTCCAAAGGCCGTACAGTAGATTTCAGAAATACGGTGCTTATTATGACATCCAATGTTGGTGCAAGTGAGCTGAAACGTAATAAATATGTTGGATTTAGTTTGGGAGATGAGGAACAGGATTATAAGGATATGCGTTCAAAAGTAACTGCAGAGCTTAAGAAAGCTTTCCGCCCTGAATTCCTTAACCGGATCGATGAAACAATTGTATTCCATTCACTTGAGAAGAAACATATGAAATATATTGTGGAATTAATGGTAAAAGAATTACAGGCACGTTTAATTGATCAGGAAATTGATTTCATTCTTTCTGACAAGGCCATAGAAAAGATTGCCAATGAAGGATTTGATCCAGAGTACGGAGCCCGTCCGCTTCGCCGCTCTATCCAGAAGAATGTAGAGGATCTGCTGTCAGAGGAATTGCTGAAAGGCACAATCGAAAAAGGTCAAAGAGTAAAGATAGACTTAGATGAAAAAGGGAATTTTGCGATAGTTCCTTAATATATACGCAGAATCAAATCGGAAGGGATTTTTACCTTCCGATTTTCTTAACTTTTCATTTAGGGAGACATTTGGACAGTAGGGTATTACAGAAGTTTATGATTATGGTAAAATTGCCATAAATAACATAAAAAGGAATGGATATATGTGAGAATAAGATTTGTTTTTTACAGTTTTTACATAAATCTTTAACCAAATTGATAGATCTTTGTAACTTATAAGGCTTCTAAATCGTATATAATAAAAGGGAGGAATAGTTTTGGCGAAAAAAAAATCTAAATTTGTCTGTCAGTCATGTGGATATGTAACACCTAAGTGGATGGGCAGGTGCCCTGGTTGTCATGAATGGAATACATTAGTAGAAGAAGTAGTTAAACCTGCGACATCCAGAGGGAATTGGGCTTCCGCACCATCAGCGGTACACAAACCGGAAAAAATTAATCAGATTAAGTCTCAGGATGAGCCTAGATTAAAAACAAAAATGGGAGAATTAAACCGAGTACTTGGCGGAGGGATTGTAGCAGGATCGTTGGTTTTAATTGGTGGAGATCCGGGTATTGGTAAATCTACTTTGCTTTTACAGGTATCCAGTCAGTTAGCCTCAAGTGGATTAGATGTCCTTTATATCTCCGGAGAAGAGTCTCCTCGTCAGACAAAACTTAGAGCAGACCGGCTTGGTGTAGCAGCAGACCAGTTGTATGTATTGTCAGAGACCAATCTTGCGGATATTTCCAATCAGATTGATACGTTAAAGCCTAGCTTTGTAGTAATTGATTCCATACAAACCGTCTATAAAGATGAAGTAACTAGTGCACCAGGGAGTGTCTCACAAGTACGGGAATGTACGAGTGAGCTTATGCGCATAGCTAAGCAGAACAATATTCCCATTTTCATTGTCGGGCATGTAACGAAGGAAGGCTCCATTGCAGGCCCAAGGTTATTAGAACATATGGTAGATGCTGTTTTATATTTCGAAGGGGAAAGACACCACACATTCCGTATTTTAAGAGGGGTTAAAAACCGCTTTGGAAGTACAAATGAGATGGGAATCTTTGAAATGAAAGAAGAAGGGCTAACAGAAGTCCTAAACCCATCTGAAATTTTTCTTGAAGAGCGGTCACAAGGCGTTGCAGGATCTACAATTGTAGCATCAATGGAAGGGACCAGGCCGGTACTTGTGGAAATCCAGGCATTAATTTCACCAACCAGTTTTGGAAACCCCAGACGAATGGCAACAGGTATAGACCATAACCGTGTACCTCTATTAATGGCAGTTTTAGAGAAACGTGTTGGATTAATGCTGCAGAATCAGGATGCTTATGTGAAGGTTGCTGGCGGTGTGAAATTAGACGAGCCTGCAATTGATCTGGCAGTTGCTATTAGTATTGCTTCAAGCTTCAGGGACCAGACACCAAATCCTGATGATGTATTAATCGGTGAAGTAGGATTAACAGGTGAAGTGCGCAGAGTATCGCGTATTGACCAGCGGGTTCAAGAAGCAGCTAAACTGGGGTTTAAAAGAGCAATTATTCCGGCGAAAAATATAGATGGCTGGAATCCGCCAAAATCGATTGAAGTAATTGGAGTTCAATCTGTCCAGGATGCCATTCGCGCAACTTTAGGTCAATAATAAGGTTTAAAATGGAGAAAATAGGAGAGAATATTTTATAGGAGGTGAATGTGGTGCTAAAAAGATTTGTGCAAATATTTTTTATTATTGCAGGTGGTACCGCGGGATATTTATATATTCCAGATTTACTGGGGTTATTAGGGTTTTTAGAAGAGACATGGCTGGTGTCTCCATATGTTGCCCCATATGCAGGTTTAGTGCTTGGAGCTATTATATTTTTTATTCTATCGTTGTGGTGTACAGAACTTATTGTGAGCTTTTTCAACTGGTTTGAGGAAAAGCTTTTAAAAGCACCGGTTGCTGATTTGCTTTTTGGCAGTTTAGGAATTATTATCGGTTTAATTATTGCCTATTTTCTTAATGAGCCAATCCAGGCTATTGGTATTAAGATAGTTTCCCAGGTAGTTCCTATTTTCTTAAGTATATTGTTTGCTTACTTCGGTTTCCAGGTAGGTTTTAAGCGGAGAGATGAATTTCTGAATCTATTAACATTAACGAGAAAAGACAAAAAGAAAGCAGCTGCCAGCGATGAGTTAACAATGGATATACCAAAGCCGAAAATCTTAGATACGAGTGTAATTATTGATGGGCGAATAGCAGATATCTGTCAGACGAGCTTTCTGGAAGGGACTATTATTATTCCCCAGTTCGTTTTGGAAGAATTGCAGCATATCGCTGACTCTTCCGATGCATTAAAACGGAACCGCGGCCGGAGAGGTCTGGACATATTAAACCGAATCCAGAAAGAATTGCCAATCAATGTGGAAATTTACGAAGGTGACTTTGAAGAGATTCAGGAAGTGGATAGCAAGCTGGTTAAACTGGCTAAGGTGATGAATGGTATAGTTGTAACAAATGACTTTAATCTGAATAAAGTTTGTGAGTTCCAGAAGGTCCCTGTTTTGAATATTAACGATTTGGCAAATGCGGTTAAGCCAATTGTGCTGCCGGGCGAGGAGCTGCTCGTTCAAGTGATCAAAGACGGTAAAGAACAGAATCAGGGTGTTGCATACTTAGATGATGGAACAATGATCGTTGTGGAAGAAGGCAAAAATTATATAGGTAAAACAATTGATGTAATAATTACCAGTGTTTTGCAGACGTCTGCCGGAAGAATGATTTTTGCAAAACCGAAATTGCTTGAAAAAGCGTTATAAAAAAGGTATAACATATAAAGGATAGATGAAAAGTGATAACATAGTGTTATCACTTTTCTTTGCAATGATTGACTGTACAGGTCGGTCTCCTGATGAAAATAGAAGATATATGAGGTGCCGGAATGATAGAATATCATGTCATTGTTTTAGCAGCAGGCCAAGGTAAGCGGATGAAGGCAGGGAAGAATAAGCAATTTATCCATTTACAAGGTCAGCCTTTAATTGTACATACTTTAGAGAACTTTGTTAAGGATGACTGGTGTAAAGCAATTTATATCGTTATTAGCGAGAGTGACCAGGCGGAGATGAGAGCATTGTTGAAAAACTATTCCTGGTCTGAGCAGATACACTTTGTCTCTGGCGGAAAGGAACGGCAGGATAGCGGCTATCAGGGTATAAAGGCTATACAGCCTGACAGACCTGATGACATTGTGATGATTCATGATGGCGCGCGTCCTTTTGTTGGTAAGGAACATTTGCATCAATTGGCTGTCATAGCGAAAGAAGCAAAAGCAGCTTTATTAGCTGTACAGGTTACAGATACGATAAAACAGAAGAAAGCAGAGGGGATTGAAACACTGGACCGTTCTGTATTATGGGCAGCTCAGACACCTCAGGCATTTCACTACAATGTAATAAAAAAAGCGCACGAGATGGCAAATGAGCAGCAATTTCTTGGAACAGACGATGCTTCTCTAATAGAAGAATATATGCCGGAAGTTCAAGTTGAAATTGTGGAAGGCAGTTATCAAAATGTTAAATTAACTACTCCGGAGGACATTTTGCGGGCGGAGATGATTTTAAACAAGAGAGGAGAAGCTTAAATGTTTCGAATAGGTCAAGGCTTTGATGTTCATCAATTTGCTGAAAACCGCCCTTGTATAATTGGCGGGATAGAGATACCTTATGAAAAAGGATTGCTTGGGCATTCAGATGCAGATGTTTTGTTACATACGATTGCAGATGCCTGTCTTGGTGCAATTGGAGAAGGGGATATTGGAAAACACTTTCCTGATACAGATCCGGAATACAAGGATGCTGATTCACAAAAATTGCTGCAGCATGTCTGGAATCTGGTTTCAGAAAAAGGATATCTCCTTGGGAATCTTGATTGTACAGTTATTGCCCAAAAACCGAAAATGGCACCATATATAGAAGAAATTCGTACCAATATAGCACGGCTTCTTCAGGCTGAGCCTGAACAAATCAATGTAAAAGCAACCACCACAGAAAACCTTGGCTTTACTGGAAGAGAAGAGGGAATGGCTGCACAAGCGGTAGTGTTACTGATAAGAAATGAAAGTTAAAATAGATATTTATCATCTTTTAGAGAAAATAATGATAGAATAATGGAAGAATAAAGCGATTGTTCGTTTTTTAACTAACCAACATTGGAAGGAGATTTTATTATGTCAGATAAAGTAAGAGTTCGTTATGCACCAAGTCCGACGGGACATCTGCATATTGGTAATGCAAGAACGGCATTATTTAATTATTTATATGCGAAACATTTAGGAGGTTCCTTTATTATCCGTACAGAAGATACGGATGAGAAAAGAAATGTAGAAGGCGGCGAAGAAAGTCAGCTAATGTATTTGAAGTGGCTTGGTATTAAATGGGACGAGGGTGCTGATATCGGTGGAGATTACGGTCCTTACCGCCAGACAGAAAGGTTAGATATTTATCAGAAATATGTTGACCAGTTATTAGAGCGCGGACTTGCCTATAAATGTTACATGACGGAAGACGAATTGGAGCAGGAACGTGAAGAACAGCGCGCTAATGGACAAGTACCCAAATACTCTGGAGCACATCGTGATCTAACGGAAGAACAAATAAAACAATTTGAAGCAGAAGGCAGAAAACCGAGTATCAGATTCCGGGTTCCGGAAAATAAAACATATACTTTCCAGGATATTGTTAGAGGGAAAATCACTTTTGAATCTAGTGACTTTGGCGATTGGGTAATGGTGAAGAAGAATGGAATCCCAACATATAACTTTGCTGTTGCGATTGATGATCACTCCATGGAGATCAGCCATGTTTTACGCGGGGAAGAGCACATTTCCAATACTCCGAAACAGATGATGATTTTTGATGCATTCGATTGGGATGCTCCCCAGTATGGCCATATGACGCTAATCCTGAATGAAAACCGCAAGAAGTTAAGTAAACGTGATGAGCATATCCTCCAGTTTATCGAGCAATACAAGAATCTTGGCTACATACCGGAGGCGTTATTTAATTTCATCTCATTATTAGGTTGGTCACCTGTTGGGGAAGAAGAAATCTTTACACAGGAACAGTTCATTGAGATGTTTGATCCTGACCGTTTATCCACATCACCGGCTATTTTTGATCCGGCAAAATTAAAATGGATGAACAACCAGTATATTAAACAGGCACCTCTTGATGATGTGGTTGCATTAAGTTTGCCGCACCTGGTAGAGGCAGGCAGATTACCGGAAGATATGGATGAAAAGCAGAAATCGTGGGCTGTTGATCTTATCAGTTTGTATCATGAACAGCTGTCTTATGGCGCAGAGATTGTGGAGTTAACAGACCTGTTCTTTAAAGAAGCTATTGAATATGGAGACGATGCAATGACTGTTCTGAAGGAAGAACAAGTGCCGGAAGTTATGGAAACATTCCTTGCGAAGTTTGATGAGATTGAGGAGCTTTCCCCTGAAGAAATTAAAGCAAGCATTAAGGCAACACAAAAAGAAACGAAACAAAAAGGGAAAAAGCTGTTTATGCCAATACGGGTAGCGACAACAGGACAGGTACACGGGCCAGAACTTCCTAATGCCATCTTCTTATTAGGAAAAGATGTAGTGAAGACACGATTAAATCATGTACTTGAATTGATTAAATAAGTGACAATTTTTCAATAAATATATATAATAAATACAAATAATAGTGAGCATTGATGAGGAGAGTAAACAATCAGTCCTTCTGCAGAGAAAACCATCATTGGCTGCGAGTGGTTGGGGGAGTGATTGTTGAAGTGCACCTCAAGAGCTTCTTTTTGAACAATAGTAGGAAAGAACGGGTCACTGCCGTTATCAGTGCGAAGTAGAGGGAGTTTTTAATCCCTAAACAGAGTGGGACCGCGCCCAAAGAGCGTCTCTGTGTTGTGATGACACAGAGACGCTCTTTTTTCGTACAGGATGTAACAGGGCTTAACACAGAAGATACAGGATGACGGGAGAGCAGGTAACTTAAGGGGGGAAGTTTGAATGGGGTTTTTCAAACTACTAAGAGAAGATATTGATGTTGTTTTTGATCAGGATCCGGCGGCAAGAACCTATTTTGAAGTTTGCCTAACGTATTCTGGCTTGCATGCTATCTGGGCACACCGGATTGCTCATGCTTTTTATCGAAGGAAGTTCTTCTTTATTGCACGATCTATTTCACAAATCAGCCGGTTTTTTACTGGGATTGAAATCCATCCTGGTGCAAAAATTGGCAGACGGTTCTTTATCGACCATGGAATGGGAGTGGTAATAGGAGAAACGTGTGAAATTGGGGATAATGTTACTATCTATCAGGGAGTTACACTCGGAGGTACAGGGAAAGAGAAGGGGAAAAGGCATCCAACAATTAAGGATAATGCTCTGGTTGCTACCGGAGCCAAAGTGCTTGGCTCGATAACGATTGGAGAGAGCTCCAAAATCGGGGCGGGATCTGTTGTGTTAAATGATGTGCCTGATCACTCGACAGTTGTAGGTATTCCAGGGCGTGTAGTAATAAAGAATGGGGAAAAAGTAAGAAAAGATTTAGACCATCATAAATTACCTGATCCAATCAGTGAAGTGTTGAAGAAGATGGAAAGAGAAATTCATACATTAAGACAGGAATTAGATTCGATAAAAGGAGTGAAACGTGATGACGATTAGTATTTATAATACAATTACACGACGGAAAGAAGTTTTCCAGCCGATTGAACCTGGCAAGGTGAAAATGTATGTTTGCGGTCCGACTGTGTATAATTACATTCATATTGGGAATGCAAGACCAGCGATTGTATTTGATACAGTTAGAAGATATTTTGAATATAAGGGCTATTCCGTAGATTATGTACTGAACTTCACGGATGTTGATGATAAATTAATTAAAGCAGCAAAAGAATTAGGTGAGGAAGTACCTTCCGTTGCCAATCGCTTTATCCAGTCATATAAAGAAGATGTAGGCGCATTAGGAGTAAAAGAAGCCGTTCATCACCCGCGTGTAACAGAAACAATGGATGATATTATCGCTTTTATAGAAACATTGATCCAGAAAGGTCATGCGTATGAGTCTGGCGGGGATGTTTATTTTAGAACAAGATCTTTTGAAGGATATGGAAAGTTATCACATCAATCGGTCGATGAGTTAAGATCTGGTGCTAGAATTCAGGTTGGTGAGAAAAAAGAAGATCCGTTAGACTTTACGCTTTGGAAAAAAACGAAAGATGGCGAAATAGCATGGGAATCACCTTGGGGAGAAGGAAGACCTGGCTGGCATATTGAATGTTCTGCAATGGCCAAACGCTATTTAGGAGATACGATAGACATCCATGCAGGCGGTCAGGATTTAACGTTTCCGCACCATGAGAATGAAATTGCCCAATCAGAAGCAGCGAATGGCAAGGCGTTTGCAAATTATTGGATGCATAATGGATATATTAATATTGATAATGAGAAAATGTCCAAATCGCTTGGCAACTTTGTTTTGGCACATGACCTTATTCAAAAGCATGATCCAAAAGTGCTTCGTTTCTTCATGCTGAGTGTTCACTACCGGAACCCGATCAATTTCAGTGATTCATTACTCGAAAGTGCTCAAAACAGTTTTGACCGGATAGAGAATGTGATGACAAACTTAAAACACCGTAAAAGCACAAGCCTGGATCTGACCGAGGATAACCAGGAGTGGCTGGATAAAATTAATAAAATCAAAGAAGCTTTTGAACAGGAAATGGATGATGATTTCAATACAGCGAATGCAATAGCGGTTATTTTTGAATTAGTGAAAGAAGCAAATAACTATTTGAAGAGAAAGCAGACACATACTGAAGTGATTCAGATGTTTGAAAATACGTTCACTGTATTGCTGCAAGTTTTAGGTATTTTCCTTGAGGAGGATACATTGCTTGATGAAGAAATAGAACAGTTAATTGAACAACGGATCAATGCAAGGAAAAATAAAGACTTTGCACTGGCTGATCAAATACGGGATGATTTAAAAGAACGCAATATTATCCTCGAAGATACTCCGCAAGGTACACGTTGGAAGCGAGGTTAAGGATGAATAAAGCGAAAGAATTAAAAAGTTTGGCATTAGCCTATATAGGTGACGCAATTTACGAAATATATATCAGAGAGTATTTAATTGAAAAAGGAAATGTGAAAGTCCAGGCACTGCATCAGCATGCGGTGCATTTCGTGAAAGCTACCTCCCAGGCGAAAGTAATTCAAGCCTGGCTGGAGGATGGCATTTTGACTGAAGAAGAACAGGCAGTAGTAAGAAGGGGCCGGAATGCGAAATCATCGGTCCCTAAAAATACGAGTGTACAGGCTTACCGGTACAGCACGGCTTTTGAAGCCTTATTAGGTTATTTATATTTAGATGGACAAAAGGAAAGGCTGACACAGCTTATAACTGATGCAATTAAATTTACAGAGAAAGGAGTGCATTAAAATGGGACAAGAATGGATTGGCGGTAAAAACACGGTAATAGAAGTGCTGCAGTCAGGCAGGACAGTTGAAAAAGTACTGCTTGTCGAGAATTTAAACCAAGGTCTAGTAAGAAAACTGGAGTCAATGGCTAAAAAGGCAAATGCTGCGGTTCAGCGGGTACCAAAGAAAAAACTGGATCAGCTTATTGAAGGTAGTAATCATCAGGGAATAGCTGCATTGGTTTCAGCGTATGAATACTCTACGCTGGATAATCTGTTTGAGGTGGCAGCTTCAAGAGAGGAAGCTCCTTTTTTTCTAATCCTTGATGAAATAGAGGATCCTCATAACCTCGGTTCTATCCTGAGAACGGCTGATGCAACGGGGGCTCATGGCGTGATTATTCCGAAGCGGAGGTCAGTCGGCTTAACTGCAACTGTCGCGAAAACGTCCGTTGGTGCAATTGAGCATATACCTGTGGTCCGTGTGACAAATATTGTCCAGACAATTGAGGAATTAAAAACAAGGAATGTCTGGGTTGTAGGGACAGAGGCAGAAGCTACAGAAGAATACCGTAAATTAGATGGTTCTTTACCGATTGCCTTAGTTATCGGAAATGAAGGAAAAGGTATGAGCAGGTTAGTGCGGGAAAATTGCGATTGGACGATAAACTTACCGATGAGAGGGCATGTTTCCTCGTTAAATGCTTCGGTTGCGGCAAGCATTCTGATGTATGAAGTTTATCGAAAAAGGTTTCCAATCGGTGAAGAATAATGGACGTCCTGCTAGTAGATGGCTACAACATGATTGGTGCATGGCCAGATCTGAAAGTATTAAAAGATAAAGATTTAGACCAGGCGAGGCAATTGCTGGTCGAGAAAATGGCGGAATATCAAGCCTATCGAAAGAGGCGCGTTATTGTTGTGTTTGATGCATATGAAGTAAGAAGTGTGGAAAACCGTTATAAACAATTTAAAGTAGAGGTAATTTTCACAAAAGAGAATGAGACGGCTGATCAATGTATCGAACGTTTAGTCAAGAGTATTAAAAATGTGAAAACAAAAGTATTTGTTGCCACTTCTGATTATACTGAGCAACGCACTATCTTCGCACAGGGGGCATTTCGCGTCTCGGCCAGAGAGCTGAACATTGAACTTAAAAATATACAAAAAGAAATTAATCAGGATATTAAAGTCCATCAACAGGCAAAAGCAAGAAGCAAAATCCCGCTAAATGACGACGTTCTACAAGTTTTTGAAAGATGGCGCCGCGGCGAAAAGTAAAAAACCGGCGGTTGACGTAACTGAAGCGCTTCCTGTATAATATTGCTATTATTAGTCTGTTTTAACTATTTATTGGCATTATGCTAGAGGGAGTCCTGATTTCTACTATGCGCACAGTAAAAAATGACTTGGATTTTCAATTGTTAGAAGATAATGAGTTGCTACTGCTTATTCAGGATGGGAACACACATGCATTAGATTTTTTGATTAATAAATATAAATCTTTTGTTCGGGCTAAAGCGAAGTCATACTTTCTTGTCGGAGCGGATGATGAAGATATTATGCAAGAAGGAATGATTGGCTTATATAAAGCGATAAGAGACTTCCGCCCGGAAAAACAATCCTCCTTCAGAGCTTTTGCTGAATTATGTATAACAAGACAAATTATTACCGCAGTAAAGACCGCAACAAGACAAAAGCATATGCCGCTCAATTCTTATGTATCTTTGGACAAGCCTCTATATGAAGAAGGTTCCGAACGGACCTTGCTGGATGTTCTGGAAGCTACCATCGCAATGGATCCCCAGGAAATGATTGTGAACAGGGAAAAGTACGGTGATATGGAATATAAACTAACTGAGATACTGAGCAGACTGGAAAGAGAAGTTCTCTTGCTCTATCTGGAAGGTAAAACATATCAGGAGATTTCGGTAGAATTAAACCGGCATGCTAAATCGATCGATAATGCACTGCAGCGGGTGAAGAAAAAACTTGAAAAGTATCTGGAAGAAAGTGATATATATATTTCCTAACACAATTATATTATACCATCCGTTGACAGTATTATAGAACCATGCTACATTAGTAAGGGTGAAAAAAATGGGAAAAAAGGTCGTCCTCGCTTGTGAGGTTTGCCATAATCGTAATTATAGTACGGATAAAAATAATACAAATTCTCTTCGTATGACGGTGAAGAAGTTTTGCCGGAAATGCAATCAGCATACCATTCACAGAGAAACGAAGTAGAAGCAGATATAGCGGTAGTAGAAGACAGTTTGGAGGTACCTACAGTGAACCCAGTAACTTTTTTGAAGAATGTTAGTCGTGAAATGAAAAAGGTTTCATGGCCAAGAGGGCGTGAATTAACTCGTTATACGATTACTGTTATTGTTACAGTTGTTTTTGTTGCTATCTTTTTTGCACTCATAGATCTAGGAATCACTCAATTATTAAATTTGCTAGTTGAATAAACTGCATTTATATATGTTATAATAAGAATAAATAAGTTCATCCAAAAAACCCGTTAAACGGGTTTTTTAATATGGAGAGAATTTACAAAGCTAAGCTTAAGAGCCGGACAGACTGTGAAATATCAGTCAATCTATTAATTATGCCCTTTTAAAAGGTGCTCATAATGACAAATCGGGTAAGGGAGGGACGGGCGGAAATATCGCCCTCTGTATATGGAAAAAAGATGGTATGTTGTGCACACCTATTCAGGTTATGAAAACAAAGTGAAAACTAATTTAGAAAAGCGGCTGGAATCCATGGGGATGGAAGATAAGATCTTCCGTGTATTAGTTCCTGAAGACGAGGAAACAGAGATTAAAAACGGGAAGAAGAAAGTTGCTAAAAAGAAAGTGTTTCCGGGTTATGTACTTGCTGAAATGGTAATGACAGATGATTCCTGGTATGTTGTGAGAAATACACCAGGTGTAACCGGATTTGTCGGCTCTGCGGGGTCTGGCTCCAAACCCACACCCCTCCTTGAAGAAGAAGTAGAAACGATTCTTAAACGGATGGGTTATAATGAACCAGTCACAGAGATTGACTTCGAATTGAATGAGACAGTGGAAGTGATCGACGGGCCTTTTAATAATTTTTCCGGAACGATAGAAAAAATCGATCTGGACAAACAAAAAGTGAAAGTTCATGTCAATATGTTTGGAAGGGAAACCCCTGTAGAATTAGACTTTTCACAAATTAAGAAAATGTCTTAAAATAAGGAATTTTAATAAATTAGAGATATATGCTTGCAATTTTCTAATATAAATGCTAAAATTCTTATGTTCTTTATGCCTCGAGTATAAGGTTATTATTTATCATATGATTTATGAGTGGGAGGGTAATAAACCCTATTACCACATCACGGACTTAAGGAGGTGTGTCTCGTGGCTAAAAAAGTAGAAAAAGTAGTTAAACTTCAAATTCCAGCAGGAAAAGCGAATCCAGCACCACCAGTTGGGCCAGCACTAGGTCAAGCAGGTGTTAATATCATGGGATTTTGTAAAGAGTTCAATGCTCGTACGCAGGATCAGGCTGGTTTAATCATTCCAGTAGAAATTTCGGTTTTTGAAGACCGTTCATTTACATTTATTACAAAAACTCCACCGGCAGCGGTGTTGCTTAAGAAAGCAGCTGGTATTGAAACTGCGTCTGGTGAACCAAATCGCAATAAAGTCGCTACACTAAAACGCGACAAAGTGAAAGAAATCGCTGAATTAAAGATGCCAGATTTAAATGCTGCTGATGTTGAAGCTGCTATGCGTATGGTAGAAGGTACTGCACGTAGCATGGGTATCGTTATCGAAGACTAATATCTCACAGCGTTTGACAAAGGCGGAAGGTTGCGGTAGTGGAGGATTGCTTCATGTCGCAACCTTTGTTATGGGGAAAAGTCACTAACAATGATCATCCGCTTTTGAAAGTGGGAGGTATAACCGTTAAAACCACAAAGGAGGAAATTATAATGGCTAAAAAAACTAAAAAGCAACAAGAAGCACTGAAACTTGTTGATCGCACAAAAGCGTATGAAGTAAAAGAAGCATTGGAATTAGTTCAAAAAGCTTCTTCAGCAAAATTTGATGAAACAGTAGAAGCTGCATTTCGTTTAGGGGTAGATCCTAAGAAAGCAGACCAGCAAATTCGTGGAGCAATGGTGTTGCCGCACGGTACTGGTAAAACACAAACTGTTCTGGTTTTCGCTAAAGGAGATAAAGCGAAAGAAGCAGAAGCAGCTGGAGCTGACTTTGTAGGAGACCAAGACTTAATCAATAAAATCAACCAAGGCTGGTTTGACTTTGATGTAGTTGTTGCTACTCCTGATATGATGGCTGAAGTTGGTAAATTAGGACGTGTATTAGGGCCTAAAGGTTTAATGCCAAACCCTAAAACAGGTACAGTTACTTTCGAAGTAGAAAAAGCTATTCAGGAAATCAAAGCGGGTAAAGTAGAATACCGTGTAGATAAGCAATCTAACATCCATGTACCAATTGGTAAAGTTTCATTTGATTTAGAAAAGCTTGTTGAAAACTTCAATGCATTAGCTGAAACTATTGTAAAAGCTAAGCCGCAAGCTGCTAAAGGAACTTACTTGCGAAACGTTGCTGTATCATCAACAATGGGTCCTGGTGTGAAAATTGATCCATCTGAATTTGCGAAATAATTAGTGCTTGACTTCTGGTTGTGAATCCTGTATAATTCACAAAGGTTAAGTTAATTGCTATAAATCATAAACATTATACCGTAGACAGCAGGTGCCATGCGCTTAATTTCCTGCCGAGGTGTGTCTGGATAAATAAATGAACGAAGATGTTAACTTTGTTCAAATGCTAACAGTCATAAAACCTCCGTGTCTACATGCATGGAGGTTTTTCTGTGTGCCGGTATAATGATCGCATAACAGGAGGTGGAAATATGTCAAAAGTAATCGAGACAAAGAAACAAGTTGTTTCAGAAATCGCTGAAAAACTTCGTGAAAGCCAATCAACTATTCTTGTAGACTACCGTGGGTTGGATGTTGCGGAAGTAACAGAATTACGTTCCCAGCTTCGTGAAGCAGGTGTAGAGTTCAAAGTGTATAAAAACACAATGACTCGTCGTGCTGTAGAAGAAGCAGAATTAACTGGATTAAACGATATTCTTGTTGGACCAACAGCTATCGCATTCAGTAAAGATGATGTTGTGGCTCCGGCGAAGGTATTAGGCAACTTCGCGAAAGAGCATGAGGCACTTGAAATCAAAGGTGGCGTTGTTGAAGGTTCAGTAGCTTCTCTTGAGCAAATCAAGGAACTTGCAGATCTTCCAAACTACGAAGGTATGGTTTCTATGCTACTCAGCGTGCTTACAGCACCAGTGCGAAACTTCGCTTATGCTGCAAAAGCAGTGGCAGAGCAAAAAGAAGAACAAGGTGCGTAAGCTGAAAACTTTTCAGATAACAGTGTGTTCGAAATAAATAATAAAAAATTAGGAGGAAATGAACATGTCTAAAGAGCAAATTATTGAAGCAATCAAAGAAATGTCTGTTCTTGAATTAAATGATTTAGTAAAAGCAATCGAAGAAGAATTTGGTGTAACTGCAGCTGCGCCTGTAGCAGTAGCAGGTGGCGGTGCTGGTGAAGCGGCAGCGGAGAAAACTGAATTTGATGTAGTACTTGAAAGTGCTGGAGCATCAAAAATCAAAGTTGTTAAAGCTGTTCGTGAAATCACTGGTCTTGGACTTAAAGATGCTAAAGATTTAGTAGATAACGCACCAGGAGCTATCAAAGAAGGCGTTGCTAAAGAAGAAGCAGAAGAAATGAAAGCTAAATTAGAAGAAGCTGGTGCTTCTGTAGAATTGAAATAATTAACACAATATATCGAGAAGCTCGCTTTATAAAGGCGGGCTTTTCTTTTTCTATATAAAAAGATGATATACTTCCAGAAGTTATGTGGAATAGTAAAGCAGAATGCTCTATCAAAAAGAGAATGAAGTAGTGCTCTTTCAACATAAAGGAAAGGTGGTTGCTGGTTTGGCTGATCAGTATTTCTCTAAAAACCCCGATGTGGCAAGTGAGAGGAAAACGTGGACATATGAATTAAAGGATCATTTATTCACCTTTACAACAGATAATGGAGTCTTTTCAAAAAACGAAGTCGATTTTGGTTCGAAGGTAATGATTGAAGCATTTGTCCCTCCGGATATAACAGGTCCGATATTAGATTTGGGATGTGGATATGGTCCTGTCGGTCTGGCAATAGCTAAGGGAAATGCAGAACGTGAAGTCTTAGGCGTTGATGTGAACTTAAGGGCGGTAGAGCTGGCGAACGAAAATGCGAAAAATAACAATATATCAAATGTTACTTTTATAGAGAGTGATAAATTTGAAGGAATAGCTGGTCATAAATTTGCTGCAATACTAACAAATCCGCCAATTCGTGCAGGAAAGAAAGTCGTTCATGAAATGTTTGAGCAGTCAAAATATGCCTTATTGGATGGGGGAGAATTATGGGTGGTTATACAAAAGAAACAGGGAGCTCCTTCTGCACAGAAAAAGTTGGAAACACTATTTTCATCTGTCGAACTTGTTACTAAACAAAAAGGCTACCATATTTTCAAGGCGAAATTATTTGACTCGAACAAATAGTTGTGTTAATATTGAAAAATGCCAATAGGACGAAAGTTTGTCAAGTGAAAATTTCTAAAAATGTATATTTTTTTCTCGAATGGGAAAACTAATCAATATGTTTAGGTGTGCTTTTTGGAAATAATGGCATGATATTAGCTAATAGAGTTCTCTACAAAACCTTTTTGATTCCTTATTTATTTCCACAGACTTTATGAGTAATTGAATAACATCTGAACCTTTCAGATGTCAATATAAAACTTGTGTAATTCTCACAGGTTTGTTCGGTTTGCGAAAGCCGAATTTCTGTATGACACTTACTAAATTATACGTTCTATAGAGAAAATGTCAATCACCTATAGTTAGCGATGTATAAATAGTAAGTGTGGTTTCATTTACTGCCATTTTAATTGGCGAATATCTTTTATTATTGATCGAGAGGTGAATCAGTTGACAGGTCAACTAGTTCAATACGGACGGCACCGCCAACGAAGAAGTTATGCGCGCATTAGTGAGGTATTAGAGTTACCCAATTTAATCGAGATTCAAACAGATTCATATCAATGGTTCCTTGATGAAGGTTTAAGAGAAATGTTTCAGGACATTTCGCCAATCGAAGATTTTGCAGGGAATCTTTCGTTAGAATTTGTTGATTACAGTTTAGGAGATCCTAAATATCCTGTAGACGAATCAAAAGAGAGAGATGTAACTTATAACGCCCCTCTTCGTGTGAAAGTTCGTTTAATTAATAATGAAACTGGCGAAGTGAAAGAGCAAGAAGTGTTTATGGGTGATTTCCCGCTCATGACAGAAACTGGTACTTTTGTAATTAACGGTGCAGAACGTGTTATTGTATCACAACTTGTGCGTTCACCTAGTGTTTATTACAATGCAAAAGTTGATAAGAATGGTAAACGTGGTTATGCTGCAACTGTCATCCCGAATAGAGGTGCCTGGTTAGAGTTTGAAACTGACGCGAAGGATGTAGTCCATGTGCGGATCGACCGTACGAGAAAACTTCCTATCACTGTTTTACTGAGAGCGTTAGGTTTTAGTGATGATCAGGAAATTATTGATTTATTAGGTGACAACGAATACTTAAGAAATACGTTGGAAAAAGACAATACAGAAACAAGCGAGAAAGCTTTGTTAGAAATATATGAGCGTTTGCGTCCTGGTGAGCCGCCAACTGTTGAAAACGCAAAAAGTTTGCTTGTGTCAAGGTTCTTTGATCCAAAACGTTATGACCTGGCACATGTAGGTCGCTATAAAATAAATAAAAAGCTTCATATTAAAAACCGCCTGTTTAATCAGGTTTTAGCCGAGCCGATCGTAGACACAGAGACTGGTGAAGTGATTGCAAATAAAGGCGACAAACTGGACAGACGCCTTCTTGATAAAATTTTGCCAATCCTCGATGCGGAAGATAACCGTTACGGGGAAAAAGTGTTGGAACCAAATGAGGGTGTTCTGGAAGAGCCGATAAGAATTCAATCTGTTAAAATAGTTGATCCAACTGACCCTGAAGGTGAAAAGGCGTTAACGGTTATTGGAAATTGTAATGTGGATAACAGTATTAAGAACATTACACCTGCTGACATTTTATCTTCAATCAGCTATTTCTTTAATGTACTGCATCAAGTTGGTGAAACAGATGATATTGATCACTTAGGTAACCGTCGTCTGCGTTCCGTTGGGGAACTTTTACAAAACCAGTTCAGAATTGGTTTATCAAGAATGGAGCGTGTGGTTCGCGAGAGAATGTCGATCCAGGATACTTCCTCCATCACACCACAGCAATTGATAAACATTCGACCTGTAATTGCATCCATCAAAGAGTTCTTTGGAAGCTCGCAATTATCTCAGTTTATGGATCAGACGAATCCGCTGGCAGAGTTAACGCATAAAAGACGTTTATCTGCATTAGGACCTGGTGGTTTAACTCGTGAACGTGCAGGTTTCGAAGTTCGTGACGTTCACTATTCCCACTATGGGCGTATGTGTCCGATCGAGACTCCTGAGGGTCCGAATATCGGATTAATCAACTCATTATCTTCTTATGCCAAAGTTAACAAATTTGGCTTTATAGAAACTCCTTACAGGAGAGTTGATCCGGAAACTGGTAAAGTCACTCAGCAGATGGATTATTTAACAGCAGACGAAGAGGATAACTATGTTGTTGCACAGGCGAATGCGAAGTTAAATGATGATGGTACATTTGCTGATGAGGAAGTTATTGCACGTTTCCGTGGGGAAAACACGATTGTAAAGCGTGAGAAAATTGATTATATGGATGTTTCACCTAAACAAGTAGTATCAGCTGCGACAGCTTGTATTCCTTTCCTGGAAAATGATGACTCAAACCGTGCCTTGATGGGTGCGAACATGCAGCGTCAGGCAGTACCTTTAATGCAGCCAAGATCCCCTATCGTTGGTACAGGTATGGAATATGTATCAGGGAAAGATTCCGGTGCTGCGGTTATTTGTAAACATGAAGGGATTGTCGAAAGAGTTGAGGCGAAAGAGGTACTTGTCCGCCGAATCTCTGAAGTGGACGGAAGAGAGGTTGAAGGAGATTTAGACCGCTACCGCCTGCAAAAATTTGTCCGTTCCAACTCCGGAACTTGCTATAATCAGCGCCCAATCGTTGCAAAAGGCAATCGTGTAACAAAAGGGGAAATACTTGCAGATGGTCCTTCCATGGAAGATGGAGAATTAGCGCTCGGGCAAAATGTGCTGGTTGGTTTCATGACATGGGAAGGTTACAACTACGAGGATGCGATCATCATGAGCGAGCGACTTGTGAAGGATGATGTGTATACTTCCATCCATATTGAGGAATATGAATCGGAAGCTCGTGATACTAAGTTAGGACCTGAAGAAATTACACGTGATATTCCAAACGTTGGGGAAGATGCTTTGCGTGACCTTGATGAACGCGGAATTATCCGTGTGGGTGCTGAAGTAGAAGATGGAGATCTTCTTGTTGGTAAAGTTACACCAAAAGGGGTGACAGAATTATCAGCAGAAGAACGCTTATTGCATGCCATTTTCGGTGAAAAGGCCCGGGAAGTCCGTGATACGTCACTCCGAGTACCACACGGTGCAGGAGGTATTGTATTAGACGTTAAGATTTTCAACCGTTCAGACGGTGATGAATTGCCGCCTGGTGTGAATCAGCTTGTTCGTGTATATATCGTTCAGAAACGTAAGATTCATGAAGGTGATAAGATGGCAGGGCGTCACGGTAATAAAGGGGTTATCTCAAAAATATTACCTGAGGAAGATATGCCATTCTTACCTGATGGTACACCGATTGATATTATGTTAAACCCATTAGGGGTTCCATCGCGTATGAATATCGGGCAGGTGCTTGAGCTTCACCTCGGTATGGCTGCGAGACAGCTTGGAATACATGTTGCCTCACCAGTATTTGATGGTGCAACAGAAGATGATGTCTGGGAGACATTGGAAGAGGCTGGCTTAGCGCGGGATGCAAAAACGATCCTTTACGATGGAAGAACAGGTGAACCTTTTGATAACCGTGTATCTGTCGGTGTTATGTATATGATTAAACTGGCACACATGGTAGACGATAAGTTACACGCACGTTCCACTGGACCATACTCACTCGTTACCCAGCAGCCTTTAGGTGGTAAAGCACAATTTGGTGGACAACGTTTTGGTGAGATGGAAGTATGGGCATTGGAAGCATATGGTGCTGCCTATACTCTGCAGGAAATTCTGACAGTGAAATCTGATGATACAGTAGGCCGTGTGAAAACATATGAGGCAATTGTAAAAGGTGATAACGTACCAGAACCAGGGATTCCTGAATCATTTAAAGTATTAATTAAAGAACTTCAGAGTCTTGGGATGGACGTTAAAATGTTATCAGGTGATGAGCAGGAAATCGAACTCCGTGACGATGACGATGACGATGTTCACTCTGCAGATAACTTTAACCTGGAAATTGAAGAAACTACCAGCTGATTGATCTTAAATGGAAAAATGCAGTTTCCCTGCTAGCTTTTCATTCCGAAAAGACATAGTCAGGAAACTGTATTTCTTCTCCATTAATATAAGTGAGCAACTATAGTTAAACGACTAGGATGAGTTTGAAAATCCGGAAGATTAAAAGGGAGGTTGACCCCTTGTTGGATGTAAATAATTTTGAGTATATGAAGATAGGTTTGGCATCACCGAATAAAATCAGATCATGGTCATACGGTGAAGTGAAAAAGCCTGAAACCATTAACTACCGTACACTGAAACCTGAAAAAGATGGTCTGTTCTGTGAACGGATTTTCGGACCGCAGAAAGACTGGGAATGTCATTGTGGAAAATATAAACGTGTCCGCTATAAAGGTGTTGTCTGTGACCGTTGTGGAGTGGAAGTAACAAAAGCAAAAGTACGTCGTGAGCGTATGGGCCATATTGAACTTGCTGCACCAGTGTCACATATATGGTATTTCAAAGGGATCCCTAGTCGTATGGGTCTTGTACTGGACATGTCACCACGTGCTCTAGAGGAAGTAATATATTTTGCGGCATACATTGTTACAGATGCTGGAGATACAGCGTTGGAAAAGAAACAACTGCTATCAGAGAAAGAATACAGAGCATACCGCGAGAAATACGGAAATACATTCAAAGCCCAAATGGGCGCGGAAGCAATTAAGAAGATTTTGCAAGATATTGATTTGGAAAAAGAAGTTGAGTTACTTCGTGAAGAATTGAAATCTGCGCAAGGTCAAAGAAGAACACGTGCAATCAAACGATTGGAAGTGTTAGAAGCTTTCCGTAATTCAGGAAATGAACCAAGCTGGATGATAATGGATGTTTTGCCGATTATCCCTCCTGAATTAAGACCAATGGTTCAATTGGATGGTGGCCGTTTTGCGACATCTGATTTAAATGATTTATACCGACGGGTAATTAACCGTAACAACCGTTTGAAAAGATTACTTGATCTTGGTGCCCCAAGCATTATTGTTCAAAATGAAAAACGTATGTTACAGGAAGCTGTAGATGCGTTAATTGATAATGGTCGTCGTGGCCGTCCTGTAACAGGTCCTGGTAACAGACCGTTAAAATCACTATCACACATGTTAAAAGGGAAACAAGGTCGTTTCCGTCAAAACTTATTAGGTAAACGTGTTGACTACTCCGGCCGTTCGGTTATCGTTGTAGGTCCACATTTGAAAATGTACCAATGCGGTTTGCCTAAGGAGATGGCGGTAGAGTTATTTAAACCTTTTATTATGAAAGAGTTAGTAGACAGAGGTCTGGCTCATAATATTAAATCCGCTAAGCGTAAAATTGAAAGACTTCATGCAGAAGTATGGGATGTTTTAGAAGATGTAATAAAAGAACACCCTGTCCTGCTTAACCGTGCACCTACGCTTCACAGGTTAGGTATTCAGGCATTTGAGCCTACGCTGGTAGAAGGTCGTGCGATTCGTTTGCACCCATTAGTGTGTACAGCATATAATGCAGACTTTGATGGAGACCAGATGGCTGTTCACGTCCCATTGTCAGCTGAAGCTCAGGCAGAGGCTCGTATTCTGATGCTTGCTGCACAGAACATTCTGAACCCGAAAGACGGGAAGCCTGTTGTTACACCTTCACAGGATATGGTGTTAGGTAACTATTACTTAACAATGGAACGAGAAGGTGCAATAGGGGAAGGTATGGTATTTAAAGATCTTAATGAAGCATTGATCGCGTACCATAATGGATATGTACATTTACACACACGGATAGGTGTACTGCCTTCCACATTGAACAAGGCAACCTTCACAGAAGAACAAAAAGGAAAACTGATGATTACAACAGTAGGTAAGCTAATCTTTAATAACATGCTGCCAGATTCATTCCCATATATGAACGAACCGACTCAGAAAAATCTGGAAGAAGCTACTCCAGATAAATACTTTGTCGAAAAAGGCGCAAATATTAAAGAAGAAATCGCGAAACGCGAGACACTTCAGCCATTTAAAAAGGGAATCCTTGGGGATATCATTGCGGAAGTATTTAAGAGGTTTAAAATCAGTGAAACATCGAAAATGCTTGACCGCATGAAAGATCTAGGATTTGCATATTCCACTAAAGCTGGTATTACTGTAGGTGTAGCGGATATCGTTGTTCTTGCAGAGAAAGAAGAAATATTACAAGAATCACAAGCAAAAGTGGATAAAGTATTACAACAATTCCGCCGAGGCTTAATAACAGATGAAGAGCGTTATGACCGAGTTATTTCTATTTGGTCACAAGCTAAAGATGATATTCAGGAACGCCTGATGAAAACATTAAATCCACGAAACCCAATATTCATGATGAGTGATTCCGGTGCCCGTGGTAATGCATCGAACTTTACTCAGTTGGCAGGTATGCGTGGACTAATGGCCAACCCGGCTGGTCGAATTATTGAGTTACCGATCAAGTCAAGTTTCCGGGAAGGTTTAACGGTATTAGAGTACTTTATTTCAACACACGGTGCTCGTAAAGGTCTTGCCGATACAGCCCTTAAGACAGCTGACTCTGGTTACTTGACGCGACGCTTAGTTGATGTTGCTCAGGATGTAATCATTCGTGAGGAAGACTGTGGTACTGACCGCGGATTAACCGTTGCTTCTATTACGGAAGGTACGGAAATAATCGAACCATTAATCGACCGTCTGATCGGAAGAACTTCCTTCCAGAACTTGTATCACCCTGAAAGCAATCAATTACTGATTGGCAAGAATGAAGTGATCACAGAGGATATTGCTAAAGACATCGAAGAAGCTGGAATCGAAGAAGTGCTGATTAGGACAGTATTTACATGTAATACCAAACACGGTGCATGTAAGAAATGTTACGGCCGTAACCTAGCGACTGGTGAAGAAGTTGAAGTTGGTGAAGCAGTAGGTATTATTGCAGCACAATCAATCGGTGAACCAGGTACTCAGTTAACTATGCGTACATTCCACACTGGTGGGGTAGCAGGTAGTGATATCACTCAAGGTTTACCGCGTATCCAGGAGATATTCGAAGCGAGAAATCCGAAGGGTCAGGCAGTTATATCTGAAATCTTTGGTATCGTCAAGGATGTTACAGAAGTAAAAGATAAGCAGGAAATCGTCGTGCAGGGTGCCATTGAAACAAAAACATATACAGCACCATACGGTTCCCGTTTAAAAGTGGCAATTGGTGATGAAGTGGAAGCTGGCCAGGCACTAACAGAAGGTTCTATTGATCCGAAAGAATTGCTGAAGGTAAAAGGTATTGACGGGGTACAGTCTTACTTACTGAAAGAAGTACAGAAAGTATACCGGATGCAAGGGGTTGAAATTGGTGATAAACACGTTGAGGTAATGGTCCGTCAAATGTTACGCAAAGTACGTGTGGCAGACTCTGGAGATACAGAAGTATTACCAGGTTCATTACTTGAAATTCACCAGTTTAAAGAAGCGAACAAACAGGCACTGTACACAGGCGGCCAGCCGGCTGTGGGGCGCCCGGTATTGCTTGGTATTACAAAAGCTTCCCTTGAAACAGACTCGTTCCTTTCTGCAGCATCATTCCAGGAAACAACAAGGGTATTAACAGATGCAGCGATTAAAGGAAAGCGAGATGAATTGTTAGGTCTGAAAGAAAATGTTATTATCGGTAAGCTTGTTCCAGCTGGTACAGGTATGCAGCGTTATCGCCGTATAAAAGAAAAATTAGCAGAAGAAGCGATTACCAGTGAAGTAATAACTGACGAAGTAACACCATAAATAATGCAAGGTTATGAATAAGTGCTTATCTTATCAGGCACTTATTCATAACACAAAATTTACTTGATAAACAACAAGGTGAAAAAACGGAAGACATGAATAAAAAATGTTGATTTTTCAAAATAAAAGTTGACATTGAAATTGTGTGATGATAGTATATTTAAGGTGCTTCCGTTATCCTTGTTACTTTGGAGGATATAATCGATGTCTTATGAAAAAGTGGCACAGGTAAATATCGAGAAGATTATCGGAACAAAGCAAGTGTTAAAAGCCATTAAAAATGGCGCTGCAAAAGAAGTGATTATTGCCAGTGATGCAGAGCTTCACGTAACAAGTAAAGTATCACAGGCTGCCAAGGATCACAACATCCCTTTGTCATATGTTGATTCCATGAAAAAATTAGGAAGAACATGCGGTATTGATGTAGGGGCTGCAACGGTAGCAATCAAACAGTAAAGTTTTGGCGAACCCGACAGGTTTGTGAAAGCTTTGTTTTTTGCTTTAATATGAACCACCTGGATGTGTGGTATTACATTTTGTATATGAGAGGAGGAACTAAACATGCCAACTATTAATCAGTTAGTACGTAAAGGTCGTGTTTCTAAAACAAAGAAATCAGATTCACCAGCACTTAATAAAGGTTACAACAGCCGTAAAAAAGTAGCTACTAACCAATCATCACCTCAAAAACGTGGAGTTTGTACTCGTGTAGGTACACTTACTCCTAAGAAACCGAACTCTGCATTACGTAAATATGCCCGTGTTCGTTTATCAAACCAAATCGAGGTTACTGCGTACATTCCTGGAATTGGTCACAACTTACAAGAACACAGCGTTGTGTTAATCCGCGGTGGTCGTGTAAAAGACTTACCAGGGGTTCGTTACCATATCGTTCGTGGTGCGCTTGATACTTCAGGTGTTGAAGGACGTATGCAAGGCCGTTCTAAATACGGTGCGAAAAGACCTAAAAAATAAGTTTATTTATAAAATGAAGGGAAGGAGGGAAAGATATGCCACGTAAAGGACCAGTAGCAAAACGTGATGTCTTACCAGATCCGTTATACAATTCTAAACTTGTAACACGTCTAATCAACCAAATTATGGTTGATGGAAAAAGAGGTAAAGCTCAAAAAATTCTTTATAGCGCATTCGAACTAGTTCAAGAACGCAGTGGTCAAAACGCTATGGAAGTTTTTGAACAAGCTATGAAAAACGTAATGCCAGTACTTGAGGTACGTGCCCGCCGTGTGGGGGGTTCTAACTACCAGGTACCTGTAGAGGTTCGTCCAGAACGCCGTCAGGCATTAGGTCTTCGTTACATCGTGAACTATTCACGTTTACGCGGAGAGAAAACAATGGAAGAGCGCTTAGCATATGAAATTCTTGATGCATCTAACAACACTGGAGCATCTGTGAAAAAACGCGAAGATATGCATAAAATGGCTGAGGCTAATAAAGCATTCGCTCACTATCGTTGGTAAGATCCAAAGTCAGCTTAACAGACTTAAGACAAGCATCTATGTGGCGTACTTCGCCACAAAGATGATTGACTTAAGGGTAGAAGACAAAAAACGGAATATCCAGCAATTAAATTAAACTATTCTTGAAGTAGGAAGGAGAAAGAATCATGCCTAGAGAGTTCTCCTTGGAGAAAACACGTAATATCGGTATCATGGCTCACATTGATGCTGGTAAAACAACTTGTACTGAGCGTATATTATTCTATACTGGAAGAATCCACAAAATTGGAGAGACACACGAAGGTGCTTCTCAAATGGACTGGATGGAACAAGAGCAAGAACGTGGTATCACTATCACTTCTGCTGCAACTACAGCACAATGGAATGGTCACCGCATCAACATCATTGATACACCTGGACACGTAGACTTCACTGTAGAGGTTGAACGTTCATTGCGTGTACTTGATGGTGCAGTTACTGTACTTGATGCACAATCTGGTGTTGAACCACAAACAGAAACTGTTTGGCGTCAAGCAACTACTTACGGTGTTCCGAGAATTGTGTTTGTTAACAAAATGGATAAAACAGGCGCTGATTTCCTTTACTCTGTTGGTACACTAGGAGATCGTTTGGGAGCTAACGCGCACCCAGTACAACTTCCTATTGGTGCTGAAGATGATTTCGAAGGTATCATTGATCTTATAACAATGGAAGCATACATGTACTTAGATGACTTAGGAACGCGTGCTGAAGCAAAGCCGATTCCTGATGAGTATAAAGAACAAGCGGAAGAATACCGCACTAAATTAATAGAAGCTGTTGCTGAATTAGATGAAGATCTAATGGAGCGTTACTTAGAAGGAGAAGAATTCACTAACGAAGAGCTTAAAGCAGCTGTACGTAAAGCAACTTTAAGTGTCGAATTTTATCCTGTATTCTGTGGATCTGCCTTTAAAAACAAAGGGGTACAATTATTGATCGATGGTGTAGTAGATTACTTACCAGCACCTACTGATATCCCTCCAATCCAAGGTATTGTTCCACAAACTGAGGAAGAAGTTGTTCGTAAAGCTGATGACAAAGAACCATTCTCTGCACTTGCATTTAAAGTTGCAACAGACCCGTTCGTTGGTAAGCTTACATTCTTCCGAGTATATTCTGGAACTTTACAATCCGGTTCTTATGTTAAGAACTCAACGAAAGACAAACGTGAACGTGTAGGTCGTATCCTGCAAATGCACGCGAATTCTCGTGAAGAGATTCCAGAAGTTTATGCAGGAGATATCGCGGGAGCAGTTGGTTTGAAAGATACTAGTACTGGAGACACTTTATGTGACGAAAAAAGTTTAGTTATCCTAGAATCAATGGAATTCCCAGAGCCGGTAATCTCTGTAGCAATCGAGCCTAAATCAAAAGCTGACCAGGATAAAATGTCAGTAGCATTAGGTAAACTTGCAGAGGAAGATCCTACATTCAGAACTGAAACTAATCCGGAGACTGGTCAAACAATTATCTCTGGAATGGGTGAATTACACCTTGATATCATTGTGGATCGTATGAAACGTGAGTTTAAAGTAGAAGCAAACGTAGGTGCTCCACAAGTATCATACCGTGAAACTTTCCGTGGATCTGCGGAAGTGGAAGGTAAATTTGTTCGTCAGTCTGGTGGTCGTGGTCAATATGGTCACGTTTGGGTTAAATTCGAACCAAACGAAGAAGGCGCTGGATTTGAATTTGTAAACAACATTGTTGGTGGGGTTGTACCACGTGAATATATCCCTTCTGTTGAAGCTGGTATTAAAGAATCAATGGAAAATGGTGTATTGGCTGGCTATCCACTAATCGATGTGAAAGCAACATTATATGATGGTAGTTATCATGATGTCGATTCAAACGAAACTGCATTTAGAGTAGCTGCGTCAATGGCACTTAAAGCAGCGAAAAATAAATGTAACCCTGTAATTCTTGAACCAATGATGAAAGTGGAAGTAGTAATTCCTGAAGAATACATGGGTGATATCATGGGTGATGTAACTTCTAGACGTGGCCGTGTAGAAGGTATGGAAGCTCGTGGTACTGCACAAGTAGTTAAAGCATTCGTTCCACTTGCAGAGATGTTCGGATATGCAACTGCACTCCGTTCAAACACACAAGGTCGCGGAACATACACAATGCACTTCGATCATTATGAAGAAGTACCGAAAAGTGTTGGAGAAGAAATTATCAAGAAAAATGCAGGGGAATAATTGATTTTTCTTGCAATCTAAAGTATAACTTGTATTATAGGCTTAGAAGAGATTTTCTGGTCTTTTCTAAGCTGAGATACTTGTAAATATAATAATACATTTCATTTATTTAAAGGAGGAAATACACATGGCTAAGGAAAAATTTGACCGTTCCAAAGACCACGTTAATATTGGTACAATTGGACACGTTGACCATGGTAAAACTACATTAACAGCTGCAATTACTAATGTACTTTTCAACAAATTTGGTAGAGGGGAAGCTCGTGCATACGATCAAATCGATGGAGCTCCTGAAGAAAGAGAACGTGGTATCACTATCTCAACTGCACACGTTGAGTACGAAACTGATACTCGTCACTATGCACACGTTGACTGCCCAGGACACGCTGACTATGTTAAAAACATGATCACTGGTGCTGCGCAAATGGATGGTGCGATCCTTGTAGTATCTGCTGCAGATGGTCCAATGCCACAAACTCGTGAGCACATCTTACTTTCTCGTCAAGTAGGTGTACCTGCGATCGTAGTATTCTTAAACAAATGTGATATGGTGGATGACGAAGAACTTCTTGAATTAGTAGAAATGGAAGTACGTGATCTATTATCTGAATATGACTTCCCTGGTGATGATGTACCAGTTATCAAAGGTTCTGCACTTAAAGCTCTTGAAGGTGAAGAGCAATATGTAAATGCAATCCTTGAACTTATGGAAGCTGTTGATGAGTATATTCCTCGTCCAGACCGTGATACTGAAAAACCATTCATGATGCCAGTTGAGGACGTATTCTCAATTACTGGTCGTGGTACTGTTGCAACAGGACGTGTTGAGCGTGGTGTTGTAAAAGTTGGTGACGAAATCGAAATCATCGGACTTGCTGAAGAAGCTTCTAAAACAACTGTAACAGGTGTTGAAATGTTCCGTAAGCTTCTTGATTATGCAGAAGCTGGTGATAACATTGGTGCACTTCTTCGTGGGGTTTCTCGTGAAGAAATCAACCGTGGTCAAGTATTAGCTAAACCAGGTACAATCACTCCTCACACAAACTTTAAAGCTGAGGTATATGTACTTTCTAAAGAAGAGGGTGGACGTCACACTCCATTCTTCTCAAACTACCGTCCGCAGTTCTACTTCCGTACAACTGACGTAACAGGTGTTGTTAACCTTCCTGAAGGTGTTGAAATGGTAATGCCTGGGGACAACATCGAAATGACTGTAGAACTTATCTCCCCAATCGCGATTGAAGAAGGAACTAAATTCTCAATCCGTGAAGGTGGACGTACAGTAGGCGCAGGCGTTGTTGCTACTATTACAAAATAAGTTATTATATAAAAAGCAGATAGTTTCCTAAACTATCTGCTTTTTTCTATCCTGTTTAATTATAAACTTCTTCTTCAGTGTAATGTCCTGACTCAATAATTGTTTCATTAATATTTTCTTTAGTCACCTGAACTGGTTCAAGTAAAATTGTAGGGACATCCATATTCCCATTATTGACTGTTGCATTAGTGGAAATATCTTTACCACTTGCAATATCCATTGCAAGAATAGAAGCCTGATTCGCAAGTGCTTCAATTGGTTTATATACTGTACCAGTTTGTGTACCATCAATGATCCGTTTAATCGCATTTAATTCTGCATCTTGCCCTGATATTGGAATATGACCAGCTTGTTCACCAAGAGCAGCAAGTGCTCCTTCCGCAAGTCCGTCATATGCTGTAACTATACCGTCAATGGTAACAGTATTTGAACTAAGAAACTTATTTATATTCTCTTCTGCTATATCCTTTGACCAATCTTTTGTAAATTCATCATAGACAAGATTTATCTTTCCACTGTCAATCAAGGGCTGCAGTATGCTCATCGCTCCATCTCTGACTAAATGTGCATTGTTATCTGTTTCAGAACCTCCAATATAGGCGAAGTTTCCCTCATCTATCTGATCAAGGACAATTTGTGCCTGAATTTCTCCAACCTTTTCGTTATCAAAAGAAACATAATAATCGAGTGGTGTTCCTAAAATTAACTTGTCATAAGCAATTACCTTTACTCCGGATTCTTGAGCTAATTTTGTGGCTTTACTGGCTGCTTCTGAATTACTGGGAACAATAATCAATACATCGATTCCTTCATTAATAAGTAATTTTACCTGTTCAATTTGAACATCCTGGTTTCCGTTAGCAGCTAATGTTTTTATATTCCCGCCAAGTTCTGTAACTTTCTTTTCAACAAACTCTTTATCGCGGTACCATCTATCTTCCTTTAATGTATCAATAGCAAATCCTACATATACTTTCTCTTCATCTGTCTGGAGTTTCATTTCTTCCATTGACTTGTCATTATTACTATCATTGGCTGAACAAGCTATTAGAAACAAAAATATCAGGACAGTAAACCATTTAAGTGGTTTCATGTTGATGTTCCTCCTATTTACTGTTATATTTCAAATTTATTGATGATCTTTCTCATTTTATTAACAAGCTCCTTCAGTTCGTTTGAGCCTGAAGATACATGTTGAATAGCTTCCTTCTGCTGGATGGCGGAAGCTGATATTTCTTCAGAACCTGCTGCAGACTCCTCTGATATAGCCGCAATTTGTTCCACAGAAGTATTAATCTCATTTCCTGCTTGTTTGAAAAATTCCAGTGCACCAGAAATATCATCCACTTTAGCTGATATATTAGAAATTTTATCTTTTATATTGGTAAAGTATTTCCCTGAAGTTTCTATTCGCTCTTTACCAATATTCACTTCACTGTATCCATCATTTAAACCTTTCACCATAACTGAGATATCGTTTTTAATTTCACTTACTATTCTTGTTATACTGTCAGAAGAATTACCTGTCTCTTCAGCCAGCTTGCGTACTTCTTCGGCAACAACGGAAAAGCCTTTTCCAGCTTCTCCTGCACGAGCCGCCTCTATCGAAGCATTTAATGCTAATAGATTAGTTTGTTCTGCAATGGAACGGATAATTGTAACGAACTCAGAAATAGATGAAGTCTGTTTTTCCAGTTCATTCACTTTATCTACGGAATCTTTTACAGTTGCAGTGATTTTATTCATTTGGCTCAACGATGCCTTCATCTGTGTATCTCCATCTAAAGATACATCTAGGACATCCTTTGAATCTTTAGCTAACCTTTCGCCATTCTCGTTTGCTAAACCTATTTTTGTATTAAAGTCTTTCATTTGTTCAGAGATACTGCTAGCTTCATCTGCCTGACTGGATGCTCCATTGGCAAGTTCTTCAATCGTTACTGCAACTTGTTCACTTCCTTCACTTACATCTGAAGCGATAGAATGGAAACTATCTATATGCGTATTCACTGTATCCGTAACGTGTGATATTTCCTGAATCATATTTCTTAAGCTGGTCTTCATAAAGTTGATAGAATTAGCCAGTCGGCCAATTTCATTATTACTTTCACCATTTAAGTCATCGACTATTAAATTACCATTAGCGATCTCATCACTAATTTGTACCATATTATTGAGACTGTTTTTAATTGATCTGTTGATAAAGTACATTATTATAATGGATATTATCAATGAAATAATTAATGAGATAATTAATGTAGAAATAGTTGTGCTTATATCTGACTCGGCTTTTGTTATCGAATGATCATTAGATGTTACAGCTTCATCTGTTAATTTCTGACCTAAAGCTAATGTCTCGTTTTTTAATGAGTTTGCTTCTGTTTGCAACTCGGTAAATGTACTTGTATTAATTTGCTGTACATTTGGTACAATCTGACTAAAGTAATACTCGTCAAGTAAATGGTTATTTTCAATGATCTGATGGAATGCTTCCACCTGGGAAGGTGAAGTTAATTTCTCTCTTATTAGCTTTGCCTGATCAACAAATGCTTCACTCTTACCTAAGTAATCCAGTAACCCCAGATCATTCTCGCTAATTAAGTACTCCGGAACGAATAAATATTTCTCCTGGTAAAGGGACATCAGTTTGTTCACTTCCACAACAATCTCATTTTTTGTCCGGGTGTCTTCAATGGACTGATTGGTCCGATCCAGTAATAAATAAGTAGCAAATACAGATATAATAAAAGCCACAATGACAATGGCAAAAACAAACCCATATTTCCAGCCGATAGACCGGTTTTTCCAGAAACGATTATTGCTCACTTTAATTGCCTCCTAAGATGTAATATAATTGAGTCAATAATTATATCGGCAAAATAACAGAGATTATAAGACTGACTCGACTTATTTCGACACGTAACCAAGTTCATTAAAAAAATTCATAGAAAATCATATTTAACCTTGCATTTTATTGTTTAATTCTATATAATAAACAATGTTGGTCATAAAACAGGCGATGATGCGGAAGGTTGTTGGCACACCCGGCCCCTTTGCCATGGCTAGTGTGTTAAGGAATTTTCGCGGAGAAAGTCTATTATAAAATGGGCGAAAAGGAGGGAAAATAATGGCAAAAGAAAAAATTAGAATTCGTTTAAAAGCGTATGATCACCGTATCTTAGATCAATCTGCAGAGAAAATCGTAGATACAGCTAAAAGATCGGGTGCAGGTGTTTCTGGGCCGATTCCGTTACCGACTGAGAAGTCAGTTTACACGATCCTTCGTGCGGTACACAAATACAAAGATTCACGTGAGCAATTTGAAATGCGCACACACAAACGTCTAATTGACATTGTTAGTCCAACACCAAAAACGGTTGATGCATTAATGCGTCTTGATTTACCGTCAGGTGTAGACATTGAAATCAAATTATAATATATATTAACAATCTAGGAGGTGTTACGGATGACGAAAGGAATCTTAGGTCGCAAAGTCGGCATGACTCAGCTTTTCTCAGAAGAGGGAGAATTAATCCCTGTAACAGTAATCGAAGCTGAACCAAACGTTGTGCTGCAAAAGCGTACACAAGAAAATGATGGATATGAAGCAATTCAAATTGGTTTTGCTGATCAGAAGAAAAACCGCACAAACAAACCTGAACAAGGACATGCGGAAAAAGCAAATACTACTCCTAAGCGCTTCATTCGTGAAATCCGTGACGTTAATCTTGATGAGTATGAATTAGGTCAAGAAATTAACGTAGAGGTATTTCAAGCAGGAGATATTATTGATGTAACAGGAACTTCTAAAGGTAAAGGATTCCAGGGTGCTATTAAGCGTCACAATCAATCACGCGGACCAATGAGTCACGGTTCACGTTACCACAGAAGACCTGGTACAATGGGTCCAATCGATCCAATGCATGTTTTCAAAGGTAAAAAATTACCAGGGCAAATGGGTGGTCAGCAAATCACTATCCAAAACCTTGAAATTGTCAAAGTAGATGCGGAACGTAATCTTCTATTAATTAAAGGTAATGTTCCAGGTGCAAAAAAATCATTCGTAAAAGTTACGAGTGCATTAAAGGCTAACTAACTATTAACTGAAGGGAGGATATGTCATGCCTAAAGTAGCACTATTTAATCAAAGTGGATCACAAGTAGGTGATGTAGAGATCAGCGATGCAGTGTTTGGAATTGAGCCAAACGAACATGTTTTACATGACGCTGTTCTTATGCAACGCGCATCACTTCGTCAAGGAACTCACGCTGTAAAAAATCGCTCGGAAGTACGTGGTGGTGGACGTAAACCATGGCGTCAAAAAGGAACTGGACGTGCGCGTCAAGGTTCTATCAGATCACCACAGTGGGTTGGTGGTGGAACGGTATTCGGTCCTACACCAAGAAGCTATAGCTACAAACTTCCTAAGAAAGTACGTAGATTAGCGCTTAAATCTGCTCTTTCTTCTAAGGTAAAAGAAGATAGCTTAGTTGTTTTAGAGGGGATCGCAATCGATGCACCTAAAACAAAAGAAGTAATTTCACTACTTTCATCTTTAAATGTAGATTCCAAAGCGTTAATCGTTACTGCAGATGCAGATGCTGTTTTAGTAAAATCAGCAAACAACCTGCCAAACGTAAAAGTATTAACTGTAAGTGAAGTAAATGTTTTAGACTTGCTTACGCATGACAAGCTGGTTATTACAAAAGAAGCAGCTGAAAAAGCAGGGGAGGTGCTTGCATAATGAAGGATCCTCGTGATATTATTAAGCGCCCTATCATTACTGAAAACACTGCAGATTTAATGGCTGATAAAAAGTACACTTTTGAAGTTACAAAAGAAGCTAACAAATCTCAGATCAAAGATGCGATTGAAGAAATCTTTAGTGTAAAAGTAGTTAATGTAAATACTATGAACCGTAAAGGTAAATTCAAGCGTATGGGACGTTATGGTGGATTTCGTCCGAATCGCAAGAGAGCAATTGTTCAATTATCAGAAGACAGCAAAGAACTAGATTTCTTTGAAACATTATAATTTCATTTAAAAAGGAGGGAAAAAGATGGCGATTAAAAAATACAAACCAACCTCAAATGGTCGTAGAGGAATGACTGTATCAGATTTTTCTGAGATCACAACAGATCAGCCGGAAAAATCGTTACTAGCACCTTTAAGCAAAAGAGGTGGACGTAATAACCAGGGTAAATTAACTGTTCGTCATCAAGGCGGTGGACACAAGCGTAAATATCGTATCATCGATTTCAAACGTGACAAAGATGGAATACCAGGAAACGTTGCTACAATCGAATACGATCCAAACCGCTCTGCAAACATTGCATTAATCCATTATGCTGATGGAGAAAAACGTTACATCCTTGCACCTAAAGGATTACAAGTTGGACAACAAATATTCTCAGGACCTGATGCTGATATTAAAGCAGGTAATGCATTACCACTTATCAACATCCCTGTAGGTACAGTTGTACACAATATTGAATTAAAACCAGGACGCGGAGGCCAGCTTGCAAGATCTGCAGGGGCACAAGCGCAAATCCTTGGACGTGAAGGTAAATATGTACTTGTTCGTTTGACATCTGGTGAAGTTCGTTTAGTTCTTGCAACTTGTCGCGCAACTGTTGGTCAGGTTGGTAACATCGAACACGAATTAATTAACATCGGTAAAGCAGGTCGTTCTCGCTGGTTAGGCAAACGCCCTACTGTTCGTGGTTCTGTAATGAACCCTAACGATCACCCGCACGGTGGTGGTGAAGGACGCGCACCAATCGGTCGTAAATCACCAATGTCACCATGGGGTAAACCAACACTTGGTTACAAAACGCGTAAACGCAACAAACCATCAGATAAATTTATTGTACGTAAACGTAAAAAATAACGGGGTTGAACGACGGGAGATAACACCCGTCCGCCAATCGCGAAGGGAGGCTTATCCATGGGTCGTAGCTTAAAAAAAGGACCTTTCGCAGATGACCACTTATTGAAAAAGATTGATACATTGAACCAGGAAGACAAGAAGACAGTTGTAAAAACTTGGTCTCGCCGTTCTACAATCTTCCCAAGCTTTATCGGTCATACGATTGCGGTATATGATGGTCGTAAACATGTGCCAGTTTATGTAACAGAAGATATGGTTGGACATAAATTAGGCGAATTCGCTCCAACACGCACGTATAAAGGGCATGCTGGGGACGACAAGAAAACAAAACGTTAATTGAGAGGAGGTACTCCTAATGCAAGCTAAAGCTGTTGCAAAATCAGTTCGTATTGCTCCTCGCAAAGTCCGCTTAGTTGTTGACTTAGTTCGCGGTAAAAATGTTGGAGAAGCAATTGCGATTTTAAAACACACACAACGCAGTGCGTCACCTGTTGTTGAAAAATTAATCAACTCTGCTGTTGCGAATGCAGAGCATAATTATGAAATGAACCCAGATAATTTAGTGATTTCTGAAGCTTTTGTGAACGAAGGGGTTACATTGAAACGTTTCCGTCCACGCGCACAAGGCCGGGCAACACAAATCAATAAACGCACGAGCCATATTACAGTGGTTCTATCTGAGAAAAAGGAGGGATAATCTGTGGGTCAAAAAGTAAATCCAACGGGTCTTCGTGTCGGAATTATCCGTGATTGGGAATCTAAGTGGTATGCAGGTAAAGATTATGCGGACCTTTTACATGAAGATATTAAGATTCGTGAATATATTGAAGAACGTTTAAAAGATGGAGCTGTATCAAAAGTTGAGATCGAAAGAGCGGCAAACCGTGTAAACATCTCAATTTCTACAGCGAAACCTGGTATGGTAATTGGTAAAGGTGGTTCTGAAGTAGAAGCACTTCGTAAAGCACTTAATGAATTAACAGGTAAAAGAGTACACATCAATATCGTAGAAGTGAAAAAAGCTGATATAGATGCGAAATTAGTAGCAGAAAACATTGCTCGCCAATTAGAAAACCGTGTATCTTTCCGTCGTGCACAAAAACAGACAATCCAACGTGCAATGCGCGCTGGTGCTAAAGGGATCAAAACACAAGTTTCTGGTCGTCTTGGCGGTGCTGATATGGCAAGAGCAGAACACTACAGTGAAGGAACTGTTCCACTTCATACTTTACGTGCTGATATCGATTATGGTACAGCAGAAGCAGACACAACTTACGGTAAACTAGGTGTTAAAGTATGGATCTATCGTGGTGAAGTCCTTCCAACAAAAAACAATAAGTAAGGAAGGGGGCAACGCATTATGTTAATGCCAAAACGTGTAAAACATCGTAAACAACATCGTGGTAATATGAAAGGTAAAGCGAAAGGCGGTACTGAGGTAGCATTTGGTGAATATGGTCTTCAGGCTGTAGACGCTTCTTGGATTACTAGCCGTCAGATCGAAGCAGCTCGTATAGCGATGACTCGTTATATGAAGCGTGGTGGTAAAGTTTGGATTAAAATTTTCCCAGATAAGCCATATACGAAAAAACCTCTTGAGGTACGTATGGGTTCTGGTAAAGGTGCTCCTGAAGGATGGGTAGCAGTAGTAAAACCAGGGAAAATTATGTTTGAGATTGCAGGTGTATCGGAAGAGGTTGCTCGTGAAGCACTTCGTCTTGCTGCTCACAAATTACCGGTTAAAACGAAATTCGTAAAACGAGAAGAAATTGGTGGTGAAATCAATGAAGGCTAATGAAATTAGAGAACTAACCACTGCCGAAATTGAACAAAAGATCAAATCATTAAAAGAAGAGCTTTTCAATTTGCGTTTCCAACTTGCAACAGGTCAATTGGAAAACACTGCACGTCTACGTGAAGTGCGCAAATCAATCGCGCGTATGAAAACTGTTGTTCGCGAAAGAGAGCTAAGCGTTAATAACGGATAAATAAAGGAGGTTAGCCTCAGATGAGTGAGCGTAATAATCGTAAAGTTTATACTGGACGTGTCGTTTCAGACAAAATGGATAAGACTATTACAGTTTTAGTTGAAACTTACAAATTTCACAAGCTGTATGGTAAACGTGTAAGATACTCTAAGAAATTCAAGGCACATGATGAAAACAATCAAGCTAAAATCGGCGATATTGTTCGTATCATGGAAACTCGTCCGCTATCAGCTACAAAACGTTTTCGTTTAGTAGAAGTTGTGGAAGAAGCTGTAATTATTTAATTTAAAGTTCGCTCGGATAAGTTCCGAAGGGAGGTACACGAATATGATTCAACAAGAATCTCGTTTAAAAGTAGCAGATAACTCTGGTGCACGTGAGGTACTTACTATTAAAGTATTAGGTGGCTCAGGTCGTAAGACAGCGAATATCGGTGATGTAATTGTTTGTACGGTGAAACAAGCAACACCAGGAGGCGTTGTTAAAAAAGGTGAAGTAGTAAGAGCTGTTATTGTACGCTCAAAAAGTGGTGTAAGACGTAAAGACGGATCTTACATTAAATTTGATGAGAATGCAGCTGTTATCATTCGTGACGATCAAAGCCCAAGAGGTACTCGTATTTTTGGTCCAGTAGCACGTGAATTACGTGATGCTAAGTTTATGAAAATCGTATCTCTAGCTCCAGAAGTACTATAAGGCACGTAACGGAAAATACCGTGTAAGGAGGTGCGGATAGCATGCATGTAAAAAAAGGTGATAAAGTTCAAGTCATTTCTGGTAAAGACAAAGGAAAGCAAGGCGTAATCCTCGCAGCATTTCCTAAAAAAGATCGTGTGCTTGTAGAAGGTGTTAATATCGTTAAAAAACACGCGAAACCTTCTCAAGATAATCCACAAGGTGGTATTTTGAATCAGGAAGCACCGATTCATGTTTCTAATGTAATGCCAGTTGATCCTAAATCTGGCGAACCAACTCGTGTTGGATTTGAAGTTCGTGATGGAAAGAAAGTACGAATCGCTAAAAAATCTGGTGAAGCTTTAGATAAATAGTATTAGCGGTGAAAGGAGGTTTACGTGATGAACGCATTAAAAGCAAAATACAATAAAGAAATTGTTTCTTCATTAGTTGAGAAATTTAATTATAAATCAGTAATGGAAGTACCTAAAGTTGAAAAAATCGTGATCAACATGGGTGTTGGTGATGCAGTGCAAAACTCTAAAGCATTAGATTCTGCAGTAGAAGAATTAGCACAAATCTCCGGTCAGCAACCTGTTATAACAAAAGCGAAGAAATCAATTGCAGGTTTCCGTTTACGTGAAGGAATGCCAATTGGTGCAAAGGTAACTCTTCGTGGTGAGCGTATGTACGATTTCCTTCAAAAATTAATTGATGTATCTTTACCACGTGTTCGTGACTTCCGTGGTATCTCTAAAAAGGCATTCGATGGTCGTGGAAATTACACTTTAGGTGTTAAGGAACAATTAATCTTCCCTGAAATTAACTATGATCAAGTAAGCAAAGTTAGAGGGATGGATATTGTTATTGTTACAACAGCGAATTCTGACGAAGAAGCTGCTGAACTCTTAACTCAACTTGGCATGCCTTTCCAAAAATAAGCGAGAAAGCTAAGATAAGGAGGGAAAAGAGTGGCTAAAAAATCAATGATCGCAAAACAAAAACGCCCAGCAAAATTTAAAGTTCAAGAATATACTCGTTGTGAGCGTTGCGGACGTCCACATTCAGTAATTCGCAAATTTAAACTTTGCCGTATTTGTTTCCGTGAACTTGCATATAAAGGTCAAATTCCTGGTGTTAAAAAAGCAAGCTGGTAAATCCCCGAATAGGGAAGGAGGTAATGAGAAATGGTTATGACAGATCCAATTGCAGATATGCTTACTCGTATTCGTAACGCTAACATGGTCCGCCATGAGAAATTAGAATTCCCAGCGTCGAATCTTAAAAAAGAAATTGCAGATATTTTAAAACGTGAAGGTTTTATCCGTGATTATGAATTTGTAGAGGATAGCAAACAAGGTATCCTGCGTGTATTCTTAAAATATGGTGCAAATGAAGAACGTGTAATTACTGGACTAAAAAGAATTAGTAAACCAGGTCTTCGCGTTTACGCTAAAGCTGACGAATTACCTAAAGTATTAAACGGATTAGGTATCGCAATCGTATCTACTTCTAAAGGTGTTCTTTCTGATAAAGAAGCACGCGCGCAAGCAATCGGCGGAGAAGTACTTGCATATATTTGGTAATATATTTTCAGATGACAGGAGGTGTATAGCATGTCTCGTATAGGTTTAAAACAACTAGAAATTCCACAAGGTGTGGAAATTAAAATTGATGGTGGTCATGTAACAGTCAAAGGCCCTAAAGGTGAATTGAGTCGTCAATTCAGCGAGGATATGACTATCAAAATTGAAGATAACATTTTAACTGTTGAGCGTCCTAGTGACAGTAAACAACATAAAGCTTTACATGGTACTACTCGAAGCTTGATCGGAAACATGGTGGAAGGTGTCCACAAAGGTTACGAAAAAGCTCTTGAAATTCAAGGTGTAGGTTACCGTGCTCAGAAACAAGGTCAGAAGCTTGTTGTTAACGCAGGTTACTCTCACCCAGTTGAAATTGAACCAGAAGACGGAATTGAAATTGAAGTACCAGCGAATACACGAGTAGTCGTTAAAGGTATTGATAAAGAAAAAGTTGGAGCTATTGCTGCAAACATTCGCGCAATTCGCCCACCAGAACCGTACAAAGGTAAAGGTATCCGTTATGAAGGCGAATATGTACGTCGTAAAGAAGGTAAAACTGCTAAGTAAGGTTAGGTAGGGAACAGAAAGGAGTGACCTAGATGATCACAAAGCCTGATAAAAACAGTGTTCGTAAAAAAAGACATCTTCGTATCCGTAAGAATCTTTTCGGAACTGCGGAACGTCCGCGTTTAAACGTTTTTCGTTCAAACAAACACATCTATGCACAAATCATTGATGATGTTAATAATGTAACGATTGCAAGTGCATCTACTGTTGATAAAGAACTTAACTTAGATGGTACTGGTAACGTTGAAGCTGCGAAACAAGTAGGAGAACTTGTTGCAAAGCGCGCGCAAGAAAAAGGAGTTAAAAATGTAGTATTTGATCGTGGTGGATATTTATATCATGGTCGTGTTAAATCTTTAGCAGATGCTGCTCGTGAAGCAGGTCTTGAATTTTAATAAAAAAGGAGGGACATATGTTGCGTACTAACATCGACCCAAACAAATTAGATTTAGAAGAACGCGTTGTAACGATAAATCGTGTAGCTAAAGTTGTTAAAGGTGGACGTCGTTTTCGCTTTGCTGCACTAGTAGTAGTTGGAGATAAAAATGGTCACGTAGGCTTTGGTACTGGTAAAGCACAAGAAGTACCAGATGCGATCAAAAAGGCAATCGATGATGCCAAAAAGAACTTAATCAATGTACCGATCGTTGGTACATCCATTCCACATGATATTACTGGTCAATTTGGAGCAGGAAGCATTTTAATGAAACCTGCTGCAGAAGGTACTGGGGTTATCGCTGGTGGACCGGTACGTGCCGTATTAGAATTAGCAGGTGTTGGTGACATTGTTTCTAAGTCACTAGGTTCAAATACACCAATTAACATGGTTCGTGCTACAATCAACGGACTTAGCGAATTAAAACGTGTCGAAGAAGTAGCAAAACTACGCGGTAAGTCTGTAGAAGAATTGTTAGGATAAGGAGGGAAACGATATGTCTAAACAGATAGAAATTACCCTCAAACGCAGTGTAATCGGTAGATCAGAAGTACAAAAAGCTACTGTTCAAACACTCGGTCTTAGAAAGATCCATCAATCAGTAGTCCGTGAAGATACTCCTGTCGTGCGAGGCATGATCAACAAAGTATCACATTTAGTAGAAGTTAAGGAAGTTTAATAAAATTCACTGTAAAGAGGAGGTGCTCGCATGAAACTTCATGAATTAAAACCATCACAGCCAAAAAAGGAAAGAAATCGTGTAGGTCGTGGTATGTCTTCTGGTAATGGTAAAACTTCTGGACGTGGACACAAAGGTCAAAAAGCACGTTCTGGAGGTGGCGTACGTCCAGGTTTCGAAGGTGGTCAAATGCCTTTGTTCCAACGTTTACCGAAGCGAGGATTCACTAATATCAACCGTAAAGAATATGCGATTGTTAACTTAGAAACATTGAATAACTTTGATGAAGGTACTGAAGTAACACCTGAGCTTTTACTTGAATCAGGTACCATTAGTAAGGTGAAATCTGGTGTTAAGATTCTTGGAAATGGTAAAATCGAAAAGAAACTAACAGTAAAAGCTCATAAGTTTTCTGCTTCAGCGAAAGAAGCTATAGAAGCAGCGGGCGGTCAAACTGAGGTGATTTAATGTTTCGTACAATCTCCAATTTTGTGCGTGTGGCTGATATCAGACAAAAAATTATATTCACACTTCTAATGTTAGTTGTATTTCGAATTGGGACATTTATACCTGTACCATTCACTGATCGAAGTGCAATTAACTTTATGAATGAACAGAATGTTTTTGGATTACTGAATACCTTTGGAGGCGGGGCGTTGCAAAACTTCTCCATCTTTGCAATGGGTATTATGCCATACATTACTGCATCCATTATCATGCAATTGCTGCAAATGGATGTAGTACAGAAATTTTCTGAGTGGAAAAAGCAAGGTGAAATGGGCCGTAAGAAGTTAGCACAAGTGACGCGATATGCTACAATTGTGCTTGCTTTTATCCAAGGGAGTGCAATGGCGATCGGATTTAATGCCATGTCCGGAGGGTTATTGATTAATGACCCAGGAGTTGGTAAAGTTATCGTAATTGCAATCATCTTAACTGGCGGTACAGCATTCTTAATGTGGTTAGGTGAACAAATTACGGCACATGGTGTTGGTAATGGAATCTCTATCCTTATTTTTGCGGGTATCGTAGCAGCAATTCCGAATGGTGTGAACCAAATTTACGCACAGTACTTTGGATCAGGTGCAGATGATGAGTTATTTATTAATATCATCATTGTGTTACTAATTGTTTTACTAGTTATTGCTGTGACGGTTGGTGTAATTTTCATCCAGCAAGCACTACGTAAAATTCCAGTACAGTATGCAAAGCGTCTAGTAAACCGTTCACCAGTTGGCGGGCATTCAACGCATCTACCTTTAAAGGTAAATGCTGCAGGGGTTATTCCGGTTATCTTCGCAGTATCATTTATTCTTGCGCCGAGAAGTATCGCTGGATTCTTTGAGGATAATCAAGTTGCAGCCACTATTTCCAACATTTTTGATTATACGCAGCCTGTTGGTATGATTATCTATGTTGCTTTAATTATTGCCTTCACGTATTTCTATACGTTTGTTCAAGTAAACCCTGAGCAAATGGCGGATAACTTAAAGAAACAAGGGGGATATATCCCAGGCATTCGACCAGGTCAAAATACGGAAACCTATTTAACTCGTGTAATGTACCGTTTAACTTTTGTAGGTGCACTATTCTTAGCCGCAGTATCTGTATTGCCATTGGCTATCGGTAATGTAGCAGGTTTACCTGATGCTGTTCAAATTGGCGGTACCAGCTTGCTAATTGTTGTCGGTGTTGCATTGCAAACAATGAAGCAATTAGAAGGACAACTAGTAAAACGTAATTACAAAGGTTTTATTAAGTAAGTGGTTGTAACGGAATAGATAGAGAGCGAGGGGAAAATCGTTGAATCTTATCCTAATGGGCTTGCCTGGTGCTGGTAAAGGGACACAGGCAGAAAAAATTGTTGAGAAGTACCAAATCCCTCATATTTCAACTGGAGATATGTTCAGATTAGCTATTAAAGAAGGAACAGAGCTTGGACAAAAAGCAAAAAGCTTTATGGATGAAGGCTCACTTGTTCCGGATGAAGTAACCATCGGTATTGTCGAGGAGAGACTTAGAAAACCAGATTGTGAAAAAGGATTTCTGCTTGATGGATTTCCAAGAACAATCGCACAAGCTGAGGCCTTGGATCAATTACTTTCTAAAATGAATAAATCAATCGATTATGTATTGCACGTGGATGTTGATAAAGATGAACTTGTAGAGCGATTAACTGGCCGTCGTATTTGCCCAGCTTGCGGAGCGACTTATCATGTTCAATTCAATCCCCCCAAACAAGAGGGAATTTGTGATAGAGATGGTGAGAAGCTTATTCAACGTGAGGATGACCAACCAGGTACAGTTAAAAACAGACTAGAAGTGAATATTGAACAGACACAGCCAATGCTGGACTTTTATTCAGACAAAGGAAGCTTAGTTACAATCGATGGTTCACAGCAAATTGATAAAGTTTTCCATGATATTGACGAAAAATTAAAGAACATTTCATGATTTTTTGTTGATATTATTGGTATAATGATAAGGTACACGAATCGTAAGGATGCTAAACTTAAAACCTAAAATGTTGGTGATGATAGTTGAGCGAAACGGAGAGGTATCCGGAATTAGGTCAAGTTGTTCAAATCCTACAAGGACGAGAAGCAGGTCAGTTTGCAATTGTTATTGAAAAGCTAGACAGTCGTTTTGTGTTATTGGCAGATGGAGATAAACGTAAATATGATCGGCCGAAGAAGAAGAATGTCCATCATATTTCGGCAACTAATTTTATTTCTCCTGAAGTACAAAAGAGCCTTCTCGAAACAGGGCGCGTAACCAATGGGAAATTGCGTTATGCTATTAATAAATTTGCCAATGAAATACTGGCAGATTTGAAGAAGGGAGATCAACTCGATGGCGAAAGACGATGCAATTGAAGTCGAAGGTACTGTAATTGATACATTACCAAATGCAATGTTTAAAGTAGAATTAGAGAATGGTCATACCGTTCTTGCTCATGTCTCTGGTAAGATCAGAATGCACTTCATTCGTATTTTACCTGGAGATAAAGTAACGGTTGAACTTTCTCCATATGATTTAACAAGAGGTCGTATTACGTACCGCTATAAATAAAATGCTCCGATACAAGAGGAGGTATGGAAGATGAAGGTAAGACCATCTGTAAAACCTATTTGTGAAAAATGTAAGGTTATTCGCCGTAAAGGGAAAGTAATGGTAATTTGCGAAAACCCTAAACATAAACAAAAACAAGGATAATAATAAAGGAGGTGCACGCATCATATGGCACGTATTGCTGGTGTAGATGTTCCGCGTGATAAACGTGTAGTTATCGCATTAACTTATATATACGGAATTGGTAAGACAACTGCTAAAAAAGTTTTAGAAGAAACTGGGATCAATGAGAACACTCGTGTTCGTGACTTAACAGAAGAAGAATTAGGTCAAATCCGCCAAAAAGTCGATGGATATACAGTGGAAGGGGATCTTCGTCGTGAAGTATCTCTAAACATTAAACGTCTGATCGAGATTGGTAGTTATCGTGGTGTACGTCATCGTCGCGGATTACCTGTTCGTGGTCAAAAAACGAAGAACAACTCTCGTACACGTAAAGGCCCAAGAAAAACTATGGCTAACAAGAAGAAATAATATAAAGGAGGTATGCTAATTTATGGCTCGTAAAACTAATACACGTAAGCGCCGTGTGAAAAAGAATATCGACACAGGTGTTGCTCATATTCGTTCTACTTTTAACAACACAATTGTAACAATTACAGATGTGCAAGGTAATGCGGTTAGCTGGAGCAGCGCTGGTGCGCTTGGATTTAAAGGTTCACGTAAATCAACACCTTTTGCTGCTCAAATGGCTGCAGAAGCTGCTGCTAAAGGTGCCCAAGACCATGGTATGAAATCATTAGAGGTTACAGTGAAAGGACCTGGTGCTGGACGTGAAGCAGCAATCCGTTCACTTCAAGCAGCAGGTTTAGAAGTAACTGCCATTCGTGATGTAACACCAGTTCCTCACAATGGTTGTCGCCCGCCAAAACGTCGTCGAGTATAATCACAGTATAATATTTGTTAATCTGTCTATAATGGTTTATGATAGCTGAATAGAGTTAGAAATCTTTCTCTTGGCACCATTGCATTCGACAGACGCTAAAATACAATTGCAGAGTGCAGAAACGGGAACTGCCTACCTGGGGAATTTCGGTTAGACTTGTGTCTAACCGGGGTTTCGACGTTTTAAAGGAGGGTTTATGAATGATCGAAATTGAAAAACCAAGAATAGAAACAGTAGAAATCAGCGATGATGCTACTTATGGAAAGTTCGTTGTAGAACCACTAGAACGTGGATATGGTACTACACTCGGTAACTCCTTGCGTCGTATCCTATTATCTTCACTTCCTGGCGCTGCTGTAACATCTGTGCAAATAGATGGGGCACTTCATGAGTTTTCTACGGTAGAGGGCGTAGTAGAAGACGTAACTACTATTATCTTAAATCTAAAGAAGCTTGCACTAAAGATTTACTCTGATGAAGAAAAGACGCTAGAAGTAGATGTACAGGGAGAAGGAAAAGTTACGGCTGCAGACATCATCTTTGACAGTGATGTCGAGATATTAAATCCTGATCTTCATATTGCAACATTGGGAGATAATGGTCATCTCAAAATGCGTATTTCAGCAAAAGGCGGTAGAGGATATCGACCAGCTGATTCTAATAACCATGAGGACCGTCCGATTGGTGTTATTCCAGTTGATTCTATCTTTACTCCTGTTCAAAAAGTAACTTATCAAGTAGAGAATACTCGTATTGGGCAAGATTCTAATTTTGATAAACTTACTTTTGATGTAACAACTGATGGCAGCATTCGTCCTGAAGAAGCAATTTCTTTAGGGGCAAAAATATTTATGGAACACATTAATATTTTCGTTGGACTAACAGATGAAGCCAAAAATGCTGAAATTATGATCGAAAAAGAAGAAGATCAAAAAGAAAAAGTATTAGAAATGACAATTGAAGAGCTGGACTTGTCTGTACGCTCTTATAATTGTTTGAAACGTGCTGGTATTAATACCGTTCAAGAATTAGCTCATAAATCTGAAGAAGACATGATGAAGGTTCGTAATCTTGGTCGTAAATCTTTAGAGGAAGTGAAGCACAAATTAGAGGATCTAGGTCTTGGTTTAAGAAACGAAGATTAATCTAGGCATCTAGAAGAACATGAACGAAGGAGGGGAATTTCCATGGCTAGAAAGTTAGGACGTACAACAGATCAACGTAAGGCATTACTTCGTGGATTGGCTACTGATCTTATTATTCATGAACGTTTAGAGACAACAGAGGCAAAAGCGAAGGAATTGCGTTCAGTTGTTGATAAGATGATCACTTTAGGCAAACGTGGAGACTTACATGCTCGCCGTCAAGCTGCGGCATTCTTATACAATGCAGAAGCAAATGAAAATGAAGATGCTGTACAAAAGCTATTCAGTGACATTGCTACTCGTTATGAAGATCGTCAAGGTGGATACACAAGAGTGTTGAAATTAGGACCTCGTCGTGGTGATGGGGCAGAAATGGCGATTATTGAGCTTGTTTAATTTTAAATAGGTGAGAGCAGAAAGGGGCAGGGGCCAATCTCCATATGAGATGCATCCAAGCCCTTTTTTTGTTGCCCCTTTTTAATTCACGGCTAATACCCTGTAACCAGGGATCCTCATTATTTACACCTGTCAAAAGTCTTACACTCTCAAGAAAAAGGCTTTTCTCCTTATGTTACTTTTTTATCATTTAGCAGGCATTATCTTTTTTTATTCAACAGAGTCTATTATAATAATGGGAAAGGTAAGGAGTGACAAAGTTGAAGAAATTTGGAATGTTATTATTTCTGGTTATATTAATGGCTTGTTCTAATGATACTGCCTCCACTGAAGAGAAAGGGACTGTATCAAATGAGGAACAATTGAAAGAATCGGAAAATGCAGTTGAGGATTCAACCGCTAATGAAATACATAAAGAGATTGAGAATATTTCGCTGGCAACTGATATTGACACATTACAGGAGATTCCTGCCGGCATACTAACTGAAGATATAACATATGAAGCCGACACAGAACGAATACTGTTTGGTATAGAGGAACTCGATCCGGACTACTTAAAAGAACTGATAGAGGCTGTTAGTCCAATAGCTGAAGATACGGATGATCCTGAGACAATTGCCAAGTCACTAATCTATTATGCCGGCAGTCCCAGCTATTCTTCGATAGCAACAGAGTTAGCCAACTTTAAGCCTGACTTTAAAGAGCCCCTGCTGCCAAGACCTGAAAAAATTGAAAAGGAAGGTGCGGCAGAGGGAGAAAGCAGCTATGCATATATATTATTAGATGCGAGTTCCAGTATGCTGTTAGAGTCAGAAGGGGAAATCAGGATGGATATTGCACGGGAGGCAGTTTCCAGTTTTGCCAGGACAATAGGAGCTTCAAGCCATGTATCTTTGGTAGCTTTTGGACACAAAGGTGACGATAGTGATGAAGGGAAAGAAGCATCCTGCTCAAAGATTGAGGAAGTCTATTCACTAGGAGAGTATGATGAAGAACAATTTACTCAATCAGTAGATACCATTGAAGCGAAAGGGTGGACACCTTTAGCTGCCGCCATCGAAAAAGTGAATGAATTAAGCAGCTCACTAGAAGGTCATGTGACAATATATATCGTAAGTGATGGTGTAGAAACTTGTGATGGCGACCCGGTAGAGGCTGCAGCTACCTTCGCAGACACAGCAGACAACAAAACTGTTAACATAATCGGTTTTCAAGTGGATGAAGAAGCAGAAGCACAGTTGACGAAAGTAGCAGAAGCTGGAGAAGGGGAGTATTACTCTGCTGATAATGGAGAAGAGTTACTTTCAACCATCGAATATGAGTGGCTTCCATCAACGATTGAATTAACTTGGGCACCTGTCAATATGACACCAAATGGTTTTGATATTACATATGAGCGGCAGAGAGCTTCGGATCTCAGCTATGCCTGGAATTATTCAGTAAGGCGGGAGAATCACCGCTTTGAAGCAGTACTTAATTCCCTTGTGGAAGAAGAAACCTTAACAGAAGAGGAAAAGGTCAGAGTAGAAGAGATTCTCCTTAAACGGGAAGAAGAAATAAAAGCAATAAGTGAACAGCTTCGAGAGAAAAATACAGATGCGGTTGATAAGAAAGCAGAAGAAATAAAAGCAGATGTGAATGCATGGGTAGAAGAGATGGAAGCATTGAAAGAATCTGTTCAATAATAATCTTGTCTGACATATGGAGAAACATGTCAGGCAGGATTATTTTCTTTATCAGAAGTTTTAACCAATGAATTAGTATGGTTAATCATTAATTCATTATTATTTTATGATAAAATATTAGCAGGATTTCCCGGGAAATAATGACTGAGGAGAACAATTCATGACAATAATCGAGTTTCGTGATGTATATTTTCGATATAATGAAGAACAAAACTGGGTATTGAGGAATATTAGTTTTTCTGTAAATGCAGGTGATTCAATTGCTATTATAGGCCATAATGGGTCAGGTAAATCCACAGTGGCAAAGTTGATTAACGGACTGCTTGTACCGCAAGCTGGTGATATTCTAATAGACGGAGAAAGAGTAACCGAACAGAATATATGGGAAGTCCGTCAAAAAGCAGGAATGGTTTTTCAGAATCCGGAAAACCAATTTGTTGGTACAACGGTAAGGGATGATATCGCATTCGGTCTGGAAAACAGAGGTATACCTCGTGAAGAAATGATAAAAAGAATTGAACGCAGCCTGAATGAAGTTGGAATGCAAGATTTCGCATTACATGAAGCCCACTATTTATCAGGCGGGCAAAAACAAAGAGTAGCCATTGCTTCTGTTATGGCAATTCAACCTGAAGTATTAATTTTAGATGAAGCAACATCAATGCTGGACCCTGTAGGCAGAAACGAGATAATAAAAACAATCCAACACTTGAAAGATGAACGAAATATTACATTCCTTACGATTACACATGATTTGAGTGAGGTAACTCTTGCGGACAGGACTCTTGTTCTTAAGGAAGGGAAGCTTGTAACAGACACTACTCCAAGAGAACTGTTTGCTCAAGTTAATGACTGGGAGAGTTTAGGGTTAACTGAACCTTTTACAACAAAAATCGCAAATGAGTTGGAAAAATACGGGTATAAATTTTCATCCCATCCACTAAATCATGAGGAGTTAATGAATGAACTATGGACATACAATTTAAAAAAGTAAGCTATATCTATCAACCGAATACACCTTTTTCCCATCAGGCCCTTCATGAAATCGACTTAACAATAAAATCAGGAGAGTTTATTGCAATAGTTGGTCACACAGGTTCAGGAAAATCAACTTTATTACAACATCTCAATGGATTAATTTATCCTGCGACTGGTGAGGTGAGAATCGGAGAATATGTACTGAATGATGAAAACAGAAAACAGGATTTAAAAGAACTGAGACAAAAAGTGGGGCTTGTCTTTCAGTACCCTGAACATCAATTATTTGAAGAAACGGTGGAAAAAGATATAGCGTTTGGACCGAGAAATTTTGGCGTTCCTGATAAGCTGATTGATCAAAGAATAAAACAAGTTATCGAGGAAGTTGGCTTAAATGAGGAGATTTTATCCAAATCGCCTTTCGAACTTAGTGGCGGGCAAATGAGAAGGGTCGCTATAGCGGGCATTTTAGCTGCAATGCCGGAAGTACTTGTTTTAGATGAACCGACTGCAGGGCTTGACCCGTATGGACAGCAGCAAATGATGGCACTATTTTACCGATTACATAAAGAAAGAAAGCTGACAACTATCTTAGTTACTCACAAAATGGAAGACGCCTTCACATATGCAGACAGGATTGTTGTTTTAGAGAAAGGAAATAAAATATTAGAGGGCACACCTGTGGATATATTTAGAGATCGCCGTTTTCTTCATAATGTCCGGTTGGAATTGCCGGAGATTCTGTTATTTTTAGAGAAGTTTAATGATACCTTTCCTTTTACCATTGAATATAAAGGTCAGACAGTCGAAGAAATAGCAGTGGAAATTGATCAAAAATTAAAGGAGATAAAGGGTCAATGAAATCATGGTTAGTTATCGGGCAGTATGTCCCTGGCCATTCTGTTCTGCATCGTTTAGATCCAAGGACAAAGCTCTTAATGATCTTCACATATGTAATCATCGTTTTCTTTGCAAATAATACACTTAGTTATGGACTACTGGCAATTTTCGCAATCTGGACTATTTTTTTATCGAAATTATCATTAACTTATATTTTAAAAGGAATAACACCAATCTGGTTTTTTATAATATTTTCATTTTTGATTCATCTTTTTTTTACGAATGATGGAGACATCATATGGCAGCTTTCCGGTTTAAAGATCTACAGTGGCGGATTAGTCAAAGGGTTAACTATTTCCTTGCGTTTTCTATTATTAATAATGGTAACGTCCTTATTAACCTTAACGACATCACCAATGGAAATCACTGACGCACTGGAAAATCTGTTATCTCCATTGCAGAAGTGGAAATTTCCTGTTCATGAATTAGCATTGATGCTATCGATCTCCTTACGTTTTATCCCAACATTAATGGATGAGCTTGATAAGATATCTAAGGCACAGGCATCCAGGGGAGTGGACTTGAGGACAGGCTCCCTAAAGAGTAGAATGTATGCTGTCATCCCGTTGCTCGTGCCCCTCTTTATCAGTGCCTTCAGGAGAGCCGAAGATTTAGCGATGGCAATGGAAGCCAGGGGATACAGGGGCGGGGAAGGCAGGACAAAATTAAGACAATTAAGCTATTCATGGCTCGATTTTCAAGCGGTAGTTATATATATATTCATAATGATTATATTTTTCATGTTACGAAATTAACGTATAAGCAGGTGGGAAATGTTGCGAATAAAAGCTATTATCAGTTATGATGGCACCAACTTTTCGGGATATCAGATTCAGCCGAACGGGAGAACGGTTCAGGCATCAATTGAATCTGTTCTTCAAAAGATGCATAAAGGGGAACATATCCGAGTCACAGCATCCGGAAGGACAGACCAGGGTGTTCATGCAGTTGGCCAAACGATTCACTTTGACACAAATCTGCAAATTCCTTTAGAGGGATGGAGGCGTGCACTGAATACAATGCTGCCTGAAGATATTGAGGTAAGAGCGGTAGAGAATGTATCTGATGAATTTCATGCCCGTTTTGATGTAGAAGAAAAGGAATACCGTTATGTTGTCTGGAATGATACAGAAAGAAATATATTCAAACGTCATTATCAGCACCATGTAAGCGAAAGATTAAGCATTGAAAAAATGAAGAAGGCGTGTGAATTATTAACTGGGAAACATGATTTCACTTCATTTTGTGCTGCCAACAGCAATGTAAAAGGTGATAAAATCCGGACGATTCACCATGCGAGTGTAGAAAGCAATGGAGCGGAGCTGATTTTCAAAGTGAGGGGCAATGGTTTCTTGTACAACATGGTACGTATTATTGTTGGAACACTGATTGAAATTGGAAAAGGAAAGCGGGAACCAGAAGAAATGCAGCAGATTATCGAAGCAAGAGACCGCTCTGTTGCCGGACATACAGCACCGGCCCAAGGTCTTTATCTTTGGAAGGTTTATTATCACAGATCTAAAGATTTGTAATACCTTCACTGGGCAGTCGGCTCAAAATAATAAAATGAAAAAAAGATGAAAAACACCCTTGACCTTAACGTTGCGTAAAGGTTTAAGATGATGATAGTCAGGAGGGTCAATAATGGAATATACCGTAAGTCAACTGGCAAAGTTATCTGGTGTGAGCGGCCGCACATTAAGATACTATGATCAAATCGGGTTATTAAGACCAGCACGGGTGAACGACGCAGGTTATCGATTCTATGGTGAGAAAGAAGTAGACCAACTACAGCAAATTCTTTTTTTTCGTGAATTAGAAATGAGCCTTGAGGAGATCAACAGAATTATTCATCAGCCTGATTTTGACCAGACAGAAGCATTACGAAGCCATTATAAACAGCTCGAAAAGAAGCGGGACCGTCTTGACAATATCATTGCAACCGTTGAAAAGACGATTGCAGCCAAAGAGGGTGGAATGAACATGTCGAATGAAGCGAAATTTGATGCATTTAAAGAGAAATTAATTGAAGATAATGAACAGAACTATGGGAAAGAGATTCGGGAGAAATATGGTGAGCAAACAGTAAAGGAGAGCAATAATAAACTGAGAGGGATGTCAGAAGAAGATTTTCAAGCAATGAACCAGCTCGGTGAAGATATTATCATTTTACTGGAGAAAGCTTATCAGACGGGAGACCCAGCCTCTGACCTTGCTCAGGAACTTGCAGCAAAACATAAGGATTGGCTTATGTACTCATGGTCTTCTTATTCAAAACAAGCACATATTGGCCTTGCGGAGATGTATGTAGAGGATGAAAGATTTACTTCTTATTATGATAAGAACGTGAAGGGCGGTACTAAGTTTTTACGAGATGCTATCCTAATCTTCGCGGGAGAAAAATAGCTTCATATAGAGCTGGGGATGTGATTAATTTCCCGGCTCTATTTTTTATTGTACGTATTGACATAAGGGCTGTTTTATTGTATTATGATCTATGGCATTTTATTTTCTATACCACGAATAGCCCCGGAAAGTTACTCGTGTTAGAATATAAATCGGATTAGTAAAGCGAAAGCACCTGACAAATTGCAGTTGCTTGACGCTGGACAAAATAAGACTATGGAATTACAGATTTAGGAGGTAAACCAATCATGCGTACAACTTTCATGGCAAATGAAGCGAATATTGAACGTAAATGGCTTGTTGTAGATGCTGAAGGTCAAACGTTAGGTCGTTTAGCTAGTGAAGTAGCTTCAATCCTTCGCGGTAAGCACAAACCAACATATACACCGCATGTTGATACTGGTGATCATGTGATCATCATCAATGCGAACAAAATCGAATTAACAGGTAAAAAATTAAGTGACAAGCTTTACCGCCGTCACTCTAACCACCCAGGTGGATTAAAAGAACGTACTGCTGGCGAAATGCGTGAAAAATATCCTGAGCAAATGTTAGAACTAACAATTAAAGGGATGTTACCTAAAGGAAGCCTTGGCCGTAAAATGGGTAAAAAATTACACGTATACAGAGGCGCTGAGCATAAACATGAAGCACAAAAACCAGAAGTTTACGAACTTCGCGGATAATTAAAAGGAGGTCTATATAGTGGCACAAGTACAATACTACGGTACCGGACGCCGTAAAAGTTCAACTGCACGTGTACGTTTAGTACCAGGAACTGGACGTATCGTTGTAAATAACCGTGATGCGGAAGAATTCTTCCCATACGAAACACTTCGTACAATCATTAAGCAACCATTAGCTGCTACTGAAACAGAAGGCAGCTATGATGTATTAGTAAACGTTCATGGTGGAGGTTTCACTGGTCAAGCTGGTGCAATCCGTCATGGTGTAGCTCGTGCATTATTGGAAGCTGATCCAGAATACCGTGCAACGTTAAAACGTGCAGGATTCTTAACTCGTGACGCTCGTATGAAAGAACGTAAGAAATACGGTCTTAAAGGCGCTCGTCGTGCACCACAGTTTTCAAAACGTTAATATTGTTTGTATATCAGGCTCTTTCTGCTTATCGTGGAAAGGGTCTTTTTACATAATTTTCTTCTTTAAGGAGGATATGATGGATAAAGACAAAGTTGTGCAAGATACAGAAAAACTGGTAAAAGATGCGCTAATGAATGAAAAGTCCGGGCATGACTGGTTCCATATTAAAAGGGTAACAAAAACAGCAAAGGAAATAGCTGATAAGGAAGATGCCGATACTTTTGTTGTGACAATTGCTGCATTATTACATGACCTTGCTGATGATAAGGTCGTGGATAATGAAGAAAAAGCACTGTCAGACATTAGAAAATATCTGATAGAATCAGGAATAGATCATACAGATGCGCAACATATCCTTACCATTATTCAAACAATTTCCTTTAAGGGCGGAAATAATCCACCTGTCGAAACATTGGAAGCAAAAGTAGTTCAGGATGCTGACAGGCTGGATGCACTCGGTGCAATTGGTATCGCGCGTTGCTTTGTCTACGCCGGGAAGGTCGGGAGCCCAATCTATCATTCACAGTTAGAAATTAGAGAGAATATGTCACTGGAGGAGTATAGAAATAACAACTCAAGTGCCATCAATCATTTTTACGAAAAACTGTTAAAACTGAAGGACTTAATGAACACAAAAACGGGAAAAGAATTAGCGGCACAACGTCATGAATTTCTCGAAAATTTTCTGGATCAGTTCTATCTTGAAACAGGAGAAGAACGGCCGTAAAAGGTACAAAAGCGTAAATAAAGCCTTACTCCATAAAGCAGGAGTAAGGCCTTTTTGTTTTCCCCTGTAAAGAAAAGGGTATTAAAAAGCAATGAATGAAGGTGAAAGAATGATAAGGAGCAGTCTATGAATAAGAGAACATGGTACAGAAAAAAACGATTATGGTTGATATTTTTTTTACTTTTATATGGTATCGTTATTTCTTATCATCAATTGAAACCATTGCCAAAAGGAATATCCTATGAAGGAAAGGCTCATTCGATCAGTGAAGGAGATATCGAATTTCTAACTGATCTGACATACAGTAAGGATGGGGAAGTTCAATACGAACAGGAGATATTCAATACGGTTTATGAAACAATTGCGGATGCAGAAGAGTTTTTGATTATAGATATGTTTATGATTAATAATTTTTCATCCGAAAGCGGGAATTATCTGCCATTGAGTGAACAGCTTACTGATCATATTGCCAGACAAAAAGAGAGATACCCTGATTTGAAAGTTGTCCTGATTACAGACCCCCTTAATAAAACATACGGTTCCCACAATGCTCAGTTTATCAGGCCTCTGGAAGAATTAGGAGTCGAAGTTATTTACACAGATCTGCGAAAATTACGTGACCCTAATCCGCTTTATTCCGGATTATGGCGAATGTTTATCCAATGGTTTGGACAGGAAGGCAGAGGCTGGTTACCCAATCCTTTCGGAGAGCCGGCGCCTGACGTGACAGCGAGGTCGTACTTAGAAATACTTAATATAAAAGCAAATCACCGAAAAGTGGTCATTACAGAGGATGAGGGACTGGTCATTTCCGCTAACTCCCATGATGCAAGCAGTTATCATTCTAATATAGGATTCAAGGTAAAAGGCGAAATACTGAAGGATCTGGTACGTACAGAGAAAGCAGTTGCGAAGTTTTCCGGCGGGAACCTTAACGTTTTCCCAACAGAAAAGGAATTGGAAGATATAACGACTTCTCCCCCAAGTAATTCGAATCTGTCTGTCAAACTAGTGACGGAACAAAAAATTCAGAAAGCGTCAGTAGAAGCGATTAGCCAGGCGGAGGAAGGGGAGGAAATCTGGATTGGTATGTTTTACCTAGCTGATCGTGATATCATTGAGGCCATTGAGAAGGCGGCGAATCGAGGGGTAAAGATCCATCTCATACTTGACCCTAATAAGAATGCATTCGGGCAGCAGAAGATTGGGATACCAAATGTTCCTGTGGCAGATGAGCTGATGGAGGATGGCAATGGAAATATCGAAATTAAGTGGTATAACGTCAATAAGGAACAATATCATACTAAATTGCTATATGCCAACTACAGGAACAGTGCAAAAATAATAGGTGGATCTGCGAATTTTACTTCAAGGAATTTAGATAACTATAATTTAGAAACTAATCTTGTAATAGAATCATTACCGGATCAAATGATAACACAACAGGTCGATCAGTACTTTCAACGATTATGGAATAATGAAGATGCTTCCTATACTTTAGCGTACGAAGAAATAGGAAAGTTTCCGCTTGTTAAGCGCATTGGTTATACCTTGCAGAAGATGACAATGTTTACAACTTATTAATAGTACTCAAGGGATGTTTATATATGCAAAAAATGTGGAAGAAGTAGAAATGTAAGGTAAAACACAAAACTATTTATTAGAGGAGTGTTGTTAAAAAAATGGCAAAAATTGCGACAGTAATCACCGACTATTTTGAAGATGTAGAATATACAGATCCAGCGAAAGAATTTAAAAATGCTGGTCATGAGGTTGTAACAATCGAATCGGAACAAGGGAAAACAGTCAAGGGTAAGCAGGGTGATGCATCTGTCACTATTGATAAAGGGATTGATGATGTCTCTTCAGATGATTTTGATGCTTTATTTATCCCGGGCGGTTTCTCACCAGACATGTTAAGAGCAGATGAGCGATTTGTGAAATTTGCTAAGGATTTCATGGATAAGAAAAAGCCTGTACTTGCAATCTGTCACGGACCGCAGCTGTTAATTACAGCCAAGACGTTGGAAGGCAGGGACGTAACTGGTTTTAAATCAATCCAGGTAGACTTGGAATATGCTGGCGGCAACCTGCATGACAAAGAAGTGGTTGTGTGTGGAAACCAGCTTGTAACAAGCAGGGAACCTGATGATATACCAGCATTCGTTGAAGCATCCAAAAAAGTATTAGGGTAATTAATAAACAAGGGTGGGACATCAACATGATGTCCCACCCAAATGATGACTAAATCGGACGGACTAAAAACACTTTCCTTACTTTCCTCAATGATGGGTTGGAATTAACGATGTCCTGCTTAATATTAGTTTTTTTCAATCTTTCTTCTTGTATGGTTTGTTCCCCATTCATGCATTGCTTCCAATATTGGCTGCAGACTTTTGCCATACTCTGTGATTGAGTATTCAACCTTTGGTGGTACTTCCGGATAAACTACCCGCTCGACAATATCCTCTGCTTCTAATTCTCTTAATTGCTTTGTCAGCATTTTCTGCGTAATCCCGGGCATACTTCTCCTAAGTTCATTAAACCGTTGTGTCCCGTTGTTTAGCAAATGAAGCAATATGACAGGTTTCCATTTCCCGACTAATATACTTAATGCATCTTCCACACGGCATGCATCAGGCTCATATCGCATTTTTTTCCCTCCATTAGTATCTTTCATGATACTATATATCTTTAAAGTGCGTACTTACATAATTGGATTATATGTTCCATAATAACATATGTAGAGATAATGGAGACAAGATTTATATAGAAAGGTTGTGCAAGATGAAACAGTTCCGTATCAACCCTGAAAACGGATTGGAATTTGGTTTATATACATTAGGCGATCATTTGCCAAACCCTGCAACCGGGGAAAGAATTTCTGCAAAGCAAAGGTTAGATGAGATTATAGAATTAGCTAAACTTGCTGATGAAGCAGGTATTGATTTTTTTAGTGTCGGTGAGAGCCACCAGGAGTACTTTACCACACAGGCTCATTCTGTCGTGTTATCTGCAATTGCGCAGGCAACGGAAAAAATAAAAATTGCCAGTTCTTCTACAATTATCAGCACACTAGATCCAGTGAGAGTGTATGAAGACTTCGCTACAATTGATCTGATCTCAGGCGGACGTGCTGAAATTATCGCAGGAAGAGCTTCACGTGTTGGGAATTTTGAATTATTAGGTTATGACCTTCAAGATTATGAAGAACTTTTTGAGGAAAAATTCGACTTATTGCTCCAAATTAATCAAAAGGATGTCATAAACTGGAGTGGGAAATATCGAGCACCTCTTAATAATGCGAAAGTACTGCCACGACCTTTAAATGGTTCGATGCCAATCTGGCGAGCGGTTGGCGGACACCCGGCAAGTGCGGTAAAGGCAGGATATGCTGGAGTGCCAATTTTCTTAGCATCGCTCGGAGGACCTGTATCCATATTTAAAAGAACAATCGATTCCTATCGTACGGCTTTAACGGAAGCAGGTTATGATCCTTTGCAATTCCCTGTAGCTACTGCTGGCTTCTTCTATCTAGCGGAAACAACTCAGCAGGCACAGCGGGATACCTATCCATCCATTAATGAAGGAATGCAGCATACAAATGGACGCGGTTATCCTAAACAACACTTTGCGCAAGGAGCCAGCCCGCGAGATGTCATGAATATCGGCAGTCCTCAGGAAGTGATTGAGAAAATTCTTTATCAGCATGAAATGTATGGACATCAACGCTATATTGCCCAAATGGATTTTGGGGGTATTCCTTTCACTAAACTTAGAAAAAACATCGAGTTAATTGGCGAAGAGGTATTACCTGCCATTCGAAAATATACAGCAAAACAGGAGAGTGAATAGAAATGAAAGCAGTGTTTCTCTCTGGATCGATTGTTGGTTCAAAAACAAAAACAGCAATCAGTTATGCAATGAACAAATTAAAGCAAGCATACCCGGAAATAGAAACTGTCTTATTGGACTTGGCAGAATATAATGTGCAATTCAGTGACGGGCGTAATTATCTTGATTACAGCGGAGATACAAAGTATGTTACGGAAACTTTAATGAGTGCTGATGCGATAATCATTGGTACACCTATCTTCCAGGCATCCATCCCAGGTACATTGAAGAATGTATTCGACCTGTTGCCAGTCAATGCCTTCAGGGATAAAGTAGTAAGTATGATCATTACAGCTGGATCTGCAAAACATTATTTAATACCTGAACAGCAATTGAAACCTGTTCTTGCTTATATGAAAGCGCAAATTATTCAAACATATGTCTTTATAGAAGAAGTTGACTTTCATTTAAAGGAAATTGTGAATGATGATGTGCTGTTTCGTATTGACCGGTTAATTGAAGATACGGTTGTTTTGACAGAGACGTATAGAAAGATCCGGGAAGCACAGGAAGCAAAATATGATTTTTAGACAGTCTTAATGAATTCTTGGCATAACCGTTCTGCTTGTCCCATATAGTTAATGTAAGAATGGCGGTATGGAGGGGGAGCGGTATGCCACGTAAGATTAAGATTTTTTTATGGTTATCAGGTTTATTATTGTTAATAATATTTATTCAATATCCAATGCAGCAATCAATGGATTCATGGCAGACATGGTCACTGCCACTTGCAGGAAAAACGATTGTGCTCGATCCCGGTCATGGGGGAGTAGATGGAGGAGCAGTTGGTTCTGACCAGACACAGGAAAAAGAAATTACATTAAAAGTATCTAGTATACTTAGAGATTATTTACAGCAGGCAGGTGCAACAGTTTATCTAACTCGCGAGGGTGATTATGATTTAGCGGCAGAAGATACGAAGGGTCTGTCTCGAAGAAAAGCGGAAGATATTCAGCAACGGGTTCAGTTTATTAGTGAAAAAGAGGCAGACTTTTTTTTGAGTATACATCTAAATGCTTTATCTGACAGCAGATGGAAAGGTGCTCAGACATTTTATTATCCTGGCAGAGAAGAAAATGAACAGCTGGCAAAATTTGTCCAGTCAGAGATCATCCGTAATTTAGAAAATACAAAAAGAGAAGCATTACCGATTCATCAGATATTCGTCCTTAAATATGCGGAAGCACCTGGTGCGTTAGTCGAGATTGGCTTTTTGTCAAATGGCGAGGAATTACAGTTATTAAAGTCAAAGGAATACCAGCAGAAGATGGCTGCAAGCATCTATGAAGGGATACTAAGGTATGTTACAGAAGAAACGGTAGAGGAAACTGAAACAAATCCTTGATGCATCCCGCTTAGTTTACTCGGATTTTATGGTATACTAACACTTAGGAAGACAAGACTAAAATTCGAGGTGACTTATTTTGCTTACGGAACAAAAAGTAATCGAACTTCTGCACAAAATGAAAGATCCGTTTTTACATAAAACTTTTAAAGAAACGGAAGGGATAGAAGAAGTCTCGATTAAATCAGATAAAGATCACGTCAGTGTAAAGTTAGCGATCGCAAAAACAAATACAGCAGAGCAAATGCAGCTTCAGCAGGAATTAGTGGGGGCCCTGAAACAGTTGGGAGCGGCTACAGTCGGCCTTAGATTCTCTCAATTACCAGATGAGGTAATTGCTAAATTTCAACCAACTAAAGAGGAAGACCCTTCCTTACTAAGTGAAAGTTCCAAAACAAAATTTTTAGCAATTGCAAGTGGTAAGGGCGGTGTCGGGAAATCAACCGTTACTGTAAATACAGCAGTAGCCTTGGCAAGGCTAGGTAATAAAGTCGGTATTATTGATGCCGATATATACGGCTTCAGTGTCCCTGATATGATGGGTGTCGAGGAACGGCCGAAATTAAAAGGGAATAAAATCATCCCTGTGGAACGTTTTGGTGTGAAGATAATGTCGATGGGCTTTTTCGTTGAAGATAATTCTCCGGTTATTTGGCGAGGACCGAGGCTTGGCAAGATGCTTGCAAGCTTTTTTAAGGAAGTGGAATGGGGAGAACTTGACTATCTTTTATTAGACTTACCTCCAGGAACCGGCGATATCGCACTAGACGTACACAATATGATCCCAAGTTCGAAAGAGATTATTGTTACGACTCCGCACCCGACAGCCGCATTTGTCGCAGCACGTGCAGGGCAAATGGCTATAAATACAGAACATGAGATTCTTGGTGTAATCGAGAATATGTCTTACTTTGAAAGCAAAGTAACAGGCGAGAAGGAATTTGTGTTTGGTAAAGGCGGCGGAGATAAATTAGCAGAGGTACTTGATACTAGTGTTATTGGCCGTCTGTCCCTACAACAGCCCTACGAAGAAGAAGGAGTATTTGCTCCGTCTGTTTATCAGGAAGACCATCCAAATGGACAGGAATATCTGCAAGTTGCGAAACAAATAATGGAAAGATTATAAAGAAAAAGTCTAGCCGAAATGCTAGACTTTTTTGCTCTTTTAAATCTGTCAGCTGCCTTGCTGTTCCTGGCTGCCTCCGCCTTCTTGCTGCTGGCCACCTTGACCACCTTCTGAAGAACCACCGCCATCGGACTGACCCTCACCGCCTCCACCTTCACCACTAGGTTTCATCTCTTTTGCTGCATTCATTAGTAATTCAGCAATTTTTGCCTGGAAAATCGGGGAGCTGAAAGTTTCTTCCATTACCTTTTCAAGGTGTGAGCGGAACTCCTGACCAGTTAACACTGTTAATGTCTGTTTCTCCATATCAGGGTTACTAAATATTTCTATCAATTTTGATTGATACTCCGGGTCGCTCATTAAATTCTTCATCACTTTTTCCTGTTGTTCTTGCAAGGCTAATGCAAAAGATTCAACAAATTTAGGGTCCTGAAACATTTTCGTCCAATATTCCTTTCCTTTATCAGAGGAAAGAGCACTTTCTACAGAGTCTTTGACGATCTTGGCATCAATCACATATGTCTGTTGCATGTCATCACTTGCGAGCACTTCTGTGATTGCTTTTTTTCCTTCATCGGTTTTTAGTATATCTGCAACCATCTTTTTTGTGCCTTCATAATTTCCTTCTTCCTGACCTTCATTATTAGAACCACCACAAGCTGTAAGGAGAACTAATATGGTGATGAAATATATAGTTAATTTAATTCTTTTCATACAAACCGCTACCTTTCTATGTGTCGATTCTGTGTATTAATAATATGGAGCTTAATAAATTTTATATGTACGAACAGCGCAAAAAAATATCGTTCATGGTAAAATGTTTGGAGGAATGGAAACTGGAGTAGGAGGATTTGTCTTGAAAAGCCGTAATGTTGTTCGTTTGTTTTTTAGTACATTATTATTAGGGGGGATATCTACCCTCATTACAAGTTTTTTTGTAAAGCGTGATGCTTATGCAGAATTCTTGAACCCTTTTGACTGGTTCGAAGTATTAGGTTTAATTATCTTTTTCCTTGCGCTTGGTTTTGTGTTCAGCTTAGTTAGTCAGATGGGTTACTTCGCATATTTAACAGTAAATCAATTTGCGTTGGGAATATTTCGGGGTATATGGCCAATGATTCAAATTGTACTGATTGCTTTTGCTTTATTCGACTTAGTTTATTTCAGATATAAGTCGGTTGAAAACGGATCACTTGGTTTGTTTTTAATTACAGCAATTGCTTTACTAATATACGGGATAGTAATTGCGGGTATTAAAGCAAAAGAAACGAATAAAAAAGCATTTATTCCTGCCTTGTTCTTTATGGTGGTAGTTACAGCAATTGAGTGGGTACCGGGATTAAGAACAAGCGGCGGGGACTATGCCTGGCTGATGATTGTACCGCTTATCATCTGTAACACTTACCAGCTGTTAATATTACACCGTTTAACCGATGTGAAAAAATGACCAGATTAAAAATTCTCATGAACAATACTCATGAGAATTTTTAATCTTACCGTACTACCAACTTAACGGTTATATAGTATGAGCGATTTCACATACCAGATTTACAATGCAGTAATTCTTATTTTTTATTTGACTTCAATTCTTCTTGTGAGCCTTCTGCATGTGTAATTAATTCTGAAATAGTCACAATTGCTAATTTTCGCTGTTTAAGTTCAGGTACTACGTTTGCTAAAGCCTTATCTGTTTGTTTTACGGAATCGGATGCGTGTAACAACACAATCGAACCATTATCAACTTTTGTTAGAATACGATCTGTTATAACTTCCGTACCCGGATTCTTCCAATCATTCGGATTAATGCTCCAATGAATCATCTTTAAACCTTGATTCTCCACCATCTGCAATAAATCCTTGTTCAAATAACCATTAGGTGTCCGGAATAAATAGACATCTTCAGACCCCAGTTTTTTAAAAGTCTCGCGCGCCTTAGCAATATCCTGTCTAATTTTTTCATTGTCCTGCTCTTCATATGGAGCATACCTGTACCCTAACATGCCGATTTCGTGTTTGGCTTCTTTAATTTTATCAAAAAGATCGGGGTGGCGTTCTGCCCATTCACCACTAACGAAAAAAGTTGCCGTGACATTTGACTTTGCTAACTCATTTAGGATGGGCTCTACCTGTTCAGAACCATGACTTATATTAAATGTAAGAGCAACAGACGGGTGATCTGGATTACCTGTATTCAATGCTTTCGGCTCGTTCTGATTAGAGAAAACAGTGAATGAATAGTTAGTTCCGAGAAATAAGAAAATAGCAGCAAATAATGCTAAAGGTAAGACGAAAAAAAGTTTGCGTTGTTTTTTTATATCTATTATATAAAGTCGCCGCATTTGCTTCCTCCTTTGTTTTAGGCTTGTTCCATTTTATGAAGGTGTACAGGAAAATATGATGTCTAATAATGTTTAATTATGATAAAAAAAGGAATATAGGTAATAGTAAATAGCAAAGGTAGAGGAAAGTTAAGGGCTTGAAAGGTAGGAGATTGTTATGCTAGGGCTATTAATTGATGACAAACAACAAAATGAATTGGAATATGTAATTAAACGAGAAATGGAAGAATTGCTGTTTGATTTAGAAGACCATCGTATTGATCAGCTTGTAAAACAAGCAATGCGTGAAAGATATAAGGTGCTCTTTCAGTTGTTTACAAGAGTAGCTTCAGAAGATGAGATAAAAAAATATATCCCCCAGCAAGTGAAGATAGACTAATACATAGGCTATACCTGATAATGATATTAGGTATAGTTTTTTATTTTTTTAAAAAACCTCTTGCTCGACTCTGTAAAATGTGATATATTATTTTTTGTCGTCAAGACGATAACTTAAAAAATGCTTGAAAGTCATTTCGTAATAAATCAAAAGTAAAAAAAACGATTGACATCTTTTCGAAAGCATGATATATTATATTTCGTCGCAAAAAACGACAAACAAACATTGATCATTGAAAACTGAACAAAACAACCAGTATGAAAGAAAAGTAAGAATTAGCTAGCTTATAGAAGCGAGCAGATCAATTCGGCACATTCATGTGCAAGTTTTATTGAGAGTTTGATCTTGGCTCAGGACGAACGCTGGCGGCGTGCCTAATACATGCAAGTCGAGCGCGGGAAGCAGGATGACCCCTTCGGGGTGATTCCTGTGGAACGAGCGGCGGACGGGTGAGTAACACGTGGGCAACCTGCCTGTAAGACTGGGATAACTCCGGGAAACCGGGGCTAATACCGGATAATACTTCTCCTCACATGAG
>NZ_FOGL01000024.1:0-45927 GCF_900111195.1 Gracilibacillus ureilyticus
CCGATTCCATTCGTAGAAGCGACAGTGACTATAAATCGTTTTACCAAAAGAAATATCAAGAAGTAACCAAGCATCAACATAAGAGAGCCCTCGTCTTAACCGCAAGAAAATTAGTACGATTGGTTTTTTCGCTACTAAAAACCAATCAATTATATATTGCACCTGAAAGGAGAGAGTTTTAAAGTAAGACTCACCTTTCATTATTGGATATTCTCACATCCATTTTTTTACAAATGTCGTGAGGTTTCTTTAGTGTATTCTTTTTTAGGGTTAAGAGGTTAAGGGGTTAGAATAATTTCCAATTCTTTATGATTTTGTTCTTGACTATTTACCACTGTGCTAATACCGTCTTTCCGTTACCTGTATTATATCATATAGTGGTATTAATTGATTGAAATGGGATCTTGTTTTATTATAATATATGGACCAGGAAATCTCTCTTAGAGAGATAACAGAGATTCATACAATGATATATGACAACAAAAGGAGCTGGAATTATGTTATTAGATGAGATACTTACATTCAATCAACAATTTGTAGAAAATAAGGAATATCAAGTATATGAAACAAGCAATCTTCCAAATAAGCGTGCTGTTATTTTCACATGTATGGATACAAGATTAGTGGAACTGTTACCGAAAGCATTAAACATAAGTAACGGTGATGTCAAAATGGTGAAAAATGCCGGTGCAATTCTTAATGATCCTTACGACAGTACAATGAAAAGTATCCTTGTTGCCATTTATGCTTTACAGGCAGATGAAGTATTTGTTATCGCTCATCATAATTGCGGTATGAAACACTTTGATACAGAAGGTTTTCTTGAAATAATGAAAGAACGAGGAATCAATCAAAAAGAAATTGACAGCCTTGATGTTGACGTAAATAAGTGGCTTACTGGATTTGAAGATCCGGCAAAATCTGTAGAGAAGTCTGTACAAGTTATCGAGAATCATCCATTATTGCCTGAAGGTGTACCAGTACATGGTCTTGTTATTGACCCTGCAACAGGTAAGTTGGATTTAGTGAAAAAAGGATATTAATTATAATAAACTCCCCAAAATGGGGAGTTTTTTTCCCAACAATACTCTTCAACCAAAGAGAAAACTATAAATTCAGATTATCCTATCATACTATTGAACATATTTTTTAAGTTTTTTTGTAATTGTGTGGGGGTTAGAAGTATATATAAGATAATTGCCCTCATTGGTTCGAAGGAGCACGCGATCAGTCGATCCGTAAGGAAAGCCGATTCTGAGGGCTTTAGGGTCATTACCGCCATAGGTATCATCAGATAATACTTCCTTAATACCTTCAGAAGGGATCACTATTTTGGAAAATTGCCATTTGATAATAATATTTTGTCCATCATCTATCACTTTCGGTTCCACCGCAACATCTCTCCTTACTTAATTTATTTGATCCAAGAATGACTGAATCACCTGTTCCTTAGCTTCTGACGATTTATATTGATTCATTTTCTCTTTGATTTCTAATTTATCTTTCTTTAATTGAACTAATGCTTGATGAAGTGACTCGTAGTTAAACTCTCCTCTTCTTAAAGCGAATGGTGTCCAGTTGGTTCAAATGGATCGATGACATTCTCTGCATTAGCAATTGCGCATGGATTTCCCATCAATTTCATTCGCCATACTTCCACTAACATCTAAAATGATGATAACATTCAATTTCAGTTTTTTTCTTCCATAATTTTTTCATATTCTTCTTCAATTTTTTCTAGCTGTGTTGTATAGTTTTTTTCTATTTCTTCCTCTAAACTTTCAAATTCATTTTCTCTAATCTCTTTATATAAATCTCTTCTTTCATAGTATCTAGACATCATATATTCATAAGCCTTCCTGTTGATATATCCTTCTGAATGTAAAGCACGAAGAATAAAGTTATGGTTATAATTTTCATCTGCCACTATGTCCAGCCATTCCCCTCTACTTCTTATGGCTTGTGACTCTTGTTCTTTTATTTGCTCAGAGATATTCCTTATTTCCCCTTCTTTCCATTCTTTCCATTGTTGAATTAATGCTTCCCCTCTGTCCAATGCTTCTCTTAATTCATCTTCATTCCCTGCATTGGTGTAAATCCCGCCTCCCGCTTCAGCAATTTCCCGCAGATGGGATTGACCTTCAATTCCGACATTGAATCCGATCACATTGACAATTGATTTGATATTCGAATCCGCTAATTCCTTAGCCGCCGTTACAGGATCCCCCTCACACGTCTCTATTCCGTCACTGACGATATAGACAAGGTTCGTGTTATTTTCTCCAGGAAATGCAGAAAAATCTTCCTTTGCCTGTTCTAAACTCCGACCAATCGGGGTCCACCCTTTTGGTTTCAATGGATCAATTACATCTTGGATATCATTTATATTGGCTTGTTGAAAGTCATAAAGTAAGTCAGTGGCTCGGCATGACTCTTCTTTTGTTTGCTCCGTACTATCTCCTTCATGGCCATATACCCGGACCCCGATATTTGCTTCATCAGGAAGATCAGAAGTGAAATTATAGATTGAATCTTTAGCCATCTGAAGCATTGACTTGCCGTCTATCTCATTCGCCATACTTCCACTAACATCAAGAACCAGTAATACATTGATCTGATCTTTAAAATGAAAGCGCTCATCTTCTAAAGCATCATTGCCAAAGTGAGTATAATTCAATTCTATTAGGATACTTCGTGGATCGGGATATTCTTCTGCAAAAAGATAATGAAAAGAACGCCACCATCGATCTAAATACGCTTCTTCTTTATCTTCTTCTATGGCAGGCAATACCTCTTTTATGTAGGCGACTTTTTCCTCCTCTTCCATAATCGGTTCCGTACCTGTTATATCTCCATTGCCAGCCAATGGCCCAACAGGATAGGCGATAATTTCCTCGATATTACTGGGAATATCTGGTGCACATCGGTTGATTCTTGTTCTGGTTTTTCTTCCTGATTACTCAATTCTGTCTTTTTTTCAGCATTTTCATTTAATGTATCTTGTGCCACAGGTTTTTCTTCCATATCTGGTTCATCCTCTGACTTTTCACTTGTACAACCCACTAATAAAACCATTATGAACAGAAAACTAAAAATTAAATAAGCCGCTGAAAATTTAGAAGTCATAGATCAAAACACCCTTTTTCATTTTAGGTATAATAGATTTCAAGTTCATATTACTTCTTTCTTAGTTATTATATTATTCTTCTACATTCTCATCATAAGCTTCTTCTATTTTCTTCATCTGTTGTTCATAATTCATTTCTATTTCTTCTATCATCGTTTCATATGTGCTATACATTTCTTCGATGTAAAGATCATAGTTCTCTTTATTTTTAGCTAAAAGGAAATCACTTGCCTCACGGGTAATATATCCTTTTTCTTTTCTTAAGGTTCTAATAACATTTGTTCTAACTGTCAATTCATCCATAGCTGGAGGTCGGAATGCTAGTAGAAATTCTCGTACCTCAGTCTTCTGTGAAAGTGTCTCGTCATGTGCATCCATGGACATACCATTTTTCCACTTTTTCCATCTTTCAATTAATTGCTCCGCCTGATCAAAAGCTTCGTTTAGTTTCTTTTCATTACCTGCATTCGTATAGATACCACCGCCAGCATCCGCAATCTCTCGCAAATGATTCTGTCCTTCAATATCTACATTAAAACCTATCACATTAATAATCGTTTGAATCTCTGATTCGGCTAATTCTTTTGCTACACTTGCAGGATCGCCATCACAAGTCTCCGCCCCATCACTGACAATATACACCAAATTATTATTCTGTTCTCCAGGAAACTTTGAAAAATCTTCTTTTACTTTTTCCAGACTTAAAGCTATTGGGGTCCATCCAGTTGGTTCAAATGGATCGATGACATTCTCTATACTATTTCCATCCGAAGATTGGAAATCATAAATTAAATCGGTTGCCTGGCATGACTGTTCTCTTGTTTTGCCTGTGCTTTTTCCTTCATGCCCATAGACCCGTAGACCAATATTCGCTTCCTCCGGTAACTCTGTTGTAAAATCAATGATCGAGTCTTTAGCAATTTCCATCATGGATTTCCCATCAATTTCATTCGCCATACTTCCACTAACATCTAAAATGATGAGAACATTTATTTGATCTTTCATGTGAAAACGCTCATCTTCTATTCCTTCATTTCCAAAGTTATCCCATTTCATTTCAGTAATAATATTTCGAGGATCTGGATAAGCTTCGGCAAATAAATAACGATAAGCTTTCCACCATTCCTCTAAATAGGCTTCATCTGCATCCTCTTCAATTGGTGGTAATACATTCATTACATATTCCGCCAGTTCATCAGTTGACATCACTGGCTCCTCACCTATAATTCTTCCATTTCCAGCTAAAGGACCAGTTGGATACAGAAGGATCTCATCCAATGTTGTCGGTTCTTCTGGTGCATCTGTTATTATATCTGTTAAACGATTAATCGGCTCTTCTTCCATTGCCTCAGCTTCTTTGACCTTGTCAGTAGTTTCCTCATTGTTATTATTAGATTTCGAAACCTCTGTATCCTCCTCACCATCTAAAGGCTTACTTTTATCACTTTCATTAGTACAAGCTGATAATAGAGTTATAATTATGATAAGGATCCCTATTAACATTAATTTACCTTTACACTGTCTAATAATCATACTCAAGCTCCTTTGATCAAAAGTGATGAAAAAAGATAATTATTCACCCCTTCTTCATCTTTCTATATACGATTTACTGCAGTTTGACCTTCACAGACAATTGTTTGCCTAATTTTGTTTCTAGCGAGAAATTCTATTTCACTATTTATATCTTATGGCTCAAACAATTTGTATTATTAGTATTATTACTAATCATCTTTAAGTCATCCTCTCCCTAAAGAGACTTGGATGCTATATGTACAGGTCTCACTAAGAACTTATTCTAATAAATTTCCCAGGTTTTCTAGTAATCTCATACTTTGATTAAAGATTACGAATGTTTGTTTGGGTCCATTCATCTAATGCAGGTCAAAGGTATTTATTCTTCCTCTTCGCATACCCCTAAAATCCCCCGATTTTTCTTTAATTTTCTACATTATCATTGTACTGATCATTAATATCATCAATTGCTTCATCATAATTATTTTCTATCTTTTCTACCAAATAACTCTCAATATCATCGCTATAATCTGTAAATTCATGCCACAAATTTCCACGCATATCTAATAAGTAGTGAAAATTTCCACCTAAATATTCTTCCGCTTGTAATTCAAATAATACATCTCTCATAACAGACGTTTCATCGTTTACATATTTTTCCCAATCCCTTTTCAGAACATTTGCAGCGGTGGTAAAGTCTCTTTTATCCCAAGTTGCCCCTATCTCTGCTGAACTTTTCCATTCTTTCCATTGAAGTAATAGTTCCTCCGCTTCTTCAAACACTCGATTGAGCTCCTCTTCATCACCAACTGCTGTGTAAACTCCTTCTCCTGCTTCTGCTAAGGCCTGTAATTCCTGTTCACCTTCTCCATCCACATTAAAACCAATAACGTTAATAATAGGTTCAATATTGGAATCTACCAGTTCTTTTGCTATTTCTACTGGATCTCCATCACACGTTTCCGCACCATCACTTACGACATATACTAAATTGTTATTCGTCTCACTTGGATAGTCTTCAAAATCTTGTTTTGCTTGTTCCAGACTTAATGCGATCGGCGTCCAGCCAGCTGGATGAAAACTGTCTAGTACATCACCAAATGCACTTTGATCCAATGGTTGAAGTGGATAAACTAGTTCAGATGCTTGGCAGGATAGTGCTCTCATTTCTGTTGTATTTTCGCCATCATGTCCATACACACGTAACCCTACATTCGCTCCTTCCGGTAATTGACCGATGAAATCCTCAATCGAGCCTTTGGCAATATCTATCATTGGTTCTCCATTGATTTCATTAACCATACTTTTACTTACATCTAATATGACCAATACATTAAAATGATCTTTGAACGATATTTGTTTATCCCCTATTTGAGGCAAATTGGATTGGTCCACTTGAATTTCAGTTATTAGTTGGTTCGGATCAGGATAGTCTTCGGCAAATAGGGATCGATAGGCCTTAAACCATTGATCCAATTCCTCTTCACTTGCTTCTTCTGATAAAGCTGGTAATTGTTCCATTACATAGTCTGCCATCTCATGAACAGGCATTAATGGAGCCTCCCCTGTAATTCTTCCATTCCCAGCTAATGGACCAACTGGGTAGTCAGCTATTTCCTGAATGTTTGTTGGTAATTCCGGGGCTGTCTCTAAAAGTGTTGGCTCAGATTGATTGGCGTTCTTATTACTTTCTTTCAGATCATTTGTTTCATCATTCTCCTCACTCATATTTTCATTCGTTGCATTATGATTACTTTCCATATTCTTATCGCCATCTTCACATGCAACTAGGACGAATATCGAAAAACTTAATAGTAAGGATAGGATGGTCAATTTCATGGTTATACCTCCAAAAGGATATTAAGCATTATTCATTTTTATACTTCTACATTCTCCTCATATTCTTCTTCAATTTTCTGAAGCTGTTCCTGATAGGTCCTCTCTATTTCTCCCCACAAATCATCATATGTGTTATTTCTGATTCCCTTAAATAATTCGCTACTTTTTTTGTTTTGTTCTAATAAGTAATCACTTGCTTCCCTTGTAATATGGCCTTTTTCTCTTCTTAAATGCTGAATAACCATTCTCCTTACAGCTGTTTCATCTGCATTTATGCTAATCGAATCTCATCTATGCCCCTCCATATAAATAACAGATCGTTCACTGGCTTTTATACTATTAAATTGAGAATTCCGATCCTAACATTTCATCTTCTAACTTTGCATTTCCAAAATGAGTGAAGTTTATTTTTTCTAATATTTGACGAGGGTCTGGGTATTCTTCTGAGAAAATATAGCGAAAAGCACGCCACCATTGGTCGATGTATTCTTCTTCTTCCTCCTCTTCAATCGGTGGTAGCACCTCTTTTACGAATGCAGCTTTTTCTTCTATTTCCAGAATGGGATCAGTACCTGTTCTCTCTCCATTCCCAGCTAATGGACCTACAGGATATGCAATGATTTCATCTAAAGTTGCAGGCTCTTCCGGTGCTCGCTCTAAAAGGTCAGCTAGCGGATCAACGTCTTCTTCTTTTAGGTCATTATCTTCTTCATCAACTAAATTAGCATTCTCTGAATCACTAATGGTACTAACCTTTTTTTCATTCACACTATTCTGGTTTGTACTTTCTCCTATTGATTCGTCGGAAGGTTCCTCTTCCTGGCATGCTGCTAAAAGGAAGAAGATTAGGAGGATATATAAGAGTTTTTTTCTATGTAACATGGATTTAACTCCTTAGTTTAAAGTTTTTATATAGGAAGTGTGTTCACAATATGATATAATTTTGGATATAATTTCATGAAATGAGAGGTATTTACATGGCTGTTGTTCTTTTTATTGTCCCAATTGCTATTATTCTAGTAATCTCTACTTTTACAGATTTGAAAAGCAGGCGAATTTACAATTGGCTGACTTTTCCTGGTATGATCTATTTTGGACTTTATCATCTTGTATTCAATCTTCAAAATATCTTTACATACATACTAGGTTTCCTGCTTGTTGGGGGTATTTGTTTCCTAATTGCTATGTTTTCCAATTCATTAGGCGGTGGGGATATTAAATTACTGGCACTACTTGGTTTAGCATTTGGTATCAATGCAGGTTTTTACATCTTATTATATAGTTATTTATTAACAGCAGTAATTGCTGTTCCTATTCTTATATTAAAGAAAATAAATCCTGATAAAATGTACATAAAAGAAATCCCTATGGCACCATTTATCGCGCTAGGGACCTTCATTGTTTATATAGCGTAAGTTAGAATTCTGTCACCACTTCTTTTTGTTCTTTCTGATCCTTGTATGCATCAATCAAAAGCACAATAGCACTAATTATATGCATAATCATCCCTAAAAAAATGATCCATCCTAAACATGAGGTAACAATTCCAACAATACTGCCATGAATGCTCTTTTTCTCTTGAATACAAAAAACTAATGTAACGATATGCAGAACTAGCATCACGAATAAAGGGGTCCATGCCATTCCTAAAATAATCGTCCCGCCGACGAATGGTATTCCCCAGAACGCTTCTAAACCGCCAGTAATCCACTTAAAAAGTGTAGAAACTTTTGATTTCAATGAAAATCCCTCCAGTATTGGTTAATTTTCCTCAATATCTTTATTTATTAAGTACATTTGGCTCTTATAATTCGCATCAACAGCTTCCACGATGTCTTTATAAGCATTCTCACCAATTTCGTTATAAGATAATTCCCTATCTGTACGCTTAATGGCAAAATACCGCTGCGCAGCATCTGTTATATAACCTGAACTCCGTAAATCATTTATGATCGAAAAGACGCTACTCCCTTCACGTTGGTTCACTTCCAGCCAACTTTCTAAAAAAGCATCTGCCTCTTCAATTTGCTCATTTTTATGTTCCTCTGCTCTATCACTCGCAATTTTCTGCCAAGCCTTCCATTCATTAATCATTTGTTCAGCGCGTTCAAATGCTTCTTGTAACTCTTCTTCATTTCCCGCTGGTGTATATTCTCCCCGTCCTGCTTCTGCAATTTTTTGCAGTTCCGTTTGACCAGCTTCATCAACATTTAGACCTATTACATTAATAATTGGTTTAATATTTGAGTTAGTAAGTGACTTTGCAACAGTTACAGGATCTCCTCCACATGTCTCCAATCCATCACTTACTACATAAATGATATTAGAATTTTGCTCAGAAGGGAACTGTGCCAAATCTTCTTTAGCTTGTTCAATACTTAAGGCTAATGGGGTCCATCCCGCAGGCTCATATCGTTCGATCTCATCATAAAAATCGTCTTCATCTAGTGACTGCATTTCGTAAACTAGTTCAGAGCTATCACAAGATTTTTTCTCCTTATCTTCACTGCTATCCCCTTCATGACCATAAACACGTAAGCCAACATTCGCATCTTCCGGTAATTCCTCCGTAAACTGAATAATAGAATCCCTTGCAATATCAATCATTCTCTTTCCATCAATTTCCTGCTTCATACTTCCACTTACATCCATCACGATAAGTACATTCACTTGTTCTTTCAGTGGAATAACCTCTTTTTCTTTTAATAATGGATGTGTAAAAGGTTCCAGTTGCTGTTCTACGAAGATACCTTCAGGGTCTGGATAGTCTTTCTTGACAAGGGAATAATAAACATTCCACCAATCTTCCAGATATGCTTCCTCTTTTTCTTCATCAATTGGTGGTAAAATAGCTTTAACTGTTTCTAACATGGACTCTTTATCTTCTTTAAACGAAAGATCTGCTAAGGAACCTTTAGGATATTCTAAAACCCCCGCTAAATCTGTTGGCATTTCTTCAACCAAATCCTTTTCTTTAGCGAATACCTCATGAACATCATTAGAGGAGCATGCAGTCGGTAAAAACAGGGCAATTAATGATGTAAAAAGCAATATGATTTTATGATTTAGCTTCATTTAGCTTCCTCCTCTCTAATAACGGTAAATTAAAGATTAAAAGGATTGGCTTGGAAAGAAAGTTAAACTTTCTAAAAATTTTATTTCAAGACCTACCCCAACATTTTCGATATCTTCGGTAATTTTTCCTAAAAAGCCAGATTCCATACTCTCGTATTCTGCAGATGTCTCTACTTCAATTCGATTGTCACTATTAAAATAAGTTATTGTCGTGTCATTCTCATTGCCTTTGTTTTTGTCTACAACTTGTTGTACTGCATTTTTCACTGCGGGTTTGGCAGAAATTAAACTGCGCCGGACTTCAAATTCCAATAAATAGACACTATGAGCTTTTCTTAATGTCAGAATTGCCGAGTTTGACAGAAATTTATCAATAGCCTCATATTCTGATAAGGATGGATTGGACGATTTTATTATTTCATATTTTTCTCTCAATGGGCAGGCAATGTCCACACCCGCTATATTTCCACAGGCATATTGAAAAGAATTTATTAAATCCAGCATTTCATCATATACAACGGAAGTTGCGGCTAAACTCGCCTGTTCTGCAGATGTGTTGGAACGTTCGGCAACAATAAAGATCTTGGCATAATTAAAAAATAGGAAAATCAATACAACCCCAAAACATACAATTCCTAAAGTTATAATCGACGCACTGCCTTTTTCATCTTTTAATATATTTTTTATTTTCATTCTATCATCCTGCTATATGTATAGTGTGGTAGTTCTATTAGGTCTCTCCAAGAATCAGGACCGATTAATATGCCATGTTCCCCAGTAAACTGAACAGTAAAATAACTGTTGCCTTCATTTATCACTTCAAAGTCTGAATAGTTTAGAAGACTAGTAGAAGTGATTTCTTTCAATACATCCTCTGCTTCCGTAACACTGCCAGTAATCGAATATACTTTTGCAGATTCGTGTGCTCCCTTTTGAGCAAGAAGAATTGAATACCCTGAAAGAAGTATTTGTACGAACACTACTAATAGGATTAAAATAAATGGTAGCAGACCCATGAATTCAATATTTATAGAGCCCTTTTCATTTGATATATATTGCTTAGATTTCAAGAAGATCCCTCCAATTCCACTGACTAATATTTCCTCCCTATAAATTAACTCATCCTGCTTGAAAGAAAATCGGCAAATCACTATCTATCTTAATTAACTACATTATCATTATACTGATCATTAATATCATTAATTGCTTCCTCATATTTATTTTCAAGCTTTTCTTCCAAATAACCTTGAGCCTCATCACCATAATCCTCTATGTCAGACCATAATGTGTTTACACTATCAAACAAATAGGAATAGTTCCCTCCTAGGAAATCACCATCACTCAGTTGCATTAACACTTTCTGCATTATATTTCTCTCATCGGATGCAAGATAACGCCATTCACCTCGCAAATCAAGAACATTGCTCCTCACATCTCTCATATCTCCAGATGCTCCTACTTCCGCAGAGCTTTTCCACTTTTTCCATTCCAGTAATAGTTCCTTCGCTTCTTCAAACACACGCTTGAGCTCCTCTTCATCCCCAACTGACGTGTAAACTCCTTCTCCTGCTTCTGCTAGTTTCTGTAATTCCTGTTCATCTTCTTCATCCATATTAAAACCTATCACATTAATAATTGGTTCTATATTGGAATCTACCAATTCCTTCGCTACTTCTACTGGATCTCCATCACAAGTTTCCGCACCATCACTTACGACATATACTAAATTGTTATTCGTCTCACTTGGATAGTCTTCAAAATCTTGTTTCGCTTGTTTCAGACTTAATGCGATCGGCGTCCAGCCAGTGGGCTGAAAACTGTCCAATACATCACCAAATGCACTTTGATCCAATGGTTGAAGAGGATAAACTAGTTCAGATGATTGGCACGATTGTGCTCTCATTTCTGCTGTGTTTTCGCCTTCATGCCCATACACTCGTAACCCTACATTCGCTTCTTCCGGTAATTGACCGACGAAATCCTCAATCGATCTTTTGGCAATATCCATCATTGGTTCTCCATTGATTTCATTAACCATACTTTTACTTACATCTAATATAACCAATACATTAAATTGATCTTTGAACGAAATTTGTTTATCTCCCATTTTAGGCAAATCGGATTGATCCACTTGAATTTCGGTTATTAGCTCGTCTGGATCAGGATAGTCTTCGGCAAAGAGAGAACGATAGGCCTTAAACCATTGATCCAGTTCTTCTTCACTTGCTTCTTCTGAAATGGGTGGTAATTGTTCCATCACATAATCTGCCATCTCAGGAATGGGCATTAATGGAGCTTCTCCTCTAATTCTTCCATTCCCAGCTAATGGGCCAGCCGGGTAATCAGCCACATCTTGCAAGTTTGTTGGTAATTCCGGCGCTTTTTCTAATAAGGTGGTGTTAGATTTGTTGGAGTTTTCATTACTTTCTTCCGAATTTATTGTTTCATCACTCTCCTCACTTAGAGTATTATCCCTATTTTCACTCGTCTCCTCATTACTTTCACTATCTCTGTCTCCTTCTACACATGAAGCCAGGACTAGTACTGAAAAACTCAATAGCAAGGATAAGGTGATAAATCTCATGGTTATACCTCCAAAAAAAACTTAGTTTGCTTCCAACTAAGTTGATATTATTTACACAGAATAAGTATATTACTAAAAAATTTTTAAAATAATGGTATTAATTAGTGTTGAGGCAGTATAGCCTCAACACCACTAATAAATAAATTAATTTCCACCAAACCATTTACCTACTGTACCAATAACACTATCTAGCAGGCCTTGTATAAGGTTACCTCCATTTCCACCTTCACCCATATAATTAGTAACCATCAAAATGATAACCACTGCTACTGCTGCGATGCCCATAAATTCAACAGCTGTTGAACCTTCTTCATCTTTCTTTAAACGATTTACTGCAGTTTGACCTTTCACATACAATTGCTGACCTAATTTTGTCATAATAAACTTCCTCCTAAATAATAGATAAATTTTTAAGTTCTAACTATTCCCTAAAACCATAAACATAAAGAGACAACAACTTATAACCAAACAAACAATTTACTTGAATCTAACCACCTCCTTAAATTATAATTAAAAAAGATAAATCTATTCCCTAAAATAGTTTTTATCTAAAGACCTGTGCTGCGATGCCCATACATTTAACAGCTCATGGTCTTTTTTCCATGTGTTAAAATTATTCAAATATACCACTATCTAAGACTTCATAAATAATGTTTAATAGTAATAATCCACCTATCAAAATAAAAGCTGTCGGCATTACAACAAATGTTGTTATCAAGGTGATCTTAGGAGATGCTTTCGCAGCAAGCTCCTTTGCCTTTTCCTTTCTGAGTTGTCTAATTTCCGCTGACTGGATCTCAAATGTTGTTGCAACTGGAACGCCTAGTTCCGCTCCCCGAATTAATGATTTAATTACTGTGTGAAACTCTGGTACATCGGTACGATTGATTAGTTCCAAGTACAGTTCTTCCCTTTGTATCCCTAAATTAGCGCGATGATTAAAACGGGAAAACTCCTCCTGAATTGGTCCATCGAAATAACGTGATATTTCTCTAAATGCCTGATCCAGGCTTGCACCAGCTTTTAAAGTTACACTGACCATGTCTAAAAAGTCTGGCAATGCATAACTTAACTCCTCCTGACGTTTCTTCGCTTTATTCTTTATCCAGAAAATTGGACCAAAGAAACCGATGAAAGGTAAAATAACAACTAAAAATTGTCGAAACGGTAATCCAATTAAAAATGCTAAAACTCCTGTAAAGAAACCTATCAATGTTAGAGCAATTTTCAGGCCTTGAAACCTCTTTACAGTTAAATCATATGGATTATCTGCCTGAATCAGCCACTTTTCAACATCTTCTGTTTCACTAAAAAAGTTAAAGCGTTCACCAATTTCGGAGAAGTCATCAGCAAAGGTGAGGATTTTTGCAAAGATTTTATGTAATAATGATTGTTTCTTCTCTAATTCTTGATTCTCACTATCGTTTGCTTCTTTCAACCTTGTCTTCACTTCATTTTTCTGTCCAATATATCGGTACCATGCACTGAGTGAAACTCCTAGTAAAAGAATAGATAAAATGGCTATTAATGTTATTAAATCAGTCATAAGCTTACACCCTTATTTTGGTTACTTTTTGAACGAGAATAAATGACAGGAGGATACCTATTGCGAACATTGCTAATATAATTATTCCTGGTATTGTAAATAATACCTTTGTGAATTCTTCCATCATCATGTTGATTGCAAATATTAAAATGATCGGAATGGATGGAATAACATAGGAAATAAATTTCTGTTCAGATGTTAATGTTTTAATCTCTTGCTCTAGGAATTTCCGTTCATCAAGCACCTTTGCCATTTCCTCCAAAGTTTCATGGAGATTTCCCCCAGCTTTCTTTTGTGTTAGCAATGAAACGATAAACAATTTATAATCTCTACCTTTGATCTTTTGTTGAAATTTCAGAAGAGCATCCTCGAAATTTTGACCGAGGCTAAGCTCATTCGATAATTGTTTAAACTCGCTTCTGGAAGGTTCACTTAATTCCCTAGCAACTAATTGAAATCCCTGACTAAGTGTCATGCCTGATCTCGTCGCATTAGCTAATGTGACACAAACTTCTGATAACTGGTTGTTCAACTTCTCTTGATATTTATTTCTTCTGATAAGAAAAATTAATTGAGTAATGGCGGCAATAGCAATTACAGCAAATATAAAACTCATAGACAAGTTAAACTTTAACAGCATATTGAAAATTAAGGTCAAACCTAACCCTCCAACGAATAACATACTGCAAAATTCTGATGGAGTCAGAATAATATTAACTCGCCTCAGCCTTAATTCGAGCTTTTTTCCATAATCTGTTTGGTCAAAACGCTCTCCCCAAATTACAATAAAACTCTTTCTGTTTTGTGTATGTTCAAAATCTGTTCTCGTCTTCCCTTTCCATTTTTGCTTGTTCAACCTGTAATCCAAATAACTGAATACTCCCCAAATCCCGAACATTGTCGATATACTAAATAAGACTGATGCTGTCATCTGTATTCACTCCTTCACCTGCCTCAAATAATGAATCTGGAACATCTTGACCAAACACTTGTAAACGATATTGATTTTTTGGAATAATCCCTGTCGGAGTGAAGAACCCTTGTACTTTTCCATCCTTGCCCAGGCCTGTCCGTTGGTATTTAAATATTTCCTGTAGCTTTACACCTTTAGTCTTTGTGTCTACAACTACTTCTGATATCGACATTGTCTTTCGCTGACCATCTTGCAAACGTTCGATTTGGACAATGTAATCTAAAGCACCAACAATATATTCCCGGATAATGGAACTTGGCAATTCCATCCCTGCCATCATAATCATCCCTTCCAAACGTCTAACTGCATCTAAAGGTGTGTTGGCGTGAACGGTTGTTAATGACCCTTCATGACCTGTATTCATCGCCTGTAACATATCAAATGCTTCTGCCCCACGAACCTCACCGACAACAATCCGGTCAGGTCTCATCCTTAGAGCATTTCGTACAAGGTCACGGATGGTGATGGCACCTTTTCCTTCTGTATTTGGCGGGCGTGCTTCTAACCCTACAACATTCGGCCTGTCCAGCTTTAACTCGGCCGAATCCTCGATCGTGATAACCCGTTCACCTGGTGGAATCGACCGTGAAAGTGCGTTTAACAAAGTTGTCTTTCCACTACCAGTACCACCGGAAATAAGTACATTCATCTTTGCAGCTACAATCGATTGTAAGTATGATGACATTGCTTCATCCATCGAGTTGAATTCGATGAGATTGTTCATTGTAAAAGGATCTTTGGAGAATTTACGGATTGATACTAATGTTCCATTTAAACTGATTGGCGGAATTACGGCATTGACACGACTTCCGTCAGGGAGCCTTGCATCAACCATTGGTGAACTTTCATCAATTCGACGTCCGATTGGTGCAACGACTCTGTCGATAATATGTCTAACGTGTCGCTCGTCTCTAAATTTTAAATTCGTTTGCGTCAATTGACCTTTTTTTTCGATATATACTTCCCCATGTCCATTAATAAGAATTTCTGTTATATCCAGATCATTCAGCAGAGGCTCTAATGGACCAAAACCAACCGATTCATCAATAATTCGGGTTAATAAATGTTCTTTGTCCCGATGAGCGATTACTACTTTCTCTTCACTCATGAATTGAGTAATGATACGTTCGATCGCTTGTCTCATTTCTTCTGGCTTCATACTTGTCAATCGATCAAGGTTTGTCTCATTAAGTAATCTTGCTTTGTAATGGTCACTTAATTCCTCGACATAAGGATTATCATAAGCGGAAAAAGTTGGTGCTTCTTTAGTTATTGTTTGAAACTGTTTTTTACTAAATAAACCCATTTCACTTCTCCCCTTACTTTAACTGTGTCAGTACATACTTACGAACTTGCTTAGATAATGCTGGTATTTTCTTTTCTTTTGTTTCTTTTCTTAATGGTTCTCCCTTATTAATCAGCGGTTGTACCCCTTTTCGGTCTTCCTTAAATTTTGCGACAATGGGGTCAACAATAAATTCTTTCACATCTGATGTCGTCAATTCACTGCTCCGGTCCATCCGGTTGACGATTACTTTCATCCGTCCTTCTGTATCCATTTGCAGGCGTTTAAGCAGGTTAGTAACTTGCTTATAATTACTTATAGCAGGTGTATCTAAACTTAATACATAATGGATCACTTCAGATTCTTCTAATGCACTGAAGGTGATCGGATCCATATTTATAGGTAAATCGATTACCACCATATCGTAAGCTCTTCTGCACGTCCGAAGCAGGCGGACAATATGCTCTTCGGTTATTGTCTCAGCAATTTCTGCATCTCGTGGGCTTAATAATAAATCCATTTTAGAATAGGTTTCTTTCATTACAACATTGTGAACATGATTTTCATTCAGTTCATCAATAACCGGCAGTAAATCCGCAATGGATCGAGCACTTTCTACACCCAAATATTTCTCCGCCCCACCGTATTGTAGGTTCAGATCTATAAATAATACAGAAGCAGTTGATTCTAATTTCATCGTTTGGGCAAATAGTGTTGACAACAATGTTCGCCCGACCCCACCTTTACCACTGTAAAATGAAATGATTTCTCCTTTTCCTTTCTTCATTGCCTGGCTTGATGGCAATTGCTGAAATTCGGAATTTTGCTGTTCTTTAACTGTAAGCACTTTTTTCTCCAACCGTTCAAGGAAATTCGTCAATTCCTCTGGTAATACAAAGAAATCATGGACACCGAGCCTGATTAAATCACGCAACAACTGGAAATTCGCCTGATAAGATAAGTAGATAAATATTGGTGCATAACCATCATCACCAATTTCATCTTGTGTATACTCGATCAGTTCGATAGTGGATTCATCCTTCTCTCCATCTGTCATGATGATAATTTGCGGAGAAATACGATCAATCTCTTTACGCAACTCAGTGCTGGTAATTGTTTCAATTTGCCCATATACTGGTTGAAGCTCTTCGAGTAATTGATTTTTCAATTGGTTATTATCACAAACCAATAGCATTTTGACTTGCTCCATTTCTGAACCCTCCTCTGCCTTACTCACCATCGCTCTGACTTGAGCCTTCTTCTGTCTCTTCTGCTACTTCTTTGGTAACTTCCTCTGTGTTCTCGTCTTCTTCTACCATTTCACTGTTTCCATTGGTAGATTTCAGAATATGTATATTGTCCGCATAATGTTGCATATGAATTAATTCAGGGGCCTGTTGCCTGGAAACTTCTAAAGCAACTCCCTCGCCATTGTCAGATGAGATTACCTTTTGAACAAGAACATCTGACATAAATATTTCTGTAACCGGCTCTTCGTTAAAACTTTGGGAAACTACAATATCTACGCGGTCTAAATGCTGTAATTCATCATCAAAGAAAACTTTGCTATTATCTTCTAATAATTCGACTAAACGGTTGCCTTCATCCGTCAATTCTGTGAATGGTCTTAAAATATTCTGTGTAATAAAGTCTCCCTCTTTTAATGGAATAATCGAGACCTGTCCTTCAATTTGCTCCATTGAAAGTACATGTGCATCCGTAACATAACGATTGGGAATTTCAATTGTTGCGATTTGGTCAGCAGAAATCCGTTCTCTTGAGTTAATATTCTGTTCTACTACAAACACTTCCGACATCTCACCCAAATCTGCATTCAGTTCATTTAAATTGTTATAAAATAGTATGCCTGCTAGTATTGCTAGAATAAAAGATAATGTGATAAATATAAGTGCCCTTCTTTTCGATTCAAACATCTGCTTTTTATCCCTCTTTCTATTAACCTTCGTTTTCAATGGACAGGAACAACTAATATGTCAGTCAATTGCATTTGCTGTAATAATATTACTAAATCTGTAATGAAATGATAACCATTATTATAGAAAAAGGTAGATTATACCTAAAATGGTTTTTATATCTTCAATTAAATATTTATTTTTGAAAAAATGATTCGTATACCACTATCTATATTTGTCGATTCATCTGTTATTTTGATGAAATATAAGTTTTTTTAAAAAAACTAACATTAGCTGATTTACTATGTAATTCGAATTTATCATTCACTAAAATAGGTTAATATATCTAATCTGTAATATAAAATACAATAATGAAACATAATTGAAATATTAAAGAGCTTATTTTTACAAATTAACTTGTTTTCTTACTCTTTCACCAATTATTTTATGAGTCTATATATTCACACATTTAGGATGAAAGTCATTAAAAAGTATATTAATTTATCGAGCTACTTTATTTTTAGAACTACCATTCTAAAGCTTATAATATAAAACAGGCCATGCTGAATTAACATGGCCTGTTTTATATTTATTCTAGATTATTTACTCACTTGATCAATGATTGACTGAATCACCTGTTCTTTTGCTTCTGACGATTTATATTGATTCATTTTCTCTTTGATTTCAATTTTATCCTTCTTTAATTGAACTAGTGCTTGATGAAGTGAGTCTGTAGTTAAACTCTCCTCTTCTATGATATGTGCATAGCCTTGTTTTTCGAATGACTGTGCGTTAACAATTTGATCACCACGGCTTGCCTGCAATGATAGAGGAATTAGTAACATTGGTTTATGTAATGCTAAAAATTCAAAGATTGCATTCGATCCAGCTCTTGAACAAACAAGATCGGTGATAGCCAGTAAATCTTTCAACTCATCTTTTACATATTCATACTGTATATATCCTTCTCTTTCATAGCTGCTGTCATAATTATCTTTCCCGCAAATGTGAATGATGTGAAAGTCATTCAGTAAACGGTCTAGTCCTTCACGGATGGCCTCATTTATTCTCTTTGAACCCGCACTTCCGCCCATGATTAACAGGACATTTTTTTCAGCGTTTAATCCAGTTATTTCATACCCTTTCTTTCTGCTCCCTGTGAATAATTCTTCTCTCACTACCGCTCCAATATATTCAGCTTTTTGTTCAGGCAAGTAATCCATTGTTTCAGGGAATGTTGCAAGCACCTTTTTCGCAAACGGGATGGCCAGCTTGTTTGCCAAGCCTGGTGTGTAATCAGATTCATGAATAACTGCAGGAACTCCGCGCATTCTCGCTGCAACTAATACAGGAACAGAAACAAAGCCTCCTTTTGAAAAAATAACTGCCGGCTTCTTTTTTCCAATAATTCGGTATGCCTGAAATGTTCCTTTCAGTACTTTGAAAGGATCTTTAAAATTCTCTTTGGAAAAGTAGCGCCGCAGCTTTCCTGTCGATATAGGGTGATATTTTACGCCATCAAGACTTGAAATTAATTCTCTTTCTATTCCGTTTTTTGATCCAATATAATCGACAGTCCAGCCCTCTTTGATAAATTCCGGAATGATTGCAATATTCACCATCACATGGCCAGCTGTTCCGCCTCCGGTAAAGATTATTTGTTTATTTTCCATCAATTGTCTACCTCTCTTTTTAAACTGCTATGTATTGTCTTCCTGATAACTGTTCAAATTCCTTGATACTTTGCTTATGATTATACTTATAACTATTCTAATCACGCAAGTAACGATGTATGCTATGTACTTTTTCCGGAATCTCATAAAGTGAGACTTCCGATCAGGGATAATACAAAGTTCACGCTAAAAACCCGGAAAACGCATTTCTCCATCTGCCTTCCGAGTTCATACTCCATTATTTCAGGTTCATTACTATCAACCGCTCTTCAGTCATTTCATCAACAGAATATTTTGGTCCTTCTTTCCCGTTTCCGCTATCCTTCACACCGCCATATGGCATCAGATCCACACGGTACTGTGAACCATCATTAATCATAAATCCGCCAACCCCGACTCGCTTGGCCGCATAAAAAGCTGTATCAATATTCTGAGTGAATATGCCGCCTTGTAATCCATAATCAGACTGATTTAATTCGGCAATACATTCATCCAGCTCAGTATAAGGTATGATGCTTACAACCGGGGCAAAAATCTCTTCACACACGACCCGCATGTTTTTATTTACATTAGTTAACAATGTCGGTTCAAATAATACACCATCCCTCTTACCTCCATATGCGATTTCTGCACCATCAGATACAGCTTCCTGTACCCATTCTTCCGCACGTTCTGCTTCACTCTCAGAGATCATCGGACCAACATCTGTGGCAGGATCGGCTGGATCACCAACGCTCAGCCTTTTGATATTGCTGATTATTTTTTTCATAAATGATGAATGAACCGATTCATGGACATAAATTCTTTGTACAGATATACATACCTGTCCTGCAAAGGCAAAACTCTGGCCTGCGAGGGTTTGGGCGGCATGATCCAGGTCTGCCTCCTTATCCACAATAACAGGAGAATTGTTGCCAAGTTCAAGTATCAGGCGATTCAGGCCTGTTTCCTGTTTTAACTTCAATCCGACGTCTGCACTTCCAGTAAAAGTATAAAGGCTGATGCGTTTATCCTCGATCATTTGTTTTCCGACTGTGGAACCTGAACCAACAACTACTTGAAGTAAACCTTCAGGTAATCCTGCCTCTTCTAGAATTCCAGCTAACTTTAAGGCAGAGATTGGCGTTTTACTCGCAGGCTTCAGCACTACTGCATTACCTGCTGCAAGAGCTGGGGCTACTTTGTGTGACACAAGGTTTAATGGAAAATTAAAAGGACTAATTGCACCAACAACACCGACGGGAACTTTTATCGTAAATGCAAGCCTGTTTTCAGAACCTGGTGCTGCATCGACCGGTACACCTTCTCCATGTACTCGTTTCGCTTCTTCTGCTGCTAATAAAAAAGTCTGTGCAGAGCGTTCTATTTCTGCCAGTGCTTGTTTGAGCGGTTTTCCCGCTTCCTTTACAATGATCTTTGCTAATTCTTCTTTTCTGTCCAATAAAATCTGATATGTTTTTTGCAAAATCGAAAATCTCTCATATGGGGAGAGCTGATGACGTTTAAATGCATGGAACGCACTTGAAATTGCATCATCAACATCTTTTTTACCTGCTGTTGAGACAGTTGCATATACTTTTTGTGAGTATTTATCCAGTACCTGTAGTGATTCTTTTGTTTTCCGCCATGTTCCATCTATAAATATGGGATAATTATTCATTCTCCAACACCTCGCTACTTCATTGTTTATTCCACTGGTTATTTGGATGAAACATCCAGTTTTTGATCAAATCGGTCTAAAAGGATTGCAGGTTTTTCCTGAAAAATTGCAAGATTCCGAAATTGCTCTTTCAAAAAGCCCTCTGTTACCATATGGTCCAGCAGATGAGACAATGGTTTATAATAATTATGTATATTTAATAACCCAATCGGTTTGTTGTGGATACCAATTTGGCCCCATGTTATGATTTCAAATAATTCTTCGAGAGTTCCAGCACCACCTGGCATTGCAATAAATCCATCCGCTAGTTCTGCCATTTTTGCTTTTCGCTCATGCATTGTACTGACAGTATATAACTGCGTTAATTTTTGATGGGCAATCTCTTTATCACTCAATACGGTTGGAATTACTCCGATCACTTCCCCTCCCGCTTCCAAGACAGTATCTGCAATAACTCCCATCAATCCAACACTTGATCCACCGTAAATGAGGGTAATATTTCGTTTTGCCAGTTCCTTCCCAAGTTCAACAGCACCTTTTTTGTAGACTTCAGAGTTTCCCAGACTGGACCCGCAATATACAGCTATCGATTTCATATTATTCCTCCAATACTTTTATCTTTTATTATCTATACAAAATTTTAACATAAGAATAACCTGGAACGTTACTCGATGACTTAATGTATTTTTGCAGTAATGCCTCCTTACATATGGTACAAAAAAAGCACAACTCTCATTTGAGACTTTGTGCTTCACTATATTATAGAAATAACCCTGCCATTGTTGCCGAAAGAATGGAACCAAGGGTTGCTCCTATCAGCAGTTTCATACCAAATTTTGACACCGCTGCCCCTTTCTCACTATCGATACCCTGAACTGTACCTGCAATAATACCGATCGAAGAAAAATTTGCAAAACTGGTCAGAAATACGGAAACAATTCCGACAGTTTTTTCCGATAATGTTCCGACTAATGGCTGTAAATCCAACATTGCTACAAATTCATTTGTAATAATTTTCGTTCCCATGATTCCGCCCGCCTGAACAAGCTCACCTGGTGTAATTCCCATCAGGAACCCAATCGGGTATAGAACATAGCCAAGAATTTGTTCCAGTGTTACACCTGCGAAAATGAATTGAATAACAAAGTTGACTAGCTCAAGAGCTGCAATAAACGCAATTAACATTGCTGCAACAATTAATGCGATTCTTCCGCCATCTAATGCCCCATTTCCCATTGCTTCAAAAAAACTTTTCGCTTCAGAAACATCTTTCACATTTATTTCATCATCAACTGATTTTATGTCAACAGGAGCGATAATCGAGGCAATGATCAGGGAACTGAACATATTTAACGGGATAGCAACTAACACGTATTCAGCAGGTAACATCTGCATGTAGGCTCCGATAATGGAGGCAGAAACTGATCCCATTGCTGAAGCACTCACAATGTACAGTCTATTGCTCGTCAGGTGGTGAAATTGAGATTTAATGGCAATCAATGCCTCTGATTGGCCAAAAAACATACTATTGACCGCATTAAAAGACTCTACCTTTGGCAGTCCTGTAATTTTAGATATGACAAAGCCGATATATTTAATGATAAATGGTAAAATTCTTAAGTATGTCAGTACAGACAACAGTGTCGAAAAGAAAATAATTATCAGCAATACATTAAAGAAAAAGACCTCTTCGCCTTCAATACCGCCAACAACAAAATTAACACCTTCTGTACCAAATTCAATCAGCTTGTTAAATAATGCAGAAATCCAATTAATTATAGCTTCGCCAATAGGTGTCATAAACATAAACCAAGTTGTTATTACCTGGGCTAATAACATGATTCCGATACTAGTATAATTAATCTTTTTCCGGTCATTACTCATAGCATATGCGATTGCCAGAACGAGGATAATTGCTACAATCCCTAATATGATACCCACTCAAGATTTCCTCCTCTTAATTTTATTTCTCTTATAACGTTCCCTTTTCTATCAAAATATAATCGCATTTATGGAGGATAAGAGTATAAACTAATTAAGAGGGCTGGAAGGACTCCGCTACTTTTATTAAATCGACCTTTGACAAAGTATGTTCACCGCTTCTGTATTGCAATTTATAAGTAATCCCGTTCTTTTCCCATGTCAATGTTTTGGAGTATGGCTGATCACGGAAATATGCATTGGTTTTATCATCTAGTACAACTTCTTCATTGATTTCTGCAGCTTCAGTTTTCTCAGTATTAAACATTTGAATCGTAAAGATATCATTACTTGTTGTAAACATGGTAATATCAAAAGCTTCCTTATCTGTTTGTATATCGATAAACCGGTCTGTGACAACAATCTCTGCCAGAATAGGTACAAACTGAGGTAGTTCAGGTGTGAAATCCAATTGATCCACCGCTGATTCCACTTCCCCTTTCTTATAACTGTGAAAACCATCAGGGATAGATGATTCATTACTGCATCCGGTGACCATTAACATAAAAGCCAGAATTATTAATAACTTTTTCATTAACTTCTCCCCATTCCGCCCATTTATTATATTAGACGATAAATACCGGGAGAAAGTTTCACCATTTTTCTGCCATATGTTACTTTTTTTTGAATTAGTCTACAAAAAAAGCCACCCTATAAAGAGTAGCTTTCTTCCCGAAAGAAATGTTTCATTGCATAGAATACATCTTCTTTGCTGCGAAGGACAAATTGTCGGAATTTAGGATGTTCAATATCTTTGAATGCCTGAGTTAAAGTGGAGTACCGATTGTACTGATTTACTTCGCCATAACCAAACATACTTGCTTGTTCTAGCAATGCGTATACAGCTTCTAAAGATCGGCGATTATCAGAGGTTAAATTATCCCCGTCCGATATATGAAACGGATAAATATTATAGTGGCTTGCCGGGTATTTTTCCTGGACTAGTTCTAACGCTTTTCTATATGCAGAAGAACATATTGTTCCACCACTTTCTCCCTTTGTAAAAAAAGCCTCTTCATCAACCACTTTTGCTTCTGTATGATGTGCGATGAACTCTACATCCACTGTTTCATATTTTTTTCTTAGAAAGCGCATTGTCCAGAAATAAAAACTTCTTGCAACATATTTCTCAAACTGCCCCATAGACCCGCTTGTATCCATCATTGCAAGGACTACTGCTTTTGACTCTGGTTTAATCACATTGTCCCAGGTTTTATAACGTAAATCATCCGGATAAATGGGTGTAAAAGATGGATTTCCTTCTAGGGCATTTCTCCGGTACGATGCAAGCATCGTTCTTTTTTTATCTATATTACCAGTTAAACCTTTTTTCCTAATGTCTTTAAACTCCACATCAGTAACTGTAATATTATCTTTTTCTTTCTGTTCCAAATTTGGTAATGCCAGTTCATCAAAAAAGGCTTCTTCCAGTGCTTCAAAGTCTACTTCTGCCTCATAATAATCTGTACCGGGCTGGTCGCCAGCATTGCCGGAATCATCTCCTTTGGACGGTTTCCCATCCTGTGCGATAACGTCACCGACTTTACTGTCACCATCACCTTGACCTACATGTTTATTTTTAGACTGGTTATACTTGATCTTATACTCATCCAATGAACGAATCGGAATTCTGACAATTTCTTTCCCTCTCGACATGATAATACTTTCTTCACTAATGATATCAGGAAGGCGTTTTTTTATTGCATCCTTTATTTTATCCTGGTGTCTCTTTTGGTCATCATATCCTTTTCTATGGAGGGACCAATCTTCTTCCGCAATTACAAAGTTAAAATCAGCCATCCTATCCCCTCCTCTGCTTGTATTATTTTATTGTATGCAGCCAATTGAAAAAAGATAAACAAAAAGGCAGATTTTTTCATTTGATTCATTTTGTTATTCTTTAACCATGACTCTGCTCATATAAAAAACACCCACCAACAGGTTGTGAACTGTTAATGGGTGTTTCCTGTAATTATCCTTCTAGTAACAAGTCATATGGATCTTCAAGTAATTGCTTAATACGTACAAGGAATTGTACAGCATCCTTGCCATCTACTATTCTGTGATCATATGATAATGCGATATACATCATTGGACGGACTTCAATAGAATCATCCGGCATAACTATTGGACGCTTCTGGATTGAGTGCATTCCAAGAATACCAACTTGTGGAGTATTTAAAATCGGTGTGGAGAGCAATGAACCGAAAATACCGCCATTTGTAATCGTAAATGAACCACCTTGCAAATCGCCAAGCTGCAATTCTTTATTTCTTGCTTTTGTGCCAAGTCTTGCAATCTCTGATTCAATACCGGCAAAATCCAATCTGTCTGCATCCCTTACAACCGGAACAACTAATCCATCATCAGTAGATACTGCTATTCCAATGTCATAATATTTTTTCAGAATAATTTCATTTTCCTGAATTTCAGCATTAATATAAGGGAATTCTTTCAATGCTCCCACAACTGCTTTCGTGAAGAATGACATAAAGCCAAGTTTTACACCATGCTTATCTACAAACTTATCTTTTCTCTCACTGCGAAGTTTCATCACTGCTGACATATCCACCTCATTAAAGGTAGTGAGCATTGCTGCAGTGTGCTGTGCTTCAACTAACCGATTAGCAATAGTCTGTCGACGGCGAGTCATTTTCTCACGAACAACCGGTTTATCAAATTCCTGCTGATTATTGCTCGTGCTGCCTGCAGATTTCTGCTTATTCGGAGATGCTGATTCTTTCTTATCTGCCTTAGCTGCTTTGGAAAGGTTATCCACATCTTCAGGACGTATACGGCCTAAAGGATCACTTGGAACTACCTGATTAAGGTCAATGCCCAGTTCTCTTGCACGTTTTCTTGCTGCAGGAGAAGCAATAACTTTTTGATCCTTACCTGTTTTCGGTTCAGGCTGTTTTGGAGAAGAAGCTGGTGCCTCTTCTTTTTTCTCTTGCTGTTTCTTTTCTTCCTTTTCAGGAGCAGGAGTCTCTTCCTTAGCACTGCCTCCTGCTTCGCCGTTCTCATCAATTTTAGCGATTACTTCGCCAACCTCTACATCATCACCGGCGTCTCTGACTAATTCTGCAACAACACCGGCATAGTCTGCATTTACTTCTACATTTACTTTATCTGTTTCAAGTTCGCAGATGGGGTCACCCTTTTCAACTGAGTCACCCTCGCTCACTAACCACTCCGCAATTGTACCTTCTGTAATAGATTCTGCTAATTCCGGGACCTTAATTTCCTTCATTGGATTCTCCTCCTTCAGACAGCTCTAATGCTCTTTTTACCAGGCGTCTTTGCTCCGTTTTATGGATATGCGGGTCACCTACGGATGGTGATGAGCGTTCACATCGACCAACATAATGCAATTCAATTGACTTATCTTCCAACATACGGAATAACAATTCTTTGACAAAATTCCAGCAACCCATATTTCTTGGTTCTTCTTGAACCCATACTACTTCTTTTAAATTTGGACACGCTTCAATTACGTTCAATACATCCTCTTGAGGGAATGGGTAAATCTGCTCAAGCCTTAGTACATGAATATCTTCATAAGCTTCCGTGTTTTCACTCATTTTTTCCTCAATATCCACCATTACTTTCCCTGTACCAATGACAAGGCGTTTCGCTTTTTCAGAGGACCATTCCAGTCCCGGCTGTTGCATCAACGGTTTAAATTTACCTGAAGTAAATTCATCGATCGTTGACACTACCCGCGGACTTCTTAGTAAGCTCTTCGGTGTTAACACGATTAACGGCCGTGCTGCTTCACTATCCACCAGTGCAGCCTGACGTCTCATAAGGTGGAAGAATTGCGCACTTGATGTTACATTTGCAACAATCCAGTTATTTTCTGCAGCCATTGTTAAAAATCTCTCTACTCTCGCACTGGAGTGCTCTGGCCCCTGGCCTTCATAGCCGTGTGGTAATAGGATGACCATATTGGATCGCTCATCCCACTTCGCACGAGCAGATGAAATAAATTGATCAAAAATCACCTGACCAGCATTTGCAAAATCACCAAATTGAGCTTCCCATATTACAAGTGTCTTTGGTGCTTTTACACTATATCCGTATTCGAATCCAAGCACTGCTGTTTCCGATAATGGACTGTTATGCACATCAAAAGTTGCTTTCGCTTCATTTAAACCATGTAATGGACAATATGTTTCATTCGTGTCCACATCATGTAATACGAGATGACGGTGGGCAAATGTCCCCCGCTCAGAATCCTGCCCTGATAATCTGATAGGAATGCCATCCTGCAGAATGGAGGCATATGCTAATGCTTCCCCAACTGCCCAATCTGCCTTCATTTCTTTTTCAAAGGTGTTATGGCGTTTCTGAAGGATTTTCTCCAGCTTCTTAAATGCCGAGAATCCCTCAGGACGTTCTAACATCCCTTTGTTCAGTGCCAGTAATAAATCTTTAGGCACGGCTGTTTCTATATCACCTAAACCTTGTTGTAATGCTTGAGGAACCGGCATTGCTTCAGGATTTTCATTCACACTTTCTGTCATTTGATCATAGATTTCCTGTAGTTTATTAAAAACAGCTTCATTCATTTCTTCGAGCGTATTTTCACCGATAACTCCCTGCTCCTGAAGACGCTTCGCATAAATGTTCGCACAAGTAGGATGGCTGTCAATTGCTTTATACAGTTTTGGCTGTGTCGCTCTCGGTTCATCCATTTCGTTATGTCCATAGCGGCGATAACCAACTAAATCGATCAGTACGTCCTTTTCAAATTTACTGCGATAATCATATGCTAGCAATGCTGCTGAAATACACGCTTCAGGATCATCTGCATTTACATGGATAATTGGCACTTCAAACCCTTTAGCCAAGTCACTGGCATATCTGGTAGACCTTCCTTGTTCCTGACCTGTAGTGAAACCGACAAGGTTATTTGCAATAATATGCATGGTACCACCGGTTTTATATCCTGGTAATGCACTTAAATTAAATGTTTCCGCAACTACACCTTCACCAATAAATGCTGCATCCCCATGTATTAAAATACTAAAAGCTTTTTTCGTATTTTGTTCCGGCTTACCTTTCTGAAAGCGGAAATCCTGTGCTGCTCTCGTAAAACCTTCCACTACCGGATTGACAAATTCCAGGTGGGAAGGGTTATGTGCTAATGTTATCTTTGTTGGAGACGGCTTTTCTTCACCAAGCTGGCGTTTCGCCCCAAAGTGATATTTCACATCTCCTGTCCACCCATAAGTAATGGCACGTGAACCAGGGGACGTTGGTATTAGTTCCTTATCCGCGGATGGGTGAAACTCAGAAAACAACTTATCATACGGTTTTCCAAGGATATGTGTTAACACACTTAATCTCCCGCGGTGAGCCATTCCCATTAGTATTTCTTCTGTTTCATCATAGAAAGATTTTTGAACCATGCGATCCAAGATTGGTACCATCATTTCCAGCCCTTCAATTGAGAAACGCTTTTGCGCAACGAACGTCTTGGCAAGGAAATTTTCAAACCCTTCTACATCGACAATTTGACTAAGTAACTGTTTTTTCTCTTCATCACTAAAATTAAATCGGTAATCCCCGGATTCAATATTTTTCTGGAACCAGTAGCGTTCCTCATCATTGTTAACATGATCATATTCGAAAGAGATTGTGCCAGCATATTGTGACATTAAATAATCCACAACGCCCTGGGCTGTATCCACTCCCTGCACTGATCCATCCCAAACCCAATCAGCCGGAATCGCTTCCAAAATCTCTTTATTAAGACCATAATGTTCCGGATCGACTAAAGTCGTGTCACTGTATTTTCCTGCAGTTACCGGGTAAATGGTAGCTTTCAAGTGACCGTAACGTCTAATAGCCTCAACAAGTTTGATTGCTGAGGTTAAATGTTTTGCAATTATTTGCGACGACAGACCACTTCCATTTGCGACCTCTTTAGCATCATTACCTGATTGTTGCGGGGCTCCGTATTGATCAAACATTTCCTGTAGTGTCGGATCAACAGAATCCCTGTCTTCTAAATAAAGCTCATACTGTTCCTCTAAATAGCCCATATTTGGACCGTAAAATTTTTTCCAGAATGTTTCACTGGATCCCTGCTGTGTCACGTCTTATACCCCCATTAGAAGTCACTTTCTTCCGCTTAACTTAACTCCCATCCAAATATCTGTAACAATAAATCATTACACCCATAAATATAACCTATTTTACTATGGGAAACAACAGAAAAGTGAGGATTATTTTTTTATTTTTAATAAATAATCCGATTTGAAATAAAACGCTTTAAAAAGCGGCATTCTTTTCGATAAAACAAACATTTATAACTTTATCGGGAACGATTTGGAGATTTTTTATGACCGGTCTTATAGAACAATATATATAATTATCTAGTTAATTTTCACTAGGAAAACAGAACCTTGGATGATCTCTTAGGGATGGGATGATGTGCTGTAGTATTAAGAAGCAAATACAAAGAAATTCTCATAACCGTAAATTGTGGTCACGGTTATGAGAATTTTTATTGAAGCGCTGCTCCGTAATGGGCTTAATATTCGTATGTGACAGGTTATCAAGAGTGGCTGAAGACCTTCGCTCTCTTTTTCTTTCGCGCCATGATTCAGTGGGCGGATCACCGGTTTAACAGACTACCTACATATCTTAACAGATCATTGGCAGATTGAGAGTTATATCCATATTCATCAACTAATGTCGCCACAACCTCATTCATCTTTTTCAGCTGCTGTTCATCAGGTGTTTTTGTCGATGTCGTAATTTTCACCACGTCTTTTAAATCAGCAAACAGCTTTTTTTGAATTGCCTCACGCAAACGTTCATGTGACTGGTAATCAAACTTTTTCCCTTTTCTAGCATAGGCAGAGATTCGAATCAGCACTTCTTCCCGGAACGGCTTTTTCGCATTCTCCGATATTCCAATCTGCTCTTCGATGGAGCGCATCAATTTTTCATCTGGCTGCATCTCTTCCCCTGTTAACGGATCTTCCAGCTTTGTTTTATTACAGAATGCCTCCACATTATCTAAATAATTATTCATTAATGTTTTTGCAGACTCTTCATACGAATAAACAAATGCTTTTTGCACTTCTTTTTTAGCTAATTCATCATATTCTTTTCTTGCGATCGAAATAAAATCAAGATAATCCTCTTTCTGTTCTTTTGTTATTGAAGGGTGATCATCTAATCCGTCCTTCAGCGAACGTAACACATCCAATGCGTTAATCGCCTGCATTTCTTTCCGAATGATTGTTGATGAGATACGGTTAATCACATAGCGGGGATCTATTCCGGCCATCCCTTCATCTGAAAATTCTTTCTTTAATGCGGTCACATCCTGGTCACTGAATCCTTCCACATCCTGGCCATTATATAAATACAATTTCTTCAATAAACTGATATTGTTTTGCTTCGATTCTTTTAATCTCGTTAAAATAGTAAACATTGCTGCAATTTTCAGTGTGTGTGGTGCAATATGAACCTCTTTCATATCACTTTCTTCAATCATCTTGCGATAAATTCTTTCCTCTTCATCTACTTTTAAATTATAAGGGATCGGCATAACAATCATCCGTGAATGAAGGGCCTCATTCTTCTTATTTGATATAAAAGACCGGTATTCTGTTTCATTCGTATGAGCAACGATCATTTCATCTGCAGATATTAACGCAAATCGGCCTGCTTTAAAATTCCCTTCTTGTGTTAAGGACAATAAATGCCATAAAAACTTCTCATCACATTTCAACATTTCCTGGAACTCCATGAGTCCGCGGTTTGCCTTGTTTAATTCCCCATCAAACCGATAGGCACGCGGATCTGACTCGGATCCATATGTGGCAATCGTAGAAAAGTCGATAGAACCGGTTAAATCTGCAATATCTTGTGACTTAGGATCAGATGGACTAAATGTACCAATACCAACTCGTTTATCTTCTGAAAAGAAAATCCGCTCAACTAAAACATCTTCAATTTTCCCATTGTAATCCTCTTCTAATCGTAACTGATTTAATGGGGATAAGTTCCCTTCAATTCGAATACCGTATTCATCCTCAAAATCTTTACGTAAATGCTGTGGAATCAAATGAAGCGGATTTTCGTGCATCGGACAGTTTTTTATCGCAAAAACCGCACCATGGTCTGTCAGTGTATACTTCTCCAACCCTCTTTTCAGCATCGTTACCAAGGTCGATTTTCCTCCACTAACCGGACCCATTAACAGTAAAATTCTTTTCTTAACATCCAATCTTCTTGCTGCCGGATGGAAGTACTCTTCCACTAACTTTTCCAACGCTTCTTCAAGGCCAAATAACTGCCCGCTGAAGAAATTATATTTTTTCACACCTTCAGCTTCCTCCACTCCTTCATCCTTTATCATCTGATAAATTCTTGAATGAGCAGACTGTGCTAAATAAGGGCGCTCCTTTAATAAATCTAAATACTCCGCAAAAGTCCCTTCCCACTTTAATGCATCCTGTTTTTCACGGTATTGCTGTACCTTGCTTAATATATCCATGAGATACCCTCCCAGTAGCGAACGAGATTTTCGTATGCTTTCTCTATATGTATGTAAATTCTGTTTAAAAAATGATTCTCAATTCGATATTAACTGTCAGTAAAATTTCCGAACAAAACTTCACAAATCCAGATATATTGGGTATAATAAGTAAAAGCATGAAAACGGCATTAAAAATTAAGGAGGATCATCCATGGGTCTAGCATTAATTATAGGAGTATGTATAACATTCTTTGCAGCAATCTTCGCATCAGGGTATGAATCTAAATAATAAAAAGCGAGTGTAATGTACACTCGCTTTTTCTATGTGGTAAGAATTGTTCATTCAAAAAGAAATCAGGGTATGACTAGTCTGTCACCTCATATACTTTTCCTTCTTCTGCCAGCACCACTTCTCCGGAAAAACTGGTTTTCGCTTCTGCCAGTAAGTTATGTAAATCTCCGAAGTGCGGCAAATGTGTCAGAATTAACTTTTTAACATTTGCTCTTTTAGCTAGCATTCCTGCTTGTCTTCCGCTAAGATGGCCAGGAATATTCCCTTCCATTCCTTCATACAAGTTAGCTTCACAGACTAAGAAATCGGCTTCTTTTATGAATGGAATCAACGCATCTGACCATTCCGTATCTGCTGTAAAGGCGATCGACTTCCCGCCAGCATCCAATCGAATTGCAAGACAGAAAACTGGATGATTCGTTTTTATTGTTCGAACTGTAAATGGCCCTAATTTTATACAATCATCTTCTTCCAAAGCAAAGCCTTTCGTATGCTGCTGAAATGTTAATTGTTTGAAAGCAGATTTATCCCGGTTATGGGCGTAAATTGGCAACGTATTTTCGGTCCCATTTAACTGATTTTGAATTAACTTTGCGTATTGAAGTGGGCCAATATCTGCTATATGATCATGATGATAATGGGAAACAATGACTGCATCCAGCTGCTGAACAGGTATATAATTTTGCAATGCGGCTAAAACACCGCTGCCGCAGTCGAATAATAATTGAAATCCATTATACTCCACTAAAAAAGCAGACGTAGCGCTATTTACTTTCGGGTAGCCTCCCCAAACACCGACAGCAGTTAACTTCATTCGAATCCTCCTGTTTTCTTTTGAATAGTGTCTTCCTATACACGCCATTTCCGTATTTCAGTAATTTTCTGGTCAAAAAATGCCATCACATCCTGAACTTCCTGCTTTAACAGTCTCAGGTCTTTGGATAACCAGCGAATGAGAATTCCTTTGCCATCCAAATCGGTCATCCCTGCTCTGTGATTCTTAGCCTGTGATATTCTCTCAAGAACATCCCACTCGTCAAATGGTAATTGTTCTGCTATGTACCAGACTGTTGCTGTATAGGTAAAGTCTTCTATTATTCCATGATTATCCATTAATTCATTTTCTGATGAAAAGGTTACCGGATCAAATGCCAGACATTCATCTCCAACTAGAATTTCCATCAATGTTGTATAATGATAGTCTTTCTTCTCTGTAAGATGGACAATCTCGGCCCAGACGAATTCCGCGTTACCATTTAATAATACTTTCACCCGCTGTGTGAAATTTGTACCTGGAGTAAAAATAACCTCCTGATTATTCCAAACAAGCAGTGCTTCTTCTTCTATCTGAAGAGATATTTGCTGCTCATGTGTATTCCCAGGTTTTACCACATACGGCTTTTCAGGTGAAATGGCTATATTGGAACCTTTCATCACGATAAAATTGATATCTGCAGGTTGCTTATTTCCCGTTTTATTAAGACCTGTAACATGATATGTTGTAAATATCCGATGTGTTTTGTCTGTTTTCTCCAATTTCAATTGTCCCGTTCCATTATACTCCATTAAGTTCACTTTCTGAAAACGCCCCATCAACTTTTCCGGATTCATCCCTGTCCCTCCCTGCTACAAAAACAATTTCGATAATAAATACTTATGCTGCATTGCAGAAATCTCAAGGCCTACTGAAGTATTGGTTAAATCCTCCAAACATAACCCGGCAGCAGCTTTCGTCGCCTTCTTAATATCATCAAGTAATGCGAAAATAACGGTTTCTCCATCTTTAGGTGCTAACGGAATTACTCGAATGGCATGTTCCACCAGATTCGTTAAAGCGAAGTACATATAGGACTGAATGGTGAGAAACAGATCAAAATCATTTTCAAATGCATAAATACTGTAAACAATTAAATAATGATTTAAATGGTTTTTTACGTTAATTTCATCAGCCCATCTGTCTAAAAGTGACGAGTTTTTAATTGACTGCATTCTCTCCAGTAAACGGTTTCCTGCCTGCCTGCTTGATTTCTTTATTTCTATCACATTTTTACTTGCATTATAAATTCCCGATAAATAGATGATCCGATTCCAATCCTGCTTGCTTAATGCCTGAAATATTTCTTTTATCATAATCGCATCATTATATAATAAGTAACTTCCTATATAACTTTTGCAAAATGAGTGTAAATCCTCTTTTGAGTTAATTTGTTTTGACCGAATGTACATCTCCAGCCCAATAGCATGCGCTACATGACTCTGTAAAAAGGATGAATGATGCAAATGTAACAAATGCATTAAATTATCTGAATCTCCTGTACTCATCCAATCCCCTCCTGTTTCATCATATTATATCATAGCAATCTGATGGGGAATTATGAGAACTTTCGATAGGTTTGTTGCTGTTTTAAGATATAGAGTGTTACCAGCAGTGGGGGGCAGAAGGTTAGCGCCATGAAAAAGAAACTGCATCAATAGTATTTCTATTAATGCAGTTTGACATTAAACCGGTAATGGCTGGTCTATCAGACTTTTTTTCATATATTTTTTTACAAGCGTCGCTGCTTTCACTTTCAAATTCAGCTGCTCTGCAATTTCTGTCGCGTAATTCCCGTGGATAACCTCCCGCTTTATCTCCTCTATTGTTTCACAGTCTTTCTGAAACTTATTGAGGACACTTCCATATTGAAGAAACTGATGTGTGTCACTTCCGCCTATAATCGGCAAATTTAATTCTTCAGCTAATTCCTTTAATTCTTTCTTGCAGACAGCAGTGCCTTTAGCGTAAAGGTCTTTTCCATTTAAGTCGAGAGCATCTAGTTTTTTCAATTGGTCAGTACTCACATTTCTTGCAAGAGGAGTGCTTTCCCTGTATGGATGTGCACCAATTTTCAGCATTTTCCGCAGATCTGCTAATTGCATTAACTTGTCAAAATTGATGAACTTCTCTTCTGTCAAATGACTGGTTAGTTTTTCGCGGATAAACAAGACGTCTTCCCTTGTACCTGCCAGCAGTATATGCCCATTTTCTATTACATCAACCTCTATCCCCGGGAACAGTTTTAATCCCCCGATTTGATAATATCCATTCATGTATGGATATTGTTTATCCATATACTCATAAATATCATGAAAACGGCTTGTGTTAAAATGCTCTGTCATTACCAATGCAGTTAAACCCGCATTTTTTGCCTCATGCATCATTTCCTGAAAATATTCCGGCATAAAGGCTGATTTTTTTGATATTTTTACATGGCTGTGAAAATCAATAATCATCTTAAAACCCCTTCCTTATAAAAACAGAAACAAACTGATCATATAAACAAGAGACCCCGCTAAAAAATAGTAATCTCGCTTTTTCATTTTCAAACCAGCAAGTTTCAGTTTCTTCACTTCTATATGGTTAAAACCATACATACTTCCCTTCGTTTCCAATGCCTCCACTGTTGTTCTTGCCCGCTTCGCTGTTGATAACAGCAAGGGATAAAAGGATAACACTGCTAATTTAATAAAATATGCAATCGTGTTTATATAAAGAAAACCATGCTTTTCAGGTGCCTTGCCACGCAGTCTGAACGATTGAAAGACATGGTGATATTCTTCTAGTAATGTAGGAAGCATCCGGTAACCGTAGGCAATGCTAAAAGATATCTGACCAGGCAGGCCAATTTTTAATAAACCATTACTTAGCTTCTCAGGATTCATTGAACAAAAGACTGTAATACTTGCAAGGGATATGACAGATAATTTCAGCGTTAGTATGAGTAATGGAAGTATGGACGTCCAATCTCCACCGAAAAATAAAGAAGCAATGAGTAAATATCCTCCCTGTCCAAGTAATCCGAGGCAGAGAATAAAAATAATTAACGGGCTGATTCGCGCAACATATGTTGTAACAAGCATAAAAAGGAACATGCCGATTAATACCATGACTTCATGAATGAACCATGGAAAGATTCCGAAATAGGCATACCATAAAAATAGTGTACGAGGATCTAATTTAGCAAAAAACGTACCACCATTTCCGTAAGCAGTGTTTAATAATTCTATTTTCACCTGCTCTACCGAGAGTTTTTCAGTAAATTTACGCGTGTACTCCATCCCATGCCTCCTTACTTTGGTATAATTCTATAAAATCATCGACCGTATATACCGGCCTCTCCCAACCTAATTTCTTAGCTAATGTGAAAATCTGGGGCGGATTTAACCCGGCCTTTTTCAGTAAATTATGATTGGTGAAAACAGATGCTTTCGTTCCATCATGAATAATACGCCCTTCATGCATGACAATTATTCTGTTTGCAAATTCGCATGCCAATTGCATATCATGTGTAGCAATAACTACGGCCTGCAGCTGTGTCTTTAATTCTTCGAGAATCCTCGTAATATGTTTTCTTGTAGCTATATCCAGATTAGCAGTTGGTTCATCCAAAAGCATCAGTTTCGGCTGCATCCCCACACCGACAGCCAGTGAAGCCCTCCTCTGCTGGCCTCCGCTCAGCAGCCTGCTGTCCCTCTCAGCCAGATCGGTTAACTCAAACTGTTTTAATAAATTTGCAACTTTCTCTTCTGTTCTGGGATCTTTTCTTGCCTTCATATAAAAACCGATATCTTTTTTAACACAATCATCGATAAACATATGCTCAGGATTCTGGTGAATATATGTAACAATCTCCGCAAGATGCTCTGGCGGTGTTTTTCTAACATCTTTTCCATCTAATGCAATTTGTCCTTTCTCCTGTTTCACAAGTCCTGTAATTAAACGCATTAAGGAAGATTTGCCAGCACCATTATTACCGACCAATGCAATATAATCCCCTTGATGAATGGTTAAATTAACATCATGTAAAACTTGATCTCTTTCTCTCGTAATTGTTTTATAGGAAAAGGTTACATCCTCAAATGTTACGAGCGGTTTGTCTTCTGTACGCAATTTATGCACAGTATTCTGCTCACATTCAACTATACTAGCCATCAACGGTATTGCCTCACCTATAGTGATTGGCAATATACCACTGGTACCAATCTTAGCTGCAGCTTGTGTCACTTGCGGGGGGTAAATCTGATGTTCAAGCAAAACATCTACTTCATTCAAAGCCTCCTTCACCGGCTTTTTAAAAAGCACATCTCCCTGATCCATTAAAATGACATTTCTTGCATAAGCTGCTACAAATTCTGTATGATGCTCAATTACAATAATCGTTTTTCCCTCATCATTCAGCTTTTTCAAAATATCATAAATCTCCCTGGCATGCTGCGGATCAAGCTGGGCAACAGGCTCATCCATTATGATAATGTCAGGATTTAATGAAAGAATACTTGCCAATGCCAGTAAATGTTTTTGACCGCCGCTTAATTGCCAAATAAACTTATGCTGCTGATCGATTAACCCGACTACGTCCAGTGCATGGACAGCACGCTCATGATAATCGGCCAATCCATAGTGCAGAGGAGCAAACTCCGCATCCTCTATCACTTTTGGACTGACTATCTGATTCTCGAAATCCTGGTAAACATAGCCAACATGTCTGGATAACTCTGCCACTTTGTGTTTTTCTGCTGCCATCCCTTTTACAAGTACTTCCCCAGAGTAATCCCCAACATAATAATGGGGAATTAACCCGTTAATTAGCTTGCATAAAGTTGATTTCCCGCTGCCGTTCCCACCTAATATTGCAACAAAATCACCTTTATCTACAGATAAACTAACATGATTTAATACAGGCTTGTCTGCCCCGGGATATTGATATTTCACGTTTTTTATTTCAATAATCGGCTTCATTATGATACTTTCTCTTCCTTCTTAGCATTCTTCAAATGTTGAGTCTTCCTTTTCTTACTTAACATCACGGAAATTGTAATCAGGGCAACAATGAATGCAGCACCCAGACTGACGAAAATAAACCAGTCACCGTATGTTTCTAAAAAATCTGCTTCCCATTCGACATTAAAACCAGATTCAGATAGAAATTCGAACAGAAAAGCAGCTGCGGCAAGCAGGATCCCAGTTGCAATAAGTCGTGGTCCGATAATTTCGGTTAACGAATATCTGTCATTACGGTCCCGTGGTTTCATTCCGAGCAGTGGCTCGATTTTACCGTAAAGCCTTGGTACAAGGTAGACCGTTGGAAGCAGTGCAAAAAGGATGCCAGAAAAGAGAACATCATTCAGAAATGAAAAACCTTCGATCACTACAACACTTTCTGCCAATCCAGGAACAGCTTCCAATTCCTCCACACCAACCCATACTTTTAGAATGTCCACTGTTGCACTGATCGCCTGATGGATAATGACACCTAATAATGCAGCGGCCGCCACCTGTTTCCTGTTCTTCGGATCCCGCACAAAGGTACCTGCGATATACATTGCTAATGAAAAAGCAATAAATTTTTCCAGTTCTCCAAAACCGCCAAATTGCCCAAGCATAATCTCTCCGAAAATGACTTCTCCTAATGAAGCACCAATCGCTGCATAAAGTGGATGGAACAAAATACATAAAGTTAAAGGTATAAAGGCGAAATACTCAATTGAGAACTCAATCGGCCCTAAGTATGCGCTTGGTACTAATTCTGTAATCATGTTGGACAACCCATACAGCGACATGGACAAAATAAAAACCATCATCTTTTGTGACTGTGTTAAAGTGTAACGATTGTTTAATGTTTGTGTACCCATTTTCTTACCTCCCTTGTTTAGATACTTTTATTGTATAGATGATTTGTTAACCAGATTTTTCAACAAAGTTAATTCCCTGTAAATTTGTTAACTTTTATTATCATTATGTAAATTTTCTTTCATTCCCATTGCACATGTTCAGATGGTTGCTAGAATGATAGAAAAAAAAGGAGTGAATGAGGATGCTAAGCTTTCAATGGGAACATTACTCATTAACAGAAAGCCAGATTAGAATTGCGGACTATATACAGAAACATCAGCAGCAGGTTTTACTTTCAACAGAAAAAGAAATCGCTGAAGAAGTTGGTGTCAGTATCGCTACTGTTTCAAGATTTTGGAATAAAGTAGGATTCGTAAATCTTAAGGCTTTTAAACATGCAGTCAGAGAGGAACTGGCTGTTTCACCTGCTGGCAAAATGAAAAATGTGAAGAAGAAAGGGTTAAAACAGAACATATACTTAACTCTTGAAAAAAGTGTAGAATTACTGCAGGAAACAATCGAGCATATTGATCCGCAAAAATTCAACTCAGCGATTGAGCTGCTTCAGCATGCCGAAAATATTTATGTATTAGCTCAGGGACCCTCAAAGGGACTTGGTGAACTGCTTGTATATCGCATACGGCGTTTCGGTAAGTCCATCCATACCTTTCAATGTCAGGGAAATGAATTATTCGAGGAGATGATTCATTTGAAAAGAAACGATGTTGTTATCCTTTTCGGTTTTGCAAGACTCCTGCCAGAAGTGAAAGTTCTGCTTCAATTTCAGCGGGAGATTCATTACCATACCATCTTAATTACAGATCAGTTAGTTGCAGATTATTCTCATTCAGCAACTGTAACCTTGTTTGCCAGCAGAGGTGATGCAAATGAATTTCACTCAATGATTGCACCAACTTTACTACTGGAAAATATTATGGTTTCACTTGGTATGCGGGAGGAAGATAAGAATATTGAAAGGCTGGAGCAGTTAACAGAAGTGCGGAAACGTTTTGCCAAAGAACTTCCTAGATAAAGTAGACATTTAAGGCATTAGGAAAAGAGAAGAATTACTGGACAAACTACATAGATAGTGAAAAAGAGACGTATTTCGCAGAATTCATATTGAAACTTTATGCCTATACACTTATACTGTTAATAGGACAAATTTACATATAAATCAAAGAGGAGAACGCAAATGGAACTAGTTCATGAATTCAAACAAAAGGATACAAACAGGAAAAACACCCTAATGCTTTTTATGATGGGTATTACTTTAGTCACAGGTCTGGTGTTAGCACTTTCAACAAATGAAACAGTTACTACTATCTTTTATGCCGTACAGCTAGTTATTATATTGGGGGCATATTTCTTATTTCAAAAGATCTTGAAGAAACCAGGAATTCTCCCATATTTGTTCGTTTTTATTTTTTATTTATCCATGTTACTTTTTATCATTTATCAGGGCTCAAGTGCTTCGGTTTTCTTAATTCTAGTTTTTCTATCACTTTTTTCAGCAATCCAAATGGATAGAAAAATATTTTTATCAGGCTTTATTCTTGGTTTGGTTGTTTTACTGTCTAATTACTATGTGATGGATAAGTCCAATGAAGTAATGCAGCAATTATTTCAATACTCTATTTTGATTCAGATTTTAACAGGAATTATTTTTTACTTTGTCATTAAAATGACAGATGAAAAGATGAATAGACTGTCAGAGCTGTTATCCACTTCAGAAAAAGACAGCAAAGAGAAAGAAGAACAAAGTCAGTTAGTTAGAGAATCCGTTAAAAATATTCTTGATAAAATTGCCAAGGCGAATATACAGCTTCAGGAAAACCTGGAAAAACAAAATGAGCTGAATAATGCCATTCAGGAAATTTCCCAGGCAAGTCAGTCACAAGCTGAACAAATATCTGATATTTCCAATGCAACGAATGATACAAAACAGAATGTAGATATTGTCCATCAAACATCAGAAGCATTATTTAATGATTCTTCGAAATCCAGTGAGCTTGTTGCTGCAGGGAAAGAAAAAATGGATACATTAAACAGTAACAATCAGGAGATGGAAAACACTATCGGTCAATTGAGTAAAACTTTTGCAGAATTAACTGATAAGATCAAGGAAACGAATCAGTTTGCAGACAATATAAAAGAAATTACTGAACAGACAAACTTGCTTGCATTAAATGCTTCCATTGAGGCGGCAAGAGCTGGTGAAGCAGGAAAAGGCTTTGCAGTTGTCGCTGACGAAATTCGTAAACTGGCTGATATCACCGGTTCGACTACCGAAAAAATCACAAGCAATTTATCTGCATTAAATAAAGCAAATGACTCAGCAGTGTCCCAAATGGATAAAAGTATGCAAAACTTTATTATCAGTTTACAGACAACTGATGAAATTACGGGGTATTTCAATAATTTAGCAACAACAACTGATACATTAACGAGTGCATTACAGAACTTTACGTTCCTTGCAGAAGAAGTACAGGGCCAGACAAATGGAGTAGAAGCCTCTACCAATGAGCTTGCAGCAATTATTGAGCAGGCTTCAGCAAGTTTAGAGGAAATGAGCGCAACAATTGATGTATTAACTAACAGTAATGAAGGATTCGCACAAATGTTAAACGAAGCAGTAGAAGATACAAAAGCGATAAGAGCGCATTTTCAAAATTAAAGATTACTGATAATAAAAAAAACCGGGCTATGATTCATCTTTTCATAGTCCGGGTTTTCCTTTATATGGGAACAGTAACCTTGCTTTATCCCCAAATCTCCTTTGCGACGTCCACAATAAATTTTAATTTCTTCCATTGATCTTCTTCTGTCAATATATTCCCATGATGTGTTGAGGCAAAGCCACACTGAGGGCTTAGACAAACTTGGTCAAGAGGTACATATTGTGATGCTTCTTTAATTCTTGACTTAATTGCTTCTTTATCTTCTAATTCTCCCGTTTTAGAAGTTACAGCACCCACCACTACTCTTGCTCCACCTTTAGGTATCTCTGCAAGTGGTTCGAAACCGCCTGATCTTTCATCATCATATTCCAGGAAGAACCCGTCCACTTTTTCCTTTGCAAATAAGGTCGGTGCAATTAATTCGTAACTGCCTTGGAACGCCCACGATGACTGATAATTCCCACGGCATAAATGTGTAGTAACAATTAAATCTTCCGGTTTGTCTTCCAGTACACCGTTGACAACTCTTAATGCAAGGTCAATATACTGGTCACGATTATAGACATCCCCTTCAAAACTCATATCAGGTGAAGAAAGCCCCGCTATATATACATCATCAAATTGAAGATAACGGCAACCCGCATCATAAAATGCTTTTACAGCATCCTTGTATGCCTGAATAATATCTTTTGTAAAATCCTCAATGTCAGGATAAAAATCATGGTTCCTTAAATCCGGATAGAAAAACTGGTTCGGGCTTGGAATCGTTTGTTTTGCGACAGCACGATCTCCAACGATTTCTTTAAAATCTTTAAAGTGTTGAATAAAAGGATGATCCGGATCAAAAGATATTTTCCCAATATTTCTTACGTTGTAAGGCTCTGTCTCCAAATCTGCGAATTGATATCCGTGATCTGGGACATATCCTTCAAAACCTGTTAAATTTTCCATGAAATCCGTATGCCACCATAACCTTCTGAACTCACCATCTGTAACAAGCTCTAACCCTGCTTCTATTTGCTTATCTACGATTCTCTTTACTTCTTCGATCTGCACTTCATTTAACTGATCCTGTGAAATTTTCCCTTGTTTGTAATCAGTCTGTGCCTGTTTTAATCTCTCTGGTCTTAATAAGCTTCCTACATGGTCAGCCCTGAATGGGGCTAAGTTTACGGTCTTTGTCATAATGATCCTACTCTCCATATGTATTTACCTATTCTTAAAATAACAGTGAAAAAACCTCTCCTTATAATAAGAAGAGGTTTCATGACGTTTCACGGCTCTTCTTATCTTCAGCAAAAGCTCCTGGAATTAGCACAGTACAATAAGTCTGTCTGTTGCTGAGGCTTCGCCGGGCCAGTCCCTCCACCTCTCTGGATAAGAATAGATATGTAATTAATAGTTATGTTAATCTAGCAATCAGAAAAAGTCAATAACTATTTCATTCATTTATCCGTATTCCGCAACTTGTGCTATATTAATAAAGTGAGACTTTTGCACAATGATATGTTCAGCGCTGTAATAAATGAATCATGATATAGAGAAGGTGGTGGATCGCATTGACTCCTGTTTTAATTGTGGAAGATGAAGAAAAGCTTGCAAGAGTATTGGAATTAGAACTGAAATATGAAGGATACGAGACTGAAACTGCTTTGGACGGACAACGCGCTTTTCAGTTATTAGAATCTGGCACTTATCAACTTGTGCTGTTAGATATCATGCTACCAGGGATGAGTGGTCTTGAGGTTTTAAGAAGATTTAGAAAAATAAACCAGCACACTCCCGTTATTTTATTAACTGCTAGAGATGAGGTTCATGACAAAGTATCAGGGCTGGATTTAGGTGCAAATGATTATGTAACAAAGCCGTTTCAAATGGAAGAACTATTAGCAAGAGTAAGAGTACATTTGAGAACAAATATAGCCCACAACCATACAGCTGAACTTCTTACATTTGATGACCTTACAATCGATACAAAATCAAGAGATGTTAAACGAGGTTCAGAAACGATTGAGTTAACCCCAAGGGAATATGACCTTCTAACTTTTTTACTTAAAAATAAGAATCAGGTTTTTCACAGAGAACAACTATTGGATAAAGTATGGGGTTTTGACTATGTGGGGGATACAAATGTAGTGGATGTATATATTCGTTATGTACGCAATAAAATTGATAAACCATTCCAGAAAACAACAATTCAAACAGTTCGCGGGATTGGTTATACAGTAAAGGACCCTTTACCATGAAGCTTCGCACAAAGGTACAGTTATTCCTTAGTTTAATGATGATAATTGTCATTTTGCTTGTCAATAGCGGTGTTTATTTTTTATATGAAAATAGAGTAAGCAATAATGAAGTGTCCCGTGTGAAAGAAGATGCGGTTGCAATCATGGAAGCTCTTGCTAAGCATGACGAAATCAATATGGATATTTCTCAGCTTCTAAAAGCATTCTTACCGGCAAATGGGATGATCCGGATAATTGATGAGACGAATTATCCGATACAAAACTTCACGAAAGATGGCAGCTACCTCAATTGGCCATTTGAATATACTGACAAAGAAATCACTTCAATAAATAAATCTGGAGAGATTCCATATGTCCAAGTATCGCTCCCTGTAATATGGAATGACGGCTCTATTGTAACACTCCAAGTAAGTGAGGCGTTATACTCAATGGACGATGCATTAGACAGACTGCAAGTTGTACTATTGATAACTTCCTTATTTATGGTTATACCTGCAGTTTTATCCGGAATTTTTATTGCTCGCTATGTGACAACACCAATTAAAAGACTGACTAATGAAATTAACAAAAATCCCATTAACGGAAAATGGGAAAAAATCACTGCACATAACAATAATAAAGATGAGATAGCAGATATGCAGCAAGCCTATAATCACATGATTGATCGAATTGATGAAAATATGACGAAACAAATCCGCTTTGTTTCTGATGCGTCTCATGAATTAAAAACACCATTATCTGTTATTACAAGTTATGCGGAGCTTCTTCAAAGACGTGGAAAACAAAGACCGGAGATATTTGATGAATCAGTAGAGGCCATCCTCTCGGAAGCAGGTAGAATGAAGCATTTAACAGAGCAAATGCTCATGTTAGCGAAAAATGAAGCGATCGAAAATGTCCGCTTTGAGCCTGTCGACATCTCCCAAATGGTCCGTGATGTGGTCCGTTCCTTAACATTAGCTTATAAGCGGGAGATTCACTATTACGATATGATAGAGCAATCCCTCACAGTTAGTGCAGATGAACAAAAGATGAATCAGGCCATCTACATATTAGTTGATAATGCCTGCAAGTATAGTGACAGAGAAATTAATATTTATATTGAAGAAAAGGATAAGCAGCTTCTTATCTCTGTACAGGACTTTGGAGATGGTCTAAGTAAAGAAGAGCAGGAATTTATTTTTGACCGGTTTTTCCGTGTTGATAAAGCGAGAAGCAGGAAGGCTGGCGGAACAGGATTAGGTCTTGCTATATGCAAAGCTATCGTAGAAGCTCATGGCGGTAAGATAAGTATTGAGAGCAGGTTAAATGAAGGCTCTACCTTCACGATCCATTTACCTAAATAAGAAAAAATGAAGTGATTTCTCATCAAATTCTCATTTTTCTCTCATGGGGTACTCATTATTGGGGGCTACAATAAAAGTATCAAATAAATAAGGAGTGCTTATCATGAAAAACAAACGATTTTTTATCACATTAACAAGCCTTTTAGTTGTTGGAATAGTGTTAGCTATTCTCCAGTTTACCCCAGACTCAGCCAGTGCATATCTATCCAGGCAGGAAGCCGAAGACAAAGTAAAGACTCAGTTTCCAGGTGAAATTGTTGAACTGGAGTTAGAGGAAGATGATAACCGGAAAGTGTATGAAATTGAGATCAGAGGTACAGAAATGCACTATGACCTTAAGCTCGATGCAGAAACTGGAAAAATTTTAAAATTAGAGGAAAAACCAGTAACACCATCTGAAAGTTCAGTGACAACAGAGAAAAACAGTGAGAATACAAATGAAGATAATAAAGATGATAGTGACACGAAAGCTGATTCCACTGATAAGAATAACACTACTTCAGAGCAATCCACTTCTGGTGGAGGAAATAATCCTGACGATCAAAAAGATTCACAGGATGACAGCCAACCAGACAATAAGACAGAAACATTAATTTCAGCAGAGAAGGCCAAATCTATTGCATTAGAACAACACAATGGCACAATCACTGATTTCGAATTAGACGAGGACGATGGCCGGATGTTATATGAAATGGAAATTCATACAGCAACAAATGAAGTAGATATTGAAATTGATGCATACACTGGTTCAGTAATTTCCATCTCTGTAGATGATTTAGATGATTAATTAGAAAAGAACACCTAGATATTTTTGAAAATGGTTCCGGGCAATTAGATTTGCTTGGAACCATTTTTGTTGTGTTTGTGGTTGCCTTTTGCGTTTGCCATGCTGAAATTGAAGTAGTTACATAGAGTAGATGTCTATTATTTTGCTGAACTTAGGGAATCCGCCATGGTTACCAACTCATTGACATAATGGCTTTCAGCGCTACTCCGAACGACTTCGCTCCTATTTTTCCGCGCGCCATGGCTTTCAGCGC
>NZ_FOGL01000024.1:46794-62259 GCF_900111195.1 Gracilibacillus ureilyticus
CCGCACGCCATGGCTTTCAGCGCGCCTCCGAACGACTTCGCTCCTATTTTTCCGGACGCCATGGCTTTCAGCTCTCCTCCGAACGTCTTCGCTCTGATTTCTCCGGTTAAGCCAGTATAATTATGTAAAAAGAAGAGCCACTATAGATTTCCTCAGGATCTATGTTTTCAACCACGATAAACAAAGAGGAGGAAATTATAATGACTCCACTCTATTTAAGAATAAGTAAGGAATACAGATATCTCACCAATCCGAAAAAACATGATCCGTTTTAAAACTCCTCACACTATTTGCGCAAAGAATTTTTTAATTTTATTCGTTCGAACCAGGCGTCCCATCCTCTCCCTGGCTTAAATATCTTTTATATCTGCATGCATATGCTCTTTTGCTTCCTGCCATGGGACAGAATAACTCTCCCCTTTGGAGCAAAATACGGATGAAGATCGGTAAATCGGGTCAAGATTTTTATCATATCCTATTTTCTCAACTACTTCCTCAGGATTATGGCATTCATAATAACCTGCGTAACGCAACTGTAAAGAACCTTTGCCTTTAGTAAATGAAGCAAATGTGACAGGGTAATTCCGAAATGTGGAAACAGGGACCTTGCCAGTCAACACAGCATTCTCCCCTTCTGATACGGGAGCATCAAACATTCCTTTAGCCTTCTCAATATCTGTTATAACCCTTCCTATTAAACTGGAATGGACCTTTATTTTCACTTCATAATAAGGCTCCAGCAGGATATTATCTGCCTGCTCAAGCCCTTGGCGAAGAGCGCGATAGGAAGCTTCCCTGAAGTCTCCTCCAGAGGTGTGTTTTTCATGGGCACGGCCATTTATCAGAATAATATGGACATCTGTTAACTTTGATCCTGTCATAACTCCCGTATGCGCCCGCTCAAACATGTGCTGCTTTATCAGCCGCTGGTAGTTCAATGATAAGTCATCCACATGGCACCTGTTCTCAAATGTCACACCACTATCCCTGACACCGGGTTCTATCCGGAAATGAACCTCCGCATAATGTCTTAATGGTTCAAAATGTCCATAACCCATCACCGGTTGTTTAATTGTTTCCTTATAAAGTATTTCCGGGGGTGAAAAATCAATAGACTTGTTGAAGCGCTCCAGCATTACTTGTTTTAAAACCTCTAGTTGGATGACACCTAAAATATGCAAGTGAATCTCACTTGATTCATTGTTCCACTCTACTTGTAACGAAGGGTCTTCTGCATCCAGCAAATCAAATAACTGTAATATTTCCCGATCACTTTCTTCCTTACCATATTCCACTTTTACTCTCATAGTTGGCAGCATCTTATATTTATCAGGATTACTAGTATCTCCGATGGTTTCGCCTATGGATAATTGATTTGATCCCATTATAGTGAATAACTGACCTGCATGGACTTTATCAACAGTTCGATAATTTTGTCCATCATAAATTCTGAGCTCATTCACCTTTTCATCATTTATTTTATCCCGAACCGCTAGTTGCCCCTGAATTGCTTTAATAAATGTTAGTTTATGTCCATTTTTATCATGGCGGATTTTATATACTGTGCCAATGAATGGTCCCATACGCTCCCATTTTTTATTTGTCCATTCATCCAGTGCCTCTATCACATGACTAATACCTTTACTCTGTAATGCAGATCCATAGAAACATGGATAGATGGTACTTGTCTGAATCATTTTGTTCATATACCTTTTCCATAGATTCTCGTCAAAATCACCTTCCAGATACTGCTCTAATAATAGATCATCCTGTTCAGCAATTCTTTCGATCACTTCAGCTGGAAAATGCTCTGTTTGAAAAAAGTTGGTTGCATCAAAAATTGGGATATCAAATTCTCTCTCTATTTCATTCATTACGCTTTCTTTATCTGCACCTTCTCTGTCCAGTTTATTAATAAAGAAAAAAACAGGCTTTTCCTGTTCTTTTAACAACTGCCAAACAGTCTCAGTATGCCCTTGAATTCCTTCCACAGCACTAATTATGATAATTCCGAAGTCGACCACACGGACCATCCGCTCCATCTCCGCTGAAAAATCAACATGACCCGGTGTATCGATAATTTGATAATGACCCCGGTCTGTTTTAATTAATGCTTGTTCACTGAAAACAGTAATTCCACGTTCCTGTTCCACACTGTGATGATCAAGAAATGTATTTTTATGATCCACTCGTCCAGGCTTGTTGATACTTTTTGTGTGAAACAAAAGCTGCTCAGCGAAAGTCGTTTTCCCTGCATCCACATGTGCAAATAATCCGATCGTACTCATCATATATCATCAACCTACTTTTCTAAGCAATTAAACAAAAATAAGATACAATGTATATACACCCACAAGATAAATTAATGAGCTGATAAATAATTGATCTGCCCACTTTTTCACATCTTTCGTCCGGAAACCTTTTATACCAATCATGAGCCAGGCAATATTTAATAAACTTAGCAAAATATAAAAAGCGGGACTCATATCATTGATCAATAGCGGAACAAAAATAAGTAATGCAATATAGATACTTGTGCGGCAAATAGTTGTCTGGTAACCTTTCACCACTGGTAACATCTTTAAACCTGCCCTGGCATAATCATCATATTTTCTAATGGCAATGGCATAAGTATGCGGCATTTGCCACAGGAACATTATCAAAAATAAAGAGAGCGGGATGACATGAATAGCTGGATCAATAACAGCCCAGCCCATCAATGGTGTAACCGCTCCGGATAAACTTCCAATATGCGTATTCCATGTAACACGTCTTTTCGTCCATATTGTATATACAACAACATAAGTGAACCAGCCAATCCATCCGTATACCGCCACTTCAAAGTTTATAAAAAGCAACAAAAGCTGCCCTATGAAACTTAAAGAAAGCCCAATCCACAAAACGGTTCTTAACGACATTGTTCCAGTAACGGTTGGACGGTTCTTTGTCCGCTCCATCAATTTATCGACATCTGCTTCCAGCCAATTGTTGCAGGCAAGAGCCCCTGCGACAAGCATGCCGCTTCCAGTAATAAGCAGGAGAAGAGAAACAAAATAATCTGAAAAAGATACCCCGTAGTATTTCCATGCTATTAAAAAACCAAATAATACCGGAAGCACATTTGCAATTAATACAAACCGTTTAAATAAGTATTTTAAATCTTTTAAAAAACGAATAATTCTGATCACTTCCTCTAGTTAACCCGTGCAACTTCTTGCATTATCTTTTTCTTATCATAATTCTCCAGCTTGGCCCTGTTCCAATATTGTAAGCTTTAGCGAATGAACCCTGATTAATAGCAATAGCCATGTTATCTAATGAATTAACATAAATTAACGGCTCTCCGGTATGGATGGAAGCAAATGATCGTCCAAAAATCATCACATTGTTATATACCTGGCGATTTTCATTCTGGATCACAACCTCTACACGATCCCCGTATTCAATTTGTAACTGGATAAACATTTCTCTGCTGATATTTGTCCAAAGGTTTCCAAATCGAATATCGAGTATATCAATAGAACCCTCAATCCTGCCGTCGTTTAATACCGGCTCATAAAATGGCAATGATTCGATCTCATCACTATTCACCGGAGGTCCTACTTCATCAAATTTTATCACACCTGCTGCTAACCGCGCACCAGTATATGCATAAACATCTCTTCCATGAAAAGTATGCGAGGCACCTGATTGAGGTAACCGATTAACATTTTCATCAATCTCTCTGACATCCTGTATGCCAACTTTTCTGGCAATATGTGTAAGGGTACCATTATCCGGTGTCACAATATATTGTTCTCTGTCCGTTTTTACTACAACACTTTTTCGATTGCTTCCAACACCCGGATCGATGATGGAAACAAATACCGTTCCTTTTGGCCAGTATGCTACAATTTGCCAAAGCCGGTAAGATGCTGCCCAAATATCAAATGGCGGAATATCATGGGTATTATCATAAATTGGAATTACTCTGCTGACAGAATGTGCTACACCTTTCATAGCACTCACTGCACCGTCCTCCAAACCAAAGTCTGATTGTAATACCAGTGCATTCATCATAAATGATCTCCCCCTTGGTTTTCACTCCATTTATTATACTATTATCAGCCAATGAATACTATTTTCTTTTGGAATCAGGAACATTTACTTTCCGTCAACGACTTCTTTTAAAATTTGATAGGATCGTTTCTGTTTTTCCTGATCGTAAATATAAGAAACAGCCATCAGTTCATCTACCTGATATTTTTCCTGGAAACTGGTTAATTGCTCACGAATAGAGTCTTTGCTCCCAAGTAAGGTTACACTGGACATCGATGAGGCAACATGCTTTTCCTGCATTGTCCACAGTTCATCCATATCCTTGACAGGAGGACTTAAAGGAGTCCTTGAACCCCTGACCACATTTAAGAAAAACTGCTGCATCGTTGTTGATTCAAATTGTGCTTCTTCGTCCGTTTCTGCTGCGATTACATTTAGACAAACCATCATGTAAGATTTATCTAAATATGCAGATGGCTGAAACTCTCTCCGGTATATGGAGATCGCTTCTTCCATATGAGCAGGAGCAAAATGTGATGCAAAAACATATGGCAAGCCTAGTTTTGCTGCTAAATGAGCAGAATCTGTTGAAGAACCAAGAATATAAATTGGGATATTTGTGCCAATTCCAGGGAACGCTTTTACATAGCCTTGTTCTTCTTCTGGTCCAAAATATGTTAACAATGATTGAACATCTTTAGGGAAAGTATAAACAGGATCATCCTTTGAGCGTCTTAAGGCACTTGCCGTTAACTGATCAGTACCCGGCGCTCTGCCTAATCCTAAATCCAGACGATCAGGATAAATTGTCGCCATTGTTCCAAACTGTTCTGCCACAGCCAATGGCGCATGATTCGGCAACATTACACCGCCAGAACCTACCCGGATGTTTTTGGTATTCTCCAATGTATGCTTCATTAAAATAGTGGTAGCAGAACTAACTAGAGTTGTTGTATTATGGTGTTCTGCTATCCAATACCGTTTATATCCCATCTCATCAGTGGCCTGTGCGAGATCAACCATCTGGTCAATCGCTTCTTTCGGACCGTTGCCTTTTCTAATTGGAACTAAATTTAATACTGATACAGGTATGTTTATGTTCATTAATTGTCATTTCCTTTCTTGTGTCACTTTCATTACTATCGTATCAATTTCCTTAAGATTAAAAAATTTATTTGCTTACATTCAGTCATGTTGGGAATTATATATTCTGTTCAGGCAGATCAATGTACATTCTTCTAATGATTAAATATTATATAACTTACATTCTTTTAAAAAGGTGGTAAAACAAAATGACCAATGATTTATTAACTTCCTATACATTGCCTAATGGCGTAAAACTGAAAAACCGCATTGTAATGGCACCTATGACCAACTTTTCTTCAAATAATGACGGAACAGTTACAGAAGCAGAAGTAAACTACTATTCCCGCAGATCACATGGTGTTAGTATGGTTATTACTGCATGTACTTATGTAACCCCAAACGGGAAAGGCTTTCCTGGAGAATTTGGAGCTGATAATGATGAAATGATACCAAGTTTGGAGAAATTAGCAAATGGGATTAAAAAAAATGGAGCAAAAGCAATTTTGCAAATATTTCATGGCGGGAGAATGTGTCCGGCAGACCTTGTACCTGATGGAGATGTTGTAAGTGCAAGTAACATACCAGCTGCCGGGGAAAATAATCCTGTACCGAGACCGTTAAGCGAACAGGAAATTGAAAATATTATTAATTCGTTTGGCGAAACTGTTCGCCGGGCCATTGAAGCTGGATTTGACGGGGTTGAAATTCATGGTGCAAACGGATATTTAATTCAGCAATTTTTCTCCCCACATTCCAACAGAAGGGATGACCGTTTTGGAGGCAGCATCGAGAAGCGGATGGCATTTCCTTTAGCTGTTGTAGACAGGGTGACGGAAACCGTAAAAAAACACGCAAATTTCCCATTCATCGTAGGATACAGATTTTCCCCAGAAGAGGCAGAAACCCCGGGAATTACGATGGAAGATACCTTGGAATTAGTCAATACTCTCGCTGATAAAGAACTTGACTACTTGCATGTTTCATTAAATGATTTCACATCTAAACCACGCAGAGGCGTAGATGATTTAAATAAAACCCGTCTCGAATATTTACTTGAGACGATTAACAACAGGGTACCATTAATTGGAGTAGGCTCCATTTACTCTGCAGTAGATGCCCGGAGAGCTTTCGCGACAGGAATTCCACTAATCGCACTTGGCAGGGAATTGATTATAGATCCTGACTGGGTTGAAAAACTTGAAACAGGAAAAGAAGACGAAATTGTAACAGAATTGAATAAAAACAGACAACAGGAGTTAGTTGTTCCAGATCCGCTCTGGAATATTATTACTAACACTCCTGGATGGTTTCCTGGTATAGATTAAACAGACAGGAAAAGAGCAATATCCGCTCTTTTCCTGTTTTAGTTACTGGTATCAGGCCGGTATCCTAGTTCATTAATGGCATTTGATATATCCCATGGCTTATCTTTATTATTGGAGACACCATAATACGTTCCATACTTCACATCTGTTTCAACAGCCGCCTGAAACAGATTAACCAGATCTTTTTCCGAAAGTAATGTTCTCTTTAGGCGATCATCTTTCTTTACTGCCTGCTCCTCATCCGGAGGCACAGAACCGATTCTGATATTAATGACAGATAAGTCCGTATTGTGGGAAAAAGTAAAAGCCGCATGTTCTGAAGCTATTTTTAACACACCATATAACCCTGTAGGTGCAGGGTAATCTTTTGTAGTAATCTCACGGCCCAGTTTAGAAAAACCATTATCTTCATAATAGTCGGTCACATGGTTGGTACTTGCAAAAACTACCCTTGGTATATTATATTTCTGTGCAATTAACATGAGGTAATAGCTTGCTTTGAAGAATACGTCTGTCATTTTGTTAAATTCATCCACATTCTCTACCGCTTTATCTGTATCTATTTTTAATAAATTTATTAATACATCGGTATCTGTCGGTATTTTTTCCAACAAATGATCATAATTTGTTGCATCAACATATTGAAAAGTGGATGTTTCCTCTTCCACCGAATGGTCCAAAACTAATACCTGATACTCTTCGTTAAATCCATTAAACAGCTTCCTGCCAACATTTCCATTACCGCCGATGATGACTAGTTTTTTCATTAAAACTAAAGCCCCTTCCATTACAATAATGATTAGTATAACCAGAGATCCTTCTAAAAAAGCATAACAAAACTGTCAATTAATGTTTTTATTGTTTACCCTGACCAAGGGGCTTTGAAACAACCTCGTGCCTTATCATGGTCGAGGTTATTTTTACTAAAACAAAAAAGAGTTAAGCTTTCACTTAACCCTCCTGTTTAATAATCCATTATTTAAATGATGGCCAGCCAACTTCCCAATTCATTCGTCTAATCTGCATCCGGATCGTGCCATTTGCATCTCCATCATAATAATGATAAACCATATAATAATTGCCATCCTCTTCAATCACATCTTGTCCACCGGGTCCAATCTGATTATCCTCTGCTTCAAGAATGACATCACCGCCGCCATCCAGCAGTGCTACACCATTGGAGTCCACATACGGACCAATGATTGATTCAGAACGCCCCACAGCAACCTTGTACGTACTATCAACACCGCTGCAACATTTGTCCCAAGATGTAAGTAAGTAATAGTAATCATCTTTCTTGAAAATTGTTGGTCCTTCGATTGCGTTATGTTCGGTAGTCGCTTGTCTGGATGCAAGTACATATTCTTCTCCTGTAGTCTCAGTCATATCAACCAATTCCTTCAGGACGATTCCGCCAAAGTGCGAACCATACAGAAGCCACCATTTCCCATCATCTTCAATTGCCATCGGATCAATTGCATTAAAGCTGTCTCTCATTGTAGTTTGTATTATAGGCCCATGATCTTCCCAGCTATTTGTATCTTCAGGGGTAGAAGTCGATGCAACCCCAATTGCAGAGTAATTCGTACCGAACATTGATGCAGAATAGTATAAATAATATGTTCCGTCATTTTCTGCTACATGCGGCGCCCACAAATGGTGGACATTATATTCTTTCGTCCATTCTGCTACAGGCAGTTCTCCAATTGACTCCCACGGCCCTTCTAAAGCGCCTTCAGATTTCCGGATAAAGATCCCGCCTGGATTTTCCTCGTTCCGTGCAATTCCTGTTGATACTACATAATAGGTATCATCTGCTTTAAAAATGGAAGGATCGTGTGTTGGATCGTCTCCTTTTTCTACATCAAATCCTCCTATATCCCCTGTCATTTCTAATTTTGTTTCCGTAACAGTCTCCCTTGTTCCACCTGTAATATTTGCAATTGGCTCATAAAAAACAATTGTACATACAAGTAGTGCAACAGAAAAAAGTACAGCAATAATAGCACCTGTCTTTTTCATTGTTTGTCCCCCTTTTAACTTGTACGTACATTATATCATAACACCTGGAAATGTTGCTATTATATTTTCATTAATAATGTCTCATCATTAATAAAAGCACAATGGTCTGATAATTCAGGGGGATTTTCTATCATTGACCATATATTTTTTGCGGTTTTTGCCGGATCTTTCGGTGCATTTCCCCCTCCCATATCTGTTTTCATCCAGCCCGGATGAACAGAGGCTATAAATATTTTATCTTCCCTCAAATATGCTCGAAGTTTTTCTGTAAACATGTTTAAAGCTGCTTTTGACATACCATATGGATAATCCCCTGGATATGCGTTTGTAAGGCTGGCTGCTTCTGAACTTATGTTTAAAATGGCTGTATTTTCTTCAACACTGTACGTTGAACTGTGTTTTATTAATGGCAGGAAATGCTTAATGACTCTCAGAGGCCCTAAAGTGTTTATGTCAAAAGCCTTCATTGTTGCATGAATGTCGAGATCTTCTATTGTCTTTTCTCTCTCATTTAGTATAGCCGCATTATTTATAATCACATCGACATACTGGTCAGTAAATGCTACTGCCTTTGAAGCATCCCTGACTGTTTTTTCATTCGTTACATCAATATGTAATATTCTGAGCTGACCTTCATATTCATTTTTTAATTTTTGCAATTTTGCTATATCCTCATCAGCAACTGACCTTACTCCTGCGAACATTGTATAACCTTTGCCCAATCCTGTTTCAATAAGAGAAAGACCTAACCCTCTGTTTGCTCCGGTTATTAACACTTTCACTAACAGCACCCCATTTCTATCATCCTCTATTTTATTATATTGTAAACCCTTTCATTTTATTTAGCAAAAAAATATTATCTAAACAGCTGGGCATGCTCGAACATAAAAAGGGCCAGAAGCGGCCCCTTGAATGGTAAATGTTAAACGTGTGTCCTAGATCAAATTATTTATTTCGGAAAATTTTTACGATTTCCATAAGAATAACACTTCCTAGTGCCAATCCAGCTGCAATTAACCCTTCATTCCAGCCAAATTCAGCAGGGATATGGAAGATATCTCTAGCAAATGGCAAGATGGTAATTGTATAAAGAACAAAGCCAACAAGAACTGCACCCAGCACATATTTATTACTAAAGAAGCCTGCTTTGATTGCTGTTTGAACATTTGATCTTGCGGGGAATGTCTGTAAGGTCCTTGCTAAAATCAATGTAGTAAAGGCCATAGCTACACCCATCTCATCTGAATGCTGTAAACCTGTATAATGGGAGACAATAACAGCCGTACCGATTAACAGCCCGCGAATAATGACAGATCTTAATGTTCCACCTGCGAAAATACCTTCATCAATATTACGCGGCTTGCGCTTCATTACATTCGGTTCGGACTTCTCCATACCAAGAGCAATTGCCGGTAATGAGTCATTAACCAGATTAATAAAGAGCAGCTGTAATGCTGTAAAAGGATTGGCCCAATTCATCAGAACGGCAAACAGTATCGCAATAATCGCGCCAAGGTTTCCTGCAAACAAATAAGCAATCGCCTTTTTAATATTATCAAAGACTGTCCGGCCAACACTCACTGCTTTCACGATCGAGACAAAATTATCATCTGTAAGAACCATCGCTGCAGAGTCTTTTGCTACGTCTGTTCCGCTACCCATCCCAATTCCAATATCAGCTTGTTTCAGTGCTGGTGCATCATTAACACCATCTCCGGTCATTGCCGTTATCTGGCCTTTTCTTTGCCAAGCCTTCACAATCCTGATTTTGTTTTCAGGTGATACACGGGCATATACCGAGATTCTCTCCAGTTTTTCATCAAGTTCCTGTTCCGACATTTTATCTAACTCTTTACCTGTAACTGCTAAGTCATCTGGATTCATTAATCCAATTTCTTTTCCAATTGCCTGTGCTGTTGTTTTATGGTCTCCTGTAATCATTACAGGTTTGATCCCTGCTTTTTTCGCTTCCTCAATTGAGCCGTACACCGCATCACGTGGTGGATCCATCATGGCGGTAAGTCCAATTAGAACAAAGTCCTTTTCATCATCAAGGGTAATCTTATGGTCTTCGGAAATCTCTTTATAACCAAATGCCAATACACGCAGTGCTTGTTGTGAATAACCTTCATTCTGGTCTTGTAATTTTTTTAACCATTCTTCATTTAAGTCGATGACTTCTCCATCTACTAAAATAGAGGACGCGCGGTCAACCATCACATCCGGACCACCTTTTATCAGCATTAGCCGCTTGCCATCAATCGTATAAACGGTTGACATCATCTTACGGTCAGAGTCGAAAGGCAATTCTGCTTCCCTTTTATATTTTTCCCTTAATTCCTGATAAGGCTGGTTTTGCTTATCGGAAAATTGAATTAATGCAATTTCAGTTGGATCTCCAATTTCACTTTTATCCTCATTGATATAAGAATCATTACATAAGACAGCGGTCTGGATTAATAATCGTTCATTTTGGCTGGAACTATCAGAAAAAGGCTTATCCACGCCTGGCAGGTAGGTTTCCGTAACAGTCATTTGGTTCTTCGTTAATGTACCAGTCTTATCTGTACAAATAACACTAGTAGATCCAAGTGTTTCGACTGCTGGGAGTCTTCTGATAATTGCATGCTGTTTAGCCATTTTATTAGTCCCTACTGACAATACGATCGTCACAATAGATGATAATGCCTCCGGAATAGCGGCAACCGCAATAGCAACAGAGAACATCAATGCATCAAGAACAGCTGTGGTCATATCCGCCTCCGCACCAGTAAACCATAACCGGCCAACTTGTACTGCGAATATAAGTATACATAATAGTAAGATGGCGATACCTAATTTTTTACTGAATGAGTCTAACTTTCGCTGCAGCGGTGTCTGCTTCTGTTCCGCTGTTTCGATCATTTCAGCTATTTTACCAATTTCAGCTTTTTCACCTGTTGCGGTAACAACGAATGTTCCACGGCCATTTACAACAAGCGAACTGCTAAATACCATGTTCAGCTGATCCCCAATTGTTACATCCTCATTAATCGGATCTATTTTTTTCTGAACAGCATCAGATTCCCCTGTCAGCATACCTTCGTTAATTTTTAATGACTCAGCTTCAAGCAAGCGGCCATCTGCCGGGATAAAGTCACCTGCTTCCAGTTTAACAATGTCTCCAGGTACAAGTTCTCTTGCCATTATTGTTGATGTTGTGCCATTTCTGATCACCTTTGCTTCAGGTGCAGACATATCACGAAGGGCATCTAAAGAACTCTCTGCTTTCTTTGTCTGGACAACACTGATTACTGCATTTAACAAAATAACCAGGAAAATAATAACAGACTCAATTACTTCACCAAGAATTAACTGCACAACTGCTGCAACTAGAAGAACTATCACCATGGCATCTTTAAAAGTCTCTAAAAATAACTTCCATGTCGGAACCTTTTCTTTATCGGCGATTTCGTTATAGCCTTCCTCTTCTAACCGCCTTTTCACCGTATCATCTGACAATCCCTTTTCTGTTACTTCTAAATTTTTCAGTACGTCCTCTTTCGTTTGTTGATACATTTCCATATTTAATTGCCCCCTCCATTATCTCTTTGAAATGTGACACTAACTTTCTCGATACGTATATCAGAAACTTCAACTACATTAAAAACAATAGATTTGTAAGTAATGGAAGGATACTCGTCTTTTTTCGGTATGTACCCTAATTGATTGACAAGAAACCCATTAACTGTCTCAAACTCCTCTGAAGGCAGTTCAGCATGAAAAATGTCATCTAACAAATATAAAGGTGTGGTCCCTTCCATTTCATATTCGTTTTCATTGATTTTTTTAAACTGGGATTTCTCCTGCTCACCTGGGAGATGATGCTCACTTAAAATTTCTCCTACAATTTCCTCAATCATATCTTCTATTGTTATTAAGCCGTCAATTCCGCCATATTCATCTACCACCATAGCAATATGAACATTATTTTTCTTCATATCCTGAAAAGCAACATCAATTGGCTGGGACTCCATAACAAAGTAAGGTTTTCTTAAAAGTGATTCTATTGTTGACTCAGTGGACTTCCCCGATAAAAGTGGCACAATGTCTTTCATATGTAGTATTCCAACAATTTGATCAATACTTTCCTCATAAACAGGAAAACGGGTAAATCGCTTTTCATTCATTAAATCAACCACTTCATTTAATGGCATACCAAGTTCAATGGCACTAATTTCTTTACGGTGTGTCATGATGTCGGAAACTGTTTTATTATTAAACTCGAAAATATTATGGATCATTTGTTTTTCATCTTGTTCAATGGTTCCTCTTTCACCGCCAATATCGACAAGCATCCGAATTTCTTCTTCATTCGCCTCCTCCTGTTTTGCATTTGGATCGACTCCTAATAGTCTTACGATTAAGTTCGTAGAAAGATTCAGAATTTTCACAAAAGGAGTGCTGATTCTAAACAGAATAAGTAATGGTGAGACAACCCCGTAGGCTATTGCTTCCGCCTTCTGAAGTGCCAGTTGCTTTGGCACCAGTTCACCAATTACCAAGGTGAAGTACGATAATAGAATGGTAATAATAATAACAGATATTGTATTAAGGAGAGAGAATGATATTGGTACTCCTATGGAGACAAGCCATTCTGCTAATGGAGTTGCGAAACTGTCTGCAGCAAATGCGCTCGCTAAAAAACCTGCTAATGTGATTCCAATTTGGATAGTAGCAAGAAAACGTCCGGGTTCGGAAAGCAGGATTTGCAGTTTCATGGACTTTTTATCTTTTTGCTCCGCTCTTTTTTTTACTTTGTTGTCATTTAATGCAACAAGTGCAATTTCTGATGCAGCAAAAAAAGCATTGATTAAAATCAGGATGATTAATATGATTATACCAAGTAACAATTCGATCACCTTCAATATAGTCTTCTACCATTGTTATACCCTAAAAAGCCGGAAACAATCATAAACCCCTTCTATTTTCTAAAAAGTCTATGCCATCCCTGTCCATTCACTTTACATTTATACTTCCTGAACAGTTATTGACTTATATTAATTTTTTGGTTAATCTTTAAAAGAATAACCATATTTTTTTATTAACTATCATAATAACTTTATTAATTTTGTTACCATAATAATAAATGAAAGAAAGTGGTTGATCCTTATGCAATTAGAAATAGACAAGTCATCCTTACCTGTTTACGAAGCATTAGCAAGTGAAGTAAGAATTCAAATCATTCACCTGTTATCCAAAAACAAAATGAATATTAAAGATCTTTCCGCAGCTTTAGGAATAAGCAGTCCTATTGTGACAAAGCATATTGAGAAGCTGGAGAGAGCGGGGATTATACGAACAGAAAAAATCCCGGGGAAATCCGGCCTCCAAAGAATCTCCATATTGAAAATTGATCATATTGAAATTAATTTCCCCAAAAAAATCTTTCATTCATTCGCCACATATGAAACATCCGTACCAGTCGGGCATTACACAGATTACCAGGTATTACCAACTTGCGGACTAGCTACAATCAAAGACTTTATCGGTCCGGTGGATGATGCGAAATATTTCATGGACCCTAAAAGAATGGATGCAAGAATTCTCTGGTTTACTCAAGGATTTATTGAATACAAAACACCAAACTTTTTAAAAGAAGAAGACGAACTGCAGCAACTGGATATCAGCTTCGAAATTTCTTCAGAATTCCCTTTTTCTAATGAAGTTTGGCCATCTGATATTACTTTCACATTAAATGATATTGAACTGGGTACATGGATCAGTCCAGGTGACTTTGCTGACACAAGGGGTAAATTTACGCCAGACTGGTGGCCTAGTAATATTAATCAATACGGTTTGCTTAAGACGATTCGTATTACATCACATGGGACTTACATGGGCGGTGATCCATTATCTGATGTTACTATTCATGATTTGGATAAGAGAACAGATGGCTGGAAGCTCCGAATTGAGGTTAAAGAAAATGCTGAACATGTTGGCGGGGTAACTCTTTTTGGCCGGGGCTTTGGTAATCATGATCAGGACATTAATTTTAAGCTTTACTATATTTAAATATGAAAAAACAGGAGCCTGTTTAATGGGCTTCTTTTTTATTTTTAGTTGAATAGAAAATAGAGTAGAAAAAAGTAGAAATTTATCGAATTTTCTTCACACAAACTATAAATTGAAGTAAAATAGTTATACCAATAATATGATTGGAAAGTATATTGAGGGAGTATGTCCATGATGAAAACCGTACTTATCGCCGATGATTCAAAATTTATGCGCCGCTGGTTAAAGCAAATCATCGAGAAGCACCCTTATCAAGTCATTGGTGAAGCTAGCAATGGACTAGAGGCGGTTATGCAGTTTCAGAAACTCCGTCCTGATATCATTTTGCTTGATATAATTATGCCCCGAGCCAACGGGTTAGATGCATTAAAGAAAATAATCGAATTAAACCCGAATGCGAACGTAATAATTGTTTCTTCCCTTGCTACCAAAAGTAATGTAATGTCAGCACTCCATCTTGGCGCAAAAGATTTCATCATTAAGCCCTTTTTCAATGACTTAATTAAAGCTCTTGATAAGATTGAGTGAACTACTCCCACCACTTACCACCCTTACGGGTTGCTTGAAGTGGGGGCTTCTTGGGTAATCGTCCCTTTTGTCAGCTGACGAAATGGACCAAGCTAACCCTCTTGTTCCAAGAGTTTATCTTTTCATTCGGCACTTGTTAATAAGCGAATGCCTTCTTTTTTTATGTTTAGCGCAGCATTGTAATCTCTATCAAGATTTAGTCCGCAAGAACAAACATACATCCTAACATTCATAGGCATTGGTTGGGTATTTCCACAACACGAACAAGTTTTAGTAGATGGAAACCATTTGTCAATTTTGATCAGTTGTTTTCCTTGTTCTTTTAATTTGTACTGTAAGAAAGAAGTGAACATTCCCCATCCACTATCCGCTACGCTTTTACCGAATCTAAGTGCTTGTGACATTCCTTTCA
>NZ_FOGL01000009.1 GCF_900111195.1 Gracilibacillus ureilyticus
CCCCACCCACTGGTGAAGCAAAACGAAAAAGATGTGAATGAGGAAGCAATGACTTTCTCATTACTTAAAAACTTACTAATTAATAACATTTCGCGAAATGCGAAGAGGGCCTTCAAGGGGATCCGGATCCAACTGGAAATTCCTCTAAAATGAGCTCTTAAACATATTATACGAGGAGGATTAAGTTGAAAAAAGCCGGAATCATCATTGGTTTCCTAATCGCAATAACAGCAGTACTTCTGTTTCTAAACAATTCGCTTTATCCATCCCTACCGATCGAAGGGTTATCTGCAAAAGAAGCATTGAACAAACTGGAAGAAACCGATAGTCCTATTGCCGAAATTGCGAAAAAAGAAAAATATTCCTGGTATATTACCAGTACAGACCCTAGCGGTATGTTGTCTGCTGATGAAGCGGTTAAAAAAATGGTCGAATCAGACGGGTGGGAATTTACCCAAAAAGATGGCAGTGGTTTATTCTTTGAAAAAGATGGACAGAAACTAATTGCCACCACTCAAATGTTGACAGGAGATTATGTGCTCGTAAAAATTCCTAATTATTGAATTTCGATTTCGTAAAATCGATTTCTGGTTATAAATCGGGTGGAAGGGGCGATACATAGTGTTTATTAGCAAGATAGTTTTAAGTGGTGCGGCATTATTATTAATCATATACTGTTTAGTAACAGGCAATTATGACATAATGCCATTTGCCAATATGCTTTTGGGGTTTCTATATTTGTTTATGGGGATAGACGAATTACAACAAAAGCGAAAAGCAATGGCAATCCTGCTTTTCCTGACATCCGTCTTTATTTGGACAGCCGCAATATACTCTTTATTATGATAATGATTTATCTATTTTTATCATCCCTGCTCAAAATCTGCTCATTTTGTAATTTCAGTTGTTCTAGCAGCTCTAATTGTTTTTCTGTATTTTTATTCAAGCGTCGTAATGCATCATAAATAAAAGCAAGGGAGATAAATAGTAAAACGGAAAATAGTACAAACAAAAATTGTCCCTCCCTTCATGAATCAATTATCACTGTTCTTAAACTTCCAAAAATATGCTAATGGCCTGCCCTTTCTTCCATATAACTTTGAATCAGTCTTGTTACTAAATTATCGTAAATGCCTTTGGCTGTTTCGCTGCTTTCAATATGCCCGCCAAGATGGAGCTGAATGACCCCATGTAGCGATGCCCAGATCACCTGAACGACTTGCACCGGATCTTCCTCTCTGATCAGCCCTTTTTCCATTGCTTTTGTTACTGCTGTTGTAAATTGTTCGAGAGCAGTTGCAGTAGCCTGAATACTATCTTCCTCTGGTTTAAACTCACTAAAAGCTCCCCCGAACATCAATTGATAATAATTAGGGTGAATTTTGCTAAACTCCCAATATGCTTCACAGAGACTCTTCAGATAATTTTCTGTATTTTCCTGTTTGCTGACTGATTCAAAGGATTCAGATAATACTTTACAGCCCTCCAGATATAGAAGTTTTATCAAACCATCTTTATTGTTGAATAAATTATAGATAATTTTAGTGGAACATTCCATTTTGTCCGCGACTTTACGGATTGTTACTGACTCGGGACCTTGCTCATGTAAGATGGTTGCTGCTGCCTCGACAATGGTCTGTCTTAAATTTTCGGCATGCTGCAGCTTTGATTCCTGATATGTTTTAATATTCATTGACGTCACCCTCTAATTCATTGTTCGCACAATTGTACTATACTGTAAATATTCCTAACCCGTCAAATTAATGGTAGACATTTCTAGCACATTCAGATACAATGTTTTTAATCAGAAACACTGTTTCCGATACTTTTTAAAAACGAAAGGATGGATAAAATGAAACAATTTAATCAAAAATGGACACTGATTACAGGGGCATCCTCAGGGATTGGGGAAGTATTTGCACAGGAATTAGCAGCAAAAGGGAGTCATCTGATCTTAGCAGCCAGATCGGAGTCGAAACTAAATACATTCGCACAAAAACTGATGCATAAATATGGAATCAAAGCAGAAGTGATCGTTTCTGACCTTTCCCGAAAAAATGCAGCTGCAATGCTATATCAGGAATGTAAAGAGCGTGGCCTTAGTATCGATATTCTCGTCAACAATGCCGGGTTTGCTACACATGGATTATTTGAGGAACAGTCTTTAGAAAAAAATCATGACCAGATCATGCTTAACGTAATGGCACTTGTGGAACTAACTCATTTATGTTTACCGGAAATGCTGAGAAATAAAAAAGGTGCTGTGATTAATGTTGCCTCAACAGCCGCATTTCAGCCGGATCCTTATATGGCTGTATATGGAGCAACCAAAGCATTTGTGCTTTCCTTTACACAGGCTTTATGGGAAGAAAATCGTAAACGAGGTGTTCAGTTTCTTACACTATGTCCAGGCTCCACAGAGACAGCCTTCTTTGATACGCTCGGAACAGATGATGGTGTCGTTGGAAAGAAAGCCAGCCCCAAGCATGTCGTAGATGCGGCACTCCAATCACTTGGAACCAGTCGTTCTTATGTTGTGGCAGGGCGCATGAATTATCTTGTCTCACAGATGACCCGTATTCTTCCAAAAAAAGTCATGCTGAAAACGGTCAGCAACCTCATTGGCCCGTCTAATTAGTCAAGCAGCTATTTTGTAAAAGCTTCTTTTATTAACCGATATGACTTCACTTTTGCATCAAAATCATAAATGTTGGTAATTAACATGAATTCATCGGTACCGTAATATGCTTGTAATTGCTCTAATTCCTGCTTTATTTTGGCTGGTGTACCGATAATACACCGACGGCGGTTTTTCCTGATTTCTTTTTGCTCATCTTCCGTGAACCCTTTTTCCTTTACTTCTTCGATGGAAGGAATTTTGGTATCTCGGCCTTTGCCAACATTTAATAACCATTTATCCTGACTTAACGCAAGTTCTTCTGCTTCTTGCTCTGTTTCGGCACAGACAGCGAATATACAGACAATTGTTTGAGGATTTTCCATTGAGGGCGAAGATTGAAATGCCTCACGATATGCATCCATCGCCTTCTTTCCATTCACAGGGTTGATAAAATGACCAAAAACAAAGCCTGCTCCCATTTCTGCCGCATTTTTCGCCCCTCTTTCCGACAATCCCAAGATCCAGATTGGTGGTGCTGTCTCGGTCCTTGGTCCAGCTTTTACTAAACGGAAAGGATGCTCTCTTTCCAATGTATTATGTAAAAATCCTTGCAATTCCCTTACCTGACGTGGAAACTCTTGGAGTGACCGGTTATGTCCGTCAAGTAGTGCCTGCCGTGTCAGCTCAGATCCACCTGGTGATCTTCCTACACCTAAATCCATTCTTCCAGGAAAAAATGCTTCCATTGTTTTAAAGTTTTCCGCTATTTTAAATGGGCTGTATTGTGGCAGCAGAACACCGCCGGATCCAACGCGGATATTCTCTGTTACGGATGCAATTCTCGTCATGACAATCTCTGGTGAAGTACTCGCCAACCCCGAAGCATTATGGTGTTCAGCAACCCAGTACCTGTGATAACCAAGCTTTTCGGTGATTTGTGCTAGCTGTAACGTGTTTTGTAAAGTATCAGCCGGATGGGAGCCTCTTGAGATTGGGGCCTGATCCAGTACACTTAATTTCATCTCTGTCACCTGCTTTCTATCAGTAAGTGTAGCTTTTCCGGAGTAAAAAATAAAGGAAGAAACCTTACATTTCTCCCTAACGGAAAAAAGAAACCAGACCCCGAAAAAGATCTGATTTCTCCAGATATATTATTTACCTTCCCTGTACTCCAGAATATCTCCAGGCTGGCATTCCAAAGCCTCACATATTCCTTCAAGAGTAGATAGTCTGATTGCTTTCGCCTTGCCATTTTTCAATATGGAAAGATTAGCCATCGTTATTCCTACTTTTTCCGATAATTCTGTTACACTCATTTTCCGTTTGGCCAGCATGACATCAATATGAATGATAATTGCCATAATCAGATTACACCGTTAAGTCATTTTCTTTTTTTATATTTATCGCATTTTTTAACAATTTCTGAAGTACTGCAGCAAATACAGCAACAACCATCGGAGCTAACGCAATAACCATTCCGACGATAATCAGACCTGGTGCATCATCTTTTTCTGCAACAGCATATACGAGCGGCATTGTCAGGAGAAACAATATACTGATCGTTGTTGCGTAATATTTAATATTTTTTAACGCTTTTACGGACAAATGGGAGAATGCTTTGTTTTTATCAATATATCCGAGCAGTCTCAAAGCCTGATACAATACAAGGAAATAGAGAACGGCTGACAGATAGATACCAGCAGAAGCAACTTTTACCCAGAAAGAAAACGCAGGAATAAACTCACTGATTCCTCTTGTCAATACCGGTATAACGAAAATACACAATGCAAGAACCGGAACTGCCATAATAAATACAGCTATTTTAAGAAACAATGTTTCAGGTTTCATTTTTTACACCTCACTAATTTTATTTCTCTTTGAATTTATCATAATATTTATCGTTTTACAATAAATATTTATTATATTAGATAAAATGTTTGTTGAAATCATCCGTTTCATTTATGAATGACTAATAAAAAAACGCCCTTCTCATAAAGGACGCTCTACTACTTTATTTTTGACAAACGAAAAAGATACGGTCAGCCTGCTCCGGCTCACTGCCCGGATTAATGGAAAAATCACCACATATTTCGAGCAGATCCATGCCTGCATTTCCAATCATTTTTTTGTAAAATTCAACAGGGAATGTACGCTGATGATGGGTTTCATCAAACCGTTCGTATAAATTCCTCTCATCGTGCAGTATAAAAAAAGTTAAATCATGGTACAACTCACCTTCACGCTCACCATTTTCGCAAAACCAGACATATGATACATCTTCGTAAATTTCGGCAAATGTCTGTCCTGCCATATTTTCCCTGAAATGTTTTAAACTATGGACATCGAAAATAAAGATGCCGCCGCTCGCTAGTGCATCTGCAGCATGCTGGAACACTTCCTGCAGTTCGCCTTCTTCTGTCACATAGTTGATCACATCACATAAACTGATGATGACATCAAAATCATGAAGTCCCTCCAATGAACGAATGTCCTGTTGAAGATATGTGACTTTCTGCTTTTGTCTGGTCGTTTCTGCCTGTGCATATGCCAGCATATCTTCAGAATAATCGACACCTGTCACTTCCATTCCGCTTTTGGCAAAGCGAATGCTCATCTCACCTGTTCCGCAGCCGAGATCAAGCATCCGCCTTGCCTCAGGTTGGTACTGTGTCATCTTTTCAGTGACAAATTTCTGCCACTGATCATATGGGGCATCATCCATTAATATGTCATAAACATAAGCCAGTTTGGAATATGCCATCTTACAGTTTCACTTCACGCTGTGGGGCATCTCCCCATAATTTTTCCAGATTATAATAAACGCGTTCGTCGCGGTGGAAAACATGACATACAACATAGCCAAGATCAACTAACACCCATCTTGCCTGGTCGAAGCCTTCCATCCGCTTCACATCAATGTTCTGTTCTTCCGCAACATCTTTTACTTCTCTTGCAATAGCCTGTACCTGTCTTTCATTGGATGCATCACAGATGATAAAGTAATCTGCCATTAAGGATACTTCCTTCATATCCAAAACAACAATCCCCTCTGCACGTTTGTCATCACAAGCTTTTGCTACCAAATCCACTAATTGCTTACTATCCATTAAGTTTCCTCCCTATTTTTTATTCATCAGTTTTTCATTATATAAATGAAAGGTATCCGGATAAACTGGCTGTTCATGCTCCATCAGGAACCGGATCGTATTGCGTGCCGCCATCCAGCAGGCATTGTCAATATCCTGAAATGCCATTACACGCACTTCCTCCACTCCTGGAAAAATCCGGCCAGGCTCCACATAATCAGCAATAAAAATAATTTTTTCAAGCAAAGACATCTGCTGTTTTCCTGTCGTATGATAATAAATCGCACTTTGGACTTCAGGATCTTTTATTCCGACTTCCCGTTCGATCATAACGGAACCAACAGGCCCGTGTAATAATTCATCACCATATTCGAGTAAATCATGCGGCAGTCCCTCTTCGATCACCCAGCGCCGCATTTCTTCCGGACTGCGGTATTTGGCATAATCATGAAAAATGGCCGCCTGTTCTGCCTTCTGAATATTGCCAGAGTAATGCTCCGCAAGTTTTATTGCTGTTTCCATCACCCTTACCGTATGTTCGTATCGTTTTTTCTTCAATTGTTTCTCCACAATGGCTAATGCCTTTTCTCGTTTCAATTCGTTTCTCCTCACTTTACGGGACAGACAGATTTATTCTATATCTATGATCACCTTTACCGTTGATATAACTTTGATTTTTCAATGATTGCTCTAACTTCAGGGGTAGTGAAGTATCGTATCGACTGACCCTCAGCAGCTCGTTTCCTGATCATTGTTGATGATATATCAATTAACGGCATTTCTACTTCTGTTACATTGTATGCAGTGTCCATCGAATGGCCTGGCCTGTTCACACCAACGAATGGCACCATTTTCATTAACTCGTCAATCTGATGCCATTTTGGTAAATATTCGACCATATCCCCGCCAATGATAAAATAAAACTGAAAGTCAGGATATTCTGACTGCAACTGGCGGATCGTATCGATCGTATACGACTTCCCTTCCCGGTGTAATTCCATCCCGTTTACCCGAAATGCGGGATGGTCCTGAATCGCCGCTTCTGTCATTTGCAGACGGATCGAACCACCTGACTTCGCTTCCGCTTTATGTGGCGGCTGATTGTTCGGGATAAACCAGACTTCATCCAGTTGTAACGACTGATAAACCTGTTCTGCCATTATTAAATGGCCGTAATGTGGTGGATCGAATGTACCGCCAAATAAACCGATTTTCCGCAATGTTTCCACCTACTTTTTTTACGGCAGTATAATCTCTTTATGTTCCTCTGATTCTTTATATAATACAATCGTATTACCGATAATCTGAACAATACTTGCGTCAGTACCTTCTGCCAGTGCTTCCGCTACGTCCTCTTTTTCCTCGAGACAATTTTGCAGAATGGATATTTTCAATAATTCACGGCGCTCCAGCGCTTCCGCAACTTGTTTTATCATATTTTCATTCACACCGTCTTTTCCAACTTGAAAAATCGGATTCAAATGATGTGCTTTTGAGCGTAAAAAACGTTTTTGTTTTCCAGTTAATTGCAATTTATTCACCTCTTAGTTTCTGTTCCAGTTCGTTGACCATGTGGGCAACATCCAGATTCTTTCCTGTCCATATTTCAAATGCAAGCTGTGCCTGGTACAAGAGCATCGCATGACCATGATGAATGATTGCACCGCGGTTTTTAGCATCCTGTAGTAATTTTGTTGTGATCGGCTGGTAGACAATGTCACTGACAACTGTTTCTTTGCGGAGATGATGTAATTGGATAATCTGGTCCTCCACATTTGGCTTCATACCGACAGATGTTGTCTGGACAATGAGATCATATTCTCCCAAATGCTGTTCCGCTTCCTGAAAGGACATGATTCTGGTCGTTGTCGTACCGGTCTTTAACGACAGGAGTGCTTCCGCTTTATCGAGTGAGCGATTGGCAATATCAACCTTTTTTACACCTTTTTGCACAATCGCACGGTAGATCCCTCTGGCCGCACCTCCAGCACCTAATAGTAACACAGATGTATCTTTATTCAAAAGATTTGGATATGGCTCAACAAGTGAACGGACATACCCTTCTCCGTCAGTACTGTAGCCTTTCCACTTGCCGTTTTGATGGACAATTGTATTAACAGCACCAAGAATTTCCGCATCTTTATCTATTTCATCCAAATAATCAACTATCACTTGTTTATACGGAACCGTGATATTAAAACCGTCGATCGGCATCTGTTTCAAATGCTGAATCACTTCAGGCAGTTTTGTATGGTCCCCTTCATATAATTTATATTCCCCATTTAGGCCAGCTAAATCAATAAAATTTGTGTGTATCCACGGAGATAATGAATGGCCGATTGGATGACCGATTAAGCCAAGTTTTAATGACATTTCTCTTCTCCCCCTGATCTCTTCTTTATATTAAAGCACTTCTAATTGAAATTTGTATCCCTTTCGGTACATGGATTGTTATCGTTACTCCGCCCTCAGGCACAGTGATCCATCCTAATCCAGGTATCACAATATCTGTTTTTTCATGGCCGATTTTTACTGTCTGTTTTGTTAAAGCAGGCAATTTTTCCAATGTTTCCTTGCTCGGCGGCTGTAACAATTCACCAACATGTTTTTCATAAAAAGCATCTGCCTGTTCCAGTTTTGTCCGATGAATCATTAACTGGTTGGAAAAATAGCAGACAAAAGACTGTTTCATTCCTTTTTCAAAATCAAATCGCGCAAAACCGCCGAAAAATAATGTCTGCTTATCCTGCAGCTGGTAAACCTTTGGCTTGATTTCCTTTTTCGGTGTAATTAATTTTAAATCTTTATCTGTCACATAGTGGACCATCTGTGAGCGGTTGACAACACCTGGTGTATCAAACAGTGAAGACTTGTCATCAAGCGGTATTTGGATAAAGCCCAATGTCGTCCCAGGGAAATAGGACGTAGTTATTGCATCAGTTACACCGCTCGAACGGTTAATCAGCTGGTTAATAAATGTCGATTTTCCAACATTTGTACAGCCGACAACATATACATCTTTCTCCTGTCTCATCTCTTCTATTGCCTGCTCCACCTCTTCAAAGCCATTTCCTTTTGCAGCTGAAATAAGAAAAACATCCTGTACTTTCAGACCGTAATCACTTGCTGTTTTTTTCATCCAGTGAATTAATTTATTTCGGTTCGTTGATTTTGGCAGCAAATCGACTTTGTTCCCTATTAATATGATCGGGTTATTGCCTGTTAATCTTTGCAGCCCGCTAATAAAACTTCCATTAAAATCAAAGATATCGACGATCTTTACAACAAGACTGTTCGTATCACTGATCTGGTGAATCATCCGCAGATAGTCATCATCCGTGTATTCAACATCCTGTACTTCATTATAGTGTTTTAACCGAAAACAGCGTTGGCAGATTACCTGCTCATTATCCCACGCACTTTTCGGCAGAAAACCTGCCTTTCTTTTGTCCTCTGACTGTAATGGTACTCCACAGCCCTCGCAATGAACGATTTCCATATTTAATCCTCCCATGTTATCATGCCTTTTCTGCGCATCCAGTTCAGAATCCGCCGCTCTATCATCCGGTTGATTCTCGTTATTTTTCCGTCCGTTTTCTTAATTGGTACAACAAGTATTGTATGGAATCCTCCGACATTCCCGCCGAGTACATCTGTCATTAACTGGTCACCAATGACAACAATTTCTTCCTTTTTTAAGCCCATCTGCTTTGCCGCACGCTTAAACGCATGATTTAACGGTTTTCGCGCACTATACACATATGGTGCCTCCAAAGGTTCTGAAAAAACGCTGACACGCTCTCTGTCATTGTTTGATATAATGGTCACTTTTATATTATAATCCTTCATCTCTTTAAACCATTCGGTCACTTCAGGTGTTGCATCCATGACGTCCCATGCAACTAATGTATTGTCAAGATCTGTAATCACACCTTTGATCCCCATATCCTTTAGTTTCGCTGGCGTAATGTCTAACACAGACTTCACATGTTCATTCGGTAAAAAATTTTTAAGCAATGGTTGTCCACCTCTATCAGTTATTTTCCGTTAGTATACTTGACCTTTCCTATGATAAACAATTTTCAGTAATTCTTCCACTAAAAAAGGGATAATTTGATTTTACAGCTGTTCTGTCCACCAAAAAGTATGAAAACATACCAAAATATGCAACGAAAAACATAAATATAACATGGCTTTTCGTAAAATCGTTCGACAATTTTTAACATGGTTTTTCTTGTGGATAACTTTATGCACATTTTCCACACTAACTTATACGGTAACAGGCGATTTATCACCACATTGTCCACAAGTTATGAACAAGTGCGTGTAGATAACTTAACACTTGTTCGTTCAAGTAATTCATGCTAAAGTAACGTTAAAGAAACTACTGGATGAAACTTGGTAAATGATTTGGATTGTAGAAAAAATATAGAGAGAAACTATTTTGAATGTAAAAACCCTATTAATCGGAGGGACAAGCCTTGGAAAATTTATCGGATGAGTTACTGATCGAGTCGTACCGGAAAGCAAATGAGCTGCAGTTAAGTTATGAATTTATTCGATTAATGGAAGAAGAAATGAAAAGAAGATCCTTACTGGACGAGCTGTATCACACAAATTAATGACATAAGCAGGTAGAAAGCATTCCTTTCTGTCTGCTTTTTTATTTTGTCACCCTCTGCACCCTACTAACTTCGCTGACCAAAAGTCTCACTTTATTTGTTTGTATTCTTCTGAAAGGGCAATACTGTTACTACCACGCCATGCAACAGGAGCATCTTTTTCATAAATCCTATATACGCTTCCTTTGAGTCCGAATGAAAAAATTTTTTTCCTGTTTATTTTAAATAGGATATTTCTCGTCACAAAATGTCGGACAAGCGAGTTGAAGGGTGCTCGGCTCTTGTATTTCTGCATATTTATAGATTAAAATATAAGAAAGCACGTTTACTATTAAAATAGATACATAAGGGGGATCATCATTAGATGTTATTTGCCGTGTTTTTGCCAGCACTTCTGGCGATTTTTATTCCATACTTCAGCAAATGGAAAGAAAAAATACATACAGGCTATTTCGTTTTATTAGCACCGTTAGCTATTTTTATTTATTTTGTTTCGTTTGTTGGAAATGATTTTGAACCTGTTTCACAGAATTATGAGTGGATTCCATCATTGAATATCGGATTTGATTTTTATCTTGATGGTTTAAGTTTATTGTTTGTTCTTTTAATCAGTGGAATTGGCTCACTAGTTGCTTTCTATTCCATTTTTTATCTCCATACATCAGAACGATTGGACCAATTTTACGTATATTTACTCCTTTTCATGACTGCTATGTTCGGGGTAGTTCTATCAGACAACGTATTTGTACTCTATTCCTTCTGGGAGTTAACCTCTATTTCATCATTCCTGTTGATTGGATACTGGAATTATAAGGAACGGTCTCGATATGGTGCATTAAAGTCAATGCTTATTACTGTATTCGGCGGCCTCAGCATGCTTGGCGGGTTTATTTTGTTGTCCATTATTACTGAGACAACTAGTATTCAGGAAATGATCGGTCAAGTTGATATCATATTAGGTCATGACTATTTCGGATTAATTCTCGGATTCATTTTATTAGGTGCCTTTACGAAATCTGCCCAGTTTCCATTCCATATCTGGCTGCCTGATGCAATGGAAGCACCGACACCAGTTAGTGCCTATTTACACTCTGCGACAATGGTTAAAGCAGGGATTTTCCTTGTAGCAAGATTTACACCTATTTTTTCAGAGAGTGAATGGTTCTTTGTTTTTGTCAGCGGAATTGGAATTTTAACACTTATCTGGGGTTCCTACATGGCTGTTCGTCAGACGGATTTAAAAGGGATTCTCGCCTTCTCTACTATCAGTCAATTAGGGATGATCATGGCAATGCTCGGATTCGGTACAAGTACAGCAATTTTTGCTGCCGTTTTCCACATTTTGAACCATGCAACTTTTAAAGGAAGTCTCTTTATGGTTGCAGGGATTGTTGACCATGAATCAGGAACAAGAGATATACGAAAATTAGGCGGGCTTGCCACATTAATGCCGATCTCAGCAACACTTGCATTTTTCGGAACATTTTCAATGGCTGGTGTGCCGCTACCATTTCTTAACGGGTTTTACAGTAAGGAAATGTTCTTTGATGCAAGCATTAAACTGGAATCATCATCCTTAATGATTGCTGAATTGTTACGTACAGCTATTCCTTATTTAGCGGTATTTGGAAGTATTTTCACATTTGTTTACTCTATGTACTTAGTGTTTGGAACATTTATGGGACAGAAAAAACTCGATCAGTTACCGAAAAAGCCGCATGAAGCACCGATTGGTATGCTCATACCGCCAATCATTTTAGTGGTAGGTGTAATCATTATCGGTATTTTACCAGAAGCATTTAATAGTTCGTTAATCGCCCATGCTGCTGAATCGATTTATGGTCAGCCTATTGAAAAACATATTCAATACTGGCATGGTTTGAAAGCACCGCTTTTCATGTCACTTGCAGTTGTGGTAATTGGAGCATTACTCGCATTTGCGCGTAAGTCATGGAGCGGGATATACAGTTTCCTTCCAGGTAAACTTAGTTTTAATAAAGCATATGACTTTATCGTTGATCAGCTTGAAAAAACATCTGCGAAAATTACAAACAGCTATATGAATGGATCGCTAAGAAGATATATGATCTATATTCTCACAGCCATTCTTATTTGTACGTTTACCTTTATCGGTCTTACAGGTGGTTTCAATTGGGATGCTAGCAACTTATCTGAGATCACTATACATGAGGTGTTAATTGCTTTAGCAATGGCGACAGCAGCGATTGCGACGATCTTTACAAATAACAAAATCGGCTCGATATTAATTCTCGGTGTTGTCGGATACGGATTAGCCCTGCTTTTTGTTATCTACCGTGCACCGGATTTAGCATTAACACAGCTTGTAGTTGAGACGATCACTGTCGCTTTATTCCTGCTCTGTTTCTATCACCTGCCGAATTTAAGAGAACGGACAGATTCGATTGTGGAGAAATCGACCAACATTATTATTTCTGTTGGTTTCGGCTTACTGATGACCGTTGTAGCGATTTCTGCACACAGTACGAAATTATTTGAAACCATTTCCGGCTATTTCATTGAAACCTCCCACGATATCGGTGGTGGTGACAATGTCGTCAACGTAATTCTTGTCGATATGCGGGGCCTTGATACGATGTTCGAGATAGTCGTATTGGGAATCGCAGCTCTCGCTATTTACGGTATGATCAAACTGCGCAACAAGAAGGGGGCTAAATAAATGGAAATTATTATGTCTATTCTTGCAGGTGTCCTTTTTACAACAGGTGTCTATAATTTATTACAAAAGCAGCTTTTGCGGATCATCATCGGAACAGCTCTGATTTCCCATGGTGCTCACCTGTTTATTTTAACAATGGGAGAATTAAAACGCGGGGCACCGCCTATTTTAGATTATTCGATTGATCAATATACAGACCCGCTGCCACAGGCACTGATTCTTACATCAATCGTTATCAGTTTCGGTGTAACTAGTCTTTTATTAGTATTAGCTTACCGGGCATCTAAAGAAAATGGGACAGATAATATGGATAAATTGAGGGGAAACGAAAATGATTAGTAACCTAGCAGTATTACCAATTGTTATACCACTTCTTGCAGGGGTTCTGGCAATATTTTTTCATAAAAAATTGCCTGTGGTAAGAATTTTTACACAAGTGGTTATTGCAATTAATCTTGTCATGACAGTGTTTATACTTTGGTATGTGAACCAGAATGGTACCGTTGTTCTTGAAGCGGGTGACTGGGCAGCACCTTTCGGGATTGTCCTTGTTGCGGATATGTTATCCGTTTCACTTGTTTTAACAACAAATATTGTAGCATTCGCCTGTGCGCTATATGCACCAAAGTCTCTAAGTGAAAAACAGGAGGAATTTTACTTTTATACATTCTTCCTGCTATTAATAACAGGCGTATCCGGCGCATTTACCACAGGTGATTTATTTAACCTTTTCGTGTTTTTCGAAGTGCTTCTTATGGCGTCCTATGGCCTGATTGTACTTGGAGGGGAAAGAGTTCAGCTTCGGGAATCGATTAAGTATGTGTTAATTAATTTATTCTCTTCCATGCTTTTTGTAACAACAGTCGCTTTTCTCTATTCTGTTGTTGGTACAGTAAACATGGCACAGATTTCCCAAAGAGTGGCAGAGTCAGAGCAAACTGGTATATTAACAGGGATTGGAATTTTGCTGTTTTTCGTATTTGGTACGAAGGCCGCTCTCTTTCCACTGTACTACTGGCTGCCAAAACCTTATATTGTTCCTAATCCTGTCGTATCGGCATTATTCGGAGCATTACTGACAAAAGTCGGCATCTATTCCATTTTGCGTGTCTTTTCGTTAATCTTCTTCCATGAGCAGATGGTTTTCGATTTCTTTATTTGGATTGCTGGTTTCACGCTTATTTTTGGAGCAATTGGTGCGTTATCAACCAACAATATTAAGATGGTCATTGCCTATAATATCATTCCAGCTATCGGATTTATGCTGATGGGTATTGCGGTATTTAACGGGAATGGTTTTAGTGGCTCAATTTACTATTTAATTCAGGATATGATCATTAAGTCCGCCCTGTTCCTGCTTGTTGGTGCTATCGCCTATCTGGCAGGTACGAGTGATTTAAGAAAAATCAGGGGACTGATCCATCACTATCCGCTGTTAGGCTGGCTGTTCTTCATTTCTGCATTCGTATTGGCAGGAATACCGCCGTTTAGCGGGTTTATCGGTAAATTGCTGTTAATTGAAGGTGCGTTTGAAGAAGGAGAAATTGCGATCGCTATAATCGGTTTGGGAGCAAGTTTGCTCATCCTTTATTCTGTGATGCGAATCTTTATCAGAGGGTTCTGGGGAGAGAAAGATGAATCAATTGTCCCTGACCGGAAAAAAGCAAGAGCATTTGCTGTTCCTGTTATTTTCCTGCTTTTCTTCAACGTGCTGCTTGGAGTTGGAGCTGAATGGTTCTATCCAAGTATTGAATCCATCGGGAACTATTTACTTGATCCCGAAATCTATATTCAATCTGTTTTAAAGGAGTAAACCATTATGCCGCTTCAGATTATATTAAACTTAATTATTGCATTGATGTGGATGTTTTTAAGTGAAAGCTACCACTTCCCTTCTTTTTTAACAGGATTTATCATTGGTGCATTGTTACTGTTTCTTCTGCGACGTTTTATCCCGGACGCTTTTTATTTATACAGGGTCTGGAAAGTACTGAAGCTTGTTTTCCTTTTTATGAAGGAACTGCTTCTTTCCAATATTGAGATCGTAAAATGGGTATACAGACGGGGACGTGATTACAATCCGGGAATCTTTGCGATGCCAACAGAACTAAGAAGCAATTGGGAAATTACGATGCTAACATCCCTTATCTCGTTAACACCTGGGACACTTTCTGTCGCCATTTCGGATGATAATGAAGTAATTTATATACATGCAATGGATATTGATGATAAAGAAGAAGCCATTCATGCGATTAAGGATTCATTCGAAAAGGCAATTATGGAGGTGACGAGATGAATCTCATTACGATCGTCGCAAGCATTTGCATGGCTGTAATTACGATATCTATCACTATGCTGCTTTACCGTGTCGTAAAAGGTCCGAGCAATCCGGACCGTGCCGTTGCACTTGATGCCATTGGTATTAACCTGATGGGGATGGCAGGTCTCGGTGCTGTAATCATAACAACTACCCGCTTAAATGATGTGATCCTACTTATCGGAATTTTATTATTTATCGGGACCATTGCATTAGCAAAATATATAGAAAAGGGTGTTATCATTGACAGGAACCGCAATAGAAATGATATTTGACATTATCGTTATTTTGCTGCTTATCATTGGGACATTTTTCATCATATCTGCAACGATAGGTGTAATCCGGTTTCCTGATATTTATACGAGGTTACATGCTTCCACAAAAGCAGCAACCTTGGGGATCTCGGGGATCCTAATCGGTGCCTTTATCTTTTTATATGTGGAACATGGGATCATCAGCGGTAAGCTGATACTTGGAATTATCTTCGTATTATTGACAGCACCTGTTTCTGCCCATATGATTGGCCGTGCTGCCCATACATCTGGCGTAGAACCATGGTCTAAAACTGGTGAGCTCCGTGATGAATATGCTAAAGCAAAAAATAAAAGCTCTTAAATGAAAAACCTTCGCCATGATTGGTGGAGGTTTTTATCTTGTAAGGAGGTAGATATCAATCCTGCGTGCTGTATCACAACCAAAACTCATGCACCGACTCCTAAGATTTCGTCCTGATCGACGGATCACAACCAAATCTCAGCCACTCACTCTTAAGATTTCGTCCTGATCACAGAATCACAACCAAATCTCGAACACTCACTCCCTAGATTTCGTCCTGATCGTAGAATCACAACCAAATCTCAACCACCTACTCCATAGATTTCGTCCTGATCACAGAATCACAACCAAATCTCAACCACCCACTCCTTAGATTTCGTCCTGAACATCCCAGACCACCACTCTCTTACTTTTACATCGGACAATCTCTTTTTCAATATTTCTGACACAATGGACAAATTATCGTCATATGATGAAATATGGGCGAATACCTACTCGAGTTAGGAGGTGTGAGATTGTCAATCCTGCTTAGTCTCATCGCAATGATGAAAGAAGCTTTATTTTTTGTTGCCTATGTAAAAAATAATACCTTCCCCCAGCCCCTTCCACCAGATGAAGAAGCAAAAATGATTAAACAAATGAATAACGGAGATGAATTTGCCAGAAACAAACTAATAGAGCACAACCTTCGCCTTGTCGCACATATTGTGAAGAAATTCGAAAATACAGGGGAAGATGTAGAAGATCTAATATCTATTGGAACAATCGGCTTAATTAAAGGGATTGAGAGCTATTCCAGTGATAAAGGGACAAAGCTGGCAACATATGCTGCCAGATGTATTGAAAACGAAATTCTGATGCATTTACGCGCAACAAAGAAAACAAAAAAGGATGTATCACTACAGGACCCAATCGGGCAGGATAAGGAAGGAAATGAGATTAGTTTAATCGACATATTGGAAGCAGAAAATGATGACATTACAGAAGCCATTCAGCTTCATATGGAACTGGAGAAAATCCAAAAATACTTACGTGTATTAGATAATCGGGAAAAAGAAGTGATTATTGCCAGGTTTGGCCTTGGGAACAAAGATGAGTTAACACAACGGGAAATTGCCAAAAAGCTGAACATTTCCCGAAGTTACGTTTCACGAATCGAAAAACGTGCCTTAATGAAAGTTTTTCATGAATATTACCGCAATGAACTGAAGAATTAATCAGCATGCTGCGGTTCATCAAAAAAAGCAGCCGGTCCCTCTGACCTGGCTGCTTTTCACTTAGTTGGAATGCTTTACAACATTCATAATCAAATTGGCGGCATTCTCTGCTGCTTTTGTTAAAAATGCATCAAATGATACGGAAGATTCTTTTCCTGCGATGTCGGATAGTGCACGTATCACAACAAACGGAGTTTCATACTGGTAACATACCTGGGCAATTGCGGCTGCTTCCATTTCCGCTGCAATTAAGTTGGGGAATTTTTCACGTACAAAGGCAATTTTAGATTCATCCTGCATAAAGGTATCTCCTGTTGAAATGAGTCCCTTCATTGCCTGTACATCTGTTAAATGCTTGGCTGCACTCATCGCTTTTTCGATCAGCACAGGATCTGCCTGGAAAGTTGCCGGCAGTCCAGGTACCTGGCCATAATCATAATCAAATGCTGTCACATCTACATCATGGTGAACAACCTCTGATGAGACGACAATATCGCCAACTTCCAAATCCTTGTGAAACCCGCCAGCTGAACCGGTATTAATCACATATTCAGGCTGGAATTTTTCAAAAAGAACCGTTGTGGAGAGTGCGGCATTTACTTTACCAATACCTGATTTGAGAAGAACAACCTCTTGCCCTTCCAGTTCCCCTCTGAAAAAGTCACTTTTCGCAATGACCGTATGTTCCTTAATATTCATCTTACTTTTTAGTAATTCTACTTCTTCATCCATTGCTCCAATTATTCCGATCAATGTAACATCCTCCTTATTTTTTGTCATTCTCAATCAGTTCTTCTACTAAGGTCGGCTGCCAACCTTGACCATCCACCCAAACGAGATGTACCCGGTATGTTTCCTGTTCATTTGTTTCCGGAGAGACAGTAAGCTCAACTTTCTGGTCTCCACCTCTTCCGGCCCACCACGTAATCTGGTTCTCAGCAGGTATGCCTGTTGCCACCTCTACCGCTTTTGCCATCTCCTGTCTATCCACAGAACCATTATCATATTCAGGTGTGTGCGGTCCTTCCTGTTCTGTACCGACAGGCTCCCAGTTACCTTCATACGCTTTACGGACATTATCGTCGGCCGGTTCCACCTCATAAGTCTCGACATTTGAATTATTTTCTGATTCTTCTTCCTCAGCTTCTGCCTCTTCTTCCTCAGCTTCTTCTATTTGCGGTCCATCGTTTTCAATCGTTTCATCTGTCTCAGAACCCTCTCTTTCGACGGATGCTTCATCTTCTGCACTTTCTTCCTCATCAGGTTCATCTTCAAAGATTACCTGGCTTTCCTGCTCATTTTGATCATTTGTATCAGTTTCCTCGTTCATGTCCATATCGCCATTCGTTTCTGGTGTTTCTTCATCATTACCACCAAAAAATATGATCGCAATTAGAACAACTAAGAGCACTATTCCTGCGATATATAGTATGGTTAATGCTTTTGTATTTTTTCTCTTTTTACTAAAACGGTTCGATCTGCTTTTTTTTCCATAGTCATCTGCCATTGTCCTCACCCTCCTGAAATATAATTATACTAAATAAACTGACAGCTTAGCAAAAATGTGCTGAGAAAAAAATATTAAATTTCTATTACGATTTTTTTCTTTTTTTGTCATATTGGCAGGATTTTGAACATATATATGGAATATAACCAGTAGATTTTTCTATTATTTAGTTAGGAGAGTGAATATTGTTGAGAACCACTACTTTTAATCGTAATTTGTGGCAATTAAACTCCTTTGAATCCATTAGCTATGACAAAGAGAACTTATTACTTTATATTCATTGTTTCGATGGGATTACATTACAATTTCACTCCATTACTGAGGACATTCTCTTTGCTCTCATTTTAGAAAAACAAAAAGAAAAATTTATAGACGAAAGATTGAAACCAAATCATCTATGTGAAAAAATCAATGCATAGGAGCCATTGATACATAAGGTTACTGAAAAAGGATGCCTATGCTGATAGACATCCTTTTTTCCATTATTCTACTTTTAATATTTTTACTTCCATATCGCCAGCAGGAGTCGGAACGGTTAATTCCTCACCAACAGAGTGTCCAAGCAGGCTTTTCGCGATCGGTGAATCATTTGATATTTTCCCTTCAAAAGGATCCGCTTCCGCACTACCTACGATTGTATAACTCTCTTCTTCTCCATCAGGCAATTCCTGGAATGTGATCGTTTTCCCTAATGCAACCATATCAGGATTTTCTGTATCGTTTTCAATAATTACCGCATTACGAATCATGTTTTCAATCTGGGCAATTCTTGATTCCACAAATGCCTGTTCATCTTTCGCCGCATCATATTCCGAGTTCTCTGATAAATCACCAAAGCCTCTCGCGATTTTAATACGTTCTACGACTTCCTGTCTTCTTTCCGTTTTTAAATATTGTAATTCCTGTTCCAATTTTTCTTTACCTTCAAGTGTCATATAGTAACTTTTTTCTTCTGGCATTATCCTACACTCCTCCAATATACATTATACCGATTGATTGCCATGTTTTGTTTCATTTTATGAATCAATCTAATAAATATCCCAATATTATTGCTGAAAATATTTTACTAACCATTACTATGGCAGATTTTTTCGTTTTTTTCAATAGTTTTCTATCCGTTTCCATCCTATTTTACAGTTTAGTCCGTACCATTGCCTTCATGAAGAATTTTTTCAATTTTGGTTGCCAGCAGATCGATTGCAACCGTATTCTGTCCGCCTTCCGGAATAATAATATCGGCATATCGCTTGGAAGGTTCGATAAATTGTAAATGGGCAGGTCTCACTGTTTGAATATACTGATTAATAACAGAGTCAATGGACCTGCCTCTTTCTTTGATATCTCGTAATAATCTCCGGATAATGCGGAGATCGGCATCGGTATCTACGAAGACTTTTATATCCATTAGCTCAGTCAGCCTCGGATCATCGAGGATTAATATTCCTTCAATGATAATGACATCTTTCGGCTCTATTGGTATCACTTCATCAGATCTTGTATGTAAAGTATAGTCATAGACAGGTTTGTCGACAGGCTCGTGTGCTGACAGTGTTTCAATATGTTTGACTAACAGGTCATTATCAAAAGCCAACGGGTGATCATAATTCGTTTTCAGTCTTTCTTCCATTGGGATATCTGACTGGTCTTTATAGTAAAAATCCTGTTCAATGACGAGAACCGACTGATCTTCAAACCGATTCTGTATCTGTCTCGTTACTGAAGTTTTCCCTGAACCTGATCCGCCTGCAACTCCTATGATGACTGGTTTCTGCTTATTCATGCTATGATGACACCTCTTCATGTTCTTTCGGTACACTTACAGCTACCCCATCACCAACAGGAATAATCGTTGTATGATAATTGCTGTGATCCATTAACCATTGGTTGTACCGGTCAATTTTTTCTGCTAATTTTTCTATTCGTTTCGTTGTTTCCAAATGGCCTGCTACAAGACCGCGGAATAGCACATTATCTGTAATGATGACACCACCGGGACTGAGCATTTTCTCATACATTGTAAAGAATTTCTGGTACTGTCCTTTTGCTGCATCAATAAAGATCAAATCATATGGGGCTCTTTGCTGTACCTGGTCTTCCAGTTCCAGAGCATCACCGAATAAAATCTCGATTTGGTTAGCTTTGTCGTGTTTCGCTACATGATAACTTGCCCGTTCATACATTTCCTGATCACGTTCTATTGTGACAATCTTTGTTTGATTATATGCATTGGCCATTCTTAAGGAAGAATAACCGATAGCCGCCCCTATTTCAAGAATTTTGCCCGGCTGTTTCATCCTGATCAGCTGCAGAAGGAAGGATATCCCTACCTTGTCCATGATTGGAACATGATGTTGCCTTGCTTCTTCTTCTAGTTCTTTTATCCATTTTTCATCAGCCTGGTGAAGTTTCTCTAAATATGATAAAATACTCGGATCTATCAATGAATGCCCCTCTTTTCGCTTATATGATTTGTTACATGGGAAAAGCAGGGCATCTGTAATGCACCTGCTCCTTATGATTATTCCTGTGAGTGAATATACTGCTGCTCGTAAGCCTGATGTTCTTCATACGTGCTGGAATAGTGAACATTTCCCTCTGCATCTGCAAGGAAATATAAATAATTTGATTGTTCCGGTTCCAGTACTGCCTGTAGTGAACTTTCCCCAAAGTTGGCAATAGGTCCTACAGGAAGCCCCATCACATGATATGTGTTATATGGTGACTCTATTTCATAGTCAGCATAAGTTAAACGAGATATATGCTCCCCATGGGCATAAATAACAGTCGGATCTGTCTGAAGCATCATTCCTTGGTCCATCCGGTTATAGAATACACCAGAAATACGTTTCCGGTCCTCGATAGACGGTGCTTCCTCTTCTACGAGGGATGCAAATGTTACGATATCATGTATAGTAAACTGATCCTGTGCCTCTATCTGATCAAGATAGATGAACAGAATATCCCTTGATTTGTTCAACATATTTGTCACGATCGTATCAACACTAGGATTTTCTTCATAGAATTCATACGTTGCAGGGAAAAGATAGCCTTCTAGTGGATATCTGATATCTTCGGCTAAAATTTCCTCAGTTAATATGTTTGGATATCTTTCCATTAATTCTTCAATGTATGCATCGTCATTCATTTTTGCCAAAAATTCTTCACGGTCCACACCCGCATTTTCTTCATAAATATCTGCAATTTCTTCTATATTTCGACCTTCCGGTACAGTAACCCGTAAAACAGCTTCTTCATAAACAGCTCCTGTTTCCAGTTCTGCCGTTATTTCAGCTAAAGACATGGATGGTGACAGTGTGTAATCACCTGCCTGAAAATCAGCCGCATTATTAAATTTCACATAAAATCTGTAAATTAAACTATTATTAATGAGACCTTCCTCTTCTAAAATTGCTGCAATGTCTGAAGTGCTGGATCCTAGCGGTACATTAACCTCGACAGTTTCCTCACTGTCCGGGTCTACTGGTGACAGGCCATTCGATACATATTTATACCCAGAATATCCACCAATGATGATCAATGCAATTAATACGATAAAAATAAAGAAAAATATCTTTCTCGCAATACTCGCCTCTCTACCGCGTTCCTGTGCGATCTCTTTATATGTCGGTCTCTTTTTCTCTTTTTTGTTTGAATCGTCGGTACCCTTACTCATCAGGTATCCCCCTTTCACCCGATTTATTATACTATAAATTTCGATAGAGGGAAACATAGGAAGGAAGATTCGCCATTATTGTCTTTTAATTGTAATATTTCATAGATTTTTTACGATTTTGAAAAGTGGGTGCACGATGGCAGTACACAACAAAAATGGCTCCAGGCAAATTCCCGGAACCATTCTTTTACTATTTTAGCTGGATATGTCCCAACCCTTATTCTGCAAGGTCGTCATTGTCGGCGATTGTGTTTAACACTTCTTCGACCATTTCCCATTCTTCTTCAGATTCAATCTGATATAGCGCAAGGTCGTCGTCATTATCCTTTTCTTCATAGCGGAAAGCAAATACTTCCACTTCCTCATCATCTTTCTGCTCAGCAGGTACAACCGCTACATAAGATTGTTCTGTTTCGTCCACATCAAATGTGAATAATACTTCAAATAAATGTTCTTCCCCATTTTCATCAGGGATAATGATACGCTCTTTTTCTTCTAATGCCACGGTAAAAACCTCCTTAAGTTATATACTATCCAAATATCCTTGTAATATCATTACAGCAGCCATTTTATCAATAACTTTTTTCCGTTTTTTCCGGCTCATATCTGCTTCCAGCAAAACTTTTTCTGCTGCCATTGTCGTTAAGCGTTCATCCCACAGTACCACCTCTATTTGGAATGATTCCTCGATAAATGCGGCAAATTGCTGTGAGGCCTCTCCGCGCGGACCAATGGTACCATTCATATTTTTAGGCAAGCCGATGACGATCTTATTTACATCGTATTCATCAATCAATTGCTGGAGCTCTTCCCTAACTGATTCATAGTCCGGCTCGACCCAGTGCAGTGTCGTGACACCCTGTGCTGTCCAGCCAAGACCGTCACTTACTGCTACACCAATCGTTTTCGAGCCGACATCAAGTCCCAATACTTTATTCATTATCTTTATTCATACGGATGTAATATCGAACTAATTCTTCAATAATTTCATCACGCTCTATTCTCCTTATTAAATTACGTGCATCCTTATGACGGGGAATATATGCTGGATCACCTGATAACAAATAGCCGACAATCTGATTGATCGGATGATAGCCTTTTTCTTCCAGTGCTTCGTGTACAATTAAAAGAACTTCACTTACATCCTTTTCAGCGGGTTCATCAGCAAAATTAAACTTCATTGTTTTATCCATTCCATCCATGGAAGCACCCCCATTAAATTGCTATAGCATGACATTGCAGAAATCTGCTGTCTTAAATTGCCAAGATTACTTTGTCTAACCATTATACAGCTTATCCTGGCAAATTACCAAAGTTAACCTTGTTTTTGAGCATATTTTTCTACAAAGTCTAATGCTTCTTGTAACTTACTTGGATCTTTTCCGCCAGCTTGCGCCATGTCAGGACGGCCGCCACCGCCACCACCGCAAATTTTGGCAGTTTCCTTAATTAAATTCCCAGCATGATATTCATTCACTAAATCCTTCGTTACACCTGAAGCTAACTGAACTTTTCCATTCTGAACAGCAGCTAATAAGATGATGGCAGTACCCAGTTTTTGTTTCATATCATCAACCATCTGGCGTAACTGGTTCATATCCGAAACATCCACCTGTTTTGCCAGAACGTGAATGCCATTAATTTCTTTCACGTCATCCATGATAGAAGATGCTTCCAGCTGAGAGATTTTACTTCTTAATGAATCCATTTCTCGCTGTTGCTCTTTCATTTCTTTAAATAGTGAGGCAATACGGTCATTGACCTGGTCTTCTTTTGTTTTTAATGAATGCGCGGCAGTTTTCAGCTGGTTATGCTTGCCATTCACATACTGGTAGGCACCTTTGGCTGTTACTGCTTCAATCCTTCTTGTCCCTGCCCCAATTCCCGACTCTGAGACGATTTTAAATAATCCAATTTCTGCAGAATTACGGACATGGCACCCGCCGCAAAGCTCCAGACTGTAATCACCAATTTGAACAACCCGGACAACATCGCCGTATTTTTCACCGAAAAGTGCCATTGCCCCCATTTCTTTTGCCTCTGCCAGCTTCTTATTACTAATATCAACAGGAATGGATGCCCAGATTTTTTCATTAACAATCTGTTCGATTTTTTCGATTTCTTCTTCGGTTATTGAACCGAAATGCGAGAAGTCAAAACGGAGTCTTTCCGCCGCAACCATCGAACCTGCCTGGTTTACATGTGTTCCAAGCACATCTTTCAATGCCTGATGCAGTAAATGTGTTGCTGTATGGTTTTTCACAATAAACTGACGTGATGTCTGGTCAACTTCTGCTGTTACTCTATCACCTTTTGTCAATGTTCCTTGTTTCACTGTAACTTTATGCAGGTTTTGCCCATTTGGAGCTTTTTGAACATCTATTACTTCAGCTTGTCCATTTTCAGATTGAATCAAACCTTTATCAGCAATTTGACCGCCACTTTCTGCATAAAAAGGTGTTTCCTTCAGGATTACATATGCCTCCTGGCCAGCTGTCACCTTATCTGCTTCTGCTTTCTCGACAACCATTGCAGCAATATTCGTTGATGCTGATAATTGGTCATATCCAACAAATTGGCTTTCCGTTGTAATACTCCCAAGTACTCCATCCTGAATCTGCATGGAATCCACTTTCTGGCGTGCATTTCGGGCACGGTCGCGCTGTTTCTCCATTTCTGTTTCAAATCCAGCTTCATCGATCGTAAACCCTGCTTCTGCCACGTACTCTTCGGTTAACTCTTTAGGGAACCCGTACGTATCATACAAACGGAATACTTCTTCCCCAGGAAAAACAGTACTGCCATTTGCTTTTTCTTTTTCTATAACCGCGTTCAGGATCTGTAAACCTTCCTGCAATGTTTCATGGAATCTTTCTTCTTCTGTTTTGATGACATTCTGGATGAAATCCTGCTTTTGCTTCACTTCCGGATAAAAAGCCTCCATGATAGATGCAACGGTTGGTACAAGGTTGAACATGAACGGTTTCTCGATTCCGATCTGTTTTGCATATCTTACCGCACGGCGTAACAAGCGGCGTAAAACATAACCTCGTCCCTCATTTGAAGGTAAAGCACCGTCACTTACAGCAAAGGTTACTGTCCGGATATGGTCTGCAATCACTTTGAAAGAAACATCTGTTTCTTCTGCATTGCTGTATTTTGCATTGGCGATTTTTTCTGTTTCTTCAATAATCGGTAGAAATAAGTCTGTTTCAAAATTGGTTCTCGTTCCCTGAATCACACTTACAAGACGTTCAAGGCCCATTCCTGTATCAATGTTTTTCTTCGGAAGCGGTGTGTACGTATCATCAGGATTATGGTTAAATTGGGAGAATACTAAGTTCCAGATTTCTAAGTAACGTTCATTTTCACCGCCAGGATACAATTCCGGGTCTTCCGGATCATTTCCATAGCTTTCCCCGCGATCATAAAAAATTTCTGTATTCGGCCCGCTCGGTCCCTCACCGATATCCCAGAAGTTTTCTTCAATCCGGATAATCCGCTCTTCCGGCAATCCGATTTTTTCACTCCACAATTTATATGCTTCTTCATCTTCGGGGTGAACCGTTACAGATAATTTCTCCTGGTCAAAGCCGATCCACTTGTCTCCAGTTAAGAACTCCCATGCAAAATCAATTGCTTCTTCTTTGAAATAATCACCAATGGAGAAATTACCAAGCATCTCAAAAAAAGTATGGTGTCGTGCTGTATATCCAACGTTCGTAATGTCATTCGTCCGGATTGATTTTTGTGCATTGGTTATACGCGGATTTTCCGGTATTACCCTTCCATCAAAATACTTTTTCAATGTAGCAACACCACTGTTGATCCATAAAAGAGTCGGATCCTCATTTGGTACTAAAGAAGCACTTGGCTCCACTGCATGACCTTTTTCTTTGAAGAAATCAAGAAACATTTGACGCACTTGCGCTGATGTAAGATTTTTCATAACATACCCTCCAGTAAAATTTATTAAAAAAACTCCCATCTCTGCATATGCAGGGACGAGAGTTTGAATTCCGCGGTACCACCCTAATTATAGCATTAACATGCTATCAACTTAATGTCCGTAACGTGGACAGGAAACGGCAGGTATTAACTGCACTTCAAACTAGCTTCAATGGCCATTGCATTTAGGATTTCTTCCAGCCTAAGGAAATCCTTCTCTTGAAACGGTAGCCATCTACTCGTGTTCTTCTACGTTTTTAATATATGACTTCGCTAGCATATTATAGAGAATTTTTGCCTATCTGTCAATTTCTTTTATTTGTCTGAACACTAGCGGAACGGCGACCCTGCCAACTGCAAGCAGAGGAATCGCCAGAATCATTCCAATCACTCCGGCAATTTTCGCTGCAATGAACAATGTCAAGATTAAGTAAACAGGGTGTATGTGCATACTTTTTCCGACAATAAATGGTGACAGTAAGTTCCCTTCCGCTAATTGAACTGCCATTACAACGATTAGCACATACCAGACCATATTCGGGGATACGGTAAATGCAATCAGCAGTGCAGGAATTGCTCCAATAATCGGTCCAAAGTATGGAATGAAATTGGTAATCCCGATAATGGATGCGAGTAACAAAGCATATTTCATCCCGATCCATTTCAGCAGGAAGAAACTTAACAGGCCGACAAGAAAACAGACCAGAATTTGTCCGCGAATATACTGACCTAAGCTGTCCTCCATCTTATCAGCCAAATGAATAGTAAAAGCCTGATATTTTGACGGAATGATACAGAGCACACTTTGCTGTAATTTCTGGTAATCTTTTAAAAAGTAAAATGTTAATATCGGAATAACTGCGATCATAATAAACATATCAAAAAGCACATTGATGTTTTTCATCAGCAATGTGATCCTGTCGGCAAGGTTTGCTTCCATTTCCGTCAAAAAAGCGTCCAAACGGTCATGAAACCCTTCCGGCAGAAATGACGTCTGGTCATATAGGTCATAAATAAATAAACGGTAGGCGTTCACAAGGTTCGGTATGTTTGTCTGAAACTCCTGAATCTGCTTGATCATCATTGGCAGCGAATAATATACAGCTAAACCAGCCAGAACGAAAAAAAGCAAAAATATCGCTAATATGGCGACAGGACGAGGTATTTTCTGCTGATGCAGCCACTCAACAACAGGATGCAGTAAATAAGCTATTAGCCCCGCGATTAAAAACGGCAGTGCGATTTGAAAAATAATGATTAATATATGTTGATAAAATGGAAACAATATAATCATTAAATAGAGAAATAAGACAGTCAAACAGAGAATAATCAACTGTAGCGTGATCCGAATCTTTTTGGTTTGGTCTGCCATTATTAATACCTTTCCAGCTTTCTTTCTTCTTCTGGAAATAAATCATTTAATGAGCTTAATGACCCATCCAGTTCTACTTCATGCAAATGAAGGACATTATTCTGGATGGACAGTTCTATATAACAATTCCAGCAATAATACTGATTGGAGCCGATTATCCCAATATCCTTACTGCGGCAATTTGGACAAATCACAAGATGTTCCCTCACTTTAGCGTTTTATCCGTAATTATTTCCAACAGCGCAGTAATTATACGTAAGTGTATAATTAATTTTCCCGCATATTAAGATTTTTCCTTTCACATATACCCAAATCCAAACTCGTTCATTTCTAGAGAATGCCTTTTCCTCCCCGTCAGTATTGCCCGCTATTCCATAAAATCATAGGGTGAAAAAGTTTCCTGTTCGATTTTTACTGCTAACAGTTTTTCATCTGCTGTCAATTCATGCTGCGCTTCTTTTTCCATGCCAAACAGTTCTTCCAGATATGTTACTAAAGAGGTGAACCGTTTATTCGTATCTTCCGTTTTCACGCCACGCATAAACGCATCTTTATCTCCACAGATAATTAAGGATTGTTTCGCACGGGTGATCCCTGTATAGATCAGATTTTTTCTCAGCATCCGGTTATATCCGTGAATAACCGGCATAATCACAATTTGAAATTCACTTCCCTGAGATTTATGAATCGATGTACAATAAGCATGCATGAGATTGATCAGATCTGCTTTGCCATATGCCACTTCCCGCTCATCATAAGCGACTACCAGCTGTTCTTCCTGTTCTTCCCCTTCATCCTTTTCAAAAATGGCGACAACTTCCCCGATATCACCATTAAACACGCCATCCTCTGCCTGGTTTACAAGCTGAATGACTTTGTCCCCTTTGCGGTAAACCGTATCACCGAAACGCATTTCACGGGCACCGCTTGTTTTCGGGTTCAAAATGGCCTGAAGTTCTTCATTTAACTTATGGATACCAGCTTTCGAGCGGTACATTGGTGCCAGCACCTGAACCTGCTTCGGATCGACACCTTTCTCATATGCCTTCTTCACAATTTGTTTCACAATATCAACTACCTGGTAATCAGAGCATGGGAAAAAATTAAAATCATTGGCTTTTACGAGATTTTTCTCCTCTACTTGCCCATTTTTAATCTCATGTGCAAGCTGAATGATTTTTGAGCCCTCTTTTTGCCTGTACACTTCTTTCAGTTGAATGGATGGTATCACTTTACTTGCAAGCAAATCTGATAATACCTGTCCTGGACCGACAGATGGAAGCTGATCCTCATCTCCGACAATTAGTACCTGCATGTCGCTCGGAATGGCACGGAAAAGCTGATATGCGAGCCATGTATCGACCATCGAAAATTCATCAATGACGAGAATTTTACCTGAAAGCTGATTATCTTCATCTTTATCAAAAGTTTCATGGCCATCCCATCCTAATAACCGGTGGATTGTCATACTTTCAATTCCGGTAGATTCTTTCATCCGCTTTGCCGCTCTTCCGGTTGGTGCTGTTAAGACAAACGGATATTCCGATTCATCCTCATAATCTGTCTTGTCCAGTGACACATCATGAATCTGTGCATAGGCATTAATAATCCCTTTAATAACAGTCGTCTTCCCCGTTCCCGGTCCTCCTGTTAAAATCATCAGTTTTTCTGATAAGGCTGTTTCAATTGCCTCATATTGCTCTTTGCCATAACTGATCACTTCATCTTCTTCAATTTTGCCTACAATCTTAAGCAATTCTGCATCAGTAAAAGTTTTTTCCAGCTTTTTATCCGCAATTCGCTTTATCTGAGCACAAAAGCCTGTTTCTGAGTAATAAAGGGATGGTAAATAGGCTTTTCCGTCTGTGACAATGATTTCTTTCTCTTTGTTCAATTCTACTATCTGTTCTGTCATTTTATCTGGAGAAATCTCGTTTGCGACACCTTCTAAAAGCTCATCCATCTTTTGAAGCATATAATCAAGCGGCAGATAAACATGGCCGTCCTGGAGACTGTTTTGCAGCACAAAAACACAGGCTGCCTGCAGTCTTTGTGGATGGTCCACAGTTATGCCGTTTTGTCTGGCAATCTGATCTGCCCGCAGAAAGCCGAAACCGTCCACTTTAAAAACAAACAAATAAGGGTTGTTCATTAAGTGATCCAATGTCTCTTCCCTGTACGCACTGTACATTTTCTGAGCCATCTTCAGCCCGAATCCATATTTTGAAAGTTCAATCACAATATGCTCGAAACCTTGATTTTCCTGTAATATCTGATAGATTTTCTCCTGCTTTTCATCAGGCAGTCCCTTCACCTGTGCAAGCACTTTTTTGTCATTTAATATTTGGGACAAAGCCGTTTCACCAAGGGTTGTCACAATCCGCTCCGCTGTTTTCTTACCAATACCCGGGAAGAGATCGCTCGACAGATAGGCAATGATTCCTTCTTTGGACTCTGGCAGAAAGCGCTGGTAACTGTCTACCTGAAATTGTCTTCCAAATCGTTTGTGCTCCACCATTCTCCCGTAAAACTCATAAGTTTCTCCGGGATCAAGCCTGCGGAAATACCCTTTTACGACGATCTCCTGTTCGTCCACGTTCTGATTCGTCTCAATTACTTTAATTTTAGCAATGGAGAAATGTTCGTTCTTATTTTCAAAAATCGTATGAATCATTTCCCCTTTTATGAAATTTTTCTGTTCAACGATTTGTTCTGTCTCCATTGCTAAAGATCCCCTTTACTTACTCATTTTCCTCTAACATTTTTTCAATTTGTGTCTTGCCGTTTCCTGCCAGTAAATGATCAGGCTGAATCGCCAATGCCTGATTGAAATGTGCAAGAGCCTGATCGACATTATCCTGATACAGACTGATCACACCTAAATTATAGTGTGCATCACTATGTTCCTCTTCTAATTCCAATACTTGCTGAAAAATGTCTTTCGCCTCTGCCAGCTGTTCCGTCTGTGCCAATGCAAGTCCATACTGGAATACCACATCCGCATCGTCCGGCTCCATTTCTGCCGCCCGCTGTAAATAAGGCAGAGCGAACTTAAATTTTTCATCATACAAACAAGCCATCCCTAACATAAAGTAAACATCGGCTTCTTCCAGGCCCAATGAGAGTGCTTTCTGGTATTGATCCCTCGCCTGTATGAAATCATCCTGTTCAAAAAATACATTTCCTAAACCGTAAAAAGCGGTAGCTGCTTTTTCATCAAGCTCTGTTGCTTTCCGATAAAACCGTTCCGCCCGCTCATAGTCCTTCATATGTAAAAGCAGGTTACCGAAATTAATATAATGTACCGGTTCACCCGGATGTTGATCAATTGCCTCTGTAAAATATTTCGCTGCTTCTTCTAATTTTCCTTCTTGCATTAATTGAATGCCTTTATCCATTTCTGTCATTATCGTAAAACCTCCATAATTCTATTCTACTTGAACTTCACGAAAAAATTAAGAAAAAATTCATATACTTCATAAGGTAAAGTCAAAGAAAATCCGAACCATTCACTTTTGAAATAGTCCGGATTCGGTTCGTTTATCACAGTCTGTCAAAGCCCACTGAGTAAACAGTATAATTCGTCTTTCGGGAAAGCAAGATTTCTCATCTTACCCAACATAGTCCAGCGCCTGATCGTTTTTAATCACTTCATCGATTGTCCCGCCACCGAGACAAACTTCTTCCTGATAAAAAACGACTGCCTGTCCTGGAGTGATAGCACGTTCGCTGTCATCAAATACTACTTTCGCTGTACCATCCGGATTCGGATAGACCGTTACACCTGTATCAGTCTGGCGGTAACGGAATTTTGCTGTACAATGAAACGGTTCTGCAGGGGTTTCATTGATCCAGTTAATATCAACAGCTGTCAAGCCGTCAGAATATAATGCTTCATTTTCATATTCTTCACCAACATACAGAATATTACGTTCCAGATCTTTTCCAACAACGAACCACGGTCCGCCTGAGCCGCCGATTCCAAGCCCTTGTCTCTGGCCGATCGTATAATACATCAATCCGTCATGCTCGCCTTTTACTTCACCATTCAATGTCATCATTTTACCTGGCTGTGCAGGAAGGTATTCACTTAAAAATTCTTTAAAGTTTCTTTCACCAATAAAGCAAATTCCTGTACTGTCCTTTTTAGTCGCTGTCGCGAGGTCATGCTCTTTCGCAATTCTGCGGACCTCTGATTTCGGCAGATGACCTAACGGGAACATCACTTTGCGCAGGACGTCTTCAGATAGCTGATTCAGAAAATATGTCTGGTCTTTATTCTCGTCAACACCTCTCAGCATCTCGACACGGTCACCATCGCGTCTGATTTGTGCATAATGTCCTGTTGCTACATAATCAGCTCCAAGTGATAATGCATGCTCCAGAAATGCTTTAAACTTAATTTCCTTGTTGCACATCACATCAGGGTTCGGCGTCCGTCCGGCTTTATATTCATCAAGGAAATATGTGAACACTTTATCCCAGTACTGCTTCTCAAAGTTCACCGCATAATAAGGGATATCTAATTGATTACAAACTCTTACAACATCATCAAAATCTTCTGTCGCTGTACAGAAACCTGTTTCATCTGTATCATCCCAGTTTTTCATAAAAATACCTACAACATCATAACCTTGTTCTTTCAGCAGAAGTGCAGTAACAGAAGAATCCACTCCTCCGCTCATTCCAACAACTACTCTTGTATCTTCCGGTTTTTTCATGATCTTCACCACCTTTTATTTTGTTAATCGCCCGACAATCTGACCGACCTTCTCTGCTGCTTCTATCACATTTTCTTCATTATTGGCAAGACCGAAGCTGAAACGGATCGAATTGGTCGTACATGGACTATTCTCTGAAAACATTGCTGCAAGGACATGTGACGGCTCCACAGACCCTGCAGTACACGCACTTCCGCTTGAGGCCGCAATTCCGCTCAAATCAAAATTCGTTAACAGCTGCTCCACATTCGCTCCGGGAAAACTGATATTGACAACGTTCGGAACACGTTCACTTTCATTTCCATTAATAGAAAAATCAACAGCTGACTGCTTTAGTTTTTCCAAAAATAATGTACGGTATTTTTGATACTTGTTCACTCGTTCTTCACGCTCTTTGACGGATATTTCTATCGCCTTCTGAAAACCAGCCACACCTGCTACATTCTCTGTACCTGGTCTTCTTTTGCGTTCCTGTTCCCCACCGTATTGCTGTGCAAATATTTTCGTATCCGGATGTACATAAAGGAATCCGGAACCTTTAGGACCGTTAATCTTATGGGAAGACACTGTCAGTAAATCCACACCAAGTGCCGTTACATCAATTGGCAAAAGACCGTATGCCTGAACAGCATCTGTATGGAAATATGCCTGATGTTCTTTCAAGAGCTCCCCGATTTCCTGAACCGGCTGAATGACACCAGTCTCATTGTTCACCATCATGACAGATACCAGTATCGTTTCCTCACTCAATGACTTTTTTAACTGTTCCATATCAATTGTCCCGTTTTCCAGTACATCGAGATAGGTTACCTCATACCCCTGTTTCTCTAAAAAACGGGCCGCATGAAGTGTCGCATGGTGTTCGATCTTCGTTGTTATAATATGTTTTCCCATATTTTTATTCGCTTCAGCTACACCAATTATTGCGAGGTTATCTGCTTCTGTTCCGCCACTTGTGAAAATAATGTCTTTCTCACTTGCATTAATTGACTTCGCTGCTGTTATTCTTGCCCGATCCAGAATTTGTCTCGCTTTTCTCCCAAATGAATGGACACTTGACGGATTACCGAAATTCTCTTCCATTGTCTCCACCATCACTTGCAATACTTCCGGATGGATTGGCGTTGTCGCAGCATGATCTAAATAGATTGCTTTCATTTTAGTCAGTCCTTCTTCTTAAATGTAGAACATATACGGATCCTGGGTTCCTTTTTCACCATATGTCGATAAATCTTCCAATGTCGTTGTGTCCAGTACATCTTTTACTGCATCTCTGATTCGAATCCACAACTCCTGTTTTGCAGGCTCTTCATCCTCAATTCCCTCTACAGGAGTAATCGGACCTTCCAGGATTCTGATAATATCCCCTGCCGTAATTTCCTGAGGCTCTTTTGCTAAAACATAGCCGCCATATGCACCCCTGATGCTTTTCACAAGGCTAGCATTTCGAAGTGGTGCAACAAGCTGTTCCAGATAATGCTCAGATAACCCATTTTCTTTTGCAATTGTTTTAAGGGACATCGGACCATTTCCATTATTTTTCGCCAATTCGATCATAATAGTCAGTCCATATCTTCCTTTCGTTGATATCTTCATATTTGCACCTCATTTTTTATTTATCCTATCTATTTCAATTAGTTTTCATATGTGTCATTAGTTGCTATTATAGCATGAATGGTATAATTGTTGCTGAATGACGATTTTGTTTTTTCCATTCTATTAACGGATTTTTTAAAACCTTACAAAATAATTAGTCTAAAAAATTGAGACAAATATGTCAAGTTTACTGTTTTTCACAGCAAAGAATTATGTAATCAAGAAGAAAGGATGATTGGATGTCAACACAACCTTTAGCATTTCGCATGAGGCCAAAAAATATTGATGAAGTAATCGGACAGACCCATTTAGTTGGTGAAGGAAAAATGATCCGCAGAATGGTTGATGCAGGCAGGCTCCATTCCATGGTATTATACGGCCCTCCTGGGACAGGAAAAACTTCAATGGCAATCGGAATTGCGAACAGTATGAACATTCGTTATAAGTTGTTAAATGCTGCCATACATAAGAAAAAGGATATGGAAATAGCGGTCGAAGAAGCAAAGATGAGTGGACAGCTTGTTGTCATACTTGATGAAGTTCACCGTCTGGACAAGGCCAAGCAGGATTTCTTACTGCCACATGTCGAATCCAATTTAATTACACTGATCGGCTGTACCACAAGTAATCCCTATCATTCGATTAACCCTGCGATTCGCAGCAGAACACATATTTTCGAACTGCACCGCCTGGAACAGGAAGATGTAAAAAAAGCGGTTCAGCGAGCGGTTAACGATAAGGTGAACGGGCTTGGGGAGTTATCAATTGAACTCGAATCAGAAGCAATCGAACATTTCGCCAATGCTGCTAATGGAGACTTACGGGCAGCTCTTAATGGTCTCGAGCTTGCGGCATATTCCACCCCGAGGGATTCGGACGGGAAAATTGTCATCGATCTGGAAACAGCGGAAGCCTCCATGCAAAAGAAAAGTTTTTCCCATGACAAGGGAGGAGATGCTCATTATGATGTACTTTCGGCATTTCAAAAATCGATCCGCGGAAGTGACACCGATGCAGCACTTCATTATTTAGGCCGCTTAATAGAGGCGGGTGATTTAGATAGTATTGCAAGACGGATGCTTGTCTGCGCCTATGAAGATATTGGTCTAGCAAATCCCCAGGCAGGACCGCACACGCTTGCCGCCATAGAATCAGCAGAGCGTGTCGGTTTCCCTGAGGCAAGGATCCCCCTGTCTGTTGCGATTATTGAATTATGCCTGTCACCTAAGTCGAATAGTGCCTATACTGCACTTGATGCAGCACTAGCGGACATCCGCAAAGGAGATACAGGCGAGATACCGTCCCATCTAAAGGATGCTCATTACAAAGGTGCCCAGGCTTTAGGACGCGGTGTTGACTATAAATATCCACATGCCTATGATGCCGGATGGGTAAAGCAGCAGTATTTACCGGATAAAATTAAACATAAGCAGTATTACCACCCGAAAGACACAGGAAAGTTCGAGAAAAATTTAAAACAAATTTACCATAATTTAAAAAAATAATGTTTAAAACACTCCTTTCTGGTCAGAATAATAGATAAGCTCATGTGAGGACCGATTATGAATCTATTGAGAAATCTTTTAATATATGAGACAAGTTAGGAGTGGAATTTATGGCCAAAGTACGCCAGGACGCATGGTCACATGAAGATGATTTATTATTAGCAGAAACAGTGCTGCGTCATATCCGTGAAGGCAGCACCCAATTAAAAGCATTTGATGAGGTTGGAGATAAACTAAACCGTACATCCGCTGCATGTGGCTTCAGATGGAATGCGGAAGTAAGACAAAGTTATGAACAAGCCGTTCAAATTGCGAAAAAGCAGCGCAAAGATAGAAAAAGAGCTTTAGTTAATCAGGAAAGAAGCACGAATACGAATATGAATCTGCATCTTCCAGAGGAAGAGACAGATGATATTGATATTACAAATAAAGATAGTCATCTTTTGTGGAACTGGGAATCTAGCCAGACAAAAGCCGTCCAGGAAGTGGAAAATAATCCAATGGACCTCGGACAGGTTATCCGCTATTTACAAACTCTGAAGAAAGAACAACAGCAATTAAAATACTCTCAATCTAATATGGAACGCCTGATTCAGGAAAAAGAACAGCTGCAAAACCAATTAGAAATGAAAGAAAAGAGAGTAAAAGAGTTAGAAAGAGAACTGATGACAATGAATGAAGACTATCAAGCTTTTATGCAGATAGTGGAACGTGCTAGAAAAATGGTCGTATTTGATGAGGAACAGCCCCGCCCTGTCCCTAAATTCCGTATGGATAAAAACGGGAATCTCGAACAAGTTGCTAAATAGACATTAATGTATAAGGCAGAAAGTATGTAAAAAAAAGTGAAAGTTAGCGCAACTGGTTTTGTTGAGAAGTAATATTTACTCACAACATGCAATATAATATAATGAAAAAGTACATCTACTAAATAGATGTACTTTGTTTGTTTAAAATCGGCAATCCCAATCGTGCCGTCGCAGTTGATGAAGTTTTGAACCCGCTCTCGGCAGGTGGGTGCCCTGTCTTACAGTTCATGCTTCCACTCTTATTACGTAAGTAATGTGGCATGCACTAGATATAAGAACATCAGGCTCCCGTAGTTAATGGTGTTCGGTCAAAACGCCATTTGTCCGACGTACACATCAGGATTGTTAACTTGTTATAATCATAGCATACTACTTCGGTTAATTCAAGCATACTAGTTTACAATTACTTTACAAATTATCATCTAATTATTTCAATTTTAAATGTAATTCGTTTAATTGTTTCGGGTCAACTGCACTTGGTGCTTCTGTCATTGGATCTGAAGCAGAAGCGGTTTTCGGGAACAGAATAGTATCACGTAAATTCGTACGTCCTGCAAGCAGCATAATCATCCGGTCAAACCCTAATGCAATTCCTCCATGTGGCGGTGCACCATATTCCAGTGCATCCAGCAGGAAGCCAAACTGCTCTTCTGCTTCTTCTTTTGTGAATCCAAGTTTTTCAAACATCTGGTTTTGCATTTCTCTCTGGTAAATACGAAGTGATCCCCCGCCCAATTCATAACCATTTAACACTAAATCATATGCCTGTGCCCGAACGTCAGCAGGGTTGGAATCAAGTTTCTCGATGTCTGATTCAAACGGCATCGTGAATGGATGGTGTGCTGCATGATAACGGCCAGCATCCTCATCATACTCCAGTAATGGCCAGTCTGTAATCCACAGGAATTCAAATTTACTGTCATCAATTAACTCATGATCTTTGGCGAGCTTTAACCTCAGTGCACCTAATGTGTCATAAACAACCTGACCCTTATCTGCAACGAAGAACAATAAGTCGCCAGCATTGGCATCAAGCAATGAACGGAATTGCGCCTGCTCTTCTTCTGAGAAGAACTTAGCAATTGGACCAACTAACGCATCCTCTTCTACTTTCAGCCATGCAAGACCTTTCGCTCCATAGATTTTCGCGAAATCTGTCATATTATCCAAATCTTTTCTTGAATACTGATCTGCTTTTCCTTTTAAATTCAATCCGCTGACTTTACCGCCATCTTCTACAGCCTGACGGAACACTTTAAAGCCGGAATCTTTCACAACTTCAGATAATGTTACCAGCTCCATGTCAAAGCGTACATCCGGTTTATCTGAACCAAAACGCTCCATTGCTTCATCATAAGGCATACGCTTGAATGGTGCAGGGATATCCAGCCCTTTTACTTCTTTCATCACTTTCACCATCATTCGTTCTGTCATTTCGATAATTTCATCCATGGATAGGAAAGATGTTTCGATATCAATCTGGGTAAATTCCGGCTGGCGATCTGCACGCAAATCCTCATCACGGAAACAGCGGGCAAACTGATAATATTTTTCAAAACCTGCTACCATTAATAACTGTTTAAACAGCTGCGGTGATTGTGGCAATGCATAGAAATACCCTTCATGCACACGGCTTGGCACTAAATAATCACGTGCTCCCTCCGGTGTACTTTTCGTCAGCATTGGTGTTTCCATTTCAAGAAATGCTTCTTCATTTAAAAACTGGCGAATCGATTGTGTTACCTGATGACGTAATTTGAATGTTTCCTGCATTACATCACGGCGTAAATCCAGGTAACGGTATTTTAATCGAACATCTTCTGATACGTCCACATCATCTGTTAAAGAGAATGGCGGATTTTTTGATTCATTTAATACACGAATGCTGTCCGCGAATACTTCAATGTCGCCTGTATCGATTTTCGGGTTTACTGTTTCCGCATCACGCTCAACTACTTTTCCTGTTACTTCAAGAACATACTCACTTCTTACACTGTCAGCAATATCGAGTGCATCTTTGGAGATTTCTGCATTAAAGACAACCTGGACAATACCTGAACGATCACGAAAATCGATGAAAATAATTTCACCAAGATCCCGGCGTTTTTGTACCCACCCTTTTAATACTACTTCTTCATTAATATGTTCTTTTCTTAGTGATCCTGCTAATGTACGTTTTGACATTGTTACATGTTCCTCCTTAAATAATTCCTTTGATATATGAAATTAATTCATTTAATCCGATATTTTCCTGATCGCCTGTTTCCATGTTTTTTACTGCGATGATATTATTTTCAAGCTCCTCTTCCCCTAAAACGAGAACGAAACGGGCTTTTAATCTGTCTGCAGCTCTAAACTGTGCTTTCATTTTTTTATCCTGATAATCTTTATCTGCCTGCACACCGGCTTCCCGCAATTTCTGCAAAATGGACGCTGCTTTTACTTTTGTTTCATCACCAAAAGCAATCACATAACAGTCAAGACTTTGATCAATCGGCAGCTCTATATTTTCCGCATCCAGTGCCATTAGCAGACGTTCAATACTTAAGGCAAATCCGATACCCGGCGTTTCCGGGCCTCCAAGCTCCTGGACTAATCCATTGTATCTTCCTCCACCAGAAAGAGTCGTAATTGCTCCAAATCCTGCCGCATCACTCATAATTTCAAATGCTGTGTGATTGTAATAATCCAGTCCGCGCACAAGATTTTTATCAATCACATAAGGAATCTCCATTGCATCTAAATATGCTTTCACCTGATCGAAATAATCTCTGGAATAATCATTTAAAAATTCCAAAATGGATGGTGCTGTCGCCATTGCTTCGTGGTCCCGGTCCTTTTTACAATCAAGGATGCGAAGCGGATTTTTTTCCAGCCTTGTCTGACAGTCACTGCACAGCTCATCTTTTACAGGAGAAAAGTGATCAATCAGTGCCTTCCGGTGATTATTACGACTTTCATTATCACCTAAACTGTTTAAAACTAATTTCAATGACTTCAGGCCAAGCTCCCTGTATGCACTCATCGCAAGGGCAATTACTTCTGCATCAATTGCCGGGTCTTCACTTCCTAATGCTTCCACACCATACTGAACGAATTGTCGCATTCTTCCTTGCTGTGGTCTTTCATATCGGAACATTGGTCCAATATAAAATAATTTTACGGGCTGGTTCGGGGATCCGAATAATTTATGCTGGACAAAAGAACGTACTACAGAGGCTGTCCCTTCCGGTCTAAGTGTTATACTGCGGTCACCTTTATCTGTAAAAGTGTACATTTCTTTCTGGACAATATCTGTGGTATCTCCTACACCCCGCTGGAAGAGTTCTGTATGTTCAAATATTGGTGTCCGTATTTCCTGGTAATTATAATTTTTGCTCAAGCCTTTTAATTTTTCTTCAACATATTGCCACTTTTCTGTAACGCCAGGTAATAAATCCTGTGTTCCTCTAGGTCCTTTCACAAAATCTCCTCCTTTTTATAACAAAAACTTTTATTCCATACAGTAGAAAGATATCTGTCAGGGTATTACAGCATACAAAAAGACTCCCATCCCTAATCAAAGGGACGAGAGTCTTACCCGTGTTGCCACCCTAGTTGAAGCATAAAAACACATACTTCCACTCAAACAGTTAACGCCTGTGCACGTTCATACCTACTCCATTCAGTATGACACTTCCGGAATGTCTTTCATAAAGGCAGTCAGCAAGAATTCTTTCAGCCTGGGGAATTCTCTCTCTCCGCTTCTTTTCCTCTATTACTCTTTCCTTCATAAGCTTTTGATTCGATCAATTTCTACAATTGTTTATATCATAATCGTTTTAAAATACTTTTGTCAAGTTGGTTTCTCCATTTTCCTGACTTTTTGTGTGGAATGTAAAGTGATACCAAACTGTGAAGCAATTTCTGTCTGATAATCCCTTCGTTTGAATTCAGGAAAATGATGCAACGGCTGTGTACTCATATCGCTTGAAAATAGATTCTTCTGCTGTTTCTGACTTAGCTTCAATTCTGGAATCCCCTTTCACTTCCAACAATTAACTAATTTTGGTACGATACATAATAAGGTGAACCTTATCAGGCATAACTTGCAATGGAAGGAGCGTTTTATTTGGGTAAAAAAGGATGGATTGCGATTCTGTTCGGTTTGATGCTTATTTTTTCCTCTTCATTTATAATTTATGCAAAAGATGCATATATTGATGGAGAAAATTTAAATGTACGTAACGGACCAGGGACAGATTTCCCTGTGATTGGACAAGTACATCCACCAGATGTATATCCAGTTTTGGAAGAAACAGAAGGATGGGTAAAGATTGAGTATCAGCAGGAAACTGGCTGGGTAGCAAAAGATTATGTAACAATAAAGGAAAAGACCGAGGTAAATGAAAAAAGTTCCCGTGAAATTAAGGTAGATCCATCTCCCGTTGCAAATATAAAACCAAAAGGCCTTGAAGGGAAAATTGTTGTAATAGATCCTGGGCATGGCGGACGGGATGTTGGTGCAATTAGTGTAATGGAGAAATATGAAAGCAGCTATACGTTAAAGACAGCCGAAATTTTAGCAGATTTATTAAAGGAACATGGTGCCATTGTGAAACTGACAAGGGAAGATGACAGGTACATATCACTTCTGAGCCGCAGTACATATTCTAACACACTGCATGCAGATGTCTTTTTAAGTCTCCATTATAACAGCACCCCTGATTATCCGGACGTATCCGGTGCAGGGACTTTTTATTACAATGATCGTGATCAAAAATTAGCAGAACTCGTTCAGCAGGCGATGATTACAGAGACGGAGATGGAAGACAGAGGAGTCATGCAGGCAGATTTACAAGTATTACGCACAAACCACCGTCCCGGCTTATTACTCGAACTCGGTTTTATCTCCAATGAGCAGGAAGAAGAACATATCCAATCAGAGATTTTCCAGAAAGCTATGAGCAGAGGGATAGTCACAGGGCTGGCACAATACTTTCAATAGAAGCAATATATAAAGAACCATCCATCTAACCTATATGGTAAAGATGGATGGTTCCTGATCATCTGTCAGCAGATTCCAGTGTAATGGTGACAGGACCCGTATTCGTAAAAGATACGTCCATCATTTCTCCAAATGCCCCTGTCTCCACATGGATTCCTTCGTCTTTCAACTTGTTATTTAATGATTCATATAAAGCTTTCGCCATATCCGGTTTAGCTGCCTGCATGAAGTTTGGTCTTCTCCCTTTTCGGCAGTCACCGTACAATGTAAATTGGGAAATGGATAAAACAGCCCCTCCCACATCTTTTAATGACACATTCATTTTTTCATTCTCATCCTCAAATACGCGAAGATGAATGATTTTATTCACTAAATAATCCACATCTTCCTCTGTATCGGTATGGGTAACTCCGACAAGTGCAACAAATCCTTCATCAATTCTGCCGATTGTTTCCTCATTAACCGTAACAGAAGCATCTTTTGCTCTTTGTAAAATGACTTTCATTTGTCTGTAAAACTCCCTTATTGAATCGTACGTTCCACTGTATACACATCTTTAATCTGCTTCAGCCTGTCAACAATACGTCTTAAATGGCCGATATTGTGAATCAGTATGGTCACATGTATAATCGCAATTTTATTCCTGTCAGAACGCCCATTCACTGCGATAATATTGGTTTTAGTTTCATTAATCACCTGGAGAACATCATTCAGTAAACCCCGGCGGTCATAGCCTGAAATCTCCAGATCCACATGGTATTGCTTCGATTCCGATTCTTCATTTTCCCAGTTGACTTCCATCAAACGGTCTTTCGCTTCATCTGTCTGGACATTCGGGCAATCTTCCCTGTGGACAGAAACCCCGCGTCCTTTCGTAATATAACCGACAATTTCATCACCAGGGACAGGATTACAGCATTTGGACAGCCGGATCAACATGTTATCGACACCCTCGACATGGACACCGGAGTCCCGCTTCGGTTTTTTCTTCAGGTTTTGTCCGCTCGCATTTACTTCCTCAATGGTATCTTCAATTTTTTTATTCTTTTCCTGCTCCTCACGAATCTTCTCCGTTAAGCGTGTAACAATTTGTGCCGCTGTTATCCCATGATAACCGACTGCTGCAAACATATCTTCTTCTGAAGAAAAACTGAATTTATCCATTGCTAACTGAATGTTATCTTCTGTAAGAATTTCCTTTGGTTCAAAGCCAGCTAACTTTATCTCCTCTTCAACAAGTTCCCGGCCCTTAGTAACATTTTCATCACGAAGCTGTTTTTTGAAAAATTGCTTAATCTTATTTTTAGCCTGCGAAGTCTGTGTCATTTTCAGCCAGTCCTGGGAAGGGCCGTAAGAATGCTTGGATGTCATTACTTCGATAATATCGCCATTTTTCAAAGGAAAATCAAGTGGCTCCATTTTGCCGTTTATCTTGGCACCAATCGTATGATTGCCGACCTCTGTATGAATTTTATATGCAAAGTCAATCGGCACGGAACCCCTCGGCAGTTCAATTACATCACCCTTAGGTGTAAACACATACACCATATCTGAAAACAAATCGACTTTTAATGATTCCATAAATTCTTCCGCATCATGGGCATCATTTTGCCATTCTATTATTTCACGGAACCATGCCAATTTATCTTCGTTTGATTGTTTGGCAGGGTTAATTTTCTTTCCTTCTTTATATGCCCAGTGTGCCGCAATCCCGAACTCTGCAATCTCATGCATCTCTTTTGTCCGGATCTGCACCTCGAGCGGTGCACCTTTTGGTCCGATTACCGTTGTATGCAAGGATTGATAGAGATTGGCTTTCGGCATTGCAATATAATCTTTGAATCTGCCTGGCATTGGTTTCCAACATGTATGAATAATACCGAGCACCGCATAACAATCTTTAATACTTGATACAATAATTCGAACTGCCAGAAGATCATATATTTCATTAAACTGTTTCTTCTGCAGCATCATTTTGCGGTAAATACTGTACAAATGTTTCGGCCTTCCTGAAAAATCAGCATGGATATTCACTTCATCCAGCTGCTTTTTCACTTCCTGCATAACTTCTTCAATATAATACTCCCGCTCTTCCCGTTTTTGCTTCATCAAATGAACAATACGGTAATACTGCTGCGGGTTTAAATAACGCAATGCCGTATCTTCCAGTTCCCACTTGATTGCCGATATACCGAGTCTGTGGGCAAGTGGTGCAAAAATCTCCAAAGTCTCATTGGATATCCGGCGCTGTTTTTCCATCGGCAAATGCTTTAATGTCCGCATATTATGCAGCCGGTCCGCTAATTTAATCAGAATCACTCGAATATCTTTAGCCATTGCGATAAACATTTTCCGGTGATTTTCTGCTTGTTGTGCTTCCTTAGACATATATTTAATTTTCCCCAGCTTTGTAACACCATCGACAAGCATGGCTACTTCTTCATTAAAAGCTGACTGAAGATCCTCTATCGTAACAGAAGTATCTTCCACTACATCATGAAGAAAACCTCCTGCTATTGTCTCAGGATCCAGTTTTAAATTAACCAATATGCCAGCTACCTGAACAGGATGAATAATATAAGGCTCCCCTGATTTGCGAAACTGCCCTTCGTGAGCTTTTTCAGCATACTGATAGGCATGTTTGATAAACTTTATATCTTCATCATTTAAATATTCCTCTGCTTGCTCAAAAATATCTTCAGGCGCTAAAATTTTATCTTTTGCCATGTTATCACCTTTTAGTTTCAGACTTCCCACATCAATGTGTTTTTACTATCATAACAAAAATTAGCGCTTATTTCCTTATATTCTTTTTCATTTCTCGACATTTTATTAATGTAAGCGTAACCAATGCTGTTTACTGCTTACAGAAGTTTATAAACTGCGGTAAAATAACAAAAATCCGGACATGATTCATTCAGAATTTGTTATCCATATTCTGAGTAATGTCCGGATTTTTTCATATGCTTCTTAATATTCCATTAATGTTAACACATCATAGCCATCTAATTTATCACGGCCGTTTAAATAAGTTAATTCAATTAGAAAAGCACAGCCTACCACAATTCCGCCTAATTGCTCTACAAGCTTAATTGTCGCATCAATTGTTCCACCTGTTGCCAGCAAGTCGTCAGTAATTAGTACACGCTGACCTGGCTTAATTGCATCTTTATGAATCGTTAATATGTCTTTACCATATTCCAGACCATAATCCACTTTCACCACTTCACGAGGAAGTTTTCCTTCTTTACGTACTGGAGCAAAACCGATTTCCAGTGCATAAGAAACAGGACAGCCTACGATAAAACCACGTGCTTCCGGTCCTACAACAATATCAATTTCTTTATTCTCCGCATATTTTACTATCTCATCTACCGCTGCCTTATACGCAGGGCCATTGTCCATTAATGTCGTAATATCCTTGAAACGGACACCCTCTTTTGGCCAGTCTTCCACAACTGTAATATACTTTTTAAAATCCATAAACCATTTCCTCCTCAGGTTTGGAAGCAGCATGCAATTGTTCTCCTATCCATTGCTTTAACTGCTGATAGGTGGAATAATATAACGTTTCTTCCACTTCCATTTGTTTAACTGCCTTTTGATAAATTGGTGATTCGGTTAAATCCTTTTTCTCAGGGCTCTCAGTTGGTACAATTGTTGCCCCTTCTCTTGTTAGAAACCCTAATTCATGAAATACCTGGAACATAAACTTGACTTTTTCAAGCTTCCAGCCTTTATGTGAGGCAAGTTTAGGTGCATCTGTTTTGTAGTCAAAGTATTTTCTTTTCAGAATTAGCTGATAAAGCCACTTGAATTCTTCCCTTGATGGAATTTTTTGAAAAAAGTAGCCATCATTTAATTGAAAACAGGCATAAATCCGGTTAATTTGCTTTCCTTTCAGCAAATCACTTAAATCTTCCAGTGATTGTGGCAGATCGACTAAGTAGAGTGCCTCTATTTCCTGTTCAATTGTATCAAACTGCTCGGGCCCGATTACGTCGTTTGTTTCTTTTTCCTTGTCATGAAATGCTAATATATATTGATTCGCCAATGTCTGATCAAGCTGTTGCTGCCACTGTTTTGCCCCACGGTAATCGAATAACTGCCATTCTTTCACAGCTAAATCTTTTAAAAATAACTGCGGCTTCCTGATCCCGTTCCATTCATTTTCCTGCAGCTCAACTACTGCTTCAATAGCTGTATCTTTTGATAATTTCGTGTATTTATCACCGAGACCGAAACCTATAGCATCAAGTTGTATCCCATCCTGGGCAAATTTGATTTTCAAATGGTTTTTTGTTGCACCGATTTGTCTGATTTCTGCGGGCTTTGCTGTAATATGGAAGGCTGGTTTCGGGTTTCCCATCCCGAATGGTGCCAGATGATTCAACTCACCAATTACAGAAAGATCCACATCCTGCAAGTCGATGGCTGCATCAATTCTGAGCTGTGGCTTAAAATCATCCTCTGTTAACTGCTCCTTTGCAAGTGCATCCAGTTCATCTCTTAGAACAGAAACATTGTCAACAGGCAATGTCATTCCAGCCGCCTGGGCATGTCCGCCAAAATGTGTAAACAAAGACTTATGCTGCATACAGCTTGTAAACAGATCAAACCCGTCTATACTTCTCGCAGATCCTTTTGCACTTTGAGTTTCCGGATCAATTGCCAGTACAATTGCCGGCCGACAGTATGTCTGCACAAGTTTTGATGCAACAATTCCAAGAACACCCGGATTCCAGCCTTCTTTTGCTACAACGAGGACATAATGGTCACTGCCATCCTGCTGTTCTATTTCAGCAATCGCTTCTTCTGCAATTGTTGCTACAACTTTTTGCCGTTCTGTATTCAGTTCCTGCACATATTCTGCCAGCTCACCAGCTTCATCAGGATCATTTGTCAAAAGTAAATCAACCGCCATATTTGCATCCTGCAGGCGGCCAACTGCATTTAATCTTGGTCCGATACGGAAGCCAATATCTTCCTCTGTTACATGACCGTCAAGTGAACACTGTTTCTTAAGTGCCTTCAAGCCGGCCCTGTCTGTACTCGATAGTGCTTTTAGTCCAAAATGGACCAAGACACGGTTTTCATCGTGCAGAGGAACTAAATCAGCAATGGTGCCAATAACAACAAGATCAAGAAACTGTTTCGGGAAATAACCTAACAAATATGTGGCAAATTTAAAAGCAACTCCTACACCTGCCAGTTCCTTAAAAGGATAATCCTCCGCACATTTAGGATGGATAATGGCCAACGCTTCAGGCAGCTCTTCCTGTACCTCATGGTGATCTGTAATGATGACATCCATTCCTAGTTCATTCGCTACTTTTACTTCACCCACTCCAGCAATTCCGTTATCGACAGTAATAATTAACTGAAAGCCCTGTTTATAAGCTTCCCTGAATGCTGCTTCATTTGGTCCATATCCTTCGGTAAACCTGTTCGGAATATAGTAGTCACACATCGCACCTTTTTCCCGTAATGCTTCAACCATCAAGGTGGTGGATGTAACCCCGTCTGCATCATAATCACCGTAGACAAGTATGCTTTCCCCATCTTCAATCGCCTGTTCAATTCTTTTTTTAGCGATTTCGATCTGATGAAACAAGGCAGGATCATGAAGCTGGTCAAGTGCCGGATAAAGAAACTTTTCCGCATCTTCTTTCGTTTTCAAGCCTCTCTGCATTAACAGTTCCTTTACGACTGAAGACAATGAAAGATCTTCCAGCTGACTTTTCTTTTCGATTTGATCTTTATATGTAAAAATCCAATTTGATTGACTGGCTAACATAAATTCACCCCTGACTAACTTATTATACAAAAGTGTGCCAAGGGTAGCAAACAGATTTATGAATTTGTTTCGTCTTTTTCCGCCATTTCAACTGATCCTTTTTCTTCCATGTTAACCGGATCTGCCTCCCCTTCAGGGGTATCATGTGCTTTCAATGCATGGTTCTCTTCTTTTATTAAGCGGATTTCTCTCTGTAATCTGATCAGGCGGAAAACACCTACTGCAGCTGTAATGACGGCACCCATTAATACAGAAAAGAGAATCACAAGAATTAATGGGGCTTCTCCGCTACCGAATAAATAATTAACCTCAACCGGATCGACATTAATTACTGCGAAAATAGCAATTATAACAGCAAATACAACGGCAAGAATAATATATGTCTGGCCTTTCATTCACATCACCTCTTTTTACTGTTATCGTTCCCTGATAAGATGGATCACAAACAGGATTTTTCTCACCCTATTATGTATGGAGATCACAGAAAATGCTCTCCATATTTTAGGAGGCACTAGTAAATTCCTTTCTTTCCGAATGGATGAATGTATGCGCTGTATGTCGCTCCGTAGGAACACTTCGCGTCTAGTGGGGCCCGCTTTAGCCACGTCCTGTCCCACTAATTTCCCTCCACAAAGGAGCACGGGCTAATTTTCCTTTCCTTAAATTCTTGAAAATTCTCATAAGTATTCTGTCTTTCCCCATTTTGCAGAGTTTTTCAGTGGTCTCCTATGTATGCATCAGGAATCCCTCTATTGAGCTGATGTCCCGCTCTACTGTATCTCCTGTCCACATCAGTAAAAAAAACAAGCGGGGAAACGGAGAAGTTTCCTCACTTGTTATATTCATTAGACTTGTGGACCGTCATTATATTTTTTTTCTGTATAAACAATCGGTTTATCTTTGATTGATTTCCCTCTCCATACAAGCCACAGCTGTGCAGCAATGAATAGAGAAGAATACGTACCTGCGAACAGTCCAATCACTAAGGCAAACGAGAAGTTAGTGATCGAAGTAGCACCGAAAATTAATAACATCAACGCAGCGAAGATTACTGTTAAAACAGTATTAATACTGCGGGCCAATGTCTGCATTAAACTGTGATTCACAATCGAAGCAAGTTCAGCAAACGATTTGACTTTTTTCTTCTTCTTCAAGTTTTCCCTGATCCGGTCAAACGTTACAATCGTATCATTAATCGAATAACCGACAATCGTCAGGATCGCTGCAATGATCGTAATGTCAAATTCCATTCTTGTAATACTGAAAAACGCAATGATGAAAAATGCGTCATGCAGTAATGCCAATATCGCCGTTAACGCAGAATAAAACTCAAACCGGATCGTTACATAAATAATAATCCCAATCGATGCATACAACACAGCAAGTATGGCATCTTTAGCCAGTTCCTTTCCGACTATATCTGATACGGTATTAACAGTAGGTGCACTGCCATATGCCGCTTCAAAATGTTCTCTCACTTCTGCTACTTTATCCTGGGAAAGTTCTGTATCAAACCTTGCCACAGCAATTTCATTATTTTCCCCTGACAACACAACAGGTGTGCTTGGTTCTAATTCCAGTGTTTCATAATGTGATTCAATTTCTTCTACTGTCAGAGACTGCTCTGCCATCACTTCAACACGGGAACCTGATTTAAAATCAATCCCAAGGTTTAACTGGAACACAGCTAATGAAATGATTCCCAGCACAATGAGCACTATTGATATACTGAAGAACTTTTTACGGTGCTTCACAAAATCGAACTGGCGGCCAAATACTGTTGGTTCCACTTCTTCGTTACTGTTAATATCCTGAATTTGATCCTTCTTTACACCTAACCAGCCTGGACGCTTGTTTAAGAAATTACTGCTCACCCAGAAGCTTAGGAAAAGTCTTGAACCAAATACGGCAGTCACAAAACTTAGAACAATACTGACAATCAGCAATGTTGCGAAACCTTTGACAGAACTTGTCCCGAAAATAAACAATACTCCGGCTGCGATTAATGTTGTAATATTCGCATCAAAAATGGTTGAAAGGGAATGCTGATTACCAGCCTTGAAGGCAGCCTTGATCGACTTTCCTTCCTTCAATTCCTCTTTAATCCGCTCGTATGTGATAATATTTGCATCAACTGCCATACCAACACCTAATACAAGGGCGGCAATACCCGGCAATGTCAGTACACCATTCATTAACTGGAATACTAACAGCACTAAATAAATATAAATACTTAAAGTGATTGTTGCGATAATACCAGGGAAGCGGTAATAAACGATCATGTAAGCAAAAATTAACAGAACACCGATGATCCCTGCAAAAACGGTTTTTTCTAACGCCTGCTGACCAAACTGTGCACCAACAGATGTAGAATAGTCTTCCTCTAAGTTAACTGGTAATGAACCGGCATTCAGAATGTCTGCCAATCGTTTTGCAGATTCTACCGTGAAATTACCAGTGATTTGAATACTCTTTGTTCGTAACACTTCACTAAACCCTGGAGCAGATACAAATTTTGGATCAGCCTTTTGAATTTCTTCCTGATAGGAATCGCCTTCTTCATAATCCATCCAGATAACCACACGGTTTTCCAGATCAGGATTATTCATAATCTCTTCGGTCACATCACCGAACAGATCAGCATCTTTAAACTCAACTGTCACGATCGGCTCATTTGTGTTTGGATCAAAGCTCTGTTTTGCACTGCCTTCTTTAATATGACTTCCGTTCAGGTATTCCTTATCATTCACATCACGGAAAGATAAAGAAGCAGATGTTGCAAGCAGTTCTCTTGCTTCATCCTGGTCTGTCACACCGGCAAGCTGGACCCTGATTCGATTCGGTTCTTCGATATTGAAGTTTGGTTCACTAACCCCTAAAGTGTTAACCCTTTGTGTTAAAATTTCCACAGTAGATTCCAGAACCTGCGTTGTCACTTCCTGTTCCTGATCAAGCGGTTCAACTGTATAGAGAACTTCAAACCCACCCTGTAAGTCTAACCCTAAGTTGATTTTATTCGTTATATTTGTAAATGTCGTACCTATCGCTGCTCCCAATACTAAAACAATTAAGAGAAAAGCAACGATTCTTCCTCTTTTCACCATATGTAAAGCCTCCCTAAATTCAAAACAACAACATTCATTTTACTCTTTTCCGAACAAAGCTTCAATAGATTCCTGTAAACTTGTGTCCTGAAATGACTGCTGTGTTAAATAACTCATATATATATTGGAATGCAAGTGTAAAATATCCTGGACTACTTCTGCTAATCTTTTTTCAGGGTCTCCTTTCCACACCTTCTGAACGAGACATTTCCAGACATCGTCCGCAGTCGCTTTTGAATAGTCCAATAATTGAAACTCCGTCACCTTACTTTCAATCACATCTGTTAACTCTGGTTTCCATAAAGTAACAGGCTTTTTTTCGCACATAGGAATTCCTCCACTCCATCAAGGTCATATTCACGATTAATTTTGAAAAACGGTCATGCTTGTCTCCTGTCCATGCATATACTTCATTGTATATGAAAAATTTCCATTTGAGAAGGCAGGGTTGATAATGTGACCAAACAAAATTTTCTAAAAGGAACCATTATCCTTATTATAGCAGGAATGATCACGAGATTCCTCGGCTTTATTAACCGGATTGTTGTAGCGAGAGTTATGGGTGAAGAAGGTATTGGATTGTATAATATGGCACTGCCGACACTATTTCTCATGTATACCATCTCACAAATCGGTTTGCCTATCGCTATTTCCAAACGTGTTGCGGAAGCAGATGCAAAAGGTGACACCAGTAAGATTAAACAGATTCTGATTATCTCGCTTACGATTACAATAAGTTTAAGTATTTTCTCATCTGTACTTATGTATCTGATTATCCCATATATTTCAACAAACCTCCTGACAGACAGTCGTGTCTATTATCCGATGCTTGCGATAATTCCAATCATTCCGATCAGTGCCGTGGCCTCAGTAATAAGGGGATATTTTCAAGGCAGGCAAAATATGAAGCCACAAAGTTTCGCCCAGGTAATTGAGCAGATTGTCAGAATTGCTTTTATCATCATCCTTGTCCAGATTTTCTCCCCGTATGGATTGGAATACGCCGCTGCAGCTGCTATGATCGCTGTAGTCATCGGGGAAGCTGTCTCATTATTTTACATGATGCACATGTTTAAAATGAAAAAAAGGATCAAATTAAGGAAAAATGTCTTTGAATACATCAAAACAGGAAGACATACCTTAAACCAGTTGTTATCCATATCTCTGCCAAGCACTGCAAGCAGGCTTGTCAGCTCTGTCGCAAATTTTCTTGAACCAATCCTCGTCGCGCAAAGCTTGGCAATTGCCGGTTTTCAGACAGCTGCTGCAACTAAAATGTATGGTGCATTAACAGGATACGCCATCCCGCTTCTTTTTTTACCAACATTTATTACACATTCTCTCGCTGTTGCGCTTGTTCCTAATATAAGTGAAGCTGAAGCAAGAAGCCATAAAAAACTGATTCATTACCGGATCCACCAGGCTGTCCGTTTATCGTTTGCCTCAGGTGCCATTGCAACAGTTATCCTGACATTGTTTGCTGATCCTATCCTTACATACATGTATGGGACAAACAATGCAAGCTTATTTCTCAAAATCATGGCACCATGTTTTCTGTTTATGTACATCCAATTCCCGCTTAATGCTACTTTGCAGGCATTGGATCTGGCAAGACAAGCTATGTGGAATAACATTGTCGCAACGGTGATCAAATTTGTTGTATTAATCAGCCTTACGACAAATCCGGAAGTTGGCATTTATGGTGCGGCTGTTGCTATGTGTGTTGGTGTAATGATTGGAACCATCTTTCATCTTATTACATTGTACAGACATATAAAGTTCGTTATCCCATATATGATGATTGCAAAAATGATTGCACTGATCGGGTTAACTTTCTGGCTTGGATGGCTCCTGATACGATTATTTGCCTTCCAGATGGAAAACTTCGTGTCTTTCATTATCATTCTAATTGTTCTCTTCCTCTGTTACATTGTATTCCTGTTTGCACTGCAATTCATCAGCAGAGAGGAATTGAAACAATTAAGAAAAAAATAAACACCTTTGCCCAGCCTTTGATTTGGTTACACTAGCAGACATATGAATTTCACAAAAAAACGTCAGATCATCCCGATCTGAGCGTTTTTTTATTCCATTATTTCATTTTTTCGATCAATATACCATTCGTTTTTTGCGTTTACTGAACAAAAGGAGACATCTTTAAAATGGTGAAATCCCCGATCCTTTATTTGTTCTGCCAGCCATGTCCGGTCTTTCTCTAATTGTTCCAGTGCATGGACCTGTACATTACCATCAACAATTAACGGGAGCACAAGGCCATTCATTTTATTACCAAGCGGATGGTCTTCCTGCTGCTCAATGATAGATAATTTACCGGATGGCTCCAATATAGCATAGGCCACTTCATTCAAACTTTCTGTCCCGTTTTCGCGCAATTGCTGCATCAGATCATCAAATGTAAAGCGGTTTTTCTTCATCTCATATTCATCGATTTTCCCCTGAGATATGATAATGGATGGTTTCCCTTCAAATAATGCCCGAAACCTCGGACTCTTTAATGATATCCATGCAACAATTCTTTGAATAATTAATAAAAGAACCATTGGAATAAGACCATAACCAAAGAACATCTTCAAATCTTCAATTGTCATTACAGCAATTTCAGCAATCATAATAAATACGACAATATCAAGTAAACTAAGTTCCCCTACCTCTCTTTTTCCCATCAAACGAAAAATAAGTACGACAACGAAATAGTAGAACAATGTTCTTGCAGCAAGCATAAATATATCTTCAATTGGCATTGCCTCACATCCTCCAATTAGCGATAAGCTTAGCATAACCATATTTAAAACCTCTTATGTGTTACAGTGTCTGCTGATATGGAAGCAGATAGCGGAAGTACAAATAAATGGTTGCAATAATCAATGATAGCAGCACAATCGGCAAACCATAAATCATATATTTCACAAAAGGGATTCGTTCTCCCTGTGCCTCAGCCAGACCAGCAACAACGACATTTGCCGAAGCACCAATCAGTGTCGCATTACCACCAAGACATGCCCCTAATGCAAGAGACCACCATAATGGATCCAGATTTGCCATACCATATGATTCAAATTCCTGAATGACCGGTATCATCGCTGCAACAAACGGAATATTATCAATAATTCCTGAAAATAAACCAGATGTCCAGAGTAATAACAGGCCAGTATACATCATGTCCCCCTCTGTCATCCACATAATGGATCTTGCCAGTTCGTCAATTACACCAACTTCTTCCAGACCGCCTACAAGCATAAATAATCCGATAAAGAAAAACAGTGTGACCCACTCAACCTGCTCAAACACTTTCTCTGTATCTACTTCTTTCTCACTAATGAGCAGAAGCATAATTGCCCCGGTTAATGCAATGATCGTTAAATCAATATGAAGGACCGGATGGAGGATAAAGCCGGTAATTGTTAAACACAAAACAGACAATGACTGAAATAACAGCGGTGTTTTATTTAGATAGGTTCCTTCTTTCAATTTCATGAGTTGTTTTATATTTTCCTGGTCGATTGTATTAAGTTTTTTTCTAAACAATAAAATTAAAATAAAAATAGCAAGAATAAAAATCATGATCGCAACAGGGGCAGTGTGCTGCAGAAAGGAGACAAAGGTAAGGTGCGGCACAGCCTGACCAATCATAATGTTAGGCGGGTCGCCGATCAGTGTTGCGGTGCCACCAATATTGGCACTGATAATGATTGTAATTAAGTAAGGGAAAGCAGGCAGTTTCAGTAAATTAGTTAATGTAAGAATAACTGGCACAAATAGTAATACTGTAGTTACATTATCGAGCAGAGCAGAACCGACTGCAGTGAGAACCGCTATACCAACTAATAACGGAACCGGTCTTCCTTTCACTATTTTAGCTAATAATATGGCAATGTAAGAAAATACACCTGTCTTCTTTGTAATCGAAACTAATACCATCATAGCAAAAAGCAGTGCTACCGTATTCCAGTCAATGTAATCATTGACCGCTGCCTCCCATTCATAAATATCTGTTAACAGGAGAAGTAAACCTCCTGCCAATGCTACAAGGGCACGATTTATTTTTTCTGTCATAATAAAAATATAACTAATAATAAAAATGGCGATTGCTATCGTTACTGCCAAATAACTCACCTCTCCACAATCCATGTAATGTTGACAAGCTATAGTACCATCTATATTCGAATAGTACGGAACTATTCAAAAAAAGCCCTCTTCTAAATTTAAAGGACATGCATACATACATATAGAGAAGCTTTTCAGGAAGGGGGAGAGAAAAAATGAGAACAGCAATTAGTGTGTTGTTTGGCTGGATTGGCATTATTGCCGTCATGTTCATTGCAAGTGTAATCCTTGCACTGTTGTTACGCTTTACCGCTCTAGGTGAGTCGACATTAAATTTGGTCACATTACTTGTTAGTTTCCTTGCATTGTTTGTTGGCGGGTTTATTGCGGGCTTAAAGGCGAAGCATAAAGGAATCATCGTCGGTGCAATCACCAGTTTGATTTTTACAATGGTTGTTTTTTTCTATCGTTATTTAGGATTAGAGACAGGTTTTTCGATCGTACAATTTGTTCACCATACGGCTTATTTGCTGCTTGCCATGATTGGTGCCATTATCGGAGTAAATGTTTCCGGAGGAGAAACAGCGGAGTCGAACTCATGAGTTAAATTTTCTTTCAAACAAAAACACGTAGCAACTAAATATAGTCCTCTACGTGTTTTTGTCTTGTATTCAATGATTACAATTGTTCGGTTACATCGCGAACTGCTGAGCGATCATATGTAAGCTTCGTGCCGCCATCGGTGATTAAAACAATTTTGTCTTCATCCAGTGCATGGACAGTACCATGAAATCCGCCGATTGTAACAATCTTATCGCCTTTTTTCAATTCTGATTGCATCTGGCGTACCTGCTTCTGTTTCTTTTGCTGTGGTCTGATCAAAAGAAAATAGAAGATCACTACCATAATCAACAATGGTGAAAGTGAAATTAACATTTCCATTCTGTATATTTCCCCCCTTTATTTTTTAGAAATTCTTCGCATTCGGCTTATTAAAACCATATTGTTCAAAGAATTCTTCTCTGAAATCCCCAAGTCGGTCCTGCATTATCGCTTCACGAACTTGTTCCATTAATTTTAACAGAAAATAAAGATTATGATAAGTAGTAAGCCTGAAACCGAACGTTTCATTCGCTTTTACTAAGTGACGAATATATGCACGAGTATAATTTTTACAAACATGGCAATCACAGTTAGGATCCAATGGGGTAAAATCACGTGCATATTTTGCATTGCGTACTACTAATCGTCCCTCTGATGTCATACATGTTCCGTTGCGGGCAATTCTTGTCGGCAGTACACAATCAAACATATCCACACCGCGAATCGCACCATCGATTAATGAGTCCGGTGAGCCTACACCCATTAAATATCTGGGCTTATCTGCTGGTAGTAAAGGTGTCGTAAATTCCAGTACACGGTTCATCACATCTTTCGGTTCCCCTACTGAAAGCCCGCCAATCGCATATCCAGGGAAGTCCAGTGAAGTTAAATCAGAAGCACTAAGTTTGCGGAGTTCTTCATATTCGCCGCCTTGCACAATTCCGAATAATCCCTGGTCTTCCTTACGACCGTGCGCTTCCAAACACCGTTCTGCCCAACGGCTTGTTCGTTCCACCGACTTCTTCATATATTCATATTCTGCGGGATATGGCGGGCACTCATCAAATGCCATCATAATATCTGAACCTAGCGCATTTTGAATTTCCATCGCTTTCTCTGGTGACAGGAATAATTTCTCCCCATTTAAATGATTGCGGAAATGAACGCCTTCTTCTTCAATTTTTCGTAAATCACTTAAGCTGAATACCTGGAAACCGCCGGAATCAGTAAGTATCGCACCATCCCAATTCATGAACTTATGTAATCCGCCAGCTTCTTTCACAATATCATGACCAGGGCGCAGCCATAAATGATACGTATTTGATAAAATCATATTCGCACCCATCTGTTTTAATTCTTCCGGACTCATTGTTTTTACTGTTGCCAATGTACCTACAGGCATAAATGCAGGTGTATCAAAAGAGCCGTGAGGGGTGTGTACTTTCCCAAGTCTGGCACCTGTTTGTTTACATGTTTTAATATGTTCATAAGTAATTGCTGTCATTGTCATTGTCCTTCCTTATGAGAAAAACTATTATCCTTTGTCTTCTTACTAGTTAAAATGAATCGCACTACAAAATTAGCATAGCATCACCAAAGCTGAAAAATCTGTATTTTTCTTCTACTGCTTTGTTGTATGCCTCCAGAATAAAGTCCCGGTCTGCCAATGCACTTACAAGCATGATCAGGGTTGATTTCGGTAAATGGAAATTGGTAATTAATCCGTCAATTGCCTTAAACGTATATGGTGGATAAATAAAAATATCTGTCCAGCCGTTTTTAGCAGCAAAAGTTCCGCCAGTATCCCTGGCAATGGTCTCCAATGTTCTTGTGGAAGTCGTACCAACAGAGATAATCCTTCCACCGCGTTTTTTCACAGCATTCAACTGAGCAGCAGTTTCTTCCGTCATCTGGTAAAACTCTGCATGCATCTCATGTGTTTCTACATCCTCTACACTTACCGGGCGAAATGTTCCTAAACCGACGTGCAAGGTTATAAAAGCAATTTCAATTCCTTTTTGCTTTATTTTTTCTAACAGATCCTCTGTAAAATGCAAACCTGCTGTAGGGGCAGCTGCAGATCCTTCTTCTTTCGCATAAACCGTCTGATACCGGTCCCTCTCATTCAGCTGCTCTTTAATATATGGTGGTAACGGCATTTCACCAAGCTCATCCAAAACTTCGTAAAAAATTCCTTCATAATGAAAACGAAGTATACGGCCGCCATGGTCCTTTGTATCGATACATGTTGCGGTTAATTTTCCATCACCAAAGCTAATCTCCGTACCAGCTTTAATACGCTTTGCCGGCTTAACAAGCACTTCCCAGTCATCATTTTCCATTTGTGTTAATAACAGAACTTCCACCTTGCCGCCAGTATCTGTTTTCGTCCCGTAAAGACGGGCAGGGAGCACTTTCGTGTCATTTAACACTAAACAGTCACCTTCATTCAGAAAGTCAATCACTTCATAAAAATGATGATTCCGGATTGTATGTTTTTCTTTATCCAGTACCATCAGCCGGGAGCTTGTACGGTCTTTTAATGGAGTCTGTGCAATTAATTCTTCTGGCAGGTTAAAATCAAAATCTTCTATTCTCATCTACTTAAACCGTCCTATCACGTAAAAAATCAATGTTAAGATAATACTTACAACAATCGATGTCATTATCGGAAAATGGAACGAAAAATTCCCTTTCTGGAAACTGATATCTCCTGGTAGTCTTCCAATGAAATTCCAAATCAGCCCGATAATAATACATACAACCCCTATTACAATAAAGATTTTGCCAAAATCCGTCAAGTCCGAGGCACCTCCAGATTAAAATGGGCATAGGCTTTTGGTGTAACCACTCTCCCTCTCGGGGTCCGCTGGATAAATCCTTGCTGAAGCAGAAATGGCTCATATACATCCTCTATTGTTTGCGATTCCTCTCCAATTGATGCAGCAATCGTATCTAATCCAACCGGACCGCCTTGAAAACCTTCAATCATTGCAAGTAACAGCTTGTGATCGATCTGGTCAAGCCCTTCATCATCAACTTGTAACATCTTTAAGGCATGCTGGGCTGTTGACAGGGAAATTTCCTGTTCCCCCTTTACCTGCGAAATGTCCCGGACCCTTTTTAACAGCCTGTTCGCAATCCTCGGGGTCCCTCTTGACCTGCGGGCGATTTCGAGTGCTGCCTTTTTATCAATTGGTGTTTCGAATATTTCCGCTGTTCTTTCGACAATCGCACACAAATCCCTTATTTCATAAAATTCTAGTCTGCTTAAAACTCCGAATCTGTCCCTCAGCGGTGCAGTTAAAAGTCCTGCACGGGTTGTCGCACCAACTAATGTAAATGGCGGCAAATCTAATTGAACAGACCTTGCACCAGGTCCTGAACCGATCACAATATCCAAACAGAAATCTTCCATCGCCGGATATAATATTTCCTCCACAGCCCTTGGCAAACGATGAATTTCATCAATAAAAAGAACATCCCCAACTTCCAGTGAAGATAAAATTGCTGCTAAATCTCCCGATCTTTCTATCGCCGGGCCGGAAGTTGATTTAAACTGAACACCCATCTCATTAGCAATAATCTGGGCCATTGTCGTCTTCCCGAGTCCAGGAGGGCCGTAAAGCAGCACATGATCAAGTGCTTCATTACGCATTTTTGCTGCTTCAATAAATATAGCTAAGTTTTCTTTTGCTTTATGCTGTCCTATATATTGCTTCAGAAGCTGTGGCCGGAGAGTCAGTTCTTCATATGTGTCCTGTTCAAGCTGTTCTCCTGATATTATCCGTTCCTCCATTAAGCTAGCTCCTTTCATTGACTATTTCATCATTAAAGCAAGACCCTTCCGAATATAACCATCTGCTTCCTGCTGTTTTTCCTGCTTCAATTTCGGCTTTATCTGATTAATTTCTCTATCGGAATAGCCTAATGCTTTCAACGCCTCTATCGCTTCTTCCAGTGCATCATTATTGCCAGTTTCCTGTTTTACGTTAACCTCTTCTACCGTATAATCAAATGGGAGTTTCCCTTTTAAATCAAGGATCATCTGTCTCGCCGTTTTCTTCCCGACACCAGGAAACCCTGTTAGGAATTTCTCATTCTCCTGTTCAATTGCCATTACAAAATCCTGGACACCTGTAGATGCCAATACTGCCAAAGCACCTTTTGGCCCGATACCTGATACATTCAGAATTTTTGCAAACAGCGTTTTTTCCTCATTTTTTTCAAAACCGTACAATATTTGAGCATCTTCCCGTACATGGTGATATGTATAAATTTTGTCTGTCTGGCCTAGTTTGTTCTGAAATCGAAATGGATTGGGACAGATTAATTCATATCCTACTCCATTTGCTTCCACATAAACAGCCTGATCTGTAATTTCAGCTATTTTTCCTCTTATATATGCAATCATGAGAATCCACCTTATTAATCAATCATATGTTCGTATCTATCATAGCCTATTCTATCCGCTGATTCAAGTGTCTATCGTCTATTTAAAGTCTATCATAAGTTGTTGTCATTCGTATATCTCCAACATTATTGCAAAAAAAAAGAGATAGGTACATTCCTATCTGCCTTTCTCCATCATATATGCAAGAATCTCATCAAGCTCCAGTCTGTACTGGTGGCTGTATGTCAGATTTTCCTGTACAAGCAGCTTTTCTAACTCCAGGAAATTATCTGTTACAAGAGATGGGGATTCTTCGTCAAAATCAATGACAAGCTGGTGCTGTTTTATCATATCAGGCAGTTTATTTATCCACACCCGTCTCCACCGCTCGTTGATTTCATCTTTTTCAACTTCTGCAATAATCCGGCCGCGATTCATTAACCATATTATATCACATAGTGAACTGATTTCTTCCTGCTGATGGGTGGATATGATGATTGTATGGTCCGGATGCTCCATAAATTCCAGCAATTCCCCCTTCATGTAACGTTTGGAAATAATATCAACACCGGAAAATGGTTCATCAAGTAATAACAGTTTTGGTGAATGCACCATCGCGAAAATGAATTGTATTTTCTTCTTAGTACCTGTCGAGCAATTCTGGTATCTTTCCTTTTCATTTATCTGGTATTTGTCTATCATTTTTTTATACTTTGCATCATCCCATTGCGGGTACCAGTGACGGACAAGCTTCGCTATTCTTTTAATGGGAAGATGACCATAGACTTCATATAAATTATTGCCAGCATAGCCGATATTCTCTAGTAGACTTCTATTTTCATGCATGTTCTGTCCAAAACAGGTAACCGTCCCTTTATCTGGTTTTAACAGTGACAGAATTAGGTGAAAAAATGTACTTTTTCCTGATCCGTTTTCCCCGACAAGTGCAATGACTGTTCCTGTCTCTGCTTTCAGATTCACCGGCCCAAAATCAAAGTATTTAAATGATTTGGATAATTGCTCTACTTCCAGCAGATAGTTACTCAAAGTCATTTCCTCCCTCCCACTCCAGTATCGCTTTTTGTATCAATTGCTTAATCTCTTTTTCGGAAAAACCTAATGCGGATAAATCCTTTAATAACTTCATAATATAGGAATACCCCGTTGTTTCCTTTGTCTCTGCCTTTACCTGTTGTCCGATATCTCTGACAAATGTACCCTTACCTTGAACAGTTTGGATAAACCCTTCATTTTCTAAATTCTGATAGGCACGTCTTGTCGTTATCACACTGCAAGAAAGGTCACTTGATAAGGCCCTGATTGAAGGCAGTAAAGTGCCCGCAGCTAATTGTCCGCTAATGACCAGGTTTTTTAGTTGTGTTTCAATCTGATAATAGATCGGTTCCTTGCTGCCTTCAGACACACTAATTGGTAGCTTCATCAGTGATCCCCTCCTTCCATTACAAATAATCCCTGTTGTTCAACCGTTTCTTTAACAACATGCCCCAGCAGATAAAACTTATAATACCAAGTATCAACATGAGCACTGCTGATAACCAGCCTGTCTGGTTTACCATTTTTAAGACTGCTTCTACCATACCACTATTCCAGATTGTCCAGAAAATAATAATGACTGTAACCATTACTAACCCGTACAGGAATGAAAAAATATACAGTATTTTTCCATTTGTTCCATACTCAATATAAACATTTAAACTTCCAATCAGCAGAGAGTATCCAAGCCAGAATACAATGAAAGGAATATACGTTTCCATTGTTACAAGCTGATAAAAACTGTCGGACAAACTAAATGTGATGGAAATGTAATAGGTTATCGATAATGCGACAAATGTAACAATCATTAATAACAGACGGCTGCCGGCTAATATACTTGTCGAGACCGGCATCGCCCGGTATAATGCCATTCTTTTCCCAAACGGATCTTCTTTTATTGTTTTAAAGCTCAAATAAGGGCTTGACAAAAAAATGGTTGAATAACATGGTGTAAGGAATAGAAACAATATATCAAGCGGAATGCTGCTGTACAAATGCTCTTCATCCGTTAATACCGGTACCATTTGCTCCAGCAGGGATGCGCTCATCATTCCTATCAGTATGGTGGCAAGCAGTGTTCCTAGAAAGGACTGCCAGAGGATCATCAATTCGTTTTTGGTGATTATCCATGATTCCTTCCACATTGCCATCATCTCCCATTACTTTTTATTGTTTAAAGATGCCCTCAAGAAACTGATTATCTACATTTAACCAGTCAATACCGAAATAAGCAAGAATACCAAAAACTAAACTCCAGCCTGTCACACTTATTGTCAGCCATAATGTTACCCTTTTTTTCGTACCGCCGAATATTAGACTTAAAAATGCGGTTAAATGGCTTCCGACAAAAAATGGACCAAGCAATGAAAGTCCCGGAAGTCCGTACTTATTCCACAATTGCTTTGCACGGCCGGAGCGCTTTCCGTTATCTCCTTTTTTCTTTCTCCATGATCTGACTTTTTCAATGAAAAGAATAATTAAATAAACAGTTAGTAAATTCCCGACAATCGCCAGAATAAAAACCGGAATAGCCGGTATTCCTGCAATGATAGCAACAGGTGTAATTATAATCGCCTCAAAAAAAGGAACTGCTGACAGAACAAAAACCAGAACATACGCCCAAACTAAATCTAACATGATTATCTCCCCCTAGTGTTATACTGTTTATATTGATATACACAGTATAACACTATGCTTTTCAAATTTGCAAGATAATCTTTCTCCCCATCTTGCAAAGAAGTTTTTTAAACAAAAAAAAACCAAACGAACTCGTTCGGCTTTTGTTTTGCTATGATTACTTTATTTTGTCGTCAGCTGCTTACCGCTTCTGAATGGTGGTAGGAACGGTATGTTTCCAATACTCTTTCATAATCAGCCTTCGTCTCTATTTTTATCCCGTTTTGCAGGTCTTCTAACAGGTTACTCTCTAATTCATCTGTATCAATATGGAAAAATGAATGAATGACCGCTTCATTTACTGGTATGCCTTCAAAAATGGTTAATACGCCATCTTTCAAACCAAAATATCCGTAAGTCTTAACATATGGAGAAATGTCGTTCATATCTTTCCGAAATCGCATAAATCCCTGTTTCTGTTCGACTAAGTTCCAATCTTCATAATAGGACCAGAAATCTTCCATGGAAGTGATGGTTTCCGTTCTTTGTTCCACTTCTGTTTGACCATCAATATAATGCTTTTCCAGCATGACCTCAATGGCTAATGGTTCCCGGCTCATAACATCAGCCGCTTCTGCTTCTATTTTCGTATCCGCAGGCTGCTGGTTTACGTTCAGCAGATAGATACAGCCTGTAACCAAGACTAGTCCATTTAATAGTAACCAGATTTTATGCATTTTCATCCTCCATTCAAATCCAGGTTACTATTAGCATATCCAGAACAATCTGAATTAACCAAAAAAACTGCCTTTTTCTGTTAAAGACAGTTCTTTCTGCTTAGAGCTGGTCCATTATTTCTTCATCAGCATTTAGATTATGATAAACTTCCTGTACATCTTCCATATCTTCTAACATATGAACAAGCTTGACCATTTTTTCTGCAGAGTCCTTATCAACATCAGACAGCGTTTCAGGTATCATGGTCACTTCAGCTGTTGCAAAAGTAAATCCGCTCTCTTCCAATGCCATTTTCACCGATTGGAAGTCATCAGGATCTGTATATATTTCATAGGCACCATCAGCTGTTTCCATCTCTTCCGCTCCAGCTTCGATTACTTCGAGCATGATGGAATCCTCATCTGCCTCTGTAGTTGATTGCTCTATTACTAAATAACCTTTACGATGAAACATAAACGCCACACAGCCGTTTTCACCGAGATTACCGCCATTCCGGCTGAAAGCATGGCGAAGTTCCGAAGCTGTGCGGTTTCTGTTATCTGTCAATACTTCCACCATCACAGCTGTTCCGCCGGGACCGTAACCTTCATATGTTAATTCTTCAAAATTTGCCCCATCAAGATTGCCTGTTGCCTTTTTGATCGCACGGTCTATGTTATCATTTGGCATATTATCAGATTTAGCTTTATCTACAGCAAGTCTTAAAGATGGATTCATATCAGGATCTCCTCCGCCCTGTTTTGCTGCCAGATATATATCTTTCGCATGTTTCATAAAAATCTTTCCGCGCTTCGCATCTTGTGCATTTTTCCTGCGCTGGATGTTCTTCCATTTGGAATGTCCTGCCATTCTCCTCACCTCTCTAGTAAAACTTTATCATTTCTTCTTTTTAGTTTATCATAATCTTTTAGCTTTTTTAAATGGGCTAACTTTGTCCGGTAAAGCATGCAAAAAAAATAGACGACTCAATTGAATCGTCTGGTTACTGTTTATTCGTCCCGGCTTCCGCACCCGCAATCATCCTTTTTATGGTGGTTATATGGAGTCATCATACCCTGGTGATGCATCGGATTCATTGCTGGCTGCTGCATTCCATATGGCGACTGCCCGAAACCTTGCTGCGGAAATGGTGCCATTGGGTATCCCGGCATTCCTGGCTGCGGGACGTTTAAATGATGTGGGTTCATCATCGGCTGCTGCATTGGTGACAACTGCTCTCCCCATGGCTGTTGGTCATTGTCCATCATCGGCTGCTGTTGCGGCATCATTCCTGGTTGCTGCATTGATTGTTGCTGTGGCATCATTCCTGGTTGCTGCATTGACTGCTGCTGTGGCATCATTCCTGGTTGCTGCATTGATTGTTGCTGTGGCATCATTCCTGGTTGCTGCATTGACTGCTGTTGCGGCATCATTCCTGGTTGCTGCATTGGCTGCTGTTGCGGCATCATTCCTGGTTGCTGCATTGACTGCTGTTGCGGCATCATCCCTGGTTGCTGCATCATATTTGGCTGGTTCATGTTATAGTGCATCGGCTGTTGCTGATGTGCACCTAATAAATTCGGCTGGAAGTTGTCCGGGAATGGATAGTCTGGTGCCGGTTTATTATGATGCATTGGCACTGCATGGCCATAACCAAACGGAATACCCTCCTTGGAATAGCATGGTGCCTGTGGCTGCATCTGCATTGGCTGAACATACTGCGGTTTCGGCATCGATTGTTGTGGTGCATGCATTTGTGGCTGCTGCGGCATTTCCATTTGCGGTTTAGGTGATACAGGAGGCTCTTCAGCATGTTCCACTGGTTGCATCGGCTGAATATTAGTTTCGAAATTGTTCATATTTGATGTAAACTGCAGCCATTTTAAATCCTGACTTGGTTGTTGTTGGGGCATAACAGGTTGTTTTGGCTGTTCTTTTTTTGCAGGCTGCTGCTTGTTAAAATGAATAGGCAATGAAGGCAACTCCTTTTTTAATGGCTCCCACTTTTTATCTTCATCTTCTTTAATCTCCGGAAGAATTTGATTCTTAGGCTGTGCGGGTTTCTTCGGCTTTTCTTCCTGTTTCTCTTTTTCAGCTGGTACAGTCTGCTGCTTTTTTGGCGGGGTTGCCGGCTGGTCTTTATTACTTCCAGTCGGGATTTTTATTTTCATTCCCGGCATTAGCATATCCGGATCAGATAATTGTTGATTAACAGCAATTAATTCGTCAAAATCCACCCCATACTTTTGCGCAATCGTCCATAATGTTTCATTTTTCTGCACAACGTGAATTTTCAATGTACTTACTCCTTTCTATTCATAAGTATCTAGGCACCTGTTCCGTCTTCTTTATCAACATATGCATAAAGCCTAAAATGTTGAATAAAAAAAGAAAAGATATCCCGTATTATTACGAAATACCTTCTCTTATTCATTCAGGAAAGCCGCAACATTCGATCCAAAGCAATTTTCGCCTCATTCGCAATGGATTTTTCTACTTTAATTTCATTACAAATATTCCCCTGTACCAGTTCTTCCAATACCCATAACAAATGCGGCAAATCGATTCGGTTCATCGTTAAACATGGACACATGTATGGATTAAGTGACGTAATATTCTTGTCCGGATTTTTTTTACGGAGACGGTTCACTAAATTCATTTCTGTACCGATTGCCCACTCTGAGCCAGCTTCTGCCCTTTCAATTGTTTCAATAATATATTTCGTCGATCCAGCATAATCAGCCTTCTGGACAACTTCATGACTACATTCCGGGTGTACAATAATATTCATGTCCGGTTGCTTTTCACGGATTTGCTTGATATTTTCTACCGTAAAATTTTCATGGACAGAACAATGACCTTTCCATAAAATCACTTTTATATGCTGATAGTCTCCCTCATATACCAGTTTCCGTTGAATCGGATCCCAGACAGCCATTTCATCGAGGCGTATTCCTAAATCATATGCAGTATTGCGGCCAAGATGCTGATCTGGAAGAAACAACAGCCTTTCTTTCTGGTCCAGCGCCCATTTAACCATTTTTTTTGCATTCGAAGAGGTAACTGTTGCTCCGCCATTCCGTCCGACGAACGCTTTTATAGATGCGGTAGAATTTACATACGTTAAAGGCAAAATGGTATCACTAAACATGCCTTGCAATGCTTCCCATGCTTCATCTGTCTGCAGATCATTTGCCATGTCTGCCATCGAACAGCCTGCACGTAAATCTGGTAAAATCACTCTTTGGTAATCTGCTGTTAAAATATCCGCTGTTTCTGCCATAAAATGTACCCCGCAAAAAACAATCATTCTTGCACTTTGTTTGGCAGAAACCTGTGCTAGTTGTAAGGAGTCACCGCTTGAATCAGCAAACTGGATTACTTCATCCTTCTGGTAATGATGTCCGGGAATGAACAGATCATTTCCAAGCTTTGTTTTTATTTCAGTAATTCTTGCTTTCATTTCTTTGTCTGTCATTTTTTTATACTTTTCCGGTAATATAGACCGTTCTGTTTGTAAAAGCTGTACTATACTCATTATTCTTCCCCCATTAAACGTAAACTGATATCTAATGCTTTAGCTGAATGTGTAATAAACCCGAGAGATATGTAATTTACTCCTGTTTCACGGTATGTGGCGATATTCTGGAGTGTAATATTACCGGATGCTTCTGTGGTGATAGAATCAGGAATTTTATCGATCCATTGTCTGATCTGTTCAGGCGTCTGATTATCAAGCATGATCACATCGACATTAGAGTCAATTGCTTCTATTAACTGTGATTCATTCTCCACTTCTACTTCCACTTTAATCATATGACCAGCTTTTTTGCGCACCTTTTCGACAGCTCTTGTGAGAGAACCTGCTGCCTTAATATGATTATCCTTTATCATAATTCCATCATATAACCCATGCCGGTGATTTTTCCCACCACCGCACGTCACTGCGTATTTTTCAAGCATTCTTAACCCTGGTGTTGTCTTTCTAGTATCACATACATGGATTTCCGGATTATTCAGTTCTTGAACTACCTGACTGGTAATAGTGGCAATCCCGCTCATCCGCTGGATCAGGTTTAAAATCACCCTCTCCCCTGACAATATTGCTTTATTATTCCCTTTAACAATCGCTATCGTGTCACCTTTCTGTACAATATCGCCATCTCTTTTCAGCAGGTGAATATGGACATCAGAGTCCAGCAATGGATATCCTTCCATTAATACTTTTTCACCTGAAAAAACACCATCTTCTTTGGCGAGAAATTCCCCCTCAATCACCTGATCATTTTCAAACAAATATTCAGATGTTTTATCCCCATCTCCAATATCCTCCTGAAAAAATGCTTCCAGCTTTTTTCGAAATAACCATCTGTTCAATGTATTGCCTCCTTTATTTCCCTTCTGTGCAGTTCAACCGGATTCATAGATGGCGGTCCTGCACTATCCTCCCGGTAATGTGCCCCGATACTCGAATTCCTGTGAAGGGCTGAAGTTGTTATCAGCCATGCCGTTCTGAGCATATGACTTACTTCAATTTGGTTTCTGGTCAAATTTCTTACATCAGGCAATTCTTTAATATAACTCTCCAGCCATCCTTTCATTTCTGTCAATTGCTTTTCATTCCGTTCCATGCCGACGTTTATCTTCATTTTTCTCTGTAGTATACTAATATCCGGTAGTTTGTGATCCCTTTCAACAGCTTTTATGCTCGCTTTAGCTGGTAATGGACCGAGATTACTGGAATGAAATTGTAATTTACTTGCAAGGCGATTTCCAAAAACAATTGCTTCCAATAATGAATTGCTAGCAAGCCGATTCGCCCCATGGACACCCGTACACGCAGTCTCACCAACTGCATACAGTCCAGGAATCGATGTTTCTCCATCAAGTGTTACCTTGATTCCGCCCATCATAAAATGGGCACATGGAGTAACTGGAATGAATCCCTTTTTCCAATCAATGTGCGACTTTTCACATAAAGCGGTAATTTGAGGAAACCTTTCACTAAATCGATTAATACGGTTAATATTCAGGAAAACATCATTTCCTTTTCTTTCTTCACTAAACATCGCCCTTGCTACTATATCTCTTGGTGCGAGATCCTCATCTTCATGGTAGGAAGACATAAAAGGTTTACGACGCTGGTCTACTAATATTGCTCCTTCACCCCTGACAGCTTCAGAAATAAGACCAGTTCCACCTTTAAGCATCGTTGGATGAAATTGAATAAATTCCATATCTTTTATGACAGCACCAGCATTGTAAGCTATGGATATTCCATCACCTGTTACTGTATAATGATTGGAAGTAAATTCATATAATCCGCCGCATCCTCCTGTCGCAAGAACAATATGGTCAGCAAAGTGAAAGTGAAAATGATCACGCTGATCAATTGTGACAATTCCAACACATTGTTTATTTTCCTTGATGCATTCAACGGCAGTCTGGTTTTCGATGACTTGTATATTGCCTCGAACGATGTTCTGATAATATGCCATCAGATGTATTCCTGTCTGGTCTCCACCAAGGTGAACTATCCGGCGATGCTTGTGTGCACCTTCTTTACCAAAATCAATATTTCCCTGGAAATTTTTATCAACCGGAAGATGACCGCTTAATTCATGTATTTGCCGAATCCCCTCTTTCGTTAAAAATTCGACTGCACTTTTGTCATTGTAATTCCTTCCGGCTTTGATCGTATCCTGATAATGCTGCTGCCAGTTGTCCCCTGGTCCCAGTGCTGCAGCTATTCCTCCCTGTGCTTTTATGGAGTTGTTATGATCAGCATACCTTCCCTTTGTAATCATGATTACATCACTTGCTGGGAAAAGCTTGCTTGCAACAACGTGAGCTGCAATCCCTGAACCAATGATGATGACTTTTTGCTTTCTCATTATTCCACCTTACTTTACAGTTGTCTTTACACATATAATTACATATAATGATTGGAAAGGCAAGGTTTTTTTGAGAGGAGTTTTATGATGATCTATTGTGACTATGCTGCTACTACACCAATGATGGAGGATGCTTTATCTGTTTATCATGAGGTAGCGCGAAAATATTACGGTAATGCCAGCAGCCTGCACGATAGTGGTTCCAGTGCAGCGAATATATTACAGAATGCGAGAGAAATGTTAGCAGATACATTACATACAACAAGTGATACGATTTATTTTACAAGCGGAGGAACGGAAGGTAATGTGTTAGCTATTGACACATTGCTCAGATCCTGTCAGGGAAAGAAGCATGTAATTTCTTCTATGATGGAGCACAGTTCAGTCTATTACCATCTGCTCCATTTACAGGAATTAGGGTGTATTGAGGTCACATTTCTTGAAGGAAACAGGAATGGCCAAATTAATATAGACGAACTGACTGCAGAGCTAAGACCTGATACATGCCTTGTTTCTATCCAGTATGTCAACGGGGAAACAGGAGTTATTCAGCCAATTAAACAGATTGCCCACATTTTACAACAGCGAAAAGTATATTTTCATAGCGATTGTGTTCAATCATTTGGTAAAATAAAGATTGACCTGAAGGAGATACCGGTGGATGCCATTACGGTCTCCAGCCATAAAGTCTTCGGACCTAAAGGGGTGGGAGCCGTTTATTTTCATAAGGCCATTCCGTTAACTGCACATCCAATTAATATGAATCAGGAAAAAGGAATCCGACCGGGAACTGCAGATGTGGCTGGGGCTGCTGCTTTTGCTTATGCAGCCAGCTATATGAACAGACATTTGCAGGAAAATCATGCCCATTTATTGGATATTAAACGTTATTTTATCAGTCAATTGAAGGAACATCATATTCCACTCACAGTGATCGAAACAGGGTGTCCAAGTATTGCAGGATGTATAGCTGATACGATGCAGGGTGATTATATTTTATTAGAGTATAATCGCTATGGTGTAGCCATTTCCACGGGAAGTGCCTGCAGTATTGGACAGCAGCAAATCCCGCGGGCTATCCGGCCCTTTTTAAAAAAGCAGGAGGATGGGAAACGGTACATTCGCTTCTCATTCAGCCATTTGACTACAATGCAGGACATTGATCAGATAATCGACATATCATCGAAAATTTTCACCAGGATAGAGGAGGAACGTATAAGTTTATGACGAAAAAATTAGCAGGTAATGACAGAAGAAATGCAATAAAAAGCTGGTTACAAGAAGCAAACAACCCTATTACCGGTGGGGAACTAGCTGAGAAAGCAAAGGTCAGCAGGCAAGTGATTGTCCAGGATATTACTTTATTAAAAGCGCAAAACCATCCAATTATTGCAACAAGCAGTGGATATTTATATATGCAGCAGAATGAAGCCAAGCCATATGAAAAGTTAATTGCATGCCGTCATAACCGTGAGGATACAAGAGAAGAATTATATACAATTGTTGATAATGGAGCAATGGTAAAAGATGTGATGATCGAACACCCGATTTATGGTGATCTGAAAGCATCCATTATGGTAAGCAACAGAGCAGAAGTAGATACATTTGTGGAGAGAATTGAGCAGAAAAATGCTCCGTATTTATTAGAGTTAACAGATGGTGTACATAATCATACAATCACCGCAGACCAGGAATGGAAATTGGAGAAAGCATATGAGGCATTAAAGGAAAAAGGGTTCATATTCAAATAAAGCCGATTTCCATTGCCTAATCCCCTAATGAAGAAACGCTTGCGATTTTAAACCGCAAGCGTTACCCCATTTCCACTGTGCAAATAATAAGGATAGCTTCCTAATACGGAAACAGAACATCCCAGTGACTCCATCTCTGCTATTGCATTTGGAATGAGGACATCATCCATTTTCTGTTCAATATCAATAAAGAAGTAATAATTCCCCAATCCTGTTTTCATTGGCCTTGATTCAATCTTGGATAAGTTTAAATTTCGCCAGGCAAAAGCAGATAAAACCTGATGTAAAGCACCTGGACGATCAGAAGGCAAGGATACTGTTATCGAGGTTTTATACCCTTTTTCCTCCAGTTTGTTCGAAGTTAATGCCGTATCGTCTTTGTGCAATACAACAAATCTTGTATGGTTATTATCAAAATCATGAATATCTTTTTTCACAATATCCAGATTATATTCTTTCGCTGCTAAATGGTTAGCAATTGCGGCAACCTTCTCTTCAGGGTGGTTACTAACATACTCTGCAGCTGCAGCTGTGGAAGTCATAGTCTGTGCTTTGACAGCTGGCAGTTGCTTCCTCAAAAAAGCATGACACTGTGCAATTGCATGCGGATGGGAATAAATGACATCAAGCTCCTCTAACGGTTGAGTTTTATTATTCGAGTGAACCATCAAATGCTGTCGTATCGGAACAATTACCTCACTGACAATTTTCACTCTATCTGCCTGAATTAAATAATCGAGTGTGACGTTCACCGTTCCTTCGATTGTATTTTCGAGTGGAACAACTGCATAGTCGATTTCCCCGTTTTGTACAGCATCAATACTTTCCGGAATGTTCTTATATCCTTTTTTCACTTCACCATTAAACATCGCATCTACTGCTATTTTTGTAAAAGTACCTTTTGGTCCAAGGTATCCTATTGTTTCTGACATGAGATTTGTTCCCCCTATTAAGACACGCCTGAGCTTAATATTTCTACTTGATTAACATATGATACTTGTTTTAACTGATGTAATAATTCATCAATCTCTATGGTCATTCCTGTGGTATTCAAAGATAAGGTAACATTTGCTTTCCCTTGAATCGGGATCGTCTGGTGGATCGTTAAAATATTACAGCCGGCATTTGCCACCATTGACAGCAAATGGGATAATGCACCTGTCTGGTCTTCCAGATGGAAGAATAATGTGAGCATTTGCTCTTTCACCATATGCTGAAACGGAAAGACAGCATCACGATATTTATAAAAAACACTGCGGGATAAGCCAATTTTTTTCGTTGCTTCATGAATCGAATCAGCTTTCTTGCCCTCGAGTAATTTTTTCGCTTCAATTGTTTTTTTCATTCCATCCGGTAAAAAGTCCTCACGTACCAAGTAGAATTTTTCATTCTTTCCAGGCATTCATTCATTCCCCTTTATTTGAAACGAGCCTATTCTTTTTTATTCCATAAACTCAAATTCGTAATCAAGTAATCTTACTATGTCGCCGTCTTCTGCTCCTCTTTCACGTAATGCTTCATCAACACCCATTCCGCGTAATTGCCTTGAAAAACGCTGGATTGATTCATCCCGTGTTAAGTCAGTCATTTTAAATAACTTTTCTATCTGGTCACCTGAAAGCACAAAGGCACCGTCCGGATCTCTTGTAATTCTAAATGCTTTCTCCTGTTTTTCAAAGCGGTAAACTACACGGTCCTCTTTCTCTTCAATCGGTTTGTAGTTTTTCGGTATTTCATCCAATTTATTTGCAACAGCAAACAACAGATCACGAATTCCTTCACGCGTAACAGTCGAAATTGGAAAAATCGGATAATCCTCTTCCAGCTGTTCCTTAAAGAATGCCAGCTGCTCCTCCGCTTCAGGTAAATCCATTTTATTAGCTACAATGATTTGAGGGCGTTCTAGAATGGTCGGATCATACTGCTCCAGTTCTTTATTAATTGTAATGAAGTCATCATACGGATCTCTGCCTTCTGTCCCAGCCATATCCAGTACGTGCAGAACAACACGCGTTCTCTCCACATGGCGTAAGAACTGATGACCTAAACCGATACCTTCATGTGCTCCTTCGATTAATCCAGGCAAGTCTGCTAGTACAAAACTTCGGTGATCCTGTGTATCCACAACTCCAAGATTTGGTGATAATGTGGTAAAGTGATAATCCGCAATTTTTGGCCTAGCCGCACTTACTACAGACAATAAGGTGGATTTACCGACACTTGGAAAACCTACTAACCCAACATCTGCAATTAATTTTAATTCAATTTGGATATCTCTTTCGACACCAGGTTCCCCATTTTCCGCAATTTCCGGTGCAGGATTTCTTGCAGTGGCAAAGCGGATGTTTCCACGTCCGCCTCGCCCGCCTTTTGCAATCACCGCACGTTGTTTATTTTCAATTAAATCTGCCAATACTTCTCCTGTGTTCACATCTTTGACTGTTGTGCCTGGAGGAACAGTCAGGACTAAAGGCTCTGCATTCTTACCATGCATCCCTTTTCCCATACCATTTTCTCCACGTTTTGCTTTAAAATGTCTCTGATAACGAAAATCCATTAATGTGTTTAAACCTTCATCAACTTCGAAGATAATATCTCCACCGTTACCGCCATCTCCACCTGCCGGGCCACCCATTGGAACATATATTTCACGACGAAAGGCAACAATTCCGTTACCGCCATCTCCTGCTTTCACATAAACTTTGACTTGATCGACAAACATTCGAATCACCTACTCCATATATTCTGTCCATATTATTTGTAATTGCTTGTCTTCTTTGACTTGAACGGCATCTAAAAAATTATGACTCTTCAGCTGATTTATTAATGCTTCAAGATCCGTCCATTCTCCTTCAACGGTTAACTCCATCTGTTGATCCGTATGAAATACTAACATTGTCTGATAGTGCTGAAATTCTTTTTGATATGCAGACAACTCAGCAAAAATCCGTTCCAGCTGCTGCTTAAGAAGTTCATCTGACAACATGGCTGACTGATCATCTATATCCATACGATACTCCAATGACATATTTTCCGAGAACCAGTTCTTCGTATAAATCCACAGCATTGTTTTCGGAATCTGCAACCGGTCTAACTGTCTTTCATTATTTGCTTTTTCAATAATATCATTTATTTTAGCTTCTGCTTTATCTTGTTTCCCTAATTGTAAGTATCCCATGACAAGCTGTAAATCATTCAAATGATCATGTCGATAATGACGCAATAGTTCAATTACTTCTTTTTCGTCCATCCCCACGTTCACCTCTAAAGCATAATAAGAAAATTATAGCATAGTTGGGATTGAAATGCGATAAGTCGAACACGGATGTTTTTGCTGCTGAGTTACCTTGTATATGGCTGAGGAATTTTCTAGAGGTTTTTTTTCGGAAAAATACCATTTATTCTTCACTCTCCCTGTGCAGGAGAGCTATTCAGATAATGAAACTGCTTTTATTCTTCAACATCTTCCTTGGAAAGAATCTGTTGATGTGGAAACGCCAATTACTTCAACAGCTTTATAATCAGCTGCCAGTTTAATGATTAAATCGCTTCTTTGCCTGGGACCATGCATTAACATATGGTTTTCTCCAAATGAAAAAGACTCTAACCGCCAATGGTTAGAGTCTTATCAAATCCTTATGCAGGATATACACTTACTTTTTTGCGATCGCGTCCGTAGCGTTCGAATTTAACCACACCATCAGTTTTAGCATATAGTGTGTCATCTCCACCACGACCTACGTTTTCACCTGGGTAAATTTTCGTTCCGCGTTGACGGTAAAGGATAGATCCACCAGAAACGAATTGACCATCCGCACGTTTAGCACCTAAACGTTTAGACTCAGAGTCACGACCGTTTTTTGTACTACCTACACCTTTTTTAGACGCGAAGAATTGTAAATCTAGACGTAACATAATCGTTGCACCTCCTTATTTATTAGCATCATTGATCGATATAAACTGACCATAATCCCGCTCAATAGTTTGTAAGGAAATAACCATTCCTTCTAACAAGAGAGACGCTTTCTCATCATTGTTATCATCAGGCAGGGAAATTTGCAAAAAACCACCTTCATCACCGGCCTGGTCGATAGATATATCAATCTCACATAATTGTAATACCGAATTAACAGCACCGAAGGAAACAGCAGACACTGCAGCACAAACTAAATCATGCCCGTATGGACCACTTCCTGCATGTCCTGTAATGGTAAAGGATTTTATTGCACTTGGTTTACGCTCAATTGTCACTTCAATCATAAGAGAAAACCCTTATGCATTGATTTTTTCAATCGTCAACTTAGTGTATGGCTGACGGTGACCTTGTTTGCGTGAATAGTTTTTCTTAGCTTTGAACTTGATTACAGTAATTTTCTTTTGACGGCCTTGCTTTTCCACTTTCGCAGTTACACTAGCTCCATCAACGTAAGGAGTACCAAATTTTGCTTCGTCTCCACCTACTGCAAGCACTTTGTCAAATGTTACTGATTCACCAGCTTCTGCAGCTAGTTTCTCAACGTAGATCACTTGGCCTTCTTCTACTTTCACTTGTTTTCCACCAGTTTCAATAATCGCGTACACAATATGCACCTCCTCTAATACTCAGACTCGCCATACAGGCAGCTTTATCAAAAGCTTTCACAACCTGTTCTGTGCGGTTGCAGCAGCAACGGGTGCTACATAAACAACGAATCGATCATACCATGATTTACAGTAGTTTGTCAATGACCAAATCCTTATGCTGACTAATATATTCTTCAATTATCTCCACACTGCCCGTCCTGACAATACGGTAATGCAGCGTCTGATCATCCGTAAAATGATATACATCGAATGTAATTATACCCTGTATGTTCGGGCGAATATTTTCACGGAAAAAACGAAGAAATTCTGCTGACCCAGCTATAATTATTGCTTCGGTTTTCGTACCATTCCATGCATATAACTGCCTTTCCAGCTGGTAAGCATAAGATTCAAGGTTTTTCACATCATGAACGGTGGAAGACCTGTCTGTTAATAATTGAAGCAAACTGACATGTTCTCTCTTCCTCGCCATTTCTAATAATCCCAATCTGGTAAAGCCGTATACCTCTGTTCTGATAACGTCCTTTTCCAATTCCTTACACAACCATTTTCTAATTTGCTGCTGCTCTTCCCTGTTTTTCATTTTTAAAAAATCAATTAATATGATACCGGACAAGTTTCGTTTGCGGATCTCTGCTGCTATGGGTCGAATTGCCTTCCGGTTTATATGAAAAAGCGTCGTTCCTTTATTTTGCCTGCTCTTGTACTGACTGCTGTCAATATCAATTACAGTTAATCCTTCTGTCTGTTCAATCGTCAGCATAATACCTTCTTTCGTCCGGACTGCCGGTTGAATCGATTCTTCCAGTAATTGATCAATCGTCTTATTGTCAGGCGAATGGACTGTCTGCTTATAAATCATCCTATCAGCTAATTGAGGGAAATTCCGTTCCATTTTCTTCATTTCTTCAAACTGGTCAAAAATGATTTCCGTCAGTGGCATACTTTGGTACTGGTTTAACATCTGATCAGGTATCTGATGAAGAAGGAGCAACGGACAAGGTGCCTTTTTGTGACTCGCCATACTTTTTATCTCTTCATATGTCTGGCGAAGCTTGTCCAGTTGTTCGCGTAAGTCCATTTCTGTTATTTCCACACTCTTTGTACGGATAATTAAGCCTTCCTGCTCTGTTAAAAGCGGTTGAAAGATGGACTCCATTCTCACCCGCTCATGTTCCGAAAGCTTTTTCGAACAGGCAATATAGCCACTGTAGGGTAAATACACCATACTGTTCCCCGGAAAGGTAATATTCGCCGTTAATCTCGGCCCTTTGTCCTGATAGGCTTCTTTAATCACCTGGACAATAACGGATGACCCTTCCGTTAAACTTGAGCTTAATTCACCATCAAAAGGAAATTCCTTTTTTGCCAGAAACCCAACCACATTTTTCTCGATTTCAATAAATGCCGCCTCTATTGACTGATCAACATTTCTGACTTTTCCTAAATAAATGGAGCCAGTTCTAGCCTGGTTTGTTACACGCTCCAGCTGAATATCTTTGACCATATTTTCTTCCGTATACAGCCCGACTTTTTCTGTTAATTTTGTTTGAAATAATAACTTACACATAGGTTACCTCTTCTTCTCTATTTACAATCTCACCAACCGTTAACCGGTGATTTTTTTTAGCAAAAAAAATATCCATACATTCCGTTTCTGTTAAATCCGTATGCACCGTACCTTTATCTTCTATTACCTGGATGAAATGATACCGGTTGCGGTAAAATTTTTGCAATATATCAATTAGTCGCTTTTCTTTGCTCACCTTTAAAATGGATTTTTTCTTATAATGATGTGCAGCAGCACTATTCCGATACAGAATAAATTTCCACCATTTATAATGCCTACGTGTCCATTCTATCCGATTTTCCCAAAATAAAAAACCAAAAAGCAAACATAAACTTAGTGAAGTATTACCAATAAGTAAAGCACAGGTAAGAAAAGTAACTATGGATATCATTGACAGGATGATCGTTAAAGAATGTGCTGTCTGGAAAGGAAATAAGTTATCACAGATAAGGTGTAAAATCCGACCTCCATCTAACGGGTAAATCGGCAGTAAATTTCCCAAAAAAATAAAAATATTATACTGCATTGCAGTGTTAACGGCCGACTCCGGGAACCATTCGATAGAACCTAAAAAATAAAAAAAGAAGAATAAAAACAAATGCTGTGCAGGACCGGCGAGTGTAACGATCCACTCCTCTTTCATTGGCCGCAGCCCGCTCTCTTCTGTTTCCATTACTCCCCCAAATATCCATAAATAAATCCGCTTAACTTTCCAATTGTATTTTTTAGCAAAATAAAAATGACCCAATTCATGAATAATCACAATAAAAGCAATGATAAGGAGATCGATAAACATACCTGTAATAATTGCTACAGCAATAAAGAAAAAAACAATTGGATGAATATGAACCGGGGGCAGAAACTTACTGTTGTTCATTAACATGGATTACCTGAATCGGGTCAATGTACTGTTGGTTTTTCTCGACAGCAAAGTAAATAGCCTTGTTCGCTTCTGACGGTTCATATGAGCCAATTACCTGATTGGACCTGACAGACTGATAGGAATGAACTTCAATATCTGTTAAATAACCATAAATCGTTTTACTGCGATCAGCGTGCTGAATAATTACTGTCTTCCCTGTTTTCGGGTCATTTCCTGCAAAAAGTACCGTACCTGCCTCTACTGCAGCCACTTCTGTTTCTTCCTCAGCTGTTATTAGAATACCTTGACCATTTTCCTGGAAAGATTGGTTAACCTGTCCAAATGCAGGCAATACAGCAATTTCTTCTCCTTCCGTAACACTTGTTTCCCATGCAAATGGTGCTCCGAATTTTGCCTGATACCATGCATTGACTGTTGCGAAAGGAAATTCTTCTTTTAGCACATAGCTTGTCCATTCTTTTGGTTTCTCCAACAAGCTTGATTCCGAATTAATAGAAACAGCACATATCACGAAAAGGAATACAGCGATGATACTTCTCAGCAAAAAGGCCCGAAAAATTAACGGGTGATTATTATTTGATTGGCCACTGTAACTAGGTATGGAAGGGTAAAAACCGTGTCTTTCTTCATCTTCTATAGTCATTCTTTTTGAAAAGTCGGTGCTGCTTTTTTGATAATTGATTTTTTTCTTTTCCTGTTTCCGGCGGTTAATATTGTTTCGAATGGATGATAAATTATTCTTTTTCATATCCTCACAACCCTTTATCCAGTTTGTAATCATTGTATGACAAGCACTGTATGAATATGAGTCAATTTCTTTGCAGATCAGAAAAGAAAGAGAGGTTGGTACATCTTTTTAAAGTTTCATTCAAAAGAACCAGGTAGTGCAGAACAATACCCTTAATTTGGTTGATGTGAGGTAAGAGTCATTAAGCTATGTTTGTACTATAGTGCCGATCCGTCCCAGAAAATAAAAATTCTCATGAACAATCCATCCAGTGAATGTCCATGAGAATTTTATAGTAATATGAAAATGTGTACCTTCTTACATATGAAAATCACACATCTAATTTCTTCCAAAGACTTTCTTCAATTTATCGATAAAGGTTACCTTTTGATCAAGTGATTGGAGCGGCACCGATTCTCCTAAAATTCTTCTCGAAATATTGCGATAAGAGATCGATGCTTTTGTGTTTGGCTGAAAAGCAATCGGCTCTCCATGATTGGTTGCTTTAATAACTTCATCATCATCTGCTACAATTCCAATAAGGTCAATGGAAAGTATCTGCATAATTTCATCAATATCCAGCATATCTCCACTCTTCATCATGTGGTTTCGTATACGGTTGATGATCAGGTTCGGCGGATCAATATCTTCCTGTTCTAATAAACCAATAATGCGGTCGGCATCCCTCACACTCGATTTCTCCGGTGTAGTAACAACTAATGCTTTGTCAGCACCTGCAACAGCGTTCTTAAAGCCTTGCTCAATACCTGCCGGGCAATCTATTAATATATAATCATATTCTGCTTTTAACTCTGTAATAATTTCAATCATACCCTCTGGTGTTAATGCATTCTTATCACTAGTTTGTGCAGCAGGCAGTAAGTATAAACAGTCAAAACGTTTATCTTTAACTAATGCCTGTGAAACTTTGCAACGCTTCTCTACCACATCGATAATGTCATAAATGATACGATTCTCCAGCCCCATCACAACATCTAAGTTCCGCAGGCCAATATCTGTATCTATTAAACACACTTTTTTCTCTAGTAATGCTAAAGAAGTACCTAAATTAGCTGTCGTAGTGGTTTTACCAACGCCACCTTTTCCTGATGTAATAACAATCGCTTCACCCATTCATAATCCTCCTCTCAAAAACACTTAAATCAGATCGTGTTCTGGCTAATGTGCTGATACGATCCATGATTATTTGTTCACTGTCTCTGTCAACAAAACCACATTCCATCATGCCGCCATCCCCTTCATCCGGTGAACGGCTCATCACATTTGCAATTCTCAGCTGTGTTGGACTCATATAAGATGCAGCAATAATGGAAGATTTGTTGCCGTCACTGCCAGCGTGTGCGATTCCTCTCAAATGTCCAAGAATATATATATTACCTGTTGCTACTACCTTTCCGCCAGGATTCACGTCCCCAATTAATAACAGGTCTCCAACTATGTTTAATTCCTGGCCAGAACGGATAATTTTATTATGTAGTTTGATCGCTGTATCATCTTTCCACTCAAGTGCTGTCTGTTTTAAAATAACATTCGATACGATTTGATCAACTGTAAAGTTTTGCTGATTAGCAAACATTTCTTTTAACTTTTCTTCCTGCTCTCCGGTTATGTACCGGTTACCAAGCTCCACCCTTATCCGGATTGGCTGTTCATTCTCTGCTATATAATTCATTGATAGAACACTTTCTAATTCTTTTAATAGATCATTGAATGCACACGTATCATCCATAAAAAGTGTCAGACCGTCCCGTGTTCCTTTTATAGTGATACAACGATTAGTTACCACAATCCTTCAACCCCTTAATCTGCTTCCTGGTGTGTAATTCAATCCTTGTGCTGAAACTTAATATATTGCCACTTTTTTAATAGTTTTTTAATCAGCGGGTAAAAAACAACCCCAACAATAATGTTCCAAGAGATTGTTGGCAATAATCTTTGAAACAGGTAAACATTCCATTCCATTTGGTGGATTTGTATTATATTATAAAGAAAATATGCAAGAATGTCTGCAATAAAAACCCCTATTATCATTACTAAAACTGTAACATAAAGATTTGCATGCAACCATTTCATTAAATTCCGTATAATATAAATAGAAGCAGCGTAAACGAATAAGTATATCCCGATAATGGGTGTGTATAATATATCTACTAACAGACCGAAAAGTGCTGCAAACAAAAAGCTGTAATAAGTATTTCTCCGATCAAAAAAGACCGTGATATAGATTGTGAATATTAACATAAAATGGGATACCATCTGCCAGTTTTCAGGTATATATGTTAACCTTGTTAAAACATTCGCTAATGCACCTTCTAACATGATTAAAAACAAGCAAATACATGCAAGTAAGAAGGGGATGACTCGACTCATGATTCATCCACCTCATCTGTACTTTCCTCTTCAGCTGCTTCCGCTTCTTCTGTTGTTATCATTCCACGGTCTATCACAATAACGTGATGAACAGATTCAAAATCTGCTGAAGGTTTCACATAAGCTACTTTTGTTAAAGAATAACGGCCCTCTGTTACCTCGGTAACTTCCCCGATCTCTAAACCTTTTGGAAAGACACCGCCAAGACCTGATGAAAATACTACTTGTCCTGCTTTTAAATTATCATTGTTCTCATTTAACTCCAATAATAAATAATCTGTTTCCTCATCATAACCAACAATAAATCCTGACATATCTGCCGCATTTTCGTCCTGGTCCACATTAACAGAGATTCGGTTGGATCTGTCAAAACCATTTAATAACAGGACAGTGGAAGTGAACGGGGAGCTTGTCTGTACCTTACCAATCATCCCTTCCCCTGTGATCACAGCCATATTCGGTCCTACTCCATCCTGTGTTCCTTTATTAATTGTAATTTGTTTAAACCAGTAGTCCTTGCTTCTTGCAACAACGGAAGCCTGAATGGCATTAAAATTCTGCAGAAAGTCTGACTCTGTCTTACCAAGAATCGCCTGTAATTCTTCTATTTCCTTCGTTTTTTCCTGGTTTTCATATTCGAGCTGGCGAATTTCTTCCAATTGTGCCTTCAGTTCCTGATTTTCTGAATAAACATTTTTTATTTCGTTTATGTTAGAAAAGAATGTGGTAGTAAAGTTTACAGGCTCATTTACTACTTGCTGCAGCCAGCCGACACTATCATGCACAAAATCTTCAATTAATGTTAAATTACTTCTTTTGCTTAACGAAAATCCAATTAACCCTACTAAAATCATAAGAACGATAAGCAAAATAAATAGATGCTTTTTCTTAAATAGAAACATACAAACACCTGCTTAATCTGTAAAACGGTGAGTAGAGTTTTTTGATTGTGAGCGGAACTGTTCAATATATTCCAGTGACTTTCCTGTTCCGATTGCCACACTGTCCAGTGGTTCCTCTGCAACAAAAGTAGGCATTTTTGTTTCATCACTTATGACTTCATCGAGACCTTTTAATAGAGCCCCGCCGCCAGACAATACAATTCCTCTGTCCATAACGTCTGCAGAAAGTTCAGGAGGAGTTAATTCCAGTGTATTCTTGACAGATTCGACAATTGCATCAACTGTATCCTTTAGAGCATAAGCTATTTCTTCCGATGTAATGGTAATGGTTTTAGGCAAACCTGTTAACAAGTCTCTCCCTCTAATATCCATTTCGTCTACTTCTGTAGGAACTTTTGCTGAACCTATATCCATTTTAATGGATTCAGCTGATCTTTCCCCAATCATCAAGTTATATTTCCGTTTGACATATTGAATAATGGCATCATCCATATCATCACCAGCTGTACGGATCGATTTACTTGTAACGATTCCGCCTAATGAGATAACCGCAACTTCTGTTGTTCCACCACCAATATCAACAATCATGCTTCCTGTTGGTTCCCATACAGGAAGACCTGCTCCAATTGCTGCTGCAAAAGGCTCTGCAATTGGAAAAGCATCTTTTGCACCTGCCTGCTTTGTAGCATCAATAACAGCCCGCTCTTCCACCATAGTAATCCCTGATGGCACACAAACCATAACGTTCGGTTTTTTAGCAAAAGATGATCGGTTTTTTTGAGCTAACTTGATATAATATTTCATCATTGCAGCTGTTGTATCATAATCGGCAATAACCCCATCCTTCATCGGGCGGATGACCGCAATATTACCGGGAGTCCGTCCAATCATTTTCTTTGCATCACTGCCCACTGCCTCAATATCGCCAGTTGCTTTATTAATCGCAACAACAGAAGGTTCTCTTACTACAACACCTTTACCTTTTATGAATACAAGGGTATTCGCAGTTCCCAGATCTATCCCCAAATCTTGTGAAAAGTTTAATAATGCCAATCTTTTTCTTCCTCTCAAAGCTAATTTATTAATGTTAATCATGCTTATTTTATGCTCAAATTATCATTCAATCAAGAATTTGCCTGTAAATTTGCTCTGTTCATAATTATAGTATAGGCAATATCCTTTATTAAATTGCATAGTAAATGTTGCATAATACCATTTATTTCATTCTAATTCTACTATATACTTTTACTGTAATAACGTACAATAATAAACGCCTTTATACAAGCAATTTCTTGTACAAGGCGTTCGTTTTGAGCTTGTAATTTAATTATACTTAAATTTTTACAAAATAGATAGTGTCACAAGTACCCTTTTTCTTTTAATGAAGTAAATCGATGGTCACCGATTATAAGATGGTCAAGTAACTCTATTCCTACCACTTTCCCACTTTCTACTAGTCTTTTCGTTACCTGGATATCTTCCTGTGATGGAGACGGGTCTCCTGAGGGATGATTATGTGCACAAATGATGGAAGCAGAGGATCTTTTGACAGCTTCCCTGAAGATTTCGCGGGGGTGTACAATAGAGGCATTCAGACTGCCGATGAAAATGGTTTGGCGGTGAATGACCTGGTTCTTTGTATTTAGAAAAACAACAACAAAATGCTCCTGCTTTAACTGACGCATTTCTTCCATCAAGAAGTTGGCTCCATCCTCCGGACTGCGGATAATGTAACGGTCTCTTTCCTGGAATTGATGGATTCGCTTGCCAAATTCTATTGCTGCTAACAAGTTTACCCCCTTTGCCAATCCAATCCCGTTAATTCCTGTCAACTCCTCAATTGTTACCTCTTTCAGCTGACCTAACCCTTCAAAATGTCTTAATACCCGCTCAGCTAATTGATAGACATTTTCCTTCCTTGTCCCAGTCCCAAGTAATATGGCCATTAACTCCTGATTGGACAGGTGCCCCGGGCCAAACTCTACCAGTCTTTCACGCGGCCTGTCACGTTTTGGTACCTCTTTCATTTTTACGATCTCAGTATTCATTTGATTCCTCCTGCTTCTATATTTCCTACCATTACATTTTACGAAATATAGGTGGAAGCAACAAACAGACTATTCATTAATTTCTCTTATCATTGCTTTAATTTATTCTTTTGTATGGCTGAAACAAGAGAGTTTTCCAATAAAAAAATGAAGATAGAAGGAAATTATACTATTGCCCAGTTATTTTGGAATACTGATACCAGATTTCTAATACAGAAAGAGAGTCTAGCTTCTCTTTACCACTGAGTTCTTCCGTTTTCTTCACAAAACTTTCGATAGTTGAAGAAATCTCAGCAGGTTTTTTTGCCATCCATTCTTCCAAACCACTAACATCTTTACTTTCAAGTAATGCAGGTAAAAGAGTATCAAATGACTGGAGCCACTTTTTCTCGCTTTCTGTTACACTAACTTCAACAGGGACAGTTGTCCATGCCTTACCACCATACATCTCCACATCTGATTTGACAGCTTCCAAATATTTTTTTGATGCTTCACTTGTCGAATGAACAGAAGTAAACAGATGGTACTGATTATCCCTGTTCCAGATCATTGCAGGTATGTTGGATGCTTTTAATTCATTTTGCAGTTGAATAGCAGCAGATTCCGAAGTGAACACACCAGCCTGAACGACATAAGCCTGGTGTGTATTGCTTTTAAAAACAGGGAGATTACTGTCCGGTTGTTCCACTTCCTTCGTACCTTCTGAGGCAGTAACTGTACTTGTAACATGTTCGCTGTTTTGGAAGCTAACTTCTTCAGGGTCCATATCAACGAAAATCTTTAACATAATGAATCCCAGAAACGTACCAATAATAATTGCCGTTAAAGCTGCGTAAATAAAAGAACGGTAGGTTGTCCAAAAGCCAGGTTTGGCAGGCCTGTTAACAGACTGAAACACTGGCGGACTAGTGTCATAATTTACCGGCTTCTTTTCCTGTTCCAATAGATGTTCAATCGGATCTTTTTTCGAATCTCTCTTCTGGTGGTTTATCTGAACGGAAATTCTATTATTGTTTTTCATACAGATCCCTCATTTCAGCTCTTTTCTACCACCCTATCATATAATATATAAGATGTAAGACGAGTTTTGTCATACAGCTAGGAAAAACTTTCTCCACAAACTGATAAACAGTGGCAGCAAATTCATTCACACGCGGTAATTAACAGAAAAGGGACATTATTTTTTGTCAAAGAAAGAGGGTTTTAATCAAAGTCTCGGGAGGAACTTTTTAATAGAATCAAAAAGGCGGCAGGTAAACTGATAGAATAACGTTCTACAGCTGCCCTCACCGCCATTCTTTTAAATTCTTGAAATATAACCTTTGATTTCTTCCACAAAGTGCAATGAACCAGTAATAAGTAAAACATCTTCCGGATTCAGCTGTTGCATTAATTCCGTTAAAGCCTCTTTATAATCTGGTAGAAATTCAATGTCTTCTGCTACATCCTGCTCGGACAAAGCCCTTGGATGATCAAATGTTGTTACAACAAACTTATTACTATATTGTTTAAGCAAGTGTGTCATCTGGTCGACTTCTTTATCTTTAAAGGCACTGAATAAAGTATAAATCTTCCGGTTGTTCCAATACAGTTTACTTGTCTCTATTAACTTCTTTATACTGGCCACATTATGTGCCCCATCAATCAAAATTCCCGGAGAATTATTTAATATTTGCAATCGATTCGTTATTTTTGCCTGCTTCAGCCCTTTTAACATTGCATCCTGCCTTATTGACCAGCCCTTTTCCATAAGCAAATGTAAAACCATGAGTGCTAGAGCTGCATTCTCTGCCTGATGCTTGCCTATCATCGTTATTTCTGCGGGAATTTCGGTTTGATAGCTGAAAACGAACTGTTGGGAACTGCTGTTTACCTTCCAATCTTTTATTTGAAAATGTGTATTGAAAAAATAAATGGATGCTTCTTCTTTTGAAGCTTTTTTAAGCACTACCTCACTCGCTTCTTTGGGGAGATCGCCCACTACTACAGGAGTACCGTGTTTAATAATTCCCGCTTTGTGTGCAGCTATTTCAGCTAAACTGTTACCAAGGAAACCCATATGATCATAATCAATTGTAGTAATGACTGTTACGATTGGTTCAACCCGGTTCGTTACATCCTCTCTTCCACCCATGCATGTTTCTATTAAAGCAATATCTGTTTTTTCCAGGAAATAAAGGAGTGTCATCACCATCAGAATCTCATATTCGGATGGCGCTAAATCTAACCCATCCATCTCCCTTATAACAGGTAATAATTGATGTAAAATATCGATAAATGATTGTTCGGTAATTGTCTGGCGATTTATTCTCATATGGTCTCTAATTGTCGGCAAACCTGGTGAAACAAACGTACCTACAGTATAACCATTTGCGATTAATACTTCTTCCATGTAGGTTATGGTGGACCCTTTTCCATTTGTACCAGCCACATGAATCGTTTTTATGCGTCTTTCCGGATGACCTGTTTTTTTCAGTAAATAATCAAGACGTTCCAGTCCCGGCTTAATTCCCAGTTTCCTTCTTGAGTCAAAAAATAATTCAGCTTCCTGAAATGTTTTCATCTTCTTCACACTTTCTTCGTTTGATTTTCTGTCCATTAACGGTATGATACAATGAGGAACAAAAAAGGGGAGATCATGATGAACGGGTGGGTTATTTATAATGGCCATCTTGCAGGAGATGCGTTTCTGCAATTTCCAGAACAGGTAAAAAAAACAGGGAAACAGAAAAATATAAAAATCGAGCTTGTTGCCAACAATCATCTACGTAATAAACTGACTAATGACGGGATACTTCTTGAGCATATAAAAGGATGGGAATTACCTTCATTTGTTATCTTTCATGATAAAGATATTGCACTTGCACGTCAATTAGAGTTACTTGGTATTCCCGTTTACAACAGTGCTCAAAGTGTTGAATTATGTGATAATAAAGTACTAATGTACCAGCAATTAGCTAAAAACCAGTTAAATATTCCTCAAACAGTAATAGCACCTAAAATTTTTGCCAATACATCAGCACTGGATCTTGAACCATTCATTCAACTCGCTGAGAGTTTCAGCTATCCGTTTGTCATAAAAGAAGGGTTCGGGTCATTTGGGGAACAAGTTTACCTTGTCCATAACGAAAAAGAATACATGGAGAAAGTAAAACAGATTTATGACAGACCTTTTGTTTTACAAGAATTTATAGAATCGAGTTATGGAAAAGACATTCGGATCTTCGTCGCAGGGGATATGGTTGCAGCAGCGTTACAACGGAGCTCTGCCACAGACTTCCGTGCAAATGTCCACCTTGGCAGCAATGTAGAGAAATATGAGGCCACTTTACAGGAAGCAGAATTGGCATTAAAAGCAGCCAAGGCGGTCGGTGCATCCTATTGCGGTGTGGACTTATTGTTCGGAAGAGACGGGGAACCAGTTGTTTGTGAAGTAAATACGAACGCCCATGTCGCTAATATTTTGAAGCATACCGGAGTGAATGTTGCTGAGCCGATTCTTGAACATATTATTTCAGAAATTACACAATAGAAAAAGCGGGACAAATCATCTTACTGATCGTCCCGCTTTTTTATTATGGCTGCATTACCCTTGTAATTCGGAAATACGTGCCTTCACTCTTTCTCGTTTATCGATATAATCTTTTTGTTTCGCTTTCTCAGCTTCTACCACTTGTTCTGGTGCCTTTTTCACAAAACCTTCATTTGATAGTTTCTTTTCCACTCGTTCGACTTCTTTATTCCATTTATCTAATTCCGCTTCCAGTCTTGCAACTTCTTTGTCCACATCAATTAATCCTTCCAGTGGTAAGAAGATCTCCGCACCTGTCACAACTGCAGACATTGCTTTTTCTGGTGCCTGAATGTTCGTATCAATTGTAAGCTCACTCGGATTACAGAAACGATCAATATAAACCCGATTCTCTTCCAATTTAGCTCGACCATCCTCATCACTTGCCTGGATCAGAATAGGAATTTCCTTGGACAATGGTGTATCAACTTCTGCTCGGATATTTCGTACAGAACGAATGATTGCAACAAGCTGCTTCATAATATCAGATGCTTCATCGTTTGACAGTTCTCCATTTACCTTCGGCCAGCTCGCAAGAACGATGGATTCTCCTTCATGTGGAAGCTGTTGCCAAATCTCTTCCGTAACGAACGGCATAAACGGATGCAGCATACGCATCGTATGATCAAGGACATATGCCAGTACAGAGCGTGTCGTTAATTTCGCTTCTTCATCTTCTCCGTACAGTGGCAGTTTAGCCATCTCAATATACCAGTCACAGAAATCATCCCAGATAAAGTTATACAAGTAACGTCCCGCTTCACCAAATTCATATTTATCAACGTTTCTCGTAACCTGCTCAATTGTTTCATTAAGACGTGTTAAGATCCAGTGATCTGCTACTGATTTCTTGCCAGTAAGATCTATTTGCTCAAATTTCAGACCATTCATATTCATTAAAGCAAAACGGGAGGCATTCCATATTTTATTAACGAAATTCCATGTTGATTCAACCTTTTCCCATTGGAAGCGTAGATCCTGTCCAGGGCTTGAGCCTGTTGAAAGGAAGTAGCGCAGTGAATCCGCTCCGTATTTCTCAATTACTTCCATCGGGTCTACTCCATTACCTAGAGACTTACTCATTTTTCGGCCTTCGGCATCACGAACAAGGCCGTGGATTAATACATCTTTAAATGGGCGTTTCCCATTAAATTCTTTGGATTGGAAAATCATTCTCGCTACCCAGAAAAAGATAATATCATAACCTGTAACAAGCGCATTTGTCGGGAAGAAATGTTTGAAATCTTCATCTTCCGTATTTGGCCAGTTTAATGTCGAAAATGGCCATAATGCAGACGAGAACCATGTGTCTAATACATCTGTATCCTGTTCCCAGTTTTCCAGATCTTCCGGTGCTTCTTTGCCTACATACACTTCTCCTGTTTCCTTGTGATACCATGCAGGAATTCGGTGGCCCCACCATAATTGACGGGAAATACACCAATCGCGGATATTTTCCATCCAGCGTAAATATGTTTTCTCAAAACGGTCAGGAACAAAATGTACTTTTTCTTCATCAGAGCCTTGCTGCATCGCAACTGCATTATCAGCAAGTGGCTGCATTCTTACAAACCATTGTGTGGATAAATATGGTTCAACTACTGCCCCGCTTCGTTCTGAGTGACCAACAGAGTGCATGTGTTCTTCAATTTTAAATAATACGCCTTCGTCTTGCAGATCTTTAACGATTTGTTTACGGCATTCAAAACGGTCAAGACCTTGATATTTACCAGCATTATCATTCATAGTGCCATCTTCATTCATAACAAGCACTCGTTCCAAGCTGTGACGGTTACCGATCTCAAAATCATTTGGATCGTGTGCTGGTGTGATTTTTACCGCACCTGAACCAAACTCCATATCAACATAGTCGTCTGCAACAATCTCGATTTCACGGCCGACAATTGGTAACTTTACTTTTTTACCGATTAAATGTTTGTAACGCTCATCTTCCGGGTGTACTGCTACTGCTGTATCTCCAAGCATAGTCTCAGGACGGGTTGTAGCAATTTCTATATATCCGCTTCCGTCAGCAAGAGGATACTTCATATGATAAAAATTTCCCTGAACATCTTTGTAGATTACTTCAATATCAGAAAGTGCTGTCTTCGTAGCAGGATCCCAGTTAATGATATATTCACCACGGTAAATAAGACCTTTTTCATACAATTTTACAAATACTTCTTTTACCGCTTCTGAAAGACCTTCATCCAAGGTAAAGCGTTCCCGAGAATAGTCTAAGCCAAGTCCCAGTTTAGCCCATTGCTTGCGGATAAATCCTGCGTATTCTTCCTTCCAGTCCCATGCTTTTTCTAAAAATTTTTCACGTCCAAGGTCATATCTGCTGGTGCCTTGCTCACGTAATTTTTCTTCGACTTTTGCCTGTGTAGCAATCCCTGCATGGTCCATTCCCGGCAGGTACAGCACATCATATCCTTGCATACGTTTAATTCTTGTAATAATGTCCTGCAATGTCGTATCCCATGCATGCCCAATGTGAAGTTTCCCTGTTACGTTTGGCGGCGGGATAACAATCGTAAATGGTTCTTTATCCAGATTTCTTTCCGCTTCAAAAAACTTCCCATTCACCCAGTAATCATAGCGGCCCTTTTCCACAGCGGTCGGGTCATATTTGGGTGGTAAATTCACTTCATTTTGCTCTTGTTCTGACATATTATAATTCCTCCTTTTAGGAAATATTTAATTTTTCCAGGATACAAAAAATCCTTCTCATCCCTATTAAAAAGGACGAAAAGGATTTATTTTCCGTGGTACCACCTTATTTTATAAGCAGAATATTCTGCATATACACTCATTAACGAGATAACGGGTCAACCGGCTTTACCTACTATCCGTTCAGTAAAGCTGCTTCAGAGGCTACCTTCCTGCACCATTTTTTCGAAAAAACCTTCCAGCCTGCGGGTTTTTCTCTCTGCCGATAAGTATGCAGTACTCTTCCTCGTCATTGCATCAAGCAATTTGATTATATGTTATTTTATCCATAAAAACGCAGAAACGTCAAGAAAATTTGTTATTTTAATTGTGCTCTTTTGTTGAAAAATGTTTGATAACCAAAATGAAGAAAGATGATGACAGATAAAGATACACTTCCTGTGATACCCAGCATTATCGCAATCTGATACTTAATCGCATCGAGCGGACTTGCTCCTGACAGGATAACACCTGTCATCATACCAGGTAAAAAAACTATTCCCATTCCAACCATACTGTTTATAGTTGGCAGAATCGCTGAGTCGAATGCATTATTAACAATTCCTTTTGATGCCTGATTCGGATCAGCGCCAAGCATTAATGCAGCTTCGACTTCTTTTTTTCGGGAAGAAAAGCCTTCTATTAATGCACCAACACCAAGAGTAATACCTGTCATTGAATTACCAATCAACATCCCCGCAATTGGAATAAAATAACGCGGGTCATACCATGGCGAAAACTGAACGACAATAAAATCAAAATAGATAAAGGCGAACAATGTACCTGAAACCATGGAAACGGCAATGATCTTTTTTAGTGAAGTGTTCATTTCTTTTTTTGTTCGTTTAAAAATATTATACACTGCAAAAGTTTCCATCAGTAAAATAACAATGACTGAGTAAATCCAGTTTTCATTCTCAAAAATGAACATGAGAACATATCCTACTAGGACTAACTGAATCGTCATCCTTAGTGTGGCTATAACAATTTCCTTTTCACGCGGGATTTTACGCCATCGGACAATTGCAAGGAGGATGAGAATGAATATATAGGCAGAAACCAGCTGCCATAAGGTAATATCGAGCATTTCATTCATAATTACGTCCCCTCACTTACAAGTATGTCATTCATATAAAAAATCTCATCAGCGTATTTTTCTGCCACTTCTTTGGAGTGTGTAACAAAGACTGCTGTTTTATCGCGTTCCCTTAATTGATTGGTAAACAGATCCATTACAAGCGTTTCTGTCTCTACGTCAAGTGCAGAAGTTGGTTCATCTAACAAATATACCTCTGCATCCATTAAAAGAACACGCCCAAAGGCAACCCGCTGTTTCTCACCGCCTGATAATTTATCCGCCTCATCCTCCAATTGTTTCCCAAGTCGTAATGCGTTTAACAGTTCGCCCAACTTCTGGTCACTGGTTTCTTCTTTCCCTGAAAATTTCCTGCCGATTAAAAGATTATCACGAACAGTACCTTCGAACATGACAGCATCCTGTCCCAGCATGACGACTTCTTTACGTAAATCTACAGGGTCATAGCTGCTTATTTCTTGGTTTTTATATAAAACTTCCCCGCTATCTTGTGTTAACATACCGTTTAGCATCTTTAATAATGTGGATTTGCCACTACCACTCTCACCAAATAAGCAGCACACTCTTTGACCGGGGATGCTAAAGTTTTCTATATGTAAAATATCCTTAAATTGGACATGACGGAGTTGAAACATCCCTCTGCACCTCCCCTGTTTAGCAATAGTATGTACCAACCTTTTCAATACAATGTAGCAACTAAATATAAATACGTTAACAGCACAATAATCCGAACTATTAACTGAAAATAGTCCGGATTATTCGCCTTTTATGATCATCATTCAGTCATTGAATTTAGCTTCAATAGATTAGCGGAAATCACGCTTGTCTTCCAATTTTCTTGATACAAAAACATAGGCAATCGTTGCAGCAACAGTTAATAATGTATAAAATAACGTATTCTTCACCTAAATACCTCCTCTATTAAAATGGTCGGAATTTACCTTTTTTCAGGACAAATGCCGGGCCGCCAACCATAAATAAGTAACGATCATCTATAACATGTTTCATGATTTTTGCCTGCATTCCATATATCTTGTGACCCTCGAAAATGGATCCCATTGCTTCACTGCCACCCAATGATGCAACAGTACCCTTGTTATCGTAGACAAATTCCTGCAAGGTTCCACCGAAAATTAGTGTGCGGATATTATGTGCACATACATCTGCTTCCTGTATCGCAATCTGGGCTGTTGCAGGGTATGGTTTTCCTGTTTCTTTATTCGTAACCCATGCACAGTCACCAAGTATAAATACATCATCATAACCTGGTGCACGTAGCATCGGATCAACGTTCACTCTACCTTTCGTTAGCTCGAACCCAGCTTCGCCGACAATCCGATTCGCTTGTACACCACCAGTCCAGACAAATGTACCTGCCTTAATTTCTTCTTTGTCATCCCCAACAATTATCGCATCTTTTTTCACTTCTTTAATCATTGTTGATGTACGGATATCTACACCTCTTCTTGTTAATGATTCTTTCGCATACTCAATTAAATCGAGATCGAAACCTGGCAAAATAGTAGGGGCAGCCTCAATATTAATGATCTTCACACGATGTCTGGGAATATCATATTTTTTACATAATAGCGGTACGCGCTCAGCAAGCTCTCCAGCAAACTCAATTCCGGTAAAACCTGCACCACCTACAATTATTGTTAACATGTCATCAGACGGGTTTTCTTCTGTTTTATAACGGGAAAACTGATATTCAATATGGTCTCGAATCATTCTGCTTTTATCAACTGTCTGAATCGTAAAGGCATGTTCCATTCCCGGTATACCGAATGTGGCTTTTTCAAACCCTAAACCAATCACTAAATAGTCGTAATCTAAAGTGCTGTTTTCTAATTCGACTTGTTTATTGTCTGTATTAATCTTTTTCACAATATCTTGGACAAAATTTACTCTTCTTGTATTAATCACATCAGAGATCATAATACGAGAACGGTTGACATCAATAGTTCCAGCGGCTACTTCATGAAGCCATGTTGTCTGATAATGATAATTATGTTTGTTGACAAGCGTTATTTCTACTTCCTCTGGGGCAAATTGTTGTAATAATCGTTTGGTTGTCATGATGCCTGCGTATCCTGCACCAAGTACGACAATACGCGGAATAGTAGTTGTCAATTTCTGTCATCCTTCCTTTTTAGAAGATTTCATTGCTATCATAGGCTAGTTTCTCTTATTCATACTATCAATATGTATGATTTCTATTCAGTATAGCAAATACATGGCAGGACTTCCATTAATGACATTTCAAACAAAAAAGCTCCATTCATGGTAACCATCTAAAATGATTGCCGTGAATGGAACATCAAGGATCCAGCCAAAAGTTACAATATATTTATAAAAAACAAATGATAACACTAACCGATTTCCGTAACTTTTAATTTCTCCTGTTCTTTCTTAATAAAATTTTTAACTTCTGTCAAAGTTATGCCAGCCTCTTTGGCCTGTAGGAGTAAATAGACCCATTCATGATCCAGTTGTACAATTTTATTCATCATTCTCTTCCTCCCAAAATACCTATATGTATTCCAGGCAGTTCAGCCATCCGGCAAAATATCAGCATACCGGACCTGTAACTTTGCGTCCCTATTTTACAATAGGTTTGCCATTGTCTGAAATTTTTTCTCTTTATTAGCAGTGCAAAGCATCCTTGAGTTAGTCATTTTCTGCATATTCCCTCAAACAAACAACAGCTAATTTCCTTTATCACTAGTTATATTGGCACACCCCCGCTAAATTGTGAAATTGCTCGGAAATTATCTACTATAATTTGTCAACTTATATTTATATATTCTACATTAGTCTCGAATACCCTTTTTTTACTTCAACTTTTATCCTGATAAATGAATAAATTGCACAAATTTAAGCATTTTCGCATAAAATAAACCAATGATGGATTACCAATCATATTTGCTGTGAGGTGATTATATGGGCAGGTATTACCGTTACCGACTACCGCCATGGGCACGGGAATGTATTATCATTTGTGAGAAATCTATCTTGCCGATCGTGATTTTCCAATCCGTAAGAACTATTTTTATCCCAACAACCTTTGATGTATTGTTACTTGGTATATTAATAGGTATCCTTATTGCATTCCAGCTAGAATGGTTCTAAACTTCTTCCTTGTTCACTTCTAATTGGGGGTATAATAATTGTTCCAGTTGATTCGAAAATAACAGCTGACGGTACTTTTTCTCAAGCTGAATGGATCTTCGTATTTCATCTGACTCTGTACTGTTCACATACTCTGTCAGTAAAGACAAATATGGATCTGGATCTAATAATTCAAATATTAATTCACATTTGTCTATATCGTGAAAACGGATGTACTGAAAATAGATCGATAAACCTTCATTTATCTTCTTCATATCACAATCATGATATGTGAATAGACTGTTTAAATATGCCGAAAGATCACGGGAAGGGAAGTCCATTCGTGCATATTCCCAGTTTAGAAAGTAAGCATTGTCATTTAGCAGCGTATAGTGTGATGGTTTCATATTCCCATGACATAATACAACTTTCCTGCTTTGATTGTCTTTTAACAGATCCATATAAATATATTGCCACTTATCCATCATTTGCATAGTCCATTCCAAATCCCGGTAGTGCATACATGCCTGTAATTCAAATGGCGCCATAAACCTCTTTGATTCAAAATAACGAATGTATTGAAGTAACTCTTCTTTCTTTCTTTTCCGGTCATTTTCAAAGTATTGGCTTATTTCTGTTAACTGATCCTGCGAATAATTCACTTCAATGTTCTGCAGTGTGGAACCATGTAACTTTCCCAGACCATGGAATGAGGCAATCCATTCATCTGACGGACGGTCGCCTCGATAACTTTCTATCCATGGTGATACCATGATTACCTGATCATCTATTAAATAATATGGAGAATTCTCTTTCGTTAAAATGAGAGGTACAAAGCCAAGTACATGACTTTCTGAAATGTACCGATATACGGCATACCAGTGTCCTAACTGATCTTTTGTTAGTGCACTGAATTTCAAACAATAATTTTGCGTGTTTGTTATTAGTTTATACACCTTGTCTGAAATTTGTTCGACATAGTTTGGCCTGATTTGATATTCATCAAATATTTGCTGCCATTCCATAAGTATCCTCCTCTATCAGAGTAAAGAAAAAAATCCCTGATTTAGGGATTCTTATTATCTATTCATCAGCTGTTACCGGAATATAAATTAATTGGCCTGAAGATAGATCTTCATCTTCCAATTGATTTGTCCTCATTATTTGTCTAGGGGTTACATTGTATTTCTCTGCGATGGAAGTGAGCTGGTCGGTTGGCTGTACGATATATAATTTTAATCTTGTATATGCCATCTCTTCTTCCTCAGTGAAAATGTTGAGCAAGTAGGATGTATCATCAGTTTCTGCTCTTGCTTGTACCCGTAAGCGGTCTTCTGTTCCTTCTTCCACAGTTTCTTCCACATCAACTGGATCGTCTGATTCCGTTTCATCAATAAATGAGTCTTCATCTCGTTCTTCCGCGGGCTCTTCCATTATTTCTTCCTGTTCCTCATCTTCGCGCTGTTCTGTTAACTGGTCATCATCTGTGGAAGTTTCTTCATTAATCAATGGAACGACATTATCTGGCTCGCTATTCGAGTTTTCCGGCTCCAGCTCCTCATTTACGGTAAACTGGAAGCTGTCCTCTTCCTCTGATGCTTTCTCCCGGGTCTCTTCCTCTGATTCAAAACGTGTAAGCAGTTCTGGTTCCTCAGAAGTAATAACTTCATCTGCTTCCTGACTCAATCCTTTAATCGCTAAAACTGCTTCAATATTTAAGGATCTTGCCGAATGAATTGCATAATCGAAATGATCTACATCAACTGTGACAGAATCTAACTCATGCACACGGTCCATTGGAATAGTGATATCCATGACAAATTTATGAAAAAATTCGCAAATATCGTCTGACATCACTTCAATTCTTTCCACATCCTGGCCATTGACTTTCTCTTCCTCCACTCTTTCTTCAGACGGAATATATTCCCCTTTTAATTCCATTGCACCTCTAATAGAAAGTGTTTCTCCCATCTCCTGAATCGAAAGAACCGGCTCCAGTCCAATTCCTAGTATTTCTTTGATCGGGTAATCAGGATGAAAAGCGAGGTTTTCATTTAATGTGAAAGTATAAGAATCTTGCAACATAGTTCCCCCTTCCATTATGTTCAAACGAACTAGCATTCTTTAAAATATATGATTCCGGTCAGGGGATTATGAATAAAAAAGCTTGTTGACCGATTTCCTCGATCAACAAGCCTGTCATTACTTATTCATTATTTTTGCAAAAGCTTTTTCAGCCGCCTGAATCGTTTTTTCTATATCTTCATCTGAATGTGCAGTTGAAAGGAACAGTCCCTCAAACTGTGAAGGAGGCAGGAAAATTCCTTCCTCAGCCATTACTCTGTAGTATGTTGCAAAACGCTCGACATCAGACCCTGAGGCAGTTTCATAATTCACTACGTCTGTGTCCGCAAAGAATACACCAACCATCGATCCTGCACGATTGATTTGCAAAGATATGCCATGCTTATCTGCCGCTTCCCTGTACCCTTGCACTAAACGGTCTACTTTTCGATTAATCGCAACATATTCTTCTTCTGTCATAGCTTTTAATGTTTCCAGACCTGCTGTCATTGCCAGCGGGTTACCTGATAATGTTCCAGCCTGATAGATGTCACCAACCGGTGCGATACGTTCCATGATTTCACGTTTCCCGCCATAAGCTCCAACTGGTAGACCGCCGCCAATAACTTTTCCAAGACATGTAAGGTCTGGTGTCACATCAAAGTGTCCCTGTGCACAATGATAACCGACACGGAAACCAGTCATTACTTCATCAAAAATTAAGAGCGAACCGTTTTGTTCCGTAATTTCACGCAACTGCTGCAGGAAAGCGTCCTTCGGTGGAACAACACCCATGTTCCCTGACACAGGCTCGACAATAATTGCGGCAATGTCCCCACCAAATTGCTGGAAGGCGTAACGAACACTTTCAATATCATTATATGGCACGGTAATCGTATGCTGTGCAACACTTTCCGGAACACCAGGGCTGTCAGGCAGTCCTAATGTTGCTACACCTGAGCCTGCTTTGATCAGCAAAGAGTCCCCATGTCCGTGGTAATTCCCTTCAAATTTTAATATTTTATTTCGCCCCGTATATCCTCTGGCAAGCCTTAAAGCACTCATCGTAGCTTCTGTACCCGAATTAACCATACGGACCATTTCAATAGATGGCACACGATCAATAACAAGTTGTGCTAATTCATTTTCAAGTAAAGTAGGTGCACCAAAGCTTGTCCCTTTTTCCGCAACTTCCTTCAGTTTTGTAACAACACGGTCATCTGCATGACCTAGAATTAACGGCCCCCAGCTAAGGACATAATCAATGTATTCATTTCCATCAATATCATAGATTTTAGATCCTTTGCCATGGTCCATAAAAATGGGATTCATGCCGACAGATTTGAATGCACGGACTGGTGAGTTGACCCCGCCTGGCAGTAAATCTACCGCTTCTTTATATGCATCAATTGATTTCTGATATGATACCATTCTTTGTACCTCCTGTTATTCTTCTCTCAGCCATTTTGCTACATCTTTTGCAAAATAGGTAATAATAATATCCGCCCCTGCCCGCTTCATGCTTGTTAATTTTTCTAAGACTATGGCCTTTTCATCAATCCAGCCATTGATGCTTGCTGCTTTTACCATAGAATATTCACCGCTCACATTATAGGCAACTACAGGAACCTGATGGGAATTCCTTACATCGCGGATGATATCCATATAGGAAAGAGCCGGTTTTACAATAAGGAAGTCGGCACCTTCTTCGATATCTGATTGTGCTTCACGCATAGCTTCTAACCGGTTAGCCGGATCCATCTGGTATGTTTTTCGGTCACCAAACTGTGGTGTACTGTCCGCAGCATCACGGAATGGGCCATAAAATGCAGATGCATATTTTACGGCATAGGACATGACAGGAACATTTTCAAAACCTGCCTCATCAAGTCCTTTTCGAATTTCTGCAACAAATCCATCCATCATGTTTGATGGTGCAATAATATCTGCTCCTGCCTCAGCTTGGGAAATAGCTGTTTTCACATGCAATGGTAAAGAAGCATCATTATCGACATCACCATTATGTATCACACCGCAATGACCATGAGAAGTATATTCACATAAACATGTATCAGCAATGATTAGTAAATCAGAGGTTTTCTGTTTTATTTGGCGTATTGCTTTTTGCACTATACCTTCCTGATCATATGCTCCGGATCCTGTCTCATCTTTATCCAGCGGTACACCAAATAATAGGACAGAAGGAATACCTAATGAAAGCAGTTCATCAATCTCCTTATCTAAATGGTCCAGTGAAATTTGGAAAACACCAGGCATTGAGCTAACTTCATTCCTGTCATTATCCCCTTCCACGACAAAAAGCGGATAAACCAGATCATCCGTTTTCAATATTGTTTCTTTTACAAATGACCGCATAACAGGAGAATTCCGTAATCTTCGATGACGCTTGAAATCTGCCATCTGTTTCACCATCCTTTTTTATGTTCTATCAATGACGAGATCATTGCCTCAATCGTATATTTTTCTGGGTAAACTACATGTTTAAACTCATGTGAGCTCAATTCATCTGCTGTTGTTTTCCCGATAGCGGCACACACTGTTTCTTTTTTCACTTTATCAATTTGTTCAGGTGCAGCAAATCTCAAAAAAGCTTTTACAGTAGATGGACTGGTAAATGTACAGGCATCCAAACCGTTTGCAAGATATTGCTGAAGTACCTGTTCCGCTTGTTCATTTTCTATTGTACGATAAATGACTAATTTATCAAAAGAAACACCATTCTCCCTTAATAATTCAGGTATCTCTTCCCGTGCATTTTCCCCGCATATAATGGTTACTTTCTGATTCTTCCCATATTTGCTGATAAATTCGTTTACCATCGTGTATCCGCGGTATTCTGATGGCTCAAAATCCACCTTATAGCCAACACTGTGAAGAGCAGCCGACGTTTTCTCACCAACAGAAGCAATCTTCTGCTGAATGGCAATACCTATCTTCCTTTTATAGACTTCAAAAAAACGAACTGTGTTACTGCTCGTGAAAAAGAGCCAGTCAGTGTTTTGTTCAAGTTGTAAAAACTTCAGATCAAGATCCTTTGTTACAATAGGTTCAAAGCGAAGTAACGGAGCAATACAAGCAATCCCGCCGAAACTCTCCACAAGTTCCGCTAACGGTTCTGCCTGCTGCTCCTGTCTTGTAATTAAAATCCGTTGACCCTTTAGAGGCTTGGTCATCCTTGTTCATTCTCTTCTCGAGCTTCATCCACTAACTGCTGCGCTCCCTGTTTTTTTAACAGATCCGCAGCCTCACGGCCAACTTGTACAGGATCAGTCCCTCTTACCGTTTCCTTCAGTACCGTCTTACCATCACCGCTCGCCACAAGTGCTGTCAACACGACTTCCTCACCATCTAAATAGGCATATCCGCCAATTGGCACTTGACAGCCCCCATTTAACAAGTGTAAGAATGTACGCTCTGCTGTAACGGTTCTCTCCGTATATTCATCATTGATCTTTTTCAGCAGATCCAGTAATTCATCATCATCTTCCCTGCACTCAATCGCCAAAGCACCTTGTCCAACAGCAGGTACACAAATTTCCGGTTCCAGATACTGTGTAACTATATCCTCCCTCCAGCCCATTCTCTTCATACCGGCAGAAGCCAGGATAATCGCATCAAAGTTCTCTTCTTTCAGCTTTCTTAGTCTTGTCTCAATATTACCGCGAATCCATTGTATTTTCAGATCTGGACGCTCTGCAAGAATTTGCGACCCGCGACGCAGACTGCTTGTCCCTACAATGGCACCAGCAGGAAGCTCCTCTAATGTTTTATGATCCTTGGAAATAAACGCATCACGGTGGTCCTCACGAACGGGAATAGAACCGATGATCAAACCATCAGGCATCACTGCAGGCATATCTTTCATACTGTGTACAGCAAAATCAATTTCTTTGTCATACATCGCCTGTTCTATCTCTTTTACGAAAAGCCCCTTACCGCCTACTTTAGACAATGTTACATTAAGGATCTGGTCACCTTTTGTGACTATTTTTTTAATCTCAAATGAATACTTTTCTCCTGCATGCTTCTTTAACTGTTCAATCACCCATTCAGATTGAGTTAATGCTAAATTACTACGTCTTGAACCTACTACAATTTTACGCAAGGTAAAAGCCCCTTTCTATGCTAAACATGAAAATTCGATAATGTATTAAATAAGAAAAAATTAATTAACAATAAACAAAAAGCAATGACATTAAATAACAGAATTGGTTTTCCTCTATAGCTTCCACGAGTTCTGCTGTATAAATACATTGCATATATAATAAACACAAGAATAGAGCCAACTGTTTTGCTATCTCCCCAATAGAAAGTTGCCTCTGTCATATAAGCCCAGACAACCCCAAGGATAATGGATAACAATAACAGCGGTTCCGCTAGGACGATTAAATGAAACGCCCTTTTCTCCAACCCTTCAAGGTCCTGAAATCTCCGCAGCCATTTGTAACCCTTTTTAGCTTTTAAAAACTTGTATTGCGTTAAATATAAACATGCCAGAATAAACGATATCGTAAATAACCCGTAAGAGATTAACGCAAGAACGATATGAGCGTAAAGCAGTTCATTTAACATCCCCGGGATTTGACTCGAATCATTCATTTGGACGGAACGCAATGTATGGATTAACATAACAAGAAATCCAAAAACACTCATAAAAAACATGAAGAACTCCAGCTTAAAAAACCGGTGAATCATCAGAGAAAAAGTAACGACTATCCAGGCATAGGTATATAACCCGTCATTAAATGTCTGAATTGGTAAAGATTCAGTTTGAATAATTTCTGTTAATAAAAAAATGGTTTGAAGAACCCAAACCATCGCAAGGAACCAGAAAGCGATCCTGTTCGCTTTCCGGTTGTGGAATAAAAAATCTATAAAATAAAAAATGACACTTACAGCATACAAAATCAGCATACTTTCATGAAGCAATCTTTCAAGAACCATAAAGGAATACCATCCTTTTAATGTGTAGAAACATTTTTTAATTTGCGGTATGCTTTTTCATTTGATTTCTCAAATGAGATCACTTTTTCCGCATCTTCCTCCACTTTATCTTCTAAATCAAAAATTTTCTTAAATAAGGCCAATGATTCTTCGGCATCCTTTTGACCAGCCAGTTCTTTTGCTTGTAAGATTGGCTGTTTCAGCATTTGATTGACAATACTTTTTGTATGTTTGTTCAGTACTTTCCGTTCTCTGTCAGTCAGGTTAGGCATTTTGCGTTCAATACTCTGCATGGTTTCCTGCTGAATGGACAGCGCCTGCTCTCTTAAAGCAGTAATAATTGGTACAACCCCTAATGTTTGTAACCATGTATTAAAAGAGACAATTTCTGCTTCGATCCAGATTTCGATCTCTTCAGCCGCTTCTTTTCTCGCTTCCAGATTGGCATCCACCACTGTTTGAAGATCATCTATATCATATAAAAACACATTATCTAAATGAGACAGTTCCGGGTCAAGGTCCCGTGGTACAGCAATATCCACTAAAAAGAGCGGTCTGCCTTTTCGTTTCTTTTCAATTTGTTTATAGCTATCTTTCGTAATAATAAAGTCATCAGAACCTGTTGAGCTTATCACAATATCTGCATGAACTAATGTATCACTCAACTCTTCTGTCGATTTGGCCGTACCATCAAACTGGGCAGCCAACTGTACCGCTTTTTCTATTGTCCTGTTCACAACCGTTACTTTGTTAACGCCTGAACCAAACAAGTTCTTTGCAGCTAATTCACCCATTTTTCCTGCACCAATGATGACAACATGTTTATCATGCAGGTCTGTAAAAATTTTCTTCGCCAACTCCACCGCAGCATAACTTACAGACACAGCATTTTCGTTGATATTAGTCTCTCTTTGGCTTCTCTTACCAATCGTAATGGCCTGTTTAAACAATTCATTCAAAATCGTGCCTGTTGTGCCATTTGTCTGACCTTGGAAAAAGGCTTCTTTTACCTGACCTAATATTTGGGTTTCACCCATAATCATGGATTCCAGTCCGCAGCTTACACGAAACAGATGCTCTACAGCCGCTTCATTTTCATAAATGATTAAATGCGGTACGAATAAGTCTTTTTCAATTCCAAACCAGTCTGCTAAAAATTGTTTCAAAAAATAACGACCTGTATGAAGCTGATCGACAACTGCATAGATTTCTGTGCGGTTACAAGTAGAAATAATGACATTTTCCAGTACACTTTTACGACCTTTTAATTCTGTCATTGCTTCAACGAGCATATCCTCACGGAAAGCCAGCATTTCCCTCACTTCAACAGGTGCTGTTCTATAATTTATCCCTGCTGTTATGATATGCACAATATCTACCCCCAAAAAACAAACGCCTAACACGCTTATGTCTATATTATAACATGTTTTCTTTGTTAAATCGTGATCATTTTATGAACAGTAGTCATAAAATTGTGTTAGAATGATCCTATTAATTCTATCTTTTTTAGAAATGTTCCAATTAAAACTGAACATCCCTTATAATGTCATAGTTACTTTATCATATTCAACAAGCATAATCAAGGAATTAATACTAATTAATAATTATTTTAATCTAGAGGGAGATACAAAATGAAGAAAAATAATCTACTTGCCTATTTGCTTATTGGAATCGGGCTTTATTTTTTATTGCGTGAATTGCAAATCCCGATTTTAACCGACTTTTACTCCTGGCCTACATTATTAATTTTGCTCGGTGCAGCATTCTTAATCCATGCATTTTCAGGTAATGAAGAGAAAAGTATTTTTCCTGGCGTTATTTTATTCGGACTCGGAATCCATTTTCACGGTCTGACTCATTATACATTCTGGATTGATCACTGGGGAATGTATACACTGATTGTTTCCATTGCTTTTTTGCTTCGGTTCGTGAAAACCAAACAAGGCATTATTCCAGGTCTTATATTACTTGTCCTTTCTATTTTTGCAATATTTGTTGATAACCAGCCGGGATGGTTCAGGTGGATCCACGAATTCATGGCATGGGTGGAAAGATTCTGGCCAGTTGTACTGATTGGATTAGGGATATATTTATTATGGAAATGGAAGTAATTAGAAAAATGAAAAAAACCTGCCGCAACAAATTTCACTGCGGGCAGGTTTTTTGATTATTTTATAATTTGATCAATAAAATGCCATACATCATCTTTACCTTCTGCAGTTTCAGAAGAGAATGGGATTATGGTGTCATCAGGGTCCATCTCAAGTGTATCGATCACTCTTTTTAAATGGGTGCCTTTTTTGTTTTTCGGAATTTTATCAAGCTTTGTTGCAATGACAAGTACAGGCAATTCATAATGTTTTAGAAAATTATACATCATCACATCATCTTCGCTTGGTTTATGTCTAATATCAACAATAAGTGCAGTAACCTTTAAATTTTCTCGGGTAGAGAAGTATTCTTCCATCATCTTACCCCATTTTTCCCGTTCTTTCTTTGAAACTTTTGCATAACCGTAACCTGGTACATCGACAAAATAAAAGAGATCATTAATTAAGTAAAAGTTAAGTGTTTGTGTCTTACCAGGCTTGGATGAAGTTCTTGCCAGATTTTTGCGATTGATTAACTTATTGATAAAAGAAGATTTACCAACATTGGAACGACCAGCTAACGCAATTTCAGGTAACTGGTCGTTAGGATATTGCTGCTGTGATACAGCGCTTATAACGATTTCTGCTTTATTTACTTTCATTGTTCTCCTCCAGTAAGGCATATTGCAGCACTTTGTCCAAATGATCGACTGGAATAAATGTTAATTGTTCACGAACACTCTCCGGTATATCTTCCAGATCTTTTTCATTGTCGGCTGGAATGATGATCGTTGTAATACCTGCTCTATGGGCACTTAATGATTTTTCTTTTAAACCGCCTATCGGCAGCACGCGACCTCTTAACGTAATTTCCCCTGTCATACCAACTTCTTTACGTACAGGTCGTCCTGTCAGTGCAGAAACTAATGCTGTAGCCATGGTGATCCCTGCAGAAGGGCCATCTTTCGGTGTTGCCCCTTCTGGAACGTGGATATGAATATCAAAGTTTTCATGGAAGTTTGGATCAATTTTCAATTCATCAGCACGGGAACGAATATAGCTGAACGCTGCTTGGGCTGATTCTTTCATTACATCACCAAGTTTTCCTGTTAAGGTGAGCTTTCCTTTCCCTTTGGCTAAACTTACTTCTATTGATAAAATATCGCCACCAGCTGACGTATAGGCTAAACCAGTAGCTGCACCGATTTGATTCTCTTCTTCCATTAAACCATAACGGAATCTTGGTTTTCCTAAAATTGTTTCTAATTGCTTTTCCGTAACAACAACACGCTGCTTTTCTTTGGAAACAATTACTTTGGCTGCTTTCCTGCATACAGAAGCTAACTGACGTTCTAGTCCCCGAACACCCGCTTCTCTTGTATATCGACGGATTAATTTGAGTAATGCTTCATCACGTAATTGAAGCTGACCTTTCTGCAGTCCATTTTCTTTGGTTTGCTTTGGCAGCAAATGCTCTTTGGCAATGTGCAGCTTCTCATGTTCTGTGTAGCCAGGGATGGAGATGATTTCCATCCGGTCAAGCAAAGGACGCGGTACTGTTGCTAAGTTGTTTGCTGTTGCGATAAACATAACATTCGATAAATCATAGGTCTCTTCTAAATAATGATCACTAAACGTATTGTTTTGCTCAGGGTCGAGTACTTCCAGCATGGCTGCCGAAGGATCTCCACGAAAATCGTTGGACATTTTATCAATTTCATCAAGAAGGAAAACAGGATTAACCGTTCCCGCCTTCTTCATCCCCTGGATAATACGTCCAGGCATTGCACCAACATATGTCCGTCTGTGTCCGCGAATCTCTGCTTCATCTCTTACCCCTCCAAGAGAAATACGGACAAAGTTCCGGTCAATTGAACGGGCAATAGATCTTGCCAGTGAAGTTTTCCCAACACCCGGCGGTCCCGCTAAACAGAGAATAGGCCCTTTTATTGTGTTAGTTAACTGCTGAACAGCTAAATATTCCAACACCCGTTCTTTTACTTTTTCAAGCCCGTAGTGATCCTCATCTAACACCTTTTCTGCATGCTGGACATCCAGGTTATCTTCTGTTTCTTCATACCATGGCAGGGAAAGAATCCAGTCAATATAATTACGGATAACCGAGCTTTCGGCAGAACTTTGAGGTACCCGTTCATACCGGTCTAATTCCTTCAGTGCGACTTCTTCTACTCGCTTCGGCAAATCCTTTTCTTCTAACTGTCTCTTCAGTTCTGCAATTTCGCCACTTCTGCCATCTTTGTCTCCGAGCTCTTTCTGAATTGCCTTCATCTGTTCCCGCAGGTAATATTCTTTTTGAGTTTCTTCCATTGATTTTTTTACACGTTGTCCGATTTTGCGTTCTAATTCCAGTACTTCTTTTTCATTAGAAATAATATCGAGCAGCCTTCTCAGTCTTGCTTTGACACTGACCGTTTCCAGCACACCTTGTTTATCAGACATCTTTAATGTTATATGTGAAGCAATTACATCAGAGAAGCGGGAGGGATCTTCAATGTCCACAACACTGGCTAATGTCTCTTTTGTAACTTTTTTTGATATCTTTGAATAATTTTCAAATTGCTCAAGCAATGTCCTCATTAGTGCTTCTTCTTCCCGAGGATTTTCATGCTCATCTTCGAGAACTTCCACTTCTACAAAAAACTGCTTCTTTTTATTAATAAATTTCTCAATACGCGCTCGCTGCAGTCCTTCTACTAATACGCGCATCGTTCCATTCGGCAGTTTTAACATCTGGTTTACTTTTGCAATCGTACCAATATCCTGGATATCTTCCACTGCAGGTTCATCAATGGCACTTTCTTTTTGAGCTGCAAGGAAGATTTTCTGGTCATTGAGCATGGCCTTTTCTAATGACTGGATAGATTTTTCCCGACCTACATCCAAGTGAATGACCATTCCCGGGAAAACAATTAATCCTCTTAACGGCAATAAAGGTATATGTATAAAATTTGTTTCTGTCATTTGGCACCTCCAACAAAATTACTAGCAGTTCTTTTAAGATGTGAAAATAATACTGTAACATTTGATTCATTCTATTTTACAGTAAAGGCGCACGGTTAATTTATTATATCATAATAAGTTGTGCCTATTTTTTACAATGATTCATACATGGTTCATTGTGACTTAAAAGTTGCTTCTCTATTCTAACTAGTTTAAAGAAAATACGGTTCTTTGTAAATTGTTATGTATTTGTAATATGTCTGTTTACTTCACCACTAATATTTTTACCAATTTCCGATAATAAACACACACTTTTTACTTACAGTGTAAAAGAATCCCTTGCAGGATACAAGGGATTCTTTGTTCTTCATTATTATGCACTTTCTTTTGGAGACTGTTTACCATCTTCAATGACTGATCCATCCTCGTGAATCAGCTTCGGACGCCCGTTCTCATTAATAACGGTTTCTTTTGTCACAACACATTTCTGAATGTCATCACGTGAAGGAAGCTCAAACATTACATCTAACATAATCCCTTCCAGAATGGAACGTAAACCACGTGCCCCTGTTTGGCGTTCGATAGCTTTTTTCGCAATTTCTTTCAGTGCGTCTTCTTCGAATTCCAGCTCTACGCCATCCATGTCAAACAGTTTGTTGTATTGTTTCACCAAAGCATTTTTCGGTTTTGTTAAAATTTCAACAAGTGCCGGTTCATCAAGCGGTTCCAGACTTCCGATAACCGGTAAACGACCGATAAATTCCGGAATTAAACCAAAACGCAATAAATCTTCTGGAAGGACTTTTGATAATAGTGTCGCTTTATCCAATTCCTGATTATCCGCTTCTGCACCGAAACCAATCACTTTTTTACCAAGACGGCGTTTAATGATTTGTTCAATACCATCAAATGCTCCACCGCAAATAAATAAAATGTTGGTTGTATCTATCTGAATGAATTCCTGATGAGGATGCTTTCTTCCACCTTGTGGCGGTACACTTGCTACTGTACCTTCCAGTATCTTTAGCAGCGCTTGCTGTACTCCTTCACCAGATACATCCCTAGTAATAGACGGATTTTCTGATTTACGGGCAACTTTATCGATCTCATCAATATAGATAATCCCTTTTTCCGCCTTTTCCACATCGTAATCAGCAGCTTGTATTAATTTCAGCAGGATGTTTTCCACATCTTCCCCAACATAGCCAGCTTCCGTAAGTGACGTTGCATCGGCAATCGCAAACGGAACATTTAAAATTCGCGCTAGTGTTTGGGCAAGTAACGTTTTCCCGCTACCAGTCGGTCCGATCATCGCAATATTACTTTTGGAAAGTTCTACTTCGTCTTTTGACTTCGGTGTATTAATTCGTTTGTAGTGGTTATAAACGGCAACAGCAAGATTTTTCTTCGCTTTGTCCTGTCCGATTACATAATCATCAAGTATGTCACAAATTTCCTGTGGCTTTGGAACATCTTTGTACTCTACTTCTTCATCTGTTCCTAATTCCTCTTCCACAATTTCCGTGCACAATTCTATACATTCATCACATATATAAACGCCTGGCCCTGCAACTAATTTACGGACCTGGTCTTGACTTTTTCCACAGAATGAACATTTTAACTGACCTTTTTCCTCATTAAACTTATACATGCCATTCACCCCTTGTTCAAAAATATCATGTTTCTCGATATGGTGGCATTTCCTTATCTTTAGCCAATCATATCAAATTGTAACAAAATAAAAAAGTAAAATACCTTTTCATGCTGTTTGTTATGTTGTTTTAGCTTATCAGCCTTTTATGTAAAACACAAATGGTTCGATTTACAACCATGTAAATATAATATGTAGTATATGTATTATAATGTGATTCTATTTCAAAACGCAAAAATTTCACATCTGGCTATATGTCTTAATGGAGAGAAAACAAGGCACGTTTTCGCACCTTGTTTTCTATAAGTAATTATTTAGTTTTGCTGTTATCTACAAGGACATCAATTGCTTTTCTGAATTTAAGATCATCCATCAGACCGGCAGTGTTTCCACCAAGAGCCTGTTTAATTTGATCTAATTCCATTTTGTACATAGAAGCCATTGATTCTAGTTCTTTTTCAACATCTTCTTCCGTTACTTCTACATTTTCCGCTACAGCAATTGCTTCTAATGTTAAGTTAGTTTTTACACGTTTACCAGCATCTTCTTTCATTTGTTCTTTCAACGCGTCCTCATCCTGACCTGAGAATTGGAAGTACATGTCAAGTGTCATCCCTTGCATTTGCAATCTTTGTTCAAATTCCTGAAGCATACGATCAAGTTCTGACTGTACCATTGCTTCCGGGATATCCACTTCTGCATTATCAGAAGCTTGCTGGATTAAGACTTCACGCTTGTTGTTATCTGCCTCTGTTTCCTTTTGCTCCTGAAGACGTGTCTTTGTTTTTTCTTTTAATTCATCTAAAGTTTCTACTTCATCATCCACGTCTTTTGCGAATTCATCATCTAATTCCGGTAATTCTTTCGCTTTAATTTCGTGAATTTTCACTTTGAATGTTGCATCCTTACCAGCTAGGTCTTCTGCATGGTATTCTTCAGGGAAAGTAACATTAACGTCACTATCTTCTCCTGCTTTTTTACCAATAAGTTGTTCTTCAAATCCCGGGATGAAAGAACCAGAACCTATTTCTAATGAATGGTTTTCACCTTTACCGCCTTCGAATGCTACTCCGTCAACAAAGCCTTCAAAGTCGATTACCGCAGTATCCCCATTTTCTACTTCGCCTTCTTCTTTAACAACTAGTTCTGCCTGGCGTTCCTGCAGTTGTTTTAATTCGTTTTCTACATCTTCATCTGTTACTTCCGTGCTTTCTTCTTCCACTTCCAGGCCTTTGTACTCACCTAGTTTTACTTCAGGCTTCACAGTAACTTTTGCAGTGAAGATAAGATTTTTCCCTTTTTCAATTTGCTCGATATCAACTTCCGGCTGATCAACCGGCTCGATACCAGTTTCATCAATCGCATTTGTATATTCTGAAGGCAGAATAATATCTACTGCATCTTGATAAAGTGACTCAACACCGAAGCGTTTTTCAAACAAGCCGCGAGGCATTTTCCCTTTACGGAACCCGGGAACCTGAACTTGTTTAACCACTTTCTTAAAAGCTTGGTCAAGTGCTTTATCAAACTTATCTGCGTCCACTTCTACTGTAAGTACGCCGACATTACCTTCTTGTTTCTCCCATTTTGCTGTCATACTAATTTCCCTCCAACATAAATAAATCTGTATATTTGACGTTCATTCATAAAATACATTTCATTAGACCGAACGCAAATTGCAACCATCTTATTATAACATAAATGTGCATGCTTTCAATAATTATAATATGACGTGCATCTGGATTTATTGTGTGATTTCATTCCTACATGGAATTTACTATATAAGGATGGAAAAAGCAAGTACTTCCCATCAGGTAGCACGCAATTCACGTTATTTCCTATATAATCCTCATTCGATTTTCATCTTGACAAAAGAGATGTATATGTTATTATTTGGATAAATATAAAGGTGCAGCAACTGACGACATTTGTGGAAATAACCACAAGGGAGCTGTACTTCGTATAAGTCGGGTCGTCTGGGCAGAGATAAGAACAAATTGTTCTTATCTCTTTTTATATTACAGGAGGGATTATATGAAACCAGTTATGCTAGATGGAACGATTGTTGCAAAAGAAATTAAAGAAAATCTGAAAGACCGCATCGCAGTGCTATCCGAGAGAAATATCACCCCATGCCTTGCTACTATTTTAGTCGGAGATAACCCGTCATCGAAAACCTATGTGAAAATGAAAGGAAATGCATGTGAGAAATTGGGAATTAACTCTATAAGCATTCACTTACCTGCTGAAACAAACACTGAACAACTGATCAGAAAGATTGATGAGCTCAACAGCGACCCTTCTGTTCACGGTATTCTACTTCAGCATCCTGTCCCTGACCACATTGATGAACGTCAAGCATTTGAAGCAATTTCGATTGAAAAAGATGTAGATGGTGTTACAAGCAGAGGATACGGACAAACAGCTTTCGGATTTGGTAATTTCCCATCCTGCACTCCATCAGCTATATTAAAAATTTTAAACTATTACAATCTTTCAATTAAAGGAAAGCATGCCGTAATTGTGGGTAGAAGCCCCATTTTAGGTAAACCGGTATCTGCGCTCTTACTGAATGAGGATGCAACAGTGACTACATGTCACTCCCAAACGGAAAACTTACAAGAGATCTTGAAAACTGCCGATATTGTGGTTGGCGCTGTAGGGAAACCGAGGTTTATTAAAGGAGAATGGCTCAAAGAAGGGGCAGTAGTGCTTGACGCAGGTTACAACAAAGGAAATATTGGTGATGTGGATGAAGAATCATGTCTGGCAGTTGCCAGTGCAATTACTCCTGTACCGGGTGGTGTTGGTCCTGTAACAATAGCTACACTGCTTGAGCACACCGTCCTGTCAGCAGAAAAATAAAAAAACCTGATACTATTACTCAGCGGGGGTTTTAAACCCCCCACCGAGTAATTAGGAGTCTAATTATTGAATTCGAAACGGATGGGCTAGCGCTGTGATAAATGGTCAATGACATTATAATTATGTATTTTCCACTTTTCCTCAGCAAATACGAGATTATTCAGACAGGCGTTCATTAATAACGTTCTGCCTGCACCTATCTCACCATCAGAAAAAATCGATAAGATGGCATTTATAACTGCACCATGAGCCACAAGCAATATTTTCTTTCCAGGGTACTTCTGTTGCAGCTTTTCCATTCCTAATATTACTCTTTTACTAAGTTCCTCTCTTGTCTCCTGTTCCGGATAATTACCGTCAGGATATTGCTGCTTTCTTTGTTCAACAGTTAAGCCTTCCGCCTTCCCAAAAGAACGTTCCACAAAATCATCCATCGTAACTAACGGTAGTTGCAGTGCTTCATTAATAATCTCTGCAGTCTTTTTAGCTCTTTGGAGCGGACTCGAAATCAACACACCCCAATGATCTTTTCGCAAATGGTCACGGCATTCTCTTGCCTGACGCTTGCCATTCTCATTCAACGGAATATCAGTGGCACCCTGTATTCTCCCAGAAGCATTCCAATCCGTCTCTCCATGCCTCACGAAACAAACTGTCGTCATTCTTCTCCCCCCTGTATCCATATTATACTTTACTGACATACCATTTGAAACAGATTTGAGCAGAAAGAAAACTTCCATTTTTGGCTGGATAATGAAGGGTATGTGAAACCAAACGTATTTATTTTCGTATATATAATAAATGGATAAAACAGGAGTTGGAAAAAATGAGTGACTTCATGGAATTATTTTCATCGGTAACTGAAAACACGAATAAAATTGACAAGGATAAAACAAAAAAGATTGCTGCCAAATTAGTGGAATTCCATACGGAATGTGAGGATTGTAAAAGAATATTAAGCGATATTGAAAATCAATTAAAGATAATGCAAATAGATGCAACAGATGAAGAATGGAGAGACTTTAACCAGACCATCTCTCAAGCGAAAGCACATTTGATTAAACAACACAAATGCGTAACAAGCGGATACTACCTTAGCACATATATGACATTAGGTACAAGTTTAGGTGTTGTCTTTGGTTTAACACTGTTTGACAACATCGCCCTTGGTATCCCTGTCGGTATTGCGATTGGTATAAGCATCGGGTCAATCATGGACGGGGATGCAAAGAAAAAAGGTTTAGTTATTTAGATCGTACTGCCTGCCCTGAAAACAGGCAAGCAGTACGCCCCTCTCATTAAATTTCCAGAATAGAGCCATACAAGGCCTCTGATACATCAATCATTTTTATGTATTTTTCTTTTATCTTTGAAAGCTGTGCGTTTTCGTTCACTTCAAACTGGAAACTCTGATGAACATAATATTCCAGTGTTTCTGCAAACAAAGGATAATTCTCCTCTTTCGGCAAAAATGGCGTGTACACATAGGCAAATCTTTGTAAAATAAACTGAATCATCTGGAAGGTTGTGGGATCTTCCGTTTGCACATCTTCTAATTGTTCATATATGCCCTGATAAAACGCGGATGGGATTACCTCATCATTATGTATATCGATTAATTCTTCTAATTGGAATTTTTCAATATGTAACTTGCCTGTTAAGATATTATCGCTGTAATATTCTAAAATCGCCGTCTTAACGACAGGGTGTATCTCTTCGTTTACCAGCATTTCTCTTAAAATCGGGAGATCATCCCGGAATCCCAGATATAGTAAGCGCTTCACCATGTACCATTGCTGACGGTCATTCTTCTCCTGAACAGCTTCAGTTAATTTCTGAAGGACTTCCTGATTGGTCTGTATATCGACTTGCTGCTGTAATTCCTTGCTCAGCTGATACATCTGGTTTAGTTGTTCGCTAACAGGGGAAGGAACCGGTTCTTCCAGTACATCCTCAATTAAATACATCACCTGATTATATTTACTTGCCTGAAAAAGCAGTGTTGCGTATATATGTATGTATGAATAATAATGGTTGTCTTTTTTTGAAATAAGCTGTTCACATAATTCTTCCGCTTCTTCCTCCATGTTTAACTCCATCATGCAAATCAATTTTCCTGTTAATACTTCCGGAGATTCTACACCATTATCTGTTAACTTTTGAAAATAATGAAAAGCTGTCTGGAAGTCACTGCCTTCCATCGCTGTTTTTGCTTCTTGTTCTAAGTCATTCTTCCATTTCGGGAAAATAATTACCTTCTCCTTTTCTTCCTGCATTGTTTCACCTACCTTTTCTTTTATATTATTACTATTATAGATTTAATAGCGCAAAGACTCAAGTGGATTCGTACAGTTGTTTGAAATTGCTGGAAAAGCTATATTTATATACCCTGTTTCATAAAAAGTAATCAGGATTTTTAAAACCTGAAAAACTAGTCGTCATTTATAACATCGATTATGGGCCATAACATTAACCGAGTAACCTTGAACTACAAGTATGCAAAGATGGCGCCTATGTTTGATTCATGCACTAAGATATTTATGTGAAGTAACTTAATTTAAAGCACAAAAAAATCCTCAAGAACCTTATATTATTTGATGGTTCTTGATAAATTCCATTTTAAAGTATTTTGCGCTCATGACAAAGAAAACAATAAAATAATGACCTATAAATAAATAGAGTACTTGGGTAAAACCCTGACGGAATAGCATAGCACTCAATATTAATAACTCTTCATTACAACTTATCCATATGAGGTGTTTGATTCAATTTGGCTGAAAATCATAGTTATTACACTTGAAACTTGTCAACAAGGCTTTCTAATTCTATCGACATCTTCTCCAGTCCTTTTATAGTTCCAGTTATATTATTAATTGACTGACTAGTTTCTGCAGCGGAGGCTGCTGTTTCTTCTATTCCTGCAGCTGATTGTTCTGAGATCGCTGCAATACTTTCAACGGATTCGGATATGTCTGAACTGTTTTCTAATATTTGATGAAAGCTTTCTGATATTTTTTCCGTGCTTTTCATCATGGATATTACAGATTGCTGAATACTGTTAAAACTGTTTCCTGTCTCACCGATTTGCTCAGTCCCTTGAACAAGCTTTTCCGAACCATCTGTTAAGGCTTTGGCTACTTCTGACGTATCTGCTTGTAACTTTTCCAGAATTGCTGTAACGTCACCAATGGAATGGGAAACTTGTTCAGATAATTTCCGTACTTCATCAGCAACTACTGCGAACCCTTTACCTTCTTCTCCTGCTCTCGCAGCCTCAATTGCTGCATTCAATGCAAGCAGATTTGTCTGTTCCGATATATTTTGAATGACTTGAATGATAGTTGTGATCTCTTTTGTCTGATTTTCCAGTTCTGTTACTTTTCTAACCGTTTCTTTAATTTCTCCATTTGTAAAATTAATTTGATCAATAGATTGTTTCATTAATTTACTGCCATTATCAGTTATTCCTTCTAATTGTTCCGCTGAGTGAAAAAGCATATTACCATTTTCATTTGCATGCTTCACTTTATATGTAAACTGATTCATTTTTTCAGCAATATTTGCAGTGGTGTCAGCCTGTACCTCTGTTCCATCTGCAATTTCATCCATCTTTGAGGCAATCTGGTCACTGCTTAAATTGATATCCTCAAAAGCTTGTTTCATCTCAACTGTCTCTCTTCTGACAAACTGGGATAACTGCTGTACTTTTTCGATCATATTACGTAAGGTATCCTGGGTGTTTATCACAGCGTTCACCAGAACTCCCAGTTCATCTGTACTTGTTTTTCCAGCCCATTCGTTTTTCAGGTTACCATTTTCGATTTCTGACATTATACCTGTGATTTTTTTAATAGGTTTTGTAAACCGGTCACTGACCAGCCATGCAATAAGACCAATAATAATAGCAATAATGATTGCAATAACTAATATACTTCGGAATATCTCTTCATTAATGCTTGTTAGAAAACTTACATCCTCTATTATTTCAATTACCCCGACAACTGTCGTTTGGGCAGGATCATATAAAGGCATATAATATTTCCATTTGTCTTTATTATTGGAAGTGATTTCTCTCCCTTCAAACGCACCCTCAACGTTCTCCTGAGCTTCAGTATCAAGTTTTCCATCACTTTGGGCAGAGGAAATGATAACTTCTCTGTCTTTATTAATAATATTTATTCCAACCCCATCATGAAAATTGGCTATATTATTCACCACTTCCGGTTTTAGACCCGTTTGCAACGTACCAATCACTTCACCATCCGCAATCACCGGAACAAATGCTCTTATTGTAAGTCCGCTATTTCCTGATTCCAAACCCACTATTTCATCCTTATTTAACGCCGCCTGAATTGCTTCTTTATCGCTTTTGTCATCTCCAAACTCTGCAGGGTTATGCCCCCTGTAAAAAACCGTACCATCCACATTTCCATATTCGAATACATTCCAATCATGTTCTATTTGTACCCGACTGAAAATAGGTGTAACAGTCTCCCCTAATTTTCCCCGATCCATATTGGAGAATTGTTCTGTTAATTCTTCATCTTCTGCATATAATTTGGTTATATCCAGTAATTCATCCATTTCTGACTGTAGCTGCTGCTCAATCATCTCTTTTGTCTCCAGTTGGCTTTTGGACATTACGGTTGTAAAACTTTCATTCGTCTTCGTAACAACTAACCAGCAGATAAGTACTGCCGGTACCATTGCTAACAATAAAAATAAGAAAAACAACTTAGATTTCATCGATTTTTTCAAAACTTTCTCCCCCTGTAATCCTGATTCACTAGTATTTTTTATCTATTTTTCACTTACCGAATGGAATTATATCACAAAAAAGTTAATACAAGTAGTTCCATATTAACAGTTCACACTTTTTGAAAAATAATGTTATAATGAGGGAACCATATGATGTGAGGTGAATACTAAGAGAGTTCTTAGTCATTATGAATTTTTCAAAACTAACCTACTTATTTGTCCTTTTAGTTGGATTTTCCATCGGTACGTATCAGAATTATTCTAATATTTATACCCTGTCCATTATGATTTTGCTTATTATCGTGATGGTGATTTTTATCGGAAAGGATCTCCTTCAATTAAGAGATAAAAAAAAGAAATAATTTTTAAATTCTTATTGACATCTTGGTGATTAACTTATATAATATTACTTGTCCGTTAAAAATACATAAACACATGCGGGTGTAGTTTAGTGGTAAAACCTCAGCCTTCCAAGCTGATGTCGAGAGTTCGATTCTCTTCACCCGCTCCATGTCCCAGTAGCTCAGCTGGATAGAGCAACAGACTTCTAATCTGTAGGTCGGGCGTTCGAATCGCTCCTGGGACGTAGTAAAGAACCTTGAAGCATCAAGCTTTCAAGGTTCTTTTTTATTTTATATAGAAATGTATTTTACACCTACTGAAAGGCTGCAAGATCAGGAAGTTGTGAGCAGCAGACACAGAAACCATTAGTCAGGTTGCATTTATAAAGAATAAATCTAATCAGTTTCATTCCCATTGAAATAGTTCATACATTCTTCGCAAAATCCAAATGCGCTATCCAAGCCTGTACCACCACATTTTTCGCACTGCTCATTTACTTGAAATTCTTTTTCAGGAATATCGCTAAACAACTCAAATATATCTATCACGATATATCGCTCCTTTCCTTCTTAGTATTTCCTTGAGTGATAATTTTCTATGTAAATCATTACATTAGCTTTATTAAGTAGTTCGAATCGCTCCCGGGACAGGTATTTACCATGTTTTTTTATCCTTTTTTTCGCGTAATAATGTTAAATCAGTATCCCACCAAATTATCTTATACTTACTTTTATCACATTGCCGTAATAAATAAACACAAAAAAACACAGCAGGTATTTCCTACTGTGTTTTTCGAAGTGAAGTTTGATATGCCAAATCACGGATTTCCCGGCCGTCTATTGTATAGAAGTCTACCGTTACATCCGTTAAGTCTTCATTTGCGGTTAATACCGCATATGAACCTGGATGCTGAGCACGTGGAAGACGAATACTTCCGGGATTGATAAATAGCTTATTTTCTGCTTTTTCCGCCCCTGCGATATGAGAGTGCCCGAAGCATACTACATTAGCTCCGACTTCATCTCCGCGATAGGAAATTGGCTGTAACGTAAATTTGATTTGGTGCATATGTCCATGTGCTACAAAAAAATGAAGATCACCTACTGAGAAATTCACTTCATTCGGTAATTTGTCATCCATATCCATGTTTCCCTGTACTACATTCATACCGGATAACTCTTCACTATTATGTTGTAACTCAGAATCACCACAATGGATCATTGCATCTACCTCATACTGGTGACGTTTTTTTATCTCCATTACTTCATCTTCCCAGCCGTGACTGTCACTCATAATTAACACTTTCGGCATTTGGTCCGCTCCCTTCTATTGTTCTCTTACCCAATTCACCAGTTGATCTAACGCTTTTCTCCGGTGGCTAATCTTATTCTTTTCCGCCGGGGCCATTTCAGCCATTGTCCGATCACTTTCTATCGGGTAAAAAATCGGGTCATAACCAAAGCCATTGTCTCCAGCTGGTTTGTGTCCTATTTTTCCTTCACATTCGCCACGTTTAAATATAGTTAGTTCACCAGGATTGGCAACAGCCAATACACAGACAAACCGTGCTGTTCTTTTAGAATCCGGCACACCTTCCAATCTTGACAAAACTTTTTGCAGATTAGCCTGATCATCCTTCTGTTCACCTGCATACCTTGCAGAGTATACACCTGGTTCCCCATTCAGTGCATCCACTTCCAAACCGGAATCGTCTGCAATGACAGGAATACCAAACTTTTCACAAATTGCTTCTGCTTTGATTGCTGCATTTTCCTCAAAAGTAGTTCCAGTTTCCTCAATATCTTCGATTTCTTCTGGTAAGTCTAAAAGAGATGTCACTTTAATATTCAGTGTAGCGAACAATCCTTCGAAATCTTTCATTTTCCCTCGGTTTTTCGTTGCAATTATAATCTCTTTCATTTGGCGACAATCTCCCTATTTTATTTCCAGTTTATCGACATATGGTGAAATCGCATCTTTCTGAATTTCTACAATTTCTTTTAAACCGCCTTCTGCAAGGTCTAACATTTTCATCAGCTGCTGGCGGGAGAAAGTTGCTTCTTCCCCTGTTCCCTGAAGTTCAACAAATTCACCTTTGCCTGTCATTACTACATTCATATCGACAGCGGCTATTGCATCTTCCGCATATTCTAAATCTAATATTTCCGTGCCATCAGGTAGTACACCAACAGATATTGCTGCTAAATAGTCCGTTATCGGTAATTTTTTCAATGTACCCTGGTCTACCAGTTTACCCAATGCAAAGACCATTGCGACAAATGCACCAGTAATGGAAGCTGTCCGTGTGCCGCCATCTGCTTGAATCACATCACAATCAATCCATACCGTTCGTTCGCCAATTGCATCCAGATCAACAACCGCACGTAATGAACGGCCGATTAAGCGCTGGATCTCCATCGTTCTTCCTGACACTTTTCCCTTAGAAGATTCACGGATATTACGCGTTTCTGTCGCACGGGGCAGCATCGCGTATTCAGCAGTTATCCACCCTTTCCCAGACCCGCGCATAAAAGGAGGTACTCTTTCCTCCACACTGGCATTACAGATTACTTTCGTATCACCAACTGTAATTAAGACTGATCCTTCTGCATGCTTTGTAAAATTTGTTACCATTTCAATCTTTCTTAACTGATTCACTTCTCTCCCTGATTCTCGCATCATACTTCCTCCTAACATTTCATCTAATCTTAACATATTTTGCATAACTGGTTAAGTTTCATACATAGAAAAAATCACCCCATACCGCGAAAAGGATGGGGCGTACTACTTCATTATTTACCTTCTGGTCCCTATAGTTGCATATTATGCTCCCTTAGATACTGTCTGTTGGTACAACCATGTCTTTTGATACAGGTTCCGTGTAAGGTTGTCCACTTTCATTCACTACTTGTTCATGATTTTCCACAGACACTTCCACCGCATCGATGCCTTCCTGTTCTGTTAATGTTAATACAAGTGACTGCATTACTTCATCCGCCAGCATGCTTTTCTCACTGTTTGAAAGAATGTTTTCATTAAATGTAAGTGATAAAATTCCGTCTTGAATAATTGGTGCCGCAGCGAGCTGGGATCCTGTATTAATGTAATTTTGCAGTGGCAGGTCAAAGCTTGGGCCACTTAATAATGCCTGGACGATGGACTCATATTCACTATCAGTATTGTTTTCAATATGCTGGGTAATTGGAACATAATAAATCGACTCATCTGCACTTTGCATTGGAAAGTAAAGCGTAGTAGCTTCACTTTCCATTAAATCAATCCCTTCAGACTGATGGACATTTATCCCGTTTTCCCGTGAATAACCTTGGGAAACAGGTGTCCCGTTTACAGGCATCTCATTTTGTTCCACACCATTAATCCATAATTTAATGCGTTCTACATTTTCAAACTGTGTTAATGTATATGTCATTGCTTCTAAAATTTGCTGCTCCTCTTCAGGCTGATATGATTGAAAATCTTCTGATACGTTTACAACCAGTGTTCCATTCGGTTCCAAATTCAGATCAATTATTTCTGTTCCTGCTGGTAATACTGCTTCAAAGCCAGTTGGCAACATACCTGTAACCGGACCATCTTTAACTAAGTACTCCAATACTTGTTTAGCCACTTCTTTAGAGGTTGGACTCGGTAATTCTACTTCTTGCGGAACAACCAGTCCATTTTCATCTAACAGATACAAAACTCTAGAAACCGTTTCAGAGGTGTTGGCTGGATCCTCACCATCTGATCCATCACCTTCTTCTCCACCTTCTGTGCCACCTTCTTCTGTACCGTCTTCTATCTCTTCTTCACCTTCTGTTTCCGTTAGTTGATCAGAAATGTTTTCTAAATCCTCTGTCAAATTTGTTTCTTCCGGTGGTGCATCTAACTGTTCTAAAGTCTGTTCTCCTTGAAACACGCCACAACCTGCCAGTAAAAACATGCTAGCAGATAGTATACCTATTGTCTTTTTTGTGAAATCGATTTTCATAACCGATACCTCCTACGATGGTTTGTACTACTATGTATACGAGCCCTCGCAGGAATTAGAACAAAAAAGAACGGAAGAAATTACGAATAGATTACAAGCAAAAGAGCATGGAAATTACTTCTCCATGCTCCTAACCTGCGTTAATTGTATTTTGTTTACTGCTTCGATTTTCTGTTCAAGCCAGCGGGAGGCGATCTGTTCGAAAATTACCGGATCGCCTGTTGTATAGAACTGGTGTTCAGCCGGCTTATTTCCAGTATATAATCGCTTTTCAAAACCTAAAATCGTGCTGACTTCACGAGCAGTTTCTTCTCCTGATGAAATAATGGAAACAGTTGGTCCCATAACCTCCTGCACAAGATCCTTAATCATCGGATAATGGGTACAGCCTAAAATCAGTGTATCCATTAACTTGTTATGTTTCAATGGTTCTAATGATTCTTTGACCACCTGATATGCTTCCTGACCTGAGACAAGCCCTTTTTCCACTAATGGAACAAAACGAGGGCATGCCAAACCATCAACAGTTATGCCTGCATTAATATGTTTAAGTGATAGTGGATATGCTTCACTCGTAATCGTACCTTCTGTCCCGATTACTCCAATATGATAAGTGCGGGAATTCGTAATTGCCGCTCTAGCTCCCGGCTGGATAACACCAACTACCGGAATATCCAGTTTTTCTCTTAATAAATGCAGGGTATAAGCAGTTGCAGTGTTACATGCTATCACGAGCATCTTAATATTCTTTTCCAATAAAAAATGGACCATTTCCCATGTATACTGGATCACTTCTTCTTTTGGCCTCGGGCCATACGGGCACCTTTCAGTATCCCCTAAGTAAATAATTGATTCCTTTGGCAGCTGACGCATCAACTCACTTGCAACAGTTAAACCGCCAACTCCCGAATCAATCACGCCAATCGGTTGATTCATTTCATCGCCTCTTTAATTCTAGTTCTCTTTCATTTCATGATGCAAAATATGCAAAAGCCGGGATAAGTCCTGAATGTCCTCCTCACTGACATTAGTCAAAACTGACCCCAGATATTCTCTTCGTTTCTCAACAACCTCTTTGATGATTTCTTTCCCTTCATCTAATAAATGTATGCGTACAACTCGTCGGTCTTTTGAATCTTTCACCCGTTTTACTATTCCGTTCTTTTCCATCCGGTCTACTAAATCTGTTGTCGTACTAAATGCCAGATGAATTTTTTGTGATAACTCACCTATAGTTAAATCACCACATTCCAATAAGAATTGCAATGCAATAAACTGAGGTGCTGTGATCGGATAATTATTCAATATCAGACGCCCTTGCTGTTTCACGATCCCTGAAATATATCGTAATTCTCTTTCAATATCCGCAATTGTATCTTTTGAAGTATCTTTTGACAAGATCGAATCTCCCCTTTTTCATAAAATAAATCAAATGTACTATCTTACCCAGTTGTCAGAAAGTGAGACTTCCATCAAATATCCGGTATCCTTTCCATTTGTCTCTATACTAATAATAACGAAAATCATCTGATTTAGCATCTTTTTTAATTGAGAATTGTTTTAATTAATTGCCTACTTTTATCCATGAGGAAAAGAACACCACTAATACATTGGTGTTCTTTCAGCTTTATACTTTACGGAACCGAAAAATTAACGTTGGAGGGATTCTTATCCACTCAAACGAATCAGACTCTGTTCCTTCAAAAGTTGGTTCAGCTAAATTTTCAAGTACGAATCCATATTGAGAAAACAGGTTGACATAGTAAGATAATGGACGATGGAACATCAGATGTGGAGTTGGCTGCCCATTAACGGCAACAGCTTCATACTGTTCTTTTTGTATGTATTTTGATAATTGAATACTGTGGGTTGTAAAGACCTTTCCATCTCGATCAACGGTTTCTGTTACTTTCCTGACATCAGGAACCTGGAAGCATGGATGGACAATAGAAAATACAAACAAACCATCTTTTTTTAGAAGTACGGATAATCCTTTAACAAGTGGCTCAATATTTGCCATATCCATAAGCGCCATGTTGGAAACAGCCTTATCATATGTATCTATGCCTAAATCTGTTAGTGCATCATAATTCGTTGCATCCATTTTTAAATAACAGATATCCGCCGTTGTTCTTATGCGAGCCCGTTCAATCATTGTCCCACTGTAATCGGCTGCTGTCACTTTTGCCCCACATTCTGCAAGAGTTCTGGAAAAATTACCGTTTCCGCAACCAATATCTAAGATTCTGTCATTTCTTTCTGCTTGTAACAATTTCACTGTCGCTGGTTTAATTAATTCCCTGTGAAAAGCATTGCTTTCATCACCCATGTAATCATCCCAAAAAGCGGCATTTTCTTCCCATTTTTGCCTGGACAATTTCGTTAATTCGGGCCATTCAGACATATATATTCCTCCCTTTATTATAATACTAAGAAATAATAACGATGTTACTTTTAAAATGGAAAAAAATTGATGTGTATCTTGATGAGGAAAAAAAGATTGTATGAATGATTTCAATGGAAAGAGGAAGAGACTGACTTCGCTAACTTAGTAATGTGAAAAATACCCTTAATTAACGTACCACTTCGGAATTAGTTTAGTGAAATTATCGTGATCCTGTATAACCTCCTCTGACAATATTAACATCTTTTCCAGTTGTTCCTTACTCCACCTGTTTGCCCATACGAGGGCTGAGACAAGATGCATGGCACTATATAATGTGTATAAACTCCAAAATAACGAATCTCTGTCAGCGGCATAACCATCCACTATTCCTTTTGTAAATGGAATGCTTACATGCTTTGAAAAAAAACCTAATTTATGTAAATCATGAATGGGATCTCCCCAATCCATCCGTTGAAAGTCGATAATTCCGGAAAATTTATGATCGTTTATTAAAATATTGCTTGGATGAATATCATCATGCTGCAAACAATTCGGACGGTCGTACATCAAATGTTCATTTTCCCTAATATACGTCCCAATCACTTCCACCAACTCCAGATTTATTTTCAATTGCTTTAACTCTTCAAAATAACGGTCATTTTTTGCTTTTTTTACATCATACCATGAAGGATAGCTCTCTGGTGCTTTTAATTGATGCAGCAGTTTCAATTCAACCCCTGCATCGACACCTGCCTGATATTGATCCACCTCAGACATTAATGGCAGTAGCTTTTCCCCATCCTCCCCAGGCAAAAAGCTGAGAATCATATAATCATAATCTTCCCCTTCTATTTTTCCATACTGGACCGCTTCAGGTATTTTCTGAGAATATTTCTCCAGTTGCTGAATGGTCTGAAATTCTCCCAGTCTCCGATCTGTAGAGTCAGAGGGAATAACTCTTAATAAGTATTTTTCATCAAGGACATACTTTTCATCAGCTGAATACCCTTTTGCAATGTGGCGAATGCTTGATACAGATGTCATAATCGGTATTTTATTCAAAATGTTATCAGTAATCATTTATTACACCTTCTACAGTTTTTTTGCATTCGATTCATATACTTCTTTCCATATTAATCGTTTCTGTTCAATTTTCCGGATTTTTCGGCAGGTTAACAATGATAAGAAGGTTATCAACGAATATCGTCCTAACTTCGTATCTTCATGGAATTGCTGAATAATCTTCATACATATCCTCCTAAAATACGCATCTTTTCTTCAAGTTTCATGCTAAAAGGAAAAGTCAAATCCAATATAACGAAAATATGATTTAAATCCCAATCTTTCCGCAACAGCAACAGAGGGATCGTTGTCTTCCATACAATCCCAGTAAGGAAGCTTTTTATGGATAAAACATTCTTTTACAAAAGTATGAGCAACCTTTTGGGCAAGCTTGTTTCCTTGGTATTTTTCCATTGTTTCGATTGCGATGCAATGGACACTGCCTGCAACAAAGTTCGAATAACAGTAGCTGGCAATTTCATTATCGACTATGATGCAAAAACCAATCCCTTTGCTGCAGAAGTCATCAATGGTTGACCACGATTCCAGTATATTTTCCTTAAGTGTATCCAGGTTTGTAAGATCAACTGATGTCAGGATTCTATTATCCAGTTTCTGTATTTTGTATTCCAATTCGATATTTGGTTCCGTTTTGTCCAGGTATTCATAATTTTTCAATGTGTAAACCCTTTGATTCCAATTGCCATGATTACGCTTTTTGAAAACTTTCTCCAGCGTTGTATTCCAGTCTTTACTGTTTCCGATTGCTTCCATATAATCTAAGTCAACCTTTTTTGCTTCCTCTACAAGAAACTGATCAATAAAAGGATCTATATACTGATTAAATTTTTCGTTATGGGGATTGCCAAAAAAGATAAAACCGTCATTATTACCTAGCCAGACCATACCAGAAGTAGGGTTTGTGTTGTCATCAACAAAAACTCTGCCAGGATTTGTTTGATTAATTACAGAGATTGGCTCTAAATGGGCCTGCCGATTTAACAAGTGTCTGCACAAGTAAAACTGTTCATTTTTTAATTCAACTATCATTGGGAAATGCCTCCTATCAATTTGAGGTTCCTTGCAATACTTACCGTTTCATTCTAATTCGGGCTAAATCCTTCCTGACTTACTAAAATCTTTTCTTCTGGAAAAGTCTCTTTCAACTTTTTTACAGCAAGCTGATGTGTCTCTCTGCTGAACCAGTCAGATAACTCTCCCTGACTGTACAATTCTCTGATTTGGAGTCGCTCTGTTCTTTTTCCGTTGCTGCCATCTCCAGTAAAATAATCATCAATAACAACCCGGTCCACGGTCTCTGCTATAATTGCTGGAAACTTTGAGGTGAATGGCAATACTGGGGCGATTGCTAATTGGACAGGCAACTCCCGTTCTTTTAACTGCCGGACTGCTTTTAGCCTTACCGGTATGGGAGGTGCGTGTGGTGAGAACCGTTTACGTACTTCGTCATCATCCGTTTCCACTGTTACACTGATACGCAATTTTGGTTTTAATTTATCAAATAAATCAATATCCCTTGTAACAAGCGGGCTTCTTGTTTGAACAAATAAAAAATCTGGAGGAACTTCAACCATTCCTTCGAGCAATGATCTTGTTACCCGTTCTCTGTACTCGATCGGCTGATAGGGATCTGTACTTGATGACATAAAAATCGTTACCTGTTTATTTCTCTTTCGTAAATTACTGATTTCTTTCATGATCTTTTCTTTTACCTCTTGTTTCACATCTACCCATGTTCCCCACTCTTCTCTGCGGAACAAACCGACAGGGCTTTGTCTGACATAACAATAGGAACAACCGAACACACAGCCGACATACGGATTCAGCGTGTGACTATAATCATTTAAAAAACCACTTGTTGGGGTCAAAATTTTCTTCGGTGTTTTATACGTAATGTTTTTGTTTGACATGTTTCCTCCTGATTATGAATTAATAAGAATTTACACATTTACTATCTTCTCTAATTGGTAATTATCCAGAATCAGTTCAGCAAAAGAAGGTAATCCAAGCTCCCTCCAAATCTCAAACCCTTCCAATTCTTTTATTATACATGGAAATGAACAAAGAGATAACTGTTCCATGTGCAACCAACAGGATGTCCTCCTCATAAGAATGCTGTTTGATCAGTTTCCTGACTGCCTGATCAAATCTTGCTCTCGCTTCTGATGCAGTTTCTTCGCCAAATAACAGAGTATCCTTTTCTTCAAAAAAATGTTTCATTAAATCCATCCACTCTGCTTCAGGATATATTTTGCGATTTGTTAATCGGAGGTGTTCGTGAGTGTTGGTCAATTTCTCTAACGGCTTTTTATGAAAAGCAGCGACAATTTCCGCCGTTTCAACCGCTTTCGGCTCCGGACTTGTGTAAACTTTACTAAAATGATAGATCGACAGTTTTTCAGCCAATACCTTCGCTCTATCCTTGCCTTCATTATTTAACACCCATTTATTTGATGGAATATCTGCTTGAATGGTGGGCACAGAGTGTTTGATTAAAATTAAGCGGTGCATTGAATATTCCCTTTCTCACAATAAATTTAAATAATCCTGCGCATGTTCCAGATTCATAATCTTTGAATCCGTTCTCCCGTTCTTTTCTCAGTCTGTTCCCTATCATCACTTAGCCTTTACGCTCCTCTCCACTGGGGGCAATTGGTTTTCCTGGATTAAGTCAATACGGGACTTGCTTTTCAAATAATTTTTTATATGATTCTTAATATTCGGATATAATACTATATCATCAAAATCTTCGATAGAAATCCACTTCACATCAGTCTGATTTGGATCAGGATTAGCTGGAAATTGAGGGTTCGAGTTCTGATATCGCTTACACTCAAAGTAGAGGCTTAATGAATGAGTATCACCATATTTATAATTATTTAGCTTGGGTTCATATTCATATACAAAAGCAAGAGGGCCAACTTCTACTTCCACATCAGCTTCTTCCTTCGCTTCACGTTTTGCGGCATCCTGAATGGTTTCATTATGCTCTACACCTCCGCTTGGCAAATTGTAATGAACCCCTTTCTCATCATCAAATTCTATTAAAAGAATCCGGCTGCTCTCAATGATAACGGCCCCTGCACGAACTCTGATTGGATAAGACAACTATTCTTCTCCTTTCTTCATTAGGAAAAAGCTAACTAAATAGCACAAACAAGTAGCAGCAAAAATCGCATAAATGCTTGTTGTCAGTAAAAAGTAGGCACTAATCGGCAAGGACCATATAAATGATATAAAAAGAAATACTCTCTTGTTTTTAATGGAACCGTAAATAGCCATACATGCTGGCAGAAGCAATGTAAGCAATGTACGAAAGAATACATCTGCTGCAAAATTATCCGTAATTAAAACGATCCACAGAATCATACTAAGAGTTCCTGCTGTTATTCCGAGCCATTTTGCCATCGTTACTAACCACCTCCATTGTGTTACAATTCCCCTTGCTCATCGATTAAAACATCTAAAAGTTCCTGTGGTTTCTCTGATGGCTTTTCCGGTCTGTATGTAAAGACGAGCCCTAATCCACCTGCTGTTATTCCCGGCAAAACGCTCCATAGGAAGATATTCCAATCATTCATTAATAGCGCTAACAAACCTATGAAAATAAGAAACCCGCTAATAATATATACCATAGCGGTAAGAGCATATTTAAGATTTCCTTCCATCCTTTTCCTCCAATAAAAGAATTTTGATGTAAGACTTTTAGATGCGGAGAGCTTCTCGTATACCTTATTACATTCTTCAAAAATGACCATTTTTCCTGCAAAATCGATCAAAAATGTAAGAATAATTACTAATCATTTTCATTTTGCGTATCCATCATTGCAAAAGCAATAGCAGCTGAAAATATAGCAATGGTTGTTAATACTCCTATCATTTTATCCATCTCCTTCCTTAAACAGATATCCGAATTTTTCCCCTTTTGCCAAATCAAGTGTATTTCCGTTGATGGAAACTGTATGATTATCCAGCCACTTCACATCAGCATTTTCCGTTCTCCGTTCATAATAAATATCTTTTGTAAACCAAAGCGGACCATTGAATTCCGCTCTTATTCCGAATGTTCCAGTTGCACCCTGATCCCACTGATAAAATTCAATCACATACCTTCCATCAGGAGACTCTGTTGTTAAAAAGATGACTGGCAGAACCTAAAGATTTTCCTACCGAAAGCAAGAAAGCTGCAATAAGCAATCCACATATAAGTAAGACTGATAAAATGAGACTTAACCACACTAAGAATATCTTCCGGGAACTTTCTGCTCGCTGCAGACCAATTAAACTTAAGACAAGACCTGCGAAACTGATCAGTAATAAAACATAGACGGGTGGTGTAATTTCCCACGTGTGCGCAAATGAGGAATAAATACCGTAACAGGAGAGAAGGATACATAAAAACAAAAGAAAGAAGGACCACGCTGTATAACTTTTTAGCAAATCAATCCCCCCGTTTCAATCTTCAAAGCAGTCAGTTAGTTAAAGAATCTCCATATCTTTCAATACCCCTAATTTTACATAATCAATGATTTTCTTCGCTTCTTTCATCGCCCGTTCTCTGCCTACTTCGGATGCAAACCAGTTATCTTTTCTTGTGTTCCGGTCATTAACAGGGCATAAAGTAAATTCGATCCAATCCGGCATATAGGTTTGTAATGTTAAAGACAATCTTCTCATATGAAAAGCATTTGTCACAACGAGTAGCCGTTTTACCTTATGCAGTAAAAAATTTCTGTCAAGGACGAGTAATGAAGCAATCACGTTCTCCTTTGTATGAAGAGAGATATCCTCTATCAGGATATCTTCATTCGGAACACCCATATGAACTGCCGCCTGCCTCAGCTGTTCCGCTTCAGTATAGTTGCTGCCAGGCCACCTTCCTCCACCGGAACACAATATTTTTTGTGCCCGTTTACTTTGATACAGTTCCACCGTCTTCGGCAAGCGGTACTCCACTGCTTTGCTGCTTCCTACGACAAATATGCAGTCACCATCCCTGCCATCATCCTCTATATCGCCATATAGCAATTTTGTTATCTGTTCGTCTGTCAGGTTAGAAGAATCCAATTGGGAAATAAGCATCTATAACTCTCCTTTTCCTCATTCAGATATTTCCGTTCCAGTTTTTTACATCGTTTTCTCCCGCTCAAGCCGTTCTTGCCTTCTCCTTAATACCTTATAATCTTTTGAAAAATTCACTGATACTCCATTTTCCTCAGCAAACTGTTCTAACTGTTCAAAAATCGTATCAGGCTTAAATTGTTGGAGTTGATAGTTTAATCCTTTTTTCATCACTAAGGTGTTACCGATTAGATACCAGCTAAGCCGCTTTCCTTTGATCTCTTTAATTTGGTCCGGGGTTATTTCCCTGGCATAAATCGTGTATTTGCCGAATACAACTGTATAATGGATAATCTTCTCCTCGATGGTGAGCCGGATATTGACAAAAATAGCGGTAGCAAGTGTCATAATTATCAATATAACAAAATAAAGTCTCCCATATTCCAGGTGATGCTGATTGCCTAATATAATATAAGAAATCATTAATAGTGATAATGGTACAACTTTCGACTTTCCATAAAACGTCATTGACTCATCCTTTTATTTAAGATTTAGGCAAAATCTTCGCTCCAACTCTGAACAATACCGGAATCATGCTTAACAAAATAACCCCAATAAAAACTGTTGCCAATATAACACCAACCCATGATATTTTGTCTGCCTGAACATAGTGATAAATGATATAACTGTTTACAGGTAAATGAAGTAATACACCTGTAACTACTCCCGGGGCATATTGTTTGAGAATAATTGATGCAATAAGATGGGGGAAAATGGCGTTAAACACCATGGCACCGAGAAATCCAACAAGAATAATGGTGGTGATCATATTGCCCAATACATAATGAAAGAACACTGTAAGGTACGCCATTGAGGTAATGACAATAACCGCAAACAGGAATTCGTTTTGTTTTACCTTTTTTTGAAACTTTCCGGCATTTTCTGACCATTTTGGTAACCATAATGCTTCTTCCATGTTGTGTAAAGTGATTGCAAATAAAAATAACAATGTAAGGAAATCCAGTATAATCCCTCCTAATTTCTACAATAAACATACCATATTTTAGCATTTTTATAAACCATTTATTTGAAAGGATGATAAAGTTGAGACAATTTTTTATGGTTGGCTGTTTGATAATTTTCTTCCTCAGTTTACATGTTTTAACATTAAGATGGGAATTTCCGAGCAATGAATCATTTCTTATGTTTGGCTTACCGATGATGATTGGCGGTACTTTCTTAATTACATATTTATTTAGTGAAAGAAAACGCGGATGAATATTTAATTGAGTGACAAATAGACGATTTCCTCAACCTGCAGATACGCTCCCGTTAAGCTTCTTCCAACTTTTCGTCATCTCCGATACAAAATGTGTAAATATCTTCCTGTTTTTGACCATACGAATCGAACGTATTCAGAGTATGATGAAGTATCAACTGAAAGGAGGAATTGAAATGGGAACTAACGAAAATAACGGTTTATTCAGAGTAGAAGACTTTGCAATTATTTTAGCAAAAGAAATCAGTAAGTATCACCTTGAAGCTGAAGCGAAAGCAAAAGCGAAAAGCAGATCAGAAGCTGAAGTAGACAGCGAGATCGAAGGTGAAGTGGAAGGCGAAGTTGAGGGTGAAGTGGAAGGAACAAACAAAACGTATGTGAAAGCATTTAATGGAAACTCGTTCATCAAACACAGCGGGAATTCCAGATCTTTTGCAGAGTCTGAATCAGAATTGGAAGATGATGAAGGGAAAGGTAAACACAAATATTAAGTGTTTATCCTGAAAAATGGTGTTGTGGCTTATTATTCAGCCATCCCCTGCATGAACTAGCGAAAAAGAGTGGGACCATGCTCCACTATGGACTCACTCACGATTAGCAATGAGATAAAATGGTGTATCAGAAAACAGGAGGAATGAAGATGAGTAAAGATGGTAAAAACGGAACATTCAGCTTAGAGGATTTTGCGATTATTGTTGCGGAAGAAATTAGAAAATATGAATTAGAGGCTGAAGCAAAAGCGAAATCTAAAAGTAAATCTGAAGCTGAAGTAGACAGTGAAATTGAGGGCGAAGTGGAAGGTGAAGTAGAAGGTGAAGTAGAAGGTACTAACAAAACACGCGTCGCTGTCTTCAACGGAAACTCGTTCGTTAAATATAGCGGTAACTCAAAAGCTTTCTCAGAATCTGAGTCTGAATTAGAAGAATAATTGTAGCGTGAGAACAGGATCAGGCATTATGCTCTGATCCTGTTTTTTTATAATACTAGGGAAAACGAACAGACTGAATAGACTTCCGTTACATATAGTACCAATATATTGTAAGTTGAAAGGAGATAATAATGGAACAAACCGAACAGAACTTAAGAAATACTGTTGATCAAATGGTAAAAGAATCTTTGGATAAGTATTTTAAGGAATTTTGGCAAGCAGAAATTATTAATGAAAATGGTAACTCCAGTGTAAAACAAAGCGGAAATGGAATAGTATATGTGGATAATACAGGGATCGCTTATGCCTTTATGCTTTTCTATCAGTATTTTATGAAAGATCAGTTAGATAATTCCCAATTCAATCAATTACTGCAAAAGCTGGATAAAGTGATTGTAGATAACAGAAATGAATTTAAAAAGGCAATGCAGGATTTAAAATAATATGATGAATAAACAGGAAGCAATCTTCACACTCTAAGGAAAAAGAATGGAGTGTGATAATCATGAGAAAACTGATTTTTGCTGCAGCAATAACTGTGATATCATTCGTATTTGCTTCTGCATTCTCTGCTGAAACGAACGAGAATGTTATGCTTACAGATGAACAAAAACAGGAAATTTCGAAAATGCACAATGAGGCTATGAATCAAAAAGTGGCGATCATTAACAAGTATGTAGAGTATGGTGTATATTCCGAAGCAAAAGCTGACAAAATGATCGAACATGTGAAAGCTAAATATGACAAACTTGAAAAAAACGGCTATATTCCAAACTGGGAACGAAAGCCGCATCATTCAAAGCAGCATCAATCAGAATAAAGTGAGACTCTGCTCCCTGGAGGCATCACTGCTCTGTTAAAAACAAAAAAGGCCGAACGAATCCGAATGTAATTATTCGGCTCAACGTTCGGCCTTTTTAACTTATAAAGATCAAATCATCTCCCATTTTACAGGTGTTCCGCTTGCGATATCCTGATTAACTTGTTTTCCGAGTAAGATATCGTAGTATTTCGGCGGGAGTCCGTAACCAGGACGGATGACACGCAGATTTTCTTTTGTGAAATGCTCTCCTTTTTTCATATCTTTGGCAACATACAAGGATCTGCGGTATTTCATTGATGCTCCTTCTGCTTCTGTTGTGCCGTAATGGACTTTCCCCAACCCGTGCCATGCCCGCTTCGTTTCTGTAACTAACTGAGCCAGTTCGTCCGGTTCTAAGGAGAATGCAGCATCAACCCCTCCTTCTGCCCTTGACATTGTTACATGCTTTTCAATAACAGTGGCACCTAATGCAACGCTTGCTACAGCTACTCCTGTTCCCATTGTATGGTCAGACAAACCAATTTCACAGCCCCATATTTCCCGCATATTCGGAATTGTCCGTATATTTGTATTTTCCGGTGTTGCCGGATAGGTGCTCGTGCATTTTAATAAAACGATATTCTCACACCCTGCATCCCTTGCAGCTCTTACAGTTTCATCAATTTCTGCTGCCGTACACATTCCTGTAGAAATAATCATCGGTTTATTCAGTGCTGCTACTTTGCGTATAAGTGGAATATCTGTGCATTCAAATGAAGCAATTTTATAACATGGTACATTCAATGTTTCAAGGAAATCCACTGCTGTTTCGTCAAAAGGTGAGCTGAAACCAATCATTCCGAGCTCCTTACAGCGAGAAAATATGGCATCATGCCATTCCCACGGAGTATGTGCCTTTTCATATAATTTGTATAAAGACTGGTTCTTCCAGAGACTTTCCTTATCACTGATAACAAACTGCTGGTTCGTTTGATTAAGTGTCATCGTATCTGCCTTATATGTCTGGATTTTCAATGCATGGGCACCTGCTTCCGCTGCCGCTTCTACAATTTCCAACGCTTTATTTAATGATTGATTATGATTGCCTGACATTTCCGCAATAATAAACGGTGGATGATCACTGCCAATATGGATATCTCCAATCTTCATCATTGCTCTCCCCCTTTCAGCCAATTTTCACGAAACAGCGCCATTGGTATCACATCCAGATAGTCACTGCCTTTTCTGATATGCTGTTGAAACAACCCTTCCCGTTTAAAACCGAGTTTCTCATGAAAATGCAGACTTACCTCATTTGTTGCGATTACTTCTGCACAAATTTTATTCAGTTTCAGCTCTGTAAACATCTTCTCTATAGCCAGCCTTCCCATCCGCGTTCCAGAACCTTTTGGCGCATCCTTTTCCCCAATATAAAATCCCCAGTAGCACCGCTTATTTTGCTGGTGAATATCGGAAATCTGCACAAGGCCGAGTGGAAGGTCGTTTTCAAAATACAAGAAAACACGACGAGCAGGATCATTGGAAATTTTATCAAACCACGCTTGATGTTCTTCCAGACTGATCAGCTCATCGTTATACATAAACAAACGTACATGATCTGCATTACGCCACTTTAATACAAGTGATAAATAGGCTTCTGTTAATGGATATAATACCATCATTCCCCGCCTTTCATAATAAATCTCGCTACAGCTAATGGATCCATCTGTTTCCGAAATGATGCTGCCTTCTTTCTTATTTCTGTTAACCTGCAAGGCTCAGAAATAAATGTTAAAAGCTGATCAGAAATTGTTTCAGCAGTTACCTGTTCGGATTTTCCTAAATGACATACAAGGCCTTCTTTCGCAACCATTGCTAAAATCTCGGCTTGATTTGCCGCTGTTTCTACTGTTAATGTTGGCAGCAGCATATAGATTCTTTCCCATGTAGTCGTTCCCCCTGCACCAATGGCAATGTCTGCCTTTGCCATTAATTCCGCTACATAATCAATGTTATGGTGTAAATGAAAAAAAGGTTTGTAATGGCAAAATGCTTTCACTTCCCTAACATGTGGATTTGCTTTTCCAATCACCACATCCACTTTAATGTCAGGTATGCTAGCTGCAGCGGTGAGAGCTTTCATCGTTTCATTTGTCGGATCACTGCCGCCAAATGAGATCAGTACATTACGAACTGACTGATTTTGTTTAACAATAGGTGCTGTTTGCCGAAATTCATTCCGTAATAATAAATACTGAACACCGAGTAATTGTACCGCATCTTCAGGAACTAGCTGGTCATACCGATTCATCCTATTGGCTACATGATTTTGATCAAGTAATACATCACAGTCGTGACGTCGATTGGCTAGGTCATCAATCACCATCATATTTTTAACGAATGGCTTCACTTCTTCTTCCCACAGATAATCAAGCTCATAGTGATCGACAATCAGCCAATCTGTTTTTTCGCACGATTGGAGAAGCTGACGTGTCTCTGCCGCATGTTTGTCGTCCCCCACTTCGAAGACAGGAAAGCCCGCCTCTGTTATCTTTGAAAAAAAATTGCCGGGGAGCTTACGGCAGATGAATGCAACCTTTGCTCCAAATTTTCTTAAGTCATTCGCTAAAACAAGACATCGCATCACATGTCCTGTTCCGATTTCTGTTGATGCATCTGTCCGAAAAATCACTTGCATTTTCCTCACCTTTTCTGTTCAATGTGTGCATTAATTTTTAGTAAATCCGGATGCCTGTTTAATAAATTAATGACATCATCCAGAGTAAAGGAAGGGTTGGATGGGTATAAATATTCAATAATTTTTCTGATAACGGTGAAGTCTTCGATTGTATCAACGGTTAAGCGGTATTTACTATAGTCGGTGCCGTTTGTTATATCGCATAATTGGAAGCGGTCAGGCTGCTCGCGGATAAATGTGGTAACATGCTCCCGGTCTCTTTCCGATGTTGCTTCATGATACATCATTTCAAGCAATTCCATTGAAAAAACTTCGACGTCCATTCCGCGCGGGAATGTTCGTTTTACCACATTGGATACATATGCTGATGATCCAGAATATGCACCTGCTATTTTTTCAATGACTGCCGGATCAATCAGCGGACAATCTGATGTAAGCCTGACAATCACGTTTGCACCCGCAGAGCGGGCCGCATGATAATACCGGGAAAGAACATCATGCTCCGAACCGCGGTAATATGGCACTTTTTCTTCTTCACAGAATGTCACAATCGGATCATCATTTTTTTCTGTCGTAGTAGCTATCATGATTTCATCAATATTTGCTGCACGACGGACTCTTTCCAGCTGATAGGCGATAAGCGGTTTACCTAGCACTTTTCTCATCACTTTGCCTGGTAATCTAGACGAACCCATGCGTGCTTGTATAATGGCAACAACTCTCATTTTGTTATCCCGCCTGTCAATGATGTAACGATTTTTATCACATCACCCACATCTTTTTCGCTCATCTTCGGAAAAAGCGGTAAAGTAATCATCTTTTCGTATAGCTTTTCTGCCTCTGGACAGAGACCTTTTCGATAGCCTAACCGCTGATAATACGGGTGAAGATAAACGGGAATATAGTGCACATTGACACCAATGTTTTCGGCATGCAGTTTGTTGAAAATCTCTTTTCTGTCTAGAGACTGATCAAGTTTCAGCACATATAAATGCCAGCTTGAATTGGTATCAGGATGCTGATATGGTGGTGTGATGAGTGGATCGGATGCGAAAGTGGAAGTATATTTGTTGGCATATTGCCTTCTTTTATCAAGAAAATGATCTAATTTTTCCAGCTGGCTAATACCTAACCCTGCCTGAATATCTGTCATTCTGTAATTAAATCCTAATGAGTGCATTTCGTAATACCACGGTTCATCTGTCTTAGCTAATCTTGATGGATCACGTGTAATGCCGTGTGACCGGAAATCCCGCAGTCTCTGATAATAAACCGGGTCGTCTGTAGTGATCATTCCGCCCTCTCCAGTTGTAATATGCTTGACAGGATGAAAGCTGAACATCGTCATATCTGCTAATGTGCCGGCTTTTTTTCCTTTGTATGTGGCACCAAGGCTATGAGCTGCATCTGCAATCACCGGTAAATGATGCTTTTTGGCAATATCATTTATGGCATCATAGTCTGCAGGCTGACCGGTAAAATCCACAGCAATAATTGCTTTTGTTTTCTCAGAAATCGAACTTTCGACAGTATCAGGAGATAGATTGTACGTAGCTGGATCAATATCTGCAAATACCGGTATTGCTCCCTGATATAACACCGCATTGCTCGTAGCAGCAAAGGTCATCGGTGTTGTAATTACTTCATCCCCCTTAGTAATCCCGGCAGCAAAACATGCCCCATGTAATGCTGCTGTACCACTTGAAAATGCTACAGCATACTTCGCCCCAACATACTCTGCTGCCTTTTGTTCAAATTCCGGAATCATCGGACCTGTTGTCAGCCAGTCACTTTCCAGTACTTGAAATACTTTCTGAATGTCCGCCTCATCCAGCCACTGTTTTCCATATGGTAAAAAGCTCTCTCGTTTAGGCATAAGAATCTTCCTTACATTAAGTCGGTAGAAGCGATCCATTTTTCCGTTTCCCGGATCCCCTCTTCCAGACTGTAGGTTGGTTCCCAGTTCAATAATTGTTTTGCTTTGGAAAAATTACATAACAACTTTGGAATTTCGCTTTGCGGATGGATATGCTCCACATGTCTGATTCGCTGTTTATCCTGAACAATTAATTGCGCCAAATCATTAATTGATATGTCTTTGCCAAGTCCTGCATTGATTATTTGACCGTTGGCATGATCTGAATAGCCAGTCTCGACAACAAACCGCGCACAGTCTTCCACATACAGTAAATCTCTTGTTTGGGTTCCGTCACCATAGATCGACAGGTTTTTTCCTGCTAATTTATTTTTAATAAATATTGCTACAACTCCGCCTTCTCCACCCGTTTTCTGGAAAGGTCCATATGTGTTAAATGGGCGAATAACTGTTACAGGCAGGTCATAAGCATAATAATAGGACATAACCATATTTTCTGCTGCCAGTTTTGCACCAGCATATGGTGAAGCTGGCTTGACAGGATTCTCTTCACTGATTCCCTCTTCATCATAAGCACGTTCGTAAACCATACATGTGCTCATAAATACGTGTTTAACCTGATGTTTGCGGCATTGTTCCAAAACTTGAAAGGTACCTGTCACATCATTCGCAAAAGTTGTTTCAGGTTCATCAATACTATCCTGAACATTAATACTTGCTCCCAAGTGATAGCAAATCGAAAAGTCATTTGTAAAAAGCCTTTCAAGCAGGGACTGGTCTTTGATATCCCCAATTGTTAAGCCTTGAAAGTTTGGATTTGACTCAAATTCTACTAAATTCTCTTTTCTGCCATTCGATAAATCATCTAATACCCAGACAAGATGGTTATCATCAAGTAAACGTTTGACAACCCACCTTCCAATAAAACCTGCACCACCTGTAACAAGAATGTTCAATAACTTTCATCCTTTCTTAGATTAATTGATTTTTATTAGCTTATTAGGAAGAAGCACGTCCTATTCTTTCGAAAATCCGCAGACGATATTTCTCAAGGTCTGCCTTTTTGCAGTCCTTTTCTTCCACTTGTTGATAACCGAACTGCTCAAATATTTTTTGATAATTCCTTGGAAACAAGCGCCAGTTCGTTGTATTCTCATCTTCAATTGTTAAAATATGCTTCCTGCTGATTCTTGCAATTTCTTCAAAAACCCATTCACTGTCTGGATGAATATGCTCCAGTACGGCCATTGTAAAGACAAGATCGAAATGACCTGATGGTACTTGTTTAATCCACTCTTCTACCGGAGAATGAATAACGTCTGATTGGGCAGCCAAAGCAGGATAAGTTTTTTTAAGTTTCTCAACTGCCTGTTTACTTATCTCAATCCCTGCCAGTCTTTTAAAATCATTTTCGAATAATGTCTGCAGGTTTCTTCCTGCATTACAGCCTATCTCCAGAATAGAATTATCTGTGTTAGCATATTTTCGAATATATGGAAGCAGAAATTCACTTCTCTCCCTGTGGATCAGATAAGCTTCTGGTGAGCTTTTACGAATCCAGTAATTATGAACCTCTTCAACTGATTTTTTCTCATTCTTCATTCATCCTACTCCTTACTTCTGCTGTTTTAATCGATCGATTAATTTCTTCAGCTTTTTCCCTGATGGAACACCTTGCGGGTAAGCATATGACAGAAATTTTTTCCGCTTTGCCTCTGCATATTGCCTCTGTTTTCCGTCTTCAAAAAAACGGATAATTAATTTTGACAGCGGGACAGGGTCCTTCTGGATAAAAGGGCTGAGAGAATCATAATATCCCGAGTAGCCAGGAATGGTGGAATGCATAATATAACAGGGTGTGCCTACTAACATGGCCTCAAGTGCCACAGTGGAAGTATAGGAAACTACTGCATCCACCCTTGGAAGCAAATCATATAATTGCATCGATTTTGTTGATCGTATTTCCGGAAATTGCTTCATCAGTGGATGCACCTTATCATTCTCAAAATCACGCAAAAGAATATTGACATTTAGTTGTTTACTAATCTGCTGAATCAATTGCTGCCATTTTTTCAGATTCCGACTTTCCCTTACAATGAGCAGTAACGTTTTTTTGCTTTTATCAATCCCTAATAGCTGGGCAAATCTGCTTCTTGAATATTTAGCTTTTTTCAAAGCCTGGTCAAAGCGGGGATGACCGATAATTGCCAGTGATCCCGGTTTTGCTCCTCTTTGAAGATACCAGTCCACATCAAATTGGCCATAAAGGGCATCAACTGTAGCAACTTTCGGGATATAACCTAATTCGTTGCCAATAATGCCATGCTGCATGCAGACGGTAGGGATACCTTTTTTTGCAGCAGCAAACGCCACAACCCTGCCATAGTGATTAGGGCTTGAAATAACAAAGCAGCCAATTGGTTCAGCATCGATCAAATGCTCTGCCATTTCAAGCAACTTAATCGTTGCATCAATTTTGACACGAAACGTATTTTGAAACATTTCATCACGGTAGATAAAGTTTGTTTTATATTTTTTAAATAACCGATCTAATTGCAGCATGATCTGTGTTCTGGAACCATGAACTTTGCGTTTATACTTCGATAAATACTGAAAAGGCATCCCCATTCTTTCATAATATGCCGCATTATCTCTTTCCAGCTGACTCTTATCACTTTTATTACTTGTAATCACAACCATTGTCTCTTTTCTTGGAAAATATTTAGTAAAAGTCTCTTTCGGAAAACGAAGTAATCGATCAGCTATAAATACTGTCTTGCCATATTTAGATCCTGATATTCTTGTCGGCTTTAATGAACGAATATACCTGTTAAAATCCTGCTGCACTTCTTTTGCGCTGAATTGCTTTTTGACTATTTTGGAAAACTCCGGATCGGAAAGTCTTGCCCAGAATTCCTTATGCTTTCTGACGAGACTCGGAAAATGGATCAGGTAGGATAGCTTATAACCTTTGTACTCCAATGATTCGAAATCTTTGAGATAATTCATATAGAATGACCAGTAATTTTGCGTATATGTGTTCATCCTCTTTTCCTCCTCCCTTATTTAGTCAAACGGTTGATAAGGACAATTAACCGATCCATCGATCTTTTCTCTGTCATATATGCCTGCTGCAGAAAGGCCTGCCTTTTCGCATCACCCAGCTTCTTCGCAGACGGCTTGGTGAAATAATTGATCACCTGGTTAGCCAGTTCTTTCGTGTTTTTCTTCATTAAATGGTCCAGTTTTTGATAATACGCTGTATTGCCGTTCACATTTTTATCTAAAATAAAGACAGGTTTATTACTAATCATTGCCTCCAATCCCACTGTTGACGGATAGGATATTACGGCATCTACATTAGCGAAAATATCATATAAGTGATAATTCTGTGTAGAATGGACATGAGGGAATACTTTTGTCAGTTCATGCGGTGATCTGCTGGGATAATTTTTAATGACAATATTTAATGGTATTTTTTTTGAAAGGGTCAGAATCAGCCTGCGCCATTGCTCTACATCTTCCCTGCCTCTTACGGCAATCATGACAGTTTTCCGTTTTGGGTTCAGTCCAAGTTTTCGCTGGAAAATGGTCCGGTTCACTTTCGATTTCTGTGAAATTTGATCAAACCTGGGATGACCGATAACCTCAACAGATCCTTTCGGTGCTCCATTGTTGAGAAACCAGTCTCTTTCATACTTGCCGTACACCGCATCAACTGTCGCAATCTTAGGCAGATATCCCAATTCACTTGCGATAATTCCATGCTGCATACAGATGGACGGAATACCTTTTGATGCTGCCACAACTGCCAGTATCCTGTTAACATAACTATGTGTTGTTGAGACAACCACACAGGAAACGGCAATATGCTTTAAAAATTTCTGTGTTGCATCAATTTGCAGCATTACTACTTTGATATTGTTTAACAGCCATTTTCTGAATGCATTGTGACTATATAGGTGATGATCCCTATATTTATCCAGCAGTTTTTTCGCCTGCTTTTGAACAAGGGAAATATCTTTGCCAATATCTCTCCCGTAATTTTCCAAAGATAGTGTTACCATCTTATTGGCCATTTTGTAATTCACAGGATGATTATTTTTTACTTTAGTCTGATTAACTGTGATGGTATTGGCAATCGGAACAGCAGTAGCATGTTTTCTTGCCCGTTTTACACGATTGGACACTGTCGTCTGCTGACCTGTCAGCTTCCCATTCGATAACAAAATCGTCCGCTTCTGATCCAGTTGATTCATCATGGCAGCAGGAAATCGCAGCAGCTTATCCAGATGGATCACAACTTTGCCTTTAGGCTTCTGGCTTCGCTGGATGGTATGGGACTGCACAAATTGATTGAATACTTGCTGAAATTCTTTTTGTGTCCCCACATGGCTGGTCAGGTTGTTACTGTATTCCGTTTTTTTTAATGCCTGCATAATGGCTGTATTCGGTAAAATATAACTTGGCAAATGACAAAAGTAAGGTAAAGAGTAGCCACGGTAAATAATTCCTTCGAAATCTCGAATGAAATCAAGATACATCGACCAGTAATTTTTTTGAAACGTATCCATCATTATCTCCTTGCCTTTCTTTTATATTAATTGTGCTTTACTCAACATCTGTTTTAATTCACTGCAGCTGATGGAGGCCTGACTGGAAGAGCTGTAGGTTGATTGTGCAGCTCTTGTCGCATTCTCGTAAACGGTCGATTTATTATTGGGAATGATGAACATTTCCGGCAATTCCCATGCGAATTGTGATTCATCTATCGTCATGAGTTCCTCATACATTTTCTCACCAGGTCGTAACCCTGTTACCTCGATGCCGATGGTTGATTTGTCAATGCCGTGCTTTTCACAGGTTGTTTCTATTAATACGTCAGCCAGCTCACCAAGATTTACGACAGGCATCTTTAACACAAATATCTCCCCGCCTTTCGCTTCTTTTAGTGCATGGATGGTTAAGTCTGTTGCCTGCTGTAATGTCATCATAAACCGAGTCATCTGCAAATCCGTTACCGTTATTTTTTTCTGTTTCAAAATTTGCTCTTTAAACAGCGGAATGACAGATCCTCGTGACCCCATCACATTTCCGAAGCGAACACTGGCAATAACGGTCGACTGCTCAAAATTATTTGCTGCAATCATCCGTTCGGCAATCAATTTCGTTGCACCATAGGTATTGGTTGGTGAAATAGCTTTGTCCGTGCTTGTAAACACAACCTTTTTTACAAGCTGGTCAGCTGCTGCTTTCATTACATTTTGTGTGCCAAGGATGTTTGTTTTTACAGCTTCCAGCGGATTTTCTTCACTTGTTTCGACTCGCTTCATTGCTGCAACATGAAAGACATAATCAATTGTTTCCATTGCCTGAAGGACACGATCGTAATCTCGGACATCACCAATCATAAATTGTAATTTCTCTTCATTTGAAAAAGATAGTTTCATCTGATGTTGTTTATATTCATCCCTGCTGAATACTCGAATCAAATCAGGGCTCTCTTTCAGCAATTGCTGGACAATGCTTGTACCGATTGTCCCAGTCCCGCCAATTACTAAAATCTTTTTTCCTTGAAAGTACACGGTCGCTCCCTCTTTCTAATGACTAGATTTTCTAGTTGTACTGTATATGTATATTTGTTTTAAGAAAAAGAGTTAAAGACCCCGGCCCACGAATCTCGCCCTTTTTGTGCATGAGAAAAAACGGAGAGGATAATTATTCCTCTCCTGAATCAGACTCAAGCGAGACTTGCTCCGCATTTATTAATTTTTGTACTGCTTCAAACAGACTTTTTGACGAATCTGACCGAATTTCTGGTGTTTGCTTGTTTAAAGATTGCTCTTCTCGTTTTTCTTCTAACTCCTCATCCAGCTTCTGATAGTAATCTTCTTGTTGTTTCTCGCTTGAATTTTTATAAGAATCATTTACCGGTTTTTCATAGGGTATTCCAAATGGTTCCTTTTCCGGAAAACCCCTCACTTCTTCCATTACCGGAAAAATCACCGGACACTGTGGCGGAATGACAGGTTGCGGACAGGTGTGCAATGGGAAAATGGCTTCTCTTGGCTCACAGAATTCTGCAACCACTTCAATTGTTACCGGATATGTTGATTGAATGCTTTGACAAAGACGGACAGTTACTGTCGCATTTATCTCATCTACCTCTGTCGTTGTCCCGGGATCACAAGCTACATTACAGACAAAACAGCTTAAATCCGTATGATTTACTACTATATCAGTTCCTTCCGGAGCGCAAAGGATAATTTGTTCACAACGGGTAAATGGCACTGTTCCCACTTCAATTGTTGTACCGCCGAGTGTCGGAATCAAATCAACAAACAGTGTTACCTGAAAATTTTTGCGAATCGTAATAAGCTGCAATGTTGCTTCCTGATCATCAATTTGAAAAAATTGATCCCGGCGATCAGTGACTTCAATTGGCAGGACTTCATCAGGCTCTACAATACAGGTAGCTGATTCAGGAACAATATCCGCACATTCCAATTGTACACCTGTAACCGGATTGATTGGTAAGTCAAGCCCTGTTACATTTAAGTCAAAGCTTGCTTCATTAATAATCCAGTCGTACACTTTATCTGTTTGTATACAAAGCAATTCCTGACCACCTGGTACATAGTGAGACTGTTTCACTTTCTACACCTCCATTCAAATTCCTTACACAAATAACCTATGACAAGAGTCCAGAAATGGTTAATCATCTTCATACTTTTTTCACACTTTTTAGACGAATTCAATAGGATAGCAGTGAATGTATTTCTGAAAGGAGTATGGTTATGGAACAGAAAATTTATCAAATGATACAGGCAATTGAAGAAATCAAATCAGAGATTCAATTGATAAGAGAAGCGCTGGACGAGGTGGATACAGAGGATGTATTAGGAAAACTGGATCCATTTATGGAAAGAATGGAGGAAGAATTCAGTATGGTAAAAAAAGACATAGAAGCACAGAACCAGCAAATTCACCAATTAAAACAGCTGCGTTTTCAATCCAACACTTCAATGAACACAGGTGAAGCATTAACCAGACGTACTTCTTATACGATTCCCTCAAGTAGTAGTGCCAAGTTATTTTAGCCTGTTTTCTCTTTCTGCCCACGCATACAATTCTCCAGAAAATATAATAGATTATCAAACTTGAGGGAGTTGATTTTTTTGAGAGCAAAAGAAATTCGTCAACAAACAAAAAATGACCGGGCAAAGACAGAAGCACCAATTACTTTAACTACTTCCACAATTAAAAGAAAAGCAACCATTAAACGAAGCGGTGGCGGCTGCTGCATGAAAGGCTAAGGTGCTATATGAAAGACATTCGCACCTATTCCTTTTATCGTGCAGGATAATTCCGTTTCGTTCACTTTATTTACCTTTTGAAAGAAAGAACGTATTTCTTCTTCTGTTAAAGTAAATTTTCTTTTCCTTCTTTTTATGAATGGCTGTCGTCTAACAGCTTGTTTCTTAGAAATTTGATTAACAGGTGGTGGTAACGAAATCCGGTTACATAATGAAAGTATCGCATCAAAGGCATAACTGTCAGCAGACCATGTAAAATAGTCCAATTGACTGACAGGGGGATTTGGAAGTGGCTGTTGCTTCAGGATTTTTCCGATTAATGTAATTACTTGTTTTTCTGTTGTGGCCATTTGACCGGATTGATTAGGTATGTCTGGTTCCTTTGTATCAAACGGGAGGTATGATATGACCGGCTGGTCGAGTAAAAAGGCTTCAATCCCTGAAGTACACCCATTATGAATAATTGCTTGTGCTGCATAAATCCATGGAATAATATTCCCCTCATGAATTACATGGACATTGGAAAATAGACTCATTTCCTTCCGGTAGCTTGCAAAGTTTTCACCTGGATGCGGTCTAATAATGATCGTCCTGTCCGGATAATAGTTGGCAACTTTTTTTATCATTTTAATAAAATAATAATATAGCTTTTCAATATGTTTATAATGAATGGTTTGCTTGAAGCCTTTTGCTGTATTGTACTGGGAGAATCTTGTGTTAACCAGCAGAAATTCACCATAGCGTTCCCTCAGTTTCTGTCTTTCCAGATCATATATCTTTCTGTATGTTGGGGTTAAAAGGTCAAATCGCGGATTCCCGGTAATATGCAGTTTTTGTTTTAGATCCGGATAAGCCCGCACTATTGTCTCGTATTGATGCTTGCCCCAGCAATATTCCTGATCTACCAGTTGCAGTGTTTGCTTTTGCATCCGGTCCTGCAAGTAGCGCTGCTTGTCAAATATCAGCCCTTCTTCATCTAATTCTGTGATTTTATGAGAGTGTTCCATTGCCCTGGTAATCACCCTTTTACGGAATCCATGCGGACCGCCTTTAGAAAAAAATATGCCTGCAGGATACGTTGTCCCTATCTCTTCTACTGTGGGATGGTCACCAATTACAACATTGTAGTCATCTTTCACTGCATGGTAAGCCAGAAGCAGCTTTGCATCACATTCTCTTACCTTCACTTCAATCGGCAGGTACAGCCACCGTTCCTTCATCGCTATACCTTTTCTTCCAGTATCCGGATGATTCCGTTAAATTGCTCTTCCTGTTGGGCAATGATCCGCTCTATCTGTAATTCTATTTCTGACGTGTCATAAGTATCTGTTTGCTCCTGTTCCATCTGTGCAAACATGTATGCAAGGATCATCTGTAATGTCTGATGATCAAGGAAAACAAAACTGCCGCTTCCCTCCCCATCTTTTTTTTCCAATTGAGTTTCATAATTTTTTAAGTAATTTGCAATTAATTGCCGGCCAAGTCCGTCGAAATTATTCTTCTTCATAGAAATCCTCCTCTTCCACAATCGTTCCATTTATCTGAATCTGATTGACCGCATGGAGTCCTTCTTTCATTTCATCCGTATAGACAAAACCTTGAATCGACCCATTATATGTCGTGTCAGATAGCCATTTCACCTGAAAATTCGAAAAAGAAATCGTCTCTCCTGGGGCAATAGATTCCTTTTTAGGCCTTAGCCAGAACTCTTCTTTGTTCGCCGCCTCATTCATTCGCTCCCAGGCATTGGCTAATTGCATCGGCTGCTTCGTATCTGGATATACATACTTACCCGAAAACTCGAACAATTCCGGTGGAGTTAATTTAATACAGATCATCGGATTGTTGACAGCCTGATGGCCTACATTCTGAACATGAAAGGTCCCAAGAATGTAATTTTCTTTATGGGAATGGTGGGAAACTTGAAGAGAGTATGTGAAATAAGGAACTATTTGTAATGATGATTTCATTCCTTCCACCAGTTCCCGAATTTTTTTCAAATAGGCTGTTTGCATCTCCTGCCATTCCGCTAATTTCTGCTCAAGTGACAATATACTCACCTCTTCCAGCGTAATTAATTGATGGTAAAATAAAGAAAGAGAGGAAGCTCTCCTCTCTTTATCCTATGTTGTCTGTTTATCCGTTATTCCCTGTGTTTGTCGGGAATACCACTGGGCACTGTGCTGGCATAGTTGGTGCCGGGCATGGCGGGAATGGTAAAATGTCACGCGGCTGACAGAATTCAGCAACAAGTTCTAAAGTGACAGGGAAAGTTGATTTAATGCTTTGGCAAAGGCGTACTGTCACCGTTACATCCAATTCGTCTATTTCTGTTGTTGTTCCAGGATCACAGCTTGCTGTACATACAAAGCAGTCAAGGTCTGTGTAAGTGACGTCAATATCTGTTCCTGTTGGTGCACACAGGATTACTTGTTCACAGCGTGTGAAAGGAACAGTTCCAACTTCTACTCTTGTTCCTCCAAGTGCTGCAACTAAGTTAACAAAGATGGTAACATCAAAATTTTTACGAATGTTAACGATTTGTAGTGTTACATCTTCCCCATCAATGTTAAATACCTGATTTTCACGACCTGTAACGACAATTGGGTCAACTTCTGCAGGATCGACAGCGCAAGTTACTGTGTCTAAATCAATATCATCACACTCTAACTGGACACCTGTTGCTGGATTTAATGGTAAGTCCAGATTGTTTAACGCTAGATCAAATGTTGCTTCATTTAAAATCCAGTCATATACTTTTTCCGTATTAATGCACAGAAGTTCCTGCCCTCCTGGTAAATTCTTTGCTTGCATCATGCAAACACCTCCAAATAAGATTAATGTCCATATAGCCTATGACAACATGCACCAAAATGTTTTAGTTTAAGAGCGGAAATATCATGATATTTGTGAAGATGGGTGAATATCATACTATTAAAAGTGCTCCCCCACCACAACAAGCATGACTGTATGAATCCAGCGATAAATGGAGACTTCCTTCAAGGCACATTCTGGGCAATTATCACTGACATAAACAGTCGTTTCGTTAGAATGATGAATGCCTGCTCTTGACGAAAAACATAGCACAATTGTCACGATTTGATGTTTCACAAATATTATATTAATGTGCTATAAAAAGGGTGAATAACTATGTATCAATATAGGCTCTATAATGAAGAGGAGATTAGTCAGTTAAAACGCGATCTAGCGAGATATAAAGAGTCTGGTTCCAAATTAACCACCAGCAAACAGCAAGATAATCTTTCAGTAATTTCCAGTTTGCAGCAAGAACTTGTTAAGCTAAAAGGAGAAATGAAGATGATGGAAGAATCTTATGAAAGTAAAATGAAACGTAAAGAACAAGAGGAGCAGCAATGGACCACACATATTCGCTCACTTAATGATTCGATTAACCAGTTAAAAAAGGACGTTTCTTTAATTAAGGGTGAAGTCCGTGCTGCTCGCATGCGGGAACTGGTATCAAAGGTAGATAAGGTGATGATAAAAGCAGAGCATGATTTAGCAAGAGTGAAACAGGAGATCGGTTCACAGAAAAACGAAATAAGTCAATTGAAAAATACGGTATCTGCGGGCAGGCAACGGAGATCACACGGTTCGGAATACAGGCAGCTACAAAATATGCTTGGTGGTTCAGTCCAAACAAGCAGAACGAACAAACAGCAGCAAGATACCGTTCAACATGCAAACAGATCAACCCGTACTTCCAATAATAAACAGCAATCAATCTTTATCCAGCATGGTACAAAAACATATTACAGTGCTCGTCTCGATGGAAGTAAAAATATAATTAGCAGACCTAGGAAAAAGAAACAAGCAGCGTCGGAAAATGTGGAGGAAAGTAAAGCACAATCCTTGCATCTTAATCAGGAGTCGCCAACAGATGTTGCTAGCCTCAATGTGGGGAAGAAACAGATTTCAGAGGATGAGAAGGAGAAAGAGCACATTTCAACAGTTGAGAACAAAGTAGAGCAACAAACAGTTATACAGGACGAGGGAATGAAAAAACAGGATAAAGCAGCAATTCCTGAAGACGACCATACACAGGAATATGATCAGGGACATGAGGAGTATACTCCTGCACCAATAACAGAAGAAAAGAAAACTCCAGTCGATCATACATCTAATGAGATTAAGTCAACTGATGTAACAAAGATACCGTCCCATCATACACACGAGGAAACTAAAGCACCATCAGATTCAATGCCTGAAGAATCAAAGCAGGAAACTCCAAGTGTACCGGGTCCAGCTACCTTTGAGAAAGATGTTAAAAACGATGAACCAACAAGTGCGCTAGGAAAAACCTGGTTATTTGCCAGATCCTTATGGAAAAAATCGAAGTAATATAGGTGTTCTATAAATAAGGAATAAAAGTTATGACAAAGCATCTATCCATTTTCACCTTATGTTTAATAGAATGGTATAAACTTTTCAGGGGAACATTTACTAACATCACAGTCAGAAGAACTAAACATGTTTGTCCTCCCCTAATGTTTTCCCTCCAGAAATAATTATCTTATTATAAGGCTAGATAAACAATTATACTGCTGTGTTTCTTCTTAGACTTACTGTTTTACATTCTCAAGTTCAATCAAGTACGGCAAAAATGAAACCATTAGGATTAATTCTGATACTAATACACTTAGCGATACATAAATTTTGGCTCCTATAATTAAGGGAACAAAAATGGCAACAGGTGGGAAAAAGTTTAATAATCCAAGCTTTTTTCTTGATCTGGATGTTACATACTGTCTGTTATGGCAGTTTGGACAAATGGCTTCACTGGTTAATGAGAAAAATCTCTTCACCGTCTCTCTCCAAGTCCATTGATGGTTGCATTGTTGACATATCGGCATAAGATCCCTCTTTATTTACCACAGCGCTATCACTGTGCTTTCATTAATTAACCATCTCACTTTATTCTTCTTCTGCAAACAAATCCTCTAAAAACTTCTCCCGGTGTTCCAGGAAATATTTCGTCACACGGTAGTGATCGGTTTCTTCATAGTTAACTGACCTGATTTCTCCATCATCAAACGACAAAATTTCCGCATCTGGATAGCCTAGCAAAATGGGTGAATGTGTTGCAATAATAAATTGGCAGTCTTCCTTTCTCGTTAAATCATGTATGATACGTAAAAAGGTAAATTGGCGATTAGGGGATAGTGCTGCTTCCGGCTCATCCAATAAATAGATAGCTTTTCCCCGGAATCTGTGAAGAAACAATGAGAGAAACGATTCACCATGTGACTGATGGTGTAAAGACCGTCCACCATAAGCATGCGCTCCTCCGATTTGGTCAATATGTGTCGCGAAATGATAAAAAGATTCTGCCCGTAAGAAAAAGCCATTTGTTACTTTTGGCAGCCAGGAAAGACGTATATAATCACCTAATGCGGAAGCAGAAGCATCCACCTCATACACATTATTTCTCCCTCCACCAGCTGTGTTAAACTCACATTTATCAGCGATTGCTTCAAGTAGAGTCGATTTACCTGTCCCGTTTTCTCCTATAAAAAAAGTGACAGGTGCTGTGATTTCTATTTCATCTAAATCTTTTATTACCGGAATAGAAAAAGGATAGGAACCAAAAGACTCTATCTTCTCCCTTTCTAATTGTATATTTCTTAAAAACAAACGAATCACTTCCTTGCAATATTCTTAAAATTATTGATGTAATTTCGGATACGGATAACATACCGTCAATTACTACATCACTATCCTGCTTTATTGTTGCAAGCATTGCTGAATATCCTAACCTGCCTACATCCAAGTAATTTTCCATATCGGTAATTATTTCATTGGGTTGATTTCTGAAATCCCTTAAGATTCGTCGAGCCATCGCAATATCAAGTGGTGTATCAATGAAAACAGTGAAATCAATGAGATGCGCCACTTGTTTATGTGTATAGGCATGCGGATAATCTAATACGATATATGGAGCATCACCTGTCAGTTTTTTATGTGAACTACTCCCACCACTTACCACCCTTACGGGTTGCTTGAAGTGGGGGCTTCTTGG
>NZ_FOGL01000037.1 GCF_900111195.1 Gracilibacillus ureilyticus
GTAAGCCCGAATTATAAAAAAATAAGCGTACCTTCGAGTACGCATCACAAATAGCCGTATATTCTGATTTTTTTAATCGAATAACGGCTATTTCATTTATTTGCTACATTCTTCCTGAATCATTTTTGACCAGGGCATATATTGATCTAAAATTTCAGGGTTTTGTTGGAGACTGAAATTTGGTAGATCCGTAAAAAGTTTCTTTATATATTCATAGAAATCAACGCCGTTACTTTTGGTAGTTTCAGCGATACTCAAACAAATGGCATTCGCTTTTGCACCAGCTTCACTTACACTAAAAAGCCAATTTTTTCTTCCTATAACATTGGGACGGATGGCGTTCTCGGCTGGATTATTATCCATTTCAATACGTCCATCTTTCAGGAATGCTCGGAGTCCATTTGTCCTGTTCAATGTGTATTCAGCTGCTTTTGCTAACGCATTTTTTCCGTAAAATGGTGATGTTTCAACCCAGTGAAGGAATTCCTCCACGATTGGCTTTGAGTACTTTTGACGTTTTTTTCTCCGTTTACTCGGAGATAAACGTTTAAATTTCCTTTCTAGCCGATATAAATCATCACAATATTTCACACCGATTCTACCATTATTGCTATCGGCTTTCAGCCAATACCGACGAACATGCGCCCAGCAATTTGCGAAATTGACACCTTCCAAATTATCATAAGCAGAATAACCATCACACACAATCGTTCCAGAAAAGCCTTCAATAAAACTTCCAAGGACAGATCGAGCCCTAGATAAGGCGCTTTGAAAGAGAGTCATTGTCGGCCCTTGGCTTGGCACACTTCGAAACACCCAATTATAGGCGTTGGTTTGACCAGATTTCCCATCGGATCGGTTGATAATTTGCCCGTATGTTTCATCGACATGCAAAACCGATTTAGTCATCATCAATTCTTTCATTCGTTCGTAAACAGGTAAGAGCCAATCATGTGCAGCGCGGATAACCCAATTCGAAAGGTTTTTATCATTGGTATTCAGTCCATAGCGATCCCATTCCTTTACCTGACGGTAAAGAGGTAAGTATTGTGCAAATTTATCATAAATGACTTTGGCAAGTACGCTAGGACTTGCGATGCTACGCTGAATCGCTGGTTGTGGTGCTTTCCCGCGTTTGATTTGTGCTGGCTGGGATGGATCAACTTTGCAGCCTTTACATTCATACGCATGTTCAATGTGCTGTACCTTCATCATTTGGGCAGGAATAAATTTAGCTTCTTCACGAACAATTGAATTACCAATTTCAATCATTTGCCCTTGGCAACAGTCACAGATCGTATTTCCCGGATGATGGTGAATAGCTTCTACTTCAATACCATCATGCAAGGAATCATTTCGTTTTTTTGATTTAACCTTTCGTACAACAGTATAAGTGATTGTCTGTTGGCTTTGTTCTTCTGTGTGCTCAGGTTCGCTAAAAGCCGGATCATCATCAAATAATGAACCTTGCCCGTCCGCTACGTTATATTTCGATTTTTCGGTTTTTGATCCATATAAAAGTTTAGTTAAATGGCGCACTTGATCGGTTAACACTTCAATCTGTTTCGATAAGTCTTTGTTTTGTTGATTCGAATGAGCCAATTGCTCTTCGAGCAGCCGAATTAATTTCTCGTTTTGACTTTCGTTCTTAGAAGCGTTCCCCAAATCATTCACCCACTTTCCGTTCACATTAGTTAGTTATATTATACCATTTAGAACCAGCTAAGTGAAGGTGGAAACAGCTTCAAACCAATGTTTTATCAATAGTTTAGAACACTCCTTTTGGTGATTTTTGAATAGCCTTTGGTTGCTGAATCGATAACCCCTCAAGGAGCCATCGAACCTCCTGCTGGGAAAGTTTCCGCACCTCATTTTCGTCTTTTGGCCATTGAAGTTTGCCTTTATCCAAACGTTTATAAAGCAGGGCGAAGCCATCACCATCGAAATACAAACATTTATATCTGTCCTTACTCCATCCAGAGAATAAGAAAATGGAATCACCATATGGGTCCAGTTTAAAAGAATCTTGAATTAGTGTTGCTAAACCATCAATACCCTTACGCATGTCAGTTTTTCCACAAATGATGTAAATATTTTTTACACTTGTATAGTCGTATTTCACAGATGTTTCAACTCCCTTATAACCGTTTGAATAATGTGCTCATCTACGCCGTTGTTGAAGGAGATTTCTATGTTTGCCTTTTTGATCGTGCATGCGTGATTGCAAGAGGTTGGTGATGGCACGGTCGAATATGAATCTTTATTTTCGGAATGTAATGTAACGGGGACGATTGTTAATTTTTGTTCTAGCATATGAAAAGCACCTCCTTAAATTGATACATTCATCATACCAGGAGGTGCTGCGTGTTTATATGCGTTATTTGATTGGGGGCTTAC
>NZ_FOGL01000036.1 GCF_900111195.1 Gracilibacillus ureilyticus
TAACGTTTTTGACTCATAATACGGACACGACCTTTCGTTAGTTCAATTTTAGTGACTTAACTAAGTTGTGTCCATATATCTATACTACAACCAGAACTAAATGAAATTAGTTACATATTATTAAAGAAATTCGAATCGAACGTAACCACATTTTCAGAAATTAAATTTTTCAGTCAAATCTTAATAGATTTACAAATAATTACTAGCTATATATCGCAAGCTAATACTTCTCATCATCCAATGGAAGTAATGATTCCTGTTAAAGAGATAATATTAAAGTATGGTGACGCAACTTTATTCTTTACACGTCCCGTCTGGATATTAAATTATGCTATTGGTGATATCTGGAGTAGATTTTCCTTAAGTATTAGCAAGACCTTCCCTTCAATTCAATTAGATAAAAAGAAAAAAATACTGATAGAGTTTCCTGTGGTACATAAAGATGACGTTTTACTAGGATGTGTTATGGGGCATGAACTGGGCCATTACTTTGATCTACATTCAGGTCTAAATCTAACAGACTCTTTAATGCCCTCACTACTCAAACATAGTAACATTAATGATCTTAAACAATTTGTAAATTTAAAGCTAACAAGTTCTTCAATACTTTTAACTAAAGATCAGGAAAATAGAATTAAAAATGAAATTCTTGTAAACATACTTGGTAAAGGATATCTAATAAATTGGTTACAAGAATTTATTGCAGACATAATTGGTATTCTACTATATGGTCCATCCTCACATTTTTCAGGGGATAGTATATTTACATATAGTTCCTTAGCAAACGATGGAACATTACATGATGCTTTTTCTAATACACATCCTAGATCATCAATTCGTAGTGTCGTTAGAGAAAGAACTTTTGAAAAATTGAATTATACCGGTAAATTTAGTTCTGTTATTCAAGAAGAAATTAATATTAGCATTCAAAAATGGAAATCTGCAAAAACAAAATTATTCTTAGATTCTATTGATGGAAGTTACGGAACAGATATCATTTTTAGATTTGAATTAAACAATACATCATTAGCAATTATTGAAGATATTTTAGTTAGTGAACTGGATGATATCATAGACTATATCCTAAATACGATCCCTGATGAATTACACTATAATGTTGAAAAGTATCATAAAATAGTTCCTCAACTAGCTGCTAAAATATCAAATTTTATCCCACCAAACGAGATTGATTCCGAGCCTGTAGATAGCATTAGTATTTTAAATGCTGGTTGGCATGCTTATTTCCATTATAGAGACAAGCTAGAAACCGAAATATCCTCTAATGAGCAAGAGTACAATATAAGAGAAATGATTAATAATTTAGTAAAAAAGGCACTAATGTCTGCTCATATCCATAGGGGGTGGAATGATGACCGTACTAACTAGCGAGTTAATTAAAGAGCGTTTAAATATGTCCGATGAAACTTATGAACAAAAATTGATTGTTACGCCAATTTTAGAAAAAACCCAATTAAACGGTGCGAGTATTGACCTTCGTTTAGGGACTGAATTTAAAGTTTCTATACCTACAAAATCTCCATTATTAGGAACAATATCTGAACCTATTGATCAATTTTTTCAAACAACATATCGTTCTTTTGGAGAGGATTTTATCTTATACCCTAATCAATTAGTTCTAGTGAATACCTTTGAATATATAAGAATACCTAATGATCTTGTGGGAATGATAAATACCCGTTCTTCATTAAGCAGATTAGGAATAAACATAAATTCCCTTATCCATTCAGGTTATGCTGGAACATTAACATTACAAATAGAGAATAATGGGGTAAATGCTATAAATCTAACTTGTGGAATGCGATTTATCCAAATGATACTTTTTTCTGGTGAGACTGTACCTCAATCTTACCTTTCTAATTCTTTTTCAAAATACATTAGTAATACTTCACCAATACTCTCACAGATTAATAGGGACTCTGATTTGGATACATTAAGGAAACTTACCAAAGATTGAAATCAAATCTAACTGTCTTTTTTTAATAACCCATTTCTGAATACCAAATGGAGTGGTAGTAATAGAGGAAAACAGCATTCGGGGGAACTTCCCGATGCTGTTTTTAAATTAAATTTGTATTATAAACCTATACTTTCTCAAAAAGTTTAACATAGTTATGATTCACTTAAAGTCTGATTAATTAATGTAACAATATCGTTATGCTTCATCTGCTTTTTGAATCTCACATTTAATCCATCAGCTCTAAGTGTATTAAGGAATTCTTCTGCAGCTGCTATCCTTTTATTTTCATCCCCTCTCAGCCCACCACTTTTTTTAATATCTTTTGTCTCCACTATAAAGTTTATAATATAGTCGCCATCTTTTTTCTTTAATACATACATAAAGTCTGGACTTGTTGTACCTCCATAATATAGAGGGACCTGGATACTCCTTCTAGGAATTTTCCCAAAAACAACTACTTCATCAATGTCACTTTTTGCAATTGTTTCTCTTTCTTTTGGTGAATCATAGACAAAACTATCATATAAGAATGTAGAAGGAACTTCTGTATTTTCATCTCTCAATAGCCCTAAACTACCTTGTACAATGTACTTTTTCATATGTCCATTGTAATCTGTTAAAGCCGTTTCTTTTGCATCAATGCCTAGCTTATAATAACTAAATCTTTTTATAAACGTATCTTCTAGCCACTCCTGGAATTCTCTTATAAAATTATTCAGAGTATTGTAATTGAAAAAGTCATCTTCAAGTTTTTTACCATTTGCATATTCAATAATTGCATTATGCAAAATAGGTAGTGAAATACCAGTATTTTTGTTTATTTTGATTAAGAATTGATTATAAGGGATAATTTCGTCAAAGATATGATAGCCTGCTTTTCTTTCCTTAATACCTACTGAATCCCCCTTGTTTTCAGTTCTTTGTTCTGTTGCATAAACGATTTGCTGTTCATATACACCCTTTTCCAGAATTTCAAGGACTGCACTTTTCAATTCATTATCTGATATTTCATCTATCTTTAGGTAATATTTTTGATTTATCTTTTGCCACAGATCTTTAATATCCTCAAATCTTTTAGCACGTATCTTAACTTTAGCTTTATTTCCTTTGCTTGTTTCTAATACTTTGTCAGAACCCACACCTGTGTTGAACTCAGGATACTTAGCTATTAATTCGTCCCTCTTGTCTTGCTTTATATTCATTTCTATATCGACTAATCCAGCATTTAAAAGTTCTACAAGAAGTACTTCTTCAGACATATTTCTCATTTTAGCAACTTTAGATAGTAATCCCTTTAAGTTACTAGACACTTGTGCATCTGAGTTGATTTCACTAATTAATTTATTTGCAAATCCCTTTTCAGAGTAATCAACAAGATATGTAAGATAAAACTGTTCTGATTCCATTCTGTTACCATACTCATCTACTGGAAGCCTCAGTCCTCGGCCTACTTCTTGTAATTTAGATATTTCACTTCCACTCGATCTAAGTTTTGCAATTTGAAAAACGTTAGGATTATCCCAGCCTTCTCTCAATGTCCATTTCGAGAAAATAAACCTCATAGTATTCCATTTCCCAGCTTCATTTTTAAAGGAGAGTAACGATTCCTTATCTCTTAAAATTTTATCTACTTCATTTTGAATATCCTCGTCTTTAGTTGAATTATCTTCTGAAAAATAACCCCCGTTCGTCTTTTTAATGTCTTTTAAGGATGCTTCAAGGTACTCTTTATATTGCTTAATTGTCTTATTATCTATGTCTTCAATTTCACGTATTTCTTCCTCCAACTTTTCCTTTAACATAGATTCGAATTTTAGCCTAAGACTTCCATCGTTATTAGTCCCACGATAAGAAGATATACTATCAATGAAAAATAGTGATAAAGTTTTAATCTTATTCTCCCTTAAAAAGTTTTCCCTTTCTTGTTTGAAATGGTTGTCGATAGCCTGTTTTAACATTAACTCCTGATATGTTGTACCATAGACAGAAGAATAAATAATGTCATTCTGTTGAAGTATTTGGCCGTTAGAAAGGGTTACTCCTTTAGGGATATTTGGATCATCAGTTTGCCAAATTCCTTCTATAGTTATTCCACTGAATCTCTCATCTATATCACTTAGGAAGTCTCCAATTTGAAGAGTGTAATTTTCTCGAGTCTGTTCGTTCCTAAATACACAGGTTCTAGGTCTATATGTTAACTTCATTAACTTTAACTTACAGTCATCTTCATTTATTTCATTTAAAGTTTGAACTGCTACACCTTTTACTAGGCCGTCATTAAAAGCACCACAAGAGTCTAAATTATAAACTAGATTGTTATAGTCTTTCTCCTCTGACTTCTGCAGTACAGGAAAAGTTGCACCAAATCTAATTATACATTGGGGTCTTAATTCCTCTTCGATACATTGAAACGCCTTATTTTCCCTTTTAAATCGGTGTGGTTCATCAATAATCACAATGGGTTTTGTTTCTGCCAACGTTTTATAGGGCTGAGTAAAAGAGCCAAAAAGTGTTTGATCGTAATCATCTTTCTCCATTGTTTTCTTGGATAATAGCATACTATCTGACATTAATAACACACTTATCTTATTCTTCTCTTGTCTAGTGCCTCTAGCATAATTAGCTACAGCCCCTGGAAACATTTTTCTCCCCGAATTCTTTGATTTCTGTGCATCCAGTACGTTCAAATCAAGACTAATATTGGGATATAAGTCATTAAAATGTGTTCTTGCATAATCTGCTTGTATAAAACTTTTAGTTCCTTCCTTAATCGGCGTAGAGGGTACTAATATAATGAATTTATTAAACCCATATAGTTTATGTAGCTCATACATTAGCCTTGTATAGATATAGGTTTTACCTGTTCCTGTTTCAAGTTTTGCATCTATTCCAAAAATCCCTTCTTCAACACGACGTCTCATTTTTTTAGGAATAGGTTTAGATTCGTTCTTTTCACCAGTCCATATTTGTTCAATATTTGTTATTAACTTGCTATCCTTAGTGTCAATAATTGGGTTTTGGTATATTGGGTTATTACTTGTTATTCTAACCCCATCAAATATAGAAGTAATTGCCTGTAAACATTCAGTTTGATGCGGCAATAATTTTAATTGAATACCCATCCTAATACCTCTCAATCAAACTTACATTTTTGTTGTTTCTTAAATTAGTAATGTTTCTTTTTAGTTCGTGCAGTACATTAAAAACTATTGAGTAAGGATATAAAACTATTCTTGAAATATTGACCTCATTCGTTTCAATCAACTTAATTAATTCCATTACGTCTTCTGAATCCAATCCAGGGTCAATTATATAAAGAGAATCTTGAACTAGATCTACCTCATATTGATTTAATCTAATCCTCTGAGATTCTGTAGTTAGTCCATAACCATCCATGTTCATCCAAGTCGACAATATAGTGGCATGTCCAGGCACCCCATCAAAGGTAAGACCTTCAGTCATATCTTCAAAAATAGTTGTATTATATGGATCAAACTCTAAAATGTTATGTAACATATTATCATCTGGCTCATTTAAACGGTATAGTTTATAACCATAATCAATTTTTGCGTCAGTTTCCTTTTTTATTTTTATTGCTGCCTTTTCAATTCGAGTGCGACCCAGCTCGTCAATAGTACGATAACCTGCTTTATATGCTGGTTTATCCTTTTCTATTTGTTCAGGTAACTGCACCATAATGTACTTTCTACTTCCTTGGTCTTCAGCATTTAATTGCATCACAGCATGTGCAGTTGTCGAAGAGCCAGAGAAAAAATCTAGTATTATTGAGTCTTTATCTACAATACTTAATATTCTTTTCATAAAAGCTAACTGTTTTGGATTATCAAAAGGTGTTTTAAATTCTTTCATTAAACTATCGTCCGGTCTTTGATCATCCGACATAATCGCTTTAGGACGTTGGTTCATATTCTCGAATAGATACCTTTTTATTGTGGGTAAATTCCCCTCGGTATCAAAATGGATGCGGTCGTCATCAATTAGTTCTTGAATCTTGTCTTTGTTATGTCTATATCCCCCAGGTGGTACCGGATCTTCCTTGCCCGTTAGTGGATTTATAATAGGCTCCATATTTCCATTTTTAACTCCTCCTAAGTTATCCTTACGATAGAGGCCTCGATCATCAAAATACCAGTAATTCTCAAAGTCGATAAATCGAGGATACTTAGTTAATATTTTCAACTCAGCTGTTATTTCTTCATTTGATAAACCTTGTTTTTTAAGAAATTTCACTTTATCTAAATACTCTTTAATATTATTCTTGGGAACTGCCCATTTATTTTCACTGTGCTTTTCTGTAAGACGATTCATATTTTTCCCATATACCAAACAATAATCATGGCTTGTTGATAAGAACAGTGCTTGGTTTTTTGAACTATTTGTATTTCTAACTATTTCGCCTATCTTATTTTCTTCTCCAAATATCTCATCACATAATAATTGAAGGTTTGCCATCTCTTCTTCATCTATACTAATAAAGATAACCCCATCATCAGTTAAAAGATCTCTTGCAAGCATTAACCGTGGATACATAAAAGTAAGCCATGCAGAGTGAGTGCTTTTACCTGCCATATTTAATATTCTTTCTGCTTCATCGACCTCAATTCCAATTGCATCTGCTAAAGAATCCTTTGTAAATTTGAAGTTGTCTGGATAAACGAATCCATCTGAACCCGTATTGTATGGGGGATCTATGTAAATACACTTGATTTTATTTGAATATGAATTGACTAATTGCTTAATAGCGTCTAAATTATCTCCGATAATATACAAATTCTCACTTTTATTATTAATATCTTTAGTATTATGCTCAATATCAGGAGTTAGCACAGTAGTAGTTTTGGTTCCTGTTAGATACTTAGCATAGGATTTCCCTAAGAATTTAAGCTCGTATCCTTCTCTGTCAAGATCTATATTCTGTTCAGACAACATTTCATTGAACCGTTCAACTAGAAATTTACCATCCTTACTAAAAAATTGTGGAAAATTGCTTTTTAGTTTTTCTATTTCTTTTGTATTCGGTTCGACAGAATCGTTATAATTAAGTTCATCTCGAATCATTATTAACTTCCTCCAAGGCAAAAATTATTTGTTAAGTATTAATTGTTAGGTACTCCATCTATCATTTCGTTTCTAATCTTATAAATAGTACTTCTTGCAACTCCTGTTTTTCGATGAATATCCATTACACTTGTTCCAAACCGAAGCTCTTTAGTAATTTCATCATATATTATCTTATCCTTTCCTTTAGCATTTGAATGATATTTTCTTTTTCTTCCTTTATACTTCCCTTGTTTTTTAGCAATTGCAATTCCTTGTCTTTGAGCTGTTCTAATACGCTCACGTTCTTCTTCTACCATCCAAGACAATAGTGAAAGTGTTAAATCCGTTAATAACTGTCCAACACCTTCTAGCTCTTTATACTTCGTTGTATCAAGGATTGGCATATTTAACACAACAATGTCAACTTCATCTTTTATTAGTGATTCCCATTCATTCTTTATTTCTTCTTTGTTCCTACCGAAACGACTTAAATCATGAACCACTAAAATATCCCCAAAACGTAATTTTTCTCGCATACTTTGATAAACTTTCCTATCAATAAAGTTCTTACCTGATTGTTTCTCTGTAAATATTCTTTCACAACCATATTCTTCTAAATCTTTAATTTGTCTTGAAAGCGATTGTTCTGGGGAACTAACTCTCGCATATCCAATAATCATTTTTGGAAATCACCTCATAACCCCGAAATAATTATCATACAACCCTAATGATACACTTTGAGGGTTGATTTTACAATGTTTTCTTATGGAGTCTAAGGGTGTACTTATTTTGAACAAAAATAAACCCATACTAGGAAGTATTTTATGGGTCGCTCATTTTCCAAAACACTCTTCTTATTCTCAAATTACAATTCCTTATGTTAAGAGCGGTTCAGAAATTCAATTGCAACAAGTTGGAAATATATACATTGGTTTCTTCATCTGTTTTTTATTTGCACACTTTGTCCTATGTAGTTATGTACAAGATGATAATGCGAAAAGAGAGTTATTTGTAGCCAAAAAGAATAGGCTCCCCTATAATCCGTGGGGGAACCATACCTTATAAGCTATATATAGTTGGGATTGCAACATCAACCACTTTTCTAAACAACTTAGTTGCCATCTCTACCTTTTCCCTTGGATTGTCTAAATCCAATATTGGAAAAACTACCCTATTTTCCTCGTAAATGACAGTTTCAAAATTCTCTACATCCTTAAATTGACTTACTACCCTTTGAAACAATGGAGATTGCCATTCATTTTCTAGTCTTATTGCAATTTCACATGCAGCCAAATTAATGACAAAGCTGAAGTCTGAAAAACCTGAACCAAAAACGATAGAATTTACGGTTAACTTTTTGGATCGGTGTACATTAAGAAGATGTGGAATTTCTTTTCTGAGAGTAGATAGGAGGTAGGAGTTCATCACTTCTGGAGAAGTAGAATATAGTGGAAAGTTCGGTGCTGACATTGTGGAATCCTTAAAGCCTAGTGGTAACCCTCCCCACTGTTTTACAATACTTAATTTTGGAAGCACAAATTCGCTGTGATTAACGTGGTTCCAGATGTCAGGATCTTTTTGTCGATTTAATTTGTTCAGAGTTGTCGTGTAACCTTTTTGCAAGGTCAAAGCTAAGATTTTGATAGGCTTTTCTCTGGCATGTAACTCTAACAGTTGCTCTATCGCAACTAGATACTCTTCTTTAAACCTAGAAGCAATCCAGACAAAAGTCCCGCTTTCATTCTCGTTGGTTTCAATTAGGTATTTCACCTTTTCAAAATGAACTTCGTCTGAACAACCTAGTTGGCTTTCAATGTAAATAGGTGAGCTATGGTCTAAGTCACGACCATAAATGTCAATCCTCTTTTTAGAATCATATTCTAACTCAAGCAATTCTACTTCTCCTAAAAAGGGCCTCAATATCTGAGGGTTTCTTTGTAGGATAAAGTTAAAGATATACTCCTTTTTACTTCCATTTTTGCTCATTTAACATTCCCCCTGTGGAGGAGAGACAATGCTCTCCATTATTTTGGTTATCAGTAGCTATTCTCTTTCTATATTTCTATTCTTTTGGAAATGCTACTTTTAGTAGGTACTCAAGGTCAATTTCGAGTTCCTGTGACAATCCATAAACGATACCTACATTAGGATTTCTACGTTTATGATTTTCAATTCTACTTATATAGCCATCACTAGAATGGACAGCTAAAGCAACTCTCTTAATTGTGTAGCCTAACTCTTCTCTTCTCTGCTTGATGAGATTTGCAAATTCTGGAGATACCTCTCTTGCATAGCTTTGATTACTTTTCATTTCTATCACCTCAATTCGATATTTTTTGTCAATTGGATTATCATTTGACTAATTTATTCTAGTATTCAAGTCAACTTTTAATAACCCTAAAGTTGTTCTACTTTAGAATCGAAATGGATTTTTTACGATTGAAGGTGATTTTCTACCTTTGGGAATTAAGATAGGGTTTATGTTGAGGGAATTTAGTTGTTTGAGGAACTTTTTTCGGTAGTACGTGGAATACTTTTCCTTTACAAAATCAAAGCCATGCTTTGATATTTTGCACAAAAACAATAACAACTTTTCCTTTTCAGTATCTTTTAGATGGCTATTATTTATTATAGTTCGGGCTTTATTGATTTTGTAGAAATCTCCATTAAATAGTATTTCTCCAAAATACTTTTCCATATAGTCCCTGAATAGCTCATCTTTAAAGTATTCTTTAAGACATTTTTCTTTCCCCTGTCGGTACTTCTGGTATTTTAGGTGCTGATTAAGAATTCTAACTTCCAATCGCAACACAGAATCCTCATACCACTCTACTTTTCCTCTTTCCTCTCTTGCCTCGAGATCCTTATCGTACACAGTAAGCCCCCAATCAAATAACGCATATAAACACGCAGCACCTCCTGGTATGATGAATGTATCAATTTAAGGAGGTGCTTTTCATATGCTAGAACAAAAATTAACAATCGTCCCCGTTACATTACATTCCGAAAATAAAGATTCATATTCGACCGTGCCATCACCAACCTCTTGCAATCACGCATGCACGATCAAAAAGGCAAACATAGAAATCTCCTTCAACAACGGCGTAGATGAGCACATTATTCAAACGGTTATAAGGGAGTTGAAACATCTGTGAAATACGACTATACAAGTGTAAAAAATATTTACATCATTTGTGGAAAAACTGACATGC
>NZ_FOGL01000021.1 GCF_900111195.1 Gracilibacillus ureilyticus
GTTCTTCACAATTCAGCTTTTTCGCTCTTTTCTGATGATGAAACCATGTTTGTTCTTCACAATTCAGCTTTTTCGCTCTTTTCTGATGATGAAACGATATCGCTAAAAAAAAGACAACCAATTAAAGATTGCCTTTCCCTATCTATACTGAACTAATTTCCGAAAATTCCTAATAAATTCACATACACGACAATGATCGTAACTGGCACAATCCATGTCATAACAAATCTCCAGCTTTTATACCAGAACTGCGATATATTGTTTGACAGGTGAAATTGTTCTGCAACCAGTGCCTTATCCATCCGGTGCATAATAAATATAGCAATTAAAAAACTGCCGAGCGGCAACAGCATATTACTTACTAAATAGTCTGTTGCATCAAACACGGTCCGACCGTATATTTTAAATTCACTTAATGTACTCATCGACAGAGCCGCTGGTATACCTGCAATGAACATGACAAATCCTGAGATCCAGGTCACTTTCCTTCTTGATCTTTTTCCACTCTCGGTAAATGCCGATACGATAATTTCCAATAAACTAAACGAAGAAGTTAATGTTGCGAACAGGAACAGCAGTAAAAATAGACTAAAGAATACTTCCCCTAGTGGAATTTGTGCGAAAACTGTCGGCAGAATAATGAATAATAAACCAGGGCCTTCTGTCGGCTCCATTCCAAAAGCGAAGACTGCCGGAAAGATTGCCAGACCTGCCAAGAGCGATACGAAAATATTCATCATAACAACAGACGATGCTGATGCTGGAATGCTCACTTTTTTTCCTAAATACGAACTGTAGGTTACCATACAGGAAAATCCGACAGCTAACGCAAAAAAGGATTGTCCAAGGGCATAGAGTACGCCCTCCCCTGTAATTTTGGAGAAATCCGGATTCAGAAAAAAGGAGATCCCCGTCATTGCGCCATCTAATGTAATGGAACGAACGACAAGAATAAGAAAGAAAATAAATAATAATGGCATCATATACTTATTCGCTTTTTCAATTCCGTTTTTAATTCCGAGTGATATGACTAAAACATTAATTAATAAAAAGACAGCTAAACCGATTAATGTAATTAAAGGCGACGAAGTGACACTTCCAAACAGTGCCGGGTAATCCGCTCCTTCTTTGATAACCTGTCCCGTTACGGACATCATACTGTAAATAAATACCCAGCCTCCAACAACACTGTAAAAAGACAGCAGCAGGAAACAGCCAAGCACACCAAGCTGTCCGATAAGCTTCCATTGACTGTTCGGAGCCAGCGTCCTGTAGGCGGTAATAGCTTCTTTCTTCGCACCACGGCCAATAATAAATTCGGAAATGAGCATAGCAAGTCCGATCACAAGCGTAAAAATAATAAAAATTAGAAAAAATGCCGCACCGCCGTTCATCCCTGCCACGTATGGAAATTTCCATATCGCGCCGAGTCCGATCGCAGCACCTGCCGAAGCCATAATAAAGCCAATTCTTGAGGACCATTGTTCCCGCATTTTTTCTCACACCCCTTTCTTCTCTATTTGACTATTATAAGCATAAAGGGAAACTCCCGCAAACATCGCTGGACTTATCTGATGTCATGCAGCCTCACACCCATTTTCCCCAAAACACTCAGAATTAGCCATCGCTTCCCTGCATAAAAAAGAAGCTATCTTCCCATGAAAATAGCTCCTCTTCCCTTTTACTGCTGGGCAACGACTTGTTTTTGTTTCACTATATATACTTGATTCAGAACAAGTGCGCCAATCATTTGAATAATAGTTTTTGCGATAATTTGTCCAAAAATTGCTGCAGGTACTGCTTCCCATGGCAGCATTCCGGCTCCAAGCGGACTGAGTCCAATAATTACAAATACGACAGAATCAAGAAACCCGCCGGCAACCCCGCTGTAAAAGACACGCCATGCGATTGGCAGTTTTAGTCTTGTATAGATTTCCGTATCGGCTGTTTCTGAAATAATAAATGAAAGTGCAGATGCTGCGACAATCATTAATGTATCACCAAGCAGGGAAGACACTACTGCTGATAAAATTAACGCGGTAAAAATAAATAAGTAAGTTTTAGCTCTTCCATACTTATTCTGTACAAGGTCACGGAAAATAAAGGTCGCTCCAATAAACAGTGTTCCCATCGGAATAATAAAAACACCGAACTGCAGTGGCATAAAGGCAGCTGTCACCACATTTGCTGTAACAATTGAGATTAAATATAAAAGTATACGTAACATATAATAGCTCCTCTTTCTTTTTTAATTTGCTGCAAAGAAAAAGACCCCTCGCAGTGAAACGTCCCGCGATAGAGGTCATAGCAAAACAGAACCAGGCCAACAAAATAAAAAAACCACATCCTTATGGACATGGCTTATCATCATGTATCCATAGTTTTTTATAGAGGGTTTACAGCTATGAACCTCTCCCGACCGGGTATTCAATTCCTAACTATCATAATGGAGAAGTGAACGTCTGTCAATAGAACCCGCTCCAATTGATAGACAATCCACTCTTCCTCTTCTATACTTTACATAGAAAAATGGCTGGAGTTGGTTTAATGGAAATAAAAAAATATATAATCTATTTGCTTGTTGTTATCAGTTTTATCGGTTCCATGATTTTTGTTAACAATAATTATAATTTTTATGACAGGACAATCGTGAAGGTGACGGATACATCAGAAACAAGCAGAACTGAAATAATAGATGAATACGAAAATAAAGACACGATGGTTCACCAGCAAATTACCGCAGTGATTCAGAATGGTGAAAGTAAAGGAGAGACAATGGAGCTTGAGAATCAATATTCGGAATCACAGTCGATCCATTCCCAGCTGAAGAAAGGCACGGAATTTTTTCTTGCGAATGACGGGATCTCGGTCGGGGATATAAAACGTGATAAATATGTCATTTTCGTTGCCTGGATATTTATCCTGATTTTACTGCTGGTCGGTAAAAAGCAAGGTGCACTGTCTGTTGTCAGCCTTGCAGTCAATGCTGTCATTTTATCCATTGCGCTGGATATTTATATCAAGAATCCAGAAAATAGTCTGCTCATCATCTGTGGCATTAGCATCATACTTTTTACTGTTCTGTCGCTAATAATGGCAAGTGGCTGGAATCAGAAAACATTTACCGCCATCATTGCGACATTGCTCGGTACCTTGACTTCTCTTGCGATCGCTTATTTTGCCCTATTTGTCACAGGGGAACAAGGACTGCGTTATGAAGAAATGTCCTTTCTCAGCAGACACCCGCAAGTTATTTTTATGGGCGGATTATTAATCGGGTCACTGGGCGCGGTGATGGATGTGGCGATAACGATGGCTTCTTCTATTTTTGAATTATATGAAAAAAATCATCAAATAAAGTTGAGCACACTGAAAAAGTCGGGGCTTGAGATCGGCAAAGACATTATGGGAACAATGACGAATATTTTGTTTTTTGCATATGTGAGCGGAACGATCCCTGCATTACTGCTTTATTTTAAGAATGAATCCCCGCTCGGATTTACTCTTTCAATGAATCTCTCGGTAGAATTGGCACGTGCATTGGCTGGCGGAATTGGGATTGTCTTAACAATTCCTATCACATTGTATATGGCTATATTCTTTATTAAACGAAAGCAGGCGAGACTATGAATGTATTAGTTTTATTAGCGGTTATTCTGTTTATCCTGATGGCATTGATTGGCGGGAAAAAAGGCATCAAATCATTTATCGCACTTTTTTTAAATTTTGTTGTTGTCATCATCACTGTCCTAATGATGAATGATCCTAATGCAGATCCTGTTCTCCTCACATTGCTTGCATGCGGGATTATCAGTGCAATCAGCCTTTTTTACATTAATGAAATCAACAGCAAAACAAAGATGGCATTTTTAGCAACAATCTTGACAACCGTATTATTGCTGACATTTATCTTTATTATGACTGAAAAATCAATGATCCAGGGATTCAGTGAAGAGGAATCAGATGGTTTAACCATTTTTTCTGTATATATCGGAATTGATTTTGTAAAAGTTGCTGCTTCAGTCATTATTATGAGTACGATCGGGGCAATTGTCGATACAGCCATTTCGATCACTTCACCAATGAAAGAGATTCATCAGCACAATCCTGGTATTTCGAGAAAAGAACTGTTTATGTCAGGGATACGAATAGGCAGAGATATTCTTGGAACAAGCAGTAACACTTTATTTTTTGCTTTTTTTGGCGGCTATATGGGCTTGATCATCTGGTTCAAGGATTTGTCGTATTCTTTAGGAGAGATCATTAATTCCAAAGTGTTCAGTGATGAAATGATTACGATATTGACTGCCGGTATCGGCGTAGCAGTAGTGATTCCGGTCGCATCAGGGATTACTGCCTATCACTTGATTGCTAGTCAGAAGAAATAAGATTGTTTCCAATTGGCAGTAATCACAATTCATTATATACTTAATTTATAATTAAACAATTTTAGGTTGTGATGAAATGGCGGAAAGCAATATAGAAGTGATCATGCGCGGAATGCTGGAAATACAGCAAAAGTCCCGCAGATTTGCAGATTTATTATGTGAAGGGGAATCTTTATCACAGACCCAGCTCATTCTTCTCATTCAGATGAAGATTAATAATGGATTGAAAGCTTCTCAAATTGCCGAGTTTTTAAGTGTTACCCCAGGTGCGGTTACTTCGATTTGTGACAAATTGGAAAAGTTGGGTCATATAAAGCGTGTAAGGGAAAATGAAGATCGCCGTGTTGTGAAAATGGTGTTAACAGATTCTGGAGAAAAAAAGGTGGAGGAGCTTTTTCTTAAGTTTCCGCAAGGGAAATTGGAGGAGATTGAAAAAGTATTATTACAGGTAAATCAATTAATGAGCACCGTTTTTTAAGGATTTCATATCTAATGAAATCCTTTTTTTATGCTTGACAAAAGGGTTGGTCCTGTATTTTAATTATTATATATTTCAATTATTGAAATATATAATAATTAAACAAAGGTGGTAAAGCTAATGACAAAGATGGATGCGTTGCGCAGCATCACTTTTACCAGTGGTGCAATACACGAACTTTCCGAAGCGTATGATGTGGTTAAGATACGCGGCTCCGTTTCATTCCACCATGAGGCAAACCTGAAGAGAATCTCCACACATGGCCACAGTGTTTTTCATTCCAACGTGATCACAGAACTTTTGCAGAATTCCGGTTCATGTACAGTGAAAGGGAACTGTACGGCAAGTAAAGCAGAGAATACCGGAAACCTGAAACTGAGCTCTGCCGAGATTAATCATCTATCTAGTGCCGGCAAGCTCTCTATCAGTGATTCCCTAAAGGCGGATAAGCTTGACGCCATTGGTATGTTACAAGGGAAAAAATTTCACGTGAAACAATTCTCGCTCCGCTTAGCAAGTGAAAGTCATATCAGCCGTTTAATAACAGAGGAGGCAAGGGTTGAAAAAGACCGGAAATCTTTATCGCTTTTTAAAAAGAGACTGATTTGTCATTATATAAAAGGTGAGAACATAAAACTTACATGTACAGAAGCAGATATTGTAGAAGGCGATTTTGTCGAAATTGGCGATAATTGTGACATTAAAAAACTCTACTATACGAAAGGCTGCACCATATCTCCCAACGCCAATGTTCATCAATTGACCCGGAGGGATTTAGTGTGATGATTATTAGTAACATGCTTGTTCGTTTTCTGTTCCTGCTCAGCATCCCTGTTTTGGCCGTTCTGTATGCAGGGCTGCTGGTTAGTGCATTAATTTCTGTCATTGCTGGCCTGTTGAGGACATTTGGCTTTGAGCAAATTAAAATGAGTCTTTGGCAGGGAATGGATCTCCCGGCTGCACTGAGTATTCCATTATCATTAGCGGTGGCAGCAATTCTTGTTACAGGATCTTTTTTCGTGGGAAGATCGATCCGCTATTGTGTAAGGAAATTAGCAAGATAGGAGGAAACAAAATGCCTGTCGTTTGCTGGTTGACCAGAAATGACAGGCATCAGAATAGCCATTCTTTATTTAACTTAACAATTTTAGCCTCTGTTTTTTATTTTGCTTTAATAAAAATTCTCTGCTTTGATATAAACTCTTTGTTACATGCTGCCGGGACACTTGGAAAATAGAGCTTATTTCATCAATCGAGAGGGAACTGACAGAAGCTAATCCGAGAATTAACCTGTCATGAACAGGGAGCATCATAATGGCATCATGACTCCTTTCTCTCACCTCAACTCTTTTCACAAGCAGGGAATTCCCCACATAATTTTTGACATTTTCATATAACACTTGCGGATTCCATTCCCTTGAGGGATAATCGCGATAAAGCTGTGTAAAGATATCCATCGCTATCTTTTCTGCAGCACCGGCATCCCCGGTGATTAGGAAACATAACTGATAAACATCCTTCTTATGCTTTTTCACAAACTCTTTCAATCTTCTTTTATCTGTAAAATAAAACGGCAAGGAGATCCCTCTCATTTTATTCCTCCACAAATTCCAGGTTTTCTGCTATTTCAATTAAATCTTCTTTTGTCAGATCAGCGTTTTGAGCAAGCAGAGAGTAACGGAGTCCATCCTCATCCCAAATTAAATTTTGAATCACATCATCCATATAAACGGCATCCACTCCTCTTACCTGGATCTCTTCTTCACTTTCCATACCTGCTGATAAACCTTCGCCTTCCGGTGATTCAAACGATGTTAACAGAAACTGAACAATACTATCTTTTTCAAACTGCTGATTAACTTCTGTCCTGTTAAAAGATTCCATTTCAAATTTATCGATCATTACCAGGTCATAGTCTTTACTTGTCAGAACCGGCTGACCATAGATCTCAGCAGCTTCTGCTAATGTAACTTCTTCTGCAGGATCTGTTTCATCCAGTGGCTTAATTTCTACACCTTCCGGCAGATCCATCACAAACGTATTCTCATCAAATGAAGGATTTACCTTCAATTCATTCACAGTGTAAGTGATACTTAATTCATCAGTCTTTGAAATATTCTTCACAATAAACCAGTGATCTGTTGTAATCCAGTATTCCTCTTCCCCTAATGCAGCGTCTTCCTTCTTAGGAACTGCCTTGATATGATATGTGTTGAAACCATTTAATTCTTCTTCCCCAATAATTTCAATATTATGTGTCTCTCTCACACGTTTTAAAGCCTCATCCATTTGCTCGCGGTGTGTCTGGCCAGCTAACTGCCCTTCCATTTCCGGTGAATCCATCTCAAATGCTTCATCTTGTAAGCTGGAGTAGAAAATAACTTTTTCTCCATCATTTACGCTCATCGATTTTTCACCATTAGCTGTTTCTGAAGCAACCTTAGTCCGGCCATTTTTGTTGTCATTCCATTGTTCAATGATGGAATCATCAATTTTTTCCTCACCCTGGAATACCTCAAATTGGGCTTTCATATAATAACCATCTAATGCGCCGTTTTCCTCTACTGCTTTTGCAACAATCTGATCAGGAGAATATTGTGCCAATTCTTCCTCCGAACATGCTGCTAAAAGAAAACCAATACTTAACACTGCTATCATACTAAATAATTTTTTCATTTTATTCTCTTCCTTCCTTTATTTGAAATTTCATTACAATAACTGTTCCTTTATTTTCGAAAGACCATAATTTCATTTCGCCATGATGCTTCTCCGCAATCCGTCTCGCAATATTCAGTCCGAGGCCTGTATGTTTGGTCTGATAGGATGTTCTTGCCTCTTCACCTTGGTAAAATGGTGTGAATACCGATTCAGTGTCCTGAATTGCCGGACCTTCATTTTGCACAACCAGAACCGCCTGATCTGCTCTAAATTGATCCAGTTCTTCCCTTACTTCTTCAAAAACCCAGCTTGGCAATTCCTGATGTTTGTCAAAAACAGCCAGGCCGATTGCTTTACCTTCCGGCGTATACCTTAATGCATTACTCATCAGGTTATCAAGATAACGCACCATCTGCCGGTCATTCATTTGACACGTACCGCTGATCAGATTCCATTTTTCTAAATGGATCTGTTTCTGTCTTGCCAGTTCGTCATAACCTTCAAACAGCATATCAAAAAATTCCTCTGCATCTACTGTCATCAATTCCATATGATACTGGGTGGATTGAAGCTTGGCATAAATGGTCAAATCTTCAATCATGCCTTTTAAATGACTCGATTTATTTTTAATAATCTGTAAATATTCTTTGCGTTCCTTTTCTGATAAACCTTGCTCATCCTGTAATGCTTCTGCATATGCTTGAAGAGAGGTTAGGGGTGTCTTTATATCATGGGAAAAAGATGCCATCATCAGTTGTTTTTCTTCTTGTTCCTGTTTTGCGGCTGTCTGGGCTGCCTGTATTTTCTCTTGCATTTGCGTAAAATGCTGCATTAACTGCCCGATTTCATCCTTCTTTTTGTGACGGAAACCAATCATTTTCTTTCCAGATGCGAATAAGGACATCCCTTCCATCAATTCCTTCAGCGGACGGTGCAGCTTCCTGTGAAGCATCCAGATCACTACAGCATATACAAGGATGAATAGGAACAGAAATCCAATAATCATCAGGTTTCTTCTAAGCTGGACACCATGCACCCATTCAGACCTGTCAATACTAATTTCATAGACCCCCTGGATTTGATCATTCTGGTATACAGGTTTTTTCACTGTAAAAGCTCCGAATTCCATGTCGTACTGGTAAAGACCTTGTAAAATTTGCGAGCGGCTGATTTGGTCGATTGTCACTGTATCCATACTGGAATCGTAAACCCGTACGCCATCATAGCGGTAAAGCTTGATTGTCGTATCAGGTGATATGACATCTTCCGTCAGCTTTGCTTCAATTTCGCTTTTTGGCTGCACCTGGTAAAGTTTCGGGTTATCCAATGCTTGTTCAATGGATTGTATCTTCTCATATATTTCCAGCGTGTCTGCCAGCCTTTTTGACTGGTCCCACTCCTGGACAAGAATGAAAAATCCATAGGCGGCTACAAGCGGCAGAAGCATAACAACCAAATAAGAGATCATCAACCATGTTCTTATTTTCATTCCATCTTCTCCCCAATAAACCGGTAGCCTGTGCCCCAGATTGTTTCAATCCACTTCGGCTCCTTCATTTGTTCACCAAGCTTCGTCCTGAGACTTTTGATATGAACATTGATGGTGTTGTTGCCCATTCCCTCAACTTCTCCCCAGACATGCTCGTATAATTCTGATTTGGAGAAAGTTCTGTTAGGATGCTGTATAAAAAGTTGAAGCATCGCAAATTCTTTTGATGTTAATAGAATTTCTTTTTCATAAACGTAAACGAGCCGTTGTTCACCATTGATTACCAACCCATCATTAAACTTTATCTCGCTGCTTTGCGGTTCAATACCCTGATAACGCTGGTACCTTCTTAAATGGGAGTTTATTCTTGCCATCAGTTCGGCTAAGCTGAATGGTTTCGTAATGTAGTCATCCGCTCCCAGGTCAAGTCCTTTAATTTTTGCTTCATCTTCTAATTTTGCGCTAATAATCAGTAAGGGAATGTCGCTATTCAGCCGAATATTTTTACATAGCTGAAAACCGTCCATTTCCGGAAGCATGAGATCAACAAGCACTAAATCAAAACTCCCCTGATTAAAATCCTCCCAACCCTCTTTTCCGGTCGACGCCCACGTTACAGCAATACCTTGACGGAGAAGATGATCTCTGCATATCCGGGCAATCTCCAGATCATCTTCTACGAGTAAAATAGAAACCATGGTAACTACCCCTCTCACAATTACGATTGTAAAGCAATTTTCTGCTCATCTATCAAATTTAATAATTATTTTATAATTGCACAAATTTTGCCTGTTTGCAGATTCTGCTCCCTTCTTGCAACTACCGCTCCCTTCTTGCAACTTCTGCTGCTCTTCTTGCAACTTCCGCTCCCTTCTTGCAACTTCCGCTCCCTTCTTGCAACTTCCGCTGCTCTTCTTGCAACTTCCGCTGCTCTTCTTGCAACTTCCGCTCCCTTCTTGCAACTTCCGCTGCTCTTCTTGCAACTTCCGCTGCTCTTCTTGCAACTTCCGCTGCTCTTCTTGCAACTTCCGCTCTATCCGCTAATTTTCTGCATGTTTGAAAAAGTCTAGCGTCGCCGCTAGACTTTACACTTCTATTCTTGCATTCTCTTCTTCTACTTGATCATACACTGTCTCATCAGCAATGGGAATAGAAAAAGCAAAGATACTGCCCTCTCCCTCCGTACTCTCCACCCAAATCTCGCCATTATGGCATGCAATGATTTCTTTGCTGATCGCGAGACCTAATCCGTTTCCGCCCGCTGCCCTTTTCGTATAATATCTGTCAAAAACGTAAGGGATATCTGCTCGCGCGATACCATCCCCTTCATCTTTAATAGAGAACACGGCATCTTCCGTATCAGAAATGGACAGAACAAGCTCAATTGTGCCGCTCTCCGTGTGTTTCACAGCATTTGAGACTAGATTAGCCATGACCTGTTCCATTCTCATTACATCCACTTCTATCAGTGGAAACTCGTTTTCAGAATCTATCTTTAACTGATGAGAGAACTTGAGGCCAGCCTGCTCCACTTCGAGCGAAAATACTTTGCAGAAATGGCGGTATAACTGATCGACAGGAATGGCTTCCATGGAAAAATTCATATTGCCTGTTTCTAACTTTGAGAGATCAAATAAATCTTTCATAAGCTGATCTAATCCGCTCACCCTGTTCTGAATGATTCGGAGAAACTCTATCTGTTTGTCAGAATCAGAGACAACGCCATCAAGCATTGCCGTCAAGTATCCCTGGACTACGGCAATTGGCGACTGCAGGTCATGAGAAATATTTGATAACAGATGCTTCATTTTTTCTTTCGAATTAGTTAATTCCTGATTCACATCAGTCAGTGCCTGATTTGTTTCATTTAAAAGTTTTGTCCGCTTTCTTACCTTTTCTTCTAAATCAGCGTAAAGGTAGGCATTTTCAATGGAGACTGCTGCCTGTGATGTGATTAATGTTAGTATACTCAGCCGTTCCTGTGTAAAAATGTGTGTGGATTGATTGTTCTCCATATACAATACGGCAACAAGTTTATCCTGATAAATAATCGGAAGACATAATACCGATTTCGCACAAGCCTCCTGAATATACCTATCCTCGGTAAAATTCCCTTGTACTGCCGCATTATCTAACACTACCACTTCCCTGCTGTTCACAACATAATGTACAATAGGCCTGGAAAATCTCTGTATATCCCCCGCATTGCCGGACTGGACTGTTTCCCCATTGTAATAATGATAGGAAACTAACTCGATCTTTCCCCCTTTATTCAGTAAAAAGGAAGCATGTTCTGCACCCGCATATGTGAGCACAATTTCCATTAAGCGGTCAATTAAATCAGCTAACACAACCTCGCTTGAAATAATTCTGGCAGCCTCAAAGATAGCTTTCGTATCAAGCTGGTTAACAGATGTTAAACCAACAGTGAAACTGTCTTTTGTTGTAAGCAGCAAATCCTGATGGGACGCTTTTATCTGATTGGCAATGTTCACAGCACCCCAGTTTACATAGCCGTTATAAGCTTCTGTCATATAGGATTTCGCAATTTGCGGAAGACCTTTAGCAAGGTAAAATTGGGCGGCACAATAATTCGCAACTGCGGTATCCTGAAGAAAGCCATTTTCCTGCGCAAGTTCTATTGCCTGATGATATAAAAATTCCGCTCGCTGGTGTTTTTTGTTTAGCTTCACCAACTCTGCCTGAACGATCAAATATTTATGGCGGTAATTCGCAGGAGAATGTTTGGCCCATTTTTTTAACTTGGCAAGATTTTTTTTCAGTTTTTTATACTGGCTTTTTCTTGTAATGATTCTTTCATCCATCAGTTTTATTAACCATAACGAATGATAGAAGAAATACTCAGGTGCTACAATTAATACAAGGGTGTTATCAACAAGCGGCTCTAGTTCTTTTATTAAAACCTGTGCTACATTACGGTTGTTCAACAGATATGCCAGCTGTAAACGGGTAGTTTTATGAATGATAGCAGCAGATTTATCATCAGTAAAGTCAGGAAAATCCCATGCAGGCTGTTTATCTGGTGCAGTAAGTACAGAGATCCATTCAGACAGTTCTGCCAGATAATCACTCGTTATTGCATATTCATTCTTTCTTGCAAACATTAACTGGCGGTCGATCCCTTCCTGAACCTGTTCGAGATGGTCACCTTTCAAATACTGGGCGAGTACGATAAAAGCCCCTGTCGCTCCGGCTAAGTGCAAATTCCCTGTCTCGATACTCAATTGCTGCGATTGCTCCAGATAGTCCAGATTATAGCTGAGATGTTCTTTCCAGTGGTTGACAAAGCTGCCGAAGACGAAAAGCACGCGTGCCTGTAATGCTCTGTCACCAGACCTTTTCACATGCTCCATTGCCAGTTTTCCAAATTCGAAGCTTCCTTCATAATCACCAAAACCGGCACTGAGAGTTAAGGCATAATTGTTGTAAACAAGTGCAGACACATCCATGTCACCAACCTTTAATGTCTGCCGTAATGCCCGCAGCATTAAAATTGTGGCAAGATTCTGGTTAAAATGATATGTAGGTGCATTCGTGTTAATCAATGTTCGCAGCACCTGGTGCTGATCTCTGTCAGTTACTGGCTCAATTTTTAACAAATCGGCACTTTGCTTCCTTCCCAGCGCAAGCTTTGTCAGCAGATATTCTTTCCCTACCGTTAACTTACCCGGATTCCTTTTTATATCAAGTCCAAATAACCGGACACCAGCAAGTCCTGACTCTGTTGCCTTCTGTACTTCATGGATATGGACATACAAAGTTATTTTTAAATTGTAAATATAAAGTTTTTCCTGATCTGTTCTGGCATGCTGCAACGCCTCTTCCAATGTACTTTCCGCCTCTTCAAAACGCTGGTTCAAATATAACGTTTCTCCGTACCCAACCATTATTTCAAATGCTTCTTCATAATTTGTTTGCCATTTTCGTTCAGGTAATAATTTAAATGCCATCTCGTAATAGGTGAGTGCGGTCTGGAAGGCTGCCGCACCTTTTGCTTTCCCACCTGCGATACAGTTCCATTTAATTAATTCATTTAATTGTTTTTCTGACAGACTTGATTGGCATATATTCAAATGGTTGACGAGGGCAAAAATATTTTCTTCAATTTCTTCATCCGTGTAATGCTGAAACAATTCTTCGGCTATTTTTAAGTGGGTCAATTCCCGCTCTTCCATCGACATGGAGGAATAAAAAGCCTGTTGAATTTTATCATGCAAGAAACAATAAGATGGCGGGTAATTCTGAAGCAATAGCTCATTTTCATTTGGATACACCCACTTATAACTCGTATCCATCGGCAAAATGAGCCCCTCCTCCAATCCCTCCCATAACTGTTTTGCTATAATTTCATAGTTTTCGCCTGTAATCGTTTTTAACATTGTCAGATTAAACTGGCTTCCAATACATGCAGCGATTTGCAGAAGTCGTATTGTCCGCTCAGGCAGTTTATTAATTTGCTTCATAATAAATGCCAGCATCGTATCTGTGACAGGAATCTGGGGCAATTCCTGCAGATTTATTTCCCAGATGGCCCTGCCCCAGTCAAAGCGGATAATCTGTTCCTGATACAGCAGCTGCAGCAGTTGATTGATGAAAAAAGGATTCCCTTTTGTAATCCGAAAGATTAATTCCACTAAAGGTTCGAGCGTTTCTGCTTCCAGTCCGAGAACCTCACTGATCCATTGGTTGATATCCGCTTTGGATAAAGGATGAACCGGTATGCGGTCTATTATAACATCCTCTTGTTTTAACTGTTTTAAAAGTATTTCGAACGGATGGCCAACCTCTACTTCGTTATCACGGTAAGCCCCGATAACAAGTAAGTTTCTTTTACCAGGGTTTACTAATAAATGCTTCATTAAATCAATGGTTGCACTGTCGGCCCACTGCAGATCATCAATAAATAAAACGAGTGGATGGTCCTCTGCTGCGAACACATCAATGAAATTTCTTACAGCTAACCGGAAACGGTTGTGAATACCACTTGGTGGCAAATCCGGGCCATCTTCCTGCTTACCAATTAACCATTCTATTTCAGGCAGGAAATTGGCGATAATCCATGCATTATTCGCAAGAGATCGTTTCAACTTCTGCTTCCAAATTTCAATACTCTGGCTGTCCTCTGCCTGTATTTGCCTGATTAAAGAACGAAATGCCTCCATTAACGGCGCATAAGGAATATGTTTTTGAAACTGCACAAACTTTCCTGAGATATAGTAGCCTCTTTTGTGTAAAAGCGGTTTTTGCAGTTTTTGAACAAGGGCTGTTTTCCCGCTTCCAGATGTACCTGGTATGAGTAATAGCAAAGGTTTGCCGTCTTTCACCTTTTCAAAGCTTTGCAACAGCTGTTTCTGTTCTTTTTCTCTTCCATAAAGCTTATGGGGTCTCTCTAATGTTGGATGTGCATCAAACTCCCCAAGTGAGAACTGCTGCATCCCTCTGGGAGAGTGAAAGTCATGGAAACATTTCTCTAAATCCCGCTTTAAACCTTCTGTACTCTGGTAACGTTTTTCCGGCATTTTAACTAGCAGCTTCATAATGATGTTGGAAATAATATGTGGGATGGTTGGGTTTATCTCATGTGGAGGCCTTGGTGTCTGCGCAAGGTGGGCATGAATCAGTTCAGCAGCATCCTTTCGCTCAACAAATGGAACCTGGCCTGTTGCCACTTCATAAAGCAACACACCTAAAGAATACAAATCTGTCCGGTAATCTATCGGCCGGTTCATTCTGCCTGTTTGTTCCGGGGATATATAGTGAATCTCTTCTAAATGGTATGGCGTTATATCCACTTTCAGCATTTCATTCGCAAGCATTGTTGACTGATGAAAGCCTGTTAATCTGATCTGTCCTGTACTATCATCATAGATTACGTGATTCGGATGGATCGACTTATGAATAATGTTCTTCTGGTGAACCGAAAAAAGGATTGTCGTTAATTTTATTGCCATCTCCAAAAAGGAGTTCACATCAAAGGAATGATTTTTTTGTAACCAGTCGGTTAAACGCTCTCCTTTAAAAAACTCCATAATCACATATGGCTGCTCCTTATCCTTCTCCAGTGCTACCGGCTGAAGGACACCGTAAGGCTCTTTTTCGATTAATGTGTAGTATTCATGGACCAGTTCAGCTTTTGACTGCGGATTCGCCTGACTGTTTAGAGTCTTTATCAAAACTTTATGATTCTGATGCAGGGAAACAGCCTTGTACAGCACATATGTATCAGAAATGACCATTTTATCAGTTAAATTGTAATTAAATAATTTATTCATCTGAATCATCCCTAAAAATTCTAAATTTTAAAATAATTTTAACTGCTCTTTAGCTCCTTTTTAACTTTGTTGTTTATACTGTTTATTGTAAGAGTAAAGGAGGATCTGTATGTTAGACGCTATGCAACAAAACTCCAGTCACGAACAGAAATTAGACAAAGAATGGTTAATTCTTCTCATGATTGCCAAAAAACAAGGCATATCAAAACAACAGGTAAGAGACTTTATAATTGATAGAAAATTAAATAAAGATAAATAGGTTGCAAGGTATCACATTTTCTCTATCTGATTAAATTTATAACCAATCCCGCGTACTGTTTCAATATACTTAAGGTTACTATTATTCTTTTCCAGCTTCTTCCTTAGGTTGCTGATATGCACCATGACCGTCCGATAATCTCCTAAACTGTTTTCATCCCAGATTAATTCAAATAATTTTTCAACACTAAAAATTTTCCCAGGGTACTGGGCTAACAGGCATAATATCTGGAATTCCTTCGCAGATAACCGCAATATCTGGTTTTCCAGTTTTACGACAGCACTGTCCATGTTAATTTCTAAACCTGGATACTCAATGAGGGAAGAATCATTTCGGGAAGCTTCCTGTTTCCTGGTTCTGTTGGACAAATCCCGGTATCTGCGTAAATGTGCTTTTATTTTGGCTAAAATTAATGGAGGGCTTGTATCTTTCTCAATAAAGTCATCCCCTCCAACACTAAGTGCCAGTATTTTATCCATGTCCTCCTGTTTAGAGCTTAGGAAGATAATCGGAATATCGGTTATTTTTTTAAGTTCCTGGCACAGTTCATACCCATCCAGCTTTGGCATCATCACATCTAAAATAATCAGATCAGGCAGCTCCTGTTCTACTATGGTTAATGCCTCCATACCGTCTTCTGCCAGCAATATGTGATAACCGTTCGATGTCATATACAGTTCCAGCAATCTGCGAATATCCTCATCATCATCAACTATTAATATTTTTTCACTTGCCAATATAATCCCCCTGCCTTAAATTGATTAATTGTCTTTCTTTTTCATAGGTAATAAAAACCATGACTGTAATAATCAGTATACCAAATTAGTAACGGAACTACAGTAAAATTTTCTGCTTTTACCAAGCTATCTGCCACCATCCCCTGTAAACCTTCAAAATACGACTCAATCTCCTAATTCCCGGGTTCCATTCATTAGTATATTTCTACTATTATATAACACATATCTGATTACTTGTCAGTAATATTTTCTATTAGAGATCTGATCGCTGGAAAAAATCTAGCCCGATTAACTTATTGACAGGTTATTTATAATATTAATTATAATGTACGTACATATAGTGAAGCGTTTACAGGTTTTTGTACAAGTCTACCGCTTCATCCCCCTAAATACCAAGCATCCATTGGATTATTGAGCGGTTTTATAAAGCACTTACATTATTATTCAGTAAATTAACACAACAAAATGGTTAACTGGAGACCCTCTTGCACTTTATCAATTTGTTTAACAAGTTTTTATAAATAAATTTGACACTTATACGTATAAGTGTTATTCTTCCATAATATAAGCGGGAAACATTCCCCTGAATTTTGAAAGTGAATACAGAAAATATTTTTGAGAGGTGTATACATATGCAAAAAGAAATTTTGAATCCAATCGTTTTACAACGTGCTGATCCATTTGTTTACAAACATACGGACGGTTATTACTACTTCACCGGTTCACATCCTTTATATGACCGGATTGTATTAAGAAGAGCGAAAACATTAAATGAACTGCATGATGCAGAAGAAGCGGCTGTTTGGTGGAAGCATGAAAGCGGTCCATTAAGTGAACTGATCTGGGCACCGGAAATTCACCGCGCTAATGACAAATGGTATATCTATTTTGCTGCAGCACCTGATACAAACATTGATGATGATACTTTCAATCACAGAATGTATGTTCTTGAAAACGCATCAGATAACCCGATGGAAGGAAATTGGGTGGAAAAAGGTGAAGTGGATACCGGAATGTCAACGTTCGCATTAGATGCCACAACATTTTTCCACAATGGTGAGCAATACTACGTTTGGGCACAGCAGGATTTAGATATTAAAGGCCACTCCAATCTGTATATTGCAAAAATGGAGAATCCATGGACATTAAAAACGGAACCTGTCATGCTTACGAAACCAGAGCTTTCATGGGAAATTAAGGGATTCTGGGTAAATGAAGGGCCTGCTGTTTTAATTAAGAATGGAAAGGTGTTCATTACATATTCAGGCAGTGCAACCGGTGTGGACTACTGTATGGGATTACTGACAGCAAATGAAAGCGATGATTTGCTTGACCCTGCTTCATGGACAAAAAGCCAGGAACCAGTTTTCCAGAGTTGTCCGGAAAATAGTCAGTATGGGCCTGGTCACAACAGCTTTACGGAATCTGAGGATGGAAAAGATACCATTTTAATTTACCATGCAAGAAACTATACAAATTTAGTCGGAGACCCGCTTTATGAACCAAATCGTCAGGCGAGAGCGCAGAAAATCGATTGGGACAAAGATGGTAATCCAGTATTCGGCAAACCTGTCCCTGATGACAGATGGACACCTAAGACACCAGATGTTTTAAAATAAGAAGGAGTAGACAACCATGAACAATCTTAAACAGTTAAAATTTTGGAATTTCGGCGGGATATATTATTTTTACTTCATGATATGGGCATTAATTTTCGCCTTTTTACCTTTTTGGTTAAATAAAACAGCCCACCTTGATACAAGTGTTTCCGGACTGGTATTCTCAGCGATGGCAATCACTGCCCTTATTCTGGAACCGCTCTATGGTATTATCCAGGATAAACTGGGCTTGAAAAAATATCTATTTGGTTTTGTTGTATTATGTCTTTTATTTATCGGACCATTCGTACAATTTGCATTCATTCCTTTGCTTGAAATCAATGCAATATTCGGTGCGATCGTCGGCGGGGCCTATTTAAGTTTATGTCTTAATGGCGGTGTTGGGGTTGTCGAAGCTTATATGGAGAGATCCACACGTGCCAGCAACTATGAATATGGACATGTCCGTTTATTTGGTTCCCTTGCGGGTGGTACGGCTGCATTTATTGGTGGTATTATGTTCGTCCGCAATCCATACAGCATTTTCTGGGCATGTACAGTATCAGCAGTAATTCTTGGTGTGCTTTTATGGACATTGCGTGTGAAGAAAGAAGAAAAAGAAGCAGTTCATTCACCTGAAGTAACAGAAGAAGAAACACCTGTAACAAAGGAAAACATCCTCAATGTATTCAAGAACCGAAGCTTCTGGGGATTCTGTATTATGATGATTGGTATTGCTACAATGTTTGATGTATTTGATCAGCAGTTCCCTAATTATTTTGCAAGCTTTTTCAGTGATGCATCAAGAGGTGAGCTTGTTTTCAGCCGGATTGCTTCTGTACAGGTTTTCCTTGAAGCGGGTTTTATGGTATTAGCACCATGGTTTATTAACAAAATTGGTGCGAAGAATGGTCTGATTCTGGCAGGTATTGTCCTGTTTGTCCGTGTAATAGGCTCCGCATTCTTAACAGAAATCTGGATGCTTGCTACATGGAGACTTTTAGCAGCAATTGAAATGCCGTTAATGTTAGTTTCTATTATGAAGTACATTACGAGTGTATTTGATGTGCGTTTATCAGCAACTGTATATATGCTTGGCTTCAACTTTGCAAAACAGGTAGGTATCTCGATCTTCTCCTTTGTAATGGGTTACTTATACAACCTTATCGGTTTCCAGAGCGGATATGTCGTATTGTCTATCATTATTCTAGTATTTGTTATTGCTGGGGCAATGATTATGAGAAGTGAGAAGTTTTATAACGACAGTAACAGGAAGCTAGCTGCTGCCTGACGAAGAAAATAATTTACGGCCACCTGCCCGATTTGAAAAGGCGCAGGTGGTCTTTCTTTATTCCCACGGTGTCTCAATATGAAGATTTTTCGCTAACTCTTTACTCGCTTTTCTTCTTTTTTTCCTTGCTTCAACACGGTCTTTGGCTGTTTCATACAGGTATTTCTCTTCCTCCGATTCAGGAATTACATTGGGGACTTGAACCGGCTTACCCTCTTCATTTAGTGCAACAAAGGTCAAAAATGCGGTTGCCGCAATTGTCCGTTCTCCTGTGAGCAAATTCTCTGCAATCACTTTAACAAATACTTCCATTGAACTTCTTCCTGTCCATGTGACAAACGATTCCAAGCAGACAGAATGGTTGGGAGGGATCGGAACAAGGAAATCGACAGAATCCGTCGAAGCAGTTACAATCGGGCTTCTCGCATGCCTCATAGCAGATATTGATGCGATATCATCAATATAGCTCATTAATTTCCCGCCAAAAAGTGTTCCATTGTTATTCGTATCTGTTGGAAAAACATGACTAATTTTAACAGCACGTGATTCCTTACTATATACATCTCTCATTGCTATCACCTATTTCCGTAAATATTAATCGCCGGTATTCGAAACAATAATGAAGTAAGCCTAGTATAACACCTTTGCTGTAAAAGTATGATTGTTCCTGCCTTATGGTGGAGCGTACTTCTTGGATTCTCTCGTTTATTGATGATTAAACACCCTTTATTTTTCATAACTTCCTGGAATTCCTTCCTTCTGATGATTAAACACTCCTTATTCTTCTCAAACTCCTCGGTCTTCCTTTCTTCTGATGATTAAACACTCCTTATTCTTCTCAAACTCCTCGGTCTTCCTTTCTTCTGATGATTAAACTCCTCTTATTCTTCTCAACTTCCTCGATCTCCTTCCTTCTGATGATTAAACTCCTCTTATTCTTCTCAACTTCCTCGATCTCCTTCCCTCCGATGATTAAATGTCTCTTATCCTTCCGTACTCATCAGTTTTCGTAGCTCATCAAAATTACTTCTGAAACTTTCCTTGAGAGCAAATTAATTGAATAAACCGCCTCAAATTTGGTATCGTTTTCATAAGAGAATATCAGATAGGAGGAATTAGGAATGGCTTTTACATTGGAACTTGGAGAAAAGGCGCCGGATTTTCATCTTCCCGCTACAGATGGCCAGTCATATCGTTTGTCAGATTTTAATGATGCTAAGGTTCTCGTTGTTTTCTTTACTTGCAATCATTGTCCTTTCGTAATTGGTTCAGATGAAGTGACACGGGCGACGGCAGAAAAGTTCGCTGATCAGGGTGTTCAGTTTGTTGGCATTAATTCCAATAGTGCGAAAACGAATCCTAGTGACTCATTTGAAGGAATGGTAAAACGAATGAAAGAGAATTATTTCCCATGGGTCTACCTTCATGATGAATCACAAGATGTGGCGAAAGCATATGGGGCATTAAGAACACCACACTTCTATGTATTTGATCAAAACCGGGAACTTATTTACACCGGTCGTGCTTTAGACAATCCACGTGAATCAGAAAAAGCAACAGTTAACGATCTGGAAAATGCACTGACAGACCATTTGGCAGGAAGGAAAGTTTCTGTACCATTAACGAACCCTCTCGGCTGTAATGTGAAATGGGATGGAAAAGACGCACACTGGATGCCGGCAGAGGCATGTGATCTTGTCTAGCCTTTTGATTAATTAATATGCCAGTCACCTGTTAAGTCTGACAAGTGACTGGCATTATTCATGAACTCAATTCAATCAGTAAAGTTTCCCATGACGATAAAGGATTGTTGCCAGCTTGGTAATCGCCAGAATATAGCAATTATCCCTTAATGGATGAGGGTCTCCAAAAAAATCTGGTAACAGGGAGTCCATCGTCTGCTTCATTTTGTCGTACAGTTTTTCAAAAACTTCTGATTCGCTGTAAAACTGTGTCTGACGTCCCTGAAGCCATTCATAATAGGAAACAATCACACCACCCGCATTTGCGAGAATATCCGGAATCACAATAGATGCACGCTTATTCAGCACTTCATCCGCTTCCCCGCTTACTGGAGCGTTGGCACCTTCTACAATTACCTTTGCTTTTACCTTTTCCACGTTATCCTCACGTATTTGGTTACCTGTTGCTGCAAGGATAAGGATATCTGTGTCGATATACAGGATTTCATCCCGGTCCATGATCTCGGCCTTCACGCCGGCTTCTGCTAGTTCCTGTTCAGATAATGGCAGCTCACGATCTCTGCCTGTAGTATATTTTACTAACTGTGGTATATCCAGACCTTCTTCATTATATAAGGTGACGTTACGGTCGCTTACGGCAATCACCTTATTATTCAGCTTATGACAGTTATAGGCATCAAGCGCCGCAACGGAACCTACATTTCCGAAACCCTGAACAGCTAGTTCAAGCGGCTTGTCAGCCAGTGACAACGCTGTCTTGGCAAACGGACTGTTCATTTCCTGCAGCCATCTCTGATTCTTTTTGACAAAGTCATGCATTAAATACTGCAGCGTAAAATAAACACCCTTTCCGGTTGCTTCTCTTCTGCCGAGGGATCCGCCATTTCCCACACTTTTACCTGTAAAACTACCTAAGTATGGGTGACCCGGGTTAATGCTCTTATACTCTGCCATCATCCAGTCCATCTCACGTGCACTTGTACCCATGTCAGGTGCAGGTATGTCTTTATCAGGACCGATAATATCACTAAAGTTCCGCACATATTTTTTACAAATCTGCAGAATCTCCTGTACACTGAATTCCCTCGGGTTAATGGAAATCCCGCCTTTTCCTCCGCCAAACGGAACTTCATGCAGGGCATTCTTCAATGTCATTAATGATGCAAGGTTCGTCACTTCCTCTTCATTAACCGATTCATGGAAGCGAATTCCTCCTTTATAAGGTCCGAGCGTATTATTATGCTGAATCCGGAATGCCGGAATTCGTACAATTTCCCCGTTATCCATTGAAATGCGCAGGAAAGATTTATGAATATGATTCGGTGTGGAAAGAATTGCTGATATGGAGCGGAATGCTTTTTCACGATCTTTATCCTCCAGATCGGGTAAAAAACTTTTTTCATTCATTAGCGCATCTAGTGAATTTTTGACGATCATGCCTGTATTCTTTGCCATTTCGATACCTCTTTTCACCATATATTCTTTTAAAAAAACCAGCCACAAAGGGTTATTATAATTTATGCCTTTCTTCGGCTAATCATGAGAAGAACAAAAACTGTGTCTAGAAAACTATTAACCTATTTATATTATTTAAAACCTTTTTCACGTGAAACATCTGATAACCATATGTATGGAAAGCATGTCCACATTCCAACCCGACTCCTTTAGTCGACTGAATTTTATCTAATCAACCCACTAAGAACCATGAGTACATTGATAAAAACATGCCAGATAACCGCAGGAAATATACTGTTTGATCTGACAGTAACTGCACCGAAGAACAACCCGCCTGCGATAAATGCAATAGAGGCACCCCAGGAAAAGCCGAGCGAATAATGCTGAAGGCCAAAACCGGCACTTGTGATAATCACTGCCCAAACGCTTCCCAGCGCCCTCGTAAAATGACTGAGAAGGAGTCCCCGCCATATGATTTCTTCCAGCATAGCGTTAATAAGAGCAAAGGAAAGGGCGAAAAGCCAAATTTCTTCAAGACGTGGACCGTTCATTATGATAAATGGTAAAAATACGAGCATATTAGTGATCATTGCAATCGGAAGAAACACACTAACCTTCACCTGATGACTGTGTGATCCTGGCAGTGGAATCCGCAATATTGCTCCCCAGTCCGGCTTTCTCCATAAATCAGTAAAAGGCAGATTAGAAAAAAGTGATGTGAGAATTAGCGGGATGATAATAAAGAACAGTGCCAGCCTGTTTTGTATTATAGAAGTTCCCACATCATCCGTATCTGTTAACAAATTCTGGGTTACGTAACTGTAGATAAAAAATCCTGCCCCAAATGCAAGTGTCGATAAAACAAACAATTTCATCGATTTATTGAAAAAGAATAGAAGTAAACAAAATCCAGTTGCTATTGCCAAGCCGTAATGCTTTAATTGCAGCAGGGCCAGGAGTGTAACAAAGAAGAACAGTGATGTAAATTTGTATGAGATGCCAGAATGTCTGTACCATTTATTCTTCATTACCCGTCAGGCTCCTTCTTCTTAGTCTCTTCCGCTCCGTCTCTTTACACGTCTTTTTGACTTTACACGCCTCTTTGATTGGAACCTGCTTTCAGACTGTGTGTTGTACACTGTAGTAAGCGCTGATTCAACCAGTTCCTCTAAAGGTAATTGCTCCAAAACCGTAGTAAGGGTCTGTGTCATTTTGGATGCTGAGGATTGCTGTTCGTTATCTCCATCTTCTGTTTGCAGTTCCGCTGTTTCCAGTTTATCTATTTCTTTTTGAATAAATTCCTTCAATTCTCCGTCCGCAATAGATTTTGCATTTGCTTTTACTTCATTTTGATCCAACAGGATTACCTCCTTAGTTTTCAAATTCACTCTCCCTATCTATATGCAGGCATGCCGGATTTGTCTGGACGGTAGCGGAATTAAGTAAAGAATAGTCCGGTACCTATAAGAACCCGGGATATGATACATATACTAAACTATTCGAAAAAGGCAGGAGTGTAGTTGAATGAACTTAAAAGACATGGGGCACGGTGACAGAATTTTATACATTCTTGGTATGAGCTTATGTGGAGTGATTTTCTTTGTCATCATTGTTGGTGTAATTGTCGCCCTGTTTATCCCGGGGAATCGGCCGGCGCAGACCGAAATAACTGATTCCTCCCCAAATAAAGCAGCTAAGCCTAAGCCGGAAGCAAATAGTGACGGACGGAGACTGAAGGAGAAAAGTCAATGGCATCAGAAAGAAGTGCGGGATAAAGGATCCTGAGGAGGGGAAGCAGTTGACAAAAGGCAATCAATCAAATTCCGGTATGTTTCAAAAAATAAAGCTTGGATTTGCTTCTTTTACCGGGAATTATATGGATGCAGTGAAAAAGGGTGCCAATATTGCCGAGAAAGAAATTATCAAAACGATGGAAAGCCGTAACAGCCAATCATTTGATATTGGGTTACTGAAATTGTACGGAGCGGTAAAAAAGGGTGTAGTGCATGCGATGAAGCAAATGGTCGCTTTTATGGTGGAGGCTCTTGAACAAATGAAGGATAAATAGCATTCATAGCTTCCCATAAAAAAAGCAATGGCTGACTTCCCTCATTTAAGCCAACCATTTTACTATTACTCTTCTTTACTCAACCGTTTGATATCTTTTTGTAAACGGTGCGGAATAATGTCCGGATTAAAATATTCCACCATTTGTATTCCTGGGTTCTGTCCAAAATAAATGTAATATTTTTTATACGGAATAATGGTGGGAAGGCTGGAAAATTGGACATTTACCGGCCGCTGAAAAAGGTCGGCTGCTTTCGCCTTGTGGATCCACCCGTATTCAAATGGTTGTCTGAATGTGCGCATTCCGTGAGAACTCATTACTTTACCTATTCCTTCCTGTTGATTGGCAATACTTTCAAACAATGACTGTGGGACATTTTTGGAATAAACTACTGCTATATTATGGGATACGACAAAGCCGCTGTCTTCACCGACTAAAATGGATTCGCGAATATAATACGGTGCTCCTGAGCTTTGACCAAGTTTTTTGGCATCTGTTTCATCGATTTGTTCCTGCCGGATCAGCTGCACCCTTACTTTTTCGTTCAGCATTGTTTCCAGCAAATCTGTTGTCCTCCCATCTGTTACTAAAAGAGGGCCAAAGATTATTTTTTGTAAAACATCCATCACATTTCGCTTATGTGCCGAGTTTTCCATATTCTCGCCTCCAATAGAAAACTTCTCTGCCCGACGAGTTTAGCGGAACAAGCCGGAATCGCAGAGGCCCTTCCAAAATGCCTGAAATTCTTCCATATTAAGCTGCTGTTTCGAATCGGAAAGAGCTTTAGAAGGGTTTGGGTGCATTTCAATCATTACCCCATCCGCACCTGCTGCAAGGCCAGCCTTTGCGCATGGAAGCATAATATCTTTTCTTCCTGTAGAATGGGTAACATCAACAAGGACTGGAAGATGGGTCTCCTGCTTTAAAATAGGAACAGCGGAGATATCCAACGTGTTGCGAGTAGCTTTTTCAAAAGTTCGGATTCCGCGTTCCATTAGCATCACCTGGTCATTTCCCCTGTCGAGAATATATTCTGCTGCAAATTTAAACTCCTCTATTGTGGCGGAGAGCCCCCGTTTCAGGAGGACTGGCTTCTGTGTTTGCCCGACAGCCCTTAACAGGTCAAAGTTCTGCATGTTCCTGGCACCAATCTGAAAAATATCTATATAACGGGCAGCTGTTTCTATCTGACCAGGAGTCATGACTTCACTGATTGTCACCATCCCAGTCTTATCCGCAACCTCTTTCATCATTTTCAGTCCATCCTCCCCAAGCCCCTGGAAATTGTATGGGGAAGTCCTCGGTTTGAATGCACCGCCTCGTAAAATCGTCACCCCCGCTTTTTTTAAGGCAGCGGCAACTGTCTCCAGCTGTTCCTTTGACTCAATGGAGCAGGGGCCCGCGATCAGCGTATGACGGGATCCGCCAATCTCCGTTCCCTTTACCCGTATAATCGTATCTTCGCTTTGATGTTCACGGCTAACAAGGAGCGGCGATTTGTCTCGTTTTACTTTATCACTCATGATACACGATCCTTTCTTTCGATCAGATTTTGAACCAGTCTATTATTCCGTTTTTTTTATATAAACCGGTTTTGTTGATGGAATGTTGCTTACAAGCTTCTCGCGATCGAGCAATGCGGCAGCTTCGATAGTGACAGGAACATGGAGCTGTGAGGATAATTGGGAAATAACTGCTGCATCCGGCCAATCTGAAATATGCGAATCCAGTAAAAAATGCAGTCGGTCTTTTTTTACGATTACCTGCCAGCTATCTGGAACAGGGGACAATGAATATACGGCCTCCTGAATATCCATTGCATCTAATGTGACATTGCCAAGCTGGATCCTGTCCTTGCCTCTCCCGTAATGTGTCAGCTTCGCTCCAGATCGTCCGCATTCACATTTAAATCGCTCCATCGAAATAATATCCTCATTGAAATACCTTAATAGTGGAGAACCTTGATGAGAAAGAGTGGTGATAGCCGCAAAGCCCCTTTCTCCATCCGCAACATTGGCCGAACCATCCTCTGTTAAAACTTCCACAATAAAATCTTCCTCAACGATATGCATATTGCCATATTCACACATTGTGGCAATATTGGCTGTTTCGGTAGAACCGTACATATTAAAAACCGGAACATCCCACATTTTTTCAAGATGGGCTCTGCGCTTCTCACTCATTAACTCACCCGCAATACAAATGGCACGCAATTTTTGGAAATCCTTCACACTGTCTAAACCCTTTAGACGGGCAACCTCTGCCAATAACTCTATTTCGCGCGGCAGGCCTGCTAATACGGTGACAGAAAGCTGCTTCATCAGGTTTAACACCCTCAGATATGGTGTGACAACCGTACGCCCGCTTGCCGGTACAACCCCAGCACCTGTTTGCCAGGCTGCCTGCTGCATTAAAAAAGCCGGCAGTGCCAATGCGTAAGGGAACCGGATCAATACAAGGTCTTCAGCAGTTAACTGTACACCGCATTCTTTTAATTGCCTCCCGCCTGTTTGTAGATCTTCCTTTGTAAACCATGAAGCAGACGGCTCCCCTGTCGTTCCTGTTGATTCATGGTATTGGGCAATTTCTTTGAGGTCGACAGCCAGATGACCGAATGTGCCAGATTCCCTCAGGTCCTCTTTAGTCGTTAAAGGCAATGTTCTGATTTGATCCAAGCTAATTTTTTGTAAAGCATGATTCTTTAATTTTCGCTGATACAGTGGGGAATGTTGGATCCGCCTAAACAATTCCTGAAACTTTTGCTCCCTTACTCTATCGTTAACACTCATGATGTCACCTCCTCTCTCCTCCTGAAAGTCCTTCTATACAAACACTCTGGTTGCTTTGCCAAACGTACGCGGGATATCATCTCTGATCACCACTTCGCATAAAATACCAACCCTGTCAGCCATATGCTTTTGGATTTTTTCCGCCAGCTCCTGATCACTTAATGTTGTCCGGAACTTCTCTGCTTCAATTGTTAATACATCCTTCTCAAGTTTCAGGTGGTACCATAAGCCGACATCAGGGATTTCCATTAAAAAGTGTTCAATCATGAAAGGAGAATAATCTTCCTTGCCTATCCGCAGCATGTGCTCCATGCGACCTCTCAACTGCAAAACATCCATCGTTAATCCGCAATCACAGTGGGACTGCTGTAAATTACCGAGATCACCAGTGCGGTAGCGAACCATCGGCATCCCTTCGCGGAGCAGTGTCGTTACAACAATCTCCCCTGTTTTGCCATGTGGAAGCACCTCGCCAGAAGCCGGGTCAACGATTTCTACTTTTACGTGTCCTTCCATAATGTGATATCCTTTATGCCTGCTGCACTCTACACCAATCACACCACACTCTGTTGAACCGTAGAAAAAGGACACTTCACACCCCCACCATTTTTCTAATCGTTCACGGAAGGCAGGTGAACAGCCTTCACCAGTCAGCCAGATTTTTTTCAGCTGAATGTCTTCCCCGATTTTAATACCGACCTTCTCACTTTCTTCTGCTAACAGAGCTGCATAAGAAGGGGTTGTTGTAAGCACTGTCGCTTGATATTCTTTCATTAATTCCAGCGACTTATCGACAGGAGCCATATATCCACCTTTACCTAGTGACAGTACGGTTGTACCAAATGCAAATTGAAACAAGCGCTGAAATCCGAGACCAGGAAGTGCAAACTCGTAAGGCAGGGCAATAGCAGTAACATCCGCTTCTGTCTCTTTAAAAAGTTCCAGATACTTTGGCAGTAAATCATAAACATACTGATCAGCCAATGTGTAAGCAGTATAGATCGGTTTACCGGAAGTACCGCTTGTGAGGTGAACCTGCCCTATCTCTTTCGGCTCGACACATAACAGCTTCTCTTTATCTCCGCGGATAACATCCTTTTTCAGCATTGGCACTGTTGATAATTGCTCAAGACTATCAATCTCAGGTTTTTGGAAGCCTGCTTCTTCCAGCAAGGAACGATAGTACTCATTATGCTCCCAGACATGCCCAAGTGCTGCATTCACCGCTTTTAAGTGATAATCGTCTATTTCGTGACGCGGAAGTTTCTCAATCGTCTTTCCTTCATCATCCAATCGTTTATAAAAATCTTTAAATTGTTCCAGATGAGATGAATGCTCGTCAATGGAAACTGTCATTTTATGTGTTTGAATTTTCATCGAAATCCTCCATTCTTTTATTTTTTCACTCTGCACCTGTTGAGGATGGACAAAAGAATAAATTTCTTCTTGCTATACTTTTTATGAAATGCAAGTCTAGGGAGAATTGACTCGGACAAACATTTATTTTTGTAAAAAGTGAGCATTCAATCCAAACCGTTCTTATTAGGAGGTCATAACGTAACTAGCACGAGCCATTAATTTTAAGGAAAGGGCTGACCTTATAGGACCAGCTTCGGAAACCTTATGTGAAAGACCACCTGCCTGCCTTTTAATGAATGTCAAGGGGAGCATGTACACCTATCATATGGAGGAGGAAAATAACTTGAGCAAAAATATTGATAGACAATTGGAAGAAGGAAGAAAGGTTCTTATGAAAGGAGTAGATGGCGATAAGCAGGCTGTAAAGAAAGCCCATGAGATTTTTCTGACACTAAGAGATGCCGAACCTAATAACGCAGTAGTTGAGGCATATTATGGAAGTGCGCTTGCACTCTTAGGGCGCGATGCGGTGAAGCCGATTGAAAAAGCGGATAATGCAGAGGAAGGACTGGAGGCATTGAACAGGGCCGTTTCGATGAACCCAAATAATAAAGAAATCCGACTGCTTCGCGCGAATGTATGTCTCCGCCTGCCTGAGTCATTTTTTCAATGTTCCAGTACAGCGATCAAAGATTACACCTTTCTATTAAATCAATACAAGAAAGATCCCGGCTATCTTAGTAAAAACCAAGTGAGAGAAATTATAAAAGATTTAGCTACAGCGTATCAGAATGCTGGGAAAGCTTCAGAAGGTAAAAGAGCGATGCAGCAATGGAATCAATTGAAATAACCATTGATGGAAAGGAGGTTATGAACAGTTGGTAAATATGAGTGAAAAACAAATTGACGATTTACTAGAACAGGTTCACTCTTTACACAAGAAAGCTGTGGCAGGAGATGCGAACGCTGTCCAGAATGCACATCAGTTTTTAGAAAAAGCACGCGCATCATATCCCGGCAACCCGCTCCTTGACGCTTATCATGGCAGTACAATGATATTGATCGGCCGTGATGAAACAAAGCCTCTCGATCGTTTAAGATGGGTGGAGTCAGGACTGGGTCTGCTGGATGAAGCGGTAAGTGCTGACCCTGATAATGCCGTCATCCGGTTGATTCGAGGCAAGTCCTCCTACAGATTGCCTGAGAAACACTTCCAAAGGGCTCGGACGACGATTGATGATTATATCTTTATTATTGATAAGGAAAAGCTAGGAAATCGCCTGCTGGATAACCAGGGTTCCTTGCAGCTTATGTACGAACTTGGTGAACTGTACTATAAGATTGATGAGAAACAGGATGCCATCTATTACTGGAAACAGCTTAGAAATGAAACAGATGACCCCGATTTTCACCACCTCCTCAACATGAAGCTAAAACAAATAGAAGGACAATCATATTCGGACCCGACACCTGAGAGAAAGCAACCGATGTCCGTTTTAATAAGCAAAGCAGCTCGTGTAACCGGAAGCGAATTACAGTATTGGGCAGAACAGCAGCAAACAGCGGCAAAGCAGATTGTACCTCAACAACAACCTCGTTCCAGAAGCTATCTCAAAAAAAGGAGAAATAAAAGATGGCGCTAAAAACCTGCTTTCACCAAGCAAAGACTCACCCTGATGAAGGGAGGTGAGACCCATATGGAAAGACCTGATTTGAAAAAGCTAGCTGATGATTTGAAAGAACAATCCAAACCTATTATTACAGAAGCATTAATTAACGGTGCTAATCATATAAGCAATGGGATGAACAATGCAGTAGGCGATGTTAATCAGTCCCCGAAAGTCCTGTTAAGGAGTATTTCAACAACACTGAGAAATGGTGTCATGCTAGTCGGCCAGGAAATATTGGCGAACAGTACCGATATTATTAAAAAAGACCGAAAGAGTTCAACTCCAGCAAAAACACCTGAGGAAGAGATCATGAATATGAGAGAATTAGAAGAAGAGGCTTAATCATTATGGTGACAAGGGGGAATGTCCTGACACATCCCCATGTCACTCCTTATTTTACTGGGATGATTGTTATCTTTCCCAAATTAATGCAGCTCGTTTGATAACCGATTCCCACGAATCCTTTTCCGCAGTGATTTTTTCAGGATCGAATTCTGCATAATACACTGCATCAATTTTTTCACTTTCAGGCAATACGGATGTATATGTTTGTTCACTTCCGTTATCTATCAAACTTCTCTCAGGTGATTCAGCAAATGTTTTGGTATAGTAAATAAAACTTACCAGCTTCACCTCTCCATCAACTTCAACCTGCATTGGGTGTGTCATATTCACACCAGCGTAACTTTCGCCATAATAATAGGAAACTAGCTGACTCTCATTTTGCGCCTTAATTTTTATTAAATCATCTGCATATGGGATAACTTTTTCATAGTAAAAAGTGAACAAAAATGCCCCGAATAAGATAACCGCTGTAAGTAATATAGAAATAATAGATGTGAATACTCTCTTTTTAAGCAAGGTTTTCTTTAATTTTTTAAAAACAGAGACTTTATTATTTGCCGGAAAATACAGATCCTGTTTCAACAGTTCATATTCTTTCTGGCAATTCTCGCAGTCTATTAAATGCTTCTCTACCATTTCTTTTGTATCCCGGCTGACTACTCCATCTGTATAGAGTGGCAAAACATCCTGAATAATCGTACATTTAATCTCTTTCATGATTCAACTCCTCCATATATTCCATAATCTGTTTCCTCGCCCTGTGAAAGGTAACTCTTGCCCAGCCTGAACTTTTTCCAAAGAGCCGTCCGATTTTCTCAAACGGCAATTCACCAAAAGTACGCAGTGAGAAAACTTCCTTATACGGTTCATCCATCATATGCAGGAACTGATGGACAAGAAAGGCAGCTTCTTCATTCATCAAGTGATCGACAATTTGGACACCCGTATCCGGTTCTTCGGTTAAATCTGCAGCTGTATCTCTTTTCTTTCTTTTGTAATAAGTGTAATATGTATTTTTCGCGATCGTAAATAGCCATGCCCGGATATCCTTAGAACCGTCAAACGTATCAATTGACTTGACCGCTTTAAAAAACGCCTCCTGTGTTATTTCCTCTGCTGTGTTTTCATCGCGGCTTAGTGAGAGGATATACAGGTAAACATCCTGAAAGTATTCGCGATAATTCTCCTCAATGTCCAACCCTTTTTCACTCCTTTCACTTATATAACTATCGATATGTGTTTTCGTTACAAAATTTATAGAAACAATTATTAAACTTTCTGCTTCAGCCAGTTAACTTCAGCCAATGTTGCATTTATCCGCAACTAATGACCTAATCCCCACATTGCCGATTCACCGATTATATAGTACTATTAACTTACATACAGGTACTAACAATCATATATCGGGGGAATCATAATGAAACAAGAAATGATCGCATTTGCTAATGATGTGAAGGAAATTTTTGATGAATACATACAGTTTGCGTTTCAAATGACTAGCAATGGTGTGTTTAAGGAACAAGACTTGACCGGGGTTATTGAGGTAAAGCCTAATAAAAAATCAGAATCGATTGAGGTTATCCTCCGGTCACTTTATGGAGGGATTATTAAAGGAGAAACCAGGTTCTTTGGGCAAAGTTACCGCGAACAAGAGGTTGATGGGGCAGTTGATGAAATATTGTTCTCGATCCCTTTTAGCGATTATTATCATATTGATCACTGGCAACCAGTTCTGATTGAAGATATTGAAAAATATATCACCAACTTAACGATTAATGTACCAATTGTCACAGATAAGGACATCTCCTCGTTTGAACCGAAGAAAGTGTACCAGGCAAGATACATAGGATAATTTGGCAGATTGCTCAAATAATTCGGACGGCCGCTGAGTGCCTTCGCTCTCTTTTGTTCATGCGTCAGGGCTTTCAGACTGCTGCTGAACGACTTCGCTCTTCTCTGCCTATGCGCCAGGGCTTTCGGACGGCTTCTGAACGACTTCGCTCTTCTTTGCCTATGCGCCAGGGCTTTCGGACACCCTCTGAACGACTTCGCTCTTCTCTGCCTATGCGCCAGGGCTTTCGGACGGCTTCTGAACGACTTCGCTCTTCTTTGCCTATGCGCCAGGGCTTTCGGACACCCTCTGAACGACTTCGCTCATTTATGCCTGCGCGCCAGGGCTTTCGGACACCCTCTGAACGACTTCGCTCTTCTCTGCCTACGCGCCAGGGCTTTCGGACACCCTCTGAGCGACTTCGCTCTTCTCTGCCTACGCGCCATGACTTTCGGACACCCTCTGAACGACTTCGCTCTTCTTTGCCTACGCGCCAGGGCTTTCGGAGGTTGTCCTTTTCTTAATCAGCACAACTCTCATATGGCTCCACCCACTTCCATCCATCAAACATTTTTATATCCAACCCTTTTCCGAGGCTGTCTTAACTGCCTGCTGTCTTGATTCAGCATGTAATTTCTGAATGGCTGATGACAGATAGTTGCGCACAGTGCCTTTTGTTAAAAATAATCGATCGCATATTTGGTTTGTTGTTAATCCTTCTTTTACGAGGCGCAGCACTTCTGTTTCCCGTTCGGTCATTGGATTCGTTTCTTTCATAAAAAGCGTTGCAGCAAGATCTGTACTAATCACCCGCTCCCCATTCATCACTTTTCGAATCGCATCAATCAGATAATCAATCGGTTCATCCTTCAGCAGATAGCCTTCCACCTCAAGGTCAATTGCCTTCTGTAGATATCCTGGCCGAGCAAAAGTTGTGACCATCATAATTTTACACGGCTTCCCTGCCGCTCTTATTTTTTCAGCCAATTCCAGACCGCTAATGACAGGAATTTCAATATCAAGTAAACAAACATCAGGCTGCTCCTTCTCGATGACTTCCCATGCTTTATCACCATCAGATACTTCAGCAAGCACTTCCATATCAGATTCCAGTTCAATTAATGAGGTTAAAGCACCCCGTAGCATATGCTGATCTTCTGCGATCATGACACGAATCATTGGATATGCTTCTCCTTTCTCTCCCCATGGTAAGGGATATTCAATTTCACTTCTGTGCCACCCGAAGATGAATTAGAAATAGTTGCTGTGCCTTTGATCAACTGCATCCGCTCCTTGATAGACTGGATACCATTTCCGCTTTCCGAATCATTCAGGCCAATTCCATTATCATTAATCCGGATAATAATTATTCTGTCCGTCACTTCGATTGCGATCGTACAGCAGCTCGCCCTACTATGTCTGATTACATTTGTGACACTTTCCCTGACAGAAAGAGCGATCATTGTTTCCGTAACACTTGATAAAAGTGGCAGCTTCTCAGTGTGTAACTTACACTCAATTCCGACAGAATTCATTAATTTCTCCGCATTGTCTAATTCACTCTGCAATGAAATAAACTTCATATCCGAAACTAACTCTCTCACTTGTTTTAAGGCACTTCTTGCTGTAACGAGAATATCATTCAATTCCTCCCTTGCCCGAGGAACATCTTTATCGATCAATCGTGTCGTTAATTCACTTTTCAGTTTAATCATCGTTAACGTCTGGCCAAGCGTATCATGAATATCCCTTGCGATGCGCTGCCTTTCTTCCTCCTGGATATACTTTTCGATCTGTATATTCGCTGCATCCAGTTCCCCCTGTAAGCGGTTTGATTTTTCCTTAATATGTATTAATATTGGGAAAACTAACTGCAAAATCAAGACAGGCAGCAGGAAGTAATCATCCGAAATATCAGAACTTTTCCAAGCTACGATCGAGAACATAATAGCGATCGCTGCTATTCCAAAGCCAATATGCCATTTAGACCTGGCTCTTCCAATCAGATCTGCGAAAATAAATCCAAATAATAAAATAGAGGAGCTGACAAAAACTCCGAATAATGTTAAAACAAACAGCCCGGACAAAGATGCGGCTAACAACCTCCAATCTCGGTACCAGAGACCGATATAAAAAGAAAGCAGGAAAAGCGCAAGCAGCAGCAAATTACCAAACAAGCCAAAGACCGTTTGCTCGCGCAGGATAATGTAACATAAGAAAACAATAGATATGACATCAATAAGTAAATACTGCTTGATCTGATCTCTAGGATATATCTTTTTCATTATGACATTCTCCCATTTTAGTTATTTTGGGCAAAAAGTCGGATCGTCCGCTGCCGGATCATTTCCATTGGACCCTGCTGGAAACCTCTGCCCCATACAGATGCCAGTAGTAGTTGTGAGATGGAGATTATCATCCAGAAGAGAATAATTGTCAGTGAATCAACCATCCCGCCTAAACCAAGACCCCACCCGTAGAAAATGACAGAAGCAATCATATTTTGCATAACATAACAACTGAGCGACATTCGCCCTGCCTGTTCCAGTCTCCTCCAGAGCCAGTCCCATTTCTTATATTCTATCATTTTTCCTATTAATCCTATATAACCAAGTGACAACAATGGGGCGAATAAATAGCGAACCGGCAGATCAAATGCTCCCCCTGGAACGAAAATTAATAAATTCAGCGGCAGACCAATAAAGATCCCTATTTTAAACAGCTTGCTCCGCTGTTTTCTGCCATTCTCATCTGGTGAAAACACCCCTGACCGCATCAAACGGACACCTAATAAAAACAGGAAAATATTCATTGGGATAATTAATATAGCTTCCATTCTCAGCATTAAAAAGTTGGAGAGGCGATATTGCACCTGATCAAGCCAGCTGCCTGTCTGGTATAATGCCACTACGTCATCAAAACTGCCGAGTGACACATTCCCTCCAAAAAGACTGGCAATCGTTATTAACAGGATCACTCCAAGCTGGAATCCCCCAATCAGCTTCATGATTCTTGCGATAAAGCGATCGCCCCTTTTCAGGATAAATGCGACGATGAGAGCTGTCACACCATAACTCATTAATATGTCATATTCCATCACAAGGACATAGTGGAGAAAACCTTCGGCAATCAGAAAGATCGCCGTCCATTTGTACACACCTGGCCATGCTTTGTTCTTCCGTACCATCTGCCGGTATTTCAATTCCATTCCCACACCAAACATGAGCGTAAGCAATCCGAGAAGTTTTCCATTTACCAAAAACAAAACGGTCATTCTCATCAGGTCTTCCGTTTTCCACCAGTCGGAGTACTCATATGTGGTGATAAAAGATAAATCACCTAAATGGGCAAATATCCATATATTTGTTCCCAATGTCCCTAATACAGCAATTCCTCTCAGTATATCAAGCAGCCGAATTCTCCCTTTCATTTCTCTCACTCTTTTCTTCGATTTTATAAATTAATCTTATCCAAGAAAAGCCGGAAACGAAATTCACACCTATAAGAGGAATCATATGACACGTGTCATATATAGATCAACTTCACCCTTTATCCTGCAGCTGTCTGAATAACTTCTCGACAGTGCCAATTCCCACACGGTCATACTTCGCCAAAATCAGCAATTCCTGCGGTAATTGACTGACATACTTCATACCATCCTCCTGCATCTGGCGCAGGAAATTAGGGAAACCGCTGAAGTGTTCATCCGTAAGCGGAATACCGGCAAGACGCTCTGTCATAATGATATATTCATCTCTGAAGAAAAGAAACAACTCACCTGGCCGTTCATGCGTGATTTTTTTGCGGGTAAATTCTTGTTGAATAAATTTGACAAGATCATCAAACATTACCTGTTCGTTATTGGGATGAAACCTCTTTACATTTGCAGAAATCCCTTCTAAATTAACAGGCAGTTCACTCATAATTCTGGCCTGTTGTTCCCCGCCTAAGGCAATCATGAAGCGCTCTGAATTCTCAAACCGTTGTGGTAATAAAAAGGCATCCCTGAGGAAATATGGAATATCAAGTGATTGTTCTTTGTAATGAATCCTCCGTATTGTCGTTTCACCTGGGAGACTTACCGGTGAATCATCATCCCCCGGCTGATCTGCTTCTTCCTCAGTATCCGTTAATGCCTGAAACCGGTGAACTAAGCGGTCCTCCAACTCTTTCAATCTTAATTCCAGCTCCTGAATTTCATACGTACGCTCTTGTTCAATCGCTGGATCCCGATATTCAGGTACTTTAATAGATGGTGAACCATAGACTTCAACAAACCATTTAATTACAATGTATAATGCTTCCCAGGCAATTAATGCCTCTACATAACGGAAAGCGCGTGTCTGATGGGATGCTTCGTTTCCTGATTTTCTGATTTGATGCAGTGCTGTTAATTGTTCCTCTGTCACCAGATCATTTTCTTTTAACAGAAATAACCTGTCTTTCAAACTGTCACAATCTGTATCAGATATATTTTCTATTTGTAATACTCGCTGAACGACTCCTTCAACGAAAACTCGTGAATGTGTTAACATCGTCCTCGGACTTGCAAAAACACTGTTCTCCAGTTCTCTCGCAATCGAAGCCAGCTCAGCAGATACATCCTTTAAAAAGTGATAATAATATTGATTTTGTGCTTTCTTCATGCCGTACATCCTTCCGTCAAAAAAGCCTATACCGTCAGATGAAGTATAGACTGCTTTCAATATATAGTGGATTTTTATAAAAAATTTCTCAACCTGTCTATTCTACTGGTTTCACTCCAACAAAATCAATAACATTTTTAGAGTATGATGGAGCAGCTAATAAAAGATTTTTCAATTCAGCCACACTATTAACAATATAGGCAGGTTTTGTGCCGTTCAGCTCCTCAAACGAACCATACCCATAAGTTACTCCTACAGAATCAACACCGCAATTATTCGCACCAATTATATCGTGCTTCCTGTCACCGATCATAATGAAATCAGCTAACTCATATTGCTTATATTTATCTATTATGTATTGAATAATTTCTGCTTTCGCTGATCTTGTCCCATCAAGGTTACTTCCAACAATCAGGTCAAAATATTGGTCGATATGAAAATACTGCAAAATCTTTTCAGCAAATACAGTAGGCTTTGATGTAGCAACAGCTAGAGTATATTGCCGTTCTTTTAATAATTTTAACAGTTCAGGAATATCTTCATATAATTCATTTTCATACATCCCTTTTTCCTTAAATCGTTCCCTGTACCATTCGATTGCTTTTTGAATATTTTCTTCATCCATATTGTAAAACTCTGCAAATGACACATGCAGCGGTGGTCCGATAAAGCACTCCAGTTTATCAAGGAAAGGCTCCACAATATTCAGTTTTTCCAGTGCATACTGAACCGATTTCGTAATACCTGTTTTTGGATCGGAAAGCGTACCATCTAAATCAAACAAAATCACTTGATAATGACTCAAATTGAATCTTCCTCTCAATTCTTTTCATAAGTATATCATTTACAGCAGGATAGTGCTGGCAGTTTTCCATGTTTCCAATAGTTCTTCTTCCTCCCCCCCTGGATTATTAGACTCAGAAAAATTGGAACAACTCTGTTATAGGAGCCCAATTTTTTAAAAAATGGGAATACTAGGGGATAGGATTATTACTCCTTCAAAGATATTATAAGTTTATCCTTTCATTAAAAGGATATATCATTAGAGAGGAGGCGAGTCGATGAAAGAGAAGGAGATGTTTTCTTTACAGTTTGAATGTACCATGTTATTTCAATCGAACCCGTACATGATCGAAACAATCGATAATATTGCCACACTGCTTGGCAGCCAGAAAGAAAAAATTATGCCTGTAATTGAATCTCTTGTAAAGCAAGGTATTATCAAAAACCGCAGTGATAATGATGTACCACGTTACAGTTACTGCGAACCAGCAACAAATCCAATGTGCGAAGTGGAAAAAGCATGAATAGGAATATCCATTTACTACAAGAGATACAGGCAGCGTATGCAGAAAAATATGGACTTTGTATGTTTACTACAGATTACCAAAAAAATATCATTACAGATGTAACGGGTGAGAACTCTCTGTTTGAAGCGTTACATCATCATTATAATATTTTTAGTAAAATTGCTGATATTTCCTATGAAACATGGGGTATTACTAAATCGGTTGTTTATGATCTCTGGCCTGGTGTTTATACAATTATTACCCCAGTTCATATGGAAGATGGACGTTCCTTCTATATCTGGTCTGGCTTATTTATTTACGAAGGGACAGAGCAGCTGGTTCAGGAAGGTATAAAAGATCAGTTTATTAATTGGGATGAGGTGGCGGTACTTCATACGGAAGAGAAAAATAACTTACTGGAAACTATGAAAACCATGGCTGATATAGCTTTTCTATGCCTTCAGGAAATGGACGAAACAGAATTTTACCAGAAAAAAACCAAACTCCTCCAACAAATTAATACAAGTAAAACAATGAATGATCTATTAAACAGTTTAATAACCATTCATCCTGAGCTAGATTTCCTCGGGACAGCCTCCAAATATGATGAAGATAACGTTGAAATAACAGGTACAGCGGGAAAAGAGATTGAAGTATTAAAAGGGAAAAAATTTGCCCCGGGTGAGGGCTTATTAGGGCGCGTACTAGTAACTAATCAACAGGAGTTCTGGGAACGAACAGACAAAGACCCTCGCACAATCTTATTTCACAGGGAATCAATTTATCCAAAATCTCTTTTCTGTTTTCCAATTAGACAGGAAGAAGGCTTGGACATGCTTTTATTTGGAGGAAGTTTCAAAAAGGAAACATTCTCGAATAAGTCGGCTGAACTTATCAGATTATTAATTGCAGTATTTGAAGCAGGCTATTTAATAAATACTTTACAAAGGGAAAACTCGACGCACATCGTCCGCTTACAGGCTTTAACAGAGATTGGGAAACTATTAGCAGCTACTCCTGACTACAAACGGATTATTTACATATTAGTAGACATAAGTATGAATCTGGCAGATGCTAATTTTTCTTGTGTCGTATTAAAAGAATTCCAAACAGATGCGATGAAACTAATTTCAAGAGGAAATGCAGATGGGTTGGAAAAATACGCTCAGGAAGTAGCCAAACGTTACTACCGTGCAGATGAATCCAGCCAATCTCCAACCATAAGAGAAATTGAATCAGGACAAAATGTGATTGAATGTCCTTTATTTTACCGGGATAAACTATTAGGCGTACTTTGTGTAGGAATGAATGAAAATGAGGAAATGATCGAAGAACAACTCCACTTCCTGCAAACATTATCTATTTTAGGAGGAGTATCCTTGCAATTGGTGGTGCAGGAAGAAGATGGTGCTGAAGATAAGCAAATCCACGCTCTATTCAGGGCAGTCGAACAATTTGATAAATCGGAATACAGAAAGCTTAGAGAAGCCGAACAACTTGCCTTTGAATTTTCTTCTGTTCAGGGATTTGCTTTGCCAATGCTGAAAAATATAACGAATGCCTGTCGGTTATCATATTATTCATCTGAATTTTTAGAAGAAATAATTCCAAACAGGAAAGTAACAGAAATTTTGGAGACAGGGAAAGCATTACTAAACAGCAATAAATCTCTTTCATGGGATGAGGCTGACATTTGTGCACAGGTATTTGCCCTTGTCATGATGTATGTGAATGATCAAAATACTGATATGTATAAAACCATAGATGTAGAAATTGCTGAAAAATTCCAAACATATCTTCAAGAAACTAAATTTAAGGAAGTAGAGCTTACATTATCACCTGATGAAGTGGTTGCAGAACAAAAAATAGAATCGGTAGAGAGTACGATTAAGGAGCTCAATTTATCTCCGAGAGAACAAGAAGTTTTGGATTTAGTTATCCAGGGCAACAATAACAAGGAAATTGCCGAACAGCTTTACATCAGTAATCACACCGTGAAAAACCACGTAACGAAGATCTTCCAGAAGCTAGAAGTACAAGATCGCGCCCATGCTATATCAAAAGTATATCAACTAAAACACCAATCCAGCTAACCTCCTGTCCGTTCAGGAGGTTTTTTGATATATGGAAAGATGCACAAAGTACTCTACTATATTTTAAATATTCCTCCCCCATTCCTATTCATCTTTAACATTCCTACTAGGAAGAAATTTTATCAGTACAAAATAGGATAGGATTCCTATTCTATATTTTCTCCCATAACAGGAATAGTGGGGGATATTTTTTCCGGTCCTCACCATGCATAATAAAGTCATGAGTTGGCCAGCAAATGTCACGCCAGCCAAATAGAATAAGGAGGTGCAGATCAATTCAACTAATCAATGTAAACACGGACCAAATGATTGCTGAGGATGTTAAAACAGCTTATTCCTTTTGGAGGAGACTCAAAGGTTTAATGGGAACAAAGAGCCTTTCACAAAATTCAGGACTCCATATAAAGCCGTGCACATCTATCCATACGTTCCATATGAAATACAGCATTGATATTATCTATTTAAATAAAAACGATGAGATTGTTGGATTAACAGAAGACCTGAAACCTGGAAAAATCGGAAAAAAGTTTACTGAAACACAATCAGTAATTGAACTCCCGTCAGGCACGCTTAAGCGCACTTCTTTATCTGTTGGTAACAAAGTGGCATTTGGAGGCTTGAATGATTAAATATACGAAATATAAAGGAGACATAAATATGTTAAATAAAATAAAAGGTTTGTTTTTATCAGAAAAAGGTCAAGGAATGACAGAATACGGCTTAATTTTAGGTCTTATCGCAATTGCTGCAATTGCTGGATTAGTAATCGCAGGAGATGAAATCTCTGGTCTATTTAATGGTTTTGAAGGGATTTTTGAGAGAGAAACTACTACTACTACACCTTAATTTAAAAACAAATATAAAATTAATAAAAACGAGGAGAGAATACAACATGATAAACAAAATCAAAGGTTTAATTGTTTCAGAAAAAGGTCAAGGTATGACAGAATACGGCTTAATTTTAGGTCTTATCGCAATCGCCGCAATTGGTGGTTTAGTAATCGCAGGAGACGAAATCTCAGGTCTATTTGATGGCTTCCAGGGGATTTTTGAAAGAGAAACTACTACTACAACTACACCTTAATTTATATAATGGCTGCTTTTAAAAACTTTAAAAGCAGCCATCTTTTAAGAAAATCAAATTTCAAATGAAAGGATGGACGATGATGATCGATGTTTTCCTACTTATTATCCTAGCAATCTGTGTCATTACAGATTTAAGAAGCAGAAAGATTTACAACAAGGTTGTCTTCCCAGCACTTTTGATAACTTTCTTCTACCAGTTTGTTACTGGCGGCTGGGAATCACTTAGCCATTCTTTCATTGGCTTTTTGATTGGCTTTTCTCTATTGCTTATTCCCTATTTTCTAGGGGGTATCGGTGCTGGTGATGTAAAGTTATTAGGGTTAATCGGGGCAATGAAGGGCGGAATGTTTGTGTTTCAGTCATTTATATATATTGCTCTTATCGGAGCCGTCATTGCTCTCTTTGTTTTATTCATTCGCAGGGATTTTTGGAAATCTATTTATAACTATACTGTGTACAAACAACGGATTAAATCAGGAGTATTAACCGGCGCTTATCCTTATGGAATAGCAATAGCTGGCGGAGTAGCTGTTCAGATAGTAATGCAGGGAGGTACCCTCCTATGAAAAATATATTTAAAAATGAAAATGGTCAGTCATTAGTAGAGTTTGCATTAGTCATCCCGCTCTTTCTTATGATAGTTGTAGGAGTAATTGATTTTGGCGGATTATTTTATACCAATCTGCAAATGGAAATGGTAACCCAGGAGGCAACGAGATTAGCGGGGTTAGGCAATGATGATACGACAATTCGTTCCTATGCAGAGGAAAAGTTTCAAGGCAACTCCGATAATTTAACTGTCGCCATTACGCCGGATGAAGTCAACAGAAATTCAGGAGAATATGTAACAGTAAAATTATCCTATCCAACGGAATTCCTTAATATATTAGGAGATTTTGCCATTCCTTATGCGCTGGAATCCAGTTCTACAATTCGGGTGGAGTGAAGCAATTGAAAAAATTATTGAGACGCTTATATAAAAATGAAGATGGTAATATCCTCCTATTAGCAGCAGCGGCCCTTGGCGGATTGCTCTTCATGACGGGGTTGGTCATCGATGGAGGAAATCTTTTCACGACAAAAAGCCATCTGCAGAAAACTGCCAATGCAGCGGCACTTTCGGGAGCACAGGAATTACCTTTATCACAAGAAGCTGTAACTCAAATTGTGAATGATGTATTAAGTTCCCATAATGAGTCAGAAAGCTTGCAAGAGATCATTTACGAGAATGGTTTTTCAGTAAATGTAGTACTAGAAAAAAATCTCCCACTGTTCTTTTTAGCTTTATTCGGAAAAGAATCGATTTCTATTCAAGTAAATGCTAAAGCTGGTTTAAAGGAAATGAGCTCAACAGAAGGTGTAGTACCCTTAGGAATTGATGAATCTACTAATCTGGAATATGGAAAATCCTATCCACTAAAAGTAGGCCCTGGAGATTCTGTGGAAGGTTTTTTTGGAATTTTAGCCTTGGAGAAAAAAGGGGCAAAAGCATATGGCGAAACATTGAAATACGGCTATCAGGAAAAAATCAGCATTGGGGAAACCTTTTTAGTGCAGACCGGTAATATAAGCGGGGCTACCCGGGATGGTATTCAATATAGAATGGATCGATGCCCATATCCGGAAGGTCAGTTTCATCATCGAGATTGTGCGAGGGTCATATCCATAATTGTTTATAAACCATCCATCGATAAAAGTACAGTTGAAGTGACTGGTTTTGCTTACTTTTATATTACAGAGAATTTAAATAGCAAAGGTGAAATAAACGGAATTTTTATCAAACGGACAGGCTCAGGCACTGCTGGTGATGTAAATGGGAAGACACCTGCAGACAGGGGTGCCTATGTTGTTACATTAATGGAATAAGGTTGTGAAAAAAGATGAAACCAAAAAAACTAATATTACTAGCTGTTCTTTCAGGTTTAATTACCACGTTTTTATTTTATTTATTTATCAATCAATCGAGCACTGCTTCCGTATCGGAAACAGAAGTAATAAAGAAAGTTCAAGTTGTTGTGGCGAGAGAAGATATTTCGATTAACCAGAAAATAACGGATGATCAGATCACACTAAAAGAGATACCGGAAGACCAGGCTCACAGTAATGCAGTTGTGAGTATGGAGCAGGTCGCTGGTTACTATGCTACTTCAGATATTAAACAAGGTGAAGTGATTATGAATCACCGTGTTCAATTAATGGAAGAAGAAAAAGAAGTAGTTTCTAAAAAAATACAGGAAGGTTATCGTGCCGTCTCTGTGCAGGTGGACTACGTAACAGGGATATCCAATCTCATCCAGCCAGGCGACTATGTCGATGTAGTTTTAAGCACTCTGGAACCAGTTACTACAGATATGATTCTCGAGCGCATGCATGTATTAGCTGTTGGAGAACGGATGGTTGAGCAAAAAACAGATGGAACAGAAGAGTACTATCAGGCAGTAACGTTAGAATTAACGCAAGAAGATACAGTAAAAGTTATTGATTCCAGTAAAAAAGGCGTATTACAACTGGCTTTGTACAGTAAATCGGAACCGATTGAAGAAGTTATTGAAGTGAACACCCCTAATGAAAAACCAAATGAAACGGATAAAGCCGTTAGCGCTGCTGCCAAGTCGCATGTAAGAACTGCACCGAATATGAAAGCATCCGTTCTTACGATTGTTGACAAGGGGACTGTACTTAAAGTGACAGATGAACAGGTAACAGAGAATATAACATGGTACGAAGTGGAAACACCTGATCAGACAAAAGGTTGGATAAGCGGCCGCATTATCAAGTTTATAGAAGATTAATAGAAAGCAGGGGTTGCAGTTGGAAAAAAAAGCGAAATTGATTGTCGTATGCAGTCCAGTTGGTGGTGTCGGAAAAACAATGCTTGCTGTAAATCTAGCTGTGACAATGGCGACTAAAGGAGAAAAGGTTTCTATTATCGATGGTGATTTGCAATTTGGGGATGTGGCCATGTCATTAAACATGAAACCGAAAGAAACATTAAGAGAACTGGCAGAAAACGATCGTGCGGAAAACGCCGCCTTTTATTTTGCCAAACACGAATCAGGTCTTAATGTACTACCAGCACCTGACAGACCTGAATATGCAGAAATCATCACACCTGCCTTTTTCGATGAAACCGTTCTTGCCTTACAGGATAAATCTGACCTTTTAATAATTGATACAGCTGCAGGTTTAAATGAACTTAATCTGGAGTTAATGGATAAGGCAGACAAAATTATCGTTGTGGCTACTCCAGCAATGCATGTACTTAAGAATACAAAATTAATGCTGGAAACATTGCAGGCGCTGGGGCTGAAAGAAAAACTAACATTGATCGTTAACAGGTCCAGTATGTCGACTGCTGTTAAATTAAGCCGGATTCCCGACTTAACGGAAATGGAATCAGTATTTTATCTTCCCGCTGATGAAAAGCATGTAAATGAATCGATGGATACCGGAATACCACTTATCAGTAAATATCCTAAACTGGAAGTAACAAAAAAGCTGAAAGAGCTCACCGATACATTTTTGGAGGGATCAAACCCGAAGCATGAAAAGAAGAATTCTCTCTTTCATTATATGACTAAAGTCATCCCGGGAAAATTGGAAGGTGAAAATAGATGAGTTTGTTAGAAAGATTGCAATCAAAAAATCAAAATATTATTGAAACGGTAACAGCAGATGACCTATCCGCAGCAAAAGTATCTACTGTGGAAACCGTCTCTAAACCAAAAAGCAAACCTGCATCAGCAGCTAATAAGAAAAACGCCGGGGAAAATCAGGAAACAGAATACCGTGAATTAAAAAACCTTATCTATAAATATATCCTTCGTGAGCGAAAAGATGAAGACGTAGAAGCAATCATAGCTGACTTAGATAACATCATTCAAGAGATTCTGGAAGAGAATGAAGGATTTAACACATTAAAAGACTGGAAATCAATTATCGAGGAAATCACGAATGATTTAACCGGTTACGGGCCAATTAATCCTTTATTAAATGATGAGAGTGTATCAGAAGTTATGGTTAACGGGCCATTCCAAGTATATGCAGAGCGAAATGGAAAACTGCAACTAACGGATATAACCTTTCGGGATAACGATCATGTAATGACAGTCCTGGAAAAGATCGTTGCCCCCCTCGGGAGAAGAATTGATGAAAGCAGTCCAATGGTTGATGCAAGGCTGCAAGACGGTTCAAGAGTAAATGCGATTATTCCGCCTTTAGCCTTAAAAGGACCAACTATTACAATCCGAAAATTCTCTAAAGATCCCTTCACAGTCCGAGATCTAATTCAGTTTGGAACAATGACTGAAGAAATGGCCGAATTTTTGAAAGCTTGTGTGGAAGCAAAATTAAATATGTTTGTAAGTGGCGGTACTGGATCTGGTAAGACAACGACCTTAAACGTCCTTTCCTCCTTCATTTCCAATGAAGACCGGATTGTGACAATCGAAGATGCAGCTGAACTTCAATTAGGCCAGGAGCATGTAGTTTCATTAGAAACGCGCCCGCCAAATATTGAAGGAAAAGGTGCTATTTCCATTCGTGACCTTGTTCGTAACTCCCTCCGTATGCGCCCTGAGCGAATTGTCATTGGAGAGGTACGTGGCGGAGAAGCATTGGACATGCTTCAGGCAATGAATACAGGACATGATGGCTCATTAGCTACAGGACATGCCAACAGTCCGCGTGATATGATTGCCAGACTCGAAACAATGGTGTTAATGGCAGGAATGGAGCTTCCGGTGAAAGCGATTCGTGAACAGATTGCCGGAGCATTAGATGTAATTGTACAGCAGTCCCGATTAAAGGACGGGTCTAGAAGAATCACAAATATTACAGAAGTCCAGGGCATGGAAGGTGATGTAATAGTTTTGCAGGATATCTTCACCTTTAAACAATTTGGTGTAGCCGAAAATGGAAGAATTATAGGGAAACTGTTACCGACAGGCATTCGTCCGAAGTTCTATGAAAAAATGGAAAGCGAAGGGATTTATCTGCCGGCTTCTATCTTTGCGGAAAAGGAGTAATTAAGCTATGAAATTATTCTTCTATTTATCCTTGTTTGCCACAGTCTTTCTCACTTTAATTATCATATTAACGTTGAATAGAAAATCAAATGAGGATATGGGCAAATCATCCTCGTTGTTACAACTGTTAAAAAGCTGGAATAGCCAATTAAAGTCCCTTCTGATGAGTAAAAAAAGACCGAAAAAAAAGAATGAGAAACTTGCTAACCGGATAAATGTTGCGGGATTACCAATAAAACCAGAAGAATTAATCGCATTCCAATGGATGAGTGCGTTGATCACTGCAGGAATTCTTTATCTTTTAACCAGCCATATTATCTTAGCTCTTGCAGGTTTAATCACTGGCTATGCTATTCCTCACATCTGGTTAAGGAAAAAAGAACAAAAAAGAGTTAAGCAATTTAATGAAGATCTGCCTAACATGCTAACTTCTATTATTAGCTCATTAAGAGCGGGGTTCAGTTTTGTTCAATCATTACAGCTTGTGGCAAAAGAAGCGAATTCGCCAATTAAAGAAGAGGTGGAAATATTGCTGAAATCAATGCAGTATGGCACGAGCCTCGAGGATGCGATGCTGGAATGGAAAAATCGAATTCCTAGTAATGATCTAAGTCTGCTGGTAGAGGCAATATTAATCCAAAGACAGGTAGGAGGAAACCTCGCCTACTTATTAGAGAAAATCGTCGAAACGACCAGGGAAAGAAAAAAACTCCAAAACCAAGTAAAATCTTTAACTGCACAGGGAAAATTATCAGGGATTGTAATCAGCGCCCTCCCTGTTGCGTTAGGTGTAATCATTTATATTATTAATCCGGAATATATTATGACTCTGTTTTACAATCCAATTGGGCGAATCCTCGTAGGAGCCGCTTTAATTGGAGCAATCATTGGATTTATTTCTGTCCGGAAAATTACAACGATAGAGGTGTAATAATGATCGTATTAATTAGCAGTTTCTTTTTGTTTATCAGTTTGTTATCCTACATCCTTCTTATCCTGTTAACTTCGCGAACGAGCCATGTTGAAAGTAGATTGGAAGCATATTTTGCTCCGCAAATTCCGGCAGGCTCTGTGGACTTGGAAGAAGAGACAACATTTATGAAACGAGTTGTCTCCCCTTTTTGGGAAAATCTTCAGAAAAAGTTCATAAAAAGGATAGGAAAAGAAGAAGCTAACAAGCTGGAAACTCTGCTGTTGCAGGCTGGTCAGCCATTTCAGCTCAATCCTGTTAAATTTAAATTAGTCCAATTTTTTACTGGTATCATTTTACCCGTAACAGGCGGCGGTTATGCTTTATTACTAGGATTATCGTTTAATATTCTCTTGTTAATTGTCGTTATTTCTATCGGAATTGCTGCCATTTTACCGAAACGGTTATTAAGAGCAAAAGCAGAAAAACGCAGTAAGGAAGCTGTTAAGGAAATGCCAGATTTACTGGATTTGCTAACAATCAGCTTAGAAGCCGGTCTGGGATTTGACGCTGCATTACATCAGGTTGTTTCAAAAAAAGATGGAATACTTGCGGAAGAATTCAAAACCGTCTTAGAAGAAATGCGATTGGGTAAAACAAGAAAAGAAGCATTAATTGGACTTTCCGACAGAGTGGTTTCTGAAGATGTGAGAGCATTTGTCTCCAGTATTATTCAGGCAGAAAAACTCGGCGTAGGCATGGTATCCGTATTGAGGGTCCAAACAGAAGACCTGCGAGTTACGAGAAAACAAAAAGCAGAAGAAAAGGCTATGAAGGCTCCAATTAAAATGATGTTCCCTTTAGTTTTATTTATATTCCCAACATTATTTATCATTCTTTTAGGACCTGCTATCCTTCAATTGATGGAAAATTTTTAATGTCACGTGCTGTATTGGCACGTGGCTTTTTGTAGTATTTACTCCCTAAACAATTAAGAAAGAGCATAACAAAATATTAATTCCCCTCCAATTTCCTTAACATAGTTAATATTATAGTTAATTAAATAACTTTTTTATGTTTTTAGTTAACTTTATCATCATCCTATGTTAAAATCACCCATATAAAGAATGCGCTTACATTATGTGTCGGTGTATTCAAATGGAAAAGGAGCTGATGAGAATTAAGTTAAAAATCTGTTGGAAGGTAGTCTTTTTTGTTCTCGTTTTTATTGGCGCAGGAGGTGCTTCTGTCTCAGCTGCATTTTGGGAAATGGATGAACACCCTATGATTCACGATCCTTCGATGATTAAAGAAGGTAACACATGGTGGACATTTGGTACAGGTGAAGTTGACAAAAATGGTATACGTGTCATTTACTCACAAGATGGACGGAACTGGAATGAAGCTCCAGTTATTTTCCCTCAGCCTTTGAACTGGTGGAGTCAATATGTACCTAATCATACAAGTGCTCAATGGGCTCCGGACATTCAATATTTTAACGGGCGCTACTGGCTGTATTACTCTGTCTCTTCTTTTGGTTCCAATCAGTCTCTCATAGGGCTATTATCGACAGAAAGTATTGCATCAGGAAACTGGAGAGATGATGGACTTGTCGCTCGTTCGACAACCAATGACAATTATAACGCAATTGATGGGGACTTAGTTATTGATGAACATGGCCAGCCATGGTTATCGTACGGCTCTTACTGGAGCGGTATAAAATTAACGAAACTGGATGCCCAGACGATGAAGCCTACTGGCCAGACTTATTCCATCGCTGCCAGACCAGATCATCCAGATGGTGCAATTGAAGCACCAAGTATTACGTATAAAGATGGTTACTACTATTTATTCGTTTCATTTGATAAATGCTGTGATGGTTTAAACAGTACGTATAAAGTAGCTGTTGGCCGTTCAACAGACATAACCGGACCATATTTGGACAAGTCAGGAAACAATATGCTGTACGGTGGGGGTACAATTTTTGATACAGGTAATGATAAATGGGTCGCTCCAGGCCATCAGGATATACTGAACAATAATATCTTTGTTCGGCATGCTTATGACGCTGACCGAAACGGCCTGCCAAGCCTGTTAATCAATGATTTGTATTGGGACAGTCAGGGATGGCCAACATATTAAGCAATTTTTATTAAAAAACAAATACATTTATGCACGGGGAAGATCTTTAAAATAAGCATAAGCAATGACGGTAAACTCGAACGGTTCTCCATTGTTTCACATGAAACAAGAGAGCCGTTTTTCATTCCCTTCTTCACCCCTGATTCGCTAAATACTCTGATAACATACGGTCAGATTCTGCAGCGATTTTATCTTTTTCCTCCTGTGAAAGTTCCGGCTTCTTTTGTATATTCTCCCTTCGATGTGCTGCATACCAGTCTGGTACAATATTTCTCTTTGTCTGGTGCCGCTGACTTTTCTGCTTTTTGGAGTGGAACTGTTTTTCATACTGTCTGGCCGCTTCTATTGTTGTTATCCCTGCACCTTTCCAGTTAAACAGAACGCTTTCGATATACTTCACCCCTTTCGCCTCTCGTTTGGCTGCGATTTTCATAGCTGCAAGCAATAAATCATAACCAAATTTGTCATACCATTGTTTAATTAATTCAACATTGAAGGGAGAATCTGATATTCCCTTTTGTAAATTACTCCGGTAAAAATGGATCACCTCAAGGAATGGGGCATTATTATTATATTCTTTTTTGTCTTTCATCTTTAATGTCTTTAAATATGTATTTACGGAGGCTGGGTACTTTGCGCTAACTGGGTTCTGGTGGTTTTTCGGTAAGTGTTTTACGAAGGTGAAGGTTCGCGTTTTACTTACCTTTTTCTGCGGGTCAGTCAGTAATTTACGAACCTTAATATTACTAGCAGTTCGTGTTTTACGAACTTCCTTTGCAGAAACCCTGCGCTTGATATTGATATGAATCAATTGATCAAATTGATCCCCATCCCATTTTGTTTGCGGAGTGATCTGCCACTTGTGATAGTCCTTATTTATCGCGAATACCATCATTTCTTCATCCCAGTTTAATACAGCACACTCTGTGAGAAATTTTAGTTCCTTTCGAACATCCTGCTTATGCAGACCAGCCAGTTCAAACATTTTCAGTGTCGGGATAACGCAATCGCTTTGACCTGTACCATACGATAGCCGCCAGATAAAAGAGATGATATTCAATTGTCTTTTGGAAAAATTCCGTCGTAACAATTCATTCCACAGGTCATTAGCGATACGGATATACCCTTTCTTTAATTCCGGGTTTGCCATTTCATTCACCTCATCCTTTTTATTGGAAATCTTATACACTAGGATAGAGGAAATATTGCCGGATGCACCTTTCCGTACTTAAGTCCGCCCCCTTAAAAGTATGGGAAATTGTCATAAAACTCCGAGTTTTGTGCAGAAAAGTCCGAGTTTTTTACCCTTTTATATAAGTACGGACAAAATATTTCTCGGCCCTGATATTGTGAGATAATTACTGGGATAAAAGTTGGTTTTAGGGAGGGGTACATTAAGATTCAGAGATTACCTCGCAAACAGGGAATGATTATGCCTCAATCAAGTATTTCCTGTAATAACGAATCTCTGTCAATAAAATTAAGTGTTTGCTGACGATATTTTTCTTCATGTAAATATGTATATCTGTTCGGCTTGATGTCAGGTGCCAACTCAACAGCCTGTTGAAAATCCTTTTTTCGTAACCCGGCTTTTCTTACATAATCAAAAAGCCCTGTGCGTGTAAACACCTTATTCATTCTCTCTGCCCGATGCTGTTGAATATTGGCCATGATATAGGAAGCCATTCCGACTTGAATACCATGCATTGCAGGTCGCTCTAATATTTTGTCCAGCGCATGGGAAATTAAGTGCTCCGAACCGCTAATAGGAGAGCTGTTTCCACTAATAACTGTCGCAATCCCTCCCATTGTTAAGGAGCTGACTAGCTCTTTTAGAAAAATCGGGTCTTTAATATCCTCCATCGGTGTGCGGACAAAGCTGTTTACAGCCTTTTTACTTAACATTGCAGCAAAATGATTCACCGTGGACTTGTTATTCTTTTCTTCAAAGATCCAATCATATAATGCGGTTATGTTTGACATTAAATCTCCAGTACCAGCCAAAATAAACTTTGCCGGAGCCTGCTGGATAATATCTAAGTCAACGATAATGCCATACGGAATCTTTGCCGGTACGGTTGTTTTTTTATTATTGACTATTATTGAACAGCTGCTGCTGGCAAAACCGTCATTGGAAGCAGAAGTCGGGAAGCTGATAAATGGCACACTACGCAAATAGGCGATATATTTGCCGTAATCTATCAACGCCCCACCCCCTGCAGCAATAATTACATCATATGGCTCCATATCAAATGCTTTTGCAACAAGTTCTTGAATGTCCAAATCTGCCGGCATTTTGATTGTTTCCAGCTTAATCCGTGACATAGATGCTTTAATAGACTGTTCAAAATGCTCAAAAGTAAAATCATCGAACAGGATAACCGCACGATGAAAGTTATGTTTAATTAAAATATTCTCCAATTGAAAAATAGCGCCATTACTAATTTCCAGAATCGCTGGAATTGGTATGTTGGTGATAGGCGGTTGGGACATGTTCATCTCTCCTTAGTTTCATTTGCTAAGCGTAGTTAAAAAACGTAGTCGTCTGCGTGAACAGCGTGCGCTGAATAATCCCGCAAGGGGGCTGAATGCCTTAGCGTCTCAAAAATTGCAACTCATGGCTTCCGGACGAGCCCTGAGTACCTTTGCGTTTGAAAAATTGCAACTCATGGCTTTCGGACGAGCCCTGAGTACCTTCATGTTTGAAAAATTGCGACTCATGACTTTCGGACAGGCGCTGAATGCTTTCGCGCCACAAAAATCAGGGTTCATGACATTCGGAATGCTTTTGCGTCATCATCTAAGAAATAATTGGACAACCAACCAGGCTTTTTAACAGGATCAGCTATAATTGAAATCTGTCTTTTATTATTTCAGCTGCTTCCCCTGCACTTAATCTGGTGTTATTTATCTTCATGTAATTATCCTTTACTATTTCACCTTCAGTAGAGTTTAATCTATACTTTTCCATTGATTCAATTAATCTTTGTTCTGATTGCTCTATTTCCCTTTTGGATGGTTTATGCTCTAACCTGTTTGGCGTTTTATTTCTTTTCAATCTTGCCTCCAGCTCAGCTTCCAACTCGACAAAGCATACTTCTCCTCCTTCAGATTCGAAAATACGGCATATTCTCTCAACATCTTCCCAATCTTCTTTTTTGTTAAATGCGAAAACAAAAGTGAAGATCATACCTGGCAAATCACTTCTCGAGACGGATTTAAAGATTTCTTCTCTAAACATAGTAGATAACCGCCACATTTCTGGAGTGAATCCGAAAATAGGAGCAAGCATTTCAATGGTCATATGGTTGTGAAGCAGCTTTAATCCAGTGATTTTTGCCAATGCCTGCCCAACGGTCATTTTACCGACTGCTTGCGGACCAAATATTAAAACAAACTTCATCCCGCTTCCTCCAAACTGCTAGAAAAAAATTCAGCAAAAAACGTTCCTGTTAGAAACACATCAGAAGCTTCAGCTTATATATAGAATAATTCATCAGCTTCCAAATATCCATCCAGTTTCCATTTTAATTTATTCATTTTGATCAATTGTTCTGAAAAATAGTTAAACATTACTTCATCCTTTTTATCAAGTGCCTGATTCACCTGAAAGTCATAGTAATTTAACTGTAAGTCGATATCCTCTTTTAAAAGAATCTCCCCTATTTCATAATAGTGTTCTAAATCGTGGAGAGCCATATAAAAACGGTATCGATCATCTAAAATAACCATAACGTACCATCCATTAGTTGCAGTGAAGTTTCGTTCATTCGTCACTTTAATTATATCTGATTGCTCAATTCTTAATACCTCTCTATGTATTTCCCCTGGACAAAAACAGTCAATTTGATGAGAGAAAGCTTTTACAGCGATTAAATTCCAATACATTTCATCAGCCCTCCTAGAGCAGTTATGTTGATACTTCTATTTTTTTCAATCGGCAGCCGACCTTGTTATGGCTACAAAAAAATTGTGGGATTACTGATTTCCCTCCATTTCCGTATCAAACATACCGCAACAAGGACATTCATGACGATCATAGGTATATTCATCATTCACAATTTCCTGTTCATCTACAAAACCGCAAAACTTACAGATATAGGATTCTATAACATATCCCTTCTTTCTAATAATTGTAAGAAAACAATTAATGAGAATGATTATCAATACTTTTCATTTATTATAATTGATAACAATTCTCAATGTCAAATTTATCCGGTTTTTTAAGGAACGCCGATTTCCCTAAATTGTATTCTCTTTGTTGACAATGATAATCATTTTCATTTAGTATAGTATATGAGCATTAGAGGAGGGATCCACTACATGAAAAAAGTAATCTTGTTGTTCTGCAGCATGTCGGGAAATACAGAAGAAATAGCTGAAATTATTGAATCAAGTCTTACCAGGCATGGGCTGGAAGTTCAGAAGTTTCAAATAGATATGGATGATATTACGGTTACAGATTTACTTGACTATGAGGCAATACTTTTCGGTACCTATACCTGGGGAGATGGAGACATTCCGTATGAAATAGAGGATTTTTACGATGATATGGATGGAATTGATTTAACAGGGAAAGTTGTAGCCCTATTTGGTTCTTGTGATTCCATGTATCCGGATTACGGGGGAGCTATTGATACATTTGCTGAACGTTTTAAAGAACGCGGCGCATCAAATGTTTTGTATCATTTAAAAGTAGATTTGACCCCTGACGAAGAGGATGTGAAACGATGTCAGAAATTTGCTGATGATTTTGTGGAACAGCTCCAAATTTTTGCGGAATAACAGGGTTTGAAAAAAGAGAGAATAGAATTTCTATTCTCTCTAATATCACTGCTAAAGAATTAAAGTTCCTCACCATTTGTTGCAATGACGTTTTTATACCAGTAGAAAGATTTCTTTCTGCTGCGTTCAAATGAACCAGTGCCGTCATCCTGCTTATCTACATAGATAAAGCCGTAACGCTTGGACATTTCACCAGAAGATGCACTTACTAAGTCAATACATCCCCATGAAGTGTAGCCCATTAATTCAACGCCATCGTCCACTGCTTCACCCATTGCTCTAATATGCTCTCTTAAATATTCAATACGGTAATCATCGTTGATGCTTCCATCTTCTTCTACCTTGTCATAAGCACCTAAACCATTTTCCACGACGAATAAAGGTACCTGGTATCGGCCATATAATTCATTTAAAGCAATACGAAGACCAACAGGATCAATTTCCCATCCCCAGTCACTAGCATCTAGGAATGGATTCTTAACGCCGCCAATTAAATTACCCTGGCCAATCTCTTCAGGCGTCTTATTTTTCTTGTCAGTACGCGACATATAGTAACTGAATGAAATGAAATCAACTGTACCTCCTTTAATTAACTGAAGGTCTCCATTTTCCATTTCGATGTTGATATTGTTCTCTCTGAAGTAACGCTCACTAAAGCTTGGGTATTCACCTCGTACTTGAATATCGCCACAGAAGTTGTTAAAAATGCGTGCTTCCTCTTGGGCATACAACACATTTTCCGGGTTACTGTCAAAAGAATAAACAGGTGCATAAATCAGCATACAGCCTATTTGTGAACCAGGAATAATTTCATGTCCCAACTGAACTGCTTTGGCACTTGCAACGAATTGATGGTGAAGTCCCTGGAAGCTGTCCTGAAGACGTGTTTCTTCACTTTCTGGTGAGAAACCAAGTCCAAGTATCGGCATATGTGTCGCTCCATTGATTTCGTTGAATGTTAACCAATACTTCACTTTATCTTTATATCGATTGAAAAGCACTGTCACATAACGCTCGAAGAATTCTACTAATTTACGATTTCTCCATCCGCCATATTCTTTAATAAGATGCAGTGGAGTTTCATAGTGTGCAATCGTTACTAACGGTTCGATGTTATATTTTGCCAGTTCGTCAAAAACGCGATCGTAAAAAGCGAGTCCTTCCTCGTTTGGCTCTAATTCATCACCATTAGGGAAAATACGAGACCATGCAATACTCAAACGAAAGGTTTTAAAGCCCATTTCTGCAAATAAAGCAATATCTTCTTTATAACGGTGATAGAAATCAATGCCCTCATGATTTGGGTAAGTATATTTTGATTTATCAATTTCAAAATCAAATCCGGTAGATGCTAAAAGTTTCAATCTGTTCTCTTTTCCACCTGGAAGTACGTCAGCCAGATTGAGCCCTTTTCCACCCTCCTGGTATGCACCTTCTAACTGATTAGCAGCAGTTGCGCCGCCCCATAGGAATCCTTCTGGAAATTTCACTGCCATTTTTCATCACCTCAAATTAAGATTTTTGCCTCTCTTTAAAGAGAGTAATTTGGCTGTTGCCAATAAAAAAACCTAAATTGCTCAAGAAAAATCGGAAGGAATCCCTCCCATTTCTAAAGCAACTTAGGTTTTGCCTGTTTATCAGTAACAATCCATAAGTTATTCAATTTACATATTAAATATAGCATTTTAGCGTTAAAATGTAAAGGTTTCCGCACTGTCATGATTTATTGCTGACAACTGATTCATTATTACTTTATTACGGTCAATAAACGGTCCCCGACCTCGATATTTTCTTCTTCGCCGCTAATGACATCAAGGAATTCATGAGAGTTTGTAATCACCACTGGAGAGGTGATATCAAATCCTTCGCTCGTAATTGCCTCGATATCAAATGTTCCGAGTAATTGACCTTGCTCCACTTTTTCTCCATACTTTACCTTCATATTAAAAAATTTACCGTCTAATTGGACTGTTTCTATACCAATATGAATCAGGACTTTAATTCCTGAGTCTGAAGTCAGACCAATACCATGGCTTGTGGGAAATACTGATGTTACCGAGCCTGAGAATGGTGCATGCAAACTTCCCTTAACTGGTATGATAGCAATTCCTGGCCCAATTGCCTCAGAGGAAAACACATCATCGTCAACATCTCCTAAGCTTATGACAGGTCCTGTCAACGGACTGTGTACAATTGAGTCATCAATTTCTCTGTTTTCATTTCCGGACAGATTTTCACTTTCCGAGATCGTATCATCTTCTGTTTGCTCATGATAGCCGAAGAAGTAGGTACCGATCATTGCAATGAAATAGGCAAGAAAAACCCCAAACATAAATAACAAAAATCCTTCTCCGAAGAAAATAGGTAATGTGGTAAGACCAGGTAGACCTACTGACTTCGAGCTTGCCCCAGCAATCCCGACGATCGCCCCGCCAATGGCTCCGGCAATGCAACCAATGACAAAAGGTTTCTTATACCGTAATGTAATCCCGTAAATTGCCGGCTCAGTTACACCAAATAAACCTGCGATCGCTGCTGGTGCAGCAATGGACTTAACTTTCCTTTGGTTCGTTTTCAGCCAGACACCTAAAGCAGCACCTGCCTGGGCGAAAATAGCCGGTGTAATCATCGCAGTAAATGTGTCCATGTCAAACTGACTTAAATTATTCAACGCAATCGGTACAAGACCCCAGTGCAACCCGAAAATAACTAAAATTTGCCACGATGCCCCCATCAAAGCTCCAGCTACTAATGCACTGTTATCATAGACAAAGGAATATCCACTCGCAAGCCATTCGCTAACAGTGTTTCCAATCGGACCGAAGACTAATAACGTCAAAGGTACCATCAAGGCGATTAGAGTTAATGGTGTGAAAAATTTCTTTATCGTTTTTGGATAAAGTTTGTTAAAAACTGTTTCCAGCTTTGCTGTCACATAAATAGCTAATATAATCGGAATAACGGATGTCGCATATTTTATTAACACAACAGGAATACCGAAAAATGATAATTCAAGCTCCTCATTATATTCCAGAGAAATATCAGGATAAAACAGAGCACACGCTATCACCACCGCCACATGCGTGTCTCCTCCAAATTTTTTGGCTGCTGTAATAGCGAGATGGATTGGCAAAAAATAAAACAAACTGTCAGCTGCTGCATGTAATATAATATAAGTCCCATCTGCCTCTGTTAATATTCCCATCGATACAGCAACGATTAAGAGTCCTTTCAGAATCCCCGCACCAGCCAATGTTCCTAATAATGGCGTAAAAATCCCTGAAATAATATCAATGGCATCATTAAAAAGTGACCTTTTTCCACCAGTATTTTTTCTGCTAACTGTCTCTTCCAATTGTGTCTGTTTCATTATTTCTTTGTAAACATCATTCACTTCGGTTCCAACAACTATTTGAAATTGACCTGCAATCATCATCACTTTTATCACACCAGGTAATTTAACCAAAGAAGATTTATCTGCCAGATCATTATTTTTCAGTTTAAATCTGAGGCGAGTTGTACAATGGACCAGTGAGATAATATTGTCTTCCCCACCTATATTTTTTATAATTTCTTTCGCAAATTGAGCATAGTCCATTACCACTCCTCCTTTTGTCTAGTTTCTATTTTAAAGCGGCGGATGTGATTTGTCACTGACATAAGAAAGAAACTAAACAGGCTTGTCCAGTAATACTGCAAACAAAGCCAATTTAGTTTCTCTAAAAAGTCATCCTCAATTTTCATTTGTTCGTCCATTCCTGACGGTTCGTTACACGATGGATATGCAATGTTAAATATACTTTTTCATCGTTTGAAATGTCCCAATCATATGTCTTTGCAACATATTTGGAAACTTTCTCTGCACATAAGTAAGCCTGCTCGTACTTCTTTTTCACCTGTTCAAATAAAAAGTCATCTGTCTGACTCACATGATCGGTTTCTTCACGAACAAAGCGCATTGCAAAGAAACGCAGGTGTGTTAAGAATCTTTCATAATTGATCGAATTTTCATCAAGCTTCATATCAAAATGGTATTTAACAATATTTAAAATATTATTGACCATTTTCGTTACCTGGATGGCAGCATCCATGTTATCACCATTCAGCTGACTGTTTAGCAGGTGAAGGGCGATTAATCCCGCTTCATCTTCAGGAAACCTTACCCCTGTCTCCTCTTCGATGAAATCCAATGCTTTTAATGCCACCTGGAATTCTTTTTTATAATATTTTCTAATCTCCCAGACAAGAGGATTTTTAAGCTCTATCCCCTCTTTTTGCCTGCTAACGGCAAAGTGAAGGTGATCCGTTAATGCAACGTAAAGGTAATCATCGATTTTATAGGACAACTGGGATTTGGCATAATCCAATATACGGTGAGAAAGCTCTAAATACACTTCCGGTGTATCCACAAGTAAATCAGCTAATTTATCTGACAGTCCCTGATCTGCTAACACGAATTTTTTCTCTATTTTTTCAATATCAACCGGCTGTCCAACCTTCTTTTGAAATGCTAATCCCTTTCCCATTACGACCATTTCCTGCTGCTGGTCATTTTCCGTCAAAACAACATTATTATTAAATACCTTTTTAATTTCCATATAATCAGCCCTTGTTTAAAGATTTATTTCTTATAGAAAAAAACGCGGTATTCCCGAGCTTAACATATAATTGATAGTATTTGTTTTCTAAAATAAAAAAACCCAAATAAGTATAAAGAATATCTAAAGCCAATATTCTTCCACAAATTCAGGTTTTGCCTGCCGAACAGTAACAATCCAATTTTATTAGTTTGTAAACGATTACCTCTATTACCTTTATACCATTCATACAAAGTAATGTCAATGACATATGTCCTATTCTATCACAAAAAGGACTGGTACAACAGAGTTTTTAGCAAGGTAAAGATGCGTAATATGATGAATTATTCACCAACAAAAAGTATTCAACTTATCATGATATTCTATATTTGTGAAACCTCTAAAGTCCTGTTAACACCAAAAAGCCGAACGAGATCGAAATATCATTCGATTCATCGTTCGGCTTTTCTATATAATTACTATTGTCCCCGCTGCTTCAGTTTTCTTATTTATTTAAAATGCTCGCACCGTTTGTTTCGATCACTTGCTTATACCAGTTGAAGCTTTTCTTTTTTGTTCTTTTTAATGTTCCGTTTCCTTCATTATCACGGTCTACATAAATATAACCATAACGCTTTTTCATCTCTCCAGTGCTGGCACTGACGATATCTATCGGACCCCAGCTTGTATAGCCGATAATGTCAACACCATCTTTGATTGCCTCAGCCATTTCAATAAAATGCTGTTCGAGGTAATCAATTCTGTAATCATCGTTTATCGAACCATCTTCTTCCACCACGTCGACAGCCCCTAAACCATTTTCCACAATAAACAATGGCTTTTGATAACGGTCATGCAGCTGGTTGGCAGTAATTCGGAGACCTTTCGGGTCAATTGTCCAGCCCCATTCTGAAGTTTTTAAGTATGGGTTGCTAACTGAAGCAAATACATTACCCTCTGTTTGATTTTCCAGCACTTCCGGATCTGTGCTTGTACAGCGGCTGGCATAATAGCTGAATCCTATATAATCCACTGTGTTATCTTTTAAAACCTGTTCATCACCCGGTTCCATCTTTATATCCAGATTATTGTCCTCGAAAAACCTCTTCGCATATCCAGGGTATTCCCCTCTTGATTGGACATCGATAAAGAAAAATGATTCTCTGTCTTTATCCATTGCAGCCCATACGTCATCAGGATTACTGGAATACGGGTAAGTCATACCTGCCGCCAGCATACAGCCGATCTTGGCATCAGGGATGATTTCATGACACGCTTTAACAGCTAACGCACTTCCGACTAACTGGTGATGTGCCGCCTGATAAAGCACTTGGTTTTTATCTTCCCCTTCATTAAAGACAATTCCTGCTCCGACGAATGGAAGATGCAGAAGCATATTGATCTCATTAAATGTCATCCAGTATTTTACTTTATTTTTATACCGTTCAAAAATCGTCCGCGTATATTTTTCATAAAAATCGATCATTTTTCTGTTTTTCCAGCTGCCGTATTTTTCTACAAGGTTAACTGGAACATCGAAGTGGCAAGTAGTTACGACAGGCTCAATATTGTATTTTAACAATTCGTCAAAAACATTATCATAAAATTTCAGTCCCGCTTCATTTGGTGTTTCTTCCTCACCAGTAGGGAAAATTCGTGACCATGCGATCGATAAGCGGAAGCTCTTAAATCCCATCTCCGCAAATAGTGCAATATCCTCCTTATAATTATGATAAAAGTCAATTGCCTGATGTGATGGATAATACACGCCTTCTTTCGGCTGAAAGCTGTCAATATTCCCTAACATTATATTAAATCGCTCTTTACCTGTAGGAAGCAGGTCGACAGTTGTTAAACCTTTTCCACCCTCCAGATAAGCACCTTCAACCTGGTTGGCAGCAATGGCACCACCCCAAAGGAAATCCTCCGGAAAAGTTGTTTTATTGCTTGACATTCAATCATTCCTTTCTAAATCGTATCTTAAAAAATATAACAGAAAGGAAAAACAAATATGTCTTGCTTTCCCTTCTGTAGTCTTTCAGATTCTATTTTTTCTCTTTATCTAATGTGATCAATACATCATTCACTTTTACTTCTTTTGCCTCTGTAGTTAATAATGAACCATAGTCATTGTGGTTTGTGACGATAACAGGAGTTGTTAAAATATATCCCGCTTCTTTAATTTTATCTGCATCAAATTCTACAAGTAATTGACCTGTCTCAATACGATCACCTTGTGCCACATGAGCTGTAAAGTATTTACCATCTAAGTTTACCGTGTCCATACCAACGTGAATTAACAGTTCAGCACCATTGTCCGTTGTAATTCCAATTGCATGATTTGTTGGGAATAATGCAGAGACAGTACCATTAGCCGGAGCAACTACCTTACCTTCTGCCGGTTCGATTGCTACACCTTGTCCTAACATACCTGATGCAAATGTTTCATCTTTAATGTCTGCTAATGCTTTTACTTCACCTGTAAGTGGAGATAAAATTTCTCCATTTTTTACTGCAACAACTTTTGATTTTTCTGGTTCAGCTGCTGGTGCGGCAGGTTCAGTGCTTTCATTTTTATTAATACCTCCGAACAGGAATGTTAGTACGAAAGCTAAAACCATACCAACCGCTGCAGCGATAATTGCACCAATTACGGACATATCTATTCCTGCATCCGGAATAAAACTAGGAAGCTGGAATACTCCAAGACCACCCATGACATATCCTGTTGTACCAAAGAATCCTAACAGCGCCCCACCAATTGCTGATGAAATAACTGTGAAAATAAACGGCTTTTTAAGTGGTAAAGCGATACCATACATACCTGGTTCTGTCACACCAAATATAGCAGAGATAAATGCTGGTGCACTAAGTGTTTTTGTTTTTTGATTTCTCGTTTTAATCCAAACTGCCAGGATGGCACCTGCTAAAGCAAAGGAGTGTGCAAAGATCAGTGCTAATATCGGATCATATCCCGGATTGGTAAAGTTGTTCATTGCGATTGGAACAAGGCCCCAGTGAAGACCGAACATAACAAATACTAACCATAAACCACCAAGGAATGCTCCTGCGATAATTGGACTTAAATCATAAACTCCTACAGTTGCTGTACCTAACATTTGACTAGCCCACGTTGCGATTGGACCGATAATGATAAATGTTAATGGAATAATAATTAACAATGTAAACATTGGAACTAAAAACATTCTTACTACTGATGGAATAACTTTTGCAAAAAACTTTTCTAATTTAGCTGCGAAAAATGCAGATACAATAATTGGTATAACAGACATCGAATATGTCATTAAAATTACTGGAATTCCAAAGAACTCGATATAAACTGGTGATTCAAACATCGTTCCTGAGAACAATGTATATAAAGGATCTCCGGATGCCGGAATTCCTTCAAGTGCCGGATAAACAAGCGCCATTGCGATTACCATACCAAGGAATGGGGTTCCGCCAAACTTCTTCATTGCTGTATATCCTAATAAGATTGGCAAGAAGTAAAATAGTCCATCTCCTATTGCGTTAAGAATCTGATATGTTCCGCCTGTGTCATCAAGCCAGCCGATTGCAACGAATAATGCATTAAAACCTTTAATCATACCTGAAGCTGCCAACACACCTAGAATTGGTGTGAATATTCCTGAGATCATATCGATAAAACGGTTAAACAGACCTGTTTTTTCTCCACCATCTTCATCTACCGGTTTAGCAGCTTCGAAGCCGCCTTCCGCTACTACCGCTTTATATACATCAGAGACATGGTTGCCAATAACGACCTGATACTGGCCACCACTTTTCATAACGGTTACAACACCGTCCATATTCTTCAACACTTCTGTTTGCGCTTTACTTTCATCCTTCAACTTAAAACGCAAGCGAGTAATACAATGCACAACACTGTTAACGTTTTCCTTACCGCCGACATTATTAATAATATCTTTTGCTAACTGATCATATTTCATCATAAATGCCTTCCTTCTTTTTTTATTTTCACATGTAGGAAGTGCTTTTAGGGAATAAAAAAACCTGAATGGCCAGAGAACACACAAAGTGTATCTCTAGCCATTCAGGTTATGCCCGTACTTGGTAACATTCCTAAATGTTATATTTAATTAAACACATTATAGCATCAGGTAAAAACGGTTTCAATACTTTTTTTAAAAAACTTAATTGGTTGTTTATTCCATGTTATAAAGGGCGAAGTATCAAAAAGGGTTCTCTTATTTCCTGTTCTGAAATAGAGTGAAATAAGAGAACCCTGCTATACCTTACCATAAACTGATACTTAGTGGGTTTTAATTTTCGGGATGAACTTCAACGCATAAATCGCACAAATGCCTACAACTACATAAATGATTCGTGAAAGAACAGCATCTTCCCCGCCAAAGAGTGTTGCAACCAGGTCAAACTGGAAGAGTCCAACTAAGAGCCAGTTGATTCCTCCCACAATCAGTAAAACTAATGCGATAATATCGATAGTTTTCATCAATTATTCCCCTTTCTGTTATCTGATGATTTTCTGTTCTACAGGGGATTTTCCTTTTTTTCCTACATCTTAAACATTTTGGATTAACAACCAACACTTGTCCCTTCCATAAGCAAAAGATCCACTGCTATTTTACTAGCTTAAAGCTGCAGGGCAATCATTCCATAACCACTGCAGCTCCTTTTATGAAAAAACTATATCTTTTCCAGCCGGCAGCTTGAATGTTTAAGCACTGGCTGATGGGATAATGGGTCCACTTCATCCATAGTCATGTCATTAGAGTTCTCTTCTCCTTCGAAATTGCCGTAATGGAACGGGACAAAGACTTCCCCTTTATTCATCGTGTCACCTATTTTCGCCGGCACCTCGACAACGCCCCTTGGGGAGACAATTCTAACTTTTTCCCCTTCCTTAATGGAAAGTTTCTCCGCATCCTCTGTATTTATCTCAACAAAAGCCTTTGGAGCCTTCTCTTCCATCTCCGGCATTCTTCCTGTCTTAGTCCGGGTATGCCAATGCCAGATCAATCGGCCGGTATTCAGCCAGAAAGGGAATTCTTCTCTCGGCTTTTCAGTTGGCCCGCCAAAACGGGTGACATTAAACAATGCCCGTCCATCCGGATTCGTTGCTTCATATTCTTCCCTCGACAATGGCCTGCCGGTATAAGGGTTCTTGCCATAGTTCTGACAGTAATCAACCGCTGTATGAAAATGATGATCTTCATACAAACGCGTTTTTCCTTCAGGATTATCAGCGGTACAAGGCCAGCGCAATCCATTTTCTTTTTCCAGCCGCTCATATGTCATCCCAGTCATATCACACGGGCGGCCAGCTGAAACCTTTTTCCATTCCTCGAATGCTTCTTCCGGTGTAGAGTAGCCAATCAGCGGGTTCCCGTCTTTATCCTTAAACTCCATTCTCCTTGCATAATCCACCAGTATTTCGAAATCTGTTTTGACACCATTCGGAGGCTCAACGGCTTTACGCAGCACATTTATCGTCCTGTCGGCATTTTCCATTGTCCCTTCCTTTTCTCCCCACATAGCAGGTGGGAGAACAACATCAGCAATCTCGGTTGTCGCTGTTAAAAATGGATCCTGAACAACAACGAAGGGTTTCTCCATTGCTTTTCGAACCCGCTCTTGATTTGGCAGGGATACCAGTGGGTTTGTATGAATATTCCAGAAAAATTCTATCTGCCCCTTTTCCATCATTTCAAGCTGCTTAATGATCCCTTTATTTGGACCGATTTCTAAATCTTCTTCTCTTACATTCCAATGCTCGGCAATTTCCTGAATATGCTTCGGATTGTTGGGATTGCGGTTCCCCGGATATGTCCCAACACCGCCAACTGTCCTGTTTCCTGAGGAACTCGGCTGTCCTGCCATATGCAATGGACCACAGCCAGGTTTTCCAATCAGACCGCGCATTAAGTGAATATTATTAATGGCCAGACAAGTTGCGGTGGCATCGCTTGACTGATATGCCCCCTGCAATGTTGTAGATACAAGAGTATCCGTCTTACCAAGCTTTTCAGCAGCAAGTGCTATCTTTTCTTCCGGCAACCCGGTAATCTTGCTCGCTTTCCCTATCGTCCACTTATTAATCTCCTCTTTCAGGTCATTGAGCTTGAGTGTATGATTATTAATGAAGTCATGGTCAACCCAATCATTTTTGACCAGTTCATTCTGAATAGCATTAAGTAAAGCAAGATTTGTCCCAGGCTTTAAATCAAGGTGCAGGTCAGCCTCCCTGGCTGTCGGAGTCTTGCGTGGATCTACGACAATTAGATATGGTTTCCCTGTAGCCTTTTTGCGACTGAGAATTCTGTCCCATAAAACGGACCCTGTCTCAGCAATGTTATGGCCAAACAGCATAATCGTATCAGCTTCGTCCATGTCATCAAAAGAAGCCGGGACGCCATCAGAGCCGAATGATTCAATCAGGCACCATTCTGTTGTTGCAGTACATAACCGAGTATTGGCATCAAGCAGATGCGTTTTCATACCAGCTCGTCCAATTTTTCCAATCGTATAATAGTCTTCCAGAAAACCTTGTCCAGTCGAGTAGATGGCAACACCATCTCCGCCCTTTTCTTTCAAAACTTCCTTGGATTTACGGACAATCAGATCCATTGCCTCGTCCCAGCTAGCTGGTTCCAGATCTCCCTGCTCATTCCTGATCAGTGGTGTATATAGCCGATCCTTGCTGTTATTGGGAATCCATTGATATTTAGCTTTCGGATCAAGTCTCCCCTTATTAATTGGATGGTCATCAATTCCGCCAATCCCGATTATCTGATTATCTTTTACCGCTATTTCTGTTCCACAGCCAACAGAACACAGATTACAAGTGCTATGCACCCATCTATCAACAGCTTCATTATCGGCAACAGATTGTTCATGCAAAACATTTCTATGATCCATATATACTCTCCTTTCTGCTTAATCTCGGTATAATGCTGGTACAATAAAACGGGTTTTTTCCCATCCACCGGCAAATTCATATAAGGGTGTTACCGCTTTCGTCAATTCAGTCTTCATTTCTTCAAAGTTATCTTCCAGCTGATTCAGCTCGTCTTTGTTCACATAATTATTTTGCTCTGCAACCCGTTTCCACTGCTCAAACAAAAGCTTTCCTGCCTCATCGCCTTTATAAACAATATTGAGGTTTTTGTGAATCTCTTCATTCATGACAGGATTTTCCATAAGTTCATCTAATATAATCTGAATGGATTCCTTTTTCTCCTGAAGGAGCAGTACATATCTCTCCTCCATCGTATTTTCCCATACAGGCATCCTGTCCAGCACCTGTTCCGCCAGCCCCTGGACAATCCGCAAATGATAGGCAATTTCAGCCGCTGCGTGCATTCCAACTCCCCTCCTGTAAGATAATTTTTTGATACATTAAAAAATTCCCTTTTAGAGAGAAATAAAACGTGGAGCAGAACAGGCCATTGTTTTTAAACTGTTGTAAACCCGTTGAAATATTAAAGAGCCAGGGTCTACATTTATAGTTCCTGACTCTTTAATAAAAAACTCTATGCTATTATCTCTCAATTTCCGGCAATGAAAGCTTCTACTTCCTCCATTGTTGGTAAAGCACTAATCGCCCCATTTTTCGTTGTGACCAATGCTGCTGCAGAATTCGCAAACGTCCCCATAGCAATTAATTCATCAGAGGTTAAATCTGTGAGTTTTTTATCCATTAATGAAAATTGGTATAAGAATGCGCCGATAAAAGCATCTCCTGCTCCTGTCGTATCAATGGCCTGAACAGCAAATCCTGGTACATTTATTTCTTTCTTCCCGATGAAAAACGTTACCCCCTCTTTTCCTTTTGTTAAAATTAATAACTTAACAGGTTGAGACAATAGATAGTTAAGTCCTTCTTCGACCGTACCTTTTCCGGTTATGAAATTTAGTTCATCATCACTTACTTTCAAAACATCCGCATAAGGAATAAATTCCTGAATCGTATGGGAATATAACTGCTGATTCTCCCAAAGGCTTTGTCTTACATTCGGATCGAAAACTACTAATCCGTTTTCTTCCTTTATCTTTTTGATTGCTTCTATATGGGCGTATTTCACTTCACTTTCTATCAAACTAACAGAGCAGAAATGCAAGATATCATTTTCCGTAAAGGTAATCTTCTTTATATACTCCCTTTCTAAAAGCATATCAGCACTTGGCTTACGGTAAAAAGCAAATTCCCGTTCACCACCCTGTTTTAATGCAACAAATGCCAGAGCCGTGTTGGCTTTATCCGTGTGTAACATGTGGGTAATATCGACTTTGTTTTCTGCTAACACTTTCTTTAGATAGTAGCCAAACATGTCTTCACCAACCTGGCCAATAAAGGCACTATCTCCGCCTAATTTGGCAATAGCTGCGGCCACGTTTGCAGGTGCGCCACCAGGTAGCTTCTTAAAACTTTCTACCTCACTCATAGAAACGCCTGTTTCGTGAGGAATAAAGTCGATGAGAGCCTCTCCCATTGTATATACTTTTTTCATCATCAAACCTCAATATCCCATTTTTCCAGACGGACAATTTCTACTATGCCCTCAGCGGTAACCTTTATTTTATCCGCCTTTTTTGTTGGATAAATAGTAGATGTTAAGGTATATCTGCCCTGGTTTGCGAATACCTCTATCGATGCCCGATCAAGGAAAATCTCGAGATTAATTTTATTATTTTCCGGCTCACAATAAACGGAGCGTTTATACACATGCTCTTCTTCCTTACCCACAAGCTCAATTCCACTGTTTACACGATTTAGTTCGAGAATACTTGTTTCACAATCGTAGCTTAACAGCGTTTTCTCGATTTGATTGGAACGTAGCTCTATATCAAATCTTTTCCCTTCTTTTACATCTACCTCTAATTCAATAGCACTAACTTCAGCCGATAACTCCTCAAACGCTTTTGTTTCATCGGATAATTTAATAATCTTGTAATCTTGTTTATTGGTATAGTAATTTTTAATTTCTGCAACAGGTCTTTGATAGACATGATTGTTTTTAATAAAAAGTTCTCTTGGTAATGTCATCGAGCCCGCCCAGCCATGTTGTTCCGTCTCTGTTGGGATATTTCTGCCCCACATTTGCATCCAGGAAATCATGATTCTTCTATTTTTGTCATCTTCAATCGTTTGTGGAGCATAGAAATCGAGGCCATAATCCAACTCTTCCACCGTTTCTTTATGAAAAATTCCTTTTTCCCAATCCATTTCTCCTATAATAACAACAACGGAATGCGTATTCAGGAAATTGTTTTCTTTTTTCGGTAATCCATCGACTGAGAGCAGTAATACATCCTTTCCATCTAATTCGAATATATCTGGGCACTCCCACATTGGACCTTCCCCTTTTTCCCCTTTTAACATGACGGAAACAAACTGCCAATCCAGTAAATCCTTTGATTTATACAGTAAAATTTGTCCACCGTCCTGTTCTTGTCTGGAAGCAATTAAGGAATAATAGAAATCACCCTTCTTTACTACTTTCGGGTCTCTGAAGTCCTGAGGCTTTGCATTTTCAGGCAAGTCTGCTTCTGTTATAACAGGGTTTTGTTCCACTTTCTTAAAATTTATCCCATCTGAGGAAACAGCTATACACTGCACTTGTCTAATGTCTTCTTCTGTCTCACCTTCAATATGACCTGTGTACATCAGATAGAGTTTTCCATCCTTTTCGATAGCTGTTCCAGAAAAACAACCATCTTTGTCATATGGTTGATCCGGGGCTAGTGCAACAGGAACGGTTTCCCAGTTTATTAAGTCCTTACTCTTTGAATGCCCCCAGTGCATTGGTCCCCATACCGCTTTATAGGGATAATATTGATAAAACATATGATATTCACCTTTATAGTAGATAAATCCATTGGGATCATTGATCCATCCAACTGGCGCCATTAAATGATAGTCATTTCGGTAGTCAGCTATGATACGCTCACTATTTTCCTCGATAAACGTATTTGCTTTTTTAAGTGTGTACATAATTATCCCCCTGTAAAATATTCTCTACTTAATTCCCGTTCCAGATCCGCCAAGTCCCTGAAGGATATACTTCTGAGCAAATATATATACGAGAATGAGTGGTATTGTTGAAATCGTAAGGATCGCCATTACCTGGTTGGTATACACAGGTTCGGTTGTATTAATATTTGTAATAGCTACTTGGAGCGGGAACTTATCTGTATCTGTTAATACCATTAGTGGCCATAAGTAGTCGTTCCAGCTTGCAATAAAGGATAGTGTTCCGACCGTAGCCACTGCCGGTTTGGACATCGGTAATACAACCTTCCAAAAGACAGTCCAATTGTTTGCCCCATCTAATTTAACCGATTCGATAATCTCATGTGGTACCGCCCTAAAGAAATTTCTAAACAGATAAATGAAAAACATGTTCCCCATCATCGGTAAAACAACTGCTAATCGTGTATTTAGAATCCCCAGCGTATGTGCTACTGTAAACTGAGTAATGATAATCGTTTCTACGGGTACAATTAACAAAACTAGCAATACACCAAATAGCAGTTTCTTTCCTCTGAACTCAAATTTTGCAAAAGCAAAGCCTGCCATTGCATTAACCATAATAGAACCGACAGTAATAACGAGCGCGTAGATGATACTGTTTATGACGTATTGAGGCACATTAAATCTAGAAAATAATTCTTTATATGTTAGAAACCATTGCGATACATCAAGTGATGGAAGTAATGATTGAATACCGCCCATATCAAGATATATCTCTGCTTCAGGCTTCATGGAGGAAACTATCATCCATAACATTGGAAAAATAAATATACAAGCTAACAAGATCAGGAAAAAATATTCGATTGATTTCTTCAGCTTCTTATTCATTACATCTCATCCTCCTTTGTTAACCTGCTTTGCACTAATGTAATAATCCCGATTATGACCCCGAAAATAACCGTCATCGCACTCGCATATCCAATCATTCGATCAGAGAAGCCTGATTGGTAAATATAATAAACCGGTGTAATTGTAGAATTCATTGGCCCACCTTGTGTCATAACCATTGGCTGGATAATTAATTTAAATGCTGAGATTAATGTTGTAATCATAATTAGCACAGAAGTCGGCTTTAACAAAGGCAACGTAATGTGGATGAAATTCTGCCATTTGTTCACCCCATCGATTTTTCCCGCCTCATAAACCGAAGCTGGAATATTTTGCAGACCTGCCAGAAAAATTAACATCTGATAGCCTGCACCCTGCCAGGCTGAAACAAAGACTATCGTTAGCATTGCCTGCTTTGGACTGCTTAAGAATGGCTGTGCTTCCAATCCGATATTTGTTAGTAAACTATTAATCAAACCTTCTGATGGATTTAAGAGATATAACCACAGTACGGATATAACAACTAATGACAAAACTACTGGAGAAAAGTAGGCAACTTTAAAGAAAATGTTCCCTTTTCTTGGTTTATTAATTAGTAATGCTAATCCTAATGCTGCCCCTACTTGAATAGGGATTACGAATACAACAAACAGAACAATATTCTTTAAACTTTGAATAAAAATGGGATCTTTAAAAATCTCAATAAAATTTTGCAAACCAATAAATTGCCGCTGATCCGGTGTTAATAAATAATAATCGGTAAAAGCATAATAAATAGCCATTAAGGCAGGTATAACCAGGAAAGTCCCTAATAATAGCAGTGCAGGGGCCAAAAATAAATAGGCAGCTAAATTCTCCCTTTTTTTAGTATTCATCAGTTAAAACTCCTTTTAAAGATTCCGACTTGGATATAACCAAGTCGGAATACCCTATCTTATTTCAACGCTTTTTCCATTTGACCGGTCTTTTCATCTAATAATTTTTGTACATCACTATTTTCCTCATAGTAAGCTACATCGCTGACTGTTTGTTGAAAAACCCTGCTTACTTGCGGATAGTTAGGTAAAACCGGTCTGGCATGTGCCGATTTCTGGTTTTGTTGAATTAAGACATTCATTTCAGGCGAAACTTTATCTTGCACCTCTTCAACCACAGAGTGGGCTGCTGGAAGAACACTGTTCGCTAAAGTGATTTCCGTTAAGGATTCTGTTGATGTCATGAAATCAATCAATGCCCCAGCTGCTTCCTGTTTTTCCGTTGATGCGGCCATTGCATACTGCCAGCTGCCTGATGGAGAAACTAATTCGTTTGTGTCCGGAGATGTCGGGTATGGCATCACACCATATTCCACATCTGGATAGTCCTCCAATTCAGCAATTGTCCATGATCCACCGAATTTCATCGCGTACTCGCCAGTATGGAAGCCTTTTTCAACCGGGGTAATGGTCGTGTATCCTTCTTTAACCATTTCCTGAATAAAACTAAATGCTTTGACAGAGTTTTCATCATTAAAATAGCCTTCTGCTGTCGTACCGTCTTCTGAAACTATATTTCCGCCCTGTGACCATAAAAATGGGGAGAATGCATACATTAGCCATTCACTTTTATCATCAAGCCCCATATCAATTGCAGCAGTATCGTAAGTATTCACTAATGTTTCACTAAGCTCCATAAACTGATTCCAATCCCAAGGCTCTTCAACCGTTGGTAATGTAGATAAATCAATGCCTGCTTCTTCAAGCATTTGTTTGTTATAAAAAACTCCCACACCTGATTCTGAATATCCAACCGCATATAATTGATCCTCATAGGTACCTTGTTGAATAATACTTGGTAATAAGTCATCTTTATTTGTTATATAATCATCTATTGGTGCAATAATCCCGGCCTCTGCATATGCCGCAGTGTTAGGTCCATCTAATGTTAAAACATCTGGTAATGAATCTGTTGTTAAAGCAGCGTTAATTTTGTCTTCATATCCGCCTCCAGCTCCACTTCTCGGAATAAACTCAATCTTAGCGGAGTATGTTCCTTCATTCTCTTCATTAAATCGATCAATAATATTTTGCATTGCTTCCCCTTCAGGAGTTTCGTCTGAGGTGTGCACCCAAAGAGATACTTCATTATCGCCAGCGCCTGATGAACTATTTCCCCCACCACAAGCTGTAACAATAATTGCCATGAATAATAAACCAGTTAAAAACATAACTTTTTTCAATTCCAACAACCTCCTCGCATTATTATGAAACCGTCTACACGAATTATATGTCAACCGGTTTCATATGTCAACCGGTTGACATATATTTTTAAAAAAATAGACCACCTTACTGCTAGGTTGTCTCACTTTCTATCAATCTAACGGGTAAGATGGTTTCCATCTGACTATCATCTCCTTCCTCATTTATCTCTTTTATTAAAATTTCAATCGTCTTTTCCGCAATTTCACGTATCGGCTGCTGGATCGTACTTAATTCAGGCAATAGTAATCTAGTGGTCTCTGTTCCGTCATAGCCAATTACTTTAAAATCAGCGGGTATATTTCTTCCCCTCAGTTTCGCTTCTCTTATAACTGCTGAAGCAATCAGATCATCACTCGCAAATATACCATCAACTAGCGGAATTTCATCAAATAATTGCTTAATGACTGCCTGATTATCTCCTTCCGTTTCATAGGTAACCGGATTCAATTGATTATCCTTCATTACATCCTCATAAGCTTTTCTTCTTAAATTAGCAGGTGTCTCTAAATAACTCGGTCCATTGATATGAATGATGTTACGACAGCCTTTGTTAATTAATAGCTGAGTGGCTTGTCTTCCACCATCATAATTGTCACTTGATACAACAGGAATATTCTCCGACAAATAACGGTCAACCCCTACAACAGGAAGATTAGGTATGTCGTATTCCTTTACTCCTCGATTATGAGCCCCTGCGATGATGCCATCGACTTGATTTCGTTGAAGCATCCTTAAATAACTTCTCTCTTTATCTTCCTGCCCTTGGCTATTACACAACAAAACCTTATATCCTAAAGATGCTGCAATATTTTCAATATGGAATATAAGCTGTCCGTAAAATGGATTGGTTGTCGTAGGAAAGATAACACCAATTAAGAATGTTTTCTTAATAAACAACGATCTTGCCACATCATTTGGGAAATAATTAAGTTGTTTCATTGCCTCATGTACTTTTTTTCTAGTCTCTTCCCCGATATAACCTCGATTATTTAAAACTCTGGAAACAGTGGTTGGTGAAACACCAGCAACCTTAGCAACATCTGAAATTTTCGGCTTCACAATAAGTATCTCCTATCAGTATTATTATAAATTTAGCGGTTACATTCTGCTAATTCGGTGATAATCTTACCACATTTCTATTAAAAGTGGTAACTATACGAAGAGAAATCAAAGGTGTTTACGTCCGTTACCCCTCTCTCCACAATATTATTGACTTTCAGCGACCGCCATAATATTCATAAAGGGAAGTAGCCTGCCTCCTAATATTTAACAGCTTTCAGCAATATCGCTTCTCCTTCAAAAGATTCCACCGTATCGTTGTTTACTTTTATACGGAATTTATTATGAATATCAGAACCTGCCTTGATGATATAACTGTTTAATGCCTTTTTTTCTTCTTCAGGCTGTTTCATACGGTTAAACCAGCTTTCAAACACAAAGGTTTTGCGAAAGCCAACCCACTCATTAACTTCAAATCCTCTCCATTCAATCTTTTGCAACCATTCAGACTTTTTCCGCGCTCTGTGATGGCTTGGATCCCGTCTCTCTTCCACCGAATTATAAAATTGATCCCACTCATCATTTTCCGGTGCTACATTATCGTCTAAAAGGAACTTCCCTTCATGTTTTAACACACGGTAAACTTCGGCTATAAAGGAATCAATGTCAGGAAAATGATGAGGAGCAATACGGCATGTGACAATATCAAAAGATTCATCAGCAAATGGCATCTTTTCCGCATCACCTTGAACATAAGTAACATTATTGTGCCCATTCGAATCGATAAACTGTTCTGCCGCTGCTAACATTTCCTTTGTTAAATCAAAAGCAGTCACTTCTTTGGCAAAAGGAGCAAGGGCATTAGCCGTGTGTCCGCCTCCCGTCGCAACGTCAAGAACTTTTTCTTCACCTGTTAACTCTGCCATCTTCACAATCAATGGGAGGTCGATTCCATTTCGGTGAAGATCACTTAACACATAATCATCTGCCGTTTTTCCGAACTGGTCCTGAATTTTTGCTTTAATATCCACTTTTTTCCCTCATTTCCTATTCTTTTTTCTAACTTCACTCTCTAATCATAATCTAGTTAATAACACAATGGAAAGCCTTTCACTTTAACTTTATTTCAGTGCAGATCACCGCCATCTATTCCAACACAAACAAAAATTTAACCCGAAAAGATGTTTTTGTTTGTGTTTATTTACATCTGTTTATATGGTAAAATATATGAAAAGGAGCGATAATCATGAGGAAAAAGTTAGTAGATACAGCACCGTTTATTCAGGAAATGATTGAAACTGCCACTAATTTATATCGATTAGGATGGGATGAGCGCAATGGCGGGAATATAAGTTATCTATTACAAGAGGATGAAGTCCAACAGTATCTGGATATTGACGTAAAGCGAAAAGTGAAAATAGCGTTTGATGCATCTGAGCTTGCAGGGCGATTTTTTCTCGTAACAGGATCCGGGAAGTATTTTAAAAACATAAAAGACCACCCTGAAATAAATCTTGGAATTATCCGAATTACAGAAGAGGGAAATCAATATGAAATTCTTTGGGGATTCGAAAATGATGGTGTAGCAACCAGTGAACTGCCTACACATCTTATGAATCATATTCAAAGGTTAAAAGCAGATGAAAAGCATCGTGTTATCATGCATTGTCATGCCACTAACTTAATAGCTATGACATTTACACATAGTTTAAATGAAAAGGATATAACCAAAACACTCTGGGAGATGTGCACAGAATGTATTGTTGTCTTTCCTGATGGAGTTGGTGTCATTCCATGGATTGTTCCAGGAACAAATGAGATAGGTGAAGAAACTGCCGAAAAAATGAAGCAGGTCAGACTTGTACTATGGCCGCACCACGGCATTTTCGGTGCGGGGACAACAATGGATGAGACATTTGGCTTAATTGAGACAGCTGAAAAAGCAGCACAAGTTTATACAACGGTCTGTGCTCAAGGTGGAAAAAGACAAACTATTACAGATGAACAGCTGAGGGAACTTGCAAAGGCATTTAATGTCGTCCCAAGGGAGGGAGTATTATTTAGAGAATCGAATTAACTGCTAAAGAGGGTCAAAAAGGATCCCTCTTTTTTTATGTGGATATAGAAAATAAATCCAAAAAACAATGTTTAACTTTTCAAAAACAAGGGAAGGCGGAAAATGAGAGTATGTATTTTAATGGGAAAGGAGCAATAAAATGAAGAACCTTATAGCAATAGTAGGGACAAATTCAGACAACTCTACTAATCGTATGTTGCTGCATTTTATTCAGAAACATTTCGCAGATAGGGCTAACATTGAGGTCTGTGAGATAAAAGATTTGCCTGGTTTTAATAAACCGAAAGACAGAACAGCACCTGTCCAAGTACAGAAACTTTCAGACAAAATTACACAAGCTGATGGAGTAATCATTAGTACACCAGAATATAACCATTCCGTACCTGCTGTATTAAAAAGCACTCTGGAATGGTTCTCCTATACAACTCAGCCACTGATTGATAAACCAGTTATGATTACTGGAGCTTCTTATGGAAGATTAGGTTCCTCCAGATCACAAGCACACCTGAGACAAATTCTTGATGCACCAGAGCTAAAAGCTCGCATTATGCCGAGTTCGGAATTTTTATTAGGGCTTTCCTTACAAGCCTTTGATGAAAACGGTGACCTGAAAGATCAGAGAAAAATTGATGAGCTTGATGCGATTTTTGAAGACTATCTCCAATTTGTTGATATTACAAATCAATTAGTTAACTCAAATAAGGCACATAAGCAAAGAGCACAAAAATTCTCATGGGAGGACAATTAATCCAAGGAGGTACAAAGATGAAAATAGTAGGAATTGTTGGGTCAAATGCTGATTTTTCATATAATCGTCTGTTGTTAAATTTTATTGCTAAGAAGTTTAAAAAGTTAATTGATGTAGAAGTATTGGATATTAAGGATGTACCAATGTTTAACCAGTCAAATGACCAGACGGATAGTGATTTAATTCAACATTTAAATAAAAAAATACTGGCAGCAGATGGTGTGATTATTGCTACACCTGAATATAATCATTCCATTCCATCCGCGTTACAAAGTGTCTTAGAATGGCTTTCCTTCCGAATTCACCCACTCGATGGGAAACCAGTAATGATCGTGGGTGCTTCCTATGATGTCCAGGGGTCATCACGCTCCCAATTACATTTACGCCAAGTATTAGATGCACCTGGGGTGAACGCGGTAGTCATGCCAGGGAATGAGTTCCTGTTAGGGGAAGTCCATAAAGCATTCGATGAAGAAAGAAATCTGAAGGATTCCGAAACAACGCAATTTTTAGAAAGCTGTATTAAGAAATTTATTCGTTTTATCAATGTCGTTAATGTCATGGATTCACCAGATGGGATGAAGGATCTCTCCAGCACGGAAGATCTGTATGCTACTGGCTCCATTGATACAACAATAGAAGGTATTAACATGTCAGACGATGACTGGGTAGAACAGGCAGCAACAAAGACAAATGCTGTGGAAGGTAATACTTATGTTAAATTAGATCGCGGTATTTTAACTGTTGACCAGATTAATCAATTCCTGAAATCCATGCCAGCAGAATTAACCTATGCGGATAGTAATAACCAGTTCCTTTATTATAACTATAAATATGAAGCGGAAGATATGTTAGCAGCCCGCAGACCGGAACAAGTAGGTAACCCATTAGCAGAATGCCACCCTGAGAAGGCATTCAGCGGTGTTGCATGGGTTATTCAGCAATTACGCTCAGGAAAACAGGATATTGTAAGAACCCATGTGCCTACACACGGACCAGATAAGTTCGTTGTTCACAGCTACCAGGCAGTTCGGGATGAAGACGGGAATTATTTAGGTATAAACGAATACGTGCGAGATATAAAACCAACTATTGATTGGTACCTTGAACAAACCGGACAGCAATTAACAGGCGGCGGTGTCGATGCTGTGTCAGGTGCCACTTCAAAAGTAGATACTGTATCAGGAGCAACGGTGAAAGATAAATAAAAAGAGGTCTCCATGGCCTCTTTTCTTGAATTTTGCCAAAATGCTTCTTTAGAGAAAGGGTGGAAATATGGGAGTTCAAAGTCGCGAAATACATATGATGGGAACAATTATCTATTTATCTGTAGAGCATGATTATGCAGAATTTGTTCTGGATGAATTAATAGAGCGATTGACAGAATATGAGAAACGCTTCAGTGCCCATGATCCTTATTCAGAATTAATGGAAGTGAACAACAATGCAGGCATTCGACCGGTAAAAGTGAACCCTAGCTTATACCAATTAATTAAATTAGGGAAAAAACATAGCACTGAGTCTGATAGTTTTCTTAATATTACTATTGGTCCGCTTGTGCAGGCATGGCATATCGGATTTGAGGATGCGACTGTCCCTGAACCTCAAAGTATCCGAGCTTTACTTAAGAAAACAAATGCAGTGGACATCATTCTGGATGACAAAGACCAGAGCGTTTTTTTAAGTTATACCGGAATGTTTATCGATTTAGGAGCAATTGCAAAAGGGTTTATTGCTGATCTGATCATCGATGACCTGGAATCAATGAATGTTTCTTCTGCATTAATTAACCTAGGTGGAAATGTGATGACATACGGAACATCTCCAAAACAAGAAGATGGTTATTGGCGTATCGGAATTCAGCACCCTTTCCAGTCACGCGGAAATTATATCGCCATATTAAGAGCACTAAATCAATCTGTCGTAACTTCTGGGATCTACGAGAGGAAGTTCACATTGAATAACCAAACCTATCATCATATTCTGGATCCTAATACTGGATATCCGATTGAATCTGAAATTGCCGGGTTAACTATTGTCTCGGAAAATTCCGTTGATGGGGAAATCTGGACCAGTCGATTATTCGGACTTCCTCCAGATGAAATTATGAATAAGTTAAATCAATTAGATAAAATAGATGGAATTATCATTACGAGGGATGGGAAGCTTTCATACTCAGAATCTCTTCATCCACATGTGATGGAGTATATTTCCTAATACCTAAATTAGGCAGAGTGAGTTTTTAGCTTCTCAAAAAATAGTACTTGAAAAAATGGATAGTAGATAGTAGAATATTCAAAGTATAAATTAATATTACCTGTATAACCTCAGAATATGGCTGAGGGTCTCTACCAGGAACCTTAAAATCCTGATTACAGAAAAATGAACCGTTCATTTTCTGTGATCAGGATTTTTTATTTTTAACTTTTAGAAAGGGTGTAATATAACAATTGAATATAAAAGTTTTTATTTTAGCATTATCAACTATTGCAGTAGGATTGGTAGAATTAATCATTGGCGGGATACTTCCAAGTATTGCGACCGATTTAAACATATCTATTAGCTCTGCCGGACAACTAATTACGATTTTCGCACTTATTTATGCCGTTGCCGGTCCTGTGTTACTTGTTATGACCAGTAAGATGGAACGGAAAAAAATATACCTGGTATCCTTGTTTGTTTTCTTTATCGGGAATATCATGACATATTTCAGTCCGAATTTTACGTTTATGATGATTGCAAGAGTTTTAACAGCAATGAGTACAGCACTCATCGTTGTATTGTCATTGACTATTGCCGCAAAAATTGTTTCACCAGCACATCGGGCAAAAGCTCTTGGTCTTATTTATATGGGGATTAGTTCATCGCTTGTCATGTGTGTGCCACTGGGAATTCTGATCACAGAAAACTTTGGCTGGCGTGTTATTTTTCTTGGGATTGCTGTTTTATCCATAGGTTCCTTTATTTTAATATCCATCTTTCTTGAAAAAATTCCCGGTGAAAACACGACACCACTTTCCCAGCAATTAAAGGCTGTGAGCAGCTTTAAAATAGGCAGTGCACATCTTGCCACACTATTCATGCTCGCAGGCCATTATACACTTTATGGATATTTCACTCCATTTCTGGAATCAGAACTTCAGCTTAGTTCCAACTGGATCAGTCTTTGTTATCTATTGTTCGGGATTGCTGCTGTAAGTGGTGGCGCATTTGGCGGAACGCTCTCCGATTCGATTGGGACACATAAAAGCATCATTGCCGTTATCGTTTCGTTTGCCGTTGTGCTGTTCGTTTTGCCAATGACTACTTTTTCACTTATTATCTTCATTCCGGTTATGATGATTTGGGCGGCGTTGAGCTGGAGTCTTGCTCCGCCACAACAGAGCTATCTGATTGAAACAGATCCTGAGACGTCTGATATTCAACAAAGCTTTAATAATTCTGCGTTGCAGATTGGTATTTCCCTCGGATCAGCATTTGGCGGAATTGTATTAAATCAAACCGGGACTGTTTCCCATGCAGCTTGGTTTGGCGGTGCTCTTGTTATTATTTCATTACTCTTTGCAGTCTTTTCTTTAACGAGAAAAACGAGTGTAAATAGTGGTATTGGATCATCGGCTTTACGACAATCAAATATGTAAGATAAATGAAAGCAGCTTGGAGTTAGTCTCTGAGCTGCTTTTGTTTTTGCTGATTATATATTTAGAGTTCCTCTCTAACGATACCTACTTTTCAAATTTGATTTAAGTTTACGTATGAGAAATTAAAGGAATTACCGTTATGCCTTTTTAAAAAAATTGAGTTTTTGATTTTTACTAGCGGGTTTAAACATACGTTTCACTTTACCTTTAGGAGGCAAACAATGAGACTTGCAGGTGTGGGATTAGTTATACTAGCTGCTATATTTTGGGGGATTAGCGGGGGAATTGCAGATATATTAATGAACAAGGGCTGGGATCCAATTGTCATTTCTCTTTACCGGGGGGCGGTTGGCTTTACATGTTTTTTTGTATGGTTTCTTTTTCGTTTTAAGGACAATTGGATCTTCTCACCCCGTGTATACATATGGTCCTTATTAGCAGGTGTAGGTGTTGCTGGAAACTTCACTTTTTATTTTCTGAGCATACAGTCCTCAAGCATTGCTGTTGCCGCTACTTTAATGTACACCGCGCCTGCGTTCGTACTTTTGATCTCCTTTTTATTGCGAATAGAACGTTCGACCTGGCTTAAATGGGCATGCATTTTCGGTGTGCTCATGGGGATTATTCTGCTTACTGGTGCCTACAACACAGACTCTATTTCAGGAAGTTTCCCAGGAGTGGTTGCGGGTCTTGCTGCCGGTCTTTCCTATGCATTGTTTATATTCGGATTTAAAAACGCCTCTTCCATAGGAAAGCCGCAGACTACGTTAACCATCGCCTTTTTTGCACTTTGTCTTATCCTATTTCTTTTTGTGGATAAGGATGAAGCTGCTGCTGCATTGATGTCTGCCGACTTAGGCTGGTTTCTGCTATTAGGAGTCTTGGGTGCTGGTATTTCCTTTATTTTCTATGTGATTGGTATTCAAAGGACTGCCCCGACAACTGCTTCGATGGTTGCCATGGTAGAGCCGGTGACAGCCTCATTATTTGGTGTTCTGGTTATGGGAGATCATTTGACTATCCTTCAACTTCTTGGAATGGCGCTCATCCTGTTTACAATCACCTTACTTAGTGTCAAACAGTCGAATTGACACTAAGTTTCCAATCACAATTTATTATTAGTGCTAAACATCTGTATCCCAATTTTGTTATTCTGTGCACTCCTCTTGGTAGACGCTTGTTCCACCAAATCATCCTCAGTTTCAGTATCATGTTTCAACCATTATTTCAAATAAATCTGCACAGAAACATTATTATCGGCATAGGACCAAACAGTGTTTTCAATTTTTAAGTTACTACTGAATTTTTCAACCCACACCTGTTTTGAATTTAATAATGCCATTAATTGTGCTGAATTAAGGGTTACTTCTTCCACCTGTTCATTTTTTTGATCTACAAATACTACTTTCACCGAATCTGCCTGGTTAGTTGCAATACTCATTAGTTTTCCTCCTTTTCATTTCTCAGGATGAAATACGAACAGCTTCTTAAAAATGTTTCAACCTTTTACTAACCTCTATTTTTTAACTTCACATTTTTCACATTTAATTTACAAAAATATTTTCATATGCCCTTCCTTTTTTTATATATTTTGGGTATTATATATCTAAAAGATATATATCAATAAGATAGGGTGACTAAAATTATGAAAGCATACAACAATACGACTTATTCGATTCTCGGAATTCTTACAACAGGATGCAAATCAGGATATGACATAAAGCAGCTTATGGATCAGAGTCTTACCCACTTCTGGAAGATCAGCTATGGCCAGATTTATCCTACGCTGAAACAACTCACCGAAAATGAACTGGTCACAGTTACGAACACCTCACAGGACGGGAAGCCGGACAGAAAGGAATATAATCTTACACAAAAAGGAATGGATGCATTGAAAAATTGGCTTACACAGCCTGTTGAGCAGCTTCCCGTGGAACGAAATGAAGTGCTACTCAAGTTGTTTTTCGGGAGACATCAGCTTGCTGAGCAAACTCTCATGCAGTTAGAGGACTATAAAAGCAAACTGGAACAACGCCTGCAGACATACCATATGATCGCTCAATCCATTCAGACTCATCATGAAAATGACCCTGATTCGAAGTACTGGTTATTCACACTGGATTACGGAAAACGAATTACTTCAAGCGCGATTGAATGGTGCCAGGCGACGATAGAATCTATCTAAAGACTTGTGGTGATAAGTCAAGCAAAAAAATGATTAAAAAAAGATAATAATATTCATGTAAGGTTAAAAAAAAGTCGCGCTGAACTAAACCCG
>NZ_FOGL01000004.1 GCF_900111195.1 Gracilibacillus ureilyticus
GAGTTGTATCCCAAATGATGATTCATTTCTCCTTTTAACATCGATTCAAACATTGGTCCAAAAATATCTTTTAGTGCATTCTGCATATCCTGTACAGACTCTGGTTGGTATTGTTCTATAATTCTATTAGCTAACTCTACTGCTTTCGGATCACGCTTAGATTTCACCATTATAAACAACTCCCCAATTTTTCTACTCATAGTTTAACAATAAAAAAATAAACTGCGAAGTAAGAGCCGTACGCTCTCTTACTTACACAGTTTATATTACACTCCCTACCATCTACACCAGCGGCTCCTTTATTTCTTTTCACTTGTTGGATAGCCCTATTCAAATTATCTGTATCCAGTATCTTTTCCAGTAATGTTCTTTCGTACATGTCTGTTATGTCCTTTCTTTCTCGTAGAGAAGGTATCCACTTTAACGTGTTTTACCAGTGGTCTTATTCCTCTCCCAATCGAGATTTCCTATAACGATAAATTGGTTCAGCCCTTCGCTCCTTCTAATTTTCATTAGATTTCTTCACTACTATGACTTCTGCTGACTTCTCACTGTCCAGGCTTATATCACTATAAGTGTTTGGTACAGAGCAGTGAGACCTCCCCGGTTAAGGTACGAACTCTTTTCCTCCATCTATCTGCCATATTTACACCGTATGTTTTAGTAGCTATGGACTTCAGATTCTTTGGCACCCTTATCCACATACGTTGCCTCTTATATGATTTCTGTCCGTCAGACCAGAGGTTTGCCTCGAGCTTCCTTCCGATTCCACGTCACCATGGACACCGTTGCTTTTGGCTAGGTGCTTACCGCTACCGGGTCGCACTAGCGACTTTCACCCATTAGAGTTCGTCCATGCCGGGCGAACCAAAAAAACGAACAGATCTAGTCCGTCCGTTTTAGTGTAAAAACCATAAAACCGCTTGGGTTGCACTTCTGCATAGCCCTATCCTGTTTTATGGTAAAGGGCAATAATATTATTGCCATAATGTATTTTTTCATACCTATTATTACTTATTACTCGCCTTACGAGGATTGTAGAATATTATTTACACAAGATTTTACGCAGACCCTGTGGCGTCAGACATCATCACCTCTTATGTGATGAGAGGGTTAAAACCCTATTATTTAGTTATCTTTCTAATACTATCTTCAACTTTTTTCAATAAGTCTTCATAGGATTTTTTTGACTTTTCCTTATCTACGATAAATTCACTTAAGTTTCGTTCTGCAATTTGCCTGTTATTATCTAATAAGTTAAGAATTGATTCATCAAATATATTATTATTACTAGCATTTTGATATATTTTTCTTTCTATTTCATATTTATTTCTAAGGTTTTCTTCACTAACTTCAAGTGTTTCTAGTTGATTTTTAAAATTATTCTTTAACTTATACAAAGTTTCTAACACTGTCATTTTCTACTCCTTAATAAGAAGAAGACCCCAGCACCATTGCAAGGATCTCCTCTACTAAATCAGTATTTTAACCTAATAATTGTAATACTGCTTGTGGTTGTTGATTTGCTTGTGCTAACATAGATTGAGATGCTTGAGATAGAATGTTTGATTTTGTCATCTCCATCATCTCTTTCGCCATGTCTACGTCACGGATACGAGATTCCGCAGCAGTTAGATTTTCAGATGAGTTGTCTAAGTTAGAAATTGTATGTTCCAAACGGTTTTGGAATGCACCCAATTTAGACCGTTCAGATGAAACTGAACTGATTGCTTCATCTAATGCATCAAGGGCATTTTCCGCACCTGCTGAATTAGAAACATCTAAATTAGATACCCCTAGTGCAGTAGATCTCATATCATTAATACCGAATGAAATCTTTTGTCCACTATTCGCACCAATTTGGAATGACATTGGACCATTTCCTGCACTAGTTGTAGAAGCTTTGTCTAATCCTAATACTCCTACAGCTGTTCCCCCATCTTGTTCAGTAAATGAAATGTCTCCACTTGGACTTGAAACAAATAATCTACCTTCTTTTGCTTCGACAGTAACTTCTCCAATGAATCCTTCATCACCTTTGGATAGACCAGCATTAGTGTTGTACGCATCTACCTTTGTTTTAATAAGACCTTGTAAATCTGTAGCAACGTCTGCTGCATCAGCACCAGAATTCGCTGATGTTAAAGCAGCTGTTTCAAAATCCACACCATTGATTTCAAATTTTAATGTTTCAGCAGGTACTGCTTCCATTACCTGATTTTTACCATCAGTAGCTGTTGCTCCATCACCAACATAGTAAGATAAAACTCCACTTCCACCTGTTGTTAATTCAACACTTGAACCATTTCCCTCAATACCACTATTTAAAGTTAAAGTTTTATTTGCTCCATCATAATTCGCAGAAATATGCTCAATATTAGCTCCAGTAGATTCATTATAAGCATCTATTGATTTATTTATGTGACCTTCGACAATATCTCTAACTTCTTTTACTTGATCCGCTGTAGCACCTGACAAATCTTGATCTAAAAGAGCTTTATCATCATCTGAAAGAGTTGTCCAATCAACATCAATAGCCGCACCATCAACAATAACTTCGTCAGCTACAGCACCAGTAAAGTCGAGTGCACTAGCATCTGTGAATGCAACACCAGCAAGTTCGCCTGCCGTTTCTTTAAATACTTTTCCACTAATAGTTACATTGTCACCAGACGTAACACTACCTACTGACTCTAAGTTACCATTAAGTAATTTCTGAGTGTTGAATTCTGTAGTATTACCAATTCTATCAATTTCTTCAGTTAATTGATTGACCTCATCCTGGATTGCTTCTCTATCTTCATCCGTATTTGTACCATTTGAAGATTGAGTTGCTAATTCTCTTATACGTTGTAAGATAGAATGCGTTTCGTTTAATGCACCCTCAGCCGTTTGAATTAAAGAAATACCATCAGATGCGTTACGGGATGCTTGATCTAGACCTTTTATTTGAGCACGCATTTTTTCTGAAATTGCTAGACCTGCCGCATCGTCTCCAGCTTTGTTAATACGAAGACCTGAAGAAAGTTTTTCCATTGAGTTTTGCATGTTACCTTGATTGATTCCCATTTGTCGATAAGTATTCAACGCTGGAATATTGTGATTAATAATCATAAGTAAATTTCCTCCTTGAGTTATATGTTTTTCCACATCCTTGTGGTATCCACTAACGAAAGTGAAAGCGGCCGTCAGTCACTCTCATCAGCTTCTAATAATAATATCGGTATATGCTTCATTATGTTTAGTCATTTTTATAATTTTTTTTCAATAAATTTAATAAATTTTTTGAAAGGTTAGCCGCTTGATTATTTTCTTGTTGAATCGCCTGATATACTTCCTGTCGATGAATGTCTATATCCTTTGGTGCAGATATACCTAATTTAATTTGCTCACCTTCAATTGCCAGAACAATGACTTCTATTTCATCTCCAATTTTAATAGTTTCATTTACCTTTCTGGTTAAAACTAACATGTTATTCCTCCTCTATTGTAGAGGTCTGTTGGAAAATAGCTTCCCTCGTTAGATAGTTCGATTTTATTGAAATTAATTGTTTCGCATGATTGTTTTGAGTATTAATGACTACGGGTGCTTGTAAATTTGCAGTACTTGATGTAAGTGGTTCTTTTACTGTAACAATTGCCAGAACTCTTACATCTTCTTTTAGCTTTATTTGTAATTGTTCAATGGTGGCTTCATCCAGTTTGAATTGATAATCGTTTACAAATAAAAATGGATCAACTACAACAAAAGCCGGATCTATGTTATTAGTTGATTGAAGGATCTGAAATAGGCCACCTTCTTCAAAACTTTGTAATATGAATTTATTCTCACCCTGAAATCCAGGTATTCCTTGAGGAAATATTATAATTTCCGATTCATTGACTTCAACTTCACCAAAATATTTTGTTTCGATTCGCATAAACTACCCCTCTTATATTTCCATTTCAAAATTATTTCCGACAAATTTCACGTTTACAAAACTAATATCTATCCAATTCTTTTGTTCAAGATACTTTTCTACTCCACCAGGTCTATAATCAAATTTGTTTTTAGTAGGTTGAATTTCTATCTGTGGCTTATTTGCTCTTGCTTCAATGTCTACTTCTGCCTGCTCATAATGAAATTTTACTGCATCACCAGATGGAATCCATCCAATATTAAATTGTTTCATCGGTCTTTCGCCATTTTGTTTTGCTACTTGTGCTAATAGATTTCCACCGTTTTCAATCTTCATTAACATATCACCTTGACGTCGGGTCTTTTTAGATCCTTCAATTGCTGTTTGCATAGCTTCCTTTGCCATTTTCCGTACAGATTCTTCTGTTGGGATAATACCTACATCCGCCAATGCTTTTGATTGATCGATCGTAAGCTTACCTGGCTTGGTTGAAATTCGCAGGTCAGCTTGGGGTTGTTTGATCGTTTGCTTAGCTGGTCCTGAATCAATTGTTAATTGAGCATTATTGATTTTAAGTCCAAGTATCGCATTTTGTGATTGAATTCTAATTTGAGGTAATTGCATTATAGAACCTCCTTCTTGTTAAAAAGCCTCACCTTTTAAATGAAAGGTAAGGCTTTTGGTTTTATCTTAAAAAGTCTAATAAAGTTGGTTGAATGATACGAGCTCCCGCGCTTAAAGCTGCTCGATGGACTGCTTCCTGCGAAGTCAGGTTCATAATTACTTTTTCCATATCCGCATCTTCATTTTTAGACATCATATCTTTCGCTGCAACTGTTTGCTCTTCTACACGGTTTTCAATAAGGTCAATTCGATTCTGTCTAGCTCCTAAATCTGCTCTTGCGTTCACATTATTGTCAATATGATCATCAATTAATGAGATATAGTTCCCAATAGCTTCATCATCGTCGCCTTCTCTTAATTCCTTAGCAAAGTTTGTCAGATCCTCAAACAATTTCTCTGTAAAGATTTCATTTGATGAAGTATTTACCTTGATTTTTGATCCACTGGAAACTTCAATGAGTACTTCATTATTATTGCCAGCAAAGTTAAAAAACTCGTCATCTCCTGGAGAGAAATTATCATTGATGGTAAATGGTTTGTTTCCCCCATCGCCAGTCGTCTGTGTTCCGCTGAAAATGTACTTATTATTCACTTTTGTATTAGCAATTTCCAGTAAATGCTCTTTTAATTGATCAACTTCAGAAGCGATATTTCCACGCTGTCCTTCTTCATAAGTACCATTTGCACCCTGTACAGCTAGTTCTCTTAAACGCTCTAAAGCTTTCTGTGTTTTATCAAGTGCTGAATCAGTATTATCCATCCAGTTGTGAACTTCACCAATATTTCTCTCAAATTGCTCTAATTGGTTTACTTGTGTTCGATAATCCATACCTTTCATCGCAACAACTGGGTCATCAGATGGACGGTTAATTTTTTTACCAGTTGATAACTGATCCATATATTTACCTAAACTGTTATAACTGCTGCTCAGGTTACGCAGCATATTGTTAGTTAGCATATTTTGTGTTACACGCATCTACTTTACTTACCTCCCTACTAAGCCCATGTTATTAATAATCCGGTCAAGCATTTCATCAACCACTGTCATATTACGAGCAGCTGCATTATAAGCATGCTGGAATTGGATTAAGTTGGTCATCTCTTCATCTAAGGAAACAGAGCTGATCGCCTGTCTGGATTCTTCAACTTGTTGTCTTAACACTTGGGAATTACTTTGCATCCTGTTTGATTCCTGAGTGATAACACCCAGTTCACCAATTATTGATTCAAAGAAACTTTTCGCAGATGTTTTTGGTTGAAAATCGTCTTCACCTATGTCATCTACATCATAGCCAGCGTATTCTTCTGCTCTTTTCGTGTACACATCTGCTAAATTTACTGCATTAGAACCATTACCTGAAGCTCCTCCATCGTTAACACCATCACCATCATGATCTTCATTTGTACTTGCAGCTATTTTATTAACATCATTTTTAATAATAGAGTTTACCGCAATATTATCTGCAGTTATTTCAGTTGTTTCATTTCCATCCTTGTCATAACCAACAAAGAAGTTAGCAATACCTTGATCACCTTCAAGATCGAAGCCTTCACTATGAACAGTGTTAAATTCAGTTACAAAATTCTTCACTAATTTATCAAGGTCATTTAAAATATCATTGATTTCTCCAGTTGAGGAATATTCATTATCTACATCATAGCTTGCATAGTCGAAATTCGTAAGATACCCTGTACCATCCAATAGAGCATCAACCTTGCCATTTATATTAAAGTCATCTGCATAAATAATAATGTGACTTTCTGTTCCACTAACAGACTCATTAACCAGTTGAGCAACATAATCTTCAGATTTAACATCCGGATCTCTATTCGGATCTACAAAGAAAACTGCTCTCGCATTATTCTCATTATCAAAGTCAACATACATATGGTTCACCGCATCATCCGACCCGGGAATCGCACCATTTTCTCCTGTACCATCTACCAAAACAATTTGCTCTGCACTATTTTGTGTAGTACTTGGATCAGAATTCAGAGTAATTGTTGCGATTCCTTGAGCTATCGGACTAGGTTGTCCTGAACTTTTTTTGTAATCTACTTTAATATCTACATAGGATGATAACTGATCAACTAATCTGTCTCTCTCATCATATAAATCGTTCGGTACATATCCGTGTGGCTCTATTTTGGCGATTTGTCCATTTAACTGATTAATTTGGTCAATTAATGAGTTAATCGCTTTTCCATCTACACCAATTTCATCTTTTAAATTACCTCTAACTTGCTGTAATGAATCATGGGCATAGTTGAAAACTTCAGCTAAAGCCACTGCACGTTCCTTTACTACTGATCGAGATCCTGAATCTTCAGGATTTACAGAAAGATCCTGTAACGATTTCCAGAACAGATCAAATGTTTGAGATATACCTTGTTCAGAAGGCTCGTTCAATATTGTCTCCAATTTACTCATCATATCCGCTTTCGTTTCGTAAAACCCGACCTTCGTATTCTCCTGACGATACTGCTTATCAATAAAACTGTCACGAATTCGTTCAATCGATCCCGCTTCTACTCCTGAACCGATCTGCCCTGCAATTTCCGGGCGGTTTCTTGATGCCGGCGGGTATGGTGAGGTTTGTTCAAAATTAACCCGCTGTCTCGTGTATCCTTCTGTATTGGCATTTGCTATATTATGCCCTGTTGTATATAAAGCCGATTGCTGTGCATGCAGTGCACGCTTAGCTACTTCTAATCCATTAAATGTTGAAGCCATTTCTTTTCCTCCTGCCCCTTAAACCCTATGCTTTCGAATCAAATACCGAGCGCTTTGGACGTTGCGGCTGGGACTGATTCGTTTTATTTCCATAATTATAGTTTTTTAATGATGGCTGTACCATATCTAATGATAGTTGTACAAATTGAAGCGATTGTGTTGTAAGCTGACGGTTCAAATCTTCCTGACGGCGCAATTCCATTAACTGTTCTGCCAGTCTTAATGTAACATCCTCGAGGGCTTTTTGATTATCACCTGTCGCATGCTCTTCAATAATTGCCGAGACAGAAATGCCAGGCTCTACTCCATTTGCCTTTGCCCAGTCAGCTACTGCATCAATTCGCTTTTGTTCGGTTTGATTGATTGCCTGTACGTGTCGCTGTTCTTTGTTCATCAGGGTACGTAACTCATCAATCTTGCCATCCTTCAGAAGTTCAGTCTTCTGTTTCGATATATCAAGTAAACTGGCATGCAGCTTTGTCATTTTTTCTAAAAATTCAATGATAATTTGAACTGACATATTGTTGTCTGCCCCTTTAATATTTCAGTCTAGGCTTTCCAGAAGTTTAATAACTTCTTCGCTGTTTCCTGCAGATTCGGCTTGTACTCGCCTTGTTCTACTTGTTGTTTGATTTCATTTACATAGCTCTGCCGGCTGTCTTTTGACTGCATTTGTTTTGCTTTATTTGAAATTTCTAATTGATCAGATGCTTTCGCTGTCTGTTTCGCCTGTTGTTTTGGCGTATATTGCTGATTCTGATACGGATTGATTTTTGATTGGTTTGGTCCATTGATTTTCATGACCTTTCACCTCTTTCTTTCCGAACATATCATAGTTTATACTACTATTATCGACCGTTTATTAGAAAAGTTAAATATTATTTTAACAGTTTTATGAAGGAATATACAGTGGGGTTATTTAAAACAGGCCTCCATATTTTCGGAGGCGCGCGTACTTTTCTTTAATCACGAGTAAAATAAGTGATCTTTTTACTCTCTTTTTCGTTTCTTTGTTTAACCTCTTCCACTTGTGTGTGATGATTGATATCTGATTGGATAGAGTCCACGCAATCATCACATAACTTCCCTGTACCAATTTCTTTGCCACATCTCTCACATGGGTATCCGATATTCGGAAATTGCGATTGACGCAAGCGCTTATCTTTGACAAACTGCATAATCAAATCATACTCTACACCTGTCTCTTCCACAATTTCCGGTACTGTTGCTTCTCTATTTTTACGTATTTTCAGGAAATTATAAACAATCTGATATTTCTTTTCATCTTCCTTAAAGCAGTCCTGACATATTGGTCTTGTTGTTTTTGCAAATAACTTATCACATCTGATGCAATTTGCTAACTCAGCCATCATAATGCCTCCCCTTGTCTAAATCTATCTTTCTGAAATTATATCATTCTAATCACACTACGTTAAGCTATATCTAACGAATTAGTGTAAAACTGTACACAGGTGAACATTCGTCATCTGTCAACATCTTCGCAGCATGATGTATCGTCATACCTGTTGTATAGATATCATCGACTAATATTACCGGACTGTTTAGTGATTTTGTTAAAATAAATGGATTTTCTGATTGAATCCGCTCTCTTCTTGATTTTTTTGACTGTTTTTCCGAACTTTGCGGTTTTCTTGCCAAAGCATTCTCAATTGGTATTTCCATCACTTTAGCAATGGCTTCTGCCTGATTGAATGCCCGTTCATGCAATCTTTCCTCAGTTAATGGAATTGGGGTAACTTTCGCCTTCACCTTACCAAAATATTTACGATACTCCTTTATAATATAAGGTCGGAAAACCTCAATCATCTGATAATCGCCCCGGAATTTCCACTGTGCTATCACTTCCTGCATAAACGGCGTATATTGAAACACTGCCCGATTTTGCTTGAAAACACCCTGATAGACAGGATGGTTATTCCATATAGCACAGTCAGAGCAAATGCCGGCACTCTCCATCTTTCGTCCACATTTCTTACATATTTCTTCACCAATCAGCTCAAGTCTTTGCTCACACTTTTCACAAATGTATTTTTCGACAGAAGGCAACAGAAAATTTGACCAGGTAATATCCTCCTCAATTGGACTTTGACATATAAGACATTCTCTCATAACTGACTCCCTTTCCTGTTCATTCCTTTTATCTGTGTGATGGCATCAACGATTGCATTTGTCTTCCCCTGATGAAGCAGTAACACTTTTCCAGTCGGATCTTCCGGACTCCTTCCAGCCCTGCCGGCAATCTGAACAATCGCCGCTTCATCGAACACTTCATGCCCTGCATCAAGAATCACTACATCAATTGACGGAAAGGTCACCCCTCGTTCAAGAATGGTTGTCGTTATTAATAAATCAAATTCCTTATCGCGGAATGCATTCACTTTCGCCTTCCGCTCTGGATCCTCTGAAAAAACTGTCGTAAATTTTAGCGGAAATCCCGTAAGCATCTCTTCCATTTTTGTCAGCATTTCCACTGTTGGAACAAAAAGCAGGAATTGTCGCTCTTGTGCTCTGCTTTGTATGTATGCCGACAGACTTTTTGGCGGTCTGGACTGCTTCAGCTTTTTCTGGAGCTGGATGTCTAGCTTTAATTGAGGAACTGGCAATGGATGGCCATGAAAGCGGATCGGAACGAAAACGACCGGCAGCTTCTTTGCTGCGATCCTTCTCTTTTCTTTCTTCCTTGGCGTTGCAGTGAGGTAAATGGTTGTGGCATCGCGTCTTTTCGCACGTGCAGCTAGTTTGTGGAGATTCTTATCATTGTGATACGGAAAAGCATCGAGCTCATCAATGATCATTAGATCAAATGCCTTGTAATAGCGAATCAGTTGGTGAGTAGTAGCAATAACAAGCTGTCCTTTTCCTGTTCTTATTTCCGTACCGCCATACAATGCTTCAATCTCTGTTTGTGGGAATGCTTGCTTCAGACGGGGATAGAGTTCACGGACAACATCCGCTCTTGGTGTGGCAAGGCAGATGGATTTGCCTTGCTGGATGGCTGCTGTGATGCCGGGAAAGAGCATTTCTGTTTTGCCGGCGCCGCAGACAGCCCAGATTAACAGTTCCTGTCCTGGCGCTCTGACGGCTTGTTGAATTGCATCTGCTGCTTGCAGCTGATGCTTGGTCAGTGACCCCTCCCAGTGACAGGGATTGGTCTGTTCCGGCCAGGCTGCGTCACGTCCTGCCCAAAGATACAATTTTTCACAAAAAAGAACTCTTCCAGTTCGGAGGCAATTGCGGCAATATGGATGGGTTGTCTGGCAGCGGGCGCAGGAGATCCTGGCGAAGTGTTGGCGGTTTGTTGTGGTGCAGCGGTTGCATTTGTAATGGAATTTTTGTTTGGTGATCGCAGGGATTGTTGTCAGTTGACCGGATTGGATTAGGTGCTCGATGGTGTGTTCTGGGAGGTTGATTTCTGGTCTGAGCAGGATTTTTCCTTTGAGGGTTTGATAGGGGTCCAATGGGGATTCCTCCTTTAGTTTGGGGAGGCGAGAGTGATTCCCGCCTTATTATTATTCTTTGTACCAGCCTAGGCCGAGGGCGCCTTCACCGAGGTGTGTGCCGATTACCGGGCCGAAATAGCTGACGATTACTGTGACATTGCTGTATTGTGATTCTAATTGCTGTTTGATCTGATTGGCATCTTCTTCTCTGTTTGCGTGAATGATCGTTGCCTGGATTGGAACTCCTGTACTTGCGTCTTCATCAAACAGCTGGAAAATCCGCTTCATTGCTTTCTTTTCTGTTCTTATTTTTTCAAATGGAACGATTTTTGTTTCTTCAAAATGTAAGATTGGCTTCACTTGCAGCATGCTTCCGATAATTGCCTGGGCACCGTTCAATCTGCCGCCGCGGTGCAGGTGGGATAAATCTGCCACCATGAAATATGCTCTTAATGATTGTTTTATTTCGTCAAGTCGCTTAATAATTGTTTCTGCATCTTTGCCTTGTTTAGCAAGTTTGGCAGCTTCCAGTACGTAGAAGCCTTGAGCAAGGCAGCTGATTTCTGAATCATATGGGAATACTTCGATATTTTCTGCCATGTCTTTTGCTGTGACGGAAGTCTGGTATGTACCGCTGATTCCGCTTGATAGTGTGATGATGATGGCTTGGTCATAATCTTTGGAGAGGTGTTCGATTGTTTCCATAATCACACCAATGGAAGGCTGAGATGTTTTTGGCAGTTGTTCGACTGTTTTTACTTTTTCGTAAAATTCTGCCGCTGTTATGTCTACTTCTTCACGGTAGGCACTATCGCCAAATACGACACTTAATGGCACCATGTGAATGTTAAATTCATTTCTAATATTTTCAGGTATGTATGATGTACTATCTGTTATAATTGCGACACTCATTACATCTAATCCTTCCTAATAAAGTTCTTGCCTCCTATTTTACCTAACAATCTGGAAATTGCCTAGTGCTAATATAATATATCTGGTTTTTCGTTCTAATTATGATACGAGAAAAGAGGAAGGAATGATTATTGTCTAAAGTTTAAGGAATTTAAGGGTAGGAAAATTAGACCCCATTCTTAGCGGAGGGGAATACGCAGACTCCTGCGGGAACAGCGTAAGCCGAAGATCCCGCAGGAAAGCGAGCTTTGCTTTCTGAGGAAGCTAAGGCCGCGCTCGCGGCATAGAAAACACTCCTCAAGTGACCTGTCTTGAGGAGATGTTGCACTTGTGCCCTTGGGTAAAAGCGAGGTATTTTGACGGAGCGATAGTGGAACCAGTCTCTTAATGAACAAATAACCCGAACATCTAAATGATTGTTCGGGTTTAGTGCAGGTAAAATAGTTAGTCCCAGCCTCTTTGCTTCGGCTTCTTATTATAAGATCTCAACCCAGCCTTTTTTAATTGCAATAACTACTGCCTGCGTACGGTCTTTCACTTTCATTTTCTGCAGGATACTGCTGACATGGTTCTTGACTGTTTTTTCACTGATATACAATGATTCTGAGATTCCTTTGTTACTCTTTCCTTCTGCCAATAATTGAAGAACCTGGCACTCTCTTCTTGTTAAAAGGTGAAGTGGTTTACGGTGGTCAATTTTCTTCAATTTCGATAATGTATTATCAGATCCGTATAATGCATCTTCTTCAGATATTAAACGGCGGTATTCTTTCACAAGGTTGTGGGTTACTTTCGGATGAAGATAAGAACCTCCCTCACTAACAACGGTAATCGCTTCAATTAATGCATCAGAATCCATTTCCTTTAAGAGATACCCTTGTGCACCTGATTTCAGGGCATGTGTTACATAGTTTTCATCATCATGAATCGAAAGGATGATTACTTTTACACCAGGATATTTGTTTAATAATTCAGAAGTTGCCTCCACTCCATTTACACTAGGCATATTGATATCCATTAGTACGACATCAGGCTTGTACTTCTTCACTAGCTCAATTGCCATGGAGCCATCGTCACCTTCTGCCAGAACGTTAAATTCAGATTCGAGCTCAAGTATACGTTTTACTCCTTCTCGAAATAGTTTGTGGTCATCAATTAAAATAATATTTGTAGTCATTATTGTTAACCTCCTCAGATTCCCTTTATATTTATTTGTCTATTTCACTGTTTGTCTTAAATATTACTAACCTATACTATTATACACATTGTCAGAGAATTGTGTAAAATTTAGGATGAAAGTGGGATTTTTATGTAAATTTTTGTACCTTCTCCTACTTTTGTAACGATATCCAGTTCTCCGCCTAACATATCAATTCGTTCATTCATCCCAATTAATCCGAATGACTTATCTTTCTTTTGGCTGCGGTCAAATCCAATCCCGTTATCTTTGATCACTGCTGTTACATAGTCTTTTACAATTTCAAGTTTCACATCAATCCGTTCGGCTTTAGCATGTTTGATTGCATTTTGAATGGATTCCTGAATTAAGCGAAATAATGCTACTTCATACTGACTCGCCAGTCTTTCTTCTTTTGCTCTGTACTGAAAATGAATATTAGGATGCTGTTCCTCCAGTGTGGCAATATACTTCTTAATGGTTGGCACAAGGCCAAGATCATCTAACGCCATTGGACGAAGATCATATATAATCCGCCGCACTTCCTGCAGGGACGAACGGATCAGTGTACGAACATTGCGCATTTCTTTCATCGCACTTTCCGTGTCACCTTTGCGGTATGTTCTGTCAACAATTTCTGAGCGGAGTAAGATGTTTGCTAGCATTTGGGCAGGGCCATCATGCATTTCACGGGACAGCTTTCTTCTCTCCTCCTCCTGTGCTTCAATAATTTGCAATCCAAACGCCTGTTTTTCCTGGGCATTTTGCAGGAGATCGGAAATATGCTTAAAATCTTCACTTAAATAGTTAAGTACAATTGAAATTTTTCCCATTAAACCTTCTGCACGCTCTACCATTTTTTCAATTGACTTCAAACGCAGCTCTAAGTCGTCACGCCGCTCGCGCAGTGCTTTTTCCTTATCCCGTTTTACAATAAATTCTGACTGAATTTTATGGGCATTATCATATGCTTCTCTAATTTTATCTTCTGAATAGACAGAGAAGTTCCTACTGACAACAGATAACTTTCTTCTGGCAGCTTTCGAGTTAATCTCAAGCTGGTCGCCTTCTTCAATGACAACAGCAACCTTTTCTTTTAAATCTTCCAGTTCTGTTTTTATTCGCTCATATTCTTTACGGGATTCCTCTGAAATATGAAAGACTTCATCCTTACTATTTTTTACTGTTTCTATCATCTCTTGTATAATATAATCTAAATCGTGGTCCCATGTTTCCATCTTTACCTCTCACCACCTAGTTTCAATGACATAATTCGAATTGTTTAGTACTATTTATGGGGGCCTTTTCACATTTTTTAATTTTACACCTATTTATATCATATACACAAATTTTATCCAGGAGGGAAATCAATGCTTGACCAATATTATACAGTAAAACTACAGGGGTGTGATGAACAAATTATTCAGAAATCCCGTTTTATAGGCTATGTGAAGCGTGTGGAGACAGAAGAAGCTGCACAACAGTTTATTCAGGAAATAAAAAAGAAACATGCTGATGCGACACATAACTGTTCTGCATATATGATCGGTGAAAATGATCAGATTCAAAAAGCAAGTGATGACGGTGAGCCAAGCGGCACAGCTGGTGTTCCGATCTTAGAGGTAATAAAAAAAAGACAGTTAAAAGATACTGCCGTTGTTGTTACACGCTATTTTGGCGGAATTAAACTTGGTGCAGGAGGACTGATACGTGCATATGCGGGTACAACGTCTTTAGCAATAAATACAACAGGTGTTGTGGAACGAAAGAAAATGAACCAGTTCCTTGTCACTGTTGACTATACACTGTTAGGGAAATTAGAAAATGAAATCCGTCATACGGAATATTTATTAGATCACATAGACTATCTGGAACAAGTGACACTTCAAATATATGTAAACAGCGGAGAAGAAGATTCCTTTCAGCAATGGATCATTAATATGACTAATGGAACAGCACACATTAATCAGGGTGATTCGAAATACATAGAAATAGATGTGCCGAATCCATAATTTTTTTCAAATTACAAAGTATATGGTGAGTGTGAATACATATATCGATTATTCACACTCTGTTTATTTATTTTTTAAATGGCAGCAAATTGGATTGCCTAATCTCATGTGATAATTTTTTTATAAAGTCTTCAGAATTGTTAATTTGTTTTCGTTCGGTTTGATCCAGCATTTTTTCCAGGATTGATCGATATATTTCCTGTTCCGACAAATTCTCACCCCATTTGTATGCATCTTCTATATCATATGTGTTTCGTCTATAACTGTGTCGTTATGTCTGTTGCAGATGAATTCCTTTTTCAAAAGAATTCAGTCACTCTTAATTTGGTAAAAATTAATTAATCCAACATCTATCATAGCGTACAATATAGGGCAAAAAAAAGCAAAATAAATTTGTTTGATAGACTATCTTTCATTTTCATTGAGTCATTAAGTTTGCTGGTGATATTAGAGTAGATGAAGGCGGGTTAAAGGGCTATATAAATAGAAAAAAAAGTCAGTCACTCTCTTGCTAGTGGCTGACAGCTGGTCTTATGTTATTATAAGTTTCTGTTTAATGGGTTTTTTTCCATTTGTTAAATTCGACAAATTCTTTAAACTCTTCTTTACTAATTCCAGAACGCATAGCTTCTTCAGCTAACCTTAACCATTCGTCATCCAACTGCTCCCGAATAGCTTGATCACTCTGATTCATTAATAGTTCATTAACGGTGACACCTAGTACTTTCCCTATTTTCTCCATAAATTGAATAGATGGGTTTGATTGAATACCTCGCTCGATTGAACTTAAATAAGACTTAGCCACACCTGCCTGTTCGGCCACTTCGGATAATGACATTCGCTTACCTTTTCTAAGTTCCTGTATCTTTTGACCAATCACATGAATCACCTACTTTCTATTTACGATTTTTATTATAGCATACTATCCCGATATCGTTCTATATAAAGTTATGTTTTTTGTCGAAAAGATGAATAAATCATGATTAATCGGGTGTTTCGGACTAAAAAATAGTCAATTTTACCTATACAAGTTCTCGATTCCGAATGGGTCTCTATTACTTCTTCAAATTCATTCCAATTCAGCCAATTTGCTGTGAATCTGTCATCATAGTTTGATACAATACTCGTATGAAAAACTAAAGGGAGAAATAAAATGCAAACAAATCGACCACTCGTATTAATTGCACTGATTCTATCCATGTTTATGGCCGCAATAGAAGGTACTATTGTAGCTGCAGCCATGCCTAATATTGTCGGAGATTTAGGCGGGTTTACATTATACAGCTGGGTGTTTTCCAGCTTTTTATTAATGCAAGCCATTACAACAATGGTTTACGGAAAGCTGGCAGACTTATTTGGCCGCAAACCGGTTTTTATGTTTGGTGTCATCATCTTTCTCATTGGTTCATTCTTATGCGGTTTAGCCAATTCCATGACAGCACTTGTTGTTTTCAGACTTATTCAGGGGGTAGGCGCTGGTGCCATACAGCCGATTGTGACAACAATTGTTGGGGACATGTATACAATCAGGGAACGAGCTAAGGTTCAAGGTTACCTAGCCAGCGTCTGGGGAATCTCTTCTGTTATCGGCCCGCTGCTAGGCGGCATTATTGTCCAGTTTGCTGATTGGGCCTGGATCTTCTGGATGAACATACCGCTCGGAATTATTGGAATCATTGGTGTTTACCGTCATTTCCATGAGGATATCACCAAAGAAAAAAAATCAATAGATTACATAGGATCCACATTATTTCTCATTGGTATATCTGCATTAATTATTGTGTTTGTACAGGCGGGCACAGTCTGGCAATGGACTTCTATTGAAACGATTTCTTTATTGCTCTTGTTTATTATAAGTATGATACTTTTTATTTTGCAAGAAAAAAAGGCTCCTTCTCCGATGATGCCATTATTTTTGTGGAAAGAGAGATTAATCATTGTTGCAAATCTTGCTACATTGCTCTCCGGAGTTATTATATTAGGATTGTCGAGTTTTCTCCCGACATATGTTCAGGGTGTAATGGAGGAATCCGCGATAGTAGCAGGGTTTGCCTTAAGTACTATGTCGATTGGCTGGCCAATTTTTTCTACAGTAGCAGGACATTTGGTATTAAAAATCGGTTTCCGGACAACTGCGCTGTTAGGAGGAACTGCTCTATTAATTGGAACATTTCTATTTTCATTACTAGGCCCCGATAAAGGACCTGTCTATGCAGCGGTTTGTTCTTTCATTGTCGGTGTCGGAATGGGGCTTTCCAGTACAACTTTTATTGTGGCAATACAAAATCATGTCGACTGGAATGTTCGCGGTGCCGCAACTTCACTCAACATGTTTATGCGAATTATCGGCAGTGCTGTCGGTGCCTCTTTTTTAGGCGGGTTAATGAACCAGCAAATGCAGAAATATTTTCAGAACAAAGAAGTTAACGTTAATATCAGCAATACGGATCTCCTGCTTGATGAAGACATGCGGCAGAATGTTACAGCAGATGAACTACTGACCATTCAGGACGGGTTAAGTTTCGCCTTACATCATGTGTATCAGGGATTATTTATCATCGGGATTCTCACTTTTATTATTCTATTGTTTTTCCCGAAAGTAACACCTGACGATGCAAAAAAAATATAACTGAACTGTAAATGACAATTACAGGAAAGCGCTTTATAAATATGGTATACTGAAAATAAGTAATTCGTTCTGATGGGATCATCTGAACAGGAGAGGGGTATGGATATGAAGTTAACAAACATGATTCTTCATAAAGAAATTTTGCTTATTCATGCTGATATTAACAATAATGATTATATTTTTACGGTAAAGTGGAACACACCTGAACATACAAAAGGTGGAGAGTGGGAATTAAAATCATATATAAACAATTCCAATGGTCAAAAGGATTTAACAAGTGATCAAATCCAGGAATTTCTTGACCAGATTAACCCGAAGTGGGATTGGGAGACAGACAGGGAGCAAATCGAGCGGGTAATTGAAAAAAATGATTAGAAACATTTGCTTTCCGGCTGGATGAAGAGTCACCTGTCCGGAAAGCAATGGGAAATGGATTAGTTTAACTGTTCTACAGCAATTTGTTCGAACCATTGCAGGTCTTTGTGTAAATGCACAACTTCACCGACCACAATCATTGACGGATTGCTGATTTGATGCATTTTTTCCTCAATGTTTTCTAATGTTCCGATAACTGTTTTCTGATGAGAGAATGTTCCCCAGTGAATCACCGCAACAGGTGTGTCAGGGTTTAATCCCGCATTAATTAAATATTGAGCGGTTTTCGGAAAATGCCGAACACCCATATAAAAACAAAGCGTATCTGCACCTTTAGCAATATGCTCCCACTCTTCCACAGGCCGGTTATCAGGATTGGAAGCATTGACAAAACTTACAGACCCGCTTATTCCACGGTGTGTCAGCGGAATTCCTGCATATGCAGCAGCACTGATACCAGAAGTAATGCCTGGAACAATTTCAAAAGGGATATTTTCCACTCTTAATACTTGCCCTTCTTCCCCGCCTCGACCGAAGATGAAAGGATCGCCGCCTTTTAATCTTGTTACAACTTTTCCTTCTTTCGCATATTGAACGAGTAGACGGTGAATTTCTTCCTGAATGAGGCCATGCAGTTTCGGTTTCTTACCACAAAAAATCAGCTCACAATCTTCTTTCGCATAATTTAATAACTCTTTATTTATTAATCTGTCATAAAGAATGACGTCCGCCTCTTCTATTGCTCTCAGACCTTTTAATGTAATCAGTTCCTTATCTCCAGGTCCTGCTCCTACGATGTATACTTTACTCATTTGCTTGCCATTCCCTTCTCGTTTGTTTCCCTATTTTTTTCTCTGCTTTAACTTCGTATTTAATTAAGACAAATGTAATGGTAATTGTAAGTATTAATAAAATAACCGTGTAAAAAGACTGCTGTATGATCATCTCTGTCAAACTATAGGCAATGACTAAAGAAATGATTGGAGAAGTTACCCACACTTTTACTATTTGATGGATAATTTTCTGTTTCCAAACATTCTCCCAGCTTTTCGTTGCACTAATTCCTACTATAGCAGTTGTTGTCACTTGTGTCATCGGGATCGGTATACCGAATAAGGAAGCAATGATCACAAGCACCCCTGTCGTACTCGAAATAACTAAACCATTTGCCAGAGATAAGCTCGTAATTTTCTTCGCATTTGTTTCTAATACTTTCCCGCCAAACAGGATGCTTCCCAGTGCAACAATTACGGCAAATACAGGCAGCCCTGTTTCCATTGACATAATATCTGCACCAACTAAAGGCCCCAGCGCGTTCGCTACATTATTCATTCCTGCAGCTATTGCTTCAAAGAAACCTGTAAAAATTAATAATACAGCCAGTACTTTATGAGATGGTTTCAATTTTACTCTGTTCTGCCATTTTGTACGCATTTTTTCAAAAGTAAATGTAATCATAAATGCGATAAATGGAATAACAAGCCAAAGAATGATAATATGCAGAATATTTGTAACATAAAGCTGTTGAAAAGAGATTCCTACACCAACAATGGCACCAACTGTTACTTCACTCGTTGAAAGCGGGATGCCAATGGAATTGGTGATTAACAGTGTGCCCCCTGCAACTAACAGGATGATCGCAGCAACAGGGACATCAATAAGATCTTCGGAAATAATTCCTTTTCCCAATGTATTCGTCACATGCTGACCACCCCATAAAGCTCCGATGATCGCACCTGCACCTGCTAATAATAATGCTGTTTTTCTTTTTTTAATTACTTTTGCTCCATAAGCTACACCCATACTAGCTGCAGATCCACTTGCCCCGATATTGAAGGCGAACAGGCCAGCAGCTAATATTGCAATAATTATTAACATGATCATCCTACTTCCTGTAATAAGTTATTTCTAAATTTCCGGAATAAAAAACTTCCACTTTAGCATAAAGTAGAAGTTTTACCTCCTTCTTATCTGCCAAGTAATTTACTTGCTGGAATTAGCACAGTGCATGATGCCTGTTGCTGAGATATCAACGGGCCAGTCCCTCCATCTCTCTCGATAAGAAATATTGTTATTGTTTGGTATTTAATATAGTAATAAATCTTTATTCGAAGAAGTTTTTAACAAATCAGATGATTATTTGTATTGAATATAATGGCAAAAACACTTATTGTCAATAGAGAGATCTATTACAGTAATGGGCTTTACCGCCTAAAACCCTTATATCCCATACATTTACTAGGTTTTAAATTTTTTTGAAAATTTCCCTTGATATTTTCTTTGTTGAAAGGTAAGATGTTATGTATAGTATTTCCATAAAACTTAATAATTCGTTTTATACTTATCAAGAGAGGTTTAGGGACTGGCCCGGTGACACCTCAGCAACCAGCATATCGATGCATGGTGCTAATTCCAGACGGTAATATTACCAAAGATAAGGAGATTATTGGACCTTAACCTTACAAGGCTTTCTTCTTATCATAGAAGGAAGCCTTTTTCATATTTCTGAAGTAAAGGTAAATTTGAGCGTAAAGGAAGTGTGCCTGTTGAAACATATTGAAACAATTCTCGCTAAAATTGGAAATGAGTCTGATCCAAGAACTGGAGCAGTAGAAGCTCCAATTTATTTATCGACAGCTTATCAGCATCGTACGATTGGTGAATCAACGGGATTTGATTACACGAGATCTAAAAACCCTACGAGAGATATTGTCGAAGAAACGATAGCCAAATTAGAAAATGGAACAAAAGGTTTTGCATGTACATCAGGAATGGCTGCAATTCAGTTAATCTTTTCCCTTTTTGAAAAAGGTGATCAGGTTATCGTAACAGAAGATGTATATGGCGGAAGCTACCGCCTGTTTGATCATTACCAGAAAGCTTACAATATTAAGCCGGTTTATGTGACTCCAGATCAAATCGAAGCAAATATTACAGAAAAAACGAAAGCAATTTTTATTGAAACACCTACTAACCCTTTATTAATTGAACTAGATATTAAAGAAATTGCTGCAATTGCAAAAAAACATGAATTACTGTTCATTGTGGACAATACCTTCTATACACCATATCTTCAACAGCCAATAAATGACGGTGCGGATATTGTTATCCATTCTGCAACGAAGTATTTAGGCGGCCATAATGATGTACTGGCAGGTTTAGTAGTTTCAAAAGGTGAGGAGCTGTCTGAGAGACTTGGTTATTTGCATAATGCCATTGGCGCTGTTCTTTCACCATTTGATTGTACACTGCTCATTCGCGGAATGAAGACACTCGGCCTGCGCTTAGAAAAGCAGCAGCAGAACGCCAGGGATCTTGCAGAATTTCTCACTAATCATGACCTTGTTACAGATGTACTATACCCGGGCAGAGGTGCCATGATGAGTTTTCGTGTGAAAGATAAGGAAATGGTTGCAGGTTTTCTGTCGAGTCTCCAGACTATTATATTCGCGGAGAGCTTGGGTGGTGTAGAAAGTTTTATCACATACCCGACGACACAAACACACGCAGATATTCCTGAAGAAGAACGTGAACGACGTGGAATTTGCGGCAGACTGCTGCGCTTCTCTGTTGGAATTGAACATATTGAAGATTTGAAAAAAGACATTGATCAGGCATTAGTAAAAAGCAAGGAGGGAATCGTTCATGTCTAAACATCAACTAGAAACGAAACTAATCCACACAGGTGTGGAGCAAGGCTACCAGGAAAGAAAAACAGGAGCGGTGAACCCTCCGATATATGTATCGTCAACTTATCATCAGGATGAGTTACATAATTTCGGACCATTTGATTACAGCCGCTCAGGAAATCCAACAAGAGAGATCGTTGAAAAAACGATAGCAGAACTGGAAAACGGTATCGCCGGATTTGCTTTTTCTTCTGGAATGGCAGCAATCTCCTCCGCATTCCTATTACTACAGGCAGGAGACCATGTTGTTGTAACGAAAGATGTTTACGGGGGTACGTTCCGTTTCGTCAGTCAATTGCTGACACAATTCTCGGTTGACTATACATTTGTTGATATGACAAATAATGAAGAGATAGAGCAGGCAATCAGACCTGACACGAAATTAATATATATGGAGACACCTGCTAATCCATTATTGCAAGTAACAGATATTCGTAAAGTAGTAGAATTGGCAAAGCAAAATAATGCACTGACATTTTTGGATAATACGTTTATGACACCACTATACCAAAATCCTCTTGATTTAGGTGTTGATGTAGTTTTACATAGTGCAACGAAATTCCTGTCAGGACACAGTGATATTATTGCAGGGTTAGCCGTAACGAATGATGAAGAACTTGCCGGAAGACTGAAGTTTGTACAAAATACTTTCGGTGCGATATTAGGTGCACATGATAGTTATACATTGATACAGGGAATGAAAACTTTAGAAACAAGGCTGACCAAATCAAGCCAGTCTGCTGATAAGATAGCGCATTTTCTAGATACACACCAGGCAGTTGAAAAAGTGTACTATCCTGGATTAAAAGACCATCCTGGTTATGAGATTCATCAATCGCAAGCTAGCAGTGGCGGTGCAGTCCTTTCCTTCCTGTTGGATGAAAAAATTGACGCCCATAAATTTGTTGAAAGCATGAAAATACCTGTCTTCGCAGTGAGTCTCGGTGCGGTGGAATCAATTTTGTCACATCCTGCAACAATGTCACATGCCGCAATGCCTGCAGCTGAACGGAAAGAACGTGGCATTGAAGACCGTCTGTTCCGCTTATCTGTAGGAATTGAAAATGTGGATGACCTGTTAGACGATTTAACTCAAGCATTAGAGCAGTCAGTCGTTGTAGGAAATTAATCATTATTGTAGATCAAATCATTGCGGTGATTTGGTCTTTTTTATTTGGAATATTTTTCCTTTTATCGATGAATTCTCTTCCTCGCACAGCATACTTTTCATTGTGAGCTCCGCTTCAGGACGAAATCTTTTCCCAGTGCAGCATACTTTTCGTCATGATCCCTGCTTCACGATGAAATCTTCTCCCTGTGTAGAATTCTTTTCGTCCTGATCTCTGCTTCACGTCGAAATCTTCTCCCTGTGCAGCATACTTTTCGTCATGATCTCCGCTTCACGTCGAAATCTCTTCCTTGCGTAGCATAGTTTTCGTCCTGATCTCTGCTTCACGTCGAAATCTTCTCCTCGCACAGCATACTTTTCGTCCTGATCTCCGCTTCACGTCGAAATCTTCTCCTCGCACAGCATACTTTTCGTCATGATCCCTGCTTCACGTCGAAATCTCTTCCTTGCGTAGCATACTTTTCGTCCTGATCTTCACTTCATCCTCCCCATGATTCTCGCTCCTGTGATGATAAAATGCCTTACTTACTCATATCACTAGACTGTGCGCACACATTAAATCCAAAAAAACCACCCATATAAAAATGGGCGGCTTCCACTAGATCTACTTTTTTGTTAATGCTTCTAATGCAATCTCTTTTTCTAGTTCAATTGCTCTTTTCATCTGGTCTGTATGCGGATCGTAATCTTCTGCTAAGTCGGCGTCTGCATAGCCATCAATCGCAACAATAGCTGCAGCACGTACTCCTCTTAAACTTGCTATAGTAAATAATGAAGCAATCTCCATCTCTACTGCGAGCACGCCTGCTGCTTGATATTGACTGTGCGGGAATGCAATAGCTCCCTGATAAAAAACATCCAATGTTAAAGTAATACCATGATGAATGGCAACAGAATGTGACTCCGACTGTTCAATTAAACGACCTGTCAATATTAAATCAGCTACAGCAGGAAAACCTTCCGGCACAATCTGGCTGCTTAATCCATCACGTCTTACAGCGGCTGTGCTTATGACAAGACTTCCTGGTTCGATTTCCTTCTGATAAGAGCCTGCGGTACCAACACGAATTATTTCTTTTACTCCGCCCTGGATTAATTGTTCGAAACAGACTGCTGCACCAGGGGAACCTACCCCATGACTTACCACACCAATATATGCTCCATGATAATAACCGACATATGTATGGTATTCACGGTTCTGGCCTAGTAATTTAGCATCCTCTAAATCTTCAGCTACTAATTTCGCCCGATCAGGATCGCCGCAAACGATAACTTTTTCCGGTAAATCTTTTGCATCTAGTTTTAAATTTGGTAAAAACATGATCAATCGAACTCCTTTTTATGCCATTCATCATCAGGCATATATGCATCATCTACAGAGAAACGCTCTTCTTTAAATGGATCACCATAGTTATGGAAATCGTTCCGCTCCCAATATCCCTGACGATCTTCTACCATAAACTCTATACCGCGAATCCATTTTACACTTTTCCAGAAATATAAATGCGGTACAACCAGGCGAAAAGGATAGCCATGTTTCACTGTGAGCGGCTTTCCATCATAACTGTGTGCAATAAGAATATCCTCTTTCAGCAGGTCTTCCAGTGGAATATTGCTTTCATAATCATGATCCCCATATACCATCACATGTTTGGCTGTATCTTTTACATTAATTGCTTTTAGAAAATCAGTGAATTTTACTCCGGTAAAAGTGTTGTCAAATTTCGACCAGCGGGTAACACAATGAATATCACGAACGATCGTTGTTTGCGGCATGTTCATTAAATCATCATATGTGAAAACTTTTTCCTCGTCCACTTCACCAAAAACTCGTAAATTCCAGTCGTTTAAATCATATTCCGGTACTTCCCCTTCGTGAAGGATCGGGAATTTCTCTGTTAAGGTTTGACCTGGAGGTAATCTGTCTCCATACTTCTCATTTCTTGGCGGCACTTTCGATTTTTTTAATCTATCTGCTTTTTTCGACATCTGTAATAGCCTCCTTCAAAATTATCTTGAGCTCCCCGCACTGTTTTTCAGTGCACTTAACTGGTTTTTATCTTTAAAAATAAACATTGCTAAAATGGTAATGACATATGGAAGCATTAACGTAAAGTTAGTCGGTACATTTAAACCTTGTAATCTTATACTGATAGCTTCCGTAAAACCGAATAATCCACTTGATAAAAAGACACCTATTGGATTGGATTGCCCGAGCATTGTAGCAACAAGGGCTATAAATCCGCGCCCTGCTGTCATATTTTCACTGAACATTGTTACCTGACCAAGTGACAATTGCGCTCCAGCTAAGGCACATAATATCCCTGAAATAAGTACGGCCAGATATTGAATTCTTCTTACTTTGATCCCCTGGCTCTTGGCTGCTGTCGGATTAATTCCAACTGCATCAAAATGAGAACCTGCTACACTTTTCTTAAAAAAGATATACATAAGTATCGTACATACAATTCCTAAATAGACAATTGGTGACTGGCCTGACAAGAGGTTGCCGACTAATGGGATACTATCGATCACAGGGATTTCCCATACAGGCAGCCCTTGCATTTCATTGTTGTAATATGCCCCTTGGACGTCAAAAATGGTTCGTAATGCAAATGTTGTCATACCGATTGATAAAAAATTCATCGCAATTCCTGTTACGATCATATTCGCTTGTAAATCTATCATCATATATCCATATAGTGCGGAAAAAATGGTTGTCCCGATTATAGCAATCAGAATCGCAAGCCACACATTGTTCGTATAGGCGTTAGCAGCTATCCCGAGAAATGCGCCCATTAACATTAGCCCGTCCAGGCCTACATTAAAGACACCAACACGTGAACAAATGGCACCACCTAATCCAGCTAATAAAAGAGGGGCCATCATTCGCAGTGTCGAATTGATTAAAGATAAATCAAATAAACTTTCCATCTTATTTCCCCTCTTTCTTTCTTTGTTTTAAAAATTCAAAACTGAATTTTGCTGAGATAAACAAAATTAATACAGCCTGGATGATTCCTGAAATAGAATTCGGCACATCTGTATTTCTTTCCACACCTAAGGAACCTGTATCAAGTGCTGCTAAAAAGATTGCTACAATGGTTGTACCAACAGGATTGGAGTTCGCGAGCAATGCAGCCATTAAGCCAGTCCAGGCAAACTGAGGATTTGATAATGCTCCTTCTATAAAACGGTAATGCATCCCAAGTACTTCCACACTTCCTGCAAGACCTGCAAGCATTCCGCTTATTAACAGACTGATGAACATTGTTTTTTTACGGTTAATCCCGCCATATTGTGCAAAGAAAACATTCTGGCCAAGCATTTTTACTTCATAGCCAAATGTTGTTCTTTTCATAATAAATGCAATGACTATTGCCAGGATAATCGCAATAACGAAGCCATAATGCAGATTCATTCCTGTAATTAGCTTCGGCAGACGGCTTGCCTGATCAACCATCACCGTTTGCGGGACACCACCTGCACTTGACGTATCACGGAAAGGCTCACTAACTAAATACCCAGCAAACAATACAGCTATGTAATTTAGTAATAATGTAGAGATAAGCAGGTTAATTTGAAATCTCTGTTCCATCCACCCTGCGAAGAATGAATAGAGCCCTGCAATAAGCATACCTGCCACAATTGAAATTATCATATTCAGCAAGCCTTGAAATGGCAGGGAAACGGTTATGATTGCTGTTGTGACTGCACCCATCACCAATTGCCCTTCAGCACCTAAATTAAAGAAACCGGCACGGAAGGCAAAAGCAACCCCTAAACCTGCCAGGATGATCGGAATTGCCCTTTCTAACGTGTTTGTTAAAAAGTAGAGATTTCCAAAAGCCCCTTTCCACATCTCCTGGTATGTGACAGCTACGGATTCCCCTGAGAGCATGATGGCAATTGTTCCGACTAAAAGCCCTACAATTACTGCTAAAATTGGCTGAATAAATAGCGTGGCATTAGTTTTTAGTTTATTCATTCCTACCACCTGCCATTAATATACTAAGTTTTTCTTCACTTGCCTCATTGCGCTCAAACTCTCCGGCGATTTTCCCTTCATACATAACTAACACACGATCTGATAATGCCAGAATTTCTGATAGCTCTGAGGAGATCAGCAGAACGGCATCACCATTGTTTCTTTTTTCAATCAGCTGCTCGTGAATAAATTCCATTGCCCCAATATCGACTCCCCTGGTCGGTTCAGCAGCCAGGAGAAATGGCGTATTCTTCTGAATTTCTCGTGCAGCGATTAATTTTTGCAAGTTCCCCCCTGATAAAAATTGGGCGCTTGTATCTATCGAAGTTGTTTTTACGTTAAACTTCTTTATACTATCTGTTACATACTTGCGAATATTTTTTAACTTTAAGACACCTGACTTTTGAAACTCTTGCTTCACATAGTCTGTCATCATCATGTTGTCGACTAGGCTTGCTTCTTTTGCTGCGCCCCATAAGTAACGGTCTTCCGGTATATGAGCAAGTCCTGCCTCTCTAATCTGCTTAACTGACTGGTTTGTCAGTTCAGTTCCGTTTAATGTGACAGAACCATTTTGAACTGATGCCAGACCTGTAATTGCCTGTATAAGTTCTGACTGGCCATTACCGGATACTCCTGCAATGCCGACTATTTCTCCTTGCTGAACTTGAAAAGAGATATTTTCCAATAATGATTTTCCTGAGTCTTTGTCTGTCATGCTTACATTTTTGATGGAAAGTACTTCTTTTCCCTTCACTTTTTCCGGGAGCGGATTATTCTTCAATTCTCTTCCAACCATTAAACGGGATAATTCTTCCGGATTTGTCTCTCTTGTTTCCAGTGTTCCGGTTACTTTTCCGTCTCTTAATACAGTGACTCGATCAGATACTGCCATTACCTCATTTAATTTGTGGGTAATTAAAATGATACTCTTGCCCATTTTCACTAATTCACGCAAGCTTGCCAGCAAGTCTTTTACTTCGAGTGGTGTTAACACAGCAGTTGGTTCATCTAAAATGATGACATCGGCACCTTGATACAATACTTTTAATATCTCTACACGCTGTTGAATCCCGACAGGTGCATCGCCGACTATTTGTAACGGATCAATATTCATTCCGAACTTTTTTGCTAATTGGCTCACTTCTTCTGCTGCTTTCTTCCGGTCATAGCGCCAGCTTTTTCTTGGTTCATGATGGAAGACGACATTCTCGGCAATCGTAAATGGGGGAAACAGCATAAAGTGCTGATGAACCATACCGATTCCTAATGCGATCGCATCATTCGGATTGTCTATAGTTTTACTTTTTCCAGCAATGACGATTTCACCGGATGTTGGTTTTTCCATGCCATAGAGCATTCTCATAAGAGTGGTTTTCCCTGCACCATTTTCTCCTACAATCGCATGAATTTCCTGCTTATTTAATGAAAAATCTATATGGTCATTTGCAGTAAAGTCACCATATTTTTTTGTGATTCCTTTCAGTTCCAATAACACTTGAATTCACCTTCTTTATTCAGATAGTAAGAAGAAAGCATGATATGTATAAAAATATAACTTCAAACAGGAAATTGATAGATTATAAGTAAGAATGGGCTGCTTATAATGAAAGCAGCCCGTGTTTAACATTTATTCTTGCTCTAGTGGATTTTGTACTTCTACTTCACCTGAGATAATTTGATCTTTAATTGCAATTACTTCATCAATTGTTTCCTGGCCGATGAAATCACTTAGTTCAGATTCAGACTCTGCTGTCACGAAAGTTACACCTACTCCTCCTTCAGCAAGGCCGAAAGATTGTGTTCCTGTTGTGAATTCACCTTCACCATATTCTTTCACAAAATCGTAAGCTACAACATCTGTATTTTTTAATTGTGATAGAACGATATGTTCTGGATCATTAACGGTTCTGTCAATATCCTGTCCGGAAGTATAGAATCCTTCTTCTGCTGCCGCTTCAAATACCCCTAAATCACTAACTGCAGCTGCTGCAGCGATGAAATCTGCACCATTCGCATGCTGTTGTAATGCAATCTCTTTTGCTTTTGCTGGATCTTCGAAACTTCCAACATAGCTTGATAGAATTTCTGCCTCACTGTTTACATGGGCAACTCCTTCTTCAAACCCTACTTTATATTTATCAAGTAAAGGAACATCCATTGCAAGTACAATTCCTACCGTATTCGTCTGGGTAGAAAGTCCCGCAGTTGCACCTAATAAGAAACTTGCTTCATACTCACGGAATTCCGCACTTTTTACATTTGGCAAGTCTACAACTGCATCAATAATGGCAAAGTCCTGATCAGGATTTTGTTCAGCAACACGGGTTAATGCATCCACTGCATCAAATGTTGCCGTTAAAATTAAATCATATCCATCTGCTACTGCCACCTGTAGGTTTTGTTCAATTTCTGTTGGATCAGAAGATTCAATTACATTTACTTCTAAACCTGTTTCTTCAGCTGCTTTTGTCGCACCGTCAGAAATTTGCTGGAAAAACGGGTTCACACCAATTTGATCTGTTAAAACAACTGCTACTGTTTTTGCTTCCTCATTCGAGGCTTCACTTTCTCCACCATTGCTTGACTCTTCTGCTGATCCACTCTCATTACTCGTACCACATGCTGCTAAAAGTACGATCAGAACTGCAGAAAAAAGCCATAATACTTTTTTTCTCATTCGATAGTCCCCCTAATTTTTATCTAGGCCATTTAGGCTTTTTTACATATCGTGATTATAAAGAACAATTAGGATAAAATCAATCTTTTTTCGACAAAATTCTGAAAATTTAGAACTCTGTCGATCTGTAATCATATGGATCAATTTGTCTTAAAGTCTGCAGCTGTCTTGCTGTAGGTTCCTTAGTATAACGAATCTCATCATAGATCAGCTTAAATCCAGTCTGTGCCTGAACTTCTTCTAGTGTTGTATGCGGGTGGATAGAATCAAGCTGCAATTTTCCATTTTTAAATACAAATACACAAAGTGGTGTTATAATTTTCCACAAATTCCCTCTCGTCGTAACAAAATTTACTTTTTCCACAAAAGTTCTCGGGTCATGCTTTGTTCGCCAAATAATTGCCTTTTTTGCTGTAGGAATTAATACAGCACTCCCTGCACCGCCAGGTAACCTGACTTTTGGCTTATGATAATCCCCAATGACTGATGCATTGACATTCCCGTTCACATCAAATTGAACGCCGCCCAAAAAAGCAACATCCAGTTTGCCACGCATTGATAAGTCAAAGATCTGATCAAGCGGAAAATAGGACTCTCCTGCCTCGACTAAATCCGCACCTGCAGAAGAATAGGAAGACTGTTTAACTGTACCAGGATTCACTCCGCCAGGTATATTAAGGTGGACTAAGTTAGGTGCATGTAATTTTCTCGCTAAGTGCATGGCTACCATTGGCATTTGGGAGGAAACTCCATGAAAAACTGTCTCCCCATCCTCAAGCATATCTGCTATAGCACATGTCATTAAATCACTTATCCGGTAATTCACCATACTCTTGTCCCCCTCTCCTGTTGATAATCTTTTCGCTCATAGTTTTTAATAAACTCTGCTACTTCCTGTTTTTCTTTTAATCCAAGAAACTTGCGCAGCGGCTGCTCGTCAACATCATATTTTTGATAACATGATGTGGGAGCTGCTCCACCGGGAACATGGACGACAGCATCCACTAAAAATGCTGGTATATCAATCTTGTCTTTATTTTGCTTAATCTGGAAAGGAGAAACGATTTGCTCTGTTGTTATTATTACTCGATCCGCTGCCCGTGACATTAATACATCCTCGAATTTCGGCCCGGCAATAATCGCATTACCTTCTTCATCACATTGCTGTACATGAATAACCGCAACATCAGGAAAAATTGAGCGGACTAATGTGACTGGCTCACCAGTAAATGGGTCTTCTACGACAACAAAGTAATCATTATGTTCGATTAAATCCCCATATTTTAAACCGCTCACAGGCATAAATGGGACATTTGCTGATGCCCCTCTAAGTGCGCTTATTACTGTATAGCATGCATGTTCATTTGCCTTTACCATACCTGTCTGGACAGCCTTGCGGTAATGCGGTGGCAGCCCGTAAACTGTCTCATAACTGACAAATCCGGCATCAACAGTTGCCACAGATCCTGCTGCACATAACAGGTCAATATCATGGGCACCGGCTGTTTTCACAAGTTTCAATCCACTTTTCTCCTGCCTCGCAAGCTCTCTGACAAACGCCATTGGGGCCCGGTGTAACACGTTTCCTCCTAAGGCAAGTGTTGACTGGTCAGCAATTGTTTCAACTGCTTTTTTCAATGATTGTAATTTTGACAAAATCTTCACCTCCAGCTTGCTAACTATTTCACTGCATTGCTTGCAATATGCACAGCATCCCATACCCCTGCAAATGGCGGGGCATAGCAGAGATCTGTCATTCCCAATTCATCTGCCGGCATATTGTTTTGAATCGCAATGGCAAACATATCTATCCGCAATACTGCCCCTGATTCACCAATTGCCTGTGCACCTAAAATCCGCTTCGTGCGTTTTTCACAAATAATTTTAATCCATAACGGCTTTTGACCAGGATAATAACCAGGGTGATTTGCTGCTTTGACGAACTCTGTTGTATAGTCAATAGCTAAATCTTTTGCTTCCTGTTCAGACAGTCCCGTCCTTGCTAATTCCAGATCAATAATTTTTACGGCAGCACTGCCTAATGTACCAATATATTTTTGATGAGACCCGGCGATATTTTCACCAGCAATCCGTCCGCATTTATTCGCATTCGTTCCAAGCGGTAAATATGCATTCTCCTGTTTTACATAGTGATACACTTCCGCACAGTCACCTGCCGCATAAATATCCTCAACAGTTGTACGCATTTCCCTGTCAATTACTATTGCTCCATTACCAGCAAGTTGAATGTCTGTTCCCTGTAAAAATTGTGTGGCAGGCTTAACACCAATTGACACAATGACTAAGTCAGCATCATAGCTGGACTTGTCTGTCATCACCTTTTGTACATATTTATCTCCAGAGAAACCTTTCACACTTTCATTTAAATGGAGTGCAACTTGCTTTTCCTGCAGGTGTTTTGTTGCTATTTCAGTAATTTCAGGATCAAATGGGGTTAAAATCCTGTCAGCTTGTTCAATGATACGCACGTTTTTACCTAATGTATGCATCGCTTCGGCAAGCTCAATCCCGATATAACCACCCCCAACAATGACTACATTGTTTATGTGCGGCTTATTTATTTTTTCTTTTAACAGAATTCCATCTTCCATTGTTTTCAATACATGGATATTACCAAGTTCTAAACCGTCAAATGGCGGAACAATTGGCATGGTCCCTGTCGCAATCATCAATTTATCATAGTGATCAATAAAAAGCTGACCAGATTCATAGTTTCTAATCATTACTTGCTTTCTTTCTGGTGCTACTTTAACAACTTCATGCCGTGTTCTGACGTCTATTCCACGATCACGGAATTCTTCCTTAGTACGTGCAATCATTTTTGTATGATCATTATTTTCGCCTGAAACATAATAAGGGAGACCGCATGCACCATAAGATACATAGTCACCCTTCTCATATACCGTAATTTCTGCCTCAGGATTAACTCGCTTTAATTTGGAAGCAGCAGACATTCCTGCTGCTACTCCTCCAATTACGATTAGTTTCATGACATATGTCTCCTATTCGTAAAACTATTCTTTGATTTGGATATTTGGTTCCTGGTCAACGATGCCTACAACAATCGCATCAATGGGAGCATGCTGAGGTAATGCGTGCTGTACGGCACTGCCAAAACTCACTAAAACGAGCTCACCTTCCCCTGCGCCGATCGTATCAGCTGCGACAAACCATTCTTTATTTTCACCATTGAACGGCTCAATCACTAATAATTTATAGCCTTGTAATGTATCATATTTTCTTGTCGAAATTACTCTGCTTACCACTTTTCCAATTACCATACAATAAACCTCCATAACTGGATAAGGTTTACTTGATCAATTTTAAGTATTCCTGACCCTTAATCCCAAATGCATTGGCGTCATCCGTATCAATATGCATGTCTAACGCATAACGGTCACTTATTCTAACCGTCACACCATACATCATGCCGCCTTTTTCCCCGTCAACTTCTATTTTTACTTTCTGGTGATTTTCTACACCATACCTGCTGGCATCAGCTGGTGACATATGGATATGGCGGTCTGCTATAATACAGCCTTCCTCCAGTTCAATCTTCCCCTTCGGTCCGATTACAGTCAATGGAGCAGATCCTTTTAAATCACCAGAATGCCTTACAGGCGGATTAACACCTAACTTAATCGCATCAGTTCTCGATATTTCAATTTGTGTCTGTTTTCTGAGCGGTGCAACAACACGGATCCGATCCATTTTCGATTTTGGACCTTTGATAGTTACTTGCTCCACACAGGAATATTGACCTGGCTGTGAAATATCCCGATGCTTTGTAAATGTATAACCTTTGCCAAACAGAAAATCGGCATGTTTTTGCTCTAAATGAATATGTCTTGCCGAAACACTAACTGGTATGAATTGATCCTTTTCCTGGACCAGCTCAATGTTATGTGCTTTTATTTCTTCCATGACAGCATCACGGATTGCTCGGTAAAGTGTTTCGTTTCCCTTAACTGTCATATGATGTCATCCTTTATTTAGCAAAGTCTGGTAAAATTTTCGCGATATCGCCATGTGGTCTTGGGATCACGTGGACTGCGATTACCTCGCCTACGCGAGCTGCCGCTTCTGCCCCTACTTCTGTGGCAGCTTTTACTGCTCCAACGTCCCCTTTGATAATTACTGATACAAGGCCTGAACCGATTTTTTCGCTTCCTACTACTTCTACGTTTGCTGCTTTTAACATTGCATCTGCAGCCTCGATTGATGCTGTTAAACCTCTTGTTTCGATTACTCCTAATGAATCACTCATTGTATTTCCTCCTTGGATTTATTATTAGATTTTTCATATTTAATGGATGTTTCTTTTGCTGAGCCTGCTGAGATTTGGGTATGATAATCGGTTTAAGAACAAATCTTCCGCTTCACAACCAAATCTACCGTTATTCCTCTTGAGATTTCGTCCTGATTTTCAGTTCACGACTAAATCTCCTGTGCTTCCTCTTGAGATTTCGTCCTGATCTTAGCTTCACAACCAAATCTTATGCTTTACCTCCGCAGATTTCGTCCTGATCTTAGCTTCACAACTAAATCTCCTACTTTTCTTCCGCAGATTTCGTCCTGATACCCACTTCACAACCAAATCTCCCGCTTTTCTTCCGCAGATTTCGTCCTGATACCCACTTCACAACCAAATCTCCTGCTTTTCTTCCGCAGATTTCGTTCTGATTTCCACTTCACTACCAAATCTCCTGCTTTTCTTCCGCAGATTTCGTCCTGATATCTGCTTCACAATCAAATCTCCTGCTACTCTCTTACTTCTCTAGCAAAATAATGGTCCTAATTTAATAATTAAGACAGTTTAAGTAACTTGTTTACATCAGTGTGTGGTCTTGGGATCACGTGGACCGCTACTACTTCGCCTACTCGTCCTGCTGCTTCTGCACCTACTTCTGTTGCTGCTTTCACTGCACCTACATCACCCTTAATAATTACTGATACTAGACCTGAGCCGATTTTTTCGCTTCCTACTACTTCTACGTTTGCTGCTTTCAGCATTGCGTCTGCTGCCTCGATTGATGCTGTTAATCCTCTTGTTTCGATAATTCCTAATGAATCACTCATTGTTATTTTCCTCCTCTATAGGTTTATCCTCTTGTTTTTTTGTTGATTTTGCTGTATTTGGTTTTGCTGGTCGTTTTTTAGCAACTTGTTTCGGCTGTGGAACGACAAAGCGCAATATTTCTTCATGCGGGTTCGTTATCACTACCGCATTTTTTAATGGACTGTCTGTTTTTCTTTCATTTACCTGTTTTGCTGTTTCGATTGCCAGTGTTACATCAGAAATCGAACCGCCAATCATTATTGATACAAGTTTGCCGCCTAGTTGATTCTGACTTGATAAAAATTCAACTGCAGCTGTTTTACTAACTTGATCTAACATTTCCATCCCAACGGCGAAATACTTTGTTTCAATGACACCGATCGCTTCATATTTTTTCATCAACTGTCACCTGCCTTCGGTATCAGCTTGCCATAGAGCTCTTCATCAGGCCGGGGGATACTCTTCACCGCCACAACTTGTCCATGTCGGTATGCCGTTTCAGCTCCAACTTCCAATGCCGCCTGTACTGACGCTAAGTCGCCTTGAATCAGTACGGTAACCCATCCGGAACCTGTTTTTTCTATATGAACAACTTCCACAAATGCATGTTTGCACATTGCATCAATTGCAGAGGTTGCGGTAACTAAGCCTTCTACTTCAATAATTCCTAACGACTGATACATCGTTTATTCCCCTTGCCTGTCATTATGGTAATTTCACCTTACCTGTTGCTAATAACTTCTCAAGCCCTGGTGCCTGATGACTGATTAATCTTGTCACAATCTCATCATCTGTAATGTATTTACCTGCTTCTGTTCTTGCCACGTCTAAAGCAATTCTCACATCAGAGACATTCCCGGTAAATTTCACCTGGATAACTACAGGGATAGAAGCCTGATCTCCTGATGCTGGGTTATTACAATCCATTGCTTCGATTTTAACATCTGCTGCTTTACATGCCTGATCCATTGCTGCAAGAGCCACACTGTAGCCTAACACTTCCAGTAGTCCAACTGCATTCGCCATTACGGTTCACCTACCCTTTTATATTGAAACCGCCATTGGCGATAACTGTCCTGCGTTGTCTTGTGTAGCTTCTTGCGGAAGTAACTCCCTCACCAGTCGGACCTGCAATCGTCATTGTCGTAAAACCTTCCCCTTTGAATCCAACACCAGACAAAGAAGATCCGTTGTTTACGAAAATAGTTGTTCCAATTGCTTTAGCAAATTTCGTTACATTCCCAATATGGTTGGAATGCATAACAGCGGTATGTCTGTTTCCATGTTCAGCTTCAACCGCCTTTTCAATTGCTTCATCAATAGATCTAACTCGGACAATTGGTAAAATGGGCATAAGCTGTTCTAACTGAACATATGGATGATTTGCATCTACTTCACATAATAACAGTTTTGTCTGGACATTCGATACACCAATATTTTCTAAAATAAGGGAAGCGTCTTTTCCGACCCAATCTTTTGATACAAGATAATCTCTTGCCAAATAAGAACAGCCGCCAGGAATGCCATCTTTATTTTCTTTCAGAGTAAGCTGCATTGCCTGTTCCACTTGTCGGTGGTCCAGCATATACGCACCTTCTGCTAACAATTCAAAAATAAGATCATCTGCAACCTGATCCAATACAAATACTTCTTTTTCTGCGATGCATAGCAGGTTATTGTCAAAAGATGCTCCTTCAATAATATCTTTTGCTGCCTGTTTCAAATCTGCTGTTTCATCAACGATTACGGGCGGGTTTCCTGCACCTGCTCCAATCGCTTTTTTGCCAGATTTCAGAAGGCTTTTCACCATGCCCGGACCGCCAGTTCCAACAAGGAGTCTAACATGCTTGTTATTGGCAATCTGTTGAACAGTCTCAATCGTCGGCTCTTTCACCATTGCTAAAAGATTGGCAGGTCCACCAGCCTTAACGATCGTCTGATTTAGCAATTGCACCATCTCTGTCGATACTTTTTTTGCTGAAGGGTGGACATTGAATACAACAGAATTTCCTGCCGCAATCATGCCAATCCCGTTATTCACTATCGTATCAACAGGATTTGTTACAGGTGTCACTGCTCCGATCACGCCATATGGTGTTTGCTCAACAAAAGTGAGACCATTATCACCTGAAAAAGTTTCTGTTTGTAAAATTTCTGTGCCTGGTGTTTTTTCAACTGTTAAGCTGAGTTTTGCTAATTTGTCGTTATAGTTGCCCAGTCCAGTTTCCTCAAGAGCAGCTTTAGCAAAATATTCAACCTTGTGCTTTACAGCCTCACGAATTGCTGAAATTATATTACCGCGATCTTCTATTTTGTACTCATTGATCCATTTACGTTGTGCCTCATGTGCCGCATTAATCGCATCATCAACATTATCAAACACTCCATCAGCATTAGATCGGCTTGTAACGCTTGAAGCTAAATTTTGAGGAGACAACTGTTTCATCTTAATTGGTGTTGGTGTCTGATTAGTCTGTTGACTTTTATCAAGTACTGACTCTACGTTTTTCAGTACAGAGTCAACAATTGTCTGTATGTCTTTTTCATTTAACTGCATTTAAATTGCTCCTCCTTTCTGCAATTGTTCGATCACACGATTGGTAACTTTCTCGACAATTTCCTGAATGACTGCTTCTTTGTCTGGTTCCTGCTGGCGGGGTGGCTGTTCCGTAATATCACACGGAGGAACGCCACCAGTCTTAATCCCCATATTGTTCCGGATATTAATTAAATCGGAAATCTGATTACAGTTCAGTTCGTTCGCCTTATTCAATATATTGGTTGAATATGTTAACATTAAAGCGTAATGCTCCAATGATTCCATCCGGTAATATGCTTCAATTAAATCCCTTCCCCATGTTAACGCACCGTGGTTAGCTAAAAGTACGGCATGATGGTCTTTAATCAACGGAGTGATCGAATCAGGTACTTCTTCCGTACCCGGTGTAGCATATGGCGCTACCGGAATTCTCCCTAACAAAACAACTGCCTCAGGAGAAACTGGTTTTTCCAGATTAATTCCCGCAATGGCGTATGATGTAGCCACAGGCGGATGGGCATGGACTACCGCATTTGTTTCTTCACTTTCACGATAGACACGTAAGTGCATTTTCACTTCAGAAGACGGCTTTCTGTTACCTGCAAGTACTTTCCCGTCTAGATTCATTTTCACCATCATATCCGGTGTCATAAATCCCTTGCTAACACCTGTAGGGGTCGTCCATATCGTATCAGGTCCTACCCTCACAGAGATGTTTCCATCATTTGCCGCAACGAAGTTTTTCTGGTAGACACGTTTTCCTATATCGCAAATTAATTTCTTTGCCTCAAAGTCACTGTAATATTTCTTCTGGTACAATCTCATGCACCTCCTTTAACACTTACTCAGCGAAAATTTTTGCTAAATTTTCTTCATAATCCGGGTAAACAATTCCCTTTTCTGTGATGATCGCTGTAATTAAAGAGCTGTCCGTCACATCAAATGCAGGATTATAAGTTTTCACAGACTCTGGTGCCATTGGCTCACTGTACCATTTCGTCTTAATTTCTTCTTCTGAACGAAGCTCTATTTCAATATCGTCACCAGTCTTTGATTTTGAATCAATTGTCGACATCGGTGCACATACGTAGAACGGAATTCCATAATGTTTTGCCAAAATGGCCACAGCAGATGTACCGATTTTATTCGCTGCATCACCATTTGCTGCTACACGGTCACATCCAACAAGCACTGCCTGCACCTTGCCCTGCTTCATCACTATCGAAGCCATGTTGTCACAGATCAGTGTCACATCAACACCAGCCTGATCCAGTTCCCAAGCTGTAAGCCTTGCGCCCTGTAATAGCGGTCTTGTTTCATCTGCATATACTTTAAAATCGTACCCTTTTTCCTGACCGAGATAGATTGGTGCAAGTGCTGTTCCGTACTTTGCCGTTGCGATGGTACCTGCATTACAATGGGTAAGCAAGCCCATTCCCGGTTCAAGTAGTTCCAGCGCATATTGACCAATAGACTCACAAACCTCTTCATCTTCCTTCTTAATCAGATCAGCTTCTTCTTTCAATGCTCGTTTAATCACATCAATGGATTGAGCCTTTTCTTTTTCAAGCCTTGCCTCCATCCGGTCCAATGCCCAGAATAAGTTGACAGCAGTCGGACGGGATGAAGCTAATTTCTCTTTCATTTTGGAAAAAGTCTGAGCGAACTCCTCGTAACTGCTGGCGTCACTGTTCTTTGTCACAAGATAAATCCCATATGCCGCAGCAATCCCGATCGCAGGCGCTCCTCTGACTTTTAAATGATAAATCGCATCCCAGACATCATCGACTGTTTTCAATTCAAGGAATACTTTTTTATTCGGCAGTTGTGTTTGATCTAATAAAATGATCGTATCGTTTTTGTCATCGAGCTTGACCGATTCAATGACTGTTACATGTTCTGTCATGTTGTCCCCTCCTTATTGAAACACCTTTTTCACCAGGCTGACAAAATCAGCACCTGTCTTGTACTGACCGCGTTCCAAAATAAAATATTTTGCAACAGTTAAGCAATTCTCTTCTGCCTGCTGGCGGTCAGATTCATCTTCAATTGAAGTAATATCCGCAACTTTCGCGAGCCCGATAATGCGACGGGAAAGTTCCAGTCCAGCAACTGCTGCTGTATCTTTTAAAATATTGTTTAAGTAATATTCATAGAAACCATCATAAGTAGCAACAAGCTCCATATCTGTTTCATTCCAAAGCTTTCCGAACTTTTGTTTAAATAAGTCAATAACATCTTCAATTGACTGTAAAATATATGAGGTGAATTCGTTTCTTTTCGCTTCTTCTTTAATCGTAGCTTGTCCATTTGCATAAGCAAAAATCAAATTCGCCACAACATTTCCAATATCATAACCAGCCGGGCCATAGAATGCGAACTCCGGATCAATCACCTTTGTTGCCCCCTGTTTAATAAAAACAGAACCTGTGTGCAAATCACCGTGGATCAGTGACTGCGCATTTGTCATAAACTCAAATTTTAATTTGGCTGTTTCCAGTCGTAATACATCATCTGCCCAGATCTCTTTTTCAACAAATGGACGTGTAGCTGGAAATACTTCATTTCGTTCACAGTTATAGAAAGGTTCTGTATAAACGAGATCTTCACTAATCTCGCACAGTTCAGGATTAATAAAACTTTTCACAAGATCTTTCTTTTTCTTATGATCCATTACTACATCTGAAGTCAGCAATAAGGTTTTCGCCATAAATGTTGTAATATGGTCAGCAAAGTCAGGGAAGATTTCATGCTTGATTAATGCTGATCGCATAATCTCATAATCTGACAAATCCTCCATCGCAAAACAATTCATTACAGGATCATATTGATAGGTTTTCGGTGTATGATCCGGAACATATTCATATTGAATTTTCAAAATATCACTTTCAATTCTGTTACGGTCTGGTGAGAGTTTAAACTCATCAGAAATACGTGCAACAGGACCAGCCTGTTTTAAAATGATCGAATCACCATATTTTCCATCAACAATATGAAAAACATAGTTTAAGTTTCCATCCCCAATTTCTTTACAGGTAAGTTCAGCATCTTGTTTAAAGAAATCCAGTTTTTCTTTCGCATATTCAATTGCCTGTTCCTCATTCATTGTAAAATATTCCGTAGAAAAGTCTGTCATGTTAAAACCCTCCTATTTCATTTTGTAATAAGTTAACGCGAGTGCTGACGCGAACACTGCACCTTTTACAATATCCATTGCATAATACGGTACAGACATCATTACTAGACCGTTAGCTAGAATACCAATTAACACAGCCCCGATAAATGTACCAAATGCATTTGGTTTCCCTGCACCAAGCACGGACAGTCCGATAAATGCTGCAGCAACGGCATCCATTAAATAGGAACTTCCCGCATTAATTTCTGCTGTCATTACCCTAGATGCCAGGACGATCCCGCCAATTGCTGCAAAGAGTGCTGATAATACATATGCCAGAACTTTATACTTGTTTACCGCAATACCAGATAACCTCGCAGCTTCCTGGTTTCCGCCAATGACATACATATAGCGGCCGTGTTTCGTATATGTTAAGAAAATATGTACTAGAATAACGATCACAAACATGATAATAATAATTAATGGTACCTTACCAATCATACCAAAAGTGTCAGGAATTTTCCCTTCTGCATATGAACCGTCAGGCATAATCATATTCTCTGAGATTGTGGCACTTCTAGTATAAGTTAAAGCTACCCCCTGAACGACAAACATAGTTGCTAATGTTAACAGCATATCAGGGATGCGTACTTTTACAATAAGGAATGCGTTCAGGAGACCTACGAGCAATGCACAAACAAGGGCTACAATGATCGCAATTACGGTTGGCTGTGAATGCCAGACAAACATAGATATTACGACTGCATTTGCCAGTGAAGCAACAGACCCAATAGATAAATCGAAACCATTCACAGATAAAGAGATTGTTAGTCCGATTGCAATAATGGTTACAATGGAAATCGACCTTAGGATATTAATAATGTTATTCATTTGTAAAAATGACGGGTTTGCAATCGAGAAAATAATGATTAATAAAACTATCGTTATAATGGTGCCATACTTATATAGAAACTGAAAAAAATCAAATCCACTCTTTCCCTGCTTTGGAGAAGACAGATTTGCATCACCGGACTTCGAACTCATTCGTCCCTTCCCCCTGTCGAATAATATAATAAATCTTCTTCTGTTACTTCTTTCGTTTTTACTTCTTTTACAACCTGGCCATCAAAAATCACGTATGCTCTGTCTGTAATCCCGATAATTTCGGATAATTCGCCAGATGCGTAAATGACGGCTTTTCCCCTTTTCGCCAGTTCTAAAATAAGGGTGAAAATGTCTTTTTTTGAACCAACATCTACCCCTTTCGTTGGTTCATCAAATATATATACATCTGCATCTGTCACGAGCCACTTACCAATGGCGACTTTCTGCTGGTTCCCGCCAGATAAGTTTTGCAGTTTCGTTTCAATTGTTGGAGTTTTGACATCAAGCTGATCAACCATCTGTGCTGCAACTTTTTTCTCTTTTGAAAAATTCAGGAAAGAGAAATAACGTGTGAATTGATTTAAATTTGCTGATGTAATATTTGTTTTCACATCTTCTTCAACTAAGATGCCTTCCTTACGCCTTTCTTCAGGTACAAATGCCAGTCCCTGTCTGACAGCATGATTAGGTGTCTTCGGCCTGATTATTTTTCCATTCAGTTTAATGGAACCTTCCACTTTTTCCGCAGCCCCGAACAATGCCTTACAAATTTCAGTTTTTCCTGCACCAACTAATCCAGCAAGTCCGATTACTTCTCCTGAATGAACTGTGAAACTTACATCGTTTACTTTATCTGTATCTTTTAAATAGGCTACTTCAAAAACAGGTTCACCAATCGTCTTTTCCATTCTCGGGAATTGCTCATCCATTTTTTTACCTAGCATTTTTTCAACAATATCATTTACTGTAACAGATTTAATCGATTCTTCACTTATGAATCTTCCATTTCGCATAACGGTAATGTTATCACATATTTCGAATAGTTCCTGTAACCGGTGGGATATAAAAATAATGCCGACATGATCTGCTTGTAATTGTCTTACAATGCGGAATAACTGATCTGTTTCTGATTTACTGAGAGGAGCTGTTGGCTCGTCCAGTATTAAGAAGCGGCACTTACTTGAAATAGCTCGTGCAATTAACACCATTTGTTTTTCTGCTAATGTTAATGAACTGACTAACTGTCTCGATGATACACTAATCTGTAACTCTTCTAACACTTTACTTGCATTATGATGAATCTCCTGATAATTAACCCACTGCTTTTTTCCCATATCACTGACTAAATGGTTTAACATAATGTTTTCCCCGACAGTTAAATAGGGAATCAGTGCTGTATCAACTTCCTGATAAACGATTTGAATTCCATAATCTTTTGCATCTTTCGGTGAACGGATACTCACTTCTTTTCCGTCAATCAGTATTGTACCTGTATAGTGTGTGTAAGCACCTGATAAGACTTTCATTAAAGTGGATTTACCGGCCCCATTTGCTCCAATCAGTGCATGAACATCACCTGCATCCATTTGAAAAGAAGCTTGATCCAAAGCTCTAACACCAGGAAAATCTATCGTAATATCCTTCATTTCCAAAGCCATTGTCATCATTCTCACCTACTTTACTTTTGAAGATTTTCACGCGGGAAGCGGCTATTTGCCACTTGCAGTATTTTAGCACTCAAAAAATAGAAATTTTCTTACCTATTTAAGTCATATTAGTCTGGTAGTAATTAATATGTAAAAGATAGAAAGCACTCCGTCTATGACGATTGCTTTCTATCTTTTTGTGTTTAGTTAGCGTTATTTTCTTTTAATGTAACCATCCAGTCTTCAAGGAACGCATCTGACTCGCCCCAGCCTTCGATAACATTCGCTAATGTTTGCATGTTTACTTCTTCACCTGAAGCATTTAGTTCTTCCTGAGAAATCAATGTTGCTTCTAAAGAATATTCCTGTGGAGTTTCTTCGCCTGCAAGTTTTTTCGCAAGTAAACGAACGTTAACTGCACCAATTAATGTTGGATCAACTGCTGCCGTATATTTCCAAGGGCTTCCTTCTTCCTGCATTAACTGAAGATCTGCGTTGGATACATCGATACCATAGATATCAATTTCTTCACGTCCTGCTTCCATTAGTGCACGTGTCGCACCTGTAGCAAATGCATCCCATGTAGCAAAGATGGCATCCATTTCTCCTTCCGGATATTTGTTCAACCATGCAGCTACCGCATTTTGTGTATCAACAGTTGTATTATCTGTCGCTACACCAAATCGTTCTAATTCTTCAATACCAGGGTTTTCCTCTGTTACTTGTGTATAGATGTTATTTCTTCTCACCATTGGCGGGAAACCGTCTACCCAAAGGTAACCGATATTCGCTTCAGCTTCATGTTCTTCCACTAGCTTATCTAATACTAATGTAGCTAATGCTTCATCATCCTGTGATGTTAGTGTTACTCCTTCGATTTCTTTTAAATCTGCAATCGAATCAAATGTAACTACTTCAATACCTGCATCTCTTGCTGCCTGTACTAAATCAGCAGTAGCTGCATCATCACCATGTGAGATAACTAATCCGTCATACTTCTGATCAATTGCTTGCTGAATAGTGTCATGGAATTTCGCAGTATCTCCATTTGCGGAGAAAGTTTCAACTTCCATCCCTAAAGCAGTTGCTTCCTGTTGCGCTCCTGCAAGGTATTGTGCTGTGTGATCATCACCGCCAATTTTGCGGACAACCATTATTTTTAATGGTTCCTGCTGGAATGCTTCTGGTAATCCTTCTAAACTAGCAGACCCTTCAGCAGAAGCATCGCTTTCTTCTGTTTCTGTACTTTCTGTGTCTGCTTCATCCGTACTGCCGGATGTTGACTCTTCGTTGCCGCTACCGCATGCTGCTAAAAATAACACTAAAAATGCTGCAAATAATAGCGCAAAAAGTTTTGAACTTTTCATCTGTTTTTCCCCCTGTAAGATTATATTGTGATAAACGTACCCGATCTTCTATATATAAACGGCACGGTGTATCTGAAAGGTATTTCTTTAAAAATAATTTGGAGCTCTTGATGATTAGATTCTTTTTTGCTGTAATTGCTTGATTACTTCTGCTGTCAGTAATTGGACAATATCTTCCGTATTGTTACCAGTCTGGCTAGTTGGTGCTGCCTGCTGGTTGATTCCTGTTGCTTTTTGCAGCGATTGATCCAAATCTTCATACAGATCATCAATATTTTCTAATCCAACGGAAAGGCGGACCATATCTTCTGATACACCTGATGATTCCAATTCTTCCTTCGATAATTGCAAGTGAGTCGTTGTTGCAGGGTGAATGATTAAACTTTTTGCATCACCGACATTTGCCAAATGTGACCATAATTGCATGTTGTTAATGAGGGCACTTCCTGCTTCCCTGCCACCTTTTATACCGAATACTACGACAGATCCGAATCCATTTTCCAAATTAGCTTTTGCATATTGATGAGAAGGATGGGATGGAAGTCCAGGAAAGGTTACCCAACTCACTGCAGGGTGCTGTTCCAGTTTTTGTGCAAGTTCTAATGCATTCTTATTGTGTCGTTCCACTCGTAAATTCAATGTTTCCAGCCCTTGTAATAACTGAAATGCATTGAAAGGACTTAAACATGCACCAAGGTCTCTAAGTAACTGCACACGTAATTTCGTTGCAAATGCTATATCTCCAAAGTCTTTTGCGTAAACAATCCCATTATAGCTGCGGTCAGGTTCAATAAATCCAGGAAACTTCGACTGATTCCAGTCAAAATTGCCCCCATCTACCACAATTCCGCCAATGGAAGTACCATGTCCGCCAATCCATTTTGTTGCAGAGTGGACAACGATATCTGCCCCTTGTTCAATCGGTCTGCAAACATACGGGGTTGCAAAGGTATTATCAACAATTAACGGTATATTCGCATCATGCGCCACTTTGGACACTGCCGGAATATCTAATACGTGTAAGCTTGGATTTCCTATCGTTTCAGCAAATAGTGCTTTGGTTTTATGATTGATTGCTTTCTTGAAATTTTCCGGATCTGTTGGATCAACAAAATGAACTTTTATTCCATACCGAGGTAAAGTTATTGCAAACAGATTATATGTACCACCGTAAATATTTGTAGCCGCAACAATTTCATCACCTGCTGATGCAATATTGAAAATGGACATGGAGATCCCTGCCATACCTGAGGCTGTTGCCACGGCAGCTGCTCCACCTTCGAGAAGTGCCATTCTTTTTTCAAAAACATCCAATGTCGGGTTCATTAGACGGCTGTATATATTCCCGTTTTCCTGTAGAGAAAATAGTTTTTCCGCATGTTCCGTGTCATCAAACACATAAGATGTCGTCTGATAGATCGGAACAGCACGCGATCCTGTTGTTGGATCTGGTGTCTGGCCACCATGTAATAATAACGTTTCTAAACGTTTATCCTTCATATATGAAACCTCCAAAACTGTTCAACTAATTGACTAAAAACATCATACCATAAAATTTCAGAATTTTGTCGAAATTTTTCATACGATTTTATAGACATATTTTGTCATCAGGAAATCGAATTACTGATCCATTTTATATGGAAATTTTCTTTCCCTGCTCATTCGAAAATTCTTTCAACAAATCAGAACATTTACCCAATGATAAGGCGTACCGCTCCGATTGCCGCAAAAACCAGTACGAGGATCTGGAATAAGCGTTGTGGCATCACCTTTAACACTTTCACTCCTATTACTGCTCCTATTAATATGGCAGGAATTAACCATAAGTTAAATGTAATAGACTCTAATGTGATGATTCCAAGTGAAATATAGAATGGTACTTTAATTAAATTCACAAATAAGAAAAACCATGCCCCTGTACCGACAAATTCTTTCTTGGGAAGTCCTTTGACAAGGAAGTAAATGGCCATAACCCCACCGGCAGCATTACCAATCATTGTGGCGAAACCAGCTAATGCTCCCATCACAAATGTGAAAAATCTCGACTCTGGCAGCATTTGATTGAATTTCTCTCCAAGGCGGTCTCTGCTAATATGTAATAAGATTAATACAAGAATAAGTATACCTATCATTGGTTTCAACTGTTCACTTGTCACGAAACTCAATACAGCATAACCGGCTAATATTCCCGCTAAAACAGATGGGACAAGCGAAAATAAATACTTCCAGACAACATTTTTCCGGTAATATGTTACGGCAAAAATATCCCCGGCTATTAATAATGGAAGTAAGATTCCGACAGATTCTCTGGCAGGGAAAATGATCATGAAAATGGTGACAACAAGTATCCCCATACTTGCTACGCCTGCTTTCGAGAATCCGATTAACATCGCAGAAAAGACGATGACCACCCACTCCAATAATGTTAAATCAAACAAATTACACACATCCTTTCAATCTATTAGACTATTATGTTGACAATCAGCCATATTAAAATAAAGCTTATCATCATCGTCATATTAGAAACAGTGCCGACTAGGCGCTGGTTATATCCGAAAAGGATCGAATACGGCAGTACTGACATGGATGTCGGCAAAATAAAGCCAACTAATAATGTGAAACGGAACATCTCATCAACCGGCAGAAAATAATAACAGACGAAACCTAATACTAAGCCAATTCCATATCTTGTCGCTAAAAAAGTTGTAATCAATTTTCCGTACCCTTTTGCAAATGAAAAGTTCAGATATAAACCTAGCAGTAATAAAGATAACGGCATATTCGCCATGGAGATGACACTGGAAACATCGACAATGATGGACGGTACTGTAAAATTAAATATACTGATCAAACACATAATTAAATAGGTTTGTAATGGAATCGATTTTGCTAATTTATAAATTATCCCTCTTGCTTCTACTACCCCTGTATTTTCTGAATAGATTCCTGCAATAATATAACTGAGACCAAATACAATAAAGGCATTTCCCACATCAAACATTCCAAAATATTTCAGTCCTTCGAATCCCCACATTCCTTCAACAAGCGGATACGCGAAAAGCCCGATGTTCAAACCGGGCACCATCATACTGAACATCCCGCGGTCCTGTCTTGTTTGTTTTCTAAAAATAAATAATGCAAGAAACCCCATCATAATGCCATAAAAAAAGGAAATGAGAATGAGATAAAAAAGAGAAGATGTGAAAGCGACATCACTAAATGTCACTATAATCAGACACGGTAATGTAAGGTTGAAGATAATTCTTGCAATCCCCTCTCCATCTTCTTCTTTTACAATGTTTGATTTTTTCAATAAAAAACCGATCGCGATAATAAAAATAGAAATAATAAATTGTTCATTAAATTCACTCATATGCTGCTCCTTTTCTTTGGTTCGCTAACTTGCTTGCTTACGAAACCTTTCGAAGTATGTTGAATTGTGAAAAAATCTACTTATTTACTATAGCATATTGCAACAGTAAACAGACAGAATGTGATACCCTTATTTTTGACAGGGCATAGTATAAGTTGTACGATGTTAATGGTTGAATTTGGTATATAGTGAGACTGAAAAGAGTGGTTAGCTGTGTGATAAATGCAGCCATTATTTCATTATATAAAATGGCCTGTTACTACATAAAATTTTTAGCATTGGAGGGGTGTGGCGAATGACGTAATAAACGGCAATCGCCTAATATCAATGACAGAAACCTGGTATTTTATTGATACAGGCAAGTCACTGCCTGCCTTTAATATGGCTGTAGATGAATGTCTGTTAAATTGGCACAGTAAAGGGGAAATTCCGCCAATTATTCGCTTTTATGAATGGGAACCGGCAGGGATGTCTGTCGGGTATTTTCAAAAGACTAAAAACAAAATTGATTTAGATGCATTGAAAAATCAGAATATTCCGTTAGTAAGGAGACTTACTGGCGGAAGAGCCGTTCTGCATGATCAGGAACTGACATATAGTGTTATTGTTTCAGAAAATCATCCAGATATGCCGAAATCGGTTAAAGATGCCTACCGCGTTATCTCTAAAGGATTACTGGAAGGATTTAAGCTTCTTAATATTGAAGCATCCTTTTCGATCCCTGAGGGTAAACTGGAAACAACACAATCTGCTGTTTGCTTTGAGGAACCTTCCTGGTATGAATTAGTGATTGAAGGAAAAAAGGCTGCCGGAAGTGCACAAACCCGGCAAAAGGGAGTCATTTTACAACATGGTTCGATTCCAATCACTATTGATAATAACAAACTGTATGACCTATTCCTTTATCCAAATGAAAGGGTCAAAGAACGGGCAAAAAACGCCTTCAAAGACAAAGCAGTTTCTATTCAGGATGTGGCAACAGAAAAAGTATCGGTTGAAAAAGCAAGAACTGCTTTTCGGCAAGGATTTGCAAAGGGTTTGGATATTGAGTTAACTAGCTATGAGTTCAATGAAGCACAGCTTCGTGAAATTGAAGAGCTAATGTATAGCAAATATATGAATGATTCCTGGAATTTATCTAGATAGGAGCGATACAAATGGCAAAAAACGAAGAATATTTACGAAAACCGGAATGGCTAAAGATTAAAATTAATACGAACAAATCTTATAATCGCTTAAAACATTTGATGCGTGATAAGAGGTTAAACACAGTCTGTGAGGAAGCAAAATGTCCTAATATTCATGAATGCTGGAGTGAACGTCAGACAGCTACATTTATGATTCTTGGTGATACGTGTACGAGAGGATGCCGTTTCTGTGCAGTAAAAACAGGTCTTCCGAACGAACTTGACTGGGGAGAACCGAAACGCGTTGCGGAATCCGTGGAGATCATGGGATTGAAACACGTTGTAGTAACTGCTGTTGCTCGCGATGACTTAAAGGATGGCGGTGCTGCAGTTTTCGCTGAGACAGTTCGACAAATCCGTGATCGTGTGCCGGGCTGCTCGATTGAGATATTACCTTCTGACATGAAAGGTGACTATGAAAGCTTACATACATTAATGGACAGTAAACCGGACATTTTTAATCATAATATCGAAACAGTAAGAAGACTAACGAAAAGAGTTCGTGCGATAGCTATGTATGACCGGTCACTGGAATTGTTGCGCCGGGTGAAAGAAATTGCTCCAGACACTCCAACAAAATCCAGTATTATGGTCGGTTTAGGAGAAACAAAAGAAGAAATTATCGAGACAATGGATGATCTGCGGGCAAACAATGTAGATATTATGACAATCGGCCAGTATTTACAGCCAACAAAAAAGCACTTAAAAGTAGAACGGTACTACCATCCTGATGAGTTTAAAGAATTGAAGGAGATTGCTTTCTCGAAAGGCTTTAAACATTGCGAAGCTGGCCCGCTTGTTCGTTCTTCCTATCATGCTGATGAACAGGTTAATCAAACTGCTGCACAACGCCGTTTAAACTATGTCAAAGGGTATGAGGAAACAAGTGGAGAAAAACTGACCAAACTCACATTTTAATTAAAGTAATTGAAAGCAGAGGAGTATACCAATGGCAAAATATAAAGTCCTGTTTCTGGATATTGATGGAACCATTTTGCGTGAAGACCATACGATTGAGGAATCTACGAAAATTGCAGTAAGTCAGGCAAAAGCACAAGGGATTGAAGTTTTCCTTGCAACAGGTAGACCATTACATGAAATAAGCAATATAGCGGAACAGCTTGACATTACCTCTTTCATTGGATATAACGGCGCATATGCTCTTTACCAGGATAACGTAATTGTAAATGAACCTATGCCTGCAGAAATGATTGAACAATATCTCCAGACGGCTGATGAGAATCAACACGAAATGATACTATACACTAAACAGTTAAATTTATTAACAACAACAGAAGCTGAATCTGTTCAACAGTTTATTAAATATTTTGCTTTACAAGATGTTAAGCTATATGGCAATGAATATGTTAATGATATCCTCGGTATTACCATAATGAATGTGGAACCGGATCAGCCATCACTTTATCACTTTCAAAATGAAGATATCTATTTATCGCAAGTAAATGTAGCCGGTCTGGAGCACTGTTATGATGTAATTCGTGAAAATGTTAATAAAGGAATTGCCACCCGAAAAATCCTGGAAAAGCTGAATATCTCTCCAGATGAGGCGATTGCATTTGGTGATGGAATGAATGATAAGCAGATGCTTTCATATGTCGGAAACAGCTTCGCGATGGGCAATGCAACCCCGGAATTATTGAAATATGCCAGATATCAGACAACCACTGTGGAAGATTCAGGCATCTATAATGGACTAAAGACATTAGGAATTATTAAGTGAGACTTACCAGATGATTATCCTGATTGAAAAAAAATAGCAAAGTAAGGACCAGGTTTACTTCCTGGTTTTTACTTTGCCTGGAGTGAAAGCACACACCTTAAATGGATTGGGGAGCAACTAGCATCATACATATAAGCTGAAAAAAAGTGGACTAATTAATCTACTTACATGTAACAACTAGGTGTTATCTACACTATAACAAAGCAGATAATATCCTGCCTCCTACTTTGTTATATAATCTTACATTGTTTTTCCCAGTCAAAGAAACCGCCCATTTTTTAAAAATATGGTCATTTACCCTAACCGATTGGACGAATAAACATACATTAATTAGTGAAAACAATGAAGGAGGTTGATGTTTGTGAGCTACTACGGATGCAATCCATGTGGAGGGTACGGAAGCGGTTATGGTGGTTATCCTTCCGGCGGTTATGGCGGAGGATTTGCTTTAATCGTTGTGCTTTTCATCTTATTAATTATTGTTGGTGCTTCATTCTACTACTAATTATACAAAAGTATAGCAGGATAAAATCAAATCGGGTGCAGCTTACACCCGATTCTTTTTTTATTTACAGTAATATAGGATTATATTTTACTTTCATTTACTATTCGTATTTCATAAACTCCACCGGCTATTTTCCCTTCTTCTGCCTGGAATCTAATTTGTACGGTTTCTTTATCCCCAATAAGATGTGGCGGTATCGGATAACTTTCACTAAACAGTTGACCCGGTTTGTTATTATTTAATGTCTGGTCAGCAATCTTTACTCCCTCTACCAAAATAGAAAACTCTCTTTCCATCCATTTCCCATCAGTATGCATTGGCAAGTCACCGCCAAAATAAGTAACATGCAAATACATATCTTTTGTCCGGTCCACTTTCATTTCATAACTGAAAAATCCGCCATCACGGGCATCCCTGTAACCACTGTGAACAACATTCAGGTAACCGGAAGTGGACTTTTCTGTTTTCATCTGATGGTCAACTTCAGGTTGTTGTTCATGTGGTGTCACCACATCAACAGTAACATGCTGGAGACGGTCCCTTAATTCTTTTTCTTCATCAACAAAATTCTCATAGCTTTCTTCGTCCATAATATTCCAGTAAATCGTATACCGTTCATGGTGGATGTCATAAAATGGCTTTAAACTTAGCTCCTGATTACCTGGCTGCCCAACTGCTTTCGTTTGGAAAATTAAAGTATCTGTGTCTTTTAATGAAATCCAGTCGCCTGGATCCTGATCATTTGTTACAATTGCAGGTACTTCAATTAAAGGGTGATTATTCAATGCCTGATGATCTTCTAAAATATCCGTTTCCGGGAAGTTTTCTCTTCCTAATGCCCCTGCAAGTACGACCGGCCCATACATAATTACTTGCTTCTTCGCATCATCTTTCGCTACATACTTATGAAGGTTCATTGGTGTCGTAATGCTCAATTTGTCACCGTTATTCCATTTGCCTTCAAGCTGGATATATCCGTTTTTCTCTTTGTATTCAATTTTTCTGCCATCATGTTCGATAACTATATCTCCTGCTAACCAGTATGGCTTTCTAATCCACAGTGTGATATTTTCATCCATTTTGTCCAGTGTCAGCAAGGTCTGATCATGATTAGGAAAGTTTGTGTCCTGTTGAATCGCTACAGAGTCTGTTTCATACTTGGAAGCGATAAATAAGTTGACATAAACCTGATTATCCTTTTGACAGAAGATGCCCCTGTTATATCTAGCAGGATTTTCCATACCTGTTCCTGTACAGCACCAGAAAGAATGATCTCTTGAGTTATACACTTTAAAGTGTCCGGGCTCTGAGGAGACAAAGTATGTTTTCATGCCTGATTCCGGATCCTGAGATGCCAGAATGTGATTATACAATGCCCTTTCGAAGAAATCATAGTATTTCCCTTCCTGTGACCAGTCAAAAATAATCTCCGTTAATTTTAACATGTTATATGTGTTACAAGTCTCTGTTGTTAATATACCGAGTTCTTCTGCCTCTTCAGGTCCGAAATGCTCACGGATACTGTTTCCTCCAATCGCATATGTGCGATGCTCTACGACCTGATGCCAGAAAAACTCTGCAATGTTCTTATATTTCTCTTTTCCTGTTATATTAAATAATTTGGCTGCACCAATTACTTTAGGAATCTGTGTATTCGCATGTTTTCCTTCCAAATCATCTTTTCCATTTGCGAGCGGTTCAAGAATGTCTTCATGATAAAATCTTTCTGCTAGTTCTAAATATCTTTCGTCTTTTGTGATTGTATATAAATCCGCAAAAGCTTCATTCATTCCGCCATGCTCACATATTAACATTTTCTGAAATTGTTCATGGGTCAGGTTTTTCAATCCATTGTAAGCCCAGTCAGCCATATTTCTCACAATTTTCAGAGCTTTATTATCGCCTGTTAATTGATAGATATCTATTAATCCGGCATAAATCTTATGGATAGAATACCAGGGAACCCAGGAACCAGCAAGGCTGAAATGCTCCACTTCAAAATCCCCTGAAAACACTTTATCAAAGCAAGCTCGGGAAAATCCGCTTAAATATCCTTTTCCATCAAGTGACTGTACATACTCTAATTCTGCCAGAGCATAATTAAGTTTATCTTTTAATCTCTCATCATATGTTACACTGTACATTTGAGCTGCAGCCGACAGCCAGTGCCCAATGGAATGTCCAGCAATGGGTGTCTTCTCCCAGCCGCCATATCTTTCATTTTTCGGTTGGTGATTAACGGCTTCATAACACGGTGCAATCAATCTGTCGACATTCAAGTACAGCAGATATTCTTTTCCTTTTTCCTGTGATTGTTGGAACAAGCCTTCTTTTAATATGATATTTTCCAATTGCACTACCTCCAATAATGGTAACTGTCCTCTTTCATTATGAAGGTTGAAAAGTAAAAAGTACATTTCATATTATCAGAATACCTATCTTTTTTTTGGATATTTAAGTATGATAGACTTGAGGAGGAATGAACATGGCACATCGTATAGAAATTACAGCAAATTCTTTATCATTAATTCAGGAAATTGGTTTTATCAAGGATGAGAATGGCGTTTTTTCACATCCAAACCGGATAATGCCTGAATTAAATGTATTTATTTATGTTGTGAGCGGCCGCCTGAAAGTAATCGAAGAAGGAGAACTCTATGATTTAAGGAAAGGGTCCTATCTTTTTCTTAGTAAAAATAAACATCACTGGGGTGAGGAACTGTACGAGCGGGGTTCCGAATGGTTTTATATCCATTTTTATTCGGAAAATACCGATAATGAACAAAAAGAATTTTCTCCATACCGGCATACATCCATTATCCCTAAAAAACTTTACCATTCCAACATTATTCTGCCGAAGACAGGAAAAACTGAGCAGATTACATACACTGAATCAAAATTGTCAAAACTGCTGGAAACATTTGAATCATCGCACCCTTTTCGTCCAATATATGCGAGCATGGGGGCATATGAACTTTTTTTAGACTTGTATATGGAAAGAATGAAAGACTCGTATTCAACAACCAACCGGACGGTTACGAAGATGATAGAATTATTTCATAAAAATAAAGGGATGAAGCTGGACAGCAGGAAAATTGAAAAGGAAATGGGCATGAGTTACTCTTATTTATCTTCCCTTTTTAAAAAGCATACAGGTAAAAGTATCACACAATATCAAAATGAAATCCTGATTGAACATGCTATTCAGCTGTTCAAAAACCAGCAGTACAATGTTTCCGAGGTTAGTGATTCTCTGGGATTTTCCAACCCTTTTTATTTCAGCCGTGTTTTTAAGAAAGTTATCGGTGTCGCTCCAACTACATATCTGGAACAAATCTACCGAAAATAAGAAACTGCCCGAACGAAGTCTCGGACAGTTTCTTATCATGCAGCTTTTTCATTAGATACCGTTGGAATAAGCTGCGCTTTCGTTAATCTTCTTCTCACAATAATGCCTATCCAGCTCGCTAAGAGTGCTTTTATAATGCCAAAAGCAATAAATGGAGTTACACCTGTCGCCATAGCAGCACTCCATGATAAGTCAGCAACATATTTCAGCTGCACAACACCGAATGCTAGTGTGATGACCATTCCGACAATATTGGCAACGATCGCCCAAGGAATCGTAAATTTTGTTTTTTCCAGAATCCAGCCGGTGATAAATGCGGTAAATATAAACCCGATGATAAATCCTCCTGTTGGACCTGCGATAACTTGCGGTCCGCCGGAAAACCCGGAGAATACAGGCAAACCTATCGCCCCAAGTAACATATAACAAATAAGAGAAAGACCGCCTAACCTGCTGCCTAGAATCGTAGCAGTTAATCCTACCGCTAATGTTTGTGCACTAAATGGTACAATGAATGTCTGGAATTGGACTTGTGCGAGTATTGCTGTGATTGCTGCAAAGATACTTGATAAAATAATTGCTCTTAATTTTCCTGATTGCATACTGCCACCTCATTGTAAACTTTCTTTTAACTTTAGTTAACGTTAACTTTTATACATTAGAAGTTAACATAAAACCTGAGGTGATGCAACTTCTTTTCATCATTACCCTAAACTTTATTAACAACATCCCAAACATGCAGTAGTCTCATGTTTAGCAGGAATATATACTGGTTATGTTATTTACTGCAGCTTCACTAATCTGTCTTCATATACATAACTTTTCTTAGGCTGATCTGTTTTCTGATAAAAATCTATGATTGCCATTAATGCTTCTTCTTTCAATCCTTTATCTTTTACTTTTTCCAATATTGCTACACCTTGTTTATAATACACTTCTGCCTTGTCTGCATCACCTGTCTGAAGATAACAGTAGGCTAATCGTACAGCAGCTAATCCTTTTTCTTCACGGCAGTTTGACCCGGACTTCTGGTAAATCATTAATGCTTCACTGTATCTCACTAGCGCATTGTCTATATCCTTTTGCACTAAGTAATTGTAAGCAATGGCTTGTAATGTGTTTGCATAGGCAATTGTCCTTGTTTTGTTGTCAGCCTCTAAACCTTGCAGGAAGCTTGTATACATGTCAAAAGCCTTATCAAATTCCTGCTTATCTGAATAAATTTGTCCAAGTGCATACAAATACTGCATTCGTAATTTTTGATAATTTTCAGCTAGTGGGAGGCCATTTTCCAAATAGTCAAGTGCCTGTTCTTTCCGACCAAGCTTCAAGTGGATCGTTCCCAGTTTTGCATGAAGAAAAACAACTAAGAAAGATTCATTCACAAGTCCTAATGCCTCTTTGTAATATTTGGCGGCTCTCGGTAATGCTCCAAGTGTTTCTTCGATTTCTGCTGTCAGCACTGTTCCTCTCACATACAACGGATGATCTTTACTTACATGTTTCAATGCATCTTCCATATTTTTCCTTGCCTTTTTCAAATCTGTATGAAAATATAATTCTCCAATTTTTATTAATAATGTTGCCTTTTCTTCATCAGTCCAGCTCTCTTCATTCACCTTAAAGTGTCTTTCCTGCAAACGAATCGCAAGTTCCGGCTGATCCAGCTGTAAATATACTTCTGCAAGCTGATCATTTATCCGTAAAACAGCCGGATCTGTTAGATCGACTTCTTCTAAAAGTAGCTTTTTAGCAAGTTCCAGCTGGGTGTGTGCCTGATGGAGTTCGTTTTCTTTGTAGAACAACCAGCCCAGCCGCTGATAAAGGTATGCAATATCTGTTTTCTTCCTATTATTCTTCTCAAAATACTGCAGCAGCTTCACTAATGTCATTCTTGCCTGGCTGTACTGTTCAAAACGTTCATCTAATTTTGCAATGGCAAGATGTGCATCAAGCCAGATTTTTTCAGTGGATTCATCATTATACCTGTTTTTGATTGCCTGCTGGTAGTGATGGGATGCCAATGTATAGTTATTCTCTTTCATATAATACTGAGCTATTTTATGATGAAGAAGAAGGCGTTCCACCCCGCTCAGCTTCTCATCTTTCACTTGCTTTTCCAGTTTATTTACTGCTGATAGATCCATAAGAGATCACAACCTTATGTTTAATTTTTTACTTGACGCTTATAAATAACAAAGCTTCTTGATAAATACCTTGCCGGAAAACTGAAAACGTGAACCATTCTAGTAAATGGCCATATTGATGCAAAGGCATAGTTTGCAAATAAATGAATTTTAAACCATACTGGCACTTCTGCCATGAGCTCCGGCTGTACGCGGAAGATAAACAATCCTCTAAACCACGGAGCGATAGTTGTTCTGTAATCAAACCCGTGGGAATCTATATTTAAAAAAGTAGCAGATAGTCCTGATAGAACGACTATCATAAGAAAAAATAATACTGCCCAGTCACCTTTGGATGTGGTTTTAAATATTCTTTTCACGGAAAGTCTCCGGTAGCAAAGGATGGCTAATCCAGTAACAGCCGCTATCCCTGCGGGTATTCCGAACAGTAGTGCAATAACATGATACTGATGCTCAGTAACCCCAAGTGAATGATAGACACTGACAGGAACTAGTATTCCGAGGAAGTGGCCGCCTAAAACAGCAAATATTCCACCATGGAATAATAATGAACCAATACGCAAGTACTTTTTTTCTAAGAATTCACTGGACTTTGATGACCAGCCAAATTGATCTTTCTGATAACGGTATATATGTCCACCAATAAAAATCGTTAAAACTATATATGGAAGGATTCCCCATAGAAGCCAATCAACTGAATTACTCATAAAACTCCACCCCTTTAGCCTAACTGATTCCGGATCAGCTGGTCTCTCATTGACTGCATAATCCGTGCATCTTCCAATGATAATGGCTGTTCCTGGTACATTACTCCGGTATTCTCCACTTCCATTCCTTCTGCTTCCATTAAACCGAGTAATGCTTCAAGTAAGTTAGCATAGTTACTGTTAAATCCCGTTAGTTTCCCTTTTGTTTCCACAATCGCCATCGTATATTTTTCAAGTAACTCACAGCGGATGTTTGATTCGACACAAGAGCAGAACTCTAGCATCAACGGTAAATAATCCGGCAGTTCTTTGTCCGTTACCTCAAATCCTGCTGCATGATAAAATTTCTTTAGCCTTAGCAGCTCCAACCCTCGTTCTTTCTGTTCTCCAAGCTTCAAATAGGTCATATATAAATTGGAAGTTTTTCCAAAGTCAAACACTTCAATATAATGTTCCACCAATTGCTCTTTATTCCAGTCTGCTATCGAATGGATGAACTCTGTCAGCGGCCTGCTGACAGAGTCTACCTCGATATCATTTAAGAATAGTTTCATTTCCTCCATTGCCTCGATATGTTCATCTGTCGGGTAACGGAGCAAGAAACTAACTAATTGATAGGCAGAAGTTAATACTTCCTGCTTCATTTAATTCCCCCCTTAAGATAATACTCCGCAGCTTCCCGGTCCGCCGGCAAAATCAAGACCGCATGCACCCTGGTCATCATACAGATCTCTAACTTCTTCACGGTGACTTTTCGGTATAACAAAACGGTCATCGTATTTAGCGATTGCGAGCAAGCGGTACATTTTCCTGATCTCCTCTTTATTTAGACCAAGTTCATGAATGATTTCTTCATCATAAGATTTTCCAGTTGTCTCTGCACGCATAAAACTTCTCATTACTGCCATTTTCTTTAACACTGTTCGAATGTGATCCTTATTTCCTGCTGTCAGCAAATTTGCAAGATATTCAACAGGTATCCTCATATCATCAATCGCAGGAAAAATATCGTCAACATCTGCATTGCTGCCTTTTCCTTCAATCATATTCATCACAGGACTTAGTGGCGGTATATACCACACCATTGGCATTGTGCGGTATTCCGGGTGTAATGGCAACGCGATCTTCCAGTCAATGATCATCCGGTAAATAGGTGATTGCTGAGCTGCTTCAATCCAGTCATCATGGATGCCGTCTTTTTTAGCCTGTTTAATTACTTCAGGGTCCTTTGGATCAAGGAATATTTTTAATTGCTCTTCATATAATTTATCCTCATCTTCTACTGAGGCAGCCTCAAGTACACGATCAGCATCATATAGCATGACACCAATATAACGAATCCGGCCGACACATGTTTCCGAACAGATTGTCGGTTGGCCATTTTCTATCCTTGGATAACACATGGTACACTTTTCTGCTTTATTTGTTTTCCAGTTAAAATATACTTTTTTGTATGGGCATGATGTGACACAATGGCGCCATGCCCGACATGCATTTTGATCAACTAGTACAATACCGTCTTCGTCCCGTTTGTACATTGCCCCAGATGGACAAGAAGAAACACATGGAGCATTTATACAATGTTCACAAATTCTCGGCAAGTACATCATAAACACTTCTTCAAATTCTGTCTTGATCGATTCTTCCATCTGCTCCACATTTGGATCTCTTAATCCTGTAATATGACCGCCCGCTAAGTCATCTTCCCAGTTTGGACCCCACTCCAGATCCATAAAATCTCCGGTAATAGCTGATTTTGCTCTTGCGACAGGCTGATGTTTTCTTTCTTCACTGTTTGTCAGCTTTTCATAATCATAATTCCATGGCTCATAATAATCTTCCAGTGTCGGCTGATAAGGGTTATAAAACAGATTCATTAATCGCTTCATTTTGGATCCGGATTTCAGTTTTAATTTCCCGTTGCTGTCAAGTTCCCAGCCGCCTTTATAATGTTCCTGATCTTCCCACCGTTTCGGATAACCGATACCTGGTTTAGTTTCCACGTTGTTAAAATACATATATTCGGCACCCGGACGGTTTGTCCAGGTGTTTTTACAAGTAACACTGCATGTATGACAGCCAATACATTTATCCAAGTTCATGACCATTCCGATCTGTGCTTTAATCTTCAAGCCAATCAACCTCCTCTAGTTTGCGGATAACAACATGTAAGTCCCGTTGATTTCCTGTTGGTCCATAATAGTTAAAACCATAGCTTAACTGCGCATAACCGCCGATCATATGGGTTGGTTTCATATGAATTCTTGTTGGACTGTTATGTGTCCCGCCGCGATTTTTCGTTAGGTTTGTTCCAGGCACATGGATATGCCGATCCTGTGCATGATGCATAAATGCCATTGTTCTTGGAATCCGGTGAGATACCACTGCTCTTGCAACGACCACTCCATTACGGTTAAAGCACTCAATCCAGTCATTATCTTCAATTCCAGCCTCTGCAGCATCATCTTTGTTTAACCAGATTGTCGGACCACCACGGAAAAGTGTCAACATCGGCTGTGCATCATAATACATACTGTGAATGGACCATTTGTTATGTGGGGTCAGGTAATTTAATGTTATTTCCTTCCCTTCCACTGGCGGCCGGTCTTTTTTGAATGGTGTGTGATGCAACATTGGCTTGAATGTCGCCATTTCTTCACCAAACTCTTTCATCATTTCATGATCCAGGAAATAAGATTGTCTTCCTGTAATTGTCCGGAATGGGATAAGGCGTTCAATATTTGTTGTAAACGGCGAATACCTTCTGCCACCTTTTTCTGAGCCGCTGAATGCCGGTGAAGTAATTACCGTTTTCGGCTGTGCATTTATTTGTTCAAAGGTAAACAATTCCTCTTCTCTCTCTTCCGCTAAATCTCTTAATTCAAGGTTTGTTTGTTTTTCCAGTGCCTCCCATGCTTTTACAGCAATTTTCCCATTGGTTGTTGAAGACAATCTTAAAATTGCTTCACAGGCACTTTTAGCATCTGTAATATTTGGCATTCCTTTAGAAATACCTTCCTCTTCCACCTGACCAATTGCATGCTTTGTTTGTTCATATTCTTTTTCCATTGACCAGCTGATACCTTTACCGCCATATGGATTTGTCGCAATGTTAGGTCCAAGTGATGTGAATTTCTTGTACAGTTGCTTATAGTCTCTTGTAACAACGTGAACATTCGGCATCGTTTTACCAGGCACAGGCTCACATTCCCCTTTTGACCAATCCTTTATCTCACCAAGAGGTTGAGCAATTTCCTGTGGTGTGTCATGTTGCAGGGGCGTTGTGACAACTTCTTTGATCTCATCTAAATCAATCTGTTCTGCCAGATCAGAAATCCCTTTCGCTAATGCTTTAAAAATATCCCAATCCGACTTGGCTTCCCATGGTGAGGAGATTGCCGGATTAAACGGATGGACAAACGGGTGCATATCTGTACTGGACAGATCATGTTTTTCATACCATGTGGAAGCAGGCAAGATTACATCAGAGTATAATCCTGTTCCTGCCATTCGAAAGTCCAGGTCTACTAATAAATCAAGCTTCCCTTCAGGGGCTTTATCCCGCCATTTAATTTCTGCTGGGCGAATACTGTCAGTATCATCATTTAACAATCCATGGCTTGCACCAAGTAAATGTTTTAAGAAGTACTCATGCCCTTTTCCGGAACTTGAGATTAAGTTTGCACGCCAGACAAACAGAGTTCTAGGATAATTTACAGGGTTATCTGGATCCTCAATTGAAAACTCCAGCTTTTTATCTTTTAATTGATTGGCAACATATTTACCGATTTCATCCACAGACTGGTTACCTGCCTGAACTGCTTCCTTGTAAACATCGATACCGTTTTTACTAAAAGTTGGGTATGATGGCAGCCAGCCTAATCGTGCTGCCATGACATTATAATCTGCCGGATGCTCATATCTTGCTTTATCTACCGTCTTCGCAGTTAGCTCATTAATCGATGTTTCTTCATAACGCCATTGGTCTGTAGCAAAATAGAAGAACGATGTCCCATTTTGTAATTTAGGCGGTCCTTGCCAGTCTTTTGCAGTAGCGATTGTATTCCAGCCTTCTGCAGGGCGGAGTTTTTCCTGTCCTACATAGTGAGCCCATCCGCCACCGTTAACACCCTGGGCACCTACCATGATTACTAGATTGACTACTGCACGGTAAATTGCATCAGAGTGGAACCAGTGATTAATTCCTGCTCCAACAATAATCATGGAACGTCCATTTGTATCAATTGCATTCTGCGCAAATTCTCTCGCAATTTTTATAACAAGACTGCGGTCCACTCCTGTAATCTGTTCCTGCCATGCTGGTGTAAATGCTTCGATTTCATCATAAGATTTCGCTACATCCCCGCCAATTCCTCTGTCAATACCATAATTAGCAAGCATTAAATCATACACTGTTGTTACATATTCTGTTTTTCCATTGATTTCGATTTTTTTCGCCGGAACGGCACGCTTCATCGTTGCACGGGTAGTTGCATCAAAATAAGCAATATCGACTGTTTTCACCACATCTTCCATTCCTAAAAATCCAAGTACTGGTTCGATTTTCTCCCCTGTTTGTTCATCTATTAATTTCAAATTCCATTTACCTTGTTTATCCCACCGCGAACCCATTGTACCTTGCGGAATTGCAAACTTCTGGGTTATTGCATTGTACATTAACGGTTTCCATTCACTGTTCGTTGTTTCCATCCCCAGATCTTTTGCCTGTAAGAATCGATCTGCTACCAGTTGATCACCTTTTTGTTTCAGTAATACAGTAAACGGAAAGTCCGTATACGTTTTGGCATATTGTTCAAAGTAAGCAGTTGACTGTTTTTGATAAAATTCGTTTAGTATAACATGTCCCATTGCCATTGCAACTGCTCCATCCGTACCTTGTTTGACAGACATCCAATCATCCGAAAACTTGGTTGATTCAGCATAATCGGGACTGACTGAGACAACTTTCGTTCCCTTGTATCTTGCTTCTGCCAAAAAATGAGCATCAGGGGTACGAGTTAGCGGTACATTGGATCCCCATGTCATGATATAGCCCGAATTGTACCAGTCTGAACTTTCCGGTACATCCGTCTGATCTCCCCATATTTGCGGGGATGCCGGAGGCAAATCTGCATACCAGTCATAGAAACTTAGCATTGGACCACCTAGTAGTGACATAAACCGGCTTCCTGCTGCATGACTGACCATCGACATTGCAGGAATTGGTGAAAAGCCAATATTACGGTCTGACCCATATTTCATTGTTGTGTAGAGAACAGAGGCTGCTACTAGTTGTGTAACCTCCTGCCAATCAGAACGAACAAGGCCGCCTTTTCCTCTTGCTTGTTTATAGCTCCGTGCTTTTTCCGGATCTTCGACAATGCTTTTCCATGCTTCCATAGGATTTGAATAATGCTTTAATGCTTCACGCCACAGATACAGCAGTTTTTTTCTTACATATGGGTACTTCACGCGGAGCGGGCTGTAGATATACCATGAAAAACTCGCACCTCTCGGACAGCCTCTCGGTTCAAAATCCGGCATATCCGGGCCTGTAGAAGGATAGTCCAATGATTGACCTTCCCATGTTACTATTCCGTCCTTCACATATATATTCCAGCTGCATGAACCGGTACAGTTTACGCCATGTGTAGAGCGGATTACCTTATCATGCTGCCACCTTCTTCTGTACACATTTTCCCAATCACGGTCCCCTTCCTGCAGCTGACTGTGATTGTTCGAATATTTTTCTTTTGGTTTCAAGTAATTCATTCTTTGCCATAATGGAGATTTTTTCTTTGGCATGTGTCATCCCTCCATGTTCCCAATCTGATTTCTTATGTTCATTAAATCACGAACTGCAAAAGTTTGTTGTGAACTAAATCACACATACCATTACATGACTCCATCCAAAAATGAAACATAATATGCAACATAAAAAAACCGCTAATCCATTGTATTGATTAGCGGTTCTGATTTGATACATATTCGGTTAATTTCTTTGGTTCCAACGGTTTGGAATAATAATAACCCTGAATCAGATCACACTGATTTTGTTCCAGCCACCCCAGCTGCTCTTCCTGTTCTACTCCCTCCATCAGTACTTTCATATTGAGGTTATGACCTAACTGAATAATAGAACGCAGAATTGCCTGCTGATTCGAATCACTTAATAAGTCATTAATAAAAGAACGGTCAATTTTCAGCTTATTAACAGGCAATTCTTTTAAATGCTCAAAAGAGGAATACCCTGTGCCGAAGTCATCCAAAGATAAACTGATTCCCATTTCAGACAATGTATCAAGTTTATCTTTAAGCGATTTATGATAATTTAGTGACGAAGATTCCGTTATTTCCAGTTCCAGATAATGTGCATTCATCTCTGTTTCGGAAAGTATCTTTTTAACTGTAGAAATAAAAAGGTCATGAGCTAATTGGACGGCAGAAACGTTGATAGCGATTCTTGTCAATGGTTGATCATTCTCTTTCCATTCTCCCCATTGCAGACATGCTTCTCGCACAACCCAAGCTCCCAGTTCATTGATAAAACCAGTTTCCTCAGCAATCGGGATAAACTCTGCCGGGGAAATAAACCCATACTTCTTGCTATTCCAGCGTATTAATGTCTCAACACTGGCCACCTTGCCGGTTTGAACGCAAATAATTGGTTGATAAACCAGGTAAAATTCTTGATCTTTCATTGCTTGCATCATTGCATTTTCGAGCAGAATTTTTCGATTCGTATTTTCGAGCATCGATTTTTCGAAGATGGTATATTGATTTTTGCTTCTTTGACTAGATTCCAGCATCGCTAAGTTTGCAAAATAAACCAGTGTTCCCATCCTGTCTGTATGAACCGGATAGTTACTGATCCCTATATTTACGGCAAGACTAAAGGTTCCCTGCCTCATTTGAAAAGGTAAGGTTAGCCGATGCAGCAGACTTTCAGCTAGTTCGAGTATATCATTTTTTTTCGCATGAAGAACAAATACAAGAAAACTGCGATTTTCATAATGGATGATAGTGTTCTGTGCCGAACACTCCATCTTTATTCTGTTTGCGATTAGGCGAATAAAGTTATCTCCCTCAAATGCACCCGAATCTCCTGCAGAAAACCGCAAACGGTGTGTATGCACATATAGGCAGGTAATATTACTCTGCTGCTCGTTTTTCCATTGTTTCATTTGATCTTCCAGTATATTCCTGTTTGGCAGGTTCGTTATCTGATTATAATAAGCCATTTTATGTATAAGCAGCTCTGCCTCTTTCTTTTCCGTATTATTCCGGAAATACCATAGATACTGTATTTCATCATCTAGTTGAACAAGCACTTTGCTTACCTCAATAAAATACTTTTTATATTCAAATTCACGGACTTCAAAAGACTCCATCTGATCCAGCGGGAAAGGGAAGTTTTTATGCAGCTGTTTATTACTGACAGTCAATTGCAATAAGTCAACTAACTTTTTAAAAGTCAGATTTGCCTTTATTATATTGTTATAAGGATCTGTTAAGACGATGCCGACAATGCTCGAATGAATCAAGGTTTCCTGTAGATTCAATGTCTTGCGGATAGCTTTCTGATAGAAGATAAAAACGAATACAATAAAGAATAGGATAAAGGTAAATATGATAACGAACCATTGAAAAACATCAATGTTTACTAAACTATCATTATCCGTAAGTACATTAGAAGAGTCATAGTGAAAAGTTGCCGCTGCCATGCCAGTATAGTGCATACTTGTTATTGCCACTGCCATTAAAATGGAGAACCCCCATCGTCTCCTGTTGATGACAGTTGCTGACACGTCCGGTATAATAAAACCAGTCAATAATGCGAAGATCGAAGCAGTAATCGCAATAACTGCCGAAAAGCTCACAAAAAGCGGATCATAAGTGATATGAACTAATTTCAATGCCTCCATACCGATATAGTGCATCCCCGCAATTCCCGCACCCATCAGTATTCCAGCAGAAAACAGTGCTGCAATTCTTACCTTCATAAAAGTAATCAGATAAAAACCGGCTATACAGGAAGCAATGGCAATAATAACTGAATAAAATACAATCCATGTATCGTAATATACTGGCTCTGCAAATTGATAGGAAATCATGGCAATAAAGTGCATGGACCAGATTCCAATACCTAATACCGCCCCGCCCGTCAGTAACCAGACATGTTTGATAAAACCGGTTGTTGATTTAATCTGTTGTGCCAGATCAATAGAAGCAAAAGATGCTATAAATGCAATAAGAAATGATAGAACAACAAAAAATATATTATGATCTGTATGAAAGAAATGAGCTATATTCATACTCTCCCCACCTGTTAATTAATTTAAAAAGGTTAATAGACCCGTAAATCCGGAATGCGGACTTTCTAATATATGTTAGACTTTAGCTCAGTGAGGATTTACGATTCCGCAAAAAGCATTAGCGAAACTTATAAGAGATGAACATACCTGCTTTAGACAGGATCCAAAAGGGTCTTTTCTACTATATTACATAATTAATTTTTTGTCGAATTTGATAGAGAAATAGCAGACAGTCCCGATTTTTGATGAACTGTCTGCCAATGTTATTTACATAACAATCTTTGATTGACTATTTCTGATAATAATTCCATATCCGGCGTTTTACATATATGGATCGTTTCACTCCAGTTTTCTGTGTTAACGGCAAAATTCCCCAATAAATTTTCGTTGTTCATAATATAATCAGGATGGAACCTGACATTTTTATCCCCATCAAATAATGCAGCATAGAATATATCAGACTCAACAATATCCTGAAAGAAGTGGCTGCCATAAGATAGCTCCGGCATGAACCCTTTTGCCTGGGAGGCTATTTCACAGATGGCACTAACATGCTGGATTTCCGAGAAGTGAACCGGAACACCTAATGAAGGAGTAGATGTTCCCCATCTGCCAGGTCCGACAAGGAAAATATTCTTATCTTTCAGCTGTCTTGTGACTTTACCAATTATTCTTGCAACACTATATTTATTCTTCTCGTTTAATGCTAAATATTGATCCATATCCACATAGATAACATAATCAACTGGTAATCGAATGTTGCCACCCATAAAGTTTCCATTCGTTTGAATAAAACACGGTTCCTCTTTTGGCAGTATGGGAATATCCACTGATTTACCAAGACCCTTTGTTTGCAATGGACGGCATTGTACGATGTTAATCTTAAAATCATCCTTCGAGCGAAAATTAGCAGTAAATTCCACATCGACCGGATAATCATACACTCTGGAAATTTCAGCAAGCATATCTTTCATCACTTTCGGAAAAGCAGTATGTTTCAATAAATTTTTAAAATCAAGAATATATGGTGTCGGCATATTCCGGTAACCAAGCTCCTTTAATCGAAAGGCGGTTTCCGTATCAATTGACGCAAACAGATTTCGTTCAACGTCCCAAACATGCGAAATGGCTTCATCAAGCTTTACACTTGTTAATTTGTTTGCAGAAATCGATAAAACATCCACTCCATGCTGGGAGAATTTTTTCTCATCTTCCATATGCATTAATGGCTTTCTTGTCGGCTGATCTAATGTAATGATTTTTGCATAATCATCCACTGTTCTGTCTACAGCTCTTGTACCTAACCCAAAAACTAAACGAATCATTCCAGCATCCATATCCACATTTTTATCCCATACATACAAATTAGAAGAATTCCCCACACCTGCAACGTGTGGAAAGAAATTATCAGAATAATGGTCACCAGAAACCCGCTGAATTAATATTGCCATTTGCTCATCTTTCTCAAACAGTCCTCTGTTCATTCTGTATTCCAGTGCATCCTCATTCATTGTACTTGCATAAACCGTACGAATGGCATTCTCCAATTGTTCATACCGCTCCTCAGGACTTCCCTGGTTGACACAAAAAACACTATCATACTTACCAGCAAATGCATTACCAAAGTTATCTTCTAACAAAGAACTCGACCTGACAATAATTGGCGATTGACCGAAATATTCCAATACCTGAATAAACTGTTCTTTAATATTGGCTGGAAATTTCCCTGTTAAAATCTTTTCTTTTAATTCTTTTGCATACTGGTAATACCCTTCCTTAGTTTTTTGCTTCACCCGTAATTTCCACCAGCCATTTTGAACAATATATGTGTAGAAAATATCTGACCCTATATAAAAAGAATCGTGGGTCTCCATATACTTACTGAACCGGTTGCCTCTATCACAACTTAATATCTTTCTAGCTAGCAGCATTCCAACACTTTTCCCACCGATAAAACCAGTTCCAACTTCCCTTGAGGCAATTCTTAGAATATCTTCCAAAGTAAAATACTGGTTACACAGGTCATACATTTTAGATTTTTCGCCTATAAGAAGTGACATTAGTTTCTGTTTAATATCTTCCTGTTCTTCGATACTTTCGTTTAATGCATCTTTTGCTTTTGCAAAAATAACATCCCAATTGTCCATTCTTTCTTCTACAAGATTAACATTTGCAAAAAGGCTGGATGCTTCCGAACTGGCGGTTATACTCTTTACATTGCTACCTTCAATCAAATGTGGAAAAAACATTGTCGGGGAATATCGCTGCCATACTTTTAATGGGTGAATATACCTTTTCCCTTCCACTTCATATAAATCAAGCAACACCTGTGTTGTTTCCCGAATTCCAGCAATGGTACTGTATGTATGAACATTGCGAGTAATAGCAAAATAGGCTACCGTGTCCAGCTCGAACAAATACGGACAGCAAACTTTGAAAAAGTTACCGATCATTAAATCTGAATTCCAACTTGATAAAAGATCTGTTAAGTTATCGAAAATATAGAATGTTTTATAACCTTCCTTTTCAATCAGACGATGGATCTCAGTTGCAAAGCTTTCAAATCCCTTCTTTGCATCAACTTCGTAAACCTTAATATTGTTGTTAGTTTCGATGAGTTTTCTATGCTGCCCAAAACGGACATATATAATCTTCCGGTTGTCTTTTATTGCTTTATTTACGAATGGGGTAATAATTCCCTTGTAGGAATCCACATCTTCGACTTGCCACACGACATTATCACCTAAACGCAGTGAATCGATCGTTTCATCAAATCCGCTCATACCTGTCGAGACTTTCAGTTGCATCTCCATTTGAATCACCAGCCTAAAGGAATAGTATATATATAATTATAACATCATTTATTGATAAACCTATTCCATTTTGATATTGTTGTTATATTTCATTGACATAAAAAACAGCACAACGGAAAATTCCGTCATGCTGGTGATCTTCTTAATTATCAGCAATATAATTTTGTAATGCTTTTTGATCTTGCCTTATTTGTTCGATAACATTCTCATGAACAGATTGGACGGAATAGTCAGTAATTTTCTCACCGTTTTGAAAATTTTTCAGTGCTAATTCCCATAATTGACGGATTTCCTGATCAATCATGCTTGGTTTACCCGGGATTTCTTTTTCTACCTGATTCCATAATACTGGCTGTAAATCATCATTAGCAAAAAACGGATCATTTAATGGATACTGATACATGCCCAGCATATCATTTGAAACCTGTTTTGCAAATTCCCACGCAATTTCTTTATTAGTACTGTATGAAGAAACAGCAATAGACATACTTGACTTACGATCAATACCGGTTAAATTAAATGGTAAAGCTGCTACAGCCCACTTTCCTTTTTGTTCAGGTACCCAATTTGCCAGCTGTTCACTTAAATAACTAGCATGATATATCATAACCAATTCATTATTTCGAAGTGCTTCTTTTCCACGCTCATCCCAAATATTTAAGTATGGACTTAAGTTTTCTTCAGAAATACTAACTGCTGCTGAAATAACATCATCAAAAGGCGGCTGTTCACCAATATAATTATATTCTTCGTTAACAAAATTAGATGTTCTTAAAGCAAGCTCAACCAGCATTGGATCAGATTCAGCAATATAATGTCCTTCATTTGCTAATGTTCTCGCCATTCTCAGCCAATGTTCAGGCTTTTTCATATAATTGCTTAATGACGCCGGTTCAGACGGATAGCCATGTTGACTCAATATGTCACTACGGTAATAGGTTACATATGGAAAAAACAAAAGCGGTACTGCGTGCATTTTGTCCTCATGGATATATTCATTTATTAATCCTTCCGGCCTTTTCGAAAGAAAATCTTCATCGAAATAAGGCTCATCAAGTAAGTTCTCCAGACCGCCAATTCCCTGGAATGCTCCTAACTGGTCATCAGGTATCACGAACAAATCGGGCGTTTTTTCAGCAATAAGGCTATCAAGATACATACTGACAGCTCGATTTTTATCAATAACCTCTATCTCAATCTCAATGTCTGGATATTTCTCCTGAAATGCTGGTAAAGAATTTTGAAAAATATCACTTACTGTCCATATGACTAATTGATCACTTGCTTTGCCCGGCTCCTCATTTATAACAGGTTCTTTATATAAATCGGATTCATCTAACAACTGAATATCAGGAGAAGCGCAGCTTACCAGTAAAAATATGCTAATAAAGAGAGGTATATAATATATTTTTTTCATTCTTTTTCCCCCTCATAGACAGTAGTACTTTGGCTCTGGTGGTGACTGCTTTTTTGATTATACATTAATGTATCTGCCTGATGGAGTAATGTATCAATCGTTTTCCCATCTTCCGGAAATACACTAACTCCCATACTTGCACTAAACTCTACCGTTTTATTCTGAATTTTGATTGGATAATTTATAACTTCCAGTAATTTCTGGCGTACATCATTAATCTCGTTACAGGATGCTAAGTCTACAATAGAGACAAACTCGTCACCAGCAAGCCGGAACATTTTTGCATAAGGATTTTCTATCTCGAAATTACGTAAACGTTCGGCAAATGTACGAAGCAAATCGTCCCCGCCACTGTGACCAAATGTATCATTAATATGTTTGAAGTTATCCAGGTCCAGAAATATTACAGCAAACTTAGTTGGTGTATTTACTCTTTTCTCTAACTGTTCTTCCATAGTCTTGTAGAAATAATGTCTGTTTGGTAAGTTAGTCAATACATCATAATGTGCCAGATGAAATAATTTCGCTTCAGATTCCATTAACCTGTTTGTTCGCTCTATCAACAACTGATTTTGGACTTCTGTCTGATAGAACATGGAACGGAGCTTTTCCGCAACAATTCTCACATTACCGATCAATTGTGAGAATTCCATTATACTAGTATCTTTCCAATCAATGGTTTGTTCGTTTCCAACTTTATTTGGAATATCGCTAGTAATATTTGTTAATGTACCTAATGCTCTTGATAATATCTGGTTTGTAACTAATCCGAAAAATAAAGAGACAAATAAAACTATCAGACAAAGGAACAAATAAATCTTTAGATTTGATACTACTTCTGCAATCCCTTCCTCTAACGGGATTACGAGGTAAACTTCTTTCTCAAGAAATTTTGTTTTCCCTATATAATTAGCATTCGTCCAGTCCAACAGAACCGGTTTTTCTGTGGGAAACCAGATATAGTCATTCTGTTCAATTTTCATGATAGAACCTGTGCTGAACCGTTTGATATCATGTGCTCCTGCTGATAAAGAACCTGCCTCAATCCAAAAACCAAGATCCTCATTAAGTACATAAATACCCGCATTCTCATTTTCTGTGAACCTGTCCAGCTCCACTTTTAATCTGGCTTTTTCAATTTCAGAATCTAATGCATAATTCTTCAATTCAATTGAATCCATTTCTTCCGCTTTCGTTTGAAGGGTTTCTTCCAATTGAACTGTTTTTTGTTCCCATTGTTGAAACAAATCTTCTTCCAATGTTCTTGCATGAAAGAAGATGATCACTAGTATGGGAAGGATCGCTGCGAATATGAGTAAATAGGAAATGATTTGCCCAAAATGCAGTGGTTTTCGTTCTGTTACAAAACGATTGATAAACGGGATATATGGATAATAATCGCAAAACATATCCGCAACTAGTGCCGCAAATATAATGCTGATCATTCCGATAAATATATTAAGTACTAGAATCTTACCAGAGATTTCAGTAAACGATCCAAAAGAAATTGCAAGCAGCATAATAATTATTAATAAAAAGGAATAGACAAAACTCCATGTAAACAGGTCTTTGCCTTTCTTTTTATACAAGCTTCCAATAACTAATACTTCTAATACACTCAGGAACACCCACATATCATGCTGATAAAAGATATATGTCACAACAGACATAAAAACAGTCGCAAATAAAGATGCCCTCAGCCCAAATAATCTTATCATTGCCAAATATAAAAATGGCGCAAGGCTAACTGTTATTCCGAAAACAATTGTAAGTGGATAGAATTCCAACATTGAGATTAATAAAAGAAAGATGATATAACACAGATATTTATATTTGCTGCTCGCTTTAACCATGATCTCCCCACCTAATCGTACATGACTGTACGCTTATCATTTCTAGTTTTTTTATCTATATTTGTATAAGGAAAATTTTATCAATATTTAACTCAGGAAAAAAGTTACATTAAAGGATTTTTCCTGTCAGTTTGTCTCCGAAACCTCTAGCAGTTTGTATCGTATTGCGGGCAGAATCTGGTCAATGTCTTTCTTCTTTAATGGCTTGCTGAACCAGTATCCCTGATATACTGTACAGCCTAGAGCCTGTAATAACTGGATTTGTTTTTTATTTTCCACGCCTTCCGCAATCACTTCTAATCCAAGCGCTCTGCTCATTTCCATTATCGCCTGGACGATTGCCAGCTCTTTTGAATCTTTATGAATATTTTGAACGAATGAGCGGTCAATCTTCAGAACGTCCAGAGGGAATTTCCGCAAATAAGAAAGGGAAGAATATCCTACACCGAAGTCATCTACCTCTATTTGTATTCCCAGCTCATGCAGCTGCTTCAATACACCGATCGATAAGTCAATATCCTCAACAAGCAGACTCTCAGTAATTTCAAAACTTAGCCTGTTTCCTGGGCAATTCGACTCATTCAATGCTTGCTTTATTTTTTTCACAAAATCAGCTTCCATTAATTGTTTATAAGATATATTTACCGCTACGTGAAAAGGAGAGCCCGTCCCTTCCCAATGAAGAACATCTTTAATTACCTGACCGATTACATACTCCCCGATCGGTATAATCCAGCCGGTTTCTTCAGCAATAGGAATAAATTCTCCTGGGGGAACATTACCTAATTGATTGTTCTGCCAACGCACCAATGCTTCAAATCCAATTACTTTTTGATTTTTCGTGTCTACTTTTGGCTGATAGACTACCTCTAATTCATCACGATCCAGTGCCATAAACAGGTTCTTTCTAATTAGTGCATACCTGTCCAGTCTGCTGTCATTGTTAGTGTCCTGAAAAAATAAGAAATCTGCCCCCGAATGTCTTGCTTGCTGCAGCGCATCCTGTGCCTGTGCTATCATCCTGTCAGCTGTCTGTTTATTATGAGCAATGATCCCAATACTAGGAGTGAGAATTAACTCCTGTTGCCCAAATTTCCAAGGCTTCTGCAGTTTGCGGAAAAATTGCTCCAATAATTCCTGTAAGGAGGCTTTAGTATCTGCCGCTGGTATAAAACAAAATTCATCCTCACCACTTCGAGAAAGGTAAACAGGTTCAAAAAGGTCTATTATCAATTTCTTCATCTTCAGAAGACTGTTATCCCATATTTCCAATTCATATGACCGGCTAATTTTTTTCAAATGATCAAAATCAAGAATCACTAAATAAAATGACTGGTCTGACTGAACATATTCTTCCAGATCTTTTCTCAATTTATATCTGTTCGGTAATTGTGTTAATGAGTCGATATATAAAATATTATCAAGTGACTGCTGATATTGTTTCCTGGCAGTAATATCCCGTGCTACAATAAGAATATTGTCACGTCCGTCTTTATCATTTATTTTCTTCCCTTTTAAGTCCAGCCAGTGAATTTCGCCATTTGTATCCATCACTTCAATTTCGGCGGTTTCCGCATCATCGACCTGTATTAAATAACTAATAAATCTAGTTATACGATTAATCATTTTCCTTGAAAGAATCTTATCCCATACAAGATCCAGATCATTTTTCCCTATCAGCTGCTGGACTGCCGGTGAAATATATATGATTCTATTGTTTTCATCCAATAAACAAATAATATCAGTTACATTTTCTGCAATTAACCGGTAGCGCTGTTCACTTTCATGTAATTGTTTCTCATACTCAAGATTCTCCATTACTAAACTGATAATATAAGCATATGTTTCCAATGTCTGAAGTTCACTTTTAGATGGGTGATATGGCAACTTTTTGTACATAGTCAACGCACCAAGGATTTTGCCATCTGCTGTAATAATCGGTGTAGACCAAATGGACTGGATGTTAAAAGTATCCGCAATCCTCCTGAACTTCCCGCTTTGCAGCTTTTCTTTTACATTATCTATAATAATGGTTCTCCGTTTGAATATCGCTTCACCTGTAACACCTTCGTCAGGCTTTACGGGATAATCACTTATTTCATCAAGGAATGCCTGTGGTAAAGAAGCGGAAGCCAATGCAATTAAACGCTCTTTCTTCTGATCATATCTATAGATCAAACATTGATAGTCCATGTGATTTTCAATGATTTGGCAGATCTCCTTAAAAGCACTTTGCTGGTTTTTCATGGTTAATAGTACTTTTACTATTTTAAACTGATTTTCTATCAGTATCGACTGTTTCTTCTCTTCAGTAATATCATGCTGAATGGCAATATAATGTGTCAGCCGGCCGATTTCATCCAATACCGGTGAAATCTTTAAACTGCTCCAGAAAAACTGCCCGTTCTTTTTATAATTTTCTGTCTCTATTCGTAAAGGTTCTTTCTTCTCTATGGCATTTTTTATTTCCGCTATACTTATCTCATTTGCCGCTTCTTCCTGTAGAAAAAGGAGACTTCTTCCAGCAGCCTCTTCTCTTGAATATCCAGTCAGTTTCTCAAACCCTTTATTTACATAAATAATGGGGTTTTCTTTTTGTAGTGCATCTGAAATAACTAAACCTGAGTTAATATAATCAAGAAGTTCGCCAAAACGCTTGTTTTCTTCTAATTTCTCTGTCACCTGTTCTTCTGTTTTTTTTCTTTTTAACAATTCTCTTTCATAACGATCTGTCAGTTTTTTCACCATGGAAAATAGAAGAATACCTGTTAGCAGCATATATATTAAACCTTTATATGTTTGAAAGAAACTATCCAGGTGCATATATTCTATTAACATATCAGAAAATATAATCCAGACAATACCAAGAACGGTGTATAAGATAGATATCCGCAAAGCATATTTCAATCAATTCACCCCTAAGAAAAAAAAATAAGTATAGGACTTTTGACTATCATACCATATTCTCATAAATAGTATAATGATAAGTTCACTTTCTTAGGTCCTTAATTACACTGAATGGAAGATGCAAAATCCATCTTTCCCTTTCTTTTTTGCTTCGTATAAAGCTACATCTGCCTGTTTCATTAATTGCAACTCACTTTCCCGATTGTTTTCAACAAATGTTATTCCAATGCTTGTCGTCACATTAAGGTTCTCTGCAATAATGTCCCATTCATGATGCATCTGCTTCTTTATTTCTTCTGCGAGCTGTATTACTTCCTGTTCAGATCTGTTTACTATAAGTAAAATAAATTCATCCCCGCCCATGCGTGCAACCGTATCTTTATCATTTAAGCTTGATTGTATTCTCATACCAAATTCCACGATCACTGCATCGCCAGCATCGTGGCCGTATGTGTCATTAATATGCTTGAAATTGTCGATATCAAGCATAAAAATAGCTAAATGATTATCACTATGGAGCACATCATTTAATTTGCTCCGAAGCAGTCTGCGATTCGGTAACCCTGTTAAATGATCATGCAGAGCATCATATTCCAGTTTCTCCTGCTGGCTTTTCTGTTCTGATATATCTCGGGAAAGCACTACCATATGCTTCAACTGTTTATTTTTATCAAAAACAGGGGTTCCTTTGGATTCAAGCCAAATATACTCTCCGCTTTCTGTAAGATGCCTGTTCTCTATTGTAAAAGGTTTCCCGTCTTTAATAGATGTTGTTACAATTTCATTATAACTTTCCCTGTCATCTGGATGAATATGGTAAAGGAAGATTTTATTAACATAATCCTCTTCTGTAAACCCGACAATTCGTTTATAGGATGGGGAAGCATACAAAATTTTCCCCTGGTGGTTCAGCAATGTTATCAGGTCATTGGCATTCTCTGCAATAACACGGAACCTTTCTTCACTCTCATATAACTTTCTTTCAGATTCTATCTGGTCAGTCAAATCATGAAAAATGACGTAAATGCCCTCTACTTCATGGTTCATCATAATTGGACTTATTTTTACTGATACAGGAATAAAATAACCTTCCTTATGCTTTAATGATAAACGGGCAAATTTAGATGCTCCATGTAAAACCCATTCATAATTTTCACTGAAATTTTCCAGCGACTCTTCTTCAAACAGCTCGGATACCGGTCTCCCTTTTATCTCAACGGATGTATAACCAATCAACTCTGTCACTTGAGGGTTGCAATTTAATATATAACCAGATAAGTCACATGACAACACCGCATCAGGGTTATCTCTAAATAGAGACTCGTACCTTTTCTTGTTTTTAAATAATTCTGTCCATATTTGCTTCAGTTCCTGCTCTGCTTTTAACTGATCTGTTACATCCTTTACTGCAGCAACAATTAAATAAATACCATCTTTCTCATCAAATAAAGGGGTTAGCGTTGTCTCAGAATGAAAAGTTTCCTTATTTTTCTCGTATGAATCTCTGTAGACAACCACTTTCTTTGTTGCAAGCACCTGGTTATATTTTTCTGTTAGAAGTTCAGCGTGCTCCTGCGCAAGTGCCTCTTGAATGGTTTTCCCTATTACATCTTCTGTCAATTCTGTTTTTCTGCATGCTGCCTTATTAAAGAAGACATAAACAAATTGACCTTCACCGATTGGACGGACTGCATAAACCTGATCTGATAAACCTTCTGTTAATATATCAAAGAATGAGCTCCCGAACTCTTTAACCAAATGATAACCTTCTTTCTAAAACAAGCTTCACTCTATGTTTAAAATATAATTTGTCGAAATAGATCGAATAATATCTAATTTAATTATATTATACAATAGTTTAGTGAGTTATTACATATAAATAAGTTGTTTTATTTACTAATTCTCTCCTCATTTTAAACTTTTCGATTTGCGTTTGTAAATGAGCGGGGGGATAATCAGATGAAGTAATAAAAAAAAAAAAACGCCTGGTTATTCTTATCCAGACGTTTCATGCTTAATAACTATTCGATTAATTATCTTATAACTTCACTTTACAATGAGTACAGGGCAAAAGACACGTTTTGCGATTTTGTGACTGACACTGCCGAGAATCATTGTCTGTACCTTATTCAATCCTCTGCTGCCAACAACCACACAATCATAATTATCATTATTGGCATATTCAACAATCGCAGGTCCAGGTTCCCCATGCAGAAATTTAGTCGTATAAGCTATATGCTTCTCTTCCAGCAAATCCACAATAGGTTTTAACTTTGTCTCTCGTTCTTTTTTGACTTCATATTTATCGATTCCATGGAGAACATCCTCTTTGGAGGTTTTTCCGTCTACTGCATACACCACATCAATCTGTCCATCATTCAATTTTGCCAGATTAATAGCATGTGATGCAGCTCTTATAGAGTGATCTGAACCATCAGCTGCAAGTAATATTTTTTTATACATGCCTCTCACCTCTTCACATTAATGACCCGATGCTTTCGATAAACCGCCAATCTTATCTTTTAAACTCTTACTATCTCGATTTAATCCTTTATATTTAACTGTAACATTATTTTGCTCAAATTTCATTTCTATTTTATCCAGCGCACCGATTGCCGAGTCATCCCAGAGATGGGCATTTGTAAGATCAATTTCTACTTCTTCAACATCCTCATTGAAAGTAAATTGGGAAACAAGATCACTGACTGATGCAAAGAAAATTTGTCCATCGACTTTATATATTTTTTTCTTCCCATTAACCGCTACTATTTGTGTTACTTTTACTTTCGAAATTTTTGCTGCAAAGAAAATCGCACTTAACAGTACACCTGCCAGAACACCGATAGATAAATTGTGTGTAACAACAACTGTGACCACTGTTGTTACCATTACTGCGGCATCAGTCCGCGGAATTTTATGCAAATTTTTTACTGAAGACCAATCAAATGTACTAATCGATACCATAATCATGACACCAGCCAGAGCAGCCATTGGTATCTTTACAACTACACTTCCAAGTACGAAAATTAAAATCATTAAGAACCCGCCGGCAACAAGGGCAGATAACCTGCCTCGTCCGCCAGATTTCACATTAATAACAGATTGTCCGATCATCGCACATCCTGCCATCCCGCCGAAAAAGCCTGCAACGATATTTGCTATTCCTTGTCCACGGCTTTCTTTATTTTTGTCACTCTCAGTATCTGTCATATCATCCACAATGTTTGCTGTAAGAAGAGATTCCAGCAACCCTACTAAAGCAAGTGATAGGGAATAAGGAAAAATAATCGCCAATGTTTCAAAATTCAGAGGTATATCCGGAATTAAAAATACCGGCAGATCTGAACTAAGATTGCCTAAGTCTCCTACAGCGCGAATGTCAAACCCGGCATACACAGCGATTGCTGTAACTACGATTATCGCAACTAATGTAGAAGGGACTGCTTTTGTGACCATCGGAAATAGATAAATAATGGCTAATGTTAAAGCAACCAAAGCGTACATAATCCAACCTTCACCTTCAAAATGCGGAAGCTGTGCCGTGAAAATTAGTATAGCCAATGCGTTAACGAAGCCGATCATAACCGAGCGTGGTACGAATTTCATCACCGATGCCAGTCTGAATACTCCAAACAGAATTTGCAGCACCCCTGTCAGAATAGTTGCTGCTAATAGATACTGCAGCCCATGATCTGCAACCAATGTAACCATTAATAATGCCATGGCTCCTGTTGCAGCAGATATCATTCCAGGTCTGCCTCCAACAAATGCAATGACAACAGCAATACAAAAGGAAGCATAGAGCCCAACCATTGGATCTACCTGAGCAATGATAGAGAAAGCTATTGCTTCCGGAATTAGTGCAAGTGCCACAACTATCCCCGCTAAAATATCCCCTTTGACATTACCAAACCATTCCTCTTTCATTTTTGTTACGTTCATGAAGCACCTCTTTCCTATTATTTTTGCTCCTCTGATCCCCTCAGAGAAAATTCCGAACTGAACGGATAGCATCATATCATATTTTGCCAAAACGGCAAAGTCTTATGAAAACGCAAACACTGCCTTTTTTCTTTCTATTACGCCATATTACTTTCAGTTAACGGCTTTTTTATAACTATAGAAATATACAATAATGTATAAATGCAAAAAAGACTCATCACCATTTCATGTGACAAGCCTTATTCTTCAGATGGTATGTTTTTTAAAAGAACGACAAACAGAGCGGGATTCGCTTAAATCAGTTAAAACATTGCCCTCCAGGTTTTAGAGCCGACTATTCCATCTACTCCCAGACTGTTCCTCCGCTGAAATTGTTTTACCGCTTGTTCTGTTTGAGGACCGAAGATTCCATCAACATTAATTGCCAGTTTTCTTTGAATGATTTTGACTAACTCACCAGTGCTGCCTTTCTTAATGTATTTTCCTGGATACTTTGATATAAGACGAATCGCTGCCAACCAGCTATTTCTTGTTCGAGGTCCTACTATCCCATCAACCCCTAAACCTTTATCTCTTTGAAATCTCTTTACAGCTGATACTGTCTCATCTCCATATATTCCATCTGCTCCATACTTGGTAAGAGAATAACCAAGTTTAATAAGATCCTGTTGCAGTCGTAATACTTCCTTTCCCCTTGATCCTCTTTTCAAAATGAGAGAATTTGAAACACTTTCTGTTGTATCAAACTGACTTAGATATGTGACAGGATTCAATGTAGAAGTTTGCTTGTTTGGGCGGTAACCATAGGGAGCAGCAGTCTCCGAAAATTTCCGCACTTCATAATGGAGGTGTGAACCTGTAACATTTCCTGTGCTTCCCTGATAACCAATTATCTGATTCCTACCAACTGACTGCCCCCTGCTAACTGCTACCCGATCAAGATGCGCGTATAATTGGCCGCGGTTATTCTTGTCTTTCATTAATACAACATTCCCATAGCCGCCTAAGCCTGTACCATTATTCCCGAAACCTGCATAAATGACTATCCCTGAAGTAAATGCATAAATTGGTGCCCTGTGCTGTTTTACTAAATCGATCCCGGCATGGAATTCTCTTGTCCCCCGTATCGGGTGTGTCCTGAATCCATAAGAACTAGTTATACGGTATCCTTTAAAATCTGCCACCTTTTACCTCCTCTATTTGCTTTCATCTTTGCACCATGTCTGCTTAACCATTTGATGACTTAACACAGATATCCCAACCGCAACCACACCATCAATTGCTGCACGAAAATTCCACCCAAAAATACTGCATGATGCGACTATCCCGAATCCCAACATGACCCAAACGATTAACCAATCAGGAATGTATGGTGTTCTTTTACAAGCGTATCCTACTATCCAGAGTGCCGGAACAATATAATAGAAGTCCTCGAGCATCACAGACTGTAATTCTTGTAACATAACGAACACCTCCTCTGATTTCATAAATTCCTTCAAATAAATAAAAGGATTTACAATTAATTTATGCATTAAGGTGAAAAGTGTTTTGGCTATTGGATAGGAATCTTCATATCTATAATCAATTACGCTTATTAAAAAGTAGCTAACTGTTTGAAATTTTCTTTTCGTGGATTGATACAAGATAAATTTGGGAATAAATAAAAAGACTTCACTTATTAACTTGTAAACAAAGTGAAACTTTTATCAGCAGGACAAGAAAGTCCGTCAACGCAGTAATGAATTGAATGTACTGAAAGGGGGAACATCATTTTTATGAAGAATAATAATGTAGGAAAAATTGGAATCGTTTTTATTGTTTCTACTATAACTGTTACTTTATTTGTTCTATGGGGTGCAATTTCTCCAAATAGTTTAAACGAAGCAGCAAGTGCGGGATTGTCATGGATGATTACAAATTTCGGCTGGTTTTACATGTTAATTACCGCTTTGTTTGTAGCATTTGTCATTGTATTAGCATTAAGCCCTTATGGAAAGATACGATTAGGAAAACCTGATGATAAGCCGGAATATTCCTGGTTTTCATGGATCGGCATGTTATTCGCTGCAGGTATCGGGGTTGGTTTTGTATTTTGGGGTGTAGCTGAACCTGTTCTCTACTATATGGATCCGCCTTTAGGCTATGAATCCGCTACCCGGGAATCTGCCTTAGCAGGTATACGTTACGGAGCTTATCACTGGGCACTTCATCCCTGGGCAATATTTTCTATTGTTGGGATGACTCTAGCATATGTCCAATACAGAAAAGATCGACCTGCACTTATCAGTTCTGCTTTTTATCCAATTTTAGGAGACCGTGTAAATGGGTGGGCAGGAAAAACAATTGATACATTAGCAGTTATTGCAACATGTACAGGGGTCGCAACAACGTTTGGGTTAAGTGCCATGCAAATAACTGGCGGACTTTCACATATTACTCCTATACCTAATACTCCATGGGTACAAATGATCATCATTGCAGTGGTAACTGTGCTTTTTATGTTTTCTGCTGTGAGAGGACTTGATCGCGGGATTAAGATACTAAGTAACATAAATTTAGTTGTCGCAGGACTTCTGTTAATATTTGTGCTGATTGTAGGTCCAACTTTATTTATTGCCGAGAATTTTGTAACAACACTTGGCGGCTATGTTACTAATATCATTCCAATGGCATTGACATTAACACCTTTTTCTGAAAGTGAATGGCTCGGAACTAATACGATTTTCTTTTGGGCATGGCATATTTCCTGGGCCCCTTTTATGGGGATATTTATTGCCCGTATATCAAAAGGCCGCACTATTAGGGAATTTATGGCAGGTGTTCTCATTGTTCCGTCGCTTTTAGCCATAATCTGGTTCACTACCTTTGGCGGGACAGGACTTCATATAGAAATGTATGGTGCTGGAGGATTAGCAGAATTAATTAATTCACAGGTAGAATTGGCGTTATTTGCAATGTTAGCTGAATTGCCACTAAGCTTTATTACTAATACACTTGCGATCATTCTTATCCTGATCTTTTTTATTACTTCAGCGGATTCCGCTTCTTTTGTGTTAGGATCAATGACTTCAAATGGAGACCTGGAACCAGGTAATATGGTGAAAATAATATGGGGATTATTGATTGCCGGTGCTGCAAGTGTGCTGTTGTTTAGTGGCGGTGGTGGATTAGACGCATTACAAACAGCATCAATCATAGCAGCCCTTCCATTTGCCATTGTCATGATTTTAATGATTGTTTCTGTAATTATCACTTTAAGTAAAGACTGGAAAATTGACCGGAAGTTACACCGGAGAAAAAGGGTGAATCGTGTAAAAGGGGAATTTAAAGAGGAATTGACTGAAGATATTAAAGAAGATGTATATGAAGAAGTAAAAAATGACTTGTATGATGATATGAAAACAGAATTGTATGATGAATTTAAAGACAAAATTTATGAGGAAATGAAAGAAGAAATGAAGGAAGAAATTATAGAGGATGTTTACGAAGAAGTGAATGATACAGACAAGAAAAAATGACACTTCTCTTCCTGCCTCCATTTAAGCAGATTACTTTATACCTATTCTTATTTATGTAAGAATAGGTGTAATCAATAAGTGAGGTGTGAAAATGAAGATAGAGATATGGTCAGATTTTGTATGTCCATTTTGTTATATAGGGAAAAGGCGTTTAGAACAAGCCATTGAGAGATTTCCAGAAGAAATTGAAGTAGAGCTTCATTACAAAAGTTTTCAATTAGATCCTAATGCCCCAACCTATAACGGTGAGAGTATTCATGCCGCATTAGCGAAAAAGTACAATATGAGTGTGGAAAGAGCAAAACAGATGAATCAGCAAGTTGGCGACCAGGCGAAATCAGTTGGACTGGAATTTGTTTTTGATACGATGAAACCGACAAATACTTTTCATACCCATCGCTTAAGTAAGTTTGCTAAATCTGCCGGTAAAGAGTCCGAGTTTGTTGATGAAATGCTTTACCAGTATTTCACATTATCAGCTGACCTAAGCGATAGAGAAACGCTTATAACGATATGCGGAAAGTTGGGATTAGACAAGGAAAAAGTTAAGCAAGTGCTCGATGACGATAAAATGTTTGCAGACGAAGTGTACACTGATCAGGATGAAGCACAGAAATTAGGAATAACTGGTGTGCCATTTTTCGTATTTAACGGAAAATATGCGATATCTGGTGCACAGCCGATAGAAACATTTATGAATGCATTGGAGAAGATTGTCGAAGATATGAGAGAACCACTACAGGATATTTCGCATAAAAAAGGAAGTTTTTGTGACGGAGACAATTGCAACTGATTAAGTGAGAGGTATTTATGACTAAATACCTCTCACTTTTTTATTTAAGAAAATTTTAAAATTACCTATCGTTATTTTGAATCAGTCATGTTATAATTATTTTGAACTATAAATACAGACCATTTTTACTATTTCAGTTTATAAATTGATTTAGTCAAACGGAAAATATAATTCTATAGTTCTAATATTTTATGAAAACCTTTTCAGAAAAAACATAAATGGAGGTCTATCATGGCTAAGAAGTTTTTTAACAACAAAAAAAAGACAAAGATCAAACCGCCAAAGAAGAAGCTCAATTTCAAAGGAATTCAAAGTGCTATACATAATTTAAAGGCTGGAAAAAAGAAAGAAGACAAAACGGCCTATCAGTCTGCAGTTTCTAAAAAACATTCTATTAGTACAAGAATTCTGCTGAGTATTCTTTTCACTGTATTAGTAAGCGTCATCATTGTAGGTGTTCTGTCTTATACTATCTCAAATAATATTATTAAAAATAAAGTAACTGACGCTACTGAGCAAACAATTGTCCAATCAGGAGATAAATTAGACTACTTAATGCAGCAATATAGAGACCGGGTCACAGAAATCCTGATGGCTCCTAATTTCAATAACACTATTATGGAACTGAATACTTTTGAAGAAACAAATAACTTTGATTATTTCACTCTCAAAAGTACGGTAGATGATGCCCTGACTCAAGTGACAATGATTGACGGGAATATTAACCTTTATTTAATTCATACAGAAAAAGAACGGATGATCTCTTCATCGCAAACCATTGCTGAAGAGAAAGTTTTCGAAAGTGAATGGTATCAGGCTGCACAGGAATCTAGTGATTCCACTTACTGGATTGGAGGTTTATCAGGCGGTATATCTACAACAAGTGAAGATCCTACAGTGAGTTTTGCACAAAAACTCAGAATTGGCGGTGACATGTATTTAATGTTAGTAGAACTTGAGCCGGCAGTTTTTGAAGAAGCATTACAAGATGTAACGATTGGGGAAGATGGTACAGCTTATATTGTGAATAAAGAAAATGAAATAGTATTCTCTTTCGATAAGGAAGAGATTACCGGAGCATATCCTTATGATATCGAAGCGGATTCTGAGAGCCGGTTAACAGAAGAAGATGGCCAGTTAATAATAAAAAATCCATCTGAAGTAACTGACTGGTTTATTGTCGGCTCAATGGCAGAGTCGGAATTGACAAAAGATACACGGATTATCTTTTTCGTTACAACTGCTGTTATTATACTTTCTCTAATTATTTCGGTCCTTATTGCAAACGGTATCGTTAAAACGGTTGCTCGGCCGTTAGCAAAAGTATCCAGCTTAATGTCACAGGCGGAGGAAGGTAATTTAACTGTACGTTCTGCTGACATCCATAGAAAAGATGAAATTGGAGAACTTGCAAAAAGCTTTAATACAATGCTGGAGAATATTTCCGGAATGATGCAGCAGACAACCAATTCAGCAAACATGGTTCTTGATGCTGTAACAAAATTAACCGATATTTCCCAAACTCAGTCCCAGTCGGCAAAAGAAGTAGCAGCAGCTTCTGAGGAAATCGCAAGTGGTGCTACAGGTTTAACCGATGAAGCAGAACGAGGGAACACACTCGCACTGACCATTCATGAAGAGGTAGAAAGAGTATTTGAAAATAATACGGAAATGGAAACACATGCAATAGGAGTACTGGAAAGAAGTCATGAAGGTTTAGAAAAAATGAATGAGCTCGTTCAAACAACTAAAGACGGCGAGCAGATGACTAATGCACTTGTTGAAAAGGTTGATACATTAAAATCCAGTACGGAACAAATTACAGACGTTATGGTTATGCTGACAAATATTGTTCAGCAAACAAATTTATTATCATTAAATGCAGCAATTGAGGCTGCCAGAGCTGGGGAAGCAGGAAAAGGGTTTGCTGTGGTTGCTGATGAAATTAGAAAACTCTCTGAACAGTCGAAACAGTCTATTGACCGTGTTGAAGAAATTACAAACGGGATTGTCGGTGAAGTAAATGACACATTACTCGTTCTGGAAGAAGCTAATCCTAGGTTTCAAGCCCAAGTTTTACAGGCAGAAGAAACACAAGGCCTGCTAAACGGTGTTGGAGAAAGTATGGGAACATTTACAGGCAAAATCCAGCAAGTTTCCGAGTCCATTCAGCAATTAAGAGATTCACAGGAAGTATTGACTTCCACTATTCACCAGGTAAGTGCAACTGCAGAACAGTCTTCTGCTATTAGTGAAGAAGTATCCGCTACGACAGTGGAACAGCTAAAAGTAAGTGAAACACTTGTCACAACTTCTGATGAATTGAAACAGCTTGCAGAAGAGCTACAGGAAATGATGAAAAAATTCCAAGTATAAAAAGTGGAGAGTGGGACATGACGATCATGTCCCACACAAAACACGAATAAAAGAAAAAAGTTAATGCACATTATAGGGATACTGTGCATTAAACCTAAGAGAGTAACTTTGAAATATTTAGAGTGAAATACCACCGCTTCGTCCGATTGCTTCGCTTTCACCCAAGGGCATAAGTGCGACATCTACTCAAGCAAAATGCGCTTTCGCAGTGTCTTCTTTACCATGGGGACGGCTTCAGCTAACTTGCTGAAGAAACCCACTTCATCAAGTGGATCTTCAGCTCGTCCTGTTCCCATAGGAGTCTCCGCAATCGGACTACGCTGAAGTATTACTCTACAATTTTTATAGGAAGTTGTAATTATAGAAACATTATAAAATTCCCATGAACATTCTATGCTTGAATTGTTCATGGGAATTTTTATTTTAACGTATGTTCACTCAATACAGGATATCCAACATCTTCACTGGGTGATTCAAACAGTTTTTTTGTCACAAACATTGTGGAATAACACCAAAGCGGAGGTCGGCCACGCAAACTCCTGTGGGACAGCGAGATCTGAAGATCCACTTTGCAAAGTGTTCTTCTTTGCAAAGTTAGCTGAAGACGAGCCCCGCGGCAAAGAAAACACTACGAAAGTGATCTTTGCTTGAGTAGATGTTGCACTTGTGCCCTTGGGTGAAAGCGAAGTGGCCGGCTGTAGCGTAAGTATGGCACTCAGCATAAATACACCTTTACTGCACAGTATCCCTATTATGCGCAGTAAAATTGGAAGATATAGTTCTGAGGAATGAATTCTATATACAGAATTCACGTCATCGTTCGGATTTTATTATAACTAATATGTTATTTGTCCTTTACCGTTATTTCACATATTCTCCTCCGGGATACAGTGTAACGGAATAGGACCGCTTATCCTGTGGCAGTGCAGTTAGCTTATTCTGAGACAAATCAATAAATTCATTAGCATAAATATAGGCCGTTGTCTGATCATAAACGATCACTTGTTTTCTCCCGCTTCCAACTAGATCATCAAATGAAACATATCCATCAACCGGGAACGTTGCTACAACTTGTTGATAACCGTCATAGATAGTTGGCAGCACATTCCCTCCACGTCGATAGGCGAGAATATAATCTAAACCGCTGTCATCCCAATCACTAATCGTATCTATAATGGTAAGCCAGCCACCTGTCTCTCTATTCTCCTTCCATATCTCCTGTCCATCCGCATCAAGAAGGAAAATTCCGTCCCTTCCATCAGAATAGCTGGTGCCGCGTATGATGCGATCCAATCCAGCAATCTGAAGTCCAGGCAAATCACTTCTAAACTTACCTAAACAAACATGCTGGGATTCAATCGATCCATTGTAACGCCAAATTTCCTCTCCTTTCCAATCATAAAGGACGGTTACGCTGCCGCCAATAACAAGCTGGTTGTGTTCCGTTTGCTGCTGTACTTTCCCTACCCAGATACAATCAGCATGATCATCCAGTTCACTGCATGACCACAACAGTTGGCCATCAGCATTGAGGAAATCATAGCCTGCCATTACTTCGTCTCTACCATCCCCATTAAAATCAAATACCCATGGAAAATGACCAACATTTCCCTTATGGGTCCACAACAATTCAAACTTATGATTTAATGCCCATAGCTGATGGTATCTATCTTTTAAAATAATATCCCGGGGATAGGAATTACCTGTCAGATTTGCTATAACAATACAGTCATGAGCAAATTCATTTGGCAGTTCGTATTGCTTTTTCACTTCTCCCGTTTTCCCATCAATGATAAAAAATGCCTTATCCATTACACATAAAACTTCATTATAACCATCACCATCAATATCATATATTTGTACTGGATAGTCACTCCCCGGACCTCCTGGATCATCACTAGGAGTACCTGTTTGCCATAAAAGATTCCCTTCTATATCAAATGCAGTCATTGCTTCTACTTGGTGAGGTATATATCGATCATCAATACCACCATCCGGCTGAACCAATAGTAAATCCTTTCTTCCATTGCCTGTTAAGTCCCCAAGGTACATTTTGCAATTTCTCCCGGCTTTAGATAAATCAATCTTTCCTAACAAAACTGGCTTAGTCTGTTCAGCAGTATCATTCATTCCAAACCCTCCTTCTTCTCTATTTATGCACTTATCGAAAGTAGCTTACGCTTCTGTTTCCTGTAATTTTTCTTGTCTTATCTCTAAACGTTGGAAGGTGCGATACGCAATCCACATGATAACAAGACTCGACAAACTTGCTCCAAAGAAAAACAAAAATACTGGTAAAACAAAATATAAATAATATAATGTCAGACAAGCTGCGATAAGATAAATAGTCCTAATCGGTGAATAAACTGCGACAAGTATAGCATTTTTGAAATATGCAAACATTTTATTATCATAATGAACATACATCGGAAAAATGTATATAACCATAATTCCATATACTACCGCTGCAATAATAAGTAAAAACCTGCTTAGCTGCTGAAGCCAGTCAATTTCTGCCTGGAAAAAGTTAAAATTCATATAAAGCATGTAACCAAATAACATGAGGAAAAGTCCCAGGCCATTGGCACGCAGGAATTCCTTTTTATAGGTTTGCCAGAATATTTTAAAGGCAGGAAGGTCATCTTCCCCCATCGACCATTTTCTAAAAACAGTAAACATAGCAACAGTACTTGGACCGACCCCGAAAAAGATAAGACCAGCTAATGTAAAACAAACCCACAACAAATTCACATATAATAATAGTATGACGGTTTCACCGAAGAAATAGAACTTACCTAAAAATCCATCACCTAACATATTGCTACCTCCATTTCGTTAACATAGTATGGCACGTTTGACAGAGAAATTGGCATATGCTGCAACCATTGGAGCCATCTGCCGAAATCCTATCTTTCCTCCTTGCAGTATCGGACCGTATTCCGTTCCATCATCTTCCCACTCAAGAATAGGCAAATCATTAATAGAAAATTGCACAAATTGTTTATATTTAATTAATTTCATATGATATGGTGAAATGGCATCCTCTGCTGGCGGTAAAGGATCAGCAGCCTGTGTAACAAGGTGGAAACCGTAACTTTTACGCAGATTGCATGTTCGAAAAGCTCTCTCATTAGCATGTTTATGCCGGAAATAAGACAGATGTAATGCATTGATTGCACCTGAATGATAATCCGGATAATACCCTGTCCGTTCCGGTAAGGATGGATCAAATAAATCTTCTCCGTTCCGCCCTGTTGCTGCGAAGAATAACATGCAAAGGCCTGGCTCCTGTAATGGATAGAAGTCCCACTCTATTATAATCTGATCAGGAAATTCCACAGGGCACCACAATAGCCAATGGGCATTATCCCCATACTGCTCGGGATCCAACTTGTTTTCCAGTAAAAGTTTATTTTTCCATATCCCGGTTTTCACTTCTCCTTCCGTTATCCAATCCTCAATGGATTCCAAGTTTGTGAGAGGATTTTCGTAAATAGTTTCACCTTGTTGAAAATTCATCTGTTTCATATTTTTTCATCCTCCATGTGAACAAAATTATGAATCATAGTCTAAAAAAGATTCAAACAAATAATTACCAATAAGAGATAATCATTTGTTTTTACCTTTTATCATCTTAGGCAGAAGATTTTTCATGCTTTACATTTTCTTCTGCCTAAGAACATATCTGTCCATATTTTCTACCCTTTCACGGAACCTAACATGACACCTTTGGCAAAGTGCTTTTGCAGAAACGGATAGAACAACAGGATTGGAACTGTTGCAATCACGATAACTGCTAATTTAACTGATTCTTCCGGCGGCTCATATAATTGTGCCTCCTGTAAATCTCCTATACCTGAATTGGCAACCATCACTAACTGTTGCAGCAACAATTGAATGGGCCATTTTGTTGTATCTGTCAGGTATAACAATGCCTGGAAAAAGTCGTTCCAGTAGAAAACGGCATAAAATAACGTAAATGTAGCTATTACAGGTTTTGACAATGGCAGCATTACTCTCCAGAACGTCTGAAATTCTGTACAGCCATCTATTTTAGAAGCATCTTCTAATTCTTTCGGTAACTGCTGGAAAAATGTTTTGACGATAATTAAATTAAATGGATTAATCGCCATTGGTAATATTAACGCCCAAATTGAATCTAACAGTCCCAAACTTTTTACAAGCAAGTATGTCGGAATCATTCCGCCGCCAAAAAGCATAGAGAAAAGGATTAAATTCAAAATAAAGTTTCTGCCGACCATACTGGATCTTGAAAGTGGATAAGCCATAGTAAGAGTTAATATCATACTGACAATGGTACCTAATACTGTTACAAGAATCGAAACACCAAGACTTCGAATTACAGCATTAGTAGAGAATATATAATCATAAGCAGTTGTAGTAAAATCATTCGGTATTAGAAAAAAGGATCTTGTAGCTAACTCTGTATCTGACGCGAATGAACCAGCTATCACGTATAAAAACGGGATAACAGTGATCAATCCGACAGCCGTTAAAAAAACATGATTAAAAACATCAAATACTCGACCAGGTCCAGTATTATGCATGCGATGCATTTGAAAAACCTCCTTTTGTGCTGACCATCTTAACAGATTAGAATAATCCGCCCTGACCTAATTTTTTGGCTAACCTGTCTGCACCGACAATTAATACAATACCAACAATTGACTTAAATAAACCGACAGCTGTACTGTAACTGAACGCCCCTTCGGTTATACCGACAAAGTATACATACGTATCAAATACGTCTGCGACGCTACGGTTCAGTGAATTAGACATTAAATAAATTTGCTGGAAGCCTGTATCAAGAAAATTACCTAATCTTAGGATTAATAGAATGACTATTGTGCTGCGAAGTGCCGGTAAAGTAACGTGCCATAATCTGCGGAATCGGCCTGCCCCATCCACTATTGCAGCTTCATACTGTTCCTGGTCAACACTTGCAAGTGCCGCAAGGAAAATAACCGTACCCCAACCAGTCTCTTTCCACATAATTTGTCCAATAATCATCGGTCTGAACCAATCAGGACTTGATAAAAAGTTAATCTCTTGTCCTATTAATTTAGCTAATAATTCGTTCACAACCCCACCGCTTGTTGTTAAGAATACATAACTGATACTCGCAATGATTACCCATGACATAAAGTGCGGTACATATACTAAAGTCTGGAGTGTACGTTTATAGAAACTTAGCCTGATTTCATTTAGCATTAGGGAAAGAATAATTGGTGCCGGAAAGAAAAACACCAGATCGTATAAAGCTAAAATGAAGGTGTTCCTTAATAAACGTAAAAAGTCAGGATTGGTAAAAAAGTAGTGAAAGTGTTCAAACCCCACCCAATCGCTTCGAAAAACTCCCAAAAATGGTGAATAGTCCTGAAATGCGATCACAATGCCCCACATAGGAATATACTTAAAGATAATAAAATATGCTAAACCTGGTAAAACCATAAAGTATAGCCATTTTTCTTTTAATATCTGATTCCATTTACTCTTCTTTTTCTTATTAACTGCATTTTTCAGTCTGCCTTCATGTACATTTTCCATCGAATCCCCTCTTAACTTAAATGATGTGAATCCTTCTCAAAAAAATCAGCAACCATATTTAACGGAAAAGAATTACTGTTACTCTGATTCTTTCTGCCGTAATCTAACGGGAATAGGTTTTGGTAGTAAAAAGCAGGTTTGAACCTGCTTTTTACTAATTTATTATTGTGCTTCCTGATGTAACTGATTGATCTCTTCAATATAATCTGTACCACCAGATTGCTTCCAAAGTTCTACAGCTTCTTCCAGTCCCGCTTCATCAATTTGTCCAACAATGTATTTAATTCGGGCATCGATAATAATGTTGTCTAATTGCTGACCTTTTTTCGAGTAAATTTCAGAAATATACGACTCAGCTGGATTCGCTACAACGATTTCTTCATTCTCTACTTTTAATTTTTCCTCTAATTGACGTAAAGGTGAAGAAGTTGCTGATAATGATTTTGCTTCAGGGATATACATTAACATTTGATTAAATCCTGCTATTTCGGACTTAAGTGCTGCATCATCTTCTAATTTAGATTGATATTCCCCATCGACGATCTCATAATGTGTACCTTCGAAACCATTTTCTGCTGTAATCTGCATTTCTTCATCATTCATTTTGTCAAGGAAATCCAGTGCGCGCTTCAATTCTTCTTCCGATTTAACGGATGTTTTGGAAACTGCAAGCATACCTGAATAACCTGATGTCGGTAAATTGTGTAATCCTGTTGGACCTTCAACCGCTTTAATAACCGTAATAGGATCTGCATTTTCTGGTTCTGCATCTATTATTTTTTCCTGGATTCTGTGACCTTCATCCAATACGTTTACCTGTACACCAGCTTCACCATTAATTACAGGCTCTGACCATTTTGCTGGGTCCATTACTGCGAAGTCCTCGTTTACAAGACCTTCGTCATACAACTTCTTAAAGAAATTTAGTGCTTCTAAATAATTGTCATCCATGAAGTATGGATATAATTCACCGTTTTCATCTTCGCCCCACTTATTCGGTACACCAAACCATGTTTGCATTACATCCCATGGACCTTCATATTTTGATACAACAATTCCGTAAGTATCGTCTTGTCCATTTCCATCAGGATCTTGTTCTTTAAATGCTTTTAACATGTTATAAAACTCATCAATGGTTGTTGGTTCTTCCATCCCTAAATTCTCCAGCCAGTCTTTACGGATAATCACACCGTTTCGCCCAAGATCACGTGAACGGTAAACTCCATAAATTTCTCCATTGATAGAACTGTTATTTAAAATAATTTCGTTTGCCTGGCTTAAGTTCGGGTAATCTTTTAAATAAGGGCCCACTTCCCAGAATGCCCCATCTTCCACTGCACTAATAAAACTTGGAGATTTACTTGGAACATACATGATATGAGGCAAGTCACCTGATGATAAAGTAATGTTAAATTTATCTTCCAGGTTACTATTTGGAGCCCACTCCATTGTGATGTCTGTGTTTGTATAATCTTCGATCGCTTTTAAGACAGGGCTGTCATCTGTTGGCGGCTCAGTTTCAAATGTTGGTACAAAAACACGCAATTCCATTCTGTCTTCTGAATCACCTGAATCTCCCCCAGATTCACCATCACTTTCATTACTAGCCGAATCACTATCACTACTACAACCAGCAACTGCAATTATACCTATTACCAATAATGCCATTAATAAATAACGAAGAAATTTTGTTTTCATCTTGACCCTCCTTAAAATATCTTTCAATAAAATGACAAACACTTGCTCCTTTTCCAAAAGGTATAGTCTTTAATTATCTGCCTCCTTCTATTCCATCTTTCAAGCTATCTGAAAAGTCACCATCGTGCTGTCGGTAAATCAAATATAAAACGCTTACATTTTTCCTTCAATATTCAATTTTTGTTGCCTTACCAATCATTCGCTTACATGCATACCCGTAAAGGTTTTTTCTCCTTATTTATCATTTTATTATCTTACTAATACTTTTTTGCAAAACCTGTCCTGCCGGTAAATCCTTTAATAATTCCAGGCATACTATCACATTTAGTGACCATTGCGAAATAGTGTTAGTTGTGATCCACGGAATTTCATTTAACACCTTCCAACTTGTCACTGTTTGTTCTTCTATTGGAAGAGGTGTGTAACTGAATGTTGGATCAAGTAACAAATTCCATGCTTTTTCTGCCAGCTCTTGATCATTTTTCTTCATTGCTGCATATGCTACCATCCCTGCAGAGAACATTGGCCAGTTAAACATGCGATCATTTAGTTTTCCATTGGTTCTTCTACGTTTTTCCTGATCAGATAAAGTATAAAATTCGCCAAATTCGGCAATCATCTCTTCCCACTCTTTATCATTTATTAATTCAGCAAGTTCCATCCATACCTGGGGTGCACCAAAAGCGATAATCATATGATAACCACCACTATTTCCATCCCCCATGTGATAAAGATGAGAAGTTTGCGGATCATATCCATAAGTTGGACCAGACAATAAACGGTACGGCATTTTTTTCAGGTCATTTACTCCTGTCAATATCTTTTCTAAATATTGGCTATTTTCTGTTCGTTCCCAGTTACATAACCAATTCGAACTGAATGCAGCCCAATCTGGACCAACTCTTGTATGGGTAGGATATTCATCTTTCGGATAGAATTCCCGCATTGGATCAAGATTTACCGTTGATTGATCAGCATCTTTAAAGTTACTGAGAATTTCTCCCGTTCGCTCATCAGCCGTCAAATAATAATAGATCTTGTAAAGGTTGGCCATACTTATCCGCACTTCTTTACATCCACAACCCCAATGGGAAACATTATGTCTCGAGCCTAATCCTTTGTATTCTCCTTCATGATAACAATCCACTTCACTTGTATGTCTTGTCATTGCTTCTGCCATTTCAAAAACCTTGCTGTTCCCTGACCGAAGAAAGGCATACCAAAACCATATGTTTGGTACTAATTCAGTATTTTGCCACGCAAAGCCACCCATATCATAGCGCCATTGATGGCGGACCGGGTCGTATGTATGCATAACATCCCCGTAATTCCAGAAACCGTACCAGCTTCTTTGATCGATTTCCATCTGATAAAATTGGAGAGCTTTTCCCAGCTGGTCCTCCAGAAAACTGGTTAACTTATTAGATCTGTCTGGTAAGCTCCACATTCCGGCAGCTCGAGTGGAATGATAGTAAGCAGGATTACAGATTAGTAAATTAGTATTTTGCCAATCCTCAGCTTTTTTGAATAAATCATCAGCAGTTGGGGCGGATTGATAAAAAGATAGAAATAATTCATTCGTGTTGCCAATACCTACTGGGGTTGCCCGCATTTCCTCAAACCCTTCATAAGCACTTGGCACATGTGTATCATCACTGTAATGGCGAAGATCCATTGCTTCACAGTCAGGTGACCAGAGCCATACGGTTAATGAAGAAGACTCCTCATTTAATCCTTCTACTTCCAGAGAACTCGGGAACTTTTGCCAAAATTTCTTTTGCCCAATTGCTACACCTCCATCTGCTCCTCCAGCATAAAGAAGGCCATTCGCTCGTTTACCATGTAACACCTCTATCCATGCATTATTTCTTCCCCTTCGTTTCACTACTTTGTAATGATCAGCACTATCCTGAATAATTTTAAAGTCATTCCATGTCGCATTTCCTTGTACCTGTTTTTTGAATTCTGGCATATCGTCCAAATTTATGTTTTTGTTCTCTATTTGGTCATTATATAATCCATCTGCATTCCGATATCTCCTTGTCAAAATTAATTGGCCTGGTTCACTGTATACTCCTTTGTCGCCGGCAATTTGAACATGTCTGTTCCAAGCTTCTCCTCTGTAGCTTGTTTTTAACTTTAAACCCATCCCTTTTATGAAATACTGATCTGGAGGAGTATCATTAATCATTGTATGGACTATTTTCACATCAGATATCTGATCATAGAAATAAATTCTTAAAATAAATGGCAAAAATCGCTGGCCATCCTGATTATAGTGTGCGCCTTCCAGTCTGACAACTGCACGGATATCTCCTTTACTTTCAATCACTGCATTTTCAACTTTTCCTGTTGCAGCAATTTGGGTAAAAACTCTTTTGTCATTAATTTCTACTCTTTCCTCCATAATGGTCTCTAAAGTGGCATCGTATATTTGGTTCTCTTTTTTAAAATTAAATATGTTCTCTCCATGTTTTTGAATGGTACACTCTATTGTTTCATTATTAATCTTAATCTTGTCTTTTCTTTCTTCAATAACTAGCTTCCCTTGATTTTCGGAGAGATCTTGCTCGTCATTAGAGATAAATAAGTCTTGTTCTTCACATAAGTTAGCGGAATGTGCTGTCCATTTCACACTCCCGTCAGGCCAGTATGCAAGAGGCCAGGTTTGAACGGGGATGGACTGATTTTCCGCATTCCATAATGAAACATCACTTCGCCGATCTAATTCCCCTTTTTTCCAAGGTATTCCCCATGTAATATTCGTCAGATAATTCGGCTTTGATGTTAACCAATTAAGGTCTATTTTCATTTCCTTCACCCTTTCTGTATGTATAGAAAACTCCCCATACGACAGAATGTATGGGGAGTTTTCTGATTTCCCGGCATAACGTAAAAAATTTGATAAGTCATTATTTCACAATTCTTTTTAAAGGTTCGGCTAACAGTTTTGCCATTTGCTTTGCACCTGTTTCAGTAAAATGGGTATGATCTTTTCCGTTCACATCAACCATATAATAAGTAGTGGCTTCTTTAATCCCTACATTCGTTAAATGTATGATGGACAGTGTCATGAAGTCAATTACAGGACAATTCTCTTCTTCACCAACCTCTTTCATTGCATTACAATAGTCACCAAAGTCTGCCAGAAATTCACCAGAAACATAATGCAGACGTGCAACAGGTGTAACTAATATGGGATTGGCTTGTTTTTCCCTCGCTGTCATTACATACTGTTTCAAAAACTGTTTATAATCATTATACGGTTCGGTATACCTTTCAGGTTTTTCTTTCGTCGAATCATTATGACCCATTTGAACTAAAAGGTAATCACCTTCTTCTAATAATATTTCGATTTCCTTTAATCTGCCTTCTTCGATAAATGATTTTGAACTTCTTCCACCTATTGCATGGTTAAAAATCTTACAGTCTTTCATAAAGTTCTGGATAAATTGCCCCCATCCCGCCTGTGGTGCATTATCATTCTCATATCTCTGACATGTAGAATCACTTGCTAAAAATATTCTTGTCATTCTCTCATTCCTTTACTAATTGGAGTGAACCGATCCGATCACCTTAACTGGACCAATTAATCCAGAAGGCAGCGACTGTTTATCCATCTGATTTGCACTGTTATTCGTTATCCTTACTGTGAGAGCGTTCTCCCCTTCAATTAATTTTTCACCAGGAAATTGGAGCATGTACGGTGACCACATTTTCACTTCTGATTCTCCCTGGTTAAGCGAAACTTCAGCAATTTCATAAACGTCACCTAAATCTACCATCACTTCATCTACCTTTTCTCCATGATAGTTAAAAGAAAAATGGTAGGTTATAGTACCGGAATAGTACTGATACTCCTCACACATACTCCAATCAACAAGAGAATCACGGCTCCATTCATGCTTGGATAAATTCGACGGTTGCAATATTGGGTCTATTTCTATGAGTTTGGCAGAACCCGGACGATCGTCATTCTTCAAATTTTCACTTGCTTCCACTGACCAGATAATTGATTCACGATAAGGTAAATGCAAGAAGTATTGTCCATTATCGTTCTGTACCAGCCTTTTACGGGAGCCTGCCCACGGATTCCATTCCTCTGAAGGCATATCATTAAAAAATTTCACTGTTCCTTTATAATTTGTTTCGCCTTCATTTGTGAAGAAATAATATATTTTCCCGGATTTTTTAAGTTTTGTTAAACGAATATTACTACTTTCCCCGGTTAATTCGGCATAACGAGATGCTAAAAAATGTTTCTTAAATGAAGACATATCATCTGGCGGAAGATACGTCACACCTTCTAATTCTTCCATTTCTCTGTTCGATGAAATAATATATACTTTACCATCATTTTTAATAAATTCAGTTAACAGCTGTTTCACCACTTGGTCGAATTCAGATATTTCTATTTCATCAATTACCAGGATACGATATGATTGATCTCCCGCAATGATACAGTTATCTTTAAGTTGCAGCTGACCGTCAACGAACAGCGCCTCATGTAAATAATTGAATTCTATCTGATTTTGATAAAAATATTTAGCTGTTTTCCACGGCAAGTAGTTATTTAGGGCCAATACTCCGATTTCCGCCTGATTAATGCTATCTGTCATTAACCAGCTCAATCTCTTAATATAAGTACTAAAATGGTTATAATGTGGCCACCATACATTATTTGGCCCAACATCTGGCGGACGTTCATGGCTTCTCACCTTACCATTAACAGAATAATAGAATGCGTGTGGGCAAAACAGATTGACACCCCTTACAGCAAGCCAATCAGTATACCACTTCATATCTGAAGCAGATAAATTCCAGCTATTATCAATGCCACAGACGCCTAAATATTCATTTAAATTCCGTTGCCGCTGGTAATGCCTTGCAGCATCTGCTCCGCATTTTCCTGCAGTCGAGTGTTCCCCTGTCACTCCTTTTTCATCTTCCGGTGCTACCCATCTCCAGACAACATCCTGGCCAGGTAAAGTAAAAGGTTCAAGCAAGCCGATATCATCGCTTTTTGCCGGGTGTCCTGTTAAATAAAGCTGATTAGCTTGACACCATTCCGCAATTGGTATGTAATATGTCTCCCGCATTCGCTTGTTAATTACTTTTTGATAGGTTTGGCGAATATGTGCAGTTTTCTCACCAATATGAAAGAAGAGTCCAGGAAGATCTTCAACATGCAAACCTGCCTGATAAATAAATCGTTCAAAATGACCGGTCCATGCTATACAGCCCGGATCAGCGTTTCGTCCGGTTATGTCAGGTTCATCTGTGAACATGGCAAATATAGTATTGCCGAAATATTGGCCAACCACTTCCCTGTACCTTTCATGTGTCAGTTCTATAAAAGTTCGGACCGCTTCAGGGTTCAGCAAATCCGCAGAACGCGGTGCATTTTTCTCTCCATCATCCTGTTCCGCATGTACCCCTCTAATCGTTCCATTTGTGTAACTTTCCTTTAAAATAATACAGCAGTATTCTTCCTTCTGGCGATCTTTCACTTCGAAGAAACGATCAATCTCTTCTTGAAGAATAGATGCTTTTTTATCTGTCATCCGGATAATTTGAGCATTTAATGGAAAAATACAACTTATCCTTTCTGCATTAACAGTATTATTTTCTTTGCCCTTTTCTGCCAGATAAACAGCAACTAAGCGATCATCTTCATCATTAAATGGTATTTCTATCACATCCGGTAGTTCGTCTATCTTAGTGGCAAATAAACCTCTGCTGGCAAACTTCGGATTTTTTTTTACTACTTTTCCATTTGCAGCTCCAGAGGGATACATCGCTTCATCATATAAGATGACATGCATCTTTCGTTGATGAGCTTCTTCCACCGCGAATTTTACAAAATCCATAAATTTATCAGATAAATATTCTGTTTCTTTCGGGATACCCATTCTTGGGTGTAATACAAAACCCTCTACCCCTTTTTCCTGAAAATCTTCTATTTGGGCTCTTAATATTTTTTTATCAAGTCTGTCATTCCAAAACCAGAACGGCATTGGTGAAAATTCAGATCCAGGATTAAGAAACTTCTCATAGACAGCCTCCACTTTTTACATTCCTCCTTAAGAACTGCTTGCTCTCATTTTTCGATACTGACTAGGAGGCAGACCTACATGCTTTTTAAAAATTCGATTGAAATAGCTATGTCTGTAGCCAACCTGTTCTGAGATTTCATTAATTTTCATATTTGTTTGTAATAATAATTCTTTTGCCTTATCCATTCGAATCGTTGTTAAATAGTCGATGAAGTTTATGCCATGAATCTTCTTAAACGCTTTACTTAAGGTATATGGCGTAATATCAACAAATTCCGCACAACTTTCCAGTGAAATATCCTCCATATAATGTTCCTCAATATACGAGACCACTTTATCTACTGCCAATTTCATCTCCATATTCATATTTTCTTCCAGGAATTTAATATATGGTTCTATTACTTGGGAAATTAACCATTTGACTACCCACTCAATTTCCCGCAATTGTGATAACTCTTCATACATATTGCGGCCATTATACAATACTACGGGGTCAACCCCTGACAACAGAATCTCATGCTGAATAGTGCTGTATAACTGCATCATCCCGGCATGAACACTAACTTCTTTTGTACTGTCAGTAAGCAATTCGTCAAAGAACTGCCGTAACAACTCCTCAGATTCATTCATTCTGCCTCTTCTAATACTCTGAACAATCTCCTTCTCTGTCTCAAAAGGATAGAAGAGTTTCTGTCCGGTTACCTCTGTCTTTACTTCATTTAACATAAGTACCTGATTTTGATTGTTAAAATCCCTGTATCTCTTCGCTCTGCCTATTTCTTCAAAAAGACTGTATATATCCTTGATTTTAGGCGTATTAGAACTAATGGTTATCGTCACATAGCTTGATAATATACGGTTAATCGCTGTCGTAATATCCTCTGCTAATTGATTCAGGAGATTTGCCAAATCACCAATCTCTTTTGGTACAATTAGAAAAATACTTGCCGTCATGTCATATTGATTGAGAACAGTATATTGATCGAGGTATTTTTTTGTTACATCCTCTGCAATATTCGCCATCGCGAATGCGACCAAACTGTCGTCCTCATACGTTCTTTCACTGTTATTTACACCACCAGTTAATTGAATATCCAAAAGCACAAAGGAATGGTCATTTACTTTCCACCTGTAATTCTCCATCCTTCGTTTTAATGCCTGTTCGTCAAAGTCATATAAATAACCCTTTGTTAACTGGATGAGAAAGTTCTGTCTAAGCTGCGGTATCTGGTTGCTTATCCGTTTCTCTAATTGTTCTCTTTCAAAAGTTAATGAATCGAGCTGATCACGAATTTGCTTAAATTCATCAGTGGTCCCTTTTGTCGGTGCACTGTCTGCAGGAATAAAACTGCTCGCAAGATTTTTCACAGGCTTATATAAACGGTTCGACGCAAACCACGTCAATAAAAATGCCAAGCCTAATACAAGCAAACTAGCAATTAATATTACTTTAGAAATGGTAAGAATCGGTGTGGTTATTGCCGATATTGGCGCTGCTGATACATATGTCCATTTAGATCCCACCCTGTCAAAAGAACCATAGGAAACAGAGTATGTTTTATCATCCCAATCCATTTGAAATGACCTCTCTGCCTTATTATTATTTGAAAAGACTGACAATAATTCTTTCGTAAATTCCCTATCTTTGTTGTTTTCTGTTGAAAGAAGCAATTCATTATTCTCATCCAACAGTAAAGTGACACCATTACTGTACGGTGTTAATGTTTCAAGTGTACTACCGAGACTATCCTGGTCAATTGTTACAACAATCGCTCCAAAGGGATTATTAATAACACCGGGTATTTGATGACTAAGAATTAAATTACTGGAAAAGTTCGTATTATTATGGAACTCATCCGAATGATCCCAGGAAATATGCTTCGGATTTTCAATTAAAGTGTGAAACCCTGCCTGTTCATTTTCATCATTTATATATTCCAGGTATGGGGAAAACAATATCGGACCATTTTGTGTTTCTACATATAAGTCAACTCCTTTGATAAGCGGCTGACTTCCTTCAAGAATTAATAATTTTTGCATAATATCCCTGGTTTTTGTAAATTCATAGACAAAATCAGTTGAAATCAGCTGATAATTAAATGTGGGTTCATACGCCCAATAAGTCAGTGACTCCTCCAGGTAACTAAATTGCACGTCAATATTATGAGCGCGGTCATCAATCTCTTCGATATGAACTTTATGCAGTTCATTTTCTGTAGAACTTAATCCAATCGTATAAATAGCAATACCTGATATGATACCGGGAATAGATGTTATAAATAGGATTAATAAGAAACTTTTTCTAAAATAATTACTCTGCCAACGAAAAGAAAACCAATTCTTTATAGTGGTAATTATTTGCTTAGTTTTCATATTCTTCACCCCCCAAGAACCATTTTACCACAAATGTAAGCACTTTCACAATTTGCGAGGAAAAGAATTGAAAAGCTAAAAGATGCTTAATCACCTCCAGACTATACTGGTACTATATATTCTGTGAACCTTTCCTGCAATTATAAATTTTTGTATTTACTTTTTTCTTAATTTTCTTGATCACGTACTTTTATGCACACTTAATACTTTTTTGCATACTGAGGAATACATAATTCCCCTAAGGATAATAAAGCCCAGAACAGTCATCAGTGAAGGAATGACTGTCCTGAGCTTTTATCCAGATTTAATGAGAATTTTCTACATTAAGTGTCACATTGGCAGCTTCTTTTTTTTGAAAAGTTGATTGATCAATTTTCTCTTGTAATTTTTGATAATATAATTCTGCATCTATTGGTAGTTCCACTGTCTGATCCAGCCATGCAGATAAATAAATAGCATTGGAAATCTCCAGTCCTTTTATCCCTTCAGTCCCTGGTGCTAGTAGTGGTGACCCATTTAAAATAGCATTTATCCAGTTCTGCAGTACACCTAAATGCCCGGTATAATCCCCTTTAACCGGAATTTCAATTTCCCAGCATTCCGGACGTCCAAAACCTGTGGTAGAGGTTGCATTAAATTCCCGCTCTGACTCTGTCAAACGGTAGAAAACCAGTTTATTATTCTCTACAACGATTTTGCCTCTGTCTCCTGTAATTTCAAATCGGTTCGTTCCTGGCGCTTCACCTGTTGATGTAATAAACACTCCTGTTGCACCATTTTCGTATTCAACATATGCCGTAACATCGTCTTCGACTTCAATATCGTGATATTTTCCATAGCTAATAAAAGCACGTACTTTTTTAGGCATTAAGCCTGTGGTCCACTGCCATAAATCCAATTGATGGGGTGCCTGATTTAACAACACACCACCCCCTTCCCCTTTCCAGGTTGCTCTCCATTCACTGGAATCATAGTAACTTTGTGAACGATACCAGTCAGTTATAATCCAATTAGTTCGTTTAATTTCACCTAGTTCCCCCGAAAGAATCATATCACGTAATTTTTGATATAGCGGATTTGTACGCTGATTATACATCATACTAAAAATAAGGCCGCTTTTTTCTGCTGCTTCATTCATTTCCTGAACATTTTTAGTATAAGTTCCTGCTGGTTTCTCCAGCATGACATGAAGTCCTTTTTCAAAAGCTTTCATAGCCGTTGGCGGATGGAAATAATGTGGAGTAGCAATGACAATCGCATCAATATCCGCATTATTTAGAAAATCATCCTCATCTTGAAAAAGCTGAATTTCTTCCGGTAAATTAGTTCGAATCCAGTCAAGCTTCTCCACAGAGGCGTCACAAACTGCTGTTAATACAGCTCCATTTACTTCACCATTGCTTAACTTATGCGCATGAGAGCGCCCCATATTGCCAACACCAATTATGCCGATTTTTACTTTTTCCATTTAAGGTCACCTCTTCCTTTTATTTTCCGGCTTCACTTTTGTGATGACTCATTTGTTTTGCTAATCTCTTTAAATTATTTAAACTTGTTTGTAAGCAGTCGAAAGGGCTTCGCTCACAAACATCCTGCTCTACTGCATACCATTCTATCCCATTAGCTTCTCCCCATTTTAAAATGGATAGAAAGTCAATCACACCTTCTCCAACTTCTGCAAAAGTTTGACGGTCATCCTTTGTCATATCTTTTAAATGGATGATTGGCATGCGATCGGAGTATGGAGAAATAAATTCAACAGGATCGTAACCTCCCTTTTTCACCCAGAAGACATCTATTTCAGCTAAAATTTTGTTATCGTTTTGAGGATTAAGTATAAAGCTTAGAGCATCCTGCCCGTCAATTTCGCTATTAAATTCGAAGTCATGGTTATGATAACTGATTCGGTAACCTTGTGCTTGTTTAGCCACATTATTTAAAGTTTCCTTAACCTCTCGATAGCCAGTTTCATTTCGTAACTCATCAGATAAAAAAGGGCAGATAATATCTTTCGTTCCATATAAATTGGCTTCTTTTAACACACTATTCAAATCTTCCTGTAGGCGTTTTAATCCGATATGCATCCCTGCCGCTTTTAAATTATTTTCTTCCAGTGCAAGCGCCACTTCTTCAGGATCATAATCTTTTGGTAATGCAGAGATTTGCACACCCGTCCAGCCCATTTCCTTCAATTTTTTAAATACCGGTCGTATTCCCTCTTCTTTTAACTCATTACGTAAGGTGTAAAGTTGTGCAGCAAACTTCTTTTCCATAAAAATCTCTCCTTTTTAAAAGACACACAGATAAATCATTGCCTACTGCGTTTGCATTATTCTGCCACACCCGTTTTAATAAGTAACCGATTTCAAAACAGGTGTGGCTAATCTGAAGTTAATTCAATTATATTAGGAATTTGAATAAAAATCATTGCATGACATTATGGAGTTTAATCAGTAAATTATCTGAGAGTGCTTTTGGGCTTTGTGGTTTATTTCTCTATTTATTGTTTAACCTGATTTGACGATACTGCTTTGCTGTTACCCCAACCTTTTCCCGGAAATACCGGCTAAAGTGCGAAACGCTTTCAAAACCGCACTCATATGCTATGTCCTTTAAAGCTTTTTCAGGTTCCATTTCCAATAAATATTTAACTTGAGTCAGACGGCAGCCCATCACATACTCCATGACAGTAAATCCTGTCATTTCTTTAAATACATGTGAAACATATGACTTACTTAAGTTAAGTGCTTTTGCGATTCCATTTAATGATAACTTGTACATATACATATTCTGTATGTATTCAGCAATTTTTTCTGAGTGCTCGAGCTTATCACTTTTTTGCTGTGGCAATTTAATAGAATCGATTTGACCAAGGTGATACACACTCAATAAAACTTGCATTAGGAGGATTTTTAATTCTGCTTCCGTAACATCTTCCTGGTTATTTGCTTTTATTTTTCTCTTATAAAGCCGATGAATAACCTCTTCTAAATATTTTGATTCATCACTTTCCCTTGTGCGAATCAAGCAATGACGCAATTTTTCAAATACTTCTAATAGATGCATGCAATCTATTTCATTTAGAACATTTTTAATCCATTGTGGAGAAAAATGAATCACACTCCGAATGTATTCTTTGTTTGGATTTACATTCGGCTTGTGCAGAGTCATACCGTCCATAAGTAATAGATCGCCTGGTTCTAAATCAAATATTTGATTATGAATTAAGTAACGGCAAGACCCTGAATGAAAAAAATAAATTTCATAATGATCCGGATGGGAATGATAGTCAAACTCACCAAATTCACTTGTCCTGTATCCAACTCGCAAATGTTCATTCAATTGACCCAATCCTTTCACTGTTTTACTAATAGTATAGCTAGTTAGAAAATGAAATGCATTTGTTTTATTGGGTCTTCGGAATATATAGTGGAAAACCCAGTTTAATAGTTTAACAACAATTTAATCATAAATCGGATTATTTAGTGGAATATCATTATCCTTTATTGGTATAATTAATCTATCAAATGATAGGAGTGATGGTAATGAGAGAGTTTAAGTTTCGTGCTTGGATAAATTTGTACTCACATTGGCATATGACAAATGAAGTACAATATGTGGATGATAAGACACTTGAATGCAATTTAAAAATTATTGGTAATATCTATCAAAATCCAGAGTTGGTTCAGGTGTAATATGAACGACTTATTATTCCTCCCAGATCTTACAGCAATCGAACCACCACAAGAGAATGAAACCGATATGATGTTTAAAGTGGAAGCAATCTATCCTCCAGAACGTTGTCCAGAATGTGGTTTTGACAAGTTATATAAGCACAGCTCACGAAAACAATTGATTATGGATTTGCCCATTCGTTTAAAGCGAGTTGGCTTACAATTGAACCGTAGACGTTATAAGTGTCGTGAGTGTGACTCGACCTTTTGGGAACGTCTTATATCCATTGACGAAAAGCGTAGTATGACCAGAAGGCTGTTAGAATCCATTGAAGAGCAATCAATGTCTAAGACCTTTGTAGAAGTCGCAGAAAGCGTTGGTGTTGACGAGAAGACCGTTAGGAACGTCTTTAAGGACTATGCGGCATTTAAAGAAAGAGAATACCAATTTGAGACTCCTAAATGGCTTGGGATAGATGAAATACACATCATTCGTAAACCTCGTCTGGTACTTACCAACGTCGAACGGAGAACTATCTATGACATCAAAAAGGATCGTAACAAGGATACAGTCATTAAACGCCTTTTAGAGATTGAAGATAGGTCTTATATCGAATACGTCACAATGGATATGTGGAAACCTTACAAAGATGCAGTGAATATCGTCCTTCCACACGCTAAAGTGGTGGTAGATAAGTTTCATGTAGTCCGTATGGCAAATCAAGCCTTGGATAGTGTTAGGAAATCTTTAAGAACTAATATGACACCAAAAGGAAGAAGAACACTTATGCGTGATAGGTTTATACTTCTCAAACGCAGGCACGATCTAATCGACCGTGAATTGCTACTTTTAGAAACTTGGCTTGGAAATATTCCTGATTTGAAGGAAGCCTATGAACTCAAAGAAGAATTCTATAAGATATGGGATACGCCAAGTTCACAAGAAGGTGAAAAACGATATATAAATTGGCGTCAGCGTTGTGTATCCAGTAATGTTAAAGATGCTTATAAAGACCTTGTTAGAGCCGTAGACAATTGGAATGAAGAAATATTCAATCACTTTGATAAAAGACTTACTAACGCATATACAGAGTCTATAAATAGCATTATACGTCATATTGAACGACTGGGAAAAGGATATTCTTTCGATTCTTTAAGGGCAAAAATTTTATTCAACGAAAAGCTTCATAAAAAGCGGAAACCTCGTTTTAATAAAAATGCTTTTTACGATGCTTTACCAAATATGTTTGACCACGTTACAGATCACAACGTTTCAGATAACTTTGGTATCGACTTCACCACATTTATTAAGGAGTTGGAAAAGGGAGAGCTATAAGTTCCGTTCCACCATAAATCCGAAAATCCAAGAAAAAAGCACCCTATATAAATTTCAGGGTGCTAGAAATATTATGTTACTGAACATTATTTATTAATAATTTGTACTTGCTCATGTTTATGGACATAATCTTCTGGTAAAGGAAGTTGACCATTCTCGTCCATTTTGTACTCTTTACCTTGAATTATAAATATAGTATTTTCATCATGTCCAAACTTTCTCCAGTCCTTCTCTTTCATTCCTCTACTCTCAAGATCAACTTCATGAATAACACCAGAAGGATCGATCCTATATCTTGTCGGTTTATTATTTATAGTGAAAGGCTCTTCGGTATTGATTCCCAATCTATTAAATCCTTCTAGTACTTCACTAGCTTCTCTTGCAGTATACATAATATTAATTCTTCCAGTCTCTGCAAACGTCTGTAAATGAGTTAAAAATTGCCTGTTTTTCTCTAGATGGACACGTTTCTCATCACTAATTTGATTATCGTAATGCAGTGTTTGAACGTAACTTGAATTTGAATCATTATTAAATTGATAGTTTATCAATCCATAATCTGTATCCACACTGTATACTTTGTTTTCTTCAATAGTTAAATTGTAATTTCTGTCAACCTGTAACCGTGGTGAAATAGATTTATCATTGTATTTCACTTTATTAGTTTTGGGATTATATATTTCTACATTCTTATTAGAATGAACACCATCAGTTCTCTCTATTGATTGTGAAACTGTGTTACGGAAATTTTGTTGTTGGACATTACTTTTATCAAAATAATTATTTAGTAATCTTTGAATACTAGAGACCATAAGTAAGTAATATCCCTCCTTAAAAAGATATTATTTTTAATATCGGAAAAAATCCCATTAATTTAATAGATATAATGTACTATTTTTTATTTATTTTTTATTCAAATTTTCAATTTATATTTAGATTCGCAGTAATTATACATTGCATTAGGTATTGCAACAGAACGCTTTTGAACTAAAACTTTACTATAACTATATGGGTAGATGAATAGAAAAGTAAATTAAATGCTTTTTTTATAGTTTTTTAACTTCTAAAGTATATTGGATATTTTTTTCATAATTCATCTATAACGAAAGAGCATCTTTATGGAATTTAGTTAACTTTGGTATTCGTTTTTCCATATTTCTAAAGAAATTGAAGAAGGGTGAATTATAAGCCCTTTTCCACTATATATTCCGAAGACCCGTTTTATTTAATGAAAATAACAAAATAAGATGAATGGATTAATAAATGAGGAATAGCAAAAAGCCTGCAGGTGAAATTAGAGAAGCATCATCTAACTTCATTTATAAATCAGGCAGAAGCACAGTCTGGAAAACATATTGACAGGGAATAGCACGAGTTCTTATCCCATAAGCAAAAGCATTGGAAAACGACTAAGAAAGCATAAAGGGCCAAAAAAATATTAGTTATACTAAAATCCGAGCGGTGAAGTGAATTCGTTATAGAATTCGTCACTCAGAACTCTATTTTCCAATTTCTTAATACGCATAATAGGGATACTGTGCAGTAAAGGTGTATTTATGCTGAGTGCCATACTTACGCTACAGCCGGCCCCGCGGCAAAGAAAACACTACGAAAGTGATCTTTGCTTGAGTAGATGTTGCACTTGTGCCCTTGGGTGAAAGCGAAGCAATCGGACGAAGCGGTGGTATTTCACTCTAAATATTTCAAAGTTACTCTCTTAGGTTTAATGCACAGTATCCCTATACTGTGCAAGTTCCTCACCATAGAAGGTACGGGTTATCATCCATATACATTTGCGAAATATCCATAAATAAATATAAATCAGCTGCCATTGGATAGGAAAATGTTCGAATCATTTCACCTGTCTCAATATCACTGTATAAATCGGATAAAATTCCGACTTTCTCTTCATTCATTCGAATCACATTTTCGATGAAATAAGGTCTCCAGCTCCAATTCTTACTTTTTACAGATTGGTCTGCCACCCAATTACTTTCTTTATATTCGATATTCACAGTTTTCTGGAAACCTTCTCCATCTGTCACGTACATTCTAAAACAGATCGCCTGAAACTCTTCTGCTATTAATTCTAACCGGCTGTCCAGCTCCTTAACTCTTTTCGTCTGAATTAATACATCATGGAATTGTTGATTTAATTGAGCTGTCAACTGATATTTTGCCGTTAAGTTTGACCTTTCAATAGCAATAAATTGCCCGATATCCTGTTTGAATTTATCCTTCCAAACCGTATTTTCTACAAAATGACTTTTTGCGCCACTGAAAAATTCACCTTGGTAGTACCTTCCGTTTCTTCTCCAGGCATAATGAAACTGGTAACTGGAATGAATTCCGTCAAACAATAATTCTGCTCCAACCTTACGTGCTAACAGAGATAAGGAGTATATAATATTCTGGTAATTGTCTATGAATGACTGACTCTGTAATGAAGCTAAATTTATCTTGATAATATCAGGCTCTAATGTACTTATCCTGTCTAAATTATTCGCCCCTTTCAAAGCGTCATTTATTGCAAATTTCACCCCGAAGGTTTTTAAATATTTTACCGAGTTTGCCAGCACACTAACTTTCTTAATATCATCCTGTTCCACAATTTCAATCACAACCTGTGAAAGGTCCAGTCCTCTTTCTTCATATGACAGGATTTCCTGAATAAAGTCATCCTCTTCGCTGCTCATTAAATAATCCTGATGAACAATTAAATAAATTGATGTTTTTAAATCTGCTTCAATAAATTGTTCCAAAGCTTGCTTATGTAAATGACGATCCATTTCAATTTTAAAATCTTCCGGCACATTGTCGTCCTGGAAAAACTCACTCAAACTTTTATTTCCAGTTTCCGTTTCTATGTACCCCAACACTTGATAACCAGTAACTTCATGACTATCCGCACTGAAAATCGCCTGATAATATGGCTTGGCTTTTTCTAAATCCAGCATAATTTCCAAAGGATCCATCTCTTGCACCTCACTTATTAGCCCGGTTATCTATTATTATATCGAAAATCAATCGGAAAGCGAATGTTATTTCTCATGTGAACTATGAAGGAAAGCCTGAATTCTCGACCGAATTCAGGCTTGACAGTTGTTATCTATTAGAATTTTGCTTGATATTTTTCTAATTCCCAACCCGTTACAGCAATCCTATAGCTGTTCCATTCATCTTGTTTTAAAGATACATATTCTTTTAATGCATATTCCCCTAAAACTTTTTTACCAATCTCACCATTTTTTAATGCATCAATAGATTCACCAAGTGTTGTTGGAAGGTTTTGAATTCCTCTCTCTTCACGTTCTTCATCAGACATGCTAAAAATGTCATCAACTGTTTCCACAGGTACTTCTAAACCTTTCTCTACCCCATCAATTCCTGCCTGTGCAATTGCTGCAAATGCATAATAAGGATTAGCTGATGGATCCGGGCAGCGGATTTCCACACGAGTTCCCGCACCGCGAGTTGCAGGAATACGAACTAAAGCAGAACGATTTGATGCAGACCATGCAATGTAACATGGTGCCTCATATCCAGGAACTAGCCTTTTATATGAATTTACTAAAGGATTAGTTAATGCAGCGAATGACGATACGTGAGTTAACAATCCTGCGATAAATTGGTAGGCAGTCTCAGATAATTGGCGGGAATCAGACTCATCAAAGAAGGCATTTTTCCCTGCAGTTTCATCATACAAAGACATATTTACGTGCATCCCATTCCCGTTTTCTCCAAAAATAGGTTTTGGCATAAATGTTGCACGCAGTCCGAATTGTTGGGCTACCGTTTTTACTACCCATTTAAATGTCGTTGCATTATCGGCTGTTGTTAAAGCGTCACCAAACTTAAAATTAATTTCATGCTGTCCAACTGCTACTTCGTGGTGAGAAGCTTCAATGGTAAATCCCATCTTTTTTAATGTCCGGTAAATTTCCAAACGTACTCTTTCTCCAAGGTCATATGGAGCTGGTTCAAAATATCCGCCCTGGTCTGCTACCTGGTTAGTCGGTTCTCCTTTCTCATCCGTTTCAAATAAAAAGAACTCTAATTCTGGTCCCACATTGATTGAGTATCCTTTTTCCTTTGCCTGATCCACTGTATTTTTCAATATATTACGCGGATCTCCATTAAATAACGTACCATCAGGATTTGTTACACTACACAGGAACCTTGCTTCTGAATATCCTTCTTCTTCTGTCCAAGGCAATACAGCAAATGTATTTAAATCAGGTAACAAGTATAAGTCAGATTTATTAATTGGGGTGAATCCAGTGATTGAAGATCCATCAAACATCGTTTTACCCTCTACAACATCCGTTAGCTGCTCAGTTGTCACTGTTACTTGCTTTAATGACCCCTCAATGTCTACAAATTGCAAATGTAACAATTCTACACATTTTTTCTTGATTTCTTCTTGAATCATCTCTAAAGTTAATTGAGTGCCCACTGTTTTTTCAGGTGCTAAAGTTGCCATAAATCATATCCCCTTTTTCCCTTTATTGTGTTAATTTATTTAACATGTTTTGTTATAAACAATCCTACTATCTTTTTGTTAACATCGTCATGAGTTTTGTCAGATTATCTGACAAACTTTTTCATCTTTATTTTCAATTAAAAAAGCTCAGAAAACTGCGGTTAAGCAGATTTCCAAGCTATCACTCTGTTAATTATTTAAAAAGAATTTTTTTAGTGTTTGCCATTCTTCTAGAGTCAGTGTAACACCCTTCCCCATTTTTTCATGATCTGGTGACCAGTCTCTAATATCGTATTTAGGTTCACGGTCGTTCCAGCTAACAAGATTAACTTCTTTCTTCCAGCCTTTTTCAGACTCAGACAATGTGGCGATGTGTTCCACAATCTCATATTTAATTCCTGCCATAATATCACCTCTATGAATTGATTTATCCTTAATTGTAGCGGATCATAAAGGCAGTTACAAAGATAAAAATTGTGAAAGTTATACTTTAAAAGTAACTGTATATGTTGGACAAAGGCAGTAACTAAATTTCCTGTTTTTTGTTTTCTTTACCATATTCCAAATTCCGAGCTATTTTAATCTTGTTTTTATATAGCCAAGAAATTCTTCTGCTTTCTCTGCCGGAGCTTTAGTTAATAGGCTAATAATAATAAACAATAAGCTTGATACAATGATCCCCCATATACCGGACTTTAATCCAAAAGGTAATATCTTGAAGAATTCAAGTATTATTACAAGTATACTGCTAACTGCCACACTAACTATTACCCCGGCAGCAGTTCCTCTTTTCCAGAAAAAGGTGCCAATAATTGCGGGGACAACCACGATTAGACCTGCGGATGAAGCCACGGAAAGTACAGCTATTAAATCAAGTTGCAGCTGTGCAAATAAGAAAGCAAGGGTGGCAATGACTGGAATAACAATTTTACCAATTTTCAGCTGTTTTTTATCATCTGTTTGCTGTTTAAAATTACCGTAAACATCCCGGGAAAATAAGGAGGAAAGTGTTAACAAAATGGAATCAATTGTTGAGATCGCTGCTGCCATGATTCCTACCATAACAATGACTCCTAACACTGGCGGTACTAAATCGGATGATAATAACATCGGTGTTGCCAAATCGGCATTTTCTAAATCAGGAAATAAGATCGACGCAGAAAATCCCCACACTACAGATACTATTGTATAAATTAGTCCAAAAACTAAAAAGCCCATTAACATATGACGTAAACTTTTTAAAGAAGCTGGCATAAATAAACGCTGACTAACCTGTGGATTAGATATACTGAAAAAGAACCACGGAATTGTCAGTCCTAAAAAAGTCCAAAAACTAAAGTAGCCGTTCCCTGGGACAGTTAAGTCCTCGGCCTGATTTGTTTCAAGAGTTTCAAAGAAGCCCGTTATCCCACCTAATCCATTAATGATTAGTATAACAACAATTGTAGACGTGATAATCATCATTAAAGCTTGTAAAGAATCCGTCCATGCAACTGATCTGATACCTGCAATATAAGAAAAAATTAATGCTAACGCAGTAGCAATGATTACACCGGTCGTATAAGGAATAGCATTGTTCGTTACACCTTGAAGCAAGTATCCAATCCCTGTAAGCTGAACAGCACTATAAGGAATTAAAAAAAGACAGCTCGAAATTGCTGTTACAATGGCTACCCATTTGTTCTGGTATCTGTCACCAAGCATCTCAGATGGCGTGACATAACCATATTTTTTCCCAACAACCCAGAACCGCGGCCCAAAAATTGCTACCAATGAGACACCCATAAAATAGATGATTTCAAATCCATATGCTCCGATTCCACCATTATATGTAAGACCGGCTAATCCGACTAGCATAAAAGCACTATAAGTCGTGGCACTGTAACTTAATGCAGAGACAAATCCATTTAATTTACGATCACCCAGAAAATAACCCGCCATACTGTCCTGTTTCCCGTTACGAGAAAGATATGCAATAGCAAGTGCAAGAACTACATAGATCGCTATCATCACCCAGACGAGTGTAGTACTCATTCCTCCTCACTCCAATCTTTCGTTAAGAAGTAATTTGCCAAAATGATAAGCACTGCCAGTATAGTCCATAGTAAAAAGCTTCCATACCATTTGGTAACATTACTCAGTATAGTATAAGGAAGAAGGTATCCAAGAAATACTAATACAAAGATAATAAGTCCCCATAATTTCTCTTTTCTATTCACTTTTTCCACCTATCCTTTCTTTTCATGAATACTATTATACACAATTAAACACACCTGTAAAGACACCCGGCGAAAACTTACGATAACTTTATCAGAGAAATTATTACTGACTACACTGGAATATTTAATTTTTGCGGCTGGTTTTGATTCTGGTCATAAAAAAAGAAGCACTGCTTCCAGGCTCCTTAGAACGTTAAATATTATTAATCTTTCTTCCTGTGATGATTTGCCGCATTTTTTCTAATATAGATATTATACGCGAGCAAAGCAAACGCTATAATAAAGATTACAATCGGTGGTACATAAATAACACCACTTAAATCCAAAATCATCATAGTTACAATTATTATTAGTAAAGGTATCCGTATTTTGTTATAGTACATAGAAATCCCCCTCTTAAACGCTTTCAATATATACTTATCGTACCATAATGTAATTAAATAGACTAGAATAACTTATACGTTACTCGTGTTTCGATCAATTATTCCATAAAATGTCAAAAAGTAAATATTACCTGGGAAATAATACGAAATTTCCATTCAATAAGTAAGAATTGTAAACATGTTAAATCGGTCTATTTTCCACACTTTAAGATATTTTGTTCAGCTATTTATTAATCTGTGGCTTTACCTTCGTTGCCAGCAATTCTATCGTTTTCTTTACTGATTCAGCGCTTTGCCCACCAAAATCCACTTGGCCATTAAAACGATGATGGCCAAATAACTCATACTGATACATGATTTTTTCAATTATTTGTTTTGGAGTTCCAACGAAGAGAGTTGATTCCTTTGATGTTAAATATTCTAAATCAGACCTTGCTGCACCCATTGATCCACCAATACCTTGTCTTGTTAAATGTTTCCAGTAATTAGAATAATACTGGTAAAACTCTTCTTCTAATTCTTTTTCTGTTTCACGAATAAACGCGTGTCCTGAAATAGCAATAAATGGTTGTGAACCTGTATAACTATTTTTATACGCCTGTACAAGAGACTGGTATTTCTTTGCAACCCCACCTATCATTACAACTGTCAGATCACAATTGTATTTCCCCGCACGGATAGCACTTTCTATTGTACCGCCAACACCAATCGATACAGGCAATTTCTTTTGAAATGGCCTTGGAGCGATCTCGGCATTTTCCAATCCAGGTCGAAATGTTCCATTCCAGCTGACCGTTTCTGAGTGATTCAGTTGAATAAATAACTGTAAATGTTCTTCAAATAATTCATCATAATAGTGTTCATTATAGCCAAACAGCGGGAATGACTCTACAAAGGCTCCTCTTCCTGCTGTGAATTCAATTCTTCCTTTTGATAGCAAATCAAGTGTGGAGAAATCTTCGAATAATCGAACAGGATCGGAAGTATTCAATAAAGACGTCAGTGCAGTTAAGCGGATGTTCTCTGTTTTTTGGGCTATTGCTGATAACACTACTTGGGGAGATGATACCGCATAATCTAAACGATGGTGCTCACCAACACCAAATAAGTCAAGTCCAAGCTTGTCTGCATATGCTGCCATTTCCACAATCTGATCAAGTCTCTCACCTGGCGAAACTGTTTTCTTCCCGATCGGATCTTCCATTAATTCTGATAAAGTATAAATACCAAATTCAAGATTTTTCATTTCATACTTCCTTTTTTCATAATTTTCTCTATCATAACAAATAAATGATAGTATTTGTTCACTTTTACCATTCAAAATAGAAAAGAAGACTTCCTGCTAAATAGGAAGTCTTCTGACTATTTATTGAACAATTAATGTTGCTACCATTTCATTATGGCCTGTTCCGCAAGGGATATTACAACGGATAGTGTATTCTCCTGGTTCTAATGTTGCTGTAGCACTGCCATCTGATTCAATCTCAATATCTGTGTTTTCTACTTCTATTCCATGGTACCCTTCTTCACTTGACAGATTTACTGTCACTTCACCAGCCGGGGCAGTATATTCTTCCTGATCAAATTCCCAGTTCGTTGCAGTAATGTTAACAGTGGAATCGTCATTCCCTGCTTCTTCTGCTGTATTATTCGCCGATTCTTCTGAATCCTCACCAGTGCTTTCATTATCTCCGCTACCGCCACAAGCCGCAAGCAATACAAGTAATGAAACTGCCAATAATGTTACTAACCATTTTTTCATTTGTAAATTACTCCTTTCAATATTAGAAAAACCGACTTCTCGTCAGTTAGTTCTCTCAATGATGTCCTCTTATACTATAAAAATTATATCCATTCTTATAGTATTTAAAACTATTTCTTTATTAATCATAACCTTTTCGCAACAATTTAGCATTGATTTAAATCACATCAAACTCGTGATGAAACTCACTTACCTTAAATCGCAATTAAGGTAAAGTGTAAGAAACATACAATAAAGGAGGATTAATAATGGATAAAAATACAACCCTCTCTGGTACGATTGCTTCTGTAATACTTGTCGCTCTCATCATTATTATCATGTGGGCGGGCGTATTCGCTCTCTATATGTCCCGGGTTTGATAACTATGTTTTCATTATAACGAGAAGTGTGTTTTCTTTTCTAGCAAAAGCAATCTTCTTCACAAAAATTTCACAAAGCATTAAGGGAGGCAGTTCTATGGGGAAAGTAGAAGAAATATGGATGATTGCAAGTGTTAGCTTTCTTATTATCTTTATGGTTATAGTAGGCTATCAAACATTCGCACTGAGTATGGGACCACCGAGTAATAAAGAGATAATAGATCCACAGAAAGTAGATCAGACTGAACCATTTAAAGACCCTGGTCTGGTCGATTTAGGTAACAACAAATTCGAAGTTGTCATGACCTTAGAAACATTTAATTTTAATCCTGGTGATATAGAAGTGCCAGTTGGTTCAGAGGTGGAATTTATCATGACATCCAAAGACGTATCACACGGTATTCAAATTCCTGGAACCAATGTAAATGCAATGGTACTGCCTGGTCATATCCAAAAGATCAGCCAAACATTCAATGAATCAGGGGAGTATTTGATTCTATGCAATGAGTATTGTGGTATTGGCCACCAGGCAATGTATACGACCATTACTGTTAAGTAAGGAGGGGAAATTATGGAACAAGTACAAAATATAATGAAAAAGCCAAAAAGTCTAATAAGTCTGGGAGTTAATACACAAGATGCCAGAATATCTCTCACTTACTTCACGACCTCATTTGCTACCTTATTAATCGGTGGAATTTTAGGATTGATTCAAGGATTGGAACGTGCAGGATTATATCAATTACCACAAGGCTTCAATTACTATCAGGTATTATCAGCACACGGACTTCTTCTATTGGTAGTTTTTACAGCAACATTTACGATTGGTTATCAGTTAGCTAACTTATCATATGCATTCGGCGGACTGCTCCCTGGAGTGAGAAAAATGGTCTGGACTGGTATATTCCTTAAACTGGCAGGTGTCATTCTCACTGTAACGATGATTGCCTTAAATGAAGCATCGGTACTATATACGTTCTATCCCCCACTTGCCGCTCATCCACTCTTTTATGTTGGATTGGTTATTTTGGTTCTTGGCATCTGGTCTGTTTGTTTGGCAGTATTCATAAATTATCGACATTGGCGAAAGGAACATCCCGGCCAAACAACACCTATCCTTTCATTTTTTGCGATGGGAGTTTTCATCTTATGGTTCTTCGCTAGTCTTGGCGTAACGATAGAAGTATTCATGATAATTCCATGGGTATTAGGCATCACAGAAACAATTAATGTAATGGTAACCCGTACACTTTTCTGGTGGTTCGGCCACACACTTGTGAATATTTGGTACATAGTTGCGATTTCCGCATGGTATATCATTGTACCAAAGATTATTGGCGGCAGACATTTTAACGAAAAATTAATTAGACTTGTGGTTATATTACTCGTTATTTTAAATATTCCGGGTGGGTTTCATCATCAAATTGTAGATCCCGGCATTTCATTAACAATTAAGTTTTTACATGTATTTATGAGTTTGTCAATTGCTGTTCCTTCTCTCATGACCGCATTTGCCATGTTTTATGTCATGGAGAAAGCAGGGAGAAAAAAAGGTGGTCAAGGATTATTCGGGTGGTTCCGGAAACTGCCTTGGGGTGATGTTAGATTTCTTGCACCGATGATTGCAATGATTGCTTTTATTCCAGGGGGCGCAGGCGGTATCGTTAATACAAGTAACCAAATGAATCAAGTCATCCATAATACAATGTGGGTAGTGGGCCATTTTCATTTAACTGTAGGAGTTTCTGTTGTATTGACATTCTTCGGTATTTGCTATTGGCTGATCCCGCATTTGTCCAAACGTCAATTGACACAAAGGATGAACAAAATCGGAATTATTCAAACATGGATTTGGACAGCTGGTATGGCAATCATGGCTGGATCAATGCATATTGCAGGACTTATTGGTGACCCGAGAAGAACATCCGATACCACGTACGGCGGCTCGGATATAGCGCTTAGCTGGTTATCTTATGAGTATATTTTTGCAATTGGTGCTGCGTTATTATTTGCTGGTGTTATTATTCAAGTATTTGCCGTATTCCATATGATGTTTTTCGCACCAAAGGGTCATACTGAATACCCTGTGGCACTGCCGGAAGAAGATCAACCAGCTGTACCGATGTGGACAGAACGTTGGGGATTATGGTCTATCCTGCTAATCGCTGTTGTAGCCATGGCATATGTTATTCCCATCGTTGATATGATTGTAAACGCACCTCCTGGCTCACCTCCATTCCGTACATGGTAAGCAAGAGTTTATTGAAAGGATAAGTTGAAATTGGGGGTTAGAGGATGCAGAGAAAATATCATGATATAATTGCCAGTCTACTCGTCGTTTGTTTCGGAATGGTTGTTTTGGCTATAGGAACAGATGGATTCCAGGCGTTTACTTCTGAACAGGCGAGAACAAATCAACTTATTTCAGAACAGCCGGTTATCCCTAATATAATGATAGAAGATAGTAAAGCGCGCCTTTATCCAATTGACGAGTTCCAGGAGAATACTTTTCTATTTGTTACTTTTATGTATACAAATTGTGGTACCGTCTGTCCACAGTTAGAAAGAAATATGCAAAAAGTGTATGAAATACTGCCTGAAAAATATATTAATGAAAAGGTGCGTTTTCTTAGCATTAGCTTCGACACTGATACGGACGACCCAGAAACATTAGCAACATATCAATCCTACTTCGATAGTGATGGAGAAACATGGCGAATGGCGAGAATTCCAAGTGAGATTGAATTACAGCAACTGCTCGATCAATTGGGGGTTATTGTAATTCCAGATGATTATGGTAATTTTCAGCACAACTCCGCTTTCTATTTATTAAATGAATACAGGCAATTAGTAGATGTGATGGACTACACGAAGGTCGAACAAGCAGCAAAAACCATAACACAACATATTGAGGAGAAATTCTGATGAAACAAGCAGGATATGGACTTACGCTTTATATAATTCTTATATTACCACCTGTAAGCGAGCTGCTTGAATCGATGATGGTTTTTCACATGCATACACAAATGCCTTTGTTTGTATTCTCTGGTTTTTTAATTGCACCATTTCTGCAAAGAAAATTTCCAAACTTTTTTAATAAATGGAATCGAACCGGGATTCCCGGATTATTGCTCGTTGTACTTATATGGACTTACTGGCAACTGCCAAGAGCGATGGATGATGCTTTATTACTTACAATGGTGGAATTGTTTAAATTTATCAGTTTACCCTTTTTGGTAGGTGTACCGCTTCATGACAGCTGGAAGAAAGTGAACGCAAAAGTTCAATATAGTTTTTTAATCTATATATTTCTTTCATTAATTATTACCGGCTTTTTGTACATTTGGCTGGATGAACAAATTTGCAACAATTATCTTGTCATCGAACAACAAACCTTAGGCTGGTCCTCACTTGCGATGGGATTTTGTCTATTATTATATTTATCAATGAAACTATTTGGAAAAGAAAATACAATGTGACAATGTAAAGCTTTTGATCAGTGGGCGACTTTGTTCTCCCATTGATCATAGTGATACATATCAAAATGTTCAGCGCTGCAACAAATACTTATAATAAGCAGGAATTTCTCTTATAGTGGAATAAATATCACGCCATTCCCAATAGTCAGCGTGCGCACCAAAAACGGTTTCGAAGCCCTCCTGCTTAAAAGCTAATTTCGTCCTGGAAATATGGTAAAACTGACTGATAACAAAAACCTGATCAATCTTAAGGTTTTCTTCCTTGATAATTTGTGCAGCATTTTCTGCTGTTATCCTTGTATTATACCCGTTATTATCTTCTATGATATCTTCTGCTTTCATACCTTCCTGTTCCAGATAATCACTCATTACAGCAGCTTCATCATATCCTTCTTTACCAATACCTCCACTAACAATCACTTTCTCGACGAGCCCATTCTCATATAATTCCAATGCTTTATCAAGTCTTGCTTGAAGCCTGGCAGACGGGGTCCCATCCTCATTTACTTTGTTGCCAAGTACCACTCCAATTTGTGCAGATTTATTTTCATCTGTCAGACCATCTGTCACTGTCCATATTAAATGTATGGTCAAAAAGGCAACCATACAGCTGATCACAATTAATAGTAATTTTAACTTTTTCATACGCCCTCCTCCTTATTCTTACTATATCGCAACAAATTCAGCTTTAAAAGTGATCAATCATATAGTAAACTGATTAATAGTTTTCTTTTTAACAACAGGAGGAATAACAGATGGATTGGAAGAAATGGTTATACTCAACTCTTTTTATAATTATTGTTCTGTCAGGATGCGGGACAGCTTCCTCAGTTCAAGATAACAATACTGGTAATGACGCTGCAGCTAATAAAGATACATCAAGCATTGAACAACCGACTAATGAATTCATTACAGCAGAAGTTATCCGGGTAGTTGACGGGGACACGGTGAATGTAAAATATAGCGGGAAGGAAGAATCTATTAGACTGTTATTAGTTGATACCCCTGAAACGAAACATCCCGATTTACCTGTCCAGCCTTTTGGACCAGAGGCCACTAAATTTGCTGAAGAAACCCTCGCAGGTGAAGAGATTCAATTAGAATTTGACGGGCCTGAAAGGGATAAGTATGACCGGGTACTTGTATACATTTGGATAAATGGTGAAAACTTTAACCAATTGCTAATTGAAAATGGCTTAGCCCGATATGCATATGTTTATGATCCACCATATACACACCAAGCGGAAATGAAAGCAGCGGAAGATCAGGCTAGATCGGACAGCCGCGGTATATGGAGTATACCTGGATATGTAACAGAAGATGGGTTTGATCACAAACAAGAGTCGAAAAATAATCACACAGTTCCGTCTGATGAAGTATATTTTCAAAACTGCACCGAAGCACATGAAGCAGGTGTAACACCATTGCATGAAGGCGATCCAGGTTATCGTCAGCAAATGGATGGTGATAAAGATGGCATTGCATGTGAATAAGGTGAGAATGTTGTTCAGTTGCGATATTACGTTTAGCGCTGTGAAAACAAATGAGGCAACCACCGTTTTACGTGGTGATTGCCTTATTTTATATGATAAAAAGACTTTGTGTTTGTTTCCATCTGTTCTTCAGCCTCTTCCAATGATATACCTTTTACTGATGCAATCTTCTTGACGGATTCCAACATCATATCCGGGTGTGTCATCTGACCGCTGAATGGGCCTTCAAACTGCCATGGACCATCTGTTTCCACCATAATCAACTCTAATGGGTACTGTTCTACTAGCTGAAGAATTTCCTCTTCATATAAACAATCCGGTGTAACAGAAATCATGTATCCACTACGGATCATCCGATTAACCGTCTGTTCCGCTCCTTTAAACCAATGAAAATGTGCTTTTTCCACCTGATGCTCTTCCAGTAAATCACAGACAATCTCCGCATCCTCATAAATAGCATGTAATACGATTGGCAAGTCGAGCTCTTTTGCTAAGCGGATAAACCGTTCCAAAACAGCTACATACGGCTTCACATCTAGAGAACGCTTTTCTCTTTTCAAATAATACGGCAGACCGACTTCCCCGATTGCAACAATTGCATCATGGTGACGGCGAATCATCCTCTCGATTGAATCAAGTTCCGCTTCACTTGGCAGCGGTTGCTCCGGATGCCAGCCGAACGACGGATGCACGTACGGGCACTTTTTGTGTAACTTCCATACGTTTTTACATGAAATTAAATCACTCGATACCGCAACAACGCCGTCGATCGTACCTTTTTCCAAATCTTCAAGAATAATTTCCTGCTCCTCAAGCTTATACCAGTCGAGATGGATATGAGCATCAATCATTGTCGATCCCTCGCAGTGTTTGAAAAATGCTTTTCTTTATTTGTAAAAAGTCTGGTGTTAAAGTCAGGGACTCTGTGCGCGGTCTTTCAAACGGAATGGTTATTTCCTGAATGACGCTCGCTGGTCTTACTCCTAGGATAAGGACCCTGTCCGATAAGTAGATGGCTTCTTCGATGTTATGGGTAACGAATAATACAGATGGCCTTTCCTCTTCCCATATCGATAATAGCCATTTCTGCATATCCAGTCTTGTAAATTCGTCCAATGCTGAGAATGGCTCATCCAGACATATCATTGATTGGGGGCTGAGCAGACTGCGGACAAATGCGGCTCTCTGGCGCATTCCGCCAGATAATTGGGCAGGGTATCTATTGATATATTCTCCTAATCCTGCTCGTTCCAGCATCTTGATTGCCTTTTGTTTATCAGGCTTTTCGAACAGTTCCTGGGCTAACACAACATTCTCCAGTACGGTACGCCAGGGAAATAACGATGGAGACTGCGGCATATAGCTGATGGAGCCTTTTTGTCCGGTAATGTCCTTTTCATTTAACGTGATTTTCCCATTATCAGGTGTATACAATCCGCCAATCAAATGGAATATGGTGCTTTTCCCGCTTCCTGATGGACCAAGCAATGAAACAAATTCTCCTTCATTTACCTTGAGATTAAGCTGATCGAGAATGATGTCACTATTAAAGCTTTTAGACAGCTGGCTGATTTGTAATGTGCTCATTCATTCCCATCCTTTCTCCATTTAATTAACATTTTTTCTAAACCGATAATAATCCCGAAAAATAACAGGCACAGGATCATTATAAACAGAATGGCAACAAACACTCTGTCTGTACGAAATGAGGAGGATGCAAGTGTCATGTAAACACCTATCCCCTGATTTGCACCAAGCCATTCTGAGATTACTGCTCCCATTACACTATAAGTTGCAGAAATTTTCAGTCCCGAAAATATCGAAGGTAATGCATGAGGCAATTCCAGCTTTATGAAGATTTGTTTCTTTGTTGCTCCTGCCATCTTCATATAATGAATAAGCTCTGGGTTTGTCTGTTTTAATCCGTCGATGGTGGCGACAGCAATTGGAAAAAAACATACGAGTATAATAATTAATAATTTCGGTGTGATGCCAAATCCGAACCAGATTACAAGGAGTGGTGCTAACACAATGATCGGGATATTTTGTGACATAATTAATAACGGATATAATGCTTCTCTTAATCTCGGTATTAAGTGAAGGGTAATGGCAATAATTAATCCGATCATTAAACCTAACACAAACCCATATATTGTCAAATGAATCGTTGCAAAAATATGATGCTGATAATTGGGCCAACTACTAACAGCCTCAGCAAAAATAACGGTCGGTGCCGGTAAAATCCAATCAGGAATAGCGAAAAACGTGGCAGAGAGCTCCCATATCAATATTATGATAAGTATTACTGAAATGGGAAGCCAGAATTTTGTGATCATTGGTGCTGCACCTCCTTTCCATTTCTACCATAGTCCGTTTTAATCAGTTTACCGTTTTTTAATGATAACCATCATATTTTGCTGTCAAGTCAGACATTGACGCTTCGTCATCTGCTCTCGAATATATCTTCACTTGCGAAATATTGCTTGGGCAACCTAGTTCAAACATACGTTGATTCATTTTAGCCACTACAAGTAGCAACTCATGTATATCACCTTCCATTGTTGTTTCCAGTGGGCCAACTTTGTATTTCACACCAGCTGACTGAATGACTTCGATTGCTGCATCCACAAACGGGATAACATCCTCCCCATTAGGTGTTTTCGGGATTATTTGAATACTTACTAAAGTATTTGCCATTTTTAATTCTCCTCTGGTAAAAATTCGTTGGTAAATGTCGATTCGACGTCTAATTCTTCTTCTAACAAGTTATTTTCAAACATCCAGTCAGCATAATTTTTCCAAACATCTGCTTGCTGTTCTCCCCAACGTGCTGCGTCATCCTTGTATTTCGGTGATAACCATTCCTGACTTGCTTTAACTAGCTCTGGATCTAAATCAGGCACTGCTTCGATTAAAATATCCGCTGCTTCACTTGGGTTATCGATCGCAAATTGATAACCTTTTGTCACAGCTGCTAATAATGCATGAACAGTGTCGGGCTCACTATCGATCATCTCTTCATTTGTTGTAATTACCGGAGTATAGTAATCTAGCTTTTCCGAATAATCAGTTAAATAAAGCATCTCAAGTTCTACATCTCTTAACTCTGCCTCCACACCTGTCCATCCATAATAAATCCAGGCAAAGTCTACATCACGCTCAACCGCTGTGAAAAAGTCTGAATTACCCATATTGATAATCTCCACATCTTCAACAGAAGCGCCTTCCTGTTTCATCAGGGAATCAATTACTGCTGCTTCTACCGGTGCACCCCAGCCACCATATGTTTTACCCGCAAAATCTGCTGGTGATGAAATCCCTTTATCAACAGGAGCTGCGAACCCCGACGTGTTATGTTGAATAACAGCAGCTATCGACACGATAGGAATATCCTGAACGCGCGCTTCAGTGACAGCCTCCTGTGCACTTATCCCAAAATCAGCCTGACCTGATGCAACTGTTTGGTCAGCTCCTGCTTCACCAGGTAAAATGATTTCAACATTTAAACCTTCCTCTTCAAAATATCCTTTTTCTTTCGCAACATATAATCCGGTATGGTTAGTGTTTGGTGTCCAATCAAGTACGAATGTAATATCTTTTAACTCTTCAGATGCATTTTCTTCCGTCTTTTCATTATTGGTGTCTTCCCCGCCACATGCAGATAATAGTAAGATCATGCTGATTACAAATAATAGTTTTTTCATTTCTACTTCCCCCTGTAATTTATTTATAGAGGAACATACAGAAAAGCGCCCTAGACATAAGCCTAGAGCGCATATAGATTCAGATCCCATATGTTCCCTACGCTGGTTCTAACCAGATCAGGTTCTAAGGGTCAGTATCTTATGGATACAATCTCAACTGGCAACACCAGTCCCCCTACATTTTCCTATCATAATTCATACTTTATTACTTTGACATAAAACAACGAATAGTTCAAGTTTTTTAACAGGGAAAGCAATTATCTTGCACAAATTATTTATAGTTTGTTATCATGGCAAATGTCTTGAAATTGAGATAGTGCATATTTCTCTTTCAAAAAGACAATATATACTATCAAGATTTAAAAAGAAGGGAAGTTTGAATAAATGGTTAAAGTAGCAGTAATTTATTACAGCTCGACAGGAACAAACTATCAGCTTGCTAATTGGGCTGCAGAAGCAGCTAAAGAATCAGGAGCAGAGGTAAAGGTAGTTCGTACAGAAGAATTAGCCCCAGAAGCTGCAATTAACTCGAATGAAGCATGGAAAAAACATGTAGAAGAAACGAAGGATGTGCCCGTAGCAACTTCAGATGACATTGAATGGGCAGATGCCATTATTTTCAGTATGCCGACAAGATTTGGCAGTGTACCATCCCAGATGAAACAGTTCATTGATTCACAAGGTGGCTTGTGGGCGACAGGAAAAACAGCCAATAAAGTTGTCACTGCAATGTCTTCTGCATCTAACTCACACGGTGGCCAGGAAGCAACATTATTAAATTTCTATACTACAATGATGCATTGGGGTACAATTATCGTAGCACCTGGATATACCGATGATAGTGCATATGCGGCTGGCGGAAACCCTTACGGAACAAGTGTGACACAGGGTCAGGATGGATCCATGGTTGAAAATGTTGAGAATGCAGTTAAACACCAGGCAAGACGTGTTGTTGAAGTAGCAACCAAAATTCATGGTTAATAAATAATCCGAAATCAACATAAGACTGGAACATAACCAGCTAAAATAGTAAAGATGGATTCAGGCAAAAACATTCGCCCGGATCCATTTTTTGTTGATTAATTTCTACTATCTGTAACTTATTAAAGAGACTTAGCAGTCCGGAATCCTCTAAATGCCTTGATTTCAAATCGCGATGTTCCCGAAGCAGTCTGTATCCTAGAAGGATAACTCTGTCTCAAGGTAACTGTTCAATCTAACAAAGTTACCAGGCGGATAAAAATCAAATGTTATATCCGCCAGTTCACCTGACAGAACAAGTTTTCCATCTGGTTGCATTAAAGTCATCGCAGCAATTGATTGTCCGTCACCCTTTTTAATCGCATCAATAACTTTTGAAATTTCTTTACTGTCTTTCGTGTCTAATAATATATTATTTCCAACTGATATCTGAACGCTGGAGTATTGTTGGAAAGGTATAATAATTTCCGATAATTTTATTTCTGCTACTTGGAACGATGTTGTATCTTCTCCATTATCACAACCAACTAAATCAAAGGATATGGTTTGCTGATCTTTTAGATAGTATTCAAATTGATCACAAGTGAACTGGGTTATTCGATTATCTTTAGAACCATATTGATCCTCAGATGCATCAACTAATACATTTATTTGATCATTTTTATAGGAATAGGTATAAAATATCGGATCACCTTCAACCGTGTACTGAACCATTCTCATTTGCTGGTCTTCTTCCGTTTGAATTGCCTGAAGTAACAATTCAAGCTGAATTGCGTTTTCTATTCCATCATGTTGAATAATAACGTCATATGTGTCATCAACTACTCTTTTTATATCTAATGCAGTGCTTTGTCCAGGATAAGATTCTTGCACAGTGCCATGAGTAACTTCCACTTTTTCGCCAATATGAAAATTCGTCGCTGAACTAATTGATTCTAAGTGGAAATTAATAGCATTACCTGCTTTTTCATTCGCTTCTTCAATAGGTATAGATGAAAATGGCTGATATATTTTTTTCTCGACTACCATTACTTGTTCTTCGTTCACTTCTGCTATATAACCCGTCATCGTGCTGGTTCTAGTATGTTCATCTGATTGTCCAGATTGCCCGTCTTCATTCTGATTACTCGTTCCACATGCAACAAGAAATAAAAACATGATACTATACAGATATTTCATACAATCACCCGACCTTTTTATCTTTATAGTCGAACTCAAAATAAAAAAGTTACAAGGAATTCCCTTACTTGGGTGCTACTAAAAGTTCATTCACAAAAATTCTCATAAACAAAATGAAAACCACTAGTCTATCTCGACTAATGGTTTCTCCAATTAATATTCCAATGCCTTTTCTAATACTTCCAAGTTTCGCTCCATTAATGTAAAGTATGTTTCGCCATTATCTATATCTTTTTCAGTTAAGATAGACAAATTATGCAATTCCAGAGATTCGACATCCGCTTCATCCTGAATTACCTGCGCAACCTTTGGCTCGACATTCTGCTCAAAAAGCAAATATTGAATACCACTTGTTCCAACATGTTCAATAATCATTTCGATTTCTTTTTGAGATGGTTCATCAGATGGCGATATTCCTGTTATTGCAATCTGTTCAATACCATAACTTTGTTCCCAATAGCCATATGCTGCATGGGTTACTAATATCTCATTATTAGCAGCCTGTTCAATCGTTTCGTGAAATTCATCATCTAATGCAACCAATCTTTCTTCAAGACTATGAAAGTTTTCTTCAAATATATCAGCCTGATCCGGGTTTGCCTCTATTAATGCATCTTTAATATTTTCAGCTAATCCAATTGCCATTGTTGGGTCCAGCCAAACATGAGGATCAACGTCTCCATGGTTATGGTCAGCCTCTTCATCTCCTGCTGTTACTTCATGGCTATGCTCATCTTCTGTTGCTGGTGCTTCTTCCTCACTGTGCTCCTGTTCTGTCTCTACAGTCCCCTCTGTATGATCGTGTATATGATCAACTAAGGAGATACCTTCTGCAGCTTCTACTATTTTTACATCTTCATCCTTAACAGCATCTTCAATCGCACTTGCATATGTTTCCATGTTTGCCCCGTTATAAATAAAGAGATCTCCTTCAGCAATTTCAACCATTAGTTTAGATGTCGGCTCAAAATTATGCGGGTCAGCCCCTTGCGGCAAAATTGATGTTACTTTTACGTACTCCCCACCTATTTCACTAGCAAAGTATTCTAACGGATACAATGATGTAAAAACTTCCAGTACTTCATTTCCTGATTCTTTCTCATCATTACTTCCACTTGTTTGCTCCTCCTGCCCACATGCTGCAAGCCAAAGGATCAGTATAAAAGATAACAGTAATAAGCTTAACTTCTTCACTTGATTTCCCTCCCTGGATGTTATGTATTTTAAGATAGAAATAATTTTATTTTCTATAAAAACACAAACCGGAATAAATACGATTTACCAATCTATTATACATACAACCTTCGTAAATGTAAACAGTAATAGTTACGATTTGATTTTGTCACTGTTTGTCCATTGATTTCCATTTTATTTAATCGTATAGTAACATTGAAATAAATGAATTTTTACGGAGGAACAATATGAAAAAAATATGGTTGTTAGCTATTCTATTCTTATTTCTGGCCGCATGCAGTGACAATACAAATGAGGAAGAAAATACAGAAGAAAACGAAGAACTGGCAAGTCTGGAAGTGAATTTTGATCTTCCTGAATCAGCAGAAGCTGGTGAAACAGTATCGTTGAAAGCAACAGTAACATACGGAGATGAACCTGTCGCTGATGCGGACGAAATGGAATTTGAATATTGGAATGTGGAAGATGAAGAAAATACAACAATGATTGATTCAGTAAACAATAATGATGGTACCTATACTGCTGAAGTTACCTTTAATGAGCCGGGGACTTATGAAATTTATGCCCATACGCAGGCAAGGGAAATGCATAATATGCCTAAGAAATCCATTACTATAACTGGTGAGACAGTAACAGAAGCTGACCAGACTCACCCATCCCACGAAGAAAATGAAGAGAGCCATCATGGTCATACAGAAAACTTCAGCATGTCATTTGAACAAGTGGAAAATGTACGAATGAACGAAGAAACAGATTTAAATGTTTCACTATTGCTCGATAATCAGCCTTTAAAAAATGCAAGGGTCCGGTATGAGATTATCAGGGACGGAGAAGAAAAACACGAATGGGTTGATGCAACAGAAGAATCTGGAACCTATTCAGCAACACATACATTTAGTAATCCTGGTTCCTATACGATTGTTATCCATGTAACAAATGATGACGGTCTGCATGAACACGAAGAACATACAGTGGAAGTTACAGAATAGAAATAGTCTGGAAAAGGCATATTAGTTATAATAAAATCCGAACAATGAGGTGAATTCTGCAGAAAAATAAATTATTCAGAACTCTATCTTCCAATTTTAATACACTTTATATGGATACTGTGCATTAAACCTAAGAGAGTAACTTTGAAATATTTAGAGTGAAATACCACCGCTTCGTCCGATTGCTTCGCTTTCACCCAAGGGCATAAGTGCGACATCTACTCAAGCAAAATGCTCTTTCGCAGTGTCTTCTTTACCACGGGGCCGGCTGTAGCGTAAGTATGGCACTCAGCATAAATACACCTTTACTGCACAGTATCCCTATTATGCGCATTAATTTTTTTCTAATATTCGTGTTTTGTGCGGAACATCATCGTTATGTCCCGCTCTCTTCTTATTACTTTAAAAAATGAATGACTAGTGGTAATTTGTATCTTTCCCCATTATATGCTTTTACCGCTCCCACAATTGTCAGTACAAACATCCCTATTCCTACCACGAATACCAATGCAAATCCAATAAGAATTAACATAAGCAGAGTGCTGACTATTCCATAAATAGTAAAAGATATTAAAAAATTAAAGTACTCCTTGCCATGAAAATCAACGAACGTCGATTCCTCCCGTTTCAACAACCATATTAATAACGGTGCGATAACCGGGAAGAAAACACTCAGGACATAAATTAACATAGAAAAAAGCCGTTCATCACTTTGATTCATACCGCTCTCCTCCTTTATTCTTCAAAATCACCATTAGGAATCTTCCTGTTGCGGTTGTTACATATACGTATGAAAATAGCGAAAAGTTTCAACAATGTATATAATAATGATATGGTTTCCATAAGTATAAACTTTTGAGTTCAATCATCTAAGTTAAAAACTAATACAATTGGAGCGAAAAAAAATGACACAATTTTACGATATAATCGGGATTGGAATTGGACCGTACAATCTCGGACTTGCCGCATTGACTGATGAACGCAGCAATTTAAATACAATTTTCTTTGATCAAAATGGGGAATTCGCCTGGCATCCAGGCATGTTAATTAACGAAACTGATCTGCAGGTATCCTTTCTTGCTGATTTAGTTACATTTGCCAATCCAACAAGTAAATATACCTTCTTAAATTATTTACATGAACATAACAGGCTGTATAAATTCTTTTTCTTTCACAAATTAGAAATGCCGCGACCTGAATATGCGGCCTATTTAAAATGGGTCGCAGAGCTACTATCTAACTGCCATTTCCGTTCAGAAGTATGTGATGTAATTGATCATCATGATCACTATGAAGTTGTTGTCAACCATTGGGAAAAGGATGAGCAAAAGTCCTACTTCACTAAACATGTAGTTATGGGGACAGGACAGACCCCGATAATGCCAATTGAAACCGGGGAAAATGTCGAAATCGAAGATGTTTATCATTCCAGTCAATATTTATATCACAAAGAGCATACATTGAAAGCTGACAGTATTACGATTGCTGGATCCGGACAAAGTGCATCGGAAATTTTTTATGATTTGTTAAAACTTCAGGAACAATATTCTTATCATTTAACATGGTATACCCGGTCTCCCGGTTTTTTGCAGCTAGATCATTCCAAACTAGGGCAGGAAGTATTTACGCCAGATTATGTGGATTATTTTCACCAGTTGGATTTCAAATCACGTGTTAACTCTCTTGACCATCTCGGTCAGCTTCGGAAAGGAATAGATGGAGAAACTTTACATAATATATATGAATTGTTATACCACCGTTCTGTTAATAATACAGCGTTACCTGTGACAATACAGCCTTTAACAGAAATAACTGACGTAAAAAAAGAAAAGGACTCATTAATTGTCAAAGCAACCCAGTGGCAGAAAGAAGAATCTATCACTTTTACAACAGATAAATTAATTATGGCAACAGGATACAAACCGAATATTCCGAAATGGTTTCATCAGCGTTTCGCTGACAAAGTAGTCTGGGAAGATGATAAAAGATTCAAAGTTGATAAAGATTTCAAGCTGATCTTTCACAAAAAAGACCGTTCCCATAACTTTTATACATTGACTAATTTGGAGCACTCACACGGTACAGGGGCAACAAATTTAGGCTTAGCAGTCGACCGGAATATAAAGATAATCAATGAAATTTCTGGAGAGGATGTTTATAAGCATCAGAAGGAAACTATATTTTCCCAATTCCTCCCGAAGAATTAATAACAGAAACTGCGTATAATTTTCGCAGTTTCTGTTATTTTATTACACACCTCTTTTATTTCCCCATACAAGGGCGTGTAACTGAGGAAGAACGTGCACTTGATTCAATGTTTTAGAAGCTACCACCTGATCAATTAACCAATGATATTTTTCCAGCAGATACAATGCCAATTGATCTGGATTCTTCTCGATTATGTCGTCATTACCAACTTGAAGATAGAAAGGAATCCCCGGGAATCTCTGGTGGACTTTCTCAGCGTAAGCAAGATCGCCTCTGCTAAAGATGACGACTTTTAAACTGATATTATTTTCTTTTAACCGGTTAATAATATTATGGAGAACGGACCAGTCTGTTTCCATGCCTGAGCTTGGCGGTTTAGGAGATATCGTTAAATCATCCACTTTCAAAAACCAATCCTGCCAGCGGCTTCCCTGTGTTTCTAATGCCACTTCGATATGATGGTGGTGGAGCAGGTCAATTAATTCGTTCACAGATGTGAAAAGTGCCGGATTTCCACCTGAAATGGTAACATGGTCAAAATATTCTCCCCCGATCTGCTTCAATTCAGCCAGAACTTCTTCAGTCTCCATTTGGCGAATCTCCTCTTTCGTACTTCCATCCCATGTGAAAGCAGAGTCACACCATGTGCAACTGTAATCACAACCAGCAGTTCTGACAAACATTGTCTTTCTGCCGATAACCATACCTTCTCCTTGTATTGTAGGGCCGAAAATCTCTAAAACAGGTATTCTATTATTCACTTAGCATCCACTCCCGCCTTGCTTCTGCATAGCTAGTTGGTGTTTCAAATAATCTGACAAACTCTACCTTGCATTGATTAGGGTATTCTTTCAGGGATTCCTCCATTTTTTCGTAAATCCATACGACCATATTTTCAGCTGATGTATTCATTTTGGGCAAAGTTTCATTCAAATAGCGATGATCGAGGTATATCTCTATTTGTTCCTTCCATAATTTCTTAATCTCACTAAAATCTATCACGATACCAATCTCATTAACAAAACCACTGATACCAAAAATCACTTTATATGTATGTCCATGAAGATTCTTACATTTTCCTTCATAGCAATGTAAATGATGTGCTGCATCAAAACTGAATTCTTTGCTAATCAACACTCTTTTTTGATGATATTGCAGTTCATCTTTATTTATATCCTCACCGAATTTTTGTAACTTATCAACAATCTGGAAATCGTATATCACATCTCTCCCTCGCTTCTCAGTCTGATATATTTCTCCAGTCCTTTCTGTCTCAATTCACAAGATGGGCATTCCCCGCACCCACTGCCACGGATGCCATTATAGCAGGTTAGTGTTTTTTCTCTGATATAGTCAAATGCCCCCAGTTCCTCGGCTAATTTCCATGTTTCTGCTTTGTCCAGCCACATCAATGGTGTGTGAAGGACGAAATCATTATCCATCGATAAATTTAATGTTACATTTAAGGACTTAACAAAGATACCCCGACAATCAGGATAACCGCTGAAATCTGTCTCACAAACACCTGTAATAATATGTCTGGCATCAATCTGTTTTGCCAGAATTGCCGCAAATGATAGGAATAACAGATTTCTCCCAGGTACAAAGGTTGAAGGCAAATCACCATTTTCGCCATGGGTAACATCAATGCTTTCTCTTGTCAGTGCATTTGGAGCTAATTGATTCAACAAAGCCATATCCAGAATATGATGTCGTAATCCTTGTTCCTCAGCAATTTCTTTTGCCACCGTAATTTCTTCCTTGTGGCGCTGATCATAATCAAATGTTACGAGCTCGACATGTTTGAATTTCTTTAGTGCCCAGAATAAACAGGTTGTACTATCCTGTCCTCCGCTAAATACCACAACTGCCCGTTTGTTTTTCTCCATAAAAAAATCCCCTTTCCGTATGAAGAAGAGGTTTGGTTACACCTGAAAAATAAAAAAATCATACCTAAGGTAAGGTACGATTATCCTTAGTTTTTTATAGAGGGTGTAGCTAGAACCTCTCCTGTAATATATACAGATTTCTATAAAATTTATTCCATTACACAGTTTAACACAGATCCTTACTTAAAGAAATACTGTTACTCGTCTGGGTCTTTTATGAATTTGTGGCTTATGCTGAAAAGCTGCCAAGTCACTCCAAATTTATCTGTTATGCTTCCGTACGGTCCATATCACCTTTAGATGAGCTTTTAAAACCCGTTCTTTCGCTTCTTCAGGTAATGACATTTGACATTAAGAACTTGAGCATTGAAAACTTCTTCTTAAAATGCAATTGCTTCCTGTCATTTCCATCCATAACTAATTGTTTTTTTCTGTTTTTCTTAAAGCAGCCAGAGTCTCTCTAATTCCTGCCTCATACGGTGTTTTTGGTAATGTGCCTATTTCTCTCTCATACTTTGTACCATCCAGTACAATTGGTTCTTCCATCAAATAGAGCATTTCCACTGCTTCACGCATTGTTTTATTAAACAGTCCAATCATTCGAATCATCATTTTGTTTACTATCACAGGTTTTCCATTTTTATTTGTTAAAGACTCAACTATCTGAAAAATTTGGTTACCGGTAATGACCTCGGCAGCAGGGATATTCCAGTTTTGTCCGTATGCAGCTTCACTTAATACTAAATTCACCATAGCTTTCGCTCCATCAGGTGTATATATATATTCACGCATTACATTCGGATTCCCCACAAACATTGGCCTTTTCTTTCCGACAACAGAATGTAAGTAATAATTTAATAATGCATTCTCTGCATGTGGACCATAGAAATCAGGAAAATGTGCAATAAGATATGATACTTTCGACGACTTGACGACATTTTCAAGCTCCAATCTTATCTTCCCTTTTTTGGTATGTGGCTGTTTAGGAAGGTCTTCCTGCAGCTTTTCCCTGTTACCTTTTCCATATGCATCGATATTGTCAACAATAGCAAGCTTTGCATTATTTTCCTGTGCAGCTTTAATTGCATGTTTCATTATTATGAATAATTTCTCCTGCCACTGTTCATAAGGGACATTGACACTATGAATAATCACGTCTGTTCCTTTTGCTGCTTCTAGAACATCTTGAATATTTAACATATCTCCACATCTAATTTTTACTAACCTGTTGCTTTCATAAATTTGTATTAATCTTTCTTTTTTTCTTGCAAAAGCTATTACCTCAATTCCCCTGTCAGTTAACTCACTAACAATTTCCCTACCCATTCCGCCTGTTGCACCCAATACTAGTACCTTTTTCATATAGCTCCTCCTTTATTAACCACTGGTTAATTAATGATTAAAAAAATTTATTAATTGTTTATCGCTCTTAAAATTAAATGTACATGTGTTTCTGCAAGGCCTCTGATATTCTCATAGGATTGGTCAGTTCGACAATACTGTGCAACGAATCCGTGTAACATGAGAAACACTGACCATATAACAGTCACAGGTAACTGGTTGTTTGTTAGTTCTGCAACCTTTTTCGAAAATCTGTAATAACTTTTGTTAGGACTTTCCATCGTATGGCTGTTTACTTCTTTATCTCTTATCATAAACATCACTTCATAGTGATGTTTATGATTCACTCCAAATTGAATATATCCTAATAACAATTGACGTAATTTTTCCTCATTCTTCATGTTCAAATGATCTAATTTATCTATTTCATTGTTAATCATGGCAAAATCCTGATCAACCATTGCTGTCAGTAAATCTGCTTTATTTTTAAAATGATAATAGATGGCACCATGACTATATCCTAGACTGCGTGCTATTTTTCTCATCGAAACATTCTGATAGCCTTCTTCAACAAAAAGTTCATGTGCTACATCAATAATCATCTGTCGTGTTAATTCTTGTTCGACCGCTCTTCTGGCTGCCATCTTCATTCCCCTTTTTAACCAGTGTTCAATTAAATATTAAAATATATTTGATCGTTTGTCAATTAGTCATTTGCTAAAAGGAATGGTGCTTGTCACAAATATGAGAATGTGGGGCTGGGCCACAATTAAAGGAGGAAAAATTCTCTTCGGTTACAGCCCAGCCTTCAATTAATATTCTACTTTATCTGTTGTGACATGCCATAATTCGAATGGGTGTTTATTAGCTTGTACATTTACCCTTTTCATATCAAGGCTTCTTTCTTCCATCGGTAAAGCAATCTGATCATAAATAAACTGGTCATCAAAACCAATTTTTGCCGCTTCTTCACGAGTATTATAATAATAAACAGCTCGCGGCCTAGCCCAGTAAATGGCTCCAAGACACATGGGACACGGCTCACATGACGTATAGATCTCACAATCTGTCAATTGGTAATCATTTAATTTACTGCATGCATTTCTTATTGCAGTAATTTCTGCATGGGCAGTTGGATCATTCGATGTTGTAACAATGTTCGTACCTTGTCCTACAATTTCTCCATCTTTGACTACTATTGCAGCAAAAGGCCCTCCGTTCTTCCCTTTTACATTGTCGTAAGCCAGTTCTAACGCTCTCTCCATAAATTCCTTATTCATCAGTTTATTTCCTCCCGGTTTTACTTATAGAGATTGTGTACCATCCAGTTTACCATACACTATTTTATCCTTGCGTACAGTATACGTATTATAAAAAAACAGTTGAAAACGTTTTAACAAAATGCTATAATCTTAATTATCAGAAAGGAATGTTATCGCTTTCAGTAACAGCCCGGACAGACATAAAAGGTGCGTACTCGGTACGTTTTTTATATCTGTCCGGGCTTCTTATTGAATTCCAAAAGAAAATGGAGTTTTTGCCACCAGATTAGCAGGCTTTATTTATTGAGAAATTCTTTAATGGCATATGCTACTCCATTTTCACGATTGCTTTTCGAGGTGTAATTCGCTATTTCCTTAATTTCGTCATTCGCATTCCCCATTGCTACACCGAATCCGGCTGCTTTAATCATCGAAACATCATTAAAATTATCTCCTATTGCCATCACATTCTGCATGTCAATTCCATATTTCTCAGCAAAAATCCGGACGGCTATCCCTTTTTGTGCATCGGGATGGTTGAACTCTAAATTAGAAAACCCTGAAGAGGTAATAGTCAGTTTATCTTCATTTGTTAATTTCCCTCTGACACGATCAAGTACGGCATCATCCATAGAAAATGCCAGAACTTTATATACCTCGATATCTTCCCTGTTAAATAATGCATCAAAATCATGAATTGTTTCAATTTTTTCCTGCTGAAAACGGTTTGCTGCTTCCGCCTCCACATCTTTCCGTGTCAAATTAGGAAAGGCAGATACCATGATATCTATCATTACTTCCAGAAACTTTTCCCTGCTCTCTGAGTATGTAGCTTTATTCGTAAATACTTCAAAATACATATTGTTCTGCTGGCATACTTGCTGAATTTCCCTGCACGTATCCTTATCGAGAGGTGAAGATCTGATTAACCGTTCTTCTTTATCATAAATTTTCGCACCATTTAAGCAGATAATCGGAAAATCTAGACCGGCATTCTGAAGAGGCAGTTTTGCGGCAGAATACGATCTTCCTGTCGCAACAACAACTTCTGTGCCAGTGTCTCTGGCCAATTGTAATGCCTGAATATTTTCCTCACTAATTTCATGGTTCTCGTTTAATAATGTACCATCTAAATCTGTTGCAATTAGCTTCATAAACATCCCCCACTTATATGCTGTTTGGAACCTTTTATTCTTTTAATATTACTGTAAGACCATGTGTAATGTAAACGAAATGAACCAAACTACAAAGAAAATTTACCATCCATTAAAATATAAATAGAAGCGCAAGCTAATCACATAATGATAAACTTGCGTTTCTTTCAACTTATTCTTTCTTAAATGCTTCCTTAATAATATAATAGGACTGTTTCAATCTTTCCTCATATTGCGGCTCATTCCAAGTCTCCCACGTATATGCGTTTAATGGATCAAGTCGGTTATTCTTTAATGATGGCAGAGAATCTACTATCTTGCCCTCTTCGTTCTGCTCTATTGCACCAATATGAATTTGATCAACCTTTACACTTGAATTTAAACCATCTTGATATAAATCTCCTGTTACTTCTCTCTGGCTTGGATCTCTAAAATTTAATAACAGCCAAGGAATCCTAATTTCTATGACCCCACCGTCATTATTAACAGTATAATCTGTTAAAGAATTATAATCCGCTAATTCAGGGTTTCCGTTTCCTTCCATTAATTTACCGGTCTCATAGTAATTAAAAGGAATTACTTTATTTGTACTTGGGATGAGCAGTTCATTACTTAAAGCATAATTAACAGGAATAAACTTACCACTGTTTTGTTTTAAAGGATCACTGATTGGATCGATCAATTTTAATTGATAACGATACTGGTATGTGAACAGGTCATAATATGAATCCACTCGCACTCTTGATTCACCGTTCTGATCAATATCAATTATAAAATCAATTCCATTACTGAATTGTTTATTTTCAAGTGACTCACTAGTCAAATTACCTTGATCCGGCAAAGTATCCAACAGGATTTTCCAATGATGGTTACCGGTTTTGTTTAGATCCAGTTTAAGATACAAATACCGTTCATCGTAATCTGCCTGAAGGGATGTCAGATTACCAGTTTCTTTATTATAAAGTGTGGTGCTATCTGACCAATCCGTTGTCTCCCCGTCTACTTTAATTTTCAAACGGTCAAAACTTAAAAGTCCAAATTGCTGTTCATTCGTCTGTGCGTTTGACCAGTACGGCCGTCGATCCGGATTATCATAATCCATCGTATTCCATGTCCTCTTAAACCATTCATCCTGCCATGTAAAGATTAAACCGCCCAGTAGTCCTTCCTGAACGATATCTTCATATAAATTTACTACTATCTCCCCTTGCTCTTTCTCAGACAAAAATCCCTGATTCCATCCATTCGGATTGGCATGGGTCATCCCACGGGATGCGGGAACACCGAATTCAGCAATTAATATAGGGAGGTCATGGGCTGCGTGCAATTCTTCCAAATATGCAGCATAGTTATTCCTTTTTCCCCGGTGATCTCTATAGTTCAAATAATTTTCCTCATAGTTTAAAAAATCCGGATAGTATGGATACACATGATAGGAAGCAAATTGTTTTGTTTTATCTAATTCTCCCTTTACGTGAATATGGTTAGGATTAACACTCACCATGTCCTCTTCAGGACTAGGTTCTGCAGGGTGCTCCAGTAAGTCTGTTGTCACCCAGTTGGTAAAACTGACCGGTCGAATCCAGTTGTAATTTTCCTTTTCATAGCTCACAAGTTCTTCTAATTGAACGGCAAGCCAATGTTCAAAGGGACTGGCATTTTGTGTATAAATGTATTCTCCATTGTACTCATCAATATCCTTATTCACTTCATTTGTATTAACAACCATTTCAGGGAACCACTCAATTCCAATGATCCAGCCAATTACATATTCTGAAATATCTTCACTATATACTCCTGAAGCGTGTCCAGGATGGGATGGCACAGTTGCATTCCCATGAACAATATCCACAATTTTCTTCATCTCTGTCTGAAAATCCTGTACGATGGCATCGTCAAAAGCATCTAATTTACTTACCAATCCCTCTTCATCAATCCAGACACCATGAAATAAATAAAGCTTGTCTTCATGAGTTTCATTATATTGTTTAAAAGCATGATAAAATTCTGGCGGATGAACTGTATATATTCTAATTGTGTTTGCACCCATGTCAGCAATTGACTCAAGCCACCGTGAATACTCTTCTTCCGTAATTGCAGCCTCACCTGGGAAAGCGCCAGGTTTAGCCATCCCCATATTGACCCCTTTTACAGGTAATGTACTCCACTCTCCATCAATCAGGACTTCAAATTTATCTTTGTTAATTCTGCTGTTATACATCAATTCCACACCGGCTTCATCGTTTGGAATATTATCCGCAGTCCTTTCCCTTGTTTCATTTAAAATATTCTCCATTACAGGTATATATAGTGACCAGTAAAATGACTCATCTGAGAACTTCTTAAACAGCCGATAAAGGACATCCAATCCTTCCATTTGATAAAAATATGGCGCGGAAGCAATATCATTATAATCTCCCGCAAAATAATAACTGGTTGCAGAATTCCGCTTATTTTCCGTTATACTGGCAAATTGCTGTGGAATACTGTATTCCGCTAATAACTCTTTCCCTTTATCAGTTAAGTCCCAGTTATATTCGGCTAAAGTTTCTGTTGGACCACTTGCTGAGACAATATCGAACCAGTTGTAATATGCGGCAGATTTATCCATATTAAATTTTTCCTGGCCCTCCTTAGTAAATTGAATGGAAATACCCTTTCCCTTCAAATGCTGCTCCGATTTAAGAAGGACAACCTCATTTTTTTGTTCATTAACTAACAGAAAGCCTGATTCTTCATATTTAAAAATGTCGGGATGTTCGTCAGTTACCCATTTAGGGATATCACCATTTAAATCAGGATCTAAACTTTCGAAGTAACGCCCAATCCAGCCACTACGTTCGACTCCGAGAAACTGCTCCATGCTTTGTCTTACCTTTTCGTTTGTCGGAAAAGAAAGTGAATTGAACTCTACTATTAAGGTAGCTGGTTTTTCTTGTTGTAACCTGCTTGCTATTTGCTGCCATTCCTCCTCTTCCATTCCACCGTAGAGCAGTTCAGAATGAGCTCCATTCATTCCGTTACTGTTTAATGAAGAATCTTGGTCATAAACTCCGTACGTGTCTGCAATATAAATCAGATCTGTTTTATCATATGAATCCGGGGGAGGAATAAGCTCATACTTCTCACTTTCTTTATTCGGTTTTATACCATAGTAGTCCTCCTCCATATTGTACGTTGTTCCATCTTCTTTTCTGTATTTCAAATGGTTCAATGCCCATACAAGCCCACTGTGTTCTCTGTAAGAATCATCAAGTACTGTTTTATCGATAATTACAACCTCTAGTTCTTTACCATTCTGGGAAAACCATAAAATGATTGGTAACAGTACACATGCAATCAATATCCCGACAAATAAAGCTAATCTCTTCAAGTATTTCCCTCCTTGTTTGCCAACCCTTTCCTTTCCAGATGTCCCCAGTCATGTTTTTGTGTGAGAAAGTGGAAGATTCCTTCTATTCGCCAAATCAGAGTCAGGGGGCGATACCAAAAGACCTCAGTAAAAGATAACAGTATCAACCGAAAGAGATCTCTTATACTCGGATAAGTTCTCGTGTTCCATGCTTCAAAAATGACGGATGTAAAAGAAAAGATAGACCCGTATAAAATAAAGAGAAGAGAAAGTAATAAAGAAAATTCTACATATATACTGCCGGTAAAAAACGACCCCAGGACAAAAATATATCCTATCACTTCAATAATTGGACCAAGACACTCAACAATCCAAAAATACGGTAATGATACTATACCAATTATTCCGTATCTAGGATTGAAAGTCATTTGCCTGTATTTCCATAAACTCTCCAGAAGACCTTGGTGCCACCTTCTTCTTTGTTTCCGAATAGAATGCAAAGATTCAGGTGCTTCCGTCCAGCATACTGGAGTCGGAACAAACTGGATTTCCTGTTTTCCCCCAGAGTCTTTTACATATTTCTGCAGTTTTATCACCAATTCAATATCTTCTCCAATTGCAGTTGTATCATAGCCTCCAACTGATATGACATGTTTCTTCTCAAAAACACTAAATGCACCTGAGATAATCAGGGATAAATTCATCTTACTTAAAGCGAGCCTTCCCATTAAAAAAGCACGAAAATATTCTATCACCTGCATGACAACAAGAATTTTATCAGAAAGAGAAACACTCATCAGTGAACCTAACTGAATATCATTTCCATTAGCTACTTTAACACTTCCTCCTGCCGCAATAACTTTACCATTCGATGTTAATAATGGCTTCATCACACGAATTAATGCTGAGTTCTCTAGTATGGAATCTGCATCTAACGAACAAATATATGGATATCTCGATGCGTTAATACCAATATTTAAAGCATCCGCTTTTCCCCCATTGACTTTATCTATCAATAGCAAATCAGGATGAATCTTCGATTGATAAATCCCTTCCACCGGTTTTGTGTCGATTTGCTTTTTAAAAACTTTTTCTGTTTTCTCCATTTGAAAGTAATTTAACAATTTTTCCATAGTCCGATCAGTTGATCCATCGTTTACTACAATAATCTCGTACTGAGGGTACTTCAAGCTGAGAAGTGAATGAATACTCTCAATTATTCCTAATTCCTCATTATATGCAGGTACGATGACAGAAACAGGCCTCGCAAATTGTAATTCTACTAAATCATGGTCTTCTTTTTCCTGATCAAGATGATAATCTTTCCTCAGATGTCGCAATGCATATAAGAGCATTGTTCCGTATGAGACAATAACAAGGATCATGTAAAGGAAAATAAATGAAGCGAAAAACAGTAGAATATAATTGATAATTGCACTAGGATTCACCATTTCATAAACTCTCCTGTATCACATTATTAGCCATTTCTTTGGCATAAAGATCGTCCGTTTCCTTAATAAATTCCTTTAATATCAGTTTGCCGCGTGCACTATTTACCAGTGATTTTGCTGCCTGATAACGAACCCACCATTCCCTGTCCTGCATCAATCTCTTAAGCGGCTGACTAGATTGTTCAACAGGAATATAATTGAGGATTTTTGCGAGCATCAGTCGTTCTTCCCAATGCTTAGAATCCATTATTGGAAGGTAGCGATTAACATCAGAGATGGTGCCCAACACACTGATCGCTTTCAATGCCCGGATTCTCATTTCTTTATCTTTATCTGCTATAAGCTCCTCAAGGAAAGTAATCTTGTTGCGGTCATTTTTTTCAGCAATTACTTTTATCAATGCGTATTGACATGGTTCAGGCAGGTTGTCAAATAACAAAAGAAGCTTGTCTTTTGTTTCTGCATGCAAAAGCAGAAGTAATTGACGGTACTCAAATTCGCCAAGTTTAATAGGCGGTCGCATAAAAATTTCTTTTGCCTTTTCCGGTTGGAAATTCACAACGATTTTCAGCATATGGAAATATTCCTGATCTGTATATTTTCGCCCGCTGTCCATCATCTCTATAACTGTCGATGTCAAACTATCTATCTGAAAATCTAACACTCGATATATTGCATTCAAGCGTATACTCCAGCGAGAATGGTGTAGTCTTTTGCAGTAATAATGGGACATGTAGTCATTGGCAAACATTGAAATGCGGAGAGATAGACGATTGCTTGTTACATTCTTTTTATATTTTCCTAGTATTTCCTCGATCGCTGCAAAATCCTGCGCATATGCAGGTTTAATAAGATCCTCATTATCTATCTCATTGATTAAATAATCATACCAATCGTCCGCATGCTTTGTAATATAATTATTAATTAATAAACGTGCTCTTTTATTTATTAACCTTTGGATAACTACATAACATGTAAGAATCAGTAATAGAGAACACATCACAACAATACCAATTGCTAATATGATCACCAATTGCTGAATCATATAGTGTACCTTCTTACAATCTGTTCAATTTTGGCTGTCAATAATTGAATATTGACTGGCTTTGTAATATACTCATCGACACCCGAGCGATACGCGTAAATCATCGCTTCCTCCGAGTTTCTTTCTGAGAGCATAAAAAGGATGAACTTATTTTTATTGGGCATATCCTGTACATGATGTAAAATATCAATCCCATTTCTTTTTGGAAGTACTTCATTAAACAAAACCAGATGTGTATCACCTGAATAATACCAATCGGATTGAAGGAATTCCTCTCCATCCGTGAATGTACGGATTTCCCAGGAGAAGTTCTCTTTTGTTGCATTTTCCAAAACAGACTGCAGTAATCGTCTTACAACAAGATCACTTTCCACAATACTTACCTTTGTCTTAAAATGTTCCTTATCCTTAACGTTTTTCACTATCACCGTTGAGAAATATCCTTCTTCCTGTGCCTGATATAATCCTTCCTGCCCTTTGTATAAAGCCTCACGATAAGCTAAATTCTGCTGATTAATTTCTACTATACTAGCGGCTAGTTCTATTGTGAAAAATTGATTATTTTCCAAAAAACACAAAGCATCCTTATTAAAAATCCGGTTCAGAAATGCTACTGCTTCCTTTTCTCCTGAGTTAGTTAGAAACATCATCCAATTCCCTTCGGTTGGCCGTGGAAATAATAAATCAGATAAACGCTTCTGTTTCATTAAGTATCTTTCCACTTTATTAATAGCATGTTGCTTAATAGTACTATTCCTTGTCCTTGCTACATCACTTAAAGGGTGAATGGACAGAAAAACAATCGAAAACCTTAACTGACTGCGGTCAAGGTTTGCTGCTAACATCTGATATATCTCTTCAGCTGTTTTCATGTCACTTAATAAATGTGACTTTGTAATAGTTTCTATCATAAAAACCACCCAACTTATTATTCCAGTAGTCTATGTTGCCGTAGATGAGCATAATTATTTCACATTTCTTAAAAATTATATTGTAACATGGAAGTGCTCTGCTATATAGATCTCATTCCCTTTTCATCATAAATAAATCCCCATTTTCCAGCTGAATGTTTCAATATTGTAACAATTGTCATCATTTTTTAACTAGAGAAAATGTTTCAAATTTATAAAAACGGTGTATAGATTATTAAAGAAAATTACACAGGAGGCCATTCAGATGAAAGAATTCAAATCAAAAACTATTACTTTAAATAAAAAACTATCAATCAACGAAGTCTTGTCGATTCACTTGTATGAAAAAATCTATAGCGGGAATATTTACCTGCTACATAACCATGAATTAATTAATACAAAGCATTTACCTGATTTAGTGACATTTTCTCTCCTAGTGGAGGAAGAAACTGAAATTAAATGTGTTGTCGAAGGACCAAATCCTGAAGAAGCACTTGAAGAAGTAGCTTCGAGGATGCAAACAACAGTACTTGACCAGGCGCTGTAAAAGAACAGTAAAAGAGCACCGACAGTACGGTGCTCTTTTCTTATACTCACATAAAGTCAAAGTAATAACGGATAATATGGAAGAAGATAGGGGATGTGTATGTCAGGCTGTCAATTCTGCTTAAATAACGGCCTTGCAGCAGCTGCAATTTTGCCTGATTGCCTATTAACAAATCCCGCTTCAAAACAGAGACGGTTAAACTTCCGATAAAACCTGCTGCACCAATTATTGCCCCTGACAAAACTCCAAACTTCCAATCAAATGGTGTGAGATACGGATATAACAAATAGGAAATTGAAGATGTGGCGAGCAATCCAGCTATAAATCCTTCGAGTGTAATATACGGGTTAGCAGACGGAACGATCTTTATCTTTCCTATGTATAATGAAACAAGATATTGAATTACATCATTTGTTTGGGTTAAGATGATGAGGAATAAGACTAAATTCGATCCATATTCAGGCGTAGCGAATTGATAATAAGCTAAGTGGCTTAACCCAAATACCATTAGCATGACACCCCATTGTGTAAAACTTACAGACCGGAGAAAACCTACTGTTCCTTTTCTTATAATCCGCGGTAAAGGCAGGAATAAAAATACATATACAGGAATAAAAACAATGAACATGCCATACCAGCCGATGTATATCCAGTAATACTGAATTGGAATCATTAAGTATGCCCATAAAAAAAGTCTGCGGTCAGATTTTCTTGTTTTCATCATGGAAAAATACTCTTTAAGCGAAAAATAGGACAGTGCCATAATCGACAGTAATGACAGTGCTGGAGTAAACAGTGTAGCAAAGAAGAATACAACAAACATGCCCCACCAGACTTTAATACGGTATGCTATCCCAGAAAAATCTTTACCTGGCTGTTTTTTCTTCGCAATCTTAAATAATATCGTTGCTAGTGTTATAGTTATTAGAATGACAGATAATGTCCAGATCGTTTCTTCCATTCTATTCCCCCCTTTTTTTCCTGCTTCATTTATTTTACAATAACTGATGTATAATAAAAAGAATGAGAAGGTATGAAGTTAGGGGGATAAACATGTGTTATGTTTATATTATGCTTTCAGATACAGGAACACTGTTTACAACAATGATAAAAAAGTATACAAAAGCACCGTATAACCATGCTTCCATTTCTTTTGATCCTCAATTAAGAGAAATGTACAGTTTTGGAAGGAAAAATCCTAAAAATCCTTTGAACGGAGGGTTTGTTAAAGAGGATATATGGTCAGGTACATTTAGCAGATATCCTGATACTACTTGTGTTATTTATAAATTAAAAGTCAGTGAACGACAAATGTCAAAGATGAAGCGTGTACTCCATGTATTTATAAAAAATAATGATAAATTCCTGTATAATATTCTTGGTGTGTTCGGTGTATCTATAAAAGAGCCTATTGAATTCAGCAATTCCTACTTTTGCTCACAATTCGTCGCTGAAATTTTACATCGTTCCGGAATAAAATTATGGGATAAACTCCCTGCAATGGTTACTCCTGATGACTTCCGAAATAGCGGGGACTTAGAATTAATCTATGAAGGCAGATTGTTTGATTTCACTCCAATACTTGAACATAAACCATAATCTGCAAGAGACTTTGAATGGTTGTATCTTGATAGATTTGGTTAAAATATGAATAAAGCGATGAACGGATGTGAGGTGAGGGTTTGGGCAAGTTAAAGTTCTTGTCAATGTTAATCATTGTATTTTTAGGGTTATATTACTTTTACGGTGATCAGTTTCAGCAATCAGGAGTTAGTGGTGTTGCACAAGAAATCAAAGAAGATATTCAATTTATAAGTGAACACCCGCAAATCCATGCAATTATTGATTCTATAAACCAGGAGATTCAACTTCTTATTGGGAAAGTTGAAAACCTGGAAGAAGAGAATAAACCCGAGGTGGAAAAGCCTGATTTAACTGCACCATCGTCTCAAACATTCTCCATTTATAATATTGAAATAGGCGATAAACAATCAGATGTAGAAAATCAACTAGGTGATCCAAAGCGAAGATCTTTAAACGAATATGGTGTGGAGTGGCATACCTACCACGAAAATTACCAGAATTTTGTGATGGTAGCATATGATTCAAACGGGAATGTATCCGGTATGTACACAAATCAGGAGCTGTTAACTTCTACTAATGGATTATCTCTAGGGAGTAACAGGAATGCTGTAAAGTCTGTTTTAGATGAACCTGTAGATGGGATCAGAAAAGGGTTTACCTATTATCAAACACAAAATAACGGGGAATATGATACTTTTCTAATTGACCAGAACTATGTAACTGTTTTTTATGATTTACATGAAGGAGACACGGTTACGGCAATACAAATTGTTTCAGCAGATTTAGAAAGTAAGAAAGATGGTTTTTTTGGTGAGCCAAGTGATCAGTTAAAAGAGGGTTTCGAATATCAATTATTTGATTTAACCAATGCCGCAAGAGCAGTTCATGGAAAACAAGTCTTAACATGGGCAGATTCTGTAAAAAAGACAGCTCGTAACCATAGTGAAGATATGGCTGTAAACGGATATTTCTCCCACACCAATTTAGCCGGTGAATCACCGTTTGACCGCTTATCATCTGATGGTATTGACTACCGAATGGCCGGGGAAAATCTGGCAGCAGGTCAATCAAGCAGTATTTTTGCCCATGAAGGGTTAATGAACTCACTGGGGCATCGGGAAAATATATTGAAAAATGACTATCAGTCCCTTGCAGTTGGAGTTGCTTTTGCCGATGATTCTCGCCCGTTTTATACTGAGAACTTTATTACCCCATAGAGCAATGAATGAGAAGCAGGCAAGCGGGGGCTCAACACCCCCACTTATCAATATTTCACTTTATGGTACTCTCCATTTTTCCTTTATCTATTCCACATATCTTTCAGCTTAACAGCATCTTCGTTTAACGAATCTTTTACACTTTCTTCAAGGTCGCTCTTCGCTAAATGCTTGATGAAAACGTCTAGCTGTTTGGATGCCTGCATTGTTCTGCCATTATTTAAATGACGTTGTGCCTGTTCCAATTTATTTTGTAAAACATTCAGTTTCTTATCGTTTGAGGTTAACTCGAGCGTATGCTTCATAGCATTCAGATTTGCTGTGTAATCAACATCAGGGAATTCCAGTGTACCATTCAGCACATCTTCTCTTACGTCTTCACCTAGATAATAACTAATATGTGGTGGCTGATTATAAGTAGTATTCTGCCACGCAATTCCCATCCGATAAACTGTATCATGCATTAATGTCGGCAGTCTGTACTCTGTTGGGATCGTTGTACTGAAAATTCTTAATTCTGAACTATCTTCAGTAGGATAAATCGCTTCTTCTCGCCAGTCACCTAATATATCAGCCTGTAATGTTGGATTCGCTTTTGTCCCATTATTACTTACAACGTTTTCAAAGCTTTCTATTACGTTAACTTGGTTCGTTTCTTCATCATATTTTGAGATCGTGGTTCCATCTAGTAACTCATGGAATAAATCACCATCCCAATATGTTACAAAGTTAACAGGAAGCCCGATATCCCTGAAACTGTCTGTAATCAAGTCACCTTGTACATTATATACACCGCCGCCAGTTTCCGCTGTTCCTCCACCGGCACCCCAAAATTCATAGCCTGGGTTAGAGGTAATATTTGCTGCGACCCCTCTACCTGCATCTTTGAATGCATAAAATGATCGCAATGTTTCCCCTGTAGCACCATCCCGATATTGTAGTGAAGCAACACCCGGATCTTCATGGACACCGAATACGTGCAGTCCTTCCCGATCAGGATCAAATGCTCCGAGATGCAGGGCATCACCATGGGAACCTTTCTCCCTTCCCATTTCACCGTCCATTGCGTATAGAATAGTACCATCATGATCCAGTGTGAGAGAACCTGCTACTATCTCATCAAATCCATCATTATCAACATCACCTGTTGCCAGATTGTGATTACCCAATCCTTCTCCTCGTCCAGCCTCATCAGTATCAAATACCCAGTCTTCCACTAGCTGACCATCTTTTAAGCTATAGGAAACAAAGCCAGTTCTTCCATAATAACCACGTCCGTAAATCGCACTAGGAGTTTTTCCATTTATATAAGCAACACCTGAAAGAAAACGGTCAGATCTGTTGTAGAAATTATCGCCCCAGGAGATGCCGCCATCACCCTCTTCTTTTTCCACAGGGAAGGCAAAGTCAATTGTATCAATCACTTCACCAGTTTCGCCATTGAACACTGATACATATTCCGGTCCGCCGACAACGTGGCCGCCATCATTTATCCAGCGTCCATCATCCTCTTCATTTCCAATTACACTGATCACCTTTTCCGGGTCATATACCCCATCTGTTGCACCATATACTTTGGTAGCATCAGCAGTTTTTATCAGAAATTCCGATTTTCCGTTACCATCCATATCTGCAACTACAAATTGATGATATTGTGGCCCTGAGGTTAAGTTCATTCCCATATTCATTCTCCACATTAATGTGCCATCCAATTCGTAAGCGTCAAAGATCGTCGGTCCTGTAATCACATCTTCCAATGCCGTCATTGCATTAGAAGGACGCCAGAGTAATATAATTTCGTATTCACCGTCACCATCCAAATCTCCTACACTTGCGTCATTCGCACTGTAAGTATACTCTCCCGTAACTGTCGAGCCTCCTTCTGGTTTTTGAAGGGGAATGGATAAGTAATCTTTAGATGCAGCAGTTACATCGCTAATATCAGCCTTTTTACCATTTACCAATGTTTCTACTTTATAAGTTGCTCCAGCTTCTCCAGCTTCGTCCATATAGTTGGTAATCGATAATGGTTCATCGTTTAATTTTCGTCCATCACGATATATGTTAAAACTTACATCCTTATCGTATTCATCTGCAAGTAATCGCCATGAAATGAAAATACCGTCCTCAGCCTTAAGTGCTATTACTCCCCTGTTTAACCATTCCGTATCACGATTGGTGTCTGGAGGTGTTAGACGGTTATAAACATAGATAGAAGCTTTACGGGAAAAGATGTTTTCTAATTCGTCGTCCTCCGCAATAGTGCCTTCGAAATGATAGATACCTTCCTGCTCAGGATTCCACTTTCTGTCTGTTGTTTTCCACTCATTAATTGCTACATTTATTATTTCATTACTTGCTAGTACTACTGGCACTGTATCTGGCAAGCCTATTGTATCAATATTCTCAGTAGTCTCCCCTGCATATACCCGGTGATATGGTAATGAAGGAACATTTGTAATAACATTATCCGCGATTGGAACTTGTGAAATTTTAATATTATCCAAATATGTTGTCCATGTATGGTTATTTCCTGATGTTCGTATACCTACCAATCTTATGGTGGATAACGTACCATCAAATGAGACTCCGTCTAACGAAGATTCATACGTTTCGATTTCCCCACTCTCTTTATTTTCCATAGTGAGTGTTACGTTATTGTTTAACAAATCAAACATAATTTTAAGATTGTACCATGTATGAGGATCTGAAAATCCTGTTGTTGTTGCTTCATTATTACCTAGGAAATATTTAAGTGGAGCATTTTTTGTGTGATTTAATGTAAATACAGTATTTCCAGCACTATCAAGAATTCTAAATTCCCCACCATTTTCATTAGGGTGAGTGCCTTTGTCATTGTGCTCTCCAGGATACCAGTCATATTCAACAAGCATTTGTGTCCCTCTTACAGGTTCATCAAAAGTCTTTGTCGCAACCCGTCCTCCTGATTGATCAACAATGGTGTATTGCAACTTTGCGGTATTGTTTCCTGCCAGTTCTTCTTCATTGATTGAAAGTGTGGCAGCAGATGTGGTAAATCCCCAATTTTCCGGTGTCAGTTCTCCAGAATCACCGAAATCTGTAAAATATACTTGCTCGAATTTGTCTTCTGTACTTACATCTTCAGCAAGAACGGGACCAAAATTACTAAAAACTAATAATAGTACGACAATTAGTAAAAAACTTTTGTTAAAATAATTAGAAATTCGCAAACCTTCATCCACTCCTTTTCCTATAAATGAGATGCTGGTCTCAACAGCTGTTCCTTTCCACCCCTCCTTTGAAAGCGTATTCATTTTAGTTGAGAACTCCTCATGCAATCTCTTTATCAGCCTACCAATTAATTTAGAATACTGTAAATAGGAATATTTTGCTTGTTTTTAAACCATTGTCAGGACAACTGTTATCCTAGTTATTAGTACTTTTTTGGATGTTTGATTTTCAATAGTGCAAATATTTCCTAGTCATATAGTTTACTCATCACCTGGTTCTATAGTAAGTAAAGCACACCTGATGTAATTTCATTTACCTATGAATGAATATATTTCCAGACTGATAAATATACTAATAGAAATGGTGACAAAAAACTGTCGGATAATAGAGTTAGCCAATATACAAATGCCCGGCATTACTCAACATGCCGGGCTTTAATTCTATGAAAATAATTCAACTAATCGAGACCAGAATCCGTCTTCCTGCTCTTCTTCAATTTCTTCTGTTTCCACTTCTTCTTTTACTATACTCTCCGTTTTAATAACAAATTGTACTGTTTCCACCTTTTCATTCTTCTTTGAAACAAACGATACAGGATCGAAATCTGATTTATCATACTCTTCTATCATTTCATCCACTTCTGCTCGAATTTCATCTGGCATATTATCAGTAGCATCTGCCAATTCTGCAGTACCACCATGTAGTTCTCCTACTCCTGTTGACAATGCACCTGTACCGCTTGATAATTCAGCAATTCCGCTGTTTATCCCACTATAGTTTTCTGCTAACTGGCTAACTCCGTTTGTGTATGAAACTAATCCATTATGAAATTCCTGATAGTTTGTTGATAAACCTGCTATACCTTCTTGCAGTTGACCTAATGAGTCTGTTACATCCATTGTATCCAGGGAATCTGATAAGTTAGTTGCCATCGTATTTAAGGAGCCGCTCATTTCGTTTAATGAACCGTTCACTTGATTTAACGTACCTTCAACAGTAAAGAAAACTTCCTTCACCTGATTATAGGTTGTTTTTATCGCTTTTGCTGATTTATATGTTTCCACTAATTTATCGACAACATCACTATTAGCCCCACTGCTGTATAAAGCATTGATTTGTTCCTCTGTAATCTCATGTGACGGCATAGCTTCCACCGCTTCGTTTAATGTGTTCAATGCATTCACATAGTTTTCCTGCAATGTAGACAATCCAGTTGCAGTCTCACTAAGGCCATTACCCATTTGAACAAGTCCATCAGGCAATTGAGTTAACTGGGTTAAGTCAATGTCACCGGAATCACCTTGCAGCGATTGATTCATTAAAGATAAAGCATCCTTGATCGAAGTTGATGCGTTAATAATTTCTGTGGATGATTGGCTTATCTCTGCCATTCCGTTATTATATTGCTGTGAACCATTGACTAAATCATTGACACCAGTATCAAGTGTGGCAATTCCTTCCTCAAGTTCTGCCACACCTGAATTGATTTCTGCTACAGCATCTGCCAATGTTTCCATCTCACCAGTCATCTCATCAACATCAGGTGTCTCAATTGACATGGATGAAGGTACTGCAGAAATCTCAATTCCATTCAACTCAAAATCTGTCACATCTGCAGATAAAGACATATCCCCTTCTTTACCAGGCATTACAGTATAAGTAATTTGCTTATTTTTACCAGCGTTCGCAATGGTAGCTTCCGTTGCCTCAATATTGTTAAATATGGCTGGATCCAATGTCATTGATACTTGCAGCAGGTAGTTCTGATAAAACGAGTTTTGCTCCGACTCATTTGGAGATGTAGCAATATCAATCTGGAGCTTTCCATCTTTTCCAAGCAAGTTTTCCGGATCTGTTTTCTGACCATTTAACGTATAAGTAACATCTACTTCCCAAGGCAGTGACTGGTTATCCATGTTACCTTGATAAAAAAATTCACCTTCTTCTGCTTGGAATGATACTTTTTGATCTGTTTGTTCTATCTCAGAGAGGTTTGTCAAATTTTTCACAGACTCGTATGGACCATGATCGATGATTTCACCAGATTTCGTTACATCAAACCTGTTGACAACATACATCGCTTTTTCATCGCCTGTTGCTGAAAGTGTCGCATAAATAACCTCATCTTTATTTTTATATTCTCCATTTGTCCCATCACCACTGTTGTCAGTTACCTTTTCCTCCTCATTTGGAGCTGCAGACAGCAAAAACGGAGGGAAAATGAGAACAAGAGTAAGCAATACAACAATTATATGTTTTCGTCTCATATTATCATGACTCCTTATAATAATTTGCATTCAATGTTGTTTTGTTAATCACTTTGTCAAAAACCAGAAGCATTGCCGGAAGGAAACAAATTACCATCACAAAAGCAAGCAATGCTCCCCTTCCTAACAGCAGTCCTATAGATGACACTACCGGATTGGAAGAGGTCCCCCATAAGATAAAACCTACACTCGATAGAATAGATGCTGATACTGCTATAGAGAAAATCTTCTCATCTAACGTCTGTTTAATTGCACGTAATGCAGACATTTGCTGTCGGTTCTCCTTATAACCCTCCATTAGAAGGATCGCATAGTCAACCGTTGCAGCAAGCTGCACTGTGCTTATAATTAAATAACCTACATATACAAGGGAGGAATTTGTAAAATACGGAAAAGCTAAGTTGATCCATACTGCCGCTTGTATTGTAAGCAATAACACGATTGGGATAGACAATGAACGAAAAGTTAGCAATAACACAATGGCAATCGTTATTACTGTCAATAAATTGACTACTGTATTATCCTTTTCCACCGTGTGTTTAATATCGTACAGTGTTACACTTTCCCCAAGTGTATGGCTTGCATCTCCATAATACGATTCTGCCAGTTCCTTCACATTTTCAACAAGTGAAAATGCCCGCTCTCCTTCAGTAGCTGTCTTACCATATATTATTATTCTGCTGTACTTCTCCGAATAAAACTGTTCTGTTACTGATTCATCGAGATATTCAGGGGGAATCACAGGACTAACTGCATTTACGTAGGCAAGTACACTTGTTACATCCGGAAGGTTATCCAAATCCTGAACAAGTTCATCCTCTTTTGCGGTATCGCCTTTTGGTACAAGAAGTACAACAGGTGTTGACTTACCAAAGGTTTCCTCTATTTCGATTATATCCCTTCCTGCCCTTGTCTCCTCAGGCTGATCACCAATTCCATAAATAAAATTAGTATTACTCTGTGCAAGGAAAGCAGGAATGATAATGATTAAGACTACGAGAATACTAGGTATTTTTAACTTAATAATTCTTCTCCCAACATTCTTAAACTTCGGAATAATAGGTTTATGCTGGGTTTTGTCCATCCATTTGTATAACCAAAGTGTCAGTGCAGGTAAGAAAACCATGACACTAATAAAACTTAACACAATCCCTTTTACAAGGTTGACTCCTAAGTCTGATCCAATCTCGAATTTCATAAAAGTTAATGCTATGAATCCAAAAAAAGTAGTTGATGCACTTGCAGCAATTGCAGGGAAAGACTTTTTCATTGCTAATTGCATCGCTTCTTTCGGATCGGCTACCTTCTCCCTGTAATCTGAGAAACTGTGCAGCAGAAAGATAGCATAATCCAACGAGACTGCCAGTTGAAGAATTGGGGCAACCGATTGGGTAACAAATGAAACTTCCCCAATAAAAATATTTGTTCCAAGATTAATCAGAACAGACACACCAATTGCTATTAGGAAAAACAATGGTTCAATCCACGAATTGGTTGAAATCACTAATATTATTATGATAATCGGTACAAGCAATGCAGCTGCATACATCGATTCTTTTCCCGCCATCGTCTGTGAGGTGGCAGTGTTTAAAGCTTCTCCGGACATTGCATTTTCCTCACCGATTATCTCATAAATAGCATTGGTTACTTCTACCTCATCACCATCTCGGATACTTAATGTGATTAAGGCATTGTTGTCTTTATAATATGTTTCGACAGTATCCTTATCTGCCATTTCAATCGGTGTTTTTAAATCAATGGCGTCATCAAGCCACATTACATCAGAAACACCATCAATTGAAGAAAGCTGTTCTTTATAGTGCAGACCTTCCTGTATGGTGACATCCTGTAACATCACCCGGACATTTTGTGTAGATCCTTCAAATTCTTCATCCATCACTTCCATTGCATTGGTAGATGGAGCATCTTCAGGTAAGTAATCTACCATATTGTAGTTAACTGAAACAAAAAACTGTGCAATCGAACTGACTGCTGCAATGACCATGAAGGCAATGACCACTGCCTTTTTATGTTTTAATATTGTCGATACTATGATTCTTCATCCTCTCTTGCGTAAACAAACATTCCACTTTATTATTATATAGACACGATGTTGCTTATTCAACAAACAGTATTCTAATATGTGTTAAATGTACAACAGTTTCATAGAATATGTTGGATAATTAACAAAATCTCAATATTTAAGAAGGTGTTTTTAACATGGATCGTCGAAAAAAATATACACAAATGGTATTAAAGGAAAGTTTTCTAAAATTATTAAATGAAAAAAATCTCTCAAGTATAACAGTAAAGGAACTATGTCAGCTGGCTGATATTAACCGTTCTACATTCTATTCCCATTATGCTGATCAATATGATTTATTATCCAAGATGGAAGAGGAAATTATTGATGATATGACATTATATTTAAATGGCTGTAACTTGACCAAAGAGGATGAAGCGGAACAAGTTACAGAAAAATTGATGGAGTATATTGTAAAAAACAAAGAGGTGTGTCAAACATTACTTGGAGGAAATGGAAATGCGGGCTTTCTTCAAAAGGTAATGGCTGTTGCGAAAGAAAACATTAAAAAAAGCGGATCCCTTGAAAATCAATTAAGTGAAGATATAGCAGAATACTGGAGTACTTTTATTGTAAGTGGCGGAATCTATGTAATTAAAAATTGGCTCGAAAGAGGAATGGACAAAACTCCAAAAGAAATGGCAGGTATGATTAATGCATTTGCTAATTCTGGGTTTAACATGCTTAAAATTCATTAAACTCCTTCTCATTTAAAGAATTGATTGCTTAATTTGTGCTAAGATGATTAAAACGGTACAAGAGGAGATAAAAATATGATAGTTTCACTGTACGGTCTTGAAGGCGAATTTGTAAAACTGGCTGTAATGAACAGCTCACATACAAAGGAATTATTTAATGCAGCTAAGGATGCTAGTATCTGGAGGCATTTACCGAAAACAATTCAAGTGTTTGATGATATGCAGTTATTTGTAAATGAAGCAATTGAAAAAATGGAAACAGGAACAGAGATCCCTTTTGTTATCATTGATAAACAATCAGATGAGATTGTTGGCAGCACAAGGTTTCTTGATATTTCCAACTTCACTAGAAGTTTAGAAATAGGCTGGACATGGTTGACACCGCATGTTTGGGGGACAAAGGTTAATATGGAATGTAAATACTTGCTTTTGAAGTATTGCTTTGAAAAACTAAATCTGATCCGTGTTCAATTGAAAACGGATGAACAGAATATCCGGTCACAAAAAGCGATTGAAAGGATTGGCTGTAAGAAAGAAGGGATATTACGTAACCATATGATTCGAAAAGATGGTACATATCGTAATTCAGTGATTTACAGTATTATTGAAAATGACTGGATTAGTGTGAAACATCAATTAGAGAATACCCTTTACCGTAAATAACTTATATAGAACAACTATTTCCCCTTGAAATACCGCGGGTAAAATAGTTTGTTTTTCGACTGTACAAAGTCCCTTTATTCTAATATACTAGTATTATAGTTAAATCATTTTATATTTGGAGGGATATTATGAGTACGAAGACTAAACCGAATGAGCCAATTGTTACACACATTTACACAGCAGATCCTTCTGCACACGTTTTTGACGGGAAACTGTATATTTATCCATCACATGATCTGGATCATGATGAGCCTTCTAATGACAATGGTGATCAGTATAAAATGGAAGACTACCACGTCTTGTCGATGGAAGATGTAAGCGCTCCATGTATAGATCACGGAGAAGTATTACACGTGAAGGATATTCCATGGGCCAGCAAACAGCTTTGGGCGCCTGATGCAGCATATAAAAATGGCAAGTATTATCTTGTATTCCCTGCAAGAGATCATGACAACATTTTTAGAATCGGGGTAGCAGTAAGTGATAACCCTGCTGGTCCATTTAAAGCTGAGGAAAATTACATACCTGGCAGTTTTAGCATTGATCCAGCAGTTCTGGTAGATGACGATCAAAAAGCATACGTGTATTTTGGCGGTTTATGGGGTGGCCAATTAGAAAAATGGCAGACTGGCAGTTTCATACCAGATGCGGAAGGACCAGATCCATCTGCGCCTGCTTTAGGACCTAGAGTTGCTGAGTTAAGTGAAGACATGCTGACATTTAAACACGATCCCAAAGAGATAACGATATTAGACGAAGATGGGAATCCTATTCTAGCAGGTGACGAAGACCGCAGATTTTTTGAAGGACCATGGGTTCATAAATATAATGGACTTTATTACTTATCTTATTCAACAGGAACAACTCATAAAATTGTATATGCCGTGAGCGAGAATCCACAGGGACCTTTTACATTTAAAGGAACGATTCTAAAACCTGTTATCGGCTGGACTACTCATCATTCCATTGTAGAATTTAACGGAAAATGGTATTTGTTCTATCATGATTGTTCTATGTCAGATGGCGTCAATCACAAACGTTCAGTAAAATTTACCGAGTTGAACTATAACGAAGATGGAAAGATTCAGACAATTGATCCATATGGGGAATGAACTGTTTCCTTTCTTTAAGCGAGTGAAAACCGAGCCGATATTAAAATCGGCTCCTTTCCCCCTCCTTAAAAATCTGCAGAAATTATCTCACTACTTTTCATAAAAATAATTAATAACTGAATAATTTAGAAAGGAAGTTTCGTACATGTCAAAACTAATCATGCATGTGAGCAGGATTTTCTTAGGCATAGTCTTCTTAACTGCCGGAATAAATGGTTATTTTGTAATTTTTGGTCTCGAACCTTTTATAGCAACAAGTCCTGAGGCAATGGCACTGTTCGAGTTTGAGTATTTATTAATTATTGAAAAAACGTTAGAAATTATTTGTGGTATTCTATTAATCCTTCACCAGTTTTTACCACTGATATTAATAATATTAGCACCTGTGATTGCTAACATTTTGTTCTTACATATTTTCCTTGATCCATCCCTGCTTATTTTAGCCATTTTACTAGTCCTCGCACATGGTTATCTTTTGTTTTATTACAGAAAGATTTTTATGCCAATGATTCATAGAAAACACAACCCCAGCTGATTAGCAACATTGCATTTAATATTACTTTCTCACATTACCTGATGCCAGATGGAAAATCTGTCGGCTGTCCATAGAAATTCACGTAATTAGATCCCTCATTATATTCTGCCGCAACAGCGTCCGCTTTAGTTAGATGAATCGTCCCAAAAGGATGATTAGGCGGAGCATAGATAGAATACAGCTTTAATGGAATATTTCCTGTATTTGTAAGGTTATGCCACGTGCCCGCTGGAATGATTATAGCAGAATCTTCACCAGCATATCTTGCAAAGGTCAATTCATTCCTGTTTTTTCCCATTTGGACAAAACCTTGTCCTTGTTCTATTCTAAGAAACTGATCTACATCAGGATGCATTTCCAGTCCAATATCTTCGCCAACATTTAAGCACATTACGGTCAGTTGTAAATGGCTGCCCGACCATAATGCTGTGCGAAATGTTGTGTTTTGCTTAGTTTTATTATGAATATTAATCACAAATGGCTGCTGCCCATAATCTGTTGCTGTCATATTATGGGGATTTGGCTGAAACTGCTGATAAGATACAGGATTGGTGAACCCAGGACCGCCACCATATAAAGGGAGGGTCCCGTAAGGATTGCCGTACATATTACATCTCACCTTTCTATGTTAAAAGTTGATGCATTAACTCAATAAAACGCCTAGACAACATATCTTATGTGCAGCCTCAGAAAAATGCTCCTATGTGAAATGAAAATATATCTAGCATTTTTTTGAAATCATGCTAAAATTAGATTGTTAAATTGATAATATGGAGAAATGTTAAGATGAAAATGATTTCTTTTAATCCCTTTCGCACAATCGGCATTCCGGGAGTCCGGTATATTAAGCCTGAACTGATGTTCCAGGAAATCGAGGAAATTCGTGAGGCTGATCTTATTCTCTTCCCTGAGACATGGCAAGTGAACACACTCGTGTACGGACTCAAAAAGAAGATCTTTCCAAGTATTGAAACGATCCAAATTGGTACAAATAAAATTGAAATGACCCGGGCCTTATGGTCTATCGCAAAACCTTATGTGCCGTATACAGAAATTCTGGCAAATACAACTAGTAATATAGTAAAGATTCTAGATACCTTTCCGTTTCCTTTTGTTGCAAAAGAAGCAAAAAGTTCCATGGGAAAAGGTGTATACCTCATTGAAACAGAGGAGCAATTTATGAAATATGCCAATCACCATAGTATTCTATATATACAGGAATATTTGCCAAACGATGGCAGAGACTTACGAGTTTGCTTTGTCGGTGACCAGATATATGCGGCGTACTGGAGAATTGGTCAGGACGGAGAATTTTTGCACAATGTAGCACAAGGTGGGGAAATCTGTTACAATTTTATACCAAATGATGTACTCGAGCTTGTCACAATGGTTTCGAACACACTAAATATCAATCATGCCGGATTTGATATCATTGTTAGTGAAGGGAAAAATTATATACTGGAATTTAATGTTTTGTTTGGTAATCAGGGATTGTCCAATCAGGAAGTAACTGTAGAACAAGCAATTTATAATTATATTTTAAAAACTTTCTTATCGCCATTCCCAACTGCACCTGCGCCTGGGAAAATTATTTCATAATTCAGAAAAAAATTAGAGAAGGAAAACTAAGTCGATCAGTTTTCCTTCTCTTTTCATATCACTCGCATGTATCTTTAAATAATGTATAATTTAGTTAATAACTTGATGCAAGGAGGTTACAATGTTGACACAGCACAAAGATTACCGAATTAAAATTGCTAATCGGGAGGCTCTAATTGGTATTGGCCTTGTCCTGTTTAATTTTATCTGGTGGTTTGGTTTCGCATATGGCCTTGGAAGTGGGGATATCGCAGGATATGATTATATTTTCGGTTTTCCTGCATGGTTTTTCTACAGTTGTATTGTCGGTGTATTGATAATGGCTGTACTTGTTTTTATAATTGTAAAGAAGTTTTTTGTAGAGGTACCTTTTGATGATGAGGAGTTAGAAAAAAGATGAATTGGCATGCAACGATCACTCTATTCGGATCAGTAGCTATTATATTTCTCACAGGGTTGATAGCAAGCAGAAATCAAAGCAGTGATAAATCATTTATTCAGGATTATTATTTAGGAGGAAGAAGTTTAGGCGGGTTTGTATTAGCAATGACAATGACAGCTACATACGGAAGTGCCAGCAGCTTCATTGGCGGCCCGGGAGTTGCTTATAATCAAGGGTTAGGCTGGGTGTTATTATCCGTTACGCAAGTTGCAACAGGGTATTTCACATTAATGATTCTTGGAAAGAAATTTGCCATTATCACTAAGAGATACAATGCTGTCACAATGGTTGATTTCCTCAAGGAGCGATATCAGTCAAAGACAGTGGTTGTATTGTCTTCTATCAGTATCGTCATTTTTCTTTTCTCTGCAATGGCTGCTCAGTGGATTGGCGGCGGCCGCCTTATAGAATCCCTCACAGGATTATCTTATCATTCGGCATTATTTATTTTTGTTATAACTGTGCTAATTTATGTTACTTTCGGCGGTTTTCGTGCGGTAACTTTAACAGATGCCATCCAGGGAAGCATTATGTTTATTGGAACACTCGTCCTTCTCATTGCTGTCATCATTGCAGGCGGTGGTGTTCCGGCAATAATTAATGAACTAAACAATATTAATCCGAATCTTATTACTCCATTTGGTGCGGATGGTACGTTAACTCCAGCTTATGTTTCATCCTATTGGGTCCTCGTAGGTGTAGGAGTAGTGGCATTGCCGCAAATTGCTGTAAGAGCAATGTCATATAAAAATACAAGGTCATTCCACCGTGCATTAACCATTGGAACAATCGTAGTTGGTGTAATAATGCTGAATATGCATATAATCGGAGCATTTGCCAGATCTATTTTACCTGGTATAGAAATCGGTGATAAAGTAATGCCGGAGATAGCTTTACATGTTCTGCCGGCATGGGTAGCCGGTATCGTTTTAGCGGCACCCTTAGCTGCAATTATGTCAACGGTAGATTCGTTATTGTTACTCGTTAGTTCAACGATTGTGAAAGATATCTATATTAATTACATTAATCCGCAAGTAAACAGGAAAAAAGTTCAAAAAATCAGTATGGGGATTACAGCGATACTCGGAATCATTGTTTTTTTAATTGCTGTTAATCCACCTGACCTAATTATCTGGTTAAACTTATTTGCAATCGGCGGACTGGAGGCAGCCTTTATCTGGCCTATCGTATTGGGACTTTATTGGGAAAAAGGAAACAGATTCGGTGCACTGTCTTCCATGCTTGTTGGAATTCTGTCCTACGTCTTACTCCACAGCTTTTATCCGGATCCTTTCGGAATGCATGTTGTTGTTACATCGATTGTGCTTTCATTAATAGCCTATATTGGCGGAAGTCTGATCATGAAGGAGCAGTCACTATAATAGTGAAAGAGGGACCTGGCTCTGTCAGGTCCCTCTCCTCTATTCCCATTATGAACTGCCTATAATTCCTGTGCTTTTGAAGTATTACCATCGACAAAGCCTAATACCTTGTCAGAATCGTTATTTATTTGCTGAATAAGCTCAGGGTTCTCGGTAATTTTCAAACCATATGATGGTACCATTTCTTTAATTTTTGGCTCCCATTCTTTCAACTGCTCCGGAAAACATCGTTCGAGAACCTCAAGCATAACAGAAACCGCTGTAGAAGCACCTGGTGATGCACCAAGTAATGCCGCAATCGAACCATCCGCTGCAGTTACTACTTCTGTACCAAATTGTAAAGTTCCTCTGCCAGCTTCCGTATCTTTGATTACTTGGACACGCTGTCCTGCAACAAGCAGGTCCCAGTCTTCACTTTTTGCATCTGGAATAAATTCGCGCAACTCTTCCATTCTTTGTTCTTTAGATAACATTACTTGCTGGATCAGATATTTTGTCAGAGACATATTTTTTGCTCCGGCTGCTAACATTGTCAGCAGATTATTTGGCTTGACGGAAGTAATCAAATCAAACACAGATCCGGTTTTTAGAAACTTTGGTGAGAATCCAGCAAATGGTCCAAACAATAAAGATTTCTTATTATCAATAAAGCGTGTGTCAAGATGTGGAACTGACATAGGCGGTGCACCTAGTTTTGCTTTTCCGTAGACTTTGGCATGGTGCTTTTCAACGACCTCCGGATTGTTGCACACCATAAACAACCCACTTACAGGAAAACCTCCCATTCGCTTTCCTTCAGGGATACCCGTTTTCTGAAGTAAATGAAGGCTTCCTCCTCCAGCACCGATAAAAACAAATTTAGCTGTATGGCGCTCTACTGTGCCGTTATTCAGATTTTTCACTTTTACTTCCCATGTCCCGTCACTATGACGTTTCAAGCCATTTACACTATGTTTGAATTTTAAATTCACATTATTCGCTTCCAGATGTTCAAACAATTTGCGTGTCAAAGCGCCAAAATTGACATCTGTTCCTGAATCAATTTTGGTTGCCGCTATTGGTTCATCATTTTCTCTATCCTTCATCATCAGAGGAATCCATTCTTTTAATTTTTCAGGATCATCAGAAAACTCCATTCCCTCAAACAAAGGACTATCAGAAAGCGCTTCAAACCGCTTTTTTAAAAAATTTACATTATTCTCTCCTTGTACAAAACTCATATGTGGTAACCTGACGATAAAATCTTTTGGATCCCGTATCAGATTACTGTTTACAAGGTGCGTCCAGAATTGCTTGGAGACTTGAAACTGTTCATTTACTTTAATCGCTTTCGTAATATCGATTGACCCATCTGGATTTTCTGATGTATAGTTAAGCTCACATAACGCAGCATGACCTGTCCCTGCATTATTCCATTCATTCGAGCTTTCTGCCCCGGAACTATCCAGCTTTTCAAACATCGTAATATTCCAGTTTGGGGCTAATTCTTTCATTAAAGCTCCCAATGTTGCACTCATGATTCCAGCACCAATTAGAATGACGTCTGTACTAGTATGATTGTTGCTCATTTTAACCTTCCTTATATTGTTAGATTTACAGAAAAAATGGAGCTGCTTCTCTTTTGAAGATACAAAGCTTCAACCCCCACTTTTTCCGATGATTTACTGCCCTTATCATAGTTTATCACTATGAACAATAGATTGAAATACTTATTTTCTATTATAGTATAGTTAAAAGGTGTTGCAAAGTGCCGTGTTATTAGTTGTAAAATAATATAAAGTGAGACTTTGATCAGTGGGGGTTTTAGACCCCTACTGATCATTAGCGAAACTTATCAGGGTGTTAGCGTCTGTTTACTCCCACTTAGATTCTTTGTGATACTCGAAGATTGAAGTGGGAGTCTTACAGACGGTTAGCACCGTGATTAATAAAATGAGAGGTATTTATGGAAATGTTGAAATGGATTATTAAGAGATTACGCCAGACTCTTCTGGATAAAACATATTCACCGAAACAAATACTTGCTGGCAAATACCAAATAGAAAAGGTATTAGGCGACGGAAGCTATGGTATTGTCTATTTATGTACATCACTCTTGTCCAATAAAAGATGTGTGGTAAAGCAATTGCGTAAACGTAAGAGAAATGAGAATGAATCAATGTATCTTCAAGAAACTACTGTTTTAAAAATGCTGAATCATCCAGCCATCCCGGCATTTCTCGAAACCTTCACAGATAATAATACTTTGTTTTTTTCTATGGAATATATGGAAGGGGACAATATAGAAGATATATTATTTAGTAAAAAAGAGACATTTACCGAATTAGAGGCATTAATTATCTTACGTGATTTACTTGAAGTTATTGAATATATGCACAGTAAAGGAATTGCCCATGGGGACATAAGAATTCCAAATATAATGATGAATCATACCAGGTTGTATTTAATTGATTTCGGTTTAACACAATTTCTTCGCAATGAAGAGAATAAAAGTATCGTCCAAGATGATTTTTATGACTTAGGAGATTTTCTTCTGTTTATGCTTTATTCCACATATAGTGCTAAGCCGAAAAAAAATCAACCTTGGACAGAGGAGTTAACTTTGAACAAACGTACCATTTCTATCTTAAAAAGATTACTGCAAGTCGAGCAGCCTTATGAAAGTGCGAAGGAAATACTTGCTGACGTCAATCAGGCAATTCATCTTTTGAGTCATTAGCTGCTGCTGCTGCCAAAGAACCCGCGCCTTTTATACCGGTGAGAGCCGGAGTACGGGTTGTGGTGGCGTCGACCACTGCTGCTATAATGGCGGTACTTTTTTCTTTTACTTGAACTGTAGTGATGATAACTGTGTTTCCTGCTGCTGCTTCCGTGCTTTTTCATTTCATGTGATAAATTTCTAAGGAACTTTTTAATCATATGACGACCTCCTTGTTGTTATATACGTCTATCTTTCTCATAAAGTTTCATCTATAATTTTTCCCCAGAGTTTTTTGCAGAAAATATATTAGCTAACAGTTAATCCCATTCCTTTAATTGTGCCACTATTTCTTTCATTTTTTTGACAAACTGCCCCTCTGCTTTTCTTTGTTTTTTCCATTCATTGTAGCTCGCGACAGATATGAATGTGATTCCTGCAACTAAGAGGTATACCCACCATGGCAAATTACCCCAATATGGTTTCGTTTGATAAATTACATTAAAGATTAATGTTGCAAGGCCTGTAAACAAATAAGACTTGATGTGAAACTTCATTCCGGCTAATAATGACACGATTGACAGAGTACCAATAATTAGCGCATCCCATATAGTCTGACTCTGAATCGCATCATATACTAAGTAAACAGTTATGCCTGCAAGGATCACCGTCTGAAGATTCGTCATCGCACTCCTGTAATCATTCCATACCTTTTTCGATATGGCGATTGAAAGGAACATAACAGGCAGTGCAATCAATTCAGCATGGAATAACGGATTAATATATGAGATATATTCAAATAAGATGTGGTAATAAATTGGCAGTAAGCAAATTACAGCGAGTGTAACCAGGCTTTTTTTCCAAATAGTATGGTCAATGCGTTTGATTTGCATAGCTAACCACAATGCAAGCAGCATATATGGAAGTATCTTTATCCATACACTGTTTTCTGGTCCTATGAAACTAGCCGCATACCCGACATAGGCTAAGGCAATGAACGAGTACCAGTCAATGAACCAGTCTTCGCCAACCTTCTGGCAGAGCTTGGCATAAAGTACTCTCCCTGCAATTAATAATACAAAAAAACAGACAATACTGATTCCAGTTAACATTTTGGGAGTAATTAACGTTTGCTGATCCCATACCAGTATGGAAAGCAGCAAAGGAAATAATAGTAAAGTCATCCACTTTCTCTTGTGCAGCAAGTACAGAATGAGGATAACGAAACTGATAACAACAACTAATTCTGCTGGTGTACTTATCGGTCCGAGTGCAACAACCGTAATCAGACTTACGATAGAGAAAGGAACAATGTACCAGTCTATTCTCCTTTTCCACAGAAGTGGTACAGTAAACCAGACTAGAACCATAATAACACTTGAAATAATGAAATAATAGGCAAATGGGATGGCATCCGTTAATTTAAAATAAAATGAATATCCCGCTAACAACACTGGTATTACTGACAATCCGGCATAGAGAAATAATTTCACTTGCCATTCCACTTTTCCAATTAATGTACTGTATATATAAACAGTTAAAGGAATAAATAATATAATCGGATTTAACTGATGTACTACTAGCTGATCAAGAACGATCAACAGCATGATAAAAAACTGTACAGCATGAGCGAGCCAGAAAAAGTATGGCTTTAATCCTTCTGCATAGATTCCTGCATAGCGGTCTGCAATTAAAAGTAAGACTGGCGCAAATACAACGAACCAAATGACCGATGCAAACCCGGTAATAGAAAATGTACTAATTAATGAAATATAAAATGCTAAACTTAAAATGGAAACAGCAAGCCAGGCGATTTCCAGGCGAGTATAACGAACAAACCAGACAGAAACTCCTACACCAATTAACAAAATTACCGGTCTGACAATGACGGGATCAATTAACTGGAGATCTGTTAACAGTAAAACAGCTAATAAATAACTTAACTGGCCAATATAAAATGAAGCATTTTCCAGTAAACTCCATCCTGATTTTTTCCACAGCAAACTTATTAGTAATAAAATGACACCAGACAGAGCCAAATGAAAGGGAACATTGAAAATCTCCATGTATGTGCTGGAATATCCAATCAACTCAGGATAAAGAACAAACATAGCAAACCACCAGCATATCGCATTAAACCAGACTGCCACTTGTTTATACTGCTCTGATTGAGAAAAAAACACAAGCAATGATAGAAAACCCATAATCACAAACATAAGGAATACCTGGATATACGTTTCCACAACTAGCCCGTACATGACTGTCAGTATCATAACGACTATTGATACATAATAAGCACTTACATTTAATGAACTAAGAAACTTTATCTTGTTCCTTAATCCGATTGTTGTAAATATAATCACTGCATAAATAAACATAAACAGTTGTGCACTGAGATTTTTCGGTTCAAATGCTAAATCCCATAATTGAAGGCCTGATACAAATAGGAAAACTGCAGCCAGCCAGCGAAATATATTTATTTGTGAAATATTTGACAGATAGGTATATGTACACACAATAGTAATATATGCCAGTAACAATATCCACGAATCGTCCTGGCTTCTAAGTAAAATCCCCTGATAGCTTATATAAAGAAAAGCACAGAGTGACATGATCGCACTTGTATAATGGAACACACTCTTTAAATAGCTGTCTTTTTTAGTTAGATAAGCAAATCCAAGATATGCCGCACCTATCAGGCTGTATACAAACAAATCAATCGAGTGTAATACTGAATTTTCTGTTAACTGGTATATTCCATAAGCAAATAACGCGGAGAAGATTAAGTGATAATCCTTTGTGTTATAAACAAATATCATAGCAATATATAGTATTGCAGTTACCAGTATATTAAAACTGTAGAAAAGCATATGATCAAACACAAAAAGCATCATGATTGTGGAGATTACTAAATTTAACTGAGCATATGCCGGCAGTTCTCTAATAAATATTCTGATTGAGTTTTGATCACGTAATCGGTGGTAGCCATATAGTAAAGCTCCATTAAAAATCATCATTAAGAAATAATAGACATCCACGGAAACTTTTCCAGATGCAATAGTAAATCCGATAAAAAATGACAGGAACAGATAAAATATCCATACAAAAAGTCTCGAGTTATTCTTCATTGCATTTCTGGCATATAAAGGAAGTGGCAGCAATGTACAAATAACTCCAAGCAGATACCTTCCTTCACCAGTTAATGTCAAGTATTCTCCGAACAAACCGAAGTATCCGATTGCAATAATAGCTATCGGCAGTAACAGACTCCCTAATGTCAGGAAAGCAAAAGCTGTTTTTTCAATTTTTAAAAACGATGAACATACAGCACTTAATACTAGGAAGAAAACAGAAACTCCTATTAGTGTTAATACTTTCAACAGTGCCCCCATTTGTTCCCACGTACTCGTTGCAACAACTAATCCGCTTATTAGTAAAAAAACAACTCCAATAACTAGAAGCCATGTAATATTCCTTTCTCTAATTTGCTCAGGTGTTTTATCATTAGCCTGTTTAACTTTTGGAGGATTTGGTTTCTTTTCTGATTTTACAGGACGGGGAATCAGTTCTTTTCCTTCTGACAGCTGTATAGGATCAATTTCATCTTTTACTGCCTTTTCCATTTTTTCATTCTGTGAATCGATGTATTGCTCATAGGCACTTAAAAACCGATTAAATTCCTGCTGATTAATATATCCTTCTTTCATTAGTTCAAGCATTTCTTTTTTTACTATTATTTGTTGCTCTGACTTTGACAGATCCTTCACACTTATCACCTCACCTTTTCATATAAACCGATTAGCAACATCTATCATTATACCATTTTTTAATACAACTGAGATAATATGGATGAAATCCAGAAGAAATAATATACATAATCTATTCCTAGTTTAATAGAACTATAAAAATAGGGACTACGGAAAATTTTTCTATACTTATATCATTTTTCATAGTAATATAGTCATATAGATTGTAACGATTCAAATAACTTTCCAGGAGTTGATCACCATTGTTTTTCAAAAAAAGTATGAAAGATAAGCATTTAAGTATAATGGAGCAAGACATGGTCAAAAGGAATTCTGTTGTCATCATCGCTCTCACAGTTACAACATTCTTACTTTTATTGTCTCTTACAGCAAGTCAGAATGTCGGTACCATTATCCAGGTCAGTATTCAAGTTATCGTATGGAGTGCCTTTACCATTCTTCACTTTAAAAGATCACTGATTTTTCACATTCAATACATAGCAATAATCGGGTCTGTCGTTACAACAACAATCGGTTTCATTGTTCTTCCGGGTTTAACCAACTTTGTTTCGGTCATATATTTTATCTTCCTCGCTTTAATTTACATGAATAACAAATTATCTATTTTCACACTTGGTTATGGACTATTATTAATCATATACATGTTCTTTTTTCAGAAGGAGTCTGTGAATGTAGACTCAGATTCAGTAGTAATTTATATCATTAATTATATGTTAATTTCCATTATCGTTTTCTCTTTTCTGCGTGTATCAGATTTTATGAAGAAACAAACAGCGGATTCCAGAAAGAAAACAGAGGAACTTCTGGCAGATCAGGAAAAGCAGAAAAACGACCTGCTTCAGCTCATTAACATTGTCGGAGAAAAAACAGAATTCATTACTAAAAATAGTGAACAGAGCAATATAGCATTTAAGGAAATGGGAGAAGCTTTCCAGGAGATATCAATCGGCTCGAATACACAGAATGTATCTTCCCAGAATATTAATGAATCGATTGCTAATATGAAAAATCAGCTTCAGGAAATGGCTGAAAATACCGCCACACTAACCGACGAGTCTGTTAATACAAAGCAGTTATCAGAAACGGGCCAAGAGCAAATCAATACACTTACACAAACTGTAGGCGAATTTAGAGATGAAATTGACGCAATGTCACAGGAAATTAGTCAATTAATCACAAATTTAAATGAAACTAGTCAATTTAGTAATACAATTAAAGAAATTGCGAATCAGACGAATTTACTTTCTCTTAATGCAAGTATCGAGGCTGCACGGGCAGGAGAACATGGAAAAGGTTTTGCTGTCGTAGCTAATGAAGTTCGTATTTTAGCAGAGATGACGACGGAATCAGCTGAAAAAATTTCCGAACAGCTAAACTCCTTTAGCGTACAATCTGATCAAACACGGAATAAGATGATGCAAGTTTCTGAGCGGATGGCCGACAGCTATGAACAAACAAAAGAAACAAATCATTCCTTTACAAGCATTAATACTGCAATAATTAATTTAAATCAGTTATCCAATTATAATAATACACTTATGGAAAATATTAATGACACCATCGCAGTAATTAGTGAATCAACAAGTGAACTGGCTGCAGTCAGTCAACAATCCAATGCTTCAATAGAAGAGATTACAGCTACTTTAGATAGTTGCCTTAACACCAATGCTGATATCCTTGAAAGCTTAAAACAATTAAAAGCAACATTAGTACAGTGATAAATAAGGCAATCCATCTTGACAGACACGAGGAGGATTGCCTTTTTTTCCACTCGAAAATAAAGATCCGAACTACGAATCAGCCAACTGATCATAGTCCGGATTTTATTTTTTCACATCATTCATTCTGTTAATCAGTCTATATCCAGAACTAATATGGTAACAGAATTAGCGGACAATGTCACAACCGTTCCTTCGTCCTTTAATTCTAGTTCCGTTTCTACTGGGACCACTTGTTCCGCATCCTTTTTGTTTACATTTGGCTGATGAACAATTGATTCACTTCCTGTCACTGTAATCATTTTCGCTGTTGAATTTACTTTTATGTCTTTCAAGGAGATTTCAGTTGTTTTCTCAAATGGATCAGCATTTACCATCTTCACATACACATGATTATCGTCTTTAGTTACTGAATGGAAAATTTCATCATTATATGCTTCTAATTTGTAATCCAGTACTTTACTTGTGAATTCACCATCTGTATAAGAGCAAATTAATCTGTCCCCAGAGCCTCCGCCATAATTGACAGAAATGGTATAAGTCTTATCGTTACGGATGCCTTCGAAACAGCTAGCTCTTAAATTACCTGCAGCTGTACTGGAAGAATAATCACCGAGTGTATAGCCTTCGACTCCTTTTTTATATACTTTTACACCTGTTGCATCCCCGTTATAGCCAATTGCATACTCTATTACGTCCTTAGTCTCTGGAGAAATATTCGTTAAGCCTGCACCAATGTAAAAACCGTCATTACCGGAAATTTTCTTGGCAATTACTTCAACCTTATAGTCTGTCCAGCTATGGTTCATTACATACAAACCATTTAATCCACTATTCTGTCCCTTTAAGATGAGGCCCTTTTCAGAATCAAGCTCATATCCTTCAGAACCCGGAATCACTTTCCATTCAGACTTCAATTCTTCTGTAAAGTCCTGTTCGAACAATAATTCCCCATTGATATTATCGATGACTTTCACATGTTTGACATGAATTTCGGCATCCCCTGTTGCGATCTCTATCCCGCCATGTGGCGCAATTTCCGTTAATTTTCCATTCCTATATGCTGAAAATGATGTATTTAACACTTTTGTGCCTAAATATTTTGCAAAAAGTTTCTGTACATAGTAATTTGGCGTAAACCAAACCGTTTCATCATCAAACCAGATTAAATCAGGGGTCCAGCGGTATGTCCCATCTGTCAGCACTTTGTTAAATAATGGCGCATAAGCAACTAACCTGACCACATCTGCGTTATTTTCATATCCTGTCATAATCGCAGCCTCTGCAATAGCACCTGCCAACGTATTTTTATCGGTTGAAGCAAATTCCCCTACAAAGACTTTTGAGGTTTCTTTTTCATCTAATGTGCCATCAGCATGATATGCCCTATAATAATAATTATAACGATCGACATTATTTAATAAGTACTCATTGGAACGGTAATAATGTTCATCAGCAATAGTATCCATGTAGTTATCCTGCTTTTCATACCATGAAACGGTCTCTTCCATCGTTTTCTTCCCATCGGTAAACTCTACAGTTGCATTGCCAGACATATTTCCGCTTAAAAACTTCCATCCCTGCTGATAAGCATCATCATCAGCTTGGGCTCCTACCGTTGAAATAATGTGTAATTCATAACCAGGATAATTTCTTTCCATATAATCATCGATTTGCCCTTTGAAATACTCAAAGTTTGCGAAGAACTCTGTACCCCAGTTCTCATTTCCCACTCCTAAATAATGCAAATCGAATGGATTCTCATGACCCATCTCTTTACGTAATCTGGCCCATTCATTGTGATCAAAGTCCGTGCTAATAGCAAAATCTATTAAATCAGTAAAGCTTTTTACATAATAATCTCTTAACTCACCACCTGCAGGGTTGACATAATCGGATCTCGCTTGACAGAGAACCCCACATGCCATTACTGGAAGAGGTGCAGCGTTCAGATCTTCTGCCAACTGGAAATATTCCATGTAGCCAAGACCCATTGTCATCATGTAACCCCACACATTAAAGTTTTCTTTTCTCAATTCAACTGCTCCTACAGAATCTTTCCATTCATATACATTTTCCCATATAAATGATCCTTCTGATATACAACCACCAGGGAACCGAAGAAATTTAGGATGAAGGTCAACTAATGCATTGACAAGGTCTTTGCGCAAGCGATAGTTTGGATTCCCTTTATAATTGGTATGAGCTGTTTCAGATCTTTCTTCTTCTTTTGCCCCCCAAACGTCTCTTGGCATCAGTGAAACCATATCAATTGATGCTTCCCCATCAAATGTAAGTGTAAGCTGGCCAAGAGCTGTGTTAGAACCTGTAAGAACCAGATTTGGTTCTAAGCCGTACTTATTCCATTCATTATCACCATCTACTTGTACAGTTACTTTGTCACTTAGTGGATTGCCATGCTGATCTTGCAACTGTACATTAATCAATGATGCATTCTCCGCTTTTGCCCAAATGGTAAAATCATAATATTCTCCTCGTTTAATGGACATTGCGCAATGATTGTTGGAATCAGTAAAACCTTTATTAATAAGTGTTGCACCTGATGGTACTGTTAAAAAGTGAGAGTTTACTTCTTTGTCTTTTATTCCAAAAAACTCATTCAACCCACCCGTATTTTTTACTTTTACTTTATCTGTATCTCCGAACCAAGCGTGTAACGGTACATGATTTCTACCTGTTGAACAGCCGCATGCACCAGATTCATGAGAGTAAGTATCGAAAGCAAAAGATTCAAAAGAACGATTTTGAACTAGCTCTGCATAAATCCCGCCATCTGCCGCATTATTGATGTCTTCGTAAAACAATCCATACATTATATCACTGACATCTAATACTTCACTTCTTCCATCAATCGTTAAATGATGGGACGGCAGCCCTGCAGGAAGTACAGTAACTGTGAATACTTTCTCTGTTACACTGCCTGCCTTTTTTAAAGATGCAGTTAATGTAACTGGCTTTGGTTCATCGATATTCCCTACAATACCTCTGTCAGATAATAATACAGGATCACTCGACTTCCATGTAACTGTAACTTTCCCTCCCATAAGCGATGAAGGTAAAGAAACATCTTTTGAGATTACAGTAATAGGAAATGATAAATATTTATCTTTAGCAAGTTCAACAATTTCGTCATCTGTCAGAGATTCACACATCACTTCTATTACTTCATCTTCCGTTAATCCTGCTTCATAAATACGGAAATCAGATAAAGAACCATGGAAATCCGGATCTGCTGCATGCTGTGACCGGCCGATATAATTATTGCTGTAATTGCTTTCCTCAATAAATGTTTCAAACCAGCTACGAAGCTGCTTATACGTACCGCTCGATGTTTGACTGATTGAACCATCTGCTGCAACTTCACCATTTACATAGATAACAGGGCCGGCACTGCTTAGTGTACCGCCTTCTGTTCCCCTGACAGACATCGCCACATGAATCCATTCTCCTGATGGATACGTTTTTCCTGCATCAGCAAAAATGTCAGATTGTGAAAAACATACCCCTCGCAAATTACGTGAAAGGAACATGTATGGTCCAGCGGGTCCCTTTCCGAAATCAAAGAAGCGTTCCCATACATTTGTACCCTTATTGAGATACACCCAGCTGCTTACCGTAATTCCAGTATGATCGCTTACATTTTTTAATAAACCGGAGGGAAGCTGGATATAAGATGTACCATTATCCCCACCCGTGAATGTCACCGCTTTCCTTCCTGACACAGTTTGTACGGAAGGTTTTACTTTCCCTTTTGTTACAGCATTATTGCCATTTGCTGAACTGTCTCTCCCTACATCATCATGATCAGCGAAAGAATAATGGGCGATAATTTTTTCTTTAAATGAATTGCCCTTATTATTTGTCATAGATCCCCCTCAATTCGTCACTTAATATAAGTACAACTTATCAAAATAACTTAGTAATTCACCAACATGTACTTACAACTATTATAATATAAAATTCAGAAATTCCAACCCTTAAAGTGAGACTTTTGCTCATCGGGATATTACAGAAGCATAACGCTGTGATAAAATATAATAAAGATCGCTCATAAAAAGGAGTAGAATAGATTGCTGACTGTAGAAAACTATATTGATAAAGTTGATTTAAAGTGGAAAGATGCATTTGTTGAAATAAAAAAAGTGATTGATGAGAATATTCCAGAAGGTTTTGAACTAGAAATGCAGTATGGAATGCCTTCATATGTCGTACCATTATTTCGTTATCCTGATGGCTATCACTGTAAGCAGGACACACCATTACCTTTTATCAGTATTGCAGCACAGAAAAATCATTTAGCTTTATACCATATGGGAATATATGCAAATGGCAGCCTATTAGAATGGTTTCAGAATGAATATCCAAATCATATGAAAACAAAACTTAATATGGGAAAAAGCTGTATCCGATTTACCAATCCAAAGAAGGTTCCGTACCAGTTAATTGGAGAGCTTGTCTCAAAAGTATCTGTCGATGAGTGGATAGAAATGTATGAAAACAGCCAAAAAGACGAAAAAGCTTAGGACGGGAAGTTGAATTACGGTGCTTGCTCGTTTGCTACGCTAATTGTGCGATTTAAAGATCCCATGGAAAATCGAATGCCTTGGCGAAAATTTTTTCGGTGATGGTGGCATTCGGACGAGCCCTGAACACCTTCGCGCCAGAAAAATGCGGTTCCATGGTATTCTAAAAACAAGAAAATGGTTCCAAGTTTTGCTCGGAACCATTCTCAATACTATAAGCTGGATATATACCACCAGCCTTTTCTTTTAGCCCTTTTTGGTTAAAGTGAAAAATGCAGTAAATCCAATTAATGATGTCGTAAACAATGCCGCTCCCATCGGAATGGCACTTGATTCATCGATCCCAACGATCGGTGCGATAATGGAGCCCATTAATAATGGTGACATACCTAAAATAGCACTTGCGCTGCCTGCACGTTTTGCCTGATTTTTCATAGCAAGGGAAAAAGAACTTGTCAAAATAATCCCAATTGTAAACATATGGATGAAAATTGGAATGACAATCATAGCAAGCGGTCCTTTAGTAATTGTCATGATTAGCAATAATGTATTCGCACACAGGGATACAATGACTCCAGTTCGTAACATTGTCCGTTCTTCGATCTTGCCACTTAGTTTCCCAACTAAAAAACTCCCCGAAATTATGGCTAAACCATTAATTCCAAACAGGAAACTAAACACTTGTGGAGAAACTTGATAAATCTCCTGATAAACAAAAGGCGTACCCGAAACATAAGCAAAGGTACCTCCCTGCACGAAGCATACCACTATCGCATAGCCAATAAAGGAACGGTCTTTAAGAATTGCCCCCATTGTTTTTAGAGTACCTCCGATAGAACTGGGCTGTCGGTAGGCTGCAGGCAATGATTCTTTCAGCCGGAAAACAACCAGCATCACGAGAAACAGACCAAATATTGTGAGAAAAAGAAAAATCGTGTGCCATGTTGCAAAAGGCAACAGTAATACAGCACCCCCACTAATCGGTGCAACCATCGGTGCTGTTGCATTAATAACCATTAGTAAAGAAAAAAATTGTGTTAACTCTTTCCCGCTATATGTATCCCTGACGACTGCACGCGATAACACAATTCCAGCAGACCCTGTAAAACCTTGAAAAAACCTGGCAATAATTAAAACGATAATATTTGGAGCAAAAGCACAAATTAATGAGGCAAGCGCAAACAATGAGATTGATATAATCAGCGGCTGCCTTCTGCCTTTTGCATCACTTATCGGACCAATAACAAGCTGTCCAACAGCTAAACCTATTAAACATGCCGTTAAACTTAATTGAACAAGAGAGGCACGAACTCCAAAATCCTCAGCAATCATTGGAAAGCTGGGTAAATACATATCAATATTGAATGGTCCCAGCATTCCCAGTAAAGCAAGTAATATTGCAAAACCTATACGTTTTCTACCTTCTGGTGCTTCCATCGTTTGTGACAAATTAATCACCTTCCTAACATCCTGTATTATATAGGAGATAAGCAGGTAAGTATAATTCCTTGCTTTACTAACAAATTTCCCTTAACGATTTAAGTGGAGCACCCGCAAAAGTGCTCCAACGTTTCTGCATATTTATTAAAATTAATACTAAGCGGGAGGATATCCCCCATTGCTCTAGAGTCTCCCTTTATCTGTGTACAATTCTATTAACTTCATTAACTATTTTTTGACTTTTTTCATAATCATTCTCGCGCTCTTCTTCTACCTTGAGACGCTTTGACAGTTTTCTGCTGTATTCTGCATACCCAAGTCCATGCGATTGCTGCATCGCTTTTTCCATCTCTTGTGTATATTCAAGAGATAACTTATGGTCATTAATAGTAGATCAATCCTTTCTTTGATGATTGTTATAAAATGTTATGTTAAACAATTCCCATTGCAATTATCGTTCAAACATCGTTGTTTTTAAAAATTTCTCCATAATAAATGTACGATCAGATAACTCTCCCTGTTGCAAAGCATTCTTCCATACTATTTCTTATCTCAATAATTAATTTCTGAAAAATTTGAAACCTTTTGTTACGTAAGCCGTATGTAATTGTACAAAGGAGGGGAAAGAGATAATGATACCGGGCTGCAATAATTTAATATGTAATTGTTGCCATTTGATATGAGGTTAATATAAACAGAACATACATAATTCGAAAAGATAATAACATCCTCATATCTTTTCTAAAGTAGTTTACCTGCAAATAAGAGGAGAGAAGACTTATGAAAAAATGGACAAAAGGAATTGTGGCATCGCTATTTGCCACTGTCATGATGCTATCAACTGTAATTCCTGCTTTCGCAGCAGAACCTCAAACACCTGATATTAGCCCATGGGCAGTAGGTGAGTTAAATGAAGGGGAAAAGTACGGGATCTTTCCAATCGAATGGTATTATGACAATTTCCGAAGCAATGAAATTTCTGAGGAACGTTTAAATGAAATTTTGATCCAAACTTCAGAAAAAATCGCTGGAATAGCACCTGAAAACTATAATGATTTTGAACTTGTTTCAGCCACTGGAACAACTAGAGAAGATGTATTAAACGGTTTATTTGAAATTGTTGCTCCATTAGAACTTCAAGAAGGAGAATCTGCCGTAGAGTATTTCCAGGATAGAGAGATTATTGCTGGAACAGGAAAAGGGCTAGCACTGGAAAAACCAGCTACAACAGAACAGGCAGTAATATTTGCAACAAGACTGGTTAAAGATACCTATGACCAATTGGACGCAGGGGCAAAAGGAGTTGCCTGGAAAGTTGAAAATGAAGGAAATGTTGTCTATTTACTAGGCTCCATCCATGTAGGAACACCAGATCTGTATCCATTTAACAGCAAATTAGTTGATGCGTTTAATGAGGCTGACAGTTTGTATGTGGAAGCAAATCTTTTAGATACAGAAGGACTGCAATATTTCAATGAAGTATCTATGTTCCAGGATGGTACAACAATTAAAGATGTAGTAAGCGAAGAAACGTATGCGAAACTTGTAGATGTACTTGAGAAGTATGACCAGCCAATTGAGACGTATGAATCATTTAAACCATGGAGTTTAGCAAGTTTAGTTTCTAATTTTTCAATGAGTGAAACATTTGGAATGCCAATAGAGCAAATGGCAAACTCAGGTGTTGATATGTACTTTTCAACAAATGCCCTGCTTACTCAAAAACCTATTCATGAATTAGAAGGGATTAAGGCTCAAGCAGATATGTTCAATGGCTTATCAGCTGAAGGACAGGAAGAATATTTAGTTGATACTCTTGATAGTGCTCTTAACACAGACTCACTGAATGGAGAAGCAGATATGATTTCTGACTGGTTCAGTTATTGGATAGAAGGGAATGTGGACAGTTTTGCTGAAAGCTTTAACTCTGCTGCAACAGAAGAGCCAGATGAGTTTGGTGAAATGCTGCTTGGTCAAAGAGATGTAGATATGTCAGAAAAAATCATGGGACTGTTAGAGTCTGAAAAAACTGCAACATCGTTTATTGTCGTAGGTGCAGGCCATTTTATTACAGATGAAAGCATCCTTTATCACTTAGAACAAAACGGTTACGAGGTTGTACCTTTTTACGAATAATTCAACAGGTCGAGTTCATTTTTGACTCGACCTTTCATGTATTTTCATATGATAATAATCAGAAAACGAAATTATTTATCACTGCTCTGCTAAAATCCTCTGACTTGTTTTCCCGCCAACTATTCCATCTACCGTTAAATCATGACTTGTCTGAAACGAACGGACCGCATTAATTGTTTCCTCATCAAAAAAACCATTTACGTACAGATCGTTATGATAAAAACCTAATTTTTTTAACTGGATTTGCAACAAAATAACATCAACGCCAACACTTCCTTGTTTTATTATTCTCGGATAGAGACTTTCATTCTTTCGTTTCGCAATGAAATCTGCTGATCTTGTTAATACAACAGCCATTTGAGCACGCGTTACACTTTCAGTTGGGGCAAAAGTAGCAGAAGATGTCCCCTCAAAGATTCCCTGTTGTTTCATTGCCACAATTACCTCCCAGGACCAGCGCTCTCTGGAAACATCTTTAAAATTTACCGGGATGTCCACTTTCGATGGATCATATTGCTCTTTAAAGATATTATCAAAAACTTTGGCCATTTGTTCTCTGGTCAATTCTTGATCTGGACCAAACGACCCATCCCCCCTTCCGTGAAAAATACCATGTTGCTTGGCAATTTCTATATCCTCATGCCCCCAGAATGACTTCGGCACATCTGAGAAAGAATTACCAATCGGTTTTAACGGTTTAAGATCCAGCATACGAACAAGAACAGCAGCTGCCTCGGCGCGGGATAATTCGTCATTTGGACCAAATGTAGTAGAGTTTTTTCCATGAAACCATTCTTTTTCTTTAACAAAAAAGATTTCATCTCTTGCCCAATGATTTTTGACATCTTCAAAAGGAGCCTGAAAATTATTATGTGGATACACTGGTAGATTCACCGGAACATTCTCTTCGCCATCATGAGATGCAAGCCAAATTCCATAATTATTCCACACAGAAGGGTTTTCCTGACCAATACTCCAACTGCCTGTTCCCTTCAAATTATATTTATGAACAAGGTCAATTTTAGCTTTTAAAGACTGGTCATTTTCATACCAAACCTCGTAATTACCTGGTTTAAGTGTTCTACCTCCAATAATTGAAGTTGGGTCAGCCGCTTTAATAGTAAAATTTGCTCTTGGTGATTCAGCGTAGGAATCATATGTAATGGATCCATTATATTTTTTTATGAGTGATTCAATCTGGTGATTGGAAGCTCCGTATCCGCCAGTTAGTTCATGGCTATTCCAATAACGCCCAAAAAACGGTAAGCCTAATACAATTTTGTTCGGATCAATGTTTTCATCTATCACTAATGCTTTAATCGAACGGTCGACCCAGCCCACGCTTGCGACTGGACCGGCGGGACCACCCTGGTAGCTTTCATCGTATGCCATCAGCATCAGATAATCTGCATGCTTTGCCAATTCCTTATTATCATATGAACCGTGCCATCCCGTCTTCCAGTGGTTAGGATTTGCTGCAATAGCTACAGATACTTCCTTATGGGCGGGAATTTTCTCTCTCAGTAACCGGACTAAATCCGTGTAACCATCCTTGCTTTTTTCATTCACATTTTCGATATCTACATTGACACCATCTAACTCGTATTTTTCGATCGCTTCAGCTATCTGGCTTGCTAATTTTTCCCGATTTGCAACCGCTGCTTCGCCCACACTTCGATTCCAGTGATTACTTAAAAAGGGGACGACTTTAATATTTCGGGAATGCATTTCCTTAATAAAGGTAGTATCCACACCGGAGAGTGCGAGAGATCCATCAGCATTAACATTAAAATAACTTGGTGAAATAACATTTAATGCTCCCTTTGTTCGATCAACTGATTGAATAACAGACGCTGTTGACCCGAAAAATGAGTATGTCATGTTAAAGGAAGCATCATGTGCACTTACCTGCATCGTATTCAGTGGAATTGTCATAATAATGGAGGTACCTATTACTACTTTCGCTGTAACGATATGTAAACCTGTCAGCCTTTTTTTAACATACTTGTTTACAAGTTGTTTCATTTTTCTTTCTTCTTCAACAGGTTTTGTTCCAAACTCATTTGAAAATTCCTCAAGGTTTGGACTTATGTATAAATACACCACATAACCTTCATCTGTCTCTTGTAATCGATGATGAATGAATTCCATACATATACCTCCATTCCCTCATTTTTACTATTCTTTCACTTTTCGTGCATAATTATGTACACGAAAAAAATAGAGCCACTGTTAATAGGGCTCTATTTCTTCGTAAATTTATTTACATAAACCTGTTTAGTTTATTTGTTGTTGTTGGAATGAGACGGTGATTCTGCGATCTTACCGAGAAAAAAACCGTCAATATCGCTTAATTTCCCGCGCCACAATATTTTACCTTTTGATGGGGTAGACTTACTGTCGCCACAATATACCTTTGTATGCTTTAAATGAATAAATTTAGCAGGCTCCTCTGTAGCGGATTCTGCGCCGTCACTTGCATGCATTAACTGCTCGCTGATCTTTTTTGATGTATCATTCCCATCTTCAAATACTTCGCTTAATTCAGCAAAATACTCTTGTGCGGAAATAGTAGTACCTGAGACCAATGCTCCTTTTACGTTTAAAGTAATATCTAAATTGAAATCATGTTTGTTAGTTGCCTGGACAAAAAAGCCAAGAATATCGTCTCTTGCCTCATTACTCATTTTATCCACTCCCTCACACATTAAGAATTCGTGTCATCATCATTGGAAATAGCCGTATCTGTTGATTCGGATTTTTCAGATTGATTTTGATTGGTACGTTTTTCTCCATTGTTAGCTGATGAATGATTGGAATTTTGATTATTGTTGTCAGATTGCTGATAACTTAATATTTTTGAATGACCCTTTTCGTCACCTGTATCTGCTATTTTATTTAGTTTTTCTTCCAGATTGTTTAATCTCTCTTGCAATCTCGCATTTTCTTCTTTTAACTCATGGTAACTCTCTTTATTTACTAACTCTGTTGTTACCTCTTGATCTGATTCCTGATCTTCCTGGTCGCTTTTCTCATTTTGAAAGACTTTCGCCTCTTTCACGCGCTGGTATGCCTCCTGTGATTTCTTTTTCCCGGCATCCTTCAGTTCAGCTACTTTTCCTTTTGTCGCTTTACCAAGTTCTTTTCCTTTTTCCTTCCATTCCGTATCATTGATTCTGGCTACGAGCTTTTTACTATTCTCCGGTGTAGCCAAGTATCCGATTGTCGCCCCTAATACTCCACCTGTAATCGTTCTTTTAAGTGGCATCTTTTTAGTCTCATTTGTTGTTTGTTTTTCAGTCATTATTCAACACTCCCTGTATTAGTATTCATATCTTTATTTATTTTTGCTTCCAGTTGATTCAAACGCTCCTGAAGTTGCCTGTTTTCTTCCTCTAATATCCTGTTGTCTTTACTTGCTTTAGAGCTGAGATAAGGGTCATTTTCCCACCAGTCCATTCCAATTTCTTTTGCTTTATCAACAGAAGCGACTATTAATCTAATCTTAATCGTTAACAGCTCCACATCTGCTATTCCAACAGATATGTCCCCAGCTATAACAACACCTTTGTCAAGAATTTTGTCCAATACATCAACGATCGTATTCGATTGTACCGGGTGTTCCACTGGCATAGCCATCCCACCTCCATTACTAATTTACATAAGTCTGCCTAAAGGCCCTAAATCAATATTCAAATCCTCAGCATCCAGCCCAAATACCTGCTTCAATTCCTCCATTTTTTCTTCCAGGTTCATTAATGCAATTCCAAGATCCTCAATCTGCTGGTCCGTTAAATTCCCGCCCTCTACCCTTCTCATTGCATGTCTTTCTACTATTTGCCTAAGCAGTTCTATTACCGTCATGACAAGCTGTGCAAGTCCCTCTTCCGCATTATCAGGATCAAGGTTAATCCTCCCGCTGTTCTTATTCGCTGGCTGCATCCGTTAATTCCCTCCTTTGTATATCAAATTGCTGTGAAGATATTACGCCGGAGCTGTCACGAGACTGGACGAGCTTTTCAACCGAAGAAATTAATACCCGTAAGTCCAGATATACAAGGTCTACTCCCGCTATCGAAATAATTAAGTCTCCTTTAATAGCGATTCCTTTATCAAGAATTACATCTAAAATGTCAATCAATGCTATATCCTTGTTTTCTAAAGATTCCTTTAATGACATTCTTATTCCCTCACTTTACACCGCAAAATGATAAGCCGGCCATGGTCCTGTTAATTCTAAAGTAAAGCCTTTACTATTCAGAGACATCTCTTTTTGTCCCATCTCCTCAACGAAAGTTTCTACTTGTGACTGTTCAAGAAAATAAATACTGTTCCAGCACATATTTTCCTTACGGCCGGTCATTTCTTTGCTCCAATTTTTCTTGACGGTTGCATCTGTTGCAAACTGGCGCATCCTTTCATGTACTTCTTCACAAATTTTGTTCTTTTCTTTTTCCAATTCCTCTTCAACGAGACTGTCGATCTTTTTCATTTCGAAAAATCGGCGACCTGGAGATAATTGATTTATTTCTTTCTTCTTCGCCTCTATAAGCGGACTGTTCTTACTAATATCTTCTTTTAACTGTGTATCCTCACAATAGATTTTCAGATTCCACTCTTCTCTTCCTTTTATCTGTTCGAGCACTGCTTCCATTTGTTCCTTTTTCGTTTCAACTGTCTGGTGCAGTCTTTCTTTACTTTTATAGATAGTACAGAATTTCAAAGGAATTAATGTATACTGCTCATATAGTGCCATGATGGTATGGTGATGATGGAGAGCCTTTTCCTGCAGCCACTTTATGTCATTTTCTGTTTTTTCCTGAAGCACTTGCTCGGAAAATTCTCTATCGTCCAGCTCACAAACTACTGCTTCCACCTTACCTGCAGAAATTGTAAAAATACTGCCTTCATCATCAAAACCTTTCATTTCCTTTAAAGGATTTTCTTTCAATTCACTTCCGGGTATAAATCCGTATAAATAGATTAATTGCCCCATTACGCCACCTCACTCTTTCCTTCTTGCCATGTCCTGCCACTGTTTCATTTCAATCATTTTGGCCTTCTCATAGCGTTCCAGCAATTCTTCTTCCTTCTTCTCATATTCAGCATCAGGTATTTCTCCTTGTTCATACATTGTTTGTAAATGAATAAGCTTCCTCTGAATTGTTGGAAGATCATACAATTCTTTATCGGCTTCTTCCTTCACCTTTTCGCCGATTTTTATCATCACATTCATTGGTCCTGTTACTATTTTGTGCAGCATTGATTAACTCTCCTCAACGGTTAATCGAATATTGACAAAATTATATGCCGGCCACGGTCCACTGTATTTAAAATCCACTTTATCCTTCCATTTTTCGTGCGCCATATTAACTAACCGGTCAAATTCAGATTCTTTCTCACGATCTACAAGAAAGGAAGCGTTTAACAGCATTTTTTCACCGACTGGTTCATTGACCTTTGCCGCTTCAGCGCTCTCTTCAAGCGGGGTATAGACATCCTGCTCAATTTCATTAATGATAGATGAGAATATTTCCTGTGTCGCACCACCTAGCTGAATTCTGTCATAATATCCGGCCATCTCTGTCTTACCGCGCAACTTTCCAGAGAGCATTTCTACTTTCTCATTGGCATAAACTTGAGATTTGAGCCAATCAGTTTTCCCAATAATCTTCAAACCGAGCTCCATCTTTCCTTTGATCGCAGGGAACAGCTTTTTTAATTGTGGATATAGGTTCTCAAGCAATACTTCAACATCTTCCACTGAATGAAAAACATTTCCAAAGCTAATAGGTATCACCGTATCATTCTCTGCCATTACCTTTGAAACCAGCTGCTGGTGCATCATCAGGTTTTCCTTATTCGGATGATAGATTTTCATCGGCACCTCTGCCGCAACCATAGCAGCATCCTTATAATGGATAGTAAAAACAGATCTCTCATTACCATCTAGCATAATACGGCCAAACTCATCTTGTTCATTTGTCTGAATTCCACAGAAAATATAAATTCCTTTCTCCTGTTCCACTGTCATTTTCTATCACCCTTCTTAATACTTCATTTTCTTACGGATGAGATCATTTGCGTCTTCAACCGTTAGAGCAAGTCCCTGAACAACTGCATGACCTAACAAATCTGCACAGAGTTGCTGGAAATCTCCGTTGGAATAATCGATTGGTATATCATCCAGTTTTGCGATACGAGCAATCTGAAGAGATGTTCTGAGGCTGGGGGCTCCTTTTCTGTCACCAAATTCCTCACGCAAATCATGAACCAGTTCTGAGATAATCTCCGCTTCTTTTTTATCCAATCCAAGTTTTTCACTTATAATGAGTGTCTCTTGATCCTTATCCTTATAGCCGACATGTAATGTTATTAATCTGTCCAGTAATGCATCCTGTGTTTGATAGACTCCTGCATATTCCTGCGGGTTACTTGTAAATATCATAGAAAACTTAGGATGTACTTTTATAAATGGCTCTGTAGACTTTAAACCATATAATGGAAGTACACCTTCTTCCAGAATGGAGAGGAAAATATTATTCGTTGTTGGTTGTGACCGGGAGAATTCATCATAGACAAGTGTATATCCATGTTTGACTGCTTCCAGTAAACGGCCGTCCTTCCATGATTCCGTAATGGTTTCGTCTTTTTTATAGACAGATTTAACATACCGGTCAACTACCTTGGAACTGGTATATCCGTTAAAACTTCCTATCAGGTCTTTATTGTCTAATTCATGATTTCCATGCATCAGCATCACTGGCCGTTTCAATTTTTTGGCTAAAGCTAAAGCAATCGAAGTCTTGCCAGAGCCAGAGGGACCTGTAAAATGTACAGGATAGCCTGCTTTCATATACTGTATTGATCTTTTTAGGAGTGATTTCGTCGCCATATCTTGTATTAAAGCATGATGGTCTGATGTAACTCTTTCATTTAAAACAGTCATTAGCTGATCCCTCCACTCTCTCTAACTCTCTACACCAACCGAACTGCGATAACGGATTTCCTGTCTCTTGTATGCAGTTATCTCCTGATCTTCATCGACTAACACTTCATATGTGCCAATCATTTCATCCTTGGCATATCTCTTCATATATTCTTTTTCTTCAATCACTTCAATCTTTATCCGCCACCCACCTTCCTCCAGCCTTTCCACTGAGGTTATTTTATGGGGCGGGGCAACATTCTCCTGAAAAAAATCATTCACATTTTTCATGATTTCCTTTATCTTCATTGGTTACACCCTCCTTCCACGGGAAAGAGAGGGCTAAAGCAGCCCTCCTGTTAAACACTAAAAGATGCTTCCCCTCGTTCATTTTGCTGTGAAGGAAGTCCTTCTTCTTCTACTTCATCTCTTAACAGACCAACTGCCTCGGCATAACGCAGCCAAGTGTCCACACTTGCAATGACTACCCTTGCTTCTACTGTTAATATTTCAATCCCTACTACGGATACCCGTGCAAATGCATCGATCACTATCCCCTTATCGAGAATTCTATCGATTACTTCTGCTAAACTTGAACTGTCCGTCGTTTTTTGTATAGCCATATTTAGTCTCCTCTCATGAAAATTTTTATGAGCTGATTTTTTTAATTTTTGCCGAGCTTTTTATATTACTTGCCCCTTTAATTTCTGAAGTGCTCTTAATATGCTGTACTCCTTTAATATCTTGATAGCTTTTTAATTTTCCCTTGCCAGTACTTGTGGAAAGACTATTTTGCAAGCTCTTTCCTGCCTTTTTTACATTGCCAAGTTTTTCCCGCACGGAAAGCAGTACATCTTGTACTTTCTCTTTTGCTTCTTCGGCATTTCCATACACCTTGTCTTCCATTTTTTCTGTTGCTTTCTCTTTCAATTTGTCCCTCGCTTTTTCTTTTAAAGACTCTGGGGATTTTTCATAAGCTTTTTCCACTACTTTTTCAGCCGTCTTCTTAATCGGATTTTTCATTGCATTCTCCTTTGCATTAGCGGCTAATTTTTTTCGTGCACCAGCTTGTCCAGCATCTGTTCTATCTTTTCCAGTCGCTGATTAATCTGTTCATTTTCCTGTTTGATCTCTTCATAATTAGTATCTATCTCCATTTTGTCTCTGTCCGGCTCTGAAGATGATGACTTGGAGATCTTACTTTTCGCTTTATTCCAATAATCTGGTGCAGCCTGCTGAACAGCTGTCATAGCCTGTTGAGTAATCACATGCTGCAGATTCTTCCCTAGTTCTTTTGCAATCCTTTGTCCTGTCTCAGACTGTTGTACCCTGTGGTAAAGCTTTTGAACAGTACCGGGATTTGATAACATCCCGATCCCCGCACCGGCCATTCCACCCAACAGCACATACGTGATAGAATTTTGACCACTTGTTTGTTCATCAGAATTTTGAGTTTCCTCGACTTTCATCTTTACACCACCTTATAACTGACTTCATATACTAAATGCTCTATTTTCTTCGGTTAATTGATCTTCTTCATATACTTCATCCCGCAGCAGCCCAACTGCCTCCGCATATCTCAGCCAAGTATCCACGCTCGCAATAACGACTCTTGCCTCTACAGTTAATATCTCTATCCCGACAAGCGATACTTTTGCAAATGCATCGATAACAATACCTTTATCCAGTATTCTGTCAATCACCTCCGCTAAGCTTGAACTGTCTGTCGTTTTTTGAATACTCACAAAGGATACCTCCTTAAAGAAGTTATTTATCATTACCACCACGGCAGCCTGCTTAAAACAATGGCAGGATAACATTGGAATATAAATGGCTAATATTCCTTTTTTTTTTACAAATTCCAATTATTTTGTAATAGAACAAAACAGTTATCATACCTATTCCCTCTTACTCGGTCTGTTACTTATTACAAATCTGTTACTTTTATTATTTAATTGTTACAAAACGAATATGGATAACGATGGATAGATATAAGTGTGATTATCGATAAGTGGGGATATTACATTTAGCGCTATATTTAATAGCAGCAAAAGCCAGTAATCCGTATGCTTATAAAAAAAATACCCAGGGATACAAACCCTGGGTACATCATCTTTTCAGCAAACTCGTTTATTCTCTTTCTATTCCTGCAACACCAAATCCACCTGGTCCTGCATGTGTGGAAATCATCGCCCCGGCCAGTAACCATTGTATGTTCCTGTAACCATACTCTTTTGCAATATCAGTCACCTTTTTCATAATTTCTTCATCCAACCCAATTGAATAAATGAAATACAAGCAATCTTTGTCAATATTGTATTGATGGAAATAATCATGAAGAAGTTTTTCTGTTACAACACTCATCTTCCCACGATACTTCCTTGTGGAGACAAGTTTCCCATCAATTAATTCAATACAGGGCTTAATCTTTAAAAGCGCTCCACCAAGGTAGGCTAGATTACTAACTCTTCCACCCGCTTTGAGAAATTCTAAACTGCCAGGTACAAAAGCCAGCTTTGTCTTTGAGATTACGGGTTGGATCTTTTCTACAAGTCTTTCAGGTTCCATTGCAGGTTCCTTTTCTAACAATTGTGCAGCATAAATTACAACCACTACTAATCCTCCGGTAACATTTAATGCATCAATCAGAAAAATATCATCCAAGTCTTGTGCAGCGACCATAGCATTTTGAAAGGAGGACGATGCTTTGGAAGTATATCCGATATGGATGATCACACATCCCGGATAATTTGCTTTTATTCCCTTAAAAAACTCCATATATTCGTGAACGTTAGTCGCAGTGGTAGAAGGTATTTTTTTTGTTTTATCGTAATAGTCAAAAATACTTTGTACTGGCAGTGACCCATCTAAATAATCTTCTCCACCCATAATGATATGCATTGGGACAACTTTGATGGAATACCTTTCAGTAACTTCTTTCGGTAAATCAGCTCCACTTTCTGTCGTTATTATAATTTTTCTCAATAAATTGCCTCCTCTATTACTTTCCCTGACTCTAACTATACATTAATATCTGGAGCATGACAGATTTTTATTTTACTGATGGAAGTTTTAATATGGTTCAGAAGAGAAAAAATAGAAGCAGTTTAACGGAAACTGCTTCTGCTGTTCAATCCTGAAAGTTTTGAAATTTCATTTTATCTTTTTAATATTTCATATTGTTTCATGACCTCTTTAGTGATTTCACTGTCTTCTGGTAAGCTGCTAACTTCCTGCAACACTTTTGCGATTCCTTTATCCCGAATCATTCCCTGTAATTTCACTGCTTCTTCATCTTCTGGATAATCAAACAATAATGCAGCAGCGATTGCTTTAGCTAAATTTGTAAAAGCTAAGCCTGCTTTTTGTGCCTCTGTTGCAGGACGCACCAGTCGATCCTCTGGTCCCAATTTACGTATAGGTGCACGCCCAACCCGTGTCACACCATCATTTAAATAGGGGTTTTTAAATCTGTCAATAATTTTTTGTATATATTTATGATGTTCGTTTTCACTGAGACCATACTGTTTAACAAGATATTCGCCTGTTTCCTTCAATGTTTCCTGAACTTGTATGGCGATATCTTCACTTGCTAACGTCTTATCAATCGTAGTCTTTCCATTCAAATAACCGAGATAGGCGATAACAGCATGACCTGTGTTCACAGTAAATAGCTTTCTTTCAATAAATGGTGCCAGTTCACCGACTATTGTCATACCTTTCACATCAGGAATATTTTCAGTTGTCTCAACAACCCACTCATAATATGGCTCTACCAGTACATCTAGTGTATCATTGTTCTCCTGAATAGGGACAATTCGATCAACCGCTGAATTAAAGAAATATACTCTTCCATCCAACCTTTCCTTTGTATCTTCATCAAGATTCTCCATTATATGTTCTTTTAAAATATCCGTTGCATTTATTTGATTTTCACATGCAATAATATACAGCTTATCATCCGCCTGATATACTCTCTCTGTCAACCCCCTTGCTATAAGCGGGGCAATTCTTGGTAAGATATTGGGACCAATTGCAGTTGTCAAATAGGTTGCTTTTTCAATTAGCTCCACAACTTCATTTTCATGGGTGATGTTATTAACACCAGATACATTCTTTATAGTGGTGGATTCTTGTTTATCAGTTGCTAATTTTACCTCGTATTTCTTTTGTTCATTTAATTGGTTAATGATTTGATCAGCAATATCAACAAACGTTACATGATAACCTGATTCGGAAAATAATGCACCAATAAATCCTCTACCAATGTTTCCTGCACCAAAGTGAACGGTTTTTTTCAATTCCATCATTCCTTTACCCATTTATTCTGTAAATACCCTGAAAATATATCTTCTAATTTTCTTCTAATCATTTCTTCATTAGCTGACGAGTGAATCATCATTGTCATTTCAGGCTCAATCAAACTTGTACTTATTAAACTTAATATCTCCTGCTCTTTCAAGCTTAACTCCTCAGGTGAAAGCATTAATAACAAATTTTTCATATTAATGTCCTTACCATCCATCCCTTTAATCAAAGAAGTCCGGTCCATATGATATATTTGAAAAACAAGTTCCTGTACACTTTCATCACGACAATGGAATAAACCCATATTAGTATCTGGTATTCCAAGCCCGCCTATTCTTTCTCTTTCTTCTAACTTTCTGATTACTTGAGCAGCATCCGTTACCAGTGTCTTCGATTCTAGATTATCTATCATTTCCTTCAACACTTCCGTATAATTTCCCGAAGACTTCCGGTACAGTTGAAAATTGTCGAGAATTGCTTCAATACTTTTTTGCACATCTTTTATTTCTTGCAATACATGCTGGAGGCTCGATTCTTTCTGGCTAACCTCCCTGTCACCGGTCTTCACATATTCATGTTTTTCTGTTAGTTGTTCGACGTTAGCCTGTAAAAAACTTCTTATCCTATCTATGTCTTCCTCCATTAACAATGGGGATACAATAATATAGTGTATATCATCAAATGGAAGCCGGACAGTTGAAATAATAATATCAAAATTATTCAGATTTGCTTTCTCTATTTCCTTTATTGATTTAATTTCTACTGAATTAAATTCATGAAACTCTTTCTGAAGACGACTTGCTAACATTTTAGAAGTCCCTATTCCAGTTGGACAAATAATAACGGCATTTATTTTCGGCTTTTCTTCATTCATTAATAAAGCAGAACCAAAATGCAATACGATAAACGCTGTTTCATCCTCTTGAAAGATAATATCTGGAAATTCCTCTTTCAAACTGTTATGAACAGCCATAAATAAGACGGGATATTTCTTTTTGATCTGTTCTGTCAGCGGATTAAACAAACCTGTCTGATGCTTTAAACGGTATACAGCTGGCTCCATGTGTGCAAGAAGACCCTGGTATAAAGAGAAGTCACTTGTTAAGTCTACATGTAATTGAGCAGAAACATTTTGAATAATATTTTTCATAATCTGTCCGAGCAAAATACTGTCATAATCAACCACTTCGGAATCTTTTAACTTGGAACCTTTAAAAATGACAGCCAAATAATCTTTATCTCTGTCACTTATAGGGATAGAAAATTTGGCACTTAACTCTCCGCATAATTTGCTTATTAACTGAAAACTCATTTCTGATCTATCGCTGGTAATCTCGTCTTCTTCTGCTAATTCGTATCGATTTTTAATACGCTGAATAGTAACAGTAATATGTACGATCAGTCCTAAGTAGTCATTATCAGCTAATCTTATTTTCTGTTGTTCAAGCTGTTGATGAACCTTTTCCTCAACTACCAGCAGATCCTGAGGTGAAAAGTACCCGAGCACCAATTCATCTGATCTCTTTTCTTTTTTTAACTGGTATAAATGTTCAAGAAGCTCTTCATGAAAATTTATCTGTATATATGAAGCGATTGCTTTGCGAACATCTGATTCCTTCCCATTTAATTGGATACCGACACCTCTTTTTCGAGTCAATGAAATCGAGAATTTCGCTAGCCAATCTGTTATATCACTTAAATAAGAAGATAATGTTGTTACACTAACCCTTAACTTTTTTGCCAGTAACTGAGTCTTATATACATCCCCGTTGTTAAGCAAGAGAATAAGTAATTGAAATTTCCTCTCTACAGGTGTTTCATCTGTTGGCTCCGTTCGGGCAAGTTGCTGGATTAATTTATATATGCCTTCATTGCTCCCATTAATCACTAGTCCATCGTCAGGGAACCGGGTCAATTCCAGTTCAAAAGGCTTCAATAATTTTTCTACACCCTTTAAATCCCGCTGAATTGTTCTTACACTTACATTTAAATAGCTGGCAAGAGACTGTGGAGTATGCTTTCCAGAAGTTTTCATCACTAAATCTATGATCGATTTTTCCCTTGATGTAATAAACATTTGATTCACCCATTTCTTATTAGAAATACGTTCACTGCTTCATTACCTTAACCGTACCGAATATTAAGGGAAAATATAACAGAATAGAAAGACAGTGATTTCCTGCCTTTCTATCCCTTGCTGTTTATTTACTATTGATAATATCCAATAATTCTTTAGCTGTCTTCGCATTTACCATCTGGTCAATGTTATCCTCATCTGAACATACTACTGCAATCCCTGACAGGATATCAAGATGCGTGCCATCCTTACCGGCAATCCCAAAGATCAGTTTTACTGTTTCACCATCGAAGTCTACACCTTCTGGAACTTGGAGAACAGTAAATCCTGAACGTAAGACAGCTTTTTTCGCTTGCTCTGTTCCATGCGGGATGGCAACATGGTTACCCATGTATGTTGAAGTCATCTTATCGCGTTCTATCATTGCTTCTATATAGCTTTCCTCCACATACTCGGCTTTTACTAACACTTCACCCGCAAACCGGATTGCTTCTTCCTTACTGGAAAATTGCTTGTCAATAAAAATATTCTCTTCAAGCAGCAAGCCATCATCATCTGTGTGGCCGGTAATGTCTGCTTCTGTTTCACTTGTGATTTCATTCAGTTGCTCTGACACACCATTCTGAAGGCTTTCAATTAAATTATCATACTCGGGACTTGATAGAAAATTATCCACAGAAATATGATAGGCATCTGGTAATTTATTCTTCGCACGTGGTGTTAGTTCCTCTTGTGTGATGACAATTTGTGCATCTGTTGGTAAACTGCTAATTGCTGTATTTGTTACAGCAACATCTAATCCTGCAGCTTTAACCTTTTTTCGTAAGAGAGAAGCTCCCATAGCACTTGAACCCATTCCAGCATCACATGCGAAAACAATTTTATTTACAGATTCCGGCAGAGTACCTTGGTTTAATTGAACTGCCCCTTCGGTTGAACTTTTCTTTCCTTTCATCTCTTGCATTTTACGGGTAGCTTCTTCTATATCTTCGTCTTTTTGTTTGCCTGATTTTAGTATAAAGCCAGCAATAACAAAAGAAACTATTGTTGCTACAATAACTGCACTAAAGTTAGCAAGGTATACACTCACTTGCGGAGGAGTAACTGCTGTAATTGCCAGGATACTTCCAGGTGAAGCAGGGGCAGACAAACCTCCCCCCAACAGGACTAATGTAAATACTCCGCTAATTCCTCCTAAAATTACTGCAAGCAGTAACATCGGACGCATTAATACATAAGGGAAATAAATTTCGTGTATCCCTCCGAAGAAATGAATAATCCCGGCACCCGGGGCTGATTGTTTAGCAGCTCCCCTTCCAAACAACGTAAATGCCAGTAATATACCAAGTCCGGGACCTGGGTTAGCTTCCAGTAAAAATAGAATGGACTGGCCAGCACTCCTTGCCTGCTCTAAACCAATTGGAGATAAAATCCCGTGATTGATAGCATTATTTAAAAACAAAATTTTCGCTGGTTCAATAAATATACTTGTCAATGGCAGCAATCCAGCTCCAATTAACCAGTCCACCCCTGAAACAAGCAGTTGTGTAAATCCATTTACTGCAGGACCTACAGCTAAGTATGATAAGATTGCAAGTAATCCACCTATAATACCAGCAGAAAAGTTATTTACAAGCATTTCAAATCCAGACTTGACCTTACCGTCAATTGCCTGATCAAACTTTTTAATCACATATCCGCCAAGCGGCCCAATTATCATTGCACCAAGAAACATCGGTGTCTCTGGTGCACCTACAATTACCCCCATCGTAGCAATTGCTCCAACAACACCGCCTCGCTGATCGTGAATCAGCTTACCTCCTGTAAAACCAATCAATAATGGCAGCAGGTAGTAGACCATTGGATCAACTAACTGGACAAGACTTTCATTAGGAAAGAAACCATCAGGAATAAATAATGCAGTAATAAGTCCCCAAGCTATAAATGCACCAATGTTAGGCATTACCATCGAACTTAAAAAGTTACCAAATTGCTGAACTTTTACCTTTATGGATGATTGAGCCATAATCCTACTCCTTTTTAAATTAATATTTTAAATGTTCTATATAATATATGATATGGCACATGCAGGCTTCATACAATATACATAAATGCCAACTTTGTCGTTATGGCAATGACAACACCCTTGTAAGTCCTCTCCCCGTAATTTTTTTAGCTTCATTTCGTTAGTCTTACCAACCGCTATTTGTGACAGTTTACACCTTTCTTTTTTTAATTCTGCCTATCCCAAGCTGTTTAGCTTCATCGCTTAAAGCTTTTAACAAACTAATTGACATTAAAGCAATAATTACAGAAAAAGGCAAAGCCGCTATTATCATCATATTTTCCAACGCCTGAAGACCGCCAGAATAGAGCAGCACAACTGCAATTAAAGAAAGCAAGATTCCCCATGTGAATTTAACTTTATTCCCAGGTGAGCGTGAACCGTTCGTAGTCATCATTCCAAGGATATATGTTCCGGAATCAGCTGAAGTTATAAAAAACGATCCAATGAGCACCATTGCAGTTAAAGAAGTTAATAAAGGCAGCGGGTAATGGGCAAAAACGCCAAATAGTGATTCCTCTGCAGATAGGCCTGATATTTCAGCAATCCCATTATGTTCAAGCGAAATAGCTGATCCACCGAAAGTAGCAAACCATAGAAAGATAACGATGGAAGGTATCAGCAGGACAAAAAATACAAACTCCCTTATACTTCTCCCTTTCGATACTCTTGCGATAAAGATTCCAACAAACGGTGACCATGCAATCCACCATGCCCAGTAAAAAATTGTCCACCCATTAATCCATCCTCGAATGTCCTCATTTAATGGAGCAATTCTGAAGCTCATCTGAGGCAATGTCTGAATATATGAACCAATTGTATTAGTAAACAGGTTTAGAATAAATAATGTTGGACCGAACAGGAACATAAGCAAAAATAAAGCTCCAGCTAACATCATATTTGCATTGCTTAATATCTTGATTCCCTTTCCTAAACCAGACCATGCGGATATTAGAAATAACACTGTAACAACAGCAATAATAATAAATTGTGTCCCTATATTTTTCGAAACACCAAATAGAAATGACAAACCGCCATTAATCTGAACCGCTCCAAATCCAAGCGACGTTGCCACACCTAGTACTGTTGCCAGTACAGAAAAGACATCTATTGCTTTTCCTGTAATACCATTTACCTTTTCGCCAAAAACAGGGTAAAGAGTCGCACTTATAAGGCCCAGCTTTTTATGTCTAAATTGAAAGTAAGCTATGGCTAGTGCAACAATAGCGTAAATGGCCCATGCATGGATCCCCCAATGAAAAAATGTAAATCGAAGGGCATCCTTTATATCCTGATCGGTGCCTACTTCGCCTGTTGGGGAGCTAATGGCATAATGACTGATCGGCTCTGAAGTTCCGTAAAAAACAAGGCCTATTCCCATTCCAGCACTAAATAACATAGCAATCCAAGTCGGCCTGGAAAACTCCGGTTTTTCATCCTGGCTTCCCAGCTTAATACGGCCAACAGGCGAAATCATTAAATATAGACAAACCACAAGTATAATAGTAACGAGGATTAAATAGTACCACCCAAATGCATTAGAGAGTAGAGTTTGGATGTCTGAGGTGATTCTTTCTAATGAATCAGGAAAAGTAACCCCCGCAATAACGAGTAATATAATGATAATAATTGATATGTAAAAAACTAAATAACGTTTTTTCATTCCTGTACCTCCACATATGTTGACGATATAATAATTAGTGTTCTCTTTTTTCCTCATATAATGTAACACTTACCATATAATTGACTCGTTTCGAATTCTCTTATCACGAGAGCAACATATTCAGCGCCTAAAGTAATAAAGCAGCCACCTTAGTAGAGGTGACTGCTTTATTACTGATTTATAAAAAATTCTTTTTAATTAAATGTGTTTCCGCTGCTCTGGTTTTGAGCAGATTGCTGGTTCTGTTTCCTTACTTCCTCAGCATTTGTTCTGGAAAACCCTGTTTGAAAAGCTGACTGTGCCCCTGTAAACTGGCTGCTCCCTGTTCCAGTTGAAGCCTGGAAACTTTGAGATTGGTTTAATTGTTGATATTGCTGAATTAATTGCTGCATTTGCGCTAACTGCTGTGCAGCATTTTGTTCTGTAGTTGCCATCTGCTGTTGCTTTTGAGCACTGATTTCCTGGCCTTGCTGAAGCTGCTGTGCATTCTGGGATTCCTGTTGTTCCAGTTGTCTTGCCAATTGACTAATTTGATTAAGGATCTGCTGTGCATTTTGTGTCATTGAAAAAGCTCCTTTCCATAGGGATATCCTTAATATGCCTCAATCTATACAAGTTATGCTTATTCTTCCTCCCTAACATTTTATTAAAAAAGATAAAATGAAAATCTGCTGAGTTAATATTACCTTCAAATACTATACAGACAAAAATAAGGTGCCGTTATGTGATGGACTCCATATGGTGAATTAGTTCTTCTGCAAACCGGTTAGGGTTATCAATCATCGAGTAGTGACCTGCATCTGATATAATTTTAAAACTTGAGTATGGTAAATGGTGATGGAGTAATTTCCCCCAGTATGGCGGTAAATACCTGTCATATTGCCCCCATAATAATGTAGCAGGGACTTTTACTTTCGGAAGAAAAGGCACAAGATCCTCTGTCTGATGATGATTTAATGCAAAAGATGCCTGCTTTAAATCCTGTGGCCCATTTGGTCCACTGAAAGGCCTTAAAAAATCGTATAAAAGGTTTGGTTTTAATAACTGCTGATAGTATAGACCCTCACGGAGCATCCTTTCTATAAATAAAGGTGTTGGCTGGAATTCCTCAGCTGTAGGATAACGAATCGAAACAACTTTAGGCAGTGGCCAATTTGCAAAACATACTCCATCAGCAATAACGATACTTTCTACACGATCCGCATAGGAAACCGCAAGAATCTGCACTATTCCGCCGCCTAAATCATGCCCTACAAAATGTGCTTTTGATATTCCTAAATGATCGAGCAGGTTTATAATATATTCAGCCTGTTTTGGTAATGTCAAATCATAGTATGGAGCACGATCTGAATTTCCATATCCGATCAAATCGACAGTCAGTACACTATAATGCCCTTTTACATATGGAAGGATTAGATCCCATAAGTGATGATTTGTTGGTATTCCGTGAATAAATACAATTACCTCTTCACTTTTACCAGGATAATAGCAAAAGTTAATATTATATTTGTTATTCATCAACCCACCCTTTGACTTTTAATATCACCCTAATATATGCATGACAGGACGTTTGTTGCCTGTTCAAGTAGATAAGATGGCACTTTTTAAAGCGAGGGGGTATATTACAGGAATCGAATGTAATTTGGCGAATACATGCAGGCATATTCCAAGTCACAATGGAACATAAGAAAGGCATAAGCTCGTTAGTATTACCGAACTTATGCCTACTATTATTTAGTGAGTATAAAATTCCAATTCTGCAATATTTGCATGTCCTCCGTCAGGGCTTACATAACGCAGGTAACGATAAGATTCCTCTGTAGTTATTTGTACAACATTCCAACCAGCATCAGGTTCAGAGCTGATCGTATATAAGTCAACGAATCCTTCATCTGAAGCAATATTCGATCCCTGAATCTTCCCACCTGTCATTCTGTTTGTAAAACCGTCTCGAGGATAGAATCTGACTTGAGCAAGTACGGTTCGATTTCCTTCTCCTGCATCAATTCCTGTATAACCTCCATTTGCTTCTTTATAGTCAAAGAAAGTATTTGTATCCCCGTCAAATGCTTTATCAAATTCATTTCCTTCAGACCATGGCGGATTTGTTCCAAAGACATCTCCAGTTACTAATTGTAGCTGGTTCGAAATGTCAATAACCAGTTCTCCTTTTATGCCTGATCCATCAGTCGCCTCTGCAATGACTTTCACCTCTCCATTCAATCCTTGCTTATTTCCTGATAATAATCCATCAGAGGTAATTGCAGCAATATCTGTTTCAGAACCGTCTATATCTGTAACAGACCAATTCACTGTTTGCGAGGCATTGGCAGGCGATACTTGTGCTGTTAATTGTAAAGTTTCTCCATTGGAATCAATTGATTGAACATTACCTTCACTGCTCACATTAATCTCAGAAACATCATCAAATATATCGATTGACTGTAAAACATCATCCATTGGTACTACTTCTTTACTTGTACTTGTGTACACAATATCCTTAAGAGAAACGTCTGCTTCAAATGTTTCTGTTTCCTTCACTTTCATATTCACCGTAAATAGGTCCGGATCGTTAAAGAACCGATTTGGTGTCCCATCTATTACCAGACGAACCTCACCTGGTCGTACAGATTCCTGGGTTATATTTAATTTATTAACTAAAGGATCCACTGAATCAAATTCCATCTTCTCTGGATCGTATGTGAGGACAGCCTCAATAGAGCGGAGATTATCTCCTTCACCCTTCAGAGAATAGGTTAGACTGAATCGTTCACCAGCCTTCACTGCATCTACTTCATTTACGGATAAAGCAGGTTCTAATGTTTGAACATTTACTGTGTCTTTTCCTACAAAAATTTCACCAGTTCCCGAAGTGATAGCAATCTTTACTTGCGTTTCACCAATTTGCTTTTCAAGTGCACGGGCAAGCTCCCGGCGATCCATTTTCACTTGGAAACCTCTTCTTACAATAGATATTTCTCCTTTAACTGTTACCCCATTTACAGCAATCTCAGCAGAATCCCCTTCTACAAGCCCTGAGGCATTATCAGGAACTTCTACATTAACGGTAACAGTCCCTTTCAGCTTTCCATTCAATCTGTCCGGCATTACATTGACAGTTGATGGAACTATAAAATTAGCATCTGGCTCAGGTGCTTCCCCCATGTCACTTCCCAGGAAATAGCTCGTATGCGGTGGCTGGTTATAGGCCACATTTTGCCATGCAACTCCCAATCGGTAAACTGGATCATGCATAAGTGTCGGAATACGGTGTTCTGTAAGGTCGGTTGTTGTATAGAGCCTAAGTTCTGTGCTCTCAATATCCCTTACTATCACTTCTTCCCTCCAGTCACCAATAATATCTGCTTGTAATGAAGGATTACCTTTTGTTCCATTATTAGAAGTGGTTCCTTCTATTTTTAGAATATTGACAAGCTCCTGGTTTTCATAATCCCATTTATCGATTCTTGGCGTTCCAATTCCAATATCGTAATCTGTCCAGTCATGATCCAGCAATTCACGAGATAAATCGCCGTCCCACCAGATAGCGAAGTTAGAAGATGGGATCTTACCGCCAATTTTTTCACCCTCCGCAGTATAGAAGTAGCCTCCACCATCATTCCAATCTCCTCCAACTGCCCATGCTTCTGCACCAGGATAACGAGGATCTACATCTGCGGACACCCCTCTTCCAGTGTCAGCTCCTGTATGAACTGCCCATATCTCTTCACCTGTAGCAGCATCACGCATACTTAAACCATAGTCACCCCATTCATGAACCTGAAAAACTTCCATCCCTTCTCTATTCGGATCAAGGTCACTTACATGCATTGCATCACCATGATTCCATCCTGTTGAATATATACCTGTACCGTCATCATCCACAGCCATTGCTCCGAAGATAATTTCATCCTTTCCATCATCATCCACATCGGCAATACTTAAGTTATGGTTTCCTTGACCGGCATAAGCCTGATTGCCATCATCGTCACTGTCAAATGTCCAGAGCTTCGTTAGCTCACCATCCCGGAAGTTATAAGCGGAAAGCATTGTTTTTTCATAGTAACCACGTGTCATTACAATACTTGGCTTTTGACCATCAAGATAGGCAACTCCTGCCAGGAATCGATCTCCTCTATTACCATATGTGTCTCCCCAGTCTCCCATATTCCCTCGCGCTGGTGAGAAGTCAGTAGTCGCTAATTCTTCGCCTGTTTCTCCATCAAACACTGTTAAGTATTCAGGCCCTTCCAATATATAACCAGAACCGTTACGGTAATCAGCATCAGGGTCACCAATTACATTACCAGCTGCATCTGTTGCACCATCAGCTGTTCTTAGCGTAACTTCTGATTTTCCATCACTATCAAAATCATAAATTAAAAATTGCGTATAATGTGCGCCTGCACGAATATTCTTACCAAGACCAATTCTCCAGAGTTTCGTACCATCCATTTCATAAGCATCAATAAAAACTTCGCCTGTATACCCCGAGTGTGAATTATCTTTTGCATTTGATGGTTCCCACTTTAATACGATTTCATATTCACCATCACCATCCAGATCACCTACGCTCGCGTCGTTGGCATGATAAACATAATCTACCCCATCAGGAGTTGTACCACCATCTGGTCTCTGTAACGGTATGGAGTGATACTCATTACTCCATACTTCTACTTCTTTTGATCTGTCTGTCTCTTTTCCGTTTAAAACTAGACTTACTCTGTATGTTGAATCAGCTTTTCCTTCTTTATCTAAAAAGTTTGTGCTGGATGTTATTGGTTCCTCATTGACCTTCTTTCCATTCCGGTAAAGATTAAAAGCACTCTGTTCCGGATCTGTTCCTAACAGACGCCAGCTAACAAAAATCCCTTCATCTGTATGGACAGCAACAACACCTCTCTCCAAATATTCCATTTGGTAATGATTTTCACCCACCCCATTTGCATAAATGGAAAGAACATCAACAGTACCTGCAAATGAGGCAGCAACTACAGCGGCACTTGCTACAATAGCACTTTTCTTCAATCGTTTTTTAAATCGCTTTAGCATAAAATAAACCTCCTTAGGATAGATTGAAAATAAGACATCGGTGTTACTTATGGATCCAGGTATGGCGGGAGGAAAGTATATTTTCCCACAGTAAAAAACTGCTTTTCACCTCCTTTCACTGAAGTGATACTTCTGATAATCAGGATATTAAGGACGTTTATTGCTTTGATAAACTAAATCATTTACAGGATGCAATCAAGTTAACAAGAACTTGCTGCACATTATGTAGTTATATTTGAAATGTCAAATGAGGATAAGTTCTTTTTAAGTTAGCGCTTACATTTTTATTCTCAGGAAACTTACTATTTATTCAGTCCCTGTAAATAATAACAAAAATTTGAATGACTTGAGTATATAAAAAACAGACATTAATAATTAAAAAACAGAGAAAGCGAGCATTTCTCCGGAAAATTAAACAAAAGAGCTCCCCTTACGGAAAGCTCTTACGATCCATATTATTAGTTAAATGTCAGTTTATATGATCCACCTTCTTTGGCTGGAAATTCATATAGACAGTTATCCACTTTCACCAAATTATCAGGGTTGGTAGAAACCTTTAAATGATATGGTATTCTAATACGGCATACTCCTGATTTAACCGCACGAACTTTGGCCCATATTAATTGGTGATCGTTCCACTCCATATCTATTTCAAAACCGCCTCTTGTCTTGAATCCTTTCACACGACCATTTCTCCATACTTCAGGAACAGATGGCAGGAGATGAATTTCCCTATTATGACTTTGTACAATCATTTCCGCTATTCCAGCCGTTCCACCAAAATTACCGTCAATTTGAAATGGCGGGTGATTATCAAACAAATTTGGTAATGTAGAAGATTTTAGAAGTTCAGCAATATTTTCATAAGCTTTCTCCCCTTTTTGTAATCTTGCCCACATGTTGATTATCCATGCTCTGCTCCAGCCAGTATGTCCTCCACCATGTGACAGCCTTCTTTTTAATGTTACTTCAGCTGCTTTTGCCAGATCAGGAGTGGTCGTTGGAGAAATCTGATTACTTGGATGAAGGGCAAACAGGTGAGAAATATGACGATGACCCGGCTCTGCTTCATTGTAATCTACCAGCCATTCCTGGATTTGACCATGCTTTCCTATTTGGATTTGTGGTAATTTAGCTCTTAAGTGGATTAATTCTTGGCGGAAATCCTCATCAATCTCTAATATTTCACTTGCTTTGATGCAACTGGAAAACAGAGCATAAATAATTTGGCTGTCCATCGCAGGCGCTTCACACAGGTTCCCTTTTTCTCCATTTGGTAACAAATACGTATTTTCCGGAGAAACTGAAGGTGTTGTAATCAGTAATCCTTCTTTATTCTCTACAAGAAAATCAACTAAGAATAGAGCCGCTTCCTTCATCGTTTCATAAGCATTTGTTAAATATTCATCGTCACAAGTATATTCATAATGCTCCCATAAATGTAAACATAGCCATGCTGCACCTAAGGGCCAGTAACTAGCTGGCGGATATATATCCTGTGGGGCGGTATCTCCCCATATATCTGTGTTATGATGGGCAGTAAACCCACGGCAATTATACATTTTTTTTGCAGTCACTCTCCCTGATTCTCTCATTTTTTCGATATGTTTAAGTAAAGGTAAGTGACATTCTGAGAGATTACATACTTCAGCTGACCAGTAATTCATCTGGGCATTAATATTAATCGTATACTTACTATCCCATGGAGGAAGCATTAAGTCATTCCAGATGCCCTGCAATGTAGCTGGCAGGGAATTAGGTCTGCTTGATGCTATCATTAAATAACGCCCAAAGTGGAAATATGTACTGATAAGACTTAAATCTGTTCCACCCTGTTTCAGTTTTCTCAGCCTTTCATCTGTAGGTAAATTATCATGCATACCAGTTTGATCTGATATATCCAATTCTACTCGATCAAATAATTGCTGATAATCATCAATATGACGCTTCTTTAGAAACGCATAGTCGGCAGACTTCAGGTTTTCTATTACTTTTACACACTGATTTTCAGGATCACTATATCGAAAGGAGGTTGCTGCGCTTAGTAAGATTGTGACTGAATCCGTCTCATTCACACAGATCCGATTACCAATTGTTTTTACCTCTCCCCCCTCTGCTATCACTTTTACTAATGCTGAAAATGCAATACCGTCCTTACCGCCAGTTTCCCCTGACATAATAATACTGCATTCAGAAACCTGTTTGGTAGTATCAAAGTTTCTAGTATTACCCCTGTCTAAATGAAGCTGAAATGACAGATCATTCGGTTTCGATGAAGTAATTCGCATCACTAGTATTTGGTCTGGATAACTTGTAAAAACTTCTCTGTGATGCTGACAATTATTAGTCTTGAAAGTAGTTGATGCAATAGCAGTTTTTAAATTAAGTTCCCGATAAAATTCATGATAATCATCTAACCCTTTAAAATGTATGTTTAGTTCGCCTAATGGTTCATAATGACGTTGACTTTTTGGAATGCCCGAGAAACTTAATTTAGCTAAATCTTCTGCTTCCCTTAACTTGCCATCAGCCAATAATGATCTAACCATTTTCAAATTTGGCAGGGCATCCGGATTGAGTCGATCTCGTGGACCCCCATACCATACAGAATCTTCATTCAGTTGAATTTTTTCATTTGTCACCTGTCCGAACACCATTCCGCCAAGCCTGCCGTTTCCTATTGGTAATGCTTCATTCCAGTTATCAGCAGGAGCTTTGTACCATAGTTTTTTTTTTGAATCCATATCTCACACCTCCAAATTTTTATCATTGGAAAAAGGCTATCTTCATTTGAGGAGAATTATACACTGTATGTTAGTAGTTCCAAGTAGTTATAAATAACGCCTCCCTATCAATATATACAGAGAAGGAAAGCGATTACAACAAAAATCATTAAATTGCTTAAATTAAGGGGCAAATAAACCGCTCAGCCAACTTCTGTTGAGTTTATTGTGAAAATGCGCTACTTCAAATTTAACCTGTTAAAAAAGTACAGGAAACAAAAAATGAGGGTAACCACATTGTGACTACCCATCCTGTGTCATTATTTTTGCTGTAGCAGGTTTTACAAACTTTGAAACTAATCCGTGTTTCGGAGAGAAAATGAAGCTAATGATAAATAAAATCCCCGTTGCTAAGGCCATCGATCCGGAGATAGATGTATCAATCCATGTTGCTATAAAGTAGCCAAGTACAGCAGATATAATACCAAACGAACCACTGATTACAAGCATGATAGAAAGTTTATCTGTCCACAGGTAAGCTGCTGCTGCAGGTGTAATTAACATTGCCACAACCATAATAGCTCCAACCGCGTCAAAAGCAGCAACAGTCGTAACAGATACTAGACTCATAAATACATAATGCATGACAATGACAGGAATCCCCAGACTAGCAGCTAACGCCGGGTCAAAGGACGTAATTTTCCATTCTTTATAAAAGGCTGTGATAAAGAATAGCACAATGATAAAAGCAAATCCGAGCATGGCAGTAGCAACTGGAACATCACCCAGAAAAGGCAGTGTCATTGTTTCCCATGGAATAAAAGTGATTTCGCCCATTAGGGCATGCTTCACATCAAGGTGAGCATTTCCTACATAAGTTGCGATTAAAATGACACCAATAGCAAATAATGTTGTGAAAACAATTCCCATCGAAGCGTGCTGCTCGATGTTTAACGAGTGAAGCCATTGGACGAGAAATGCGGTTACTAAACCGGCAATAATTGCACCAATTAACATATGTGGACCACTTAATTCACGAGTAATTAAAAAAGCAATAACAATTCCTAATAAAACGGTATGACTAATTGCATCTGCCATCATTGCCATTTTCCTTAGTATTAAGAATACACCGATTAATCCGGAGGTGGCACCGACTAAACATGCGGTTAAAATTATCCATGCTGAATAGCTCATTTACTCACCCCCTGTGCTTTAAACTTATTATTATTTTGTTGAAACTGTGCGAGTTTCTGACGTTTTTTAAATTGGAGATAGTTTACTAAAATTCCTTTTTGCTTACCGAAAACTAGTGAAACAGCGAAGAATCCAGAAGCAAAAATGACAATAAATGGCCCTGTTGGCCATCCACTTCCCAGTGTACTAACTGCTGTACCTGTTGCACCGGCCATCCCTCCAAACAATGCGGACAAGAACAGCATAGCGCCAAAAGAATGGGTCCAGTAACGAGCACTTAATGGCGGGATAATTAACAGTGCAGAAATCAGGATAACCCCTACTGCTTGAATCCCAATAACAATTGTAGTTACAAGAGCTAAAGTATATAAAATGTTCATCCCTTTTAAGGATAATCCAATCCCTTTAGCAAAAGCCGGATCAAACAAATACAGTTTCCATTCTTTAAAGGCAATGACAACAAAAAAAATAGCTGCCAGGGCGAGTATGATCATTGTCCAAACGTCGGATCGGACCATTGCCGCTGCCTGCCCGTAGATGAAACTATCCAGTCCTGCCTGGTTACCACCAGCAGAACGATTAACAATCGTTAACAGCATTATTCCCAATCCGTAAAAAACAGACAGAATCATTCCCATCGCCGTATCTTCTGTTATTTTCGTTGTCTGGCGAATCCCCTGGATAAATGCTGCACCTAATAATGCACTAACAGCTGCTCCCGCTATTAAGATGTACAAATCCTTCTCAGCAAAAAGTAAATAGGCAATAATGACCCCTGGAAGGGAAGCATGAGCCAATGAATCGCTCATTAAGCTCTGCTTCTTCCAATAAGCTAAACACCCTATTGTCCCAGCGGCAATCCCTAAGACCATAGTACTTATCAAAACCCACTGTGTATTACTTGTTAGAAGGGCCGACCACATGATACCCCTCCTCTCTGGAGGTAATCCACTTCATATTCCCACCATATGTTTCCGATATTTTGTCAGATGTAAAGACATTTTCTGTTTTACCATGATGTATCACTGTCTTATTTAATAGAAGGACATGATCAAAATAGTCTTCTACTGTTTGGAGGTCATGATGTACTACGAGAACTGTTTTTCCTAATGCCTTTAATTCTTGCAGTATTCTCATGATTGCTTTTTCTGTTGCGGCATCTACCCCTGCCAGTGGCTCATCCATAAAGTATAGATCTGCATCCTGTACTAAAGCACGGGCTAGAAACACCCGTTGCCGCTGACCGCCAGATAGCTCACTGATTTGCCGATCGGCGAAGCCCTCCATCCCCATTTTTTCCAAGGATTGATATGCCTTTTGTTTATCCTTCCGTGATGGTCTTTTTAACCAACCAATATTTCCGTATAAGCCCATTGTTACAACATCTAAAGCGTTAGTAGGGAAGTCCCAATCAACTGAACCACGTTGAGGGACGTAACCAATTTTTTTCTTTGCCTTCTTGAAAGGTAAACCATAGAATTCTATATGACCTGTTAAAGCTGGATGAAGATCCAAAAGGGTTTTAATTAACGTAGACTTGCCTGCACCATTAGGACCGACAACACCTGTTAGTGTACCAGCCGCTACTTCAAAATTCACATTATACAATACCTTATTTTTTCGGTAGGATGCTGCTAAATCCATTACCTTAAGTGCTGGCTGTGCCAAATTACTCAGCTCCTTTGCTCAAAGCTTCATAAATTGTAGTAACATTATGACGGTACATTCCTAAGTATGTACCTTCCGCAGTTTCAGGGTCACCCATCGCGTCAGAAAATAATTCACCACCGAGAGATAATGGGAATCCTTGATCTTCTGCACCTTGTATAACCGCTTCTATGGAATCAGGATTAATACTACTCTCTACAAAGATTGCTGGAACATTGTACTCTTTAATAATATCAATTGTATTATTAATATCCGAAACCCCAATTTCATCTTCTGTACTCAATCCTTGCAGTCCGATCACTTCCATATTATGCATGTTACCGAAATAACCAAATGCATCATGCGCTGTTACTAACACTCGTTGTTCTTCTGGTATATCCTGAAGTACTTCTGCTTCTTCCTTTAACTTATCCAATTTAGCAAAGTAATCAAGTTTATTTTCTTCAAAGTACTCCGCATCATCTGGCGAAAATTCTTTTAATTCTTCTACTGCCGCATCTAATGCCTGCTTCCAAAGGTCAATATCAAACCAGATATGAGGGTCTACAGCTCCTTCTTCATCCTCTAATAATACATCTTCCGGAAGTGTATCACCGATGGCTAATACTGGCTTAGTTTCCCCTATTTCTTCAAACACTTTTTTCATATTTACTTCTAGGTCCAAACCATTGTAAAAAATCACATCAGCACTATCAACTGTTTTCACATCGCTTTGTGTTGGATTGTACAAGTGTGGGTCTACCGATGGTCCCATTAGACTTTGCACTTCTACACGATCTCCTCCTATAACAGATAAAGGTTCACCAATTTGGGCGATGGTCGTAACAACAGTAATTTTCCCCTCGCTTGACTCACCGCTCGAATCGTTTGAAGATTCTGCTTCATTACCACAAGCTGCTAAAAAAAGCGCAAAACTAACTACCATAAACAAATACATATACCTTTTCATTTTTAATCTCCTCCTGTTTTTCCCTAGTCTAACTTTTTTGTTATAACTAAAAATTTAATGCAATTATTTCAGTTTGTCAATAATTTTTCCATAATATTATTATTTTTCCTCAAGGAAACTTATAGTGTGATTATTACTATTCCACAAATTGAGATATGTGAATGAAGTGGGAGATCATAGAAGGGACTGACGCAAGAATACTTGCTGGAGAAACATGGAGTTTTTACAGTAATAATTCATTATCGAATGGATCATATTATCTTAACTTTATATCAGGACTTGCAGATATCTGGTCAATCGGCAGCAATAATAGCTATTGCCATAGAAGAGTTTGAATAGATAAGCCATGGTTATTCTAGCGGAATTGTAGATGAACAGGGAGTGTAATATAAACTGTGTAAGTAAGAGAGCGTACGGCTCTTACTTCGCAGTTTATTTTTTTATTGTTAAACTAAGAGTAGAAAAATTGGGGAGTTGTTTATAATGGTGAAATCTAAGCGTGATCCGAAAGCAGTAGAGTTAGCTAATAGAATTATAGAACAATACCAACCAGAGTCTGTACAGGATATGCAGAATGCACTAAAAGATATTTTTGGACCAATGTTTGAATCGATGTTAAAAGGAGAAATGAATCATCATTTGGGATACAACTC
>NZ_FOGL01000003.1 GCF_900111195.1 Gracilibacillus ureilyticus
CGGAGGATTAGCTCAGCTGGGAGAGCACCTGCCTTACAAGCAGGGGGTCGCAGGTTCGAGCCCTGCATCCTCCACCATTTATGCCGGTCTAGCTCAATTGGTAGAGCAACTGACTTGTAATCAGTAGGTTGGGGGTTCAAGTCCTCTGGCCGGCACCACTTGCCTATAATACATGGAGGGATAGCGAAGTTGGCCAAACGCGACGGACTGTAAATCCGTTCCCATCGGGTTCGTAGGTTCGAGTCCTACTCCCTCCACCATTGTATATTTTAAAGCTCAGTGTATATAATAAGGTTATACACTTTTTTATTGGGCTATAGCCAAGCGGTAAGGCAACGGTTTTTGGTTCCGTCATGCGTTGGTTCGAATCCAGCTAGCCCAGCCATTTTTTTATTTGAGTCACAATAACATTAGAGCCATTAGCTCAGTTGGTAGAGCATCTGACTTTTAATCAGAGGGTCGGAGGTTCGAATCCTCCATGGCTCACCACTTTCTGGGGCCTTAGCTCAGCTGGGAGAGCGCCTGCTTTGCACGCAGGAGGTCAGCGGTTCGATCCCGCTAGGCTCCATTCTAAAATAGAAGAAATTAAAGAATAGGTAATCAATTACCTATTCTTTTTTTATCTATATTCAGTTGCTTTCGTCATCTGATGCCAGATAGATCCTTTAGCCTTCTCTCCTCCTTCTATCCGGGCAAGTGCCATTTTAGCTTGCATTCTTACCTCGAATTCAGGATCGTCTATAGCTGCATTTAAAGCAGGTATTGCCGTTTCATCACCTAATTCATATAAAAACATAGCTGCTCGCCATCGTACGAGGCGATTTTCATCTTTAAGAGATTCAATCATTTTAGGCATCGCTTGTTTAAAACCAAGATCTGATAAACAGTCACCTGCCGTTCTCCTGACATTAACTGCGTTATCTTTTAATGCCTTGTATAAATATGGTAGTACTCTTTCATTCTCAATCATCCCTAAATAAGCTGTAGCTAGTCTGCGAATAGAAGCTTTCTCATCTTCTAGCGCTTTGTCTAAAAGATCTAAATCTTTAATTGTCGGGGACATCCGATCAAGAGCGGCATACCGAGCTTTCCAATTTGGATTCTCTAACATTTCCATTGTCACTCTCTGGCGGGTAAATTGATGATCCTTGTGCCGGTTAGTTAATGCAAAATCAACTAATTCCTGCAGACGTTTATTATCATAACTAGCTGATAATTCTTCCGTTATTTCCTCTGCGATTTGATCTATGTCTCCATATCTCGGGGATTGCTCTATCCATCTTCGTTCTTCCAGCATATTTTCCGTATTTTCTGATGCTTTTAGTGCAGCTTCAGTGAAATTAGCCGGAAGGCCAACTCTTTTTTCATGTTCACCTTCTACTAACTTAATTTGCATTGGAATAAAGCGAAACATTTGGATAAAAACATTTATCTCACCAAATGAATCATCTGCTTTTTCTGTGGTGGTATAGAAAGTACTCTCAAATGATGCATCAGTGCCTAGTATAGTTGTCACTTCTGGTAATATTTCTTCCCAGGAAACTTTCGGATTTCTCTCCAAGGCAATAAAATCGATTACCCGGTAAATTCCCTTTACACCATTTATCTGAAACAGTTCTTTTATATAAGCAGGCGCGCTATTCAAATCGTCATTTGCTTTGTAATTTTCAGTCCAGTTGTCTGGTAGCTTCTCATCTAAATTTAGTTTCATGGAATAAGGACTTGGTGTCGGCTCAATAGATAAAATTTTCATAAGATTTGTTTCCCCCTCTATAAGCAAGCATATTAGTTTATTCTAACAAACAGCCTATGGTTTATACAATCTTCATGCAATACAATTAGAATGCTCGGAAATGCCTGCTTTATTAGAAAATTTTTCAATACATAAACAAAAAGTACAATTTTCTTGTTATAATAGCCTTATTGTGCAATTAATAATTTTTTTTAAAAATAATGAAACCTAATGTTGTGGTTTTTCGTACAATAGGTAACCGCAAATTTGGCGGAGGTAATAAGATGATCGAGAAAAAGATAGCAAAGAGTATTAAATTAGTAAAAAAAGGAGATCAATCAGCATTCGAAGATATTGTTGAGCACTTCCAAGGCAAGGTGTTTGCAATTTGTTTTCGTATGGTTGGAAATAAACATGAAGCGGAAGATATTGCACAGGAAGCATTTATTCGCGCATATATTAATATACAATCATATGATGAAAATCGAAAGTTCTCGACATGGTTGTACAGGATTGCCACAAACTTGGCCATCGACCGTATGAGGAAGAAGAAACCTGATTATTATCTTGATGCTGAGATTCAAGGTGCTGATGGATTAAACCTTTATGCGCAAATCCCTGATGATGGTGTATTGCCGGAAGATGAAGTAGAAAGCCTTGAGACACAGAGTTATATACAAAAAGAGATAATGGAATTGCCAGCTAAATATCGGAGTATTATTGCATTAAGGTTTATCGACGAACTCTCTCTTAAGGAAATAAGTGAAATACTGGAAATACCAGTTGGCACGGTTAAGACAAGAATTCATAGAGGGAGAGAAGCTTTAAGGAAAAAGCTTCGACATGTGTAAAGGAGTGTGAGTAAGATGAAGTGTAATAATGAAGTGATAGAACTAATGCATCAATATTTAGATGGTGATATAACTGGAAATGATGAAGAAGCATTACGCTCCCATTTGAGATCATGTGAAGCTTGTCAAACACATTTTCGGGAATTAAAAAGAACAGTAGCTTTAATTACTACAAATGTTGATCTCCAGCCTTCTGCTGATTTTACAAACAAAGTGATGGCACAACTGCCAAAAGAGAAGAAAAGATCAACAGTCCGCCGATGGGTGCGAATCCATCCATTAGTAACCGCTGCTGCTATTTTCTTTATTTTAATGTCCAGTAGTCTTTTATCATTTTGGAATCAGGACCATCAATTAAGTTATCCAAAAGGAATGAACCTTGTGGTGGAAAACGACACAGTCATCGTTCCTGAAGGAGTTACTATAGAGAATGATCTGGAAATAAAAAATGGAAATATTAAAATAAATGGAGAAGTAAAAGGCGATGTTGTGATTATTAATGGTGAGAACCTTACTGCATCTGCTGGAAGTGTTGCCGGGGAAATTGAACAAGTTGACCAAATGTTCGGCTGGCTTTGGTACAAGTTAAAAAATTTAACGGAAGAAGTATTTAGCTTTGACGAGTGATCTTATTGGAAGGATAAGATCACTTTTTTTCTATATATAAATAAATTGTAAAGAAAAAGTAAGGAGTTAACATATGCTCTAAGTGAAGTTACAGATTATTTTGTGCTATAATGTGGGTACTAACGATAATTTTAAATAGGAAGAGGATTCGGATGGACATAAGGTTGTGTTTTCATGTTTAATTGGGAATGGTCGTTTCTCAATATATTAAAGATAGTTGTAGACATAGGAATTGTCTGGTACATACTTTACAAGCTTCTTATGCTGATTAGAGGAACAAAGGCTATTCAGTTATTAAAGGGTATTTTCGTTGTTATATCTGTTTATCTGATCAGTGTTTTGTTTGACCTGGCAACAGTACGAATCTTAATGTGGCAAGTAATTATGTGGGGGCCACTAGGGATAATTATCTTATTCCAGCCGGAACTGAGAAGAGCGTTAGAGCAATTAGGAAGAGGAAGCTTCTTCTCCCGTAATTCGAAATCTGAAGACGAAATATTTCATCACTCTATAAAGGCCATTGCAGATTCGTGTAATTATATGGCGAAAAGAAGGATTGGTGCATTAATTACAATCGAACGTGAAACAGCAATGGGTGATTATATTTCAACAGGAATTCCGATTAATGGAAAGTTAACCAATCAGCTATTAACTAACATTTTCATCCCGAATACACCTCTTCATGATGGTGCGGTCATTATTAATAAAGATGAAATTGTTGCCGCAGCTTGTTATTTACCTTTATCGGAAAGTCCGTTTATCTCAAAAGAACTTGGAACAAGGCATAGAGCAGCACTTGGTATTAGTGAAGTAACAGATTCAATTACAATAACTGTATCCGAAGAAACTGGAAATATTTCGTGCACAAAGAATGGAGAACTGCATCGAAATATTACTGTCGATAAATTAACAGAGTTACTTGAAAAGGAGCTCGTGACAAAATTCAAATCCTCTGCAACAAAAGGCTGGAACTGGAGGGGTAAAAAAGATGATGAATAATTGGTTGGAAAAGCCATGGGTCATACGAATTGTCGCTTTAGCACTTTCCGTTTTACTTTTTGTGGTTGTTGCATTTGATGAAAATGTTTCCGAGGAAGATGTTGGTATTGATTCTATCTTCGGAACAACAAATGAAACTAGAACATTGGAAGATATGCCTGTAAATATTGAAATTGATCAGGAGAAATATGTGGTAAGCGGTGTTCCGGAGACAGCAAAGGTAACACTGCAAGGATCAGTTAGTCTTGTTACCTCCACATCTTTACAAAGGAACTTTGAAGTGTTTGTGGATTTAGAGGGGTTAGGAACAGGGACACATGTCGTACCCCTCGAATATTCAGGCATCGCAAACCAGTTAAATGTATATGTGGAGCCTCAGGAAGTAGAAGTGTCGATTGAAGAGAAAGCAGCCCAGGAATATACTCTAAATATTGATGTACTAAACCGTGATCTGATTGCAGCAGGTTATGAAGTTGGTAACGTCTATGCAGATCCGGAAACAGTTACAGTAACTAGTTCGAAAAGTATTGTAGACCGTATAGCTATTGTGAAAGCTTTCGTCGATGTCTCTAATGCGGAGGAATCCTTTACTACAGATGATGTGCCAGTTAAAGTATATGACAATCAAGGAAATGAGTTAAGTGTAAGGATTGATCCGCCAACTGTCGATGTTACCGTGGATGTAAGAAATCCTAATAAGTCTGTACCGATTTCACTGGAAACGACGAATGAATTAGCAGATAATTTAAAGGTTACTTCTATGGAACTGCAAACGAAAGAGGTTACTGTCTTTGCAGCTGAATCATATTTGGATAATTTGAAGGAATTGAAAACAAAGCCAATTGATCTAAGTGAAATAGAGGAAAGTGGCACAATAGAGGTGGAGTTGGATCTCCCGCAGGAAGTAAGGAAAGTCAGCCCTGCTACGGTGAATGTAACTGTCGAAGTAGAACAGACAGAAGAGCGGGTGATGGAGAATATACCAGTCTCTATTGAAGGGCAACCGGAAGATGGAAGTGTATCTTTTGTTACTCCATTTTCCGGGGCTGTAAATGTCACAATAAGGGGCTTCCCTTCAGATATTGAAGCATTAACTGCGGAGGATATTCCGTTGGAAGTGGTATTGGACAATCAATCGCCAGGTGAATATACTTTGCCGATTAATCACAATATTTCCGAGGAAATATTAGAAAATGTCGAAATTGAACTTGCAATAGAAGAAGCAACCATCCTGGTTGAGCCTTAATGTTTAGGAATGAATAAAGGAGAGAATTATTAATGGGAAAATATTTTGGTACTGATGGTGTTCGAGGAGTAGCAAACCAAGATTTAACACCGGAATTAGCATTTAAGTTAGGACGTTATGGTGGTTATGTGTTAACAAAGGAGTCGCAAAATCCTAAAGTATTGATTGGAAGAGATACGCGGATTTCCGGAAACATGTTAGAAGGTGCTCTTGCTGCTGGTCTGTTATCGATTGGTGCCGAAGTGATGAGATTAGGTGTGATTTCTACACCTGGAGTAGCCTATTTATCCAAGGCGATGGACGCTCAGGCAGGAGTAATGATCTCAGCCTCGCATAATCCGGTAGAAGATAATGGGATTAAGTTTTTTGGATCTGACGGGTTTAAATTATCTGATGAGCAAGAGGCAGAAATAGAAGCATTATTAGAGCAAGATGAAGATAATCTTCCACGACCTGTGGGAGGGGATATTGGCCAGATAAATGACTATTTTGAAGGTGGGCAAAAATATATCCATTATTTAAAAGAAACAATTGATAATGAATTTGATGGTATACATATCGCACTTGACTGTGCTCATGGAGCCACTTCAAGTTTAGCTTCTCATTTATTTGCTGATTTAGAAGCAGATATATCAACAATTGGATCATCTCCAAATGGATTGAATATTAATGACGGATTTGGGTCTACTCATCCTGAAAAACTGCAGGAATTAGTGATTGAAAAAGGTGCTGATATTGGATTGGCATTTGATGGAGATGGAGACCGGCTCATAGCAGTTGATGAGAAGGGAAATATAGTAGATGGTGACCAGATAATGTTTATTATCGCTAAATATTTAAATGAAAGAGGTCTGCTGCGTCATTCCACAGTAGTATCCACTGTCATGAGTAATATCGGGTTCTATAAGGCACTGGAAGAAAATAATATGAAGAGCGATAAGACGGCTGTAGGTGACCGGTATGTAATGGAGGAAATGCGTAAAGGTGGTTATAACCTTGGCGGTGAACAATCCGGCCATATTATTTTCCTTGATTACACAACAACAGGAGATGGTATGTTATCTGGACTCCAGCTGGTAAATGTTATGCGTGAAACAGGAAAGAAATTATCTGAACTTGCTGGTGAAATGGATAAATTCCCGCAATTATTAAAAAATATCCGTGTCGTTAATAAAAATGAAGTAATGACAAACAGGCTGGTTCTGGAGTCCATAGAAAAAGTGGAAAAGGAAATGGGCAGTGAAGGCCGGGTACTTGTAAGGCCTTCCGGTACAGAACCATTAGTACGTGTCATGGTAGAGGCACCTACACTGGAAGAATGTAATCATTATGTAGATGAGGTCGTAGCTGTCATTCAAAGTGTTATCGGCTATGAGGAGTAAGAGTAATGTAAAAGGCTTAAAATGTTACCGAATTTTAAGCCTTTTACTAAACACCTTTTTGGCTTGTATTACATAATCTTTTAGTAAGCCATTTTACAATATTTATTGCGCAGAAGAAAGTTTTCAAGTAAAATGGGGACAGTCATCATTTTTTGAAAAAATGGTGCTGATTATTCAAGAATAGAAAGGAGCATTGATGGTTTTCTGATTGATGAAGCGCCAGGGCTAAAAGAGGGAGTCTCTGATAGCTGACGAGGTGGGGGTTTATCGAACATGATCGGCGGATACCTCCCGGTTGGACATCATCTCAACCGATATGTTTTTGTTCGAAAACAAAAAGGCAACTTTTTGCACAAGAATAAAAACAAGATGATACAATCACACGAGAAAGGGGCAAAGAAACGCCCCATGTCATAAATATAAGTCAATCGGTCGTTTGTTTGCCCCTTCATATACAAGGAGGAAACAACGCTATGTGCGGTATTGTAGGTTATATTGGAGCAAATGATTCAAAGGAAGTTTTACTGACAGGACTGGAAAAGTTAGAATACAGAGGCTATGATTCAGCAGGGATTGCAATTCTGAATGAACAGGGAATGAACGTCTTTAAAGTTAAGGGACGTATTGCAGCATTACGTGAGAAAGTCGACGCTTCTGTCATGGCGAATGTTGGGATTGGTCATACGCGCTGGGCAACACACGGTGAACCAAGCGAAGAGAATGCCCACCCGCATCAAAGTGCAACAGAACGTTTTACTTTAGTTCATAATGGGGTAATCGAGAACTATTATGAGCTTCGTGATGAATATTTACAAAATGTAGAACTCAAAAGTGAGACTGATACAGAGATCGTTGTACAGCTAATTGAACAGCTTTATAATGAAACAAATGATGTACTTGAAGCATTCCGCAAAGGATTATCTTTATTAAAAGGATCTTATGGAATTGCATTAATTGACAAAGAAAACCCTGATCTTATATATGTTGCTAAAAACAAGAGCCCATTGCTTGTAGGTCTCGGTGATGGCTTTAACGTTGTCGCAAGTGATGCGATGGCAACACTTAGAGAAACAAATCGTTATGTAGAAATTGAAGATAAAGAAGTAGTGCTTGTTCGTGCGGACAGAGTGGAAATCCAGAAATTAGACGGTACAGTTGTGGAGCGTGCAGAATATGTGGCTGAAATCGATGCGTCTGATACAGAAAAAGGAACATATCCACACTTTATGTTAAAAGAAATTGATGAGCAGCCATTTGTTATTCGTAAGATCATTCAGGAATATCAAGCAGAAGATGACTCTATCAAGCTTAATGAAGATGTACGCAAGGCAATGCAGAAAACAGACAGGGTTTATATTATCGCTGCCGGAACTAGCTACCACGCAGGTCTTGTTGGAAAGCAGTTTATCGAGAAATTAGCAAATATTCCTGTTGAAGTTCATATCGCAAGTGAATTTTCATATAATATGCCACTACTATCTGAAAAGCCATTGTTTATCTTCATTTCTCAAAGTGGAGAAACTGCAGACAGCCGTTCGGTTTTAGTACAGACAAAAGCGTTAGGCCATCCAGCCTTAACAATTACGAATGTTCCTGGTTCTACCCTTTCTCGTGAAGCAGATTACACATTACATTTACATGCAGGACCAGAAATTGCCGTAGCATCAACTAAAGCATATACTGCACAAATTGCTGTACTGGCAATCCTGGCAGTAGACACAGCAAGAGTGAAAGGTCTTGATCTTTCATTTGATCCATTGCAGGAATTAGGTATTGTTGCTAGTGCAATGGAAACATTAACAGATCAGAAAGAAGAATTTGACCGCCTTGCGAAAGAAATGTTCGAAACAACCCGTAACGCTTTCTTTATCGGTCGTGGTGTTGATTACTACGTAGTTCAGGAAGCATCATTGAAACTGAAGGAAATCTCTTATATCCAAGCAGAAGGTTTTGCTGGAGGAGAATTGAAACATGGTACAATTGCATTAATTGAAGAAGGAACACCAGTGATTGCAATTGCTACACAGGAAAACGTGAATTTATCTATCCGTGGAAATGTACAGGAAGTAGCGGCACGTGGAGCAAATACATGTACAGTAAGTATGAAAGGATTGGAGAAAGATAGTGATTCTTTCGTATTGCCACAAGTCCATGAATTGTTAACACCACTTGTAAGTGTTATTCCAATGCAGTTACTTGCATATTATGCAGCATTGCACCGTGATTGTGATGTTGATAAGCCACGTAACCTTGCAAAATCAGTTACGGTAGAGTAAAAGAAAACTTTAATATAAAAAAATCGCATCGTTTGTATAAAAATGTGAGGTCTCACCCCTTTGGATATGATAATCCAAAGGGGTGTTTTTATGGTCTTCCAAAACCCCTGGCTATGCCGGGGGTTCCATAGAGCTTCATGGGGACACAAAAAAGCCTCACTTCAAGGTAAGATATGGTTGGTTTCCCGACCACCAAATCTCACCAAAGAAGGAGGCATGTCCAATGGAGGGCAAGAATAGTTTAGCACATACACAATGGAGATGTAAGTTTCACATCGTTTTTGCGCCAAAATATAGAAGACAAATTATCTATGGAAAGTATAAAAGAAGCATTGGAGAAATAATAAGAGAGCTTTGTGAAAGGAAGGGAGTTGAAATACACGAAGCAAATGCATGTAAAGATCATATTCATATGTTAGTAAGTATCCCACCAAAATTAAGCGTATCTCAATTCATGGGGTACTTAAAGGGCAAAAGTAGTTTAATGATTTTTGATCGTCACGCCAATTTAAAGTACAGATATGGTAATCGCAAATTCTGGTGCCAAGGTTACTTTGTCGATACAGTGGGAAGAAACAAAAATCAAATTCAAGAATATATAAGAAATCAGCTTAAAGAGGACTATATGAGCGATCAGTTAACCTTATTAGAAGAATTTGATCCGTTTACTGGAGAAAAGAATAAGAAGAAATAAGAGATTCTTCTAGAATCAGTGAGTGAGTGTGGTGCGGAAGGGAAACCTATTCAGTGGGCCTTTAAGGCCGAGGCCGGTAACAGAGGCTTCTAGCCGCAGAGCAAACCACCAGTTCACACTGGTGGTTTTGATTATGATCAGGACGAAAACTCGGGAGTCCGAGCTAAAGATTTGGTTGTGAAGTGGAGATCAGGACGAAAACTCGGGAGTCCGAGCTAAAGATTTGGTTGTGAAGTGGAGATCAGGACGAAAACTCGGGAGTCCGAGCTAAAGATTTGGTTGTGAAGTGGAGATCAGGACGAAAACTCGGGAGTCCGAGCTAAAGATTTGGTTGTGAAGCGAAGATCAGGACGAAATCTAGGAAGTGCGAGCCAGAGATTTGGTTGTGAAGCGGAGATCAGGACGAAATTGTCTCCCTGTAACTCTCCCTTTCAAAAATGTAACTCTTCTTACAAGATGTAAGTAAGTTTTACAAAGAAGGGGAAGCGGAGGCAGGTATGTATCGGGCTTTATGTAATACTTCAATCAGAATCGGGAGCGTACCGTTGGTACGCCTTCTCGGTTCTTTTTTATTGGGTGAAATCCCAGAAAAGCAGGTGACACAAGGGATTAAAGTCATCCAAGCAAGAGAAAAAGCGTGAAGAAAAGCGTGAGAAAACGCCAGAAGATCCTCTGTTAATCCTTAAACCTTATCCCTATTACCTCCATAATTTCTATTCTGTTTTGTAAAACTGAGTTCCATTTTCCAATATTTCATCAAATGATTTTTGCCTGATTTCTGTATGAAATAGCGGTTTTCTTTGTAAAACTTAGTTAAATTAAAAGGCGAGGTTCCAAGGGTGAAAAAGGGCGTGATGTCAAGTGGAGAAGGGATTGTGGGGGTGAGAGAGTTTTGTAAAACTAAGTTTAAAAGGCACATAGTAGAGGATAAAGGTTAAGGTAATTAAAAAAGGGTTGCAAATTAATGTGAATCTGGGTTGACTTTTAAATCACCGTTAGTTATCATTTATATAATTTAATAAATAATTTGATGACGAGAAAGAGTAGTTATGTTTATCTTATCTACAGAGAGTTGACGATTTGCTGGAAGTCAATGTTAAGACCATAATGAAAATCCTCTCCGAGAAGCAAAGTTGAAAGGACTTTTAAACTTTGACGGCATTCTACCGATATCCAGGACACGTATGATAGTACGTAGTGAAATGAACTGATAAAAACCACTACTATGGTTTTTTTTATTTTGTTAAAGGAAGATTATATATTTATATATAAACTCGATTCTACGTATGTAGGGTCGAGTTTTTTTAATTAAAATGAGGTGATAATGTTGAAGGAGTCCAGTGTAGAAAGGGAATTAAGGGTTCGTAAAAAATGGGAAAAAGATGGAACGTTCGAACGTTCCATATCTAACCGAGAAGGAAGAGAGACCTATGTTTTTTATGAAGGGCCTCCAACTGCAAATGGCTTGCCACATGCAGGTCATGCCCTTGGGAGAACAATCAAGGACTTTGTAGCGAGGTACAAAACAATGTCTGGTTATCAGGTTTTAAGAAAAGCGGGTTGGGATACACATGGCTTACCTGTGGAATTAGAAGTTGAAAAACAATTGAATATTCGTGGTAAGGATCAAATTGAGGAGTTCGGAATAGAAAATTTTATTCAGAAATGTAAAGAAAGTGTCTTTGCATATGAAAATGAATGGAAACAATTTACTGAGGCTCTTGGTTATTGGGTGGATATGGAAGACCCTTATGTAACCTTAAACAACAAGTATATTGAGTCTGTATGGAATATCCTATCCATGATACATGAGAAGGATTATTTATATAAAGGACACAGGGTTGTTCCTTATTGTCCACATTGTGAGACTTCACTTAGTTCTCACGAAGTTGCACAAGGGTATAAAGATGTTACCGATTTATCCGTTACAGCCAAATTTCGATTACAGGGAACTTCAAAAGAATATCTTTTAGGTTGGACAACTACACCATGGACATTACCAGGTAATGTTGCTGTTGCTGTAAACCCTAATATGAATTATGTACGAGTTAGACAAGGATCAGAAATATTTGTTCTTGCAGAGTCTCTGGCTTCCACTGTTATGAAGGAGGATTATGAGATTTTGGAAGTTATGAAAGGAAAAGACTTAATTGGCGTCTCTTACGAACCGCCTTTTAATTATGTCACAGTAACCAAAGGACATGAAGTTCTCGGTGCAGATTTTGTTACTGATACAAGTGGAACTGGTATTGTGCATATAGCACCTGCCCATGGAGAAGATGATTACAAGGCAATTCAGGATAATCAATTTGATTATGTGAATGTTGTTGATTCCAAAGGTCGTTATAAGGAATATGTAGCCCCGCTTGCAGGACAATTTGTAAAGAAAAGTGACGTAGAAATTATCAAAATGCTATCGAAGCAAAACCTTTTATTTGATAAGCAAAAGTATGAACATAGTTATCCCCATTGTTGGAGATGTGACAGTCCTCTTCTTTACTATGCCATGGAGGGTTGGTTTATTAAGACAACGGAAGTTAAGGAAAACATGCAATCAAATAACCAAGGGGTTCAATGGTTCCCTTCTCACATGAAGGATGGAAGGTTTGGAAACTTTTTGGATAACATGGTGGACTGGAATATTGGAAGAAACAGATATTGGGGAACTCCACTAAACGTTTGGATTTGTCAAGATTGCAGTAAAGAAAAAGCCCCGCATTCAGTTAAAGAATTAAGAGAGCTTTCTATTGAAGAATTGCCAGAAGATATAGAGTTGCATAAACCATACGTAGATAAAGTACATCTAACTTGCTCTTGTGGCGGTACAATGTTTAGAACAAGCGAAGTTATTGATGTATGGTTTGATAGTGGCTCCATGCCATTTGCTCAATATCATTATCCATTTGAAAATAAAGATATGTTTAAGAAGCAATTTCCTGCAGATGTGGTCATTGAGGGGGTTGACCAAACAAGAGGATGGTTTTACAGCTTATTAGCGGTTTCTACTCTGTTTACAGGACAATCACCTTATAAACGAGTCCTTTCTTTAGGACATATTTTAGATGAAAAGGGACAAAAGATGTCAAAAAGTAAGGGAAATGCCTTGAACCCTACTGAGCTAATTAATGAGTTTGGTGCAGATTCGTTAAGATGGGCCTTGTTGGCTGATAGTTCTCCATGGAATAATAAACGCTTTTCCAAAAAGACTGTTAGTCATGCTAAGTCTAAAGTGATTGATACACTTTTGAACGTTTATTCTTTTTACTCCATGTATGCAGAAATTGATCAATTTAATCCAGATAGTGACATGGGTGGAACTCAAAAAACTCTCGATAAATGGGTTTTTTCAAGATTAAATACTGTTATTAGGGAAGTTGTCCAAAGTTTAGATGATTATGATGTAACAAAAGGGGCAAGATCCATTGCAACGTTTGTTGATGAACTTAGTAATTGGTATGTAAGACGTTCCAGGCAACGATTTTGGAGCAGTGGTATGACTGATGATAAAAGGTCAGCATTTAGCACTTTATTTGAGGTCTTAAAGAAGCTCACGCAACTAATGGCTCCTTATACACCTTTTGTTACAGAAGATATATACTCAAACTTAGTGAAAGATAGTGTGCATGTATCTGATTACCCTCAACCTGACGAAACGCTTATTGATGAACAATTAGAAAAAGATATGGATGCTGTCCTACAAATAATAGAGCTAACAAGATCCCTAAGAAATACAGTTGGAATAAAAACCAAACAACCATTAGCTCAATTGGTTGTAGTTCCGATAAAAGAAACCACTCTATCTCAGTTGCAAAAGTATTCCTCTATTATAAAAGATGAAATGAATATAAAAGAAGTAAAGTTTAAAAATGATTACCAAGATTTGTTGCAGGTTGATTTCAAATTGAATTTCTCAGTAGTTGGGCCAAAGTTAGGTAAATCATTGGGTGAAGTTAAAAATAAAGTTGATGAATTAGACGATAACGAGAAGGATAAATTTCTTGAAGATAAAGAAATACAGTTATTATTAAATTCGGGTGATACTATCACACTTAATACGGATGACATACTTATTGAGAAAAAAGGAAAAAATGGTTTTGAATTGCTGGAAGGGAGTAAATTCATAGTTCTATTAGATACTAATTTGACGCAGGAATTAAAAGAAGAAGGATTAGTAAGGGAGTTTGTTCGGGCTGTTCAGACATATCGGAAGGAATTAAATCTTCCAGTTGAACTACGAGTAGATCTTTTTGTTCAGACTGATTTACAGCTTCAAAAAGTATTGATTAAATTTGATGAATTAGTGCAAAAAAATCTAATAATTAGTGCAGTTCATTTTGAAAGTAAACCAGATATGGTAAGTTTCAAAGTAGAAGGGTATGAAGTTAAATTATTCATTAAATCGTAGGGAATACTCATAGATGATACATTATATTCTTTGACTGTTCGCCAATTAAAACTTTTTCATTCCTATCAAGATAAAAACACCTTGCTTAAAAAAGTAAGGTGTTTTTTGCATACGTTAATTGTCATTATACATTTTTTGAAATATAAGTATATTAATATTTACCATATGCTTTATAATCGTTTTCAAGCACTATATGTCACCTAAAAGAAAATGAAAGGGGATCTATATGAATAAATAAAGCTAAGAAATATCATCAAGCCTTTGGTGTGTATGGAATCTGCGTAGAAGATAACAAGCTCTTGGTAATACACAAAAACGGTGACCCGTATAAAAACCGCTATGATCTTCCTGGCGGTAGCTTGGAGTTTAAAAGATGTATCCTTTCAACTGGAAAAGGGTTATATTATGGGATTCATCGGTGCTAATGGTGCAGGGAAAACAACAACTATAAAGTCAATTTTGAATATGATTCATTTGGATAGAGGTGAGATTCATATTTTAGGCAAGAATATGGCCGAACATGAGCTGGAATTGAAACAGGACATCGGGGTAGCAGTTGGCGGTATGAATTTCTATACTAGGAGCAAAATTAAGACACTAACCAATACGATTAAGAAGTTCTATAAGAATTGGGATGAGGCGACCTATCGCAACTGTTTAAGAAAATTCAAGTTAGACGAGAACAAAAGAATCATTGAATTGTCGGAGGGAATGAAGATAAAATACAGCTTATCTCTTGCTCTATCCCACGGGGCGAAGCTTCTTATCCTAGACGAACCGACAAGCGGACTGGATCCAGTTGCTAGAGATAATCTGTTGGATATTTTTCAGGACCTTGTAGTAGATGGCGAAATCAGCATTCTTTTCTCCACTCATATTACATCTGACTTGGAAAAGTGCGCCGATTTTATTACTTTTATCGAAAATGGACAAATCATTCAAAGTATGGAAAAAGAAGATTTTAAGGAATCCTACCGCCTATTGAACGGCAACGAAAGCCAGCTCCACCAAGTGAAAGAAAAATTAATTTCCTACAAAACAAACTCATTCGGCTTTACAGGATTGATTCACTTCAGCAATTATGACCCATCCGCCAATATTAAAGCAACCGTCCCAACTCTTGAAGAAATTTTGATCTTTTTCGCGAAAAAGGAGGATATGTATGTATAATTTAGTAATGAAAGATCTGAAATTAGGAATAAACCCCTGGTTTCTAGCGATGCCTTTTTTAATTGGTGCCTTAATGTTTATTCCCGGCTGGATCTATTTATTAGTCCTTCAGTATTTTTTCTGGATATCGGTACCGAATATCTTTGGTCAATTTAAAGCGCAGAATGATCTGATGCTTACAATGACTTTGCCTGTATCCAGAAAAGACAAGGTGAAGCCAAGGATAATCGTAATCGTTATCTTGGAATTATTGCATATTTTTGTTGCAATGATCTTTAGTTTGTTCACGATTCGCTTGTACCCGAATGTGGACTATTTTTTCTTCGCCCCATATATGGGCTTTTGGGGGATATGTTTTGTGATGCTTGCAATCTTCAACATTATCTTTATCCCCATGTATTACAAAACGGCGTATAAATATGGTGCTGCACTGATTGCCTCTGTTGTGGCAACATTACTTTTTTCTGGAGTTGTACAATGGTTGGGTATCCAGAATAATTTCGTATTTGATACTTTTAATGGTAGTGGTGCTGATGATACGACACTTCAATTATTCATTCTACTTGCTGGAATTACAATATTTGCAGTTTTTACGATTGTAGCCTACAATATAGCCATTAAACGATTTGAGAAAGTGGATATTTAATGAAAATAGATATTTCAAACACCTCTGAAAAACCAATTTATCAGCAACTTTTTGAGCAAATTAGCGCCCAGATTCTTATGGGAGAGATAGACCAAGGCTATAACTTACCGCCAATACGACAAGCAGCCAAGGAATTACGTGTTAGTATTATTACAATAAAAAAAGCTTGGGAAGAACTCGAACGAAAGGGTTTAATTTATACTATAACTGGTAAAGGATGTTTTGTATCCGAACTATCATCCAATGATAAGCTTGAAAAACGTAATGAAATGATTAGGAAGCAAATGATTAAAGATGTGTCCTACTATAAATCTTTTGGGCTGACGATAGATGAAATAATTAAACTATTAAAAGAGATAGATTGACAGCAAATTATATTGTATTCTTTGAGGATGTTGGTGGGGATATATTCCATAGGGCGGCAGACAGTACAGTCCTTGCAAAGGCGGAAATTATCAAGCATTTAAAAAATTTAACTTTTCATATTTTAAAAGCTCAGAATTAATCTGAGCTTTTTTCTATGAGTCCACACTGGGCTTGAATGCCACTTGAATAGTGATTAATACTAGAATAATTAATTCGTCTGTATATTTATTTTCCTTTTTATAAAACCTGGATAATAGTAATTAAGTGACCTCTATCACATCGAATGTTGTCGAATTTTGTTATTTTAGATATGGGATGCACTGTTTAGAAAAATACTTGAGACTTAAGTAAGTAAAGAGTAAAGCTGAAGGTCAGCACAATTACCGAAAGGATGAGATAAAGTTGAAAGATAGGAATTTAACTGAAATTACTCAAAAGCTGAATTTTACAGTGGTTAAGCGTAGTATTAGCCTAAAATTGATTATTGCCATTATGTTAAGTTTAATAGTAAGTTCACCTGTATCAGCTTTTATTAACTCGCTTATCAAGCAATACATACATGGAAATTATGGAGTCTATATCAATGCATTAATTTCATTATTAGTAACAACAGTGGTTATTCTGCTATTTGTAAGATTAATCATTATTAAGCCCTTAAACTTGGTTGAAGAGGCAATGCATACAGCTTCGGAAGGAGATCTAACTGTAACAATACGTCATAATTCAAAAGATGAAATCGGAAGGTTATCCAGCTCTTTCAATGTAATGATAAATAATCTGATTGAATTGATAAATAAAGCTAATCATACTGTATTAAAAATAAATGATTACTCAGATCAACTAAGTTTAATATCTGAAGAAAATAGTAAAGCAATCGATCATATTTCCTCCTCTATTCAGAAAGTGGCTTCAGGGGCTGAAGGGCAGGCACAAAATTCAATAGATTTAGTTTATTCGGCTAAGGAAATATCAAAAAGAATGGACCAGTCTGCTTCGTCTATTCAGACTGTTGCGAATACTTCTATTTCAGCAAACAGTAAGGCAAATGCAGGGAATGATTCTGTTAATAAAACTATTTATCAAATGAGAGAAATCCAGGATTCAGTGAAAAAGACCTCGGACGTTATTCATTCATTAAATATCAAATCAAATAAAATCGAAGAAATTGTTGGAATGATAACCCAAATTGCAGATCAAACAAATTTACTCGCATTGAATGCCTCAATCGAGGCTGCTAGAGCCGGAGAACATGGCAAGGGCTTCGCAGTTGTTGCTGAGGAAGTACGAAAACTTGCAGAACAATCTGGAAGTGCGACAGAGAGTATCCGGGAAATCATTAGAGAAATTCAGACTGTAACAAATGACGCAGTAGAGTCCATGAATCAAGGAAGGAAAATTGTTGAAAAGGGAATGGAATTAGTAGATCATACGGGTTACAGTTTTAGTGATATATCAAAATATATTGAGGAGATATCCAGGCAATCTCAAGAAGTATCTACGGTTGTCAAAGAAGTTAATCAAAGGTCATTAAACATGGCCAAAATGATTGAAGAGGCAGCTTCGGTTACTGAGCAGAATTCAGGAAATATTCAAACAATAACTGCATCAACGGAAGAACAAAGTGCTTCTATGGAAGAGATAGCTTCATCTATCTCTGAGTTAAATGATATGTCTGATGATTTGAAGGGATACCTTGACAGTTTCAAAATAGTGGCAGACACAAACTAACCTTAGTGACTGTTCTGGTTCACCAACTGTATTTAAATCCAGTTGAAGAAAAGAAGCATTGATCTCAGCCAGTAATAGCTTATTAAAGGTAGGATGAATTTTCTAAATTCTATCTCTTCACAGCATAGAATGTAGTGTAAATACTGTTTCGCTCTGCTCTTAAGAAGACAGAGCTTTTTATTTGTTTGTCCCCAATACAAAAGAAGTGTATCATCTAATTCCCAGGTCCATAAAATATCCAAGTCTTTCTACAAATCACTGGAGGCAGCAATAGTTCCAAATTCAGATGGACAAAGATAAACTAAACATTGAAATGTTTGACAGTAATTGGATCTTGCTTTAAAGTTAGACATTCCTAACGACTAAGTGTAAATAACAATAAAATGGAATGGAGAATTATAATGAGAAATTGGTTTTATTTTTTGTGTTCTACAGTAATTATTATGATTACGCTAGCAGGATGTAGTGGCAGTAATGCAAGTACTTCCGCTGGAGGTTCGAAAGATGTATCTGCCGGATTTAAGGAGATTACGTCACTAGACTTAGAAGGTCCCGTTACTAACATGAACTTTTCTCTTGATGATGATGGAGATACTCTGTTATGGGGAGAAAATGATGGGGGTATTGGAGATGATTTAAGGCGGAATGTATGGGTTGATGGAGAAGTTAAGAGCCTTGATATCGAATCATGGGACCAGTTTGCTTTTTTGACTCAAACAGGCAAGCTTATCAATGCAGAGACGAACTGGGATGCTGATGTAGATAAAAGACATTCAATTCTTGAGTATGATCCAATTACCGATCAAACGGAAAAGTTCACGGCTCAGAATGATCGTGATGACATATTGTTACCAGGTCACGGTACATATATTCAAGATCCGAAGACATATATACACACAGAAACAAACCCGAATCATGAAGATGCAGGAATTTATCTTTGGGAAATAGGGAGCAATGAATTTACTGATTTAAATTTTCTTAATGACATAAAGAGCGATGTTGGGGAAATAACGTCATATCCTCACTATTTCCTAAATAAAGATGTAACGACAATATATGCAACGGTTTTAAACGCAGGGATTTTCTCTTATGATATAGAAGCAGGAAAAACAGATAAATTGCTGGATACAGACGAGGTAATGCCACAAGGTAATACGACTACAATGCTGACAGCTGATGAAAAATATCTTATTTATGTTACCAATAATTCTGAAGACTACAATTTAATCTACCATGCTCTGGACTTAGAAACAAAAGATTCACTGGAAATTGGTATGGGGACTAAAGTTTTTACACTGACAAATGGGAATATTGCTATCATCGATGAAGGGGAAGTAAAGATTTTCAACTTTGAAACAGAAAAACTGGAAACCATTCATAAAATTGAATTAGAAGAAAATCAAAGCATTGACAATTTAACGGTAAGTTTAGACGGGAGTACTATCGCCTATGGATATACAACAAAAGGTGAAGGAGACCAGGAAGATACGTCTCATATCAGCATCTTAAGCAATAAGTAATTTTTTTTGGAGGATGAAACTAGAGTTAAGCGGCAGTATTCAATAATTTATAGGATTTTTTTAAGGCAGTTATTTAGAGTAACAGTCTTCTTTTTTATTAGCTGATTATAAGGGAGTCCTGATAGATTCAACTATCATTAATTAGTTATTCCCCAACAGTGAGAAATAAAATGTTTGAGACCCATCAAGATTGGATATGTAGAGGATAAATGGTAAAGGTGGGTACTTATGAAAGCTTTTTTTCGAACACTCTACTCTCTCCTTCTTCTGGGGGCTGGTATCATGCATTTTGTCCGTAAGGGAAATTTTCTAAGAATGGTACCGAAAATATTACCCTTTCGCAGGTTCATTGTATTAATCTCAGGTGTTTTTGAGTTAATATTTTCTTTAATGCTTTGGGTGAAAAAAGGGCAGCAAATTACTGGAAGGCTATTAGCGTTATTCATGATAGCTATTTTTCCTGCAAATGTGTATATGGCTGTAAATATGATTTCATTCAAACCGGAAAAGAAACCAAATCCTTTGTTGCAATGGTTGCGTCTTCCGATGCAGATTCCACTGATTATTGGAGCATTAAAAGTGGGAAGAGGCAAAAGGTAAATTCAGGCATAATCCTGTGGGGTTGTGTCTTTTTTATAGATTTTGATGATGGATACCATGATGTCTACATTGTCTTCAAAGATTCTGATGTTCGATTAGATTCCATCAAGTTTGAAAGTTAGATAAATAAGTGAAAAAAGAGATCTTCATTACAGAAGATCTCTTCCACTTTATAGATCAATCACCATTAAAAATCGAGTTTTTCACAACAACATAATCTACATGACGAATAGCATCAAGTGTGTTTCCTCCAGCGTATGAAATAGAAGATTGCAGATCCTGTTCCATTTCTGTTAAGGTGTCCTGGAGTGAACCTTTATGCTCCACATGCATTTTTTTCCCTTCTACGTTCTTCTTTTCGCCTTTTTGGAATTCGGATGCGGAACCGAAGTACTCCTTATACAGCTTACCGTCTTTTTCGATGTTTTCTCCAGGTGATTCTTCATGTCCGGCAAAAAGCGAACCGATCATGACCATTGATGCACCAAAGTGGATAGATTTAGCGATATCACCGTGTGTTCTTATGCCGCCATCAGCAATAATCGGTTTCGTTGCTGCTTTGGCACACCAGCGTAACGCAGCTAATTGCCACCCGCCTGTTCCGAATCCTGTTTTGATCTTTGTGATACAAACTTTACCAGGGCCAATCCCCACTTTTGTTGCGTCTGCACCAGCATTTTCAAGTTCCCTTACCGCCTCCGGTGTACCAACATTTCCGGCAATAACAAAGCTTTTCGGAAGAAGTTCTTTAATATGCTGGATCATGTTAATAACTGCATTGGAATGACCATGTGCTATATCGATTGTGATATATTCAGGGGTAAGATTAGCTTCAGCCAACTCTTCGATAAATTGATATTCCTCTTCCTTCACACCAACACTAATAGAAGCGTACAATCCTTTTGACTGCATTTCTTCTACAAATGATCTGCGTGTTTCTGGTTCAAAGCGGTGCATAACATAAAAATAATTATTTTCAGCAAGGTAAAGTGCTATATTTTCATCTATAATTGTTTGCATATTTGCAGGGACTACAGGAAGCTTAAAACTGCGTCCACCCAGTGTAACGGTGGTGTCACATTCAGAACGGCTGTTAACGATACATTTAGCGGGTATCAGTTGAATGTCTTCGTAATCAAATGTATTTTCCATTATATACACTCCTAATAATTGATTTAAAATTACAGATTAAAAAAATCCTGACTATAAATGGGTAGAATTTTTCCACCCATTCGTAGTTAGGATTTATCGGTTCCCAGTAGAGACTCTTAGACCATTATTCTAAGAATATACGAATGATTTTTATAAATATTTTCTCAATCCAAAAGTAATTATAAACGAACTTTTATAAAAAGTAAATAGAAAAATGTTCGTGTATTAGTTGAAAAAGGATCGGAATTCCAATTTATTTAATGAATTTGTGGTTTTTTCCTGTATTGAGAGGGGGCAGGAGAAAATGTTGATGAGGTTTTTGAAAAATAAAAGACACCATATGCGGTTTAAAATCACATATAGTGCCTCCGATAAAATTATTCCTCTGAGCGCCAACTGTCATTTATATTAAGGGATTAATTTATCACTTAACCGAATAAATTCATTAGCTTCTTTCGCCATTAATTGAATACCGGCTACCCAGAATTCTTCTTTTGTAATATCGGCATCCAAATGTTTTTTAGCCAGTTCTTCCACTTTCATGGAGCCTGTGTCTCGCAGTAAGGCGATATATTTCTCCTCAAAGCCTTCTGGATTCTCTAAATATTTAGCATAAATCCCTAGGCTAAACAGGAATCCGAATGTATATGGAAAATTATAAAATGGTACATCATCAATGAAGAAGTGCAGTTTGCTGCTCCAGAAATACGGGTGATAGCTAGCTAAACTGTCCCCATATGCTGTCTTTTGTGCTTCTACCATTAATTGATTTAATCTTTTTTCAGGAACAATTCCTCCGGCACGCTCTTCATAAAACGCATTCTCAAACAGGAAACGAGCGTGAATATTCATAAACATAGCAGTTGCATTTTCCAGTTTGGTATTCAGCAGGGAGATCTTTTCTAGCTCCGATTTGGCATTTGACAAAGTGGCACTTCCAATAATCGTCTCTGCAAACGTACTGGCAGTTTCTGCAACATTCATTGCATAATTACGGTTCAATTCCGGTAGGTCTGTCATGACATGGCTGTGAAAAGCGTGGCCTAATTCATGTGCTAATGTGCTTGTATCAGAAGTCGAGCCGGTAAACGTCATAAAAATACGAGATTCTTCTAATTCCGGCAGACTTGTACAATAACCGCCAGGGCGCTTGTTTGGCCGGTCTTCAGCTTCTACCCAGCGGTTTTCCAGAGCGTGTCTGGCGAAGTCCGCTAATTTCGGACCAAAAGTTGTGAAGTTATCTATCACAAAATCACAAGCTTCATTATACGTAAATTCAGTAGATTTCACATTTTCCAGATCTAGTGGTGCATCTACGTCCTGCCATGCCAGTTTTTCCATGCCTAGTAATTTTGCTTTCTGATTTAGAAAATCTATAAATGGCTGCTTATTATTCGAAACAGCAGACCACATGGCATTCAAGGAATCCTCTGTCATACGGTTATATTCCAATGGTTCTTCCAGATGGCTTTTGTATTGATGCTTTGTTTGCAGGGTTATACGGTAGCCAGTTAAATGATTTAACGTATCAGCGAAAACAGGACCATTTTTAGCCCATGCTTCCTCCCAATTTTTAAACAGCTGTTCCCTCACTTCAGGATCTGGATCTGCATACATTCTATTCATTGCCTGACCAACAGAAAGCTCAGATATTTCTCCTTCACGATCAGTGTATGGTATGGTCATAGTGGAAACGATAGTGTCATATATACTGCTCCAGGCGGCAAGCCCGTCTTTATTCAGTTCTGCAATCAGCTCTTCTTCTCCATCTGACAGCAGTCGTTTTCCTTCCTCGCGAATTTCCTTGAGTGCGAAAGCTACCTCTTTTATATCCCCATCATTTAAGAGGTTCACCCACTCGGTATCAGAAATGACAACAAGCTTTTTCTTGAAAACATTGGAAAGCTTTTGTATATCACTATATAATTCCAATATTTGTCCTTTTACTACAGTGGCATGCTCATCATTCATAAATGCATCATGCCACATGTTAACGAAAGTAGATGCCTGACCTAATCCTTTGTCGATGGACTCACGATTTTGCAAAATTGCCTTCAATGCACCGGCTGTTTTTATTTCTTCATCACTATTATTTAATAAAGAATCATACTCCTTAATCTGATGCTTAACCTCCTGCAGTTTTGCTTGTAATTCTTCAGAAGTCGTCCCTCCGGGGAAAATAGAATCTAAATCCCACGTGTCATTATAATTCATTCTAAATCACTCCCTTTTTATCATTGTATACATATCTAGAATAATTAAAAACTGAAACTAACTAAAAAAGCCCTCTAGTTTGTTTTAAAACTAGAAGACTTTTCTGAAAAATTTAAAAAGAACTTAGAATGTTAATTAGTCTAATTCCACATTGTGATAAACTTGCTGAACATCTTCTAAATCCTCTAATGCATCAATCAGTTTCTCAAATTGTTCCTGATCATCCTCTGAAAGAGTAACATCATTCTGAGGAAGCATCGTTAATTCAGCGACAGTAAATTCAGTTATTCCCTTTTCCTTAAAAACTTCCTGAACCGCATGGAACTGGTCAGGCTCGGCATAAATAATGACAACATTATCTTCTTCGATAAGATCCCGGGCATCGACATCTGCCTCCATTAAAATCTCTAATATCTCATCAGCAGACATTCCTTCGATCCCAAAGACAGCAGTATTATCAAACATATAAGATACCGACCCGTTTGTTCCCATATTACCGCCGTTTTTGTTAAAGGCTGCACGGACATCCGCTGCTGTACGATTCACGTTATTGGTTAATGTATCAACAATAATCATTGAGCCACTTGGCCCGAAGCCTTCATAGCGTAATTCATCATAATTCTCATCATCTCCGCCTTTGGCCTTTTCGATGGCGCGATCAATGATTGATCTAGGTACACTGTAGGTTTTGGCTCTTTCCAACACAATCTTTAATGCCTGATTAGATTCTGGATTAGGCTCTCCCTGTTTGGCAGCAACGTAAATCTCGCGGCCGAACTTAGCATAAATACGGCTTGTGTTTTTATCTTTGGCAGCTTTCTTTTCTTTAATATTATTCCATTTACGGCCCATTTGACCACTCTCTTTCTGTTAACTGATTGCTTATATCTACTTATTAAATTATACACTAAAAAATAGTGATTGTGTGCAGGACATGACTGAAACAGTAATATGGTAAAATAAAAAGCGAAAATTCAAATCGATAAAATAATAAGAGGGTAGGGTGTTTAGATGGGGAATTACTTTGAATATAAACATACAATTGATTCAGAAGAAGAACTGCGCAAGCTTATTGGTTATCCAGGTGAGTTAGTAAACAATAAGGCGATTCAATATATTGATAGAAATTGTCAGGAGTTTATATCCAAATCACCCTTTTTATTAATAGCCACATCAAGTGAATCAGGATTTTGTGACGTTTCTCCAAGAGGAGATCATGCCGGTTTTGTCCAAGTGTTAAATGAGAAACAATTAATCATCCCTGAAAGGCCTGGGAATAAAAGGGCAGATTCACTGCGAAATATATTATCAAATCCATATGTAGGGCTGTTATTTGTTATTCCTAGATTAGGGGAGACATTAAGAGTAAATGGAAATGCGGTAATAATTAAGGATGAAGAAATACTTAACAGAATGATTGTTAAAGGTAAGAAACCGCTGCTGGCAATTGGGGTAGATGTGGAAGAATGCTATATTCATTGTGCAAAAGCTTTTATTCGTTCAGGTTTGTGGAATCCGGAATCCTGGACAGATAAGGCGGAATTACCGTCAGCAGCGAAAATGATCTATGAGCATGCTAAACAGCCTGATACAAGTATTTCTTCTATTGAGGAAAGGCTCAAAGAAAGTTATTCAAAAAGACTATATTAACTCATGAACAAGGGGCGTTACTATTGAAAAGTAACGCAACTGATACCCTTGTTTTTAGCATCATTTTTCTTCTCCTAAAGATAAAATCCCGTAGCTCTTTGGTAAATCATAAATTTCAAGTACTATTTAATGAATTGATGACCATAGAATAAAAAAAGGGGGGGGAGAATGAATGACAATACATGTGGTTACAGCGGGGGAATCCCTTTGGCAGATTTCGACTCAGTATCAGATTCCTGTTTCAGATATTGTGAATGTGAATGGTTTGCCTGCTTCTCATGCAATAATTCCCGGACTGGCACTCTATATTCCTGATGATGCCAATGTAAAGAACAGGCCCTATATAGTCAAAGAAGGTGATACGCTCTGGCGGTTAGCGAATCGCTTTAATACTCCAACAGGAACTATCGTCCAAGCAAATCCGGGCGTGAATTTAAATCAATTATATGCCGGGCAGAAGCTTGTCATTCCTACATCGGTAAGACCCCAAATAGAGACGCTCGGATTTATCATTCCATATTCGGCACAAAATGCATTAACTATTTTACGGATATTAACTAATTCCCTTACATACGCAGCAGTCGTTTCATATTCCTTCACATCTCAGGGATATGCTTACGTTTTATTAGATGATACAGAGGTTGTTAGAGAAAGCATACAGCAGGGTATCACCCCGCTTTTAATGATTCGTAATTTTACTTCCGCTGGTTTTGATGCAGAATTAGCAGGAAATGTACTGGCTAATCCGCTGTATCGCAGAAACCTTATTGAAAGTTTATTACGGTTTGTTAATGAAAAGGAATATGGCGGAGTTTCCCTCGATCTTGAATTTATTCCTCCAGCAAGAAGGGGAGATTTTAATACATTTTTGAAAGATCTAAAAGCCGCCCTGGGAACACGGATCCTGCATGTTAATGTGCATGCTAAAACAGAGGACCTGCCAACCAACCGAATCGTAGGTGCATATGACTATAAGGAAATCGGCGAAATTGCTGATGTAGTAGCTGTAATGACAATTGATTACGGATATCCTGGTGGCCCGCCTAATCCTGTGAGCCCGCTATGGTGGATGTATCAGGTTGTCCGATATACCGTGAGCTTGATTGAATCAAGTAAGTTACAAGTTGCCTTTCCTTTATATGGGTATGATTGGAGAGTAGCTGATAATACCTCTACAGCATTATCGGTTACCGGTGCACAAAACCAGGCAATTGCTGCGAATACTGTAATAGAATTTGATGTTGCCGCGGCCTCCCCCTGGTACAGGTATTGGGCTTTAGCTGAAGAGCATGTCACATGGTTTGAAGATATTAGAAGTTACCAGGAAAAATATTATCTTGTTGATCAATATGAATTGCTAGGGGTAACATACTGGCAGGCGGGGTTGCCTGCACCACAGAACTGGTATTACTTAAATAATCATTTTACAGTCACATAAGAGTGGCCACGTCTGGTTACTCTGTATGTGACTGCATTGTTATGGATATATTTTGGATGTTTTTTACAATAGAAAAAGTAATATAGAGTAGGTAAAGATTCCGATAAAGAAGGCTGTAAAACTGCTTTCTCGTTCCTCTGGCAGTTCTTCCTTCATTACATTTAAAATGATGCCTCCTGAAATAAAAGCGACTAATAAGGAAATAACCATTTCATTTACTTCCGTAAGCACACCTATAAACCAGCCGGCAAAGATGGAAGTAGCCAGTAGCCAGCGGCCGTATTTATCATATTCCTCTTTATGTGTTTCACCTAGACTCTTATCATTTGTAATAAAATGAACTCCCATGGCAACAAAGAAGAAGAACATTCCCCACGGCCCTGAAAATTCCTCCCTGATCAGCAGATAGCCAATGATGGCATTATAGACTGTGAAAGAACCTATATGGATCCAAAACACTCCTGATGAAGGCCTGTTTTCTCCATTTGCCCCTCTTTTTTTGGATAACTTTACAACCTTCTCCAGACCATAAAAAATGGCCAGTCCAACCATCGCAATTAAATAAATATGATGTTCAAGAAAGCTCCAAAAGGCATTTTCAATTTCTCCTTCAAGTTCTGCCTGATATTCCCCAAGTTCCGGCAGCAAATGGAGAAATACATAGGCTACAGCTATCCCGCCAACAATAGAGAGTAGCCTGCTTCTCGGTACCATCTTTATAAATTTCATACGTTTCGAGATTAAATGGAGAATTACAAATCCAATGACAAATACAAAACTCAGCCAAAATTCCATATTATTCCCTTCCTTTTCGATCTATTAGATGTTTCTGATCTGTGCTGCTGATTTCTTTATGAAGTGAATTTTTCCCTTTCTATCAAGGGATCAAACATTACTTATTTGCAGAAATGAGGTTTTATTTGAATAAAAATCTTTCTTTTTGCAGAAAGTGATAGTCTATTTGCAAATTCTGTTGCTTCGTTCTTTTACAAATGCCTGATTATCCTGTTTGTTTGCAGGAATTTAAGAAATAAAGTATGATCAGATTTATATTTAGTGCATAAAATTTTGACAAAAAGGGTGACGTTTATGACTGACCAAAAAATATATTCTTTAGAACCGATTATTAACCGCCAATCATGTGTTTTAATTCTTGGTTCTATCCCAGGTCGCCAGTCATTAATGAAACAGCAGTATTATGGCCATCCGAAGAATCATTTTTGGCCAATTCTATTTGAGATTTTCGGGCAGGAAAAGATTGAGGATTACGAAAGGAAGATTGAGTTTTTGCATAATAAAAACATTGCGTTGTGGGATATGATAGGATCATGTTACAGGGAGGGCAGTCTTGATTCCAAGATATTTGAGGCAGAACCAAACCCGCTTGAACAATTGCTTGATGCCTATCCAAATATTAAGAGAATTGGATGTAATGGTACAAAGTCCTATCAAACATTTCAAAGGCACTTCCTACACTTAACCAATCGATTCAATGTAGTGAAACTGCCTTCCACAAGTCCTATTCCGGGCCGATATAATAAAACGTTTGAAGAGAAGGTTCAAATATGGAAGGAATTCATTGAGGGTGAATCCTAGAAAGATTTTCTGAACAAAGTCTCGAATTTTTAATAAAAGAAGAGGATTGAACTATTCAATCCTCTAACAAACCTTCTCCTTTTAAATACTCTTGAGCCACCTCATTTGCACTGTATCCTTCTTCGGCAACTTTATAATTCATTTCTCTCATTTGATCATCACTGATTTTCCCTGCTAGTTGATTAAGTACCTCTTCTAACTCAGGAAATTCCTTGAGAGTTTCTGCACGCAGTAAAGGTGCCCCTTGATATGGAGGGAATAGGTTCTTGTCATCTTCCAGCACTTTTAAGTTATATCTTCTTAGTTCACTGTCTGTTGAGTATGCATCAACCAGGTTAATATCACCTTCTTCAATTGCTGTATACCTTAATTGAGGTTCCATCGTTTTAACATGTGGAAACTGGATGTTATATACCTTCTGAATTCCAATGTATCCATCTTCCCGATCAGAGAATTCCAGAGTAAATACAGCCTTAACTTCATTTTCTACTGCTTGCAAGTCGGAAATTGCCGATAATTGATATCTTTCGGCAAAAGCTTCAGGGACAGCCAATGTGTAAGTATTGTTATATTCCATCGGTTTCAGGAAACGTAAATTAAATTCATCTAATAATCCCTTACGTGCCTGCGTATATACTTCCTCTTCATTATTGCTGGCAGCTGTTTCATTTAAAAACTGTGATAATGCAGTACCGGTAAATTCAGGGTAAATATCTATACTCCCTGTTTGTAATGCATTAAATAAAAACGAGGTTTTTCCTAAGCCGGGTTCCAATTCTACATCTAAATCTGTCTCTTCCTCTATTAGCAGTTTATACATATTGATTAAAATTTCAGGTTCGGTTCCTAACTTTCCGCCAATAACAATCGTTTCATCACCGCTATTTGTCAAGACAGGAACAAGAAGGAACATTAATGAAACAATAACAAGGATACTTATTGTAATAATAGACGTCCGAAAAGAGAACTTTTCCATTTTCTTTAACAGAATATCAAAGAAAATAGCCAGTAATGCAGCAGGAATTGCTCCCATTACAATTAAGGATGTATTATTTCGGTCGATACCTAATAAAATAATATCTCCTAAACCTCCAGCACCAATTAATGCAGCGAGAGTAGCTGTTCCGACAATTAACACCATCGATGTTCGGATTCCTGCCATAATAACAGGCATTGCCAGAGGCAATTCTACTTTTATAAGGCGTTTTGTAGAGTTCATCCCCATTGCTGTAGCAGCTTCAATTAATGAGGGATCAACTTCTTTAATGCCTGTGTATGTATTTCGCAAAACGGGTAATAAGGCATAAAGGATTAAAGCAATAATAGCAGGTATTTTACCAATACCGAATAATGGGATAAATAAACCAAGTAAAGCTAAGGAAGGTATTGTCTGTAAAATGGCCGTAACACCTATTACCGGTTCAGCAACCTTCTCTTTTTTAGTTAAATAAATTCCAAGCGGGATAGAGATAAGTACAGCAAACAGCAATGCGATAAAAGAAATCTGGATGTGTTCAAGCAGTGCCTGCCATAATTGTTGCTGCCGATTTTCAAAAACTTCCATTAAATTAGACATGTTTTAGCCCGCCTTCTTTCAATTCTCCTGAAAAGTAATTTACTATAGCCAATCTGTCTATTTTCCCGATGACTGTACCGTCAGACTCCACAAGAATTTCTTCTCTCTCTGATAATAAATCCAATACTTCTTTCAGGGACGTATCTGTATTAATTCGGAACATATCCACTGAGGATGCATTCGATAAAGGGTGAACAAGCTTTAGTAAATCAAAGTTACCACCCGTTATTTCAGCGGAACCAACGAAATCTTTAACAAAGGAATTAGCCGGATTTGTGAAAAATTCACGAGGCTTGCCTATTTGTACTACTTTTCCTTCCTTCATTAAACAAATGCGGTCAGCTATTTTTAATGCCTCCTGGATATCATGTGTTACAAAAACAATGGTCTTGTTAATCTGTTTTTGCAACTCCACTATTTCTTCCTGGAGCTTTTCTCGGCTGATAGGATCTAATGCACTAAATGGTTCGTCCATTAAGATAATGTCGGGATCTGCTGCAAGAGCTCGGATAACCCCGATGCGCTGCTGTTGGCCGCCAGACAGTTCGTTCGGCTTGCGATTCCGGTATGTTTCTGGGTCAAGACCCACCATTTCTAATAATTCCGCAACACGTTTTTTTACTTTACTTTCTTTCCATTTCTTCATTTCAGGAACAATAGCAATATTTTCTTCAATGGTCATATGTGGAAAAAGTGCAATCTGCTGGAGTACATACCCTATATTCCACCGTAATTCATGAATATTATAATCACTGATCTTTCTTTTATCTATGTAAATAGTTCCTTCAGAAAGAGGGATTAGTCTGTTCATCATTTTTAAGGTAGTTGTTTTACCGCAGCCACTGGGACCGATAAGAACGAATAATTCCCCTTTTTTTATGGAAAAGTCCGCTTGGTTAACTGCTATGGTTCCATCTGAGAACTGTTTTGTTACATTTTCAAAAGTAATCATTTCTTTTACTCCTCATCTATTCTTACTTCTTCCAGGTAGAAATTATCATCTGGATAAAAAACAACCCATTTTGGCTGCTTCCTCCCAAAATGGGTTATTTTATGTTTACCATTTGTTTTCATGATTTTCATTATCGTCTTTTGCGTGACCTTTCTCTTCCTGCATTTTTCCTTTTAACTTCTCTTTTTTACCTTCTGTTACCATTTTGGAGTTACCTACTGCGTTTCCAATCTGGTCTTTGGCTTCACCCTTTACTTTACTCACATTACTTTTCACTTTATCGCTCATGCCATTATTATTACTCACTAAAATGCACTCCTTTTGGAAGAATTATTCACATAATACTTTTACCCGCACTACAACTGCTCAAACAAAGTTTTTCAGATCGAAGATGATAAATATTTTAACAAAGAGCGAGTAAACAGCTGCAAAATAGACAGAATAAAAAAAGCATCATAAATAGAAAAGGGGTGTGGAACATGGCGAAAAAAGGAATCCAAAATTCGAGCATTGAGCAAATCAGAAATGACCATGAAACTGAAACAGCTTTTATGGAAAATAAGGCAAAAAAGAATCGTAATAATGGCGCAAAAAGAGGGAAGTAAAACTCATAAAGATTGGGGGCTTTAATTTTGGCAAATAACAGAGGAACTGACAGACCTGATGATTATAAGCGATTTGCTGGTATTGACAAGGAATACGACTTTAACCAGACTTTAGATGGGGAAGCAAAAACGAACATTAAATCTGATGGCCGTTTCTCCAATCAATTCGATACTGCAGAAAAAAACAGGGTAGCAGAAAAAAACTACGAACCGTCCGATTATAATGGTAACTCGCAAATAGAAAAAGGATTAGCAGAAACCCATGAACAGGTAAGTGATGATTATTTTGAGGGTACAATTGATCAGGATTTAGAATGATGATTCTCTCTTTGATACAAACCAGTATAAGCAATAGCATATACTGGTTTTTAACTAATTACATGGAAATACCCTGTTGAACCATCTAAACACCAAATGATTGGGTTTGCTGTATAAGACGGGGACGGGTTGCCCTATACCAATGCTGGCAAAGAATGAATATGAGAATAATGTCAATCAGATCACCGCCATAATACATAATCATGGCACCGGTCTCCCCTTGTGTTCGGGGTACGCCATCTGGTGGCGATGCGTAGATGTATTTGGAAAGAATACCATGTCCTGCTAAGGCAAGTAATAACACTATGGAACGATAGATAAAACTGTACCTGTGAGCAGTTGGTTCAATATAGATAATTGATGCAGTAAACACATATCCAGCTAAAAAAACATGGACATGGATAATGATATGTAAAAGAAGGTTATGATGCATCATCATGTATAAATCAGTTGTATACAGCAGCCAAAGACCACCAATGTTTAGAATAGTAGCGACAACAGGGTGACTGATCAGACGTATTGGCCACTTTCTCAGCAGTTGTGCCACACGTCGGGCCCCTGATACAGGAAGTGACCGAAGAAGAAGTGTAACGGGTGCAGCAAGAACAATCAGCATGGGAGCCAGCATACCCAATAAAATATGACCGGCCATGTGGATGGAAAAGTTCATATGTGCCTGACTGGCGACAGGTCCTAGCAGAGACAGAGCAACACTAAGGATCCCAAAGAACCAGAAGACACAGCGGATAAACGGCCATTTCCTAAGGTGGCTTTTACGATTAGATGTTATTACTGCACCGATATAAAGAAAAAATACAATGATAAGAAGTATAGCTAGGTGCGAGCTGCTATAGTCTATATTAGTATTCTCCATTTGTTTCATCCTTTTTAAACGGGGAATGTCTAGATTGCTTTAGAAAATAAAGACCGATAAAAATTAGTATCAAAGCTAATCCATTCCAGACTATATCATAGATTATCACATTATCTACATAGCGAATCTGGTGAATTCTCATAATTTTGTGCTGAATGATTCCATCGTACAGTTGGAAGATTCCAGCTCCTAATAAAATTCCACTCCACCATCGCTTTATTTGCCATTCGCTTCTTCGCTTTAGATCAGCTAACATGAACAATCCCCCGATTGTTGCAAACCAGCTGAAAGCATGAAACAGTCCATCTGAAACGAGTCCAATATCTGTCGTTGATTTATCGTAAAAATGGTGCCAGTGAAGAAGCTGGTGAAAAACCGTCTCATCTATAAAAGCAACTAACCCGAGACCAAACAGGAAGCCTGACCACAGATTACGCTGCCGGTAGGAAGTGTTAGTGTGACGCTTCACTGCAGCAACATTGGTTACATGAGTCATAATCTCACCCCTGAGAATGCTTGTATTGTATAACATTTCCAGTATTCCCGGAATACGTGAATTATAAACCGATGGAGCTTCCGCTATCACAACAATAAATATCCGCTTATGTTTCGTTAAGGGGTCTAATAGAACGAGAGTCCGGACCTGCTATTAAGGTCCGGACTAAGATTATTGCTGCTGTTGTATTTTCTGATTTACTTGCTGGCTGATATCATTTGCGTTAAGGCCATTTGCACTAATTACTGAACCCTGAATAGCTGTATTCTGCACGCCCATCATATTTTCATCAAGTCCTGTTATAACACAGCAATCACAACCATTGGCGTCCTGTTCCTGTCTTAGTATTACTACTTCATGACCTTCCGCCTGTAACATTTGCTGAACGTCTGTTAGCGATTCTTCCACTCCAATACGAGCCATTGATTCAACCTCCTTGAAATATCATCTTTTTTAATATGTTCCTAATTGCATAATTCATACATTTTATATTTGTATTTTTTTAGCAAAGTAAAAAATGTTTAGTTTACCGATAAAAAGGTATGAAAAAAGTAGGGATAAATATTATTGGAGGAGGATTTAGAAATGAATATTATAAGGGCAAAAGAAATTACACAGGACCCCGATATGAAAGATGTAGAGTATTTAGGTAAATCAGTATATATTCTGTCTGTTGATGAGGAATCAAAAAAGGCGCTAGTACGATATCGGGAAGGATCTGACGAAACAGTTGAAGTTGATGTAAGACAGCTAAATGAAAATGAATAGAAATATGTGGAATGGCATGGAGAAGGGGAATGCCTAGGACAGCTTAATCCTTCTATCATCAGCTAGTTATCTTTAGCGATATATTACGAACTATTTACATTCATATATTAAATTTGCTCAATAAGTTTCATACCAGCTTACCGGGGTATAAACTAAACAAATCTAATATAAAAGGGGATGACTAGCAATGAATATATTAATACCTTCATGTGCCAGAAGGATAGATTTTGTAGGATTTTTCAAAAATGCATTGAGAGATTTAGGGATCGACGGAAAGGTAGTTGTTGCCGATCCGGATTATAATGCACCATCCTTACAAGCAGGAGATAACAGTTACGTTATCCCTCACCAGACAGATGAGAAATATTTAGATAAAATTTTCGATATATGCGATAAAGAAAATATCGATTGTATTGTGCCATTAAATGATTGGGAGGTTCCCAAATTAGCATCCGCAAAAAGTGAATTTCTGAACAAAGATATCAAGGTATTAGTCGCGGAAGAGGATGTTGTTGAAAAAGTCAGAGATAAAGGGAAATATCGGGAGCTTTTGGAGCCTTTTGAGGTAAAAGCACCAATCTCTTATATGAATGTCGAGGATGCAAAAAAAGGCTTGCAGAGCGGAGAAGTGGACTATCCCTTAATTATCAAACCTCGAAATGGCTCTGCATCTATGGGTGTAGATTTTGCCAATAATTTGGATGAGGTTCAGCACGCCTATGATTCTGCTGTAAAAGAAATACTCGACAGCCCGCTGGATGATGCAACCTCCAAGGAAGCACATGAAAATGTAATTATTCAGGAGGTAATAGAGGGAGACAAGTTCAGTGTAGATATATTCAACGACCTTGATGGTAATTTTGTAACATCCCTTGTTCGTAAGCAGCTGGACATGCGTGGTGGGGATATTGACCGTTGTATAACAGAGAACCCGCCTGAGTTAATGGCTGTTGCTGAGAAAATTGGCTCTAATTTAAATCATGTTGGATATATGAATGCCGATGTGTATTATAACGGGAAAGATTACTACGTTATTGATATAAATCCTCGATTTGGAGGCGGTTATGCATTTTCCCATCGAGCAGGTGCTAATATCCCAGCCGCTATTATTGCAATGGTCAAAGGAGATGAAGTGAAAAAAGAATGGTTAATACAGAAGGCCGGGTTAGAGCTTGCCCGTCATGATACGGTTGTTAACATTAATAAGGAAAAACCGGATGTAATGAAAGAATAATAAGCAGAGGAGTGATAGGATGGGAGACCAATTAGTTCAGCTGCTAGAAGAACTAATTGAGATAGACAGTTCAACAAAGGATGGAGCAAACCATGCCATTGACTATTGCGCAGAATGGTTAAAAGACAGAGGTCTCCAGGTAAAAAGAGTATCTAATCAAGGGTATCGATCATTAGTATGTACCATTGGTGAAGGTGAACAAACGATTGTCTTGAACGGACACGTTGATGTAATTGAAGGGGAGAAAGACCAGTTTCGCCCCTTTTCCAGGAACAACAAAATGTATGGACGAGGTTCCATTGACATGAAAGCAGGGGTTGCGGCGATGATGGTAACTGTTGCTGAGTTAAAGGATCGAAAACTGCCGGCAAAAGTAATGCTTCAGCTTGTTCCGGATGAGGAAAAAGGGGGCAGGTATGGTAGTAAATATTTAGCTGATCAGGGGTACTATGGGGATTTTATGATTTGTGGAGAACCAACCAACTTGGGGATTTCCGTTCAATCAAAGGGTGTTTTGCAACTCGATTTTAAGATCCATGGCAAGCCTTCACATGGCAGCCGGCCATGGGACGGCGTAAACGCCATTTTAAAAGCATATCAGCTTTATGAGGATATCCTGCGGTTACCATTTGCAGAGGAAACGGATCCGCCATTTTTCGATAAACCGTCTATTAACCTTGCAAGGCTTTCAGGTGGAACCGTTTATAACAAGGTTCCTGAATTGTGTGAAATGGCATTAGATATTCGTTATCTGCCGAAACAAAACCCTGATGAGATTTATCAGCAAATTAAGGAAATTACAGATGGAGAAGTAAATATCCACATTTGTAATGAACCAGTTAAAACGAAGGCAGATCACCCTTATGTAAAACTGCTGGAAAGCTCTATAAGAAAAGAAACGCAGCTGGAAGACGTAAAAGTCTTTGGACAGCACGGTTCATCCGATGCGCAGTTTTTTACGAAATACGGAACTGCTGCAGTAGAATTCGGCCCCGTGGGAGCAGACTGGCATGGGGAAGACGAAATGGTCTATATAGACTCTGTCAAAGAGTATGTAAATATATTGAAGGAATTTGTTCAAACAGAGGTAGCAGCAAGTGATAAAGAAGCCCTATTTCAAGCTAAGAACTAGTTGTGTTTTTTACAAAAATGTAACATTAAAGGATAAAAAAACAAAAAATGTTTAATTATTCTACTAGCGAGGTATAAGAATAATGTGATCATAAAGAATCACTAACTAAATCTATAAATTACAGGAGGTAGTTAACTATGGCAAGAAAAAGAAATAACAATAATAATGGAAACATGAGCAGAGAAGAAGCAGGACAAAAAGGTGGAGAAAAAGTAAGCCGTAAATACGATCAGGATTTCTTCCAGGAGATTGGTAAAAAGGGCGGAGAAACAACAAGCGAGAAATATGATCAGGACCATTTCCAGGAAATCGGCCAAAAAGGTGGAGAAACAACAAGCGAGAAATATGACCAGGATCACTTCCAGGAAATCGGTCAAAAAGGTGGAGAAACAACAAGCGAGAAGTATGACACAGAGCACTTCCAGGAAATTGGCCAAAAAGGTGGAGAAACAACAAGCGATAAATATGATAGAGAGCACTTCCAGGAAATTGGCCAAAAAGGCGGAGAAACAACAAGCGATAAATATGATAGAGAACATTTCCAGGAAATTGGTCAAAAAGGCGGAGAAACAACAAGCGATAAATATGATAAAGAACATTTCCAGGAAATCGGCCAAAAAGGCGGAGAAACAACAAGTGAGAAATACGGTGAAGATCACTATGAAGAAATTGGAGAAAAAGGCGGCCGTAATTCAAGAAGAAACAATAAAAATTCTTAATTACGACCAATAAATAGATATTAAAAATAAACATTTCCCAATCATTATAAAGGAGGAATGTAAAAATGGCAAATCAAAAACAATATAAAACAGGAGAAAAAGCTCCTGAAACAGGCAAATACAAAGTAGATAAATTAGTAAACGGAAATAACCATAATGACAATACAGAAATCGACTTAAATGAAGGAGATCAATTCCCTCCGTCTCCATCTGAAAATGAGGCAGCATATTGGGTGAAATCTTCTTAAGGGTGAGACAAGCCCCTCTTTTAAATGTAAAGGGGGGTTTCCTTATCGGCAAATGTAAAACAATCAGACTCACAAAAAGGTGGTTAGAGAATGTTTTATCATAGAAAAGAACTGCAATTTCATGCAAAACCTGATCGTCCGGATCCTGTCTACGCAAAAAAATTACAGGAAATACTAGGCGGTCAATTTGGTGAGATTTCTGTCGCAATGCAATACTTATTTCAAGGCTGGAATGCACGTGGAGATGAAAAATATAAAGATTTAATTATGGATACAGGTACGGAAGAGTTAGGGCATATTGAAATGATCTCCACAATGATTGCGAGATTACTAGACGATGCTCCTGTAAAAGAACAGGAAAAAGCAGCAGAAAACCCGGTGATTGAATCGATTCTGGGAGGAATGAATCCTCATCATGCGATTGTATCAGGGCTTGGAGCAATGCCTGAAAATAGTACAGGGGTTCCATGGAATGCGGGTTATATCGTGGCGAGCGGTAATTTAGTCTCCGACATGAGAGCAAACCTGAATGCAGAATCTCAAGGAAGATTACAAGTAGCTAGATTGTATGAAATGACAGATGACAGTGGAGTAAGAAAAATGCTTTCCTTCCTGCTGGCACGGGATACGATGCATCAGAACCAGTGGATAGCTGCATTGAAAGAATTAGAGGAAAAATACGGCACAACGGTACCGGGAACAGTGCCGGCAGAATGGGAAGCAACTGAATTTTCTTATGACTTAATGAACTTTTCTGATGGTGAAGACAGTAAGAAAGGTTCATGGGCTTCAGGTAAGACCCCGGATGGTAAAGGGGAATTCGGTTATGTACAGGAGCCGAAAGCACATGGCGGGAAACAAGAATTAAAACCTGCTCCATACTATGCTCATGGCACACCGCCAGTGGAAAAATAACAACAAGATAATGGCTGATGAAATAGCATCCTGAAGCAGGGTGCTATTTCATTAACTATCGGAGGTAGAAAGATATGCAACAGTCTAAGGCGAAATCGATAGGAATAGTAACAGCTCCAGGATACACTGACCACTTCGGCGATCTGTTAACGAAAGAATTACCGGATCTTTTAGCTAATGCTATAGATAGTGAGATCCGCTGGGATGTGGAGTATCTTGTCGATCCATTAACTGGTGTCACAGAAGATTCGGAAAAAATAAAAAAAGCTACATATTCTGAGATGAAGGAAAAAGATTGGGATATCGCAATTTGTTTAACTGACTTACCATTCTTTCATAATAAATCACCAATAGTGATGGAGATGGACAGGGTTAATAACATTGCATGGGTAAGTGTTCCCTCACTTGGCATATTTCCTCTAAAAAGAAGAATTATCAGTTTCATTATGAGAATATTAAAGGATTTGACAGATCCATCCTATGACAGTGAAGAACCTATTTCAAAAGAAAGTGGCAAAAGGAAAAAGTTAAAATCCCTCTCTCCATTTCAAAGACTGGAGATGGAAGATAAAGAAAATGGCAATGGTAATGTGCTATATACATATAAGCCAAAAATAATAGGAAATACCCGGTTGATACTGGGAATGCTGCGGGCAAATCAACCGTGGGTTATTTTCCCTCACTTTTTAAAAATAGTTGTTGTTGCTTTTACTACGGGGTGTTTTGCATTAGTTTTCCCTACCATGTGGAAATTGAGCAGCCATTACAATACTGGCCGTATGTTATTAATTACTTTTTTAGCAATCGGATTAATGGTCACATGGATTATCCTTATTCATAAATTATGGGAAAAACCACATAAAGGGCGAAGTAAATCATTGCGGATTATTTATAATGTAACAACCGTTTTCACATTGTTGTTAACAGTTATTTTTTATTATATTATATTGTATATTTGTTTTATTTTTGCTTCCATAACATTAATACCGAGTGAACTTCTACAGACAGAAATTTCCGGAAAAGTTGATTTGTTAAGGTATTTGTCGATAGCCTGGACTGCAACAAGTATTTCCACATTTATTGGAGCTTTCGGTACAACTTTGGAAAATGAAGAGGCAGTTCTTTCTACCACCTATGGTAATCGCCAGAGACAGCGTTATGAAAAAGTCAAAAAAATGAAAAGAAAGCAAGAGGATGATGAATCAAGCTGATTTCTAAAAGGGAACACGGACATAATCTCCGTGTTTTCCTTTTTCTTTCCCCTGTTAATTTCCCCGAAATTTTTAACTAGCCAACCTTATGGATAAAGCTTTAGGAATTACAGTCATAGATAGATTTCAGTTGATCCAACAACATTTCAATAGACAAGAACAGGATATTTTGTGTTTCAAAGATCCTTAAATATGAGTAAAGGTGGAAAAAATAATCATTATATTAGGTTTTTTATACTTGAATCTATTATTTACCAATTACAATGATAGTGTGCAATTTGCAAGATAATGTTGATTTAACAGGATTATATAGTTTAAATGACCTATAGATATAACAGCCTTCCAGAATTAATTAGATTTATTTTACTAATTATATAAAATATGGAAAAATGATTATATTTTTGTAAGCGTTTTCGTGATAGAGTTATATTGATCAATCTTAAAAGGAGGGGTGAGGTAGGACACCTGAGATGGACAACAGTTTCAAAAAAATTTGAAAAGGACGTGAAGGTATTGATAAGAACAAAAAATGCAAAGATCTTTGTAACGTGTCTCATCATTATGTTGTCATTAGGTTTGTCTTTTCAATCTGTGTCTGCGAGTACTCCTGATTTCAGTATGACAGGGTTTGCTACCAATGATGGTGGAACCACGGGCGGTGATGGAGGGGATACTGTAACTGTTTCCACTGGTGACCAAATCATTCAAGCTTTAAAGAATAAGGACGATAACACGCCGCTGAAGATTTACGTAAGTGGTACTATCACACCGAATAACACTTCAGACAGCAAAATTAATATTAAAGATGTTTCGGATGTATCCATTATTGGAGTTGGAACAAATGGTGAATTTGACGGTATAGGAATTAAAGTATGGAGAGCTGATAATGTTGTTATTCGAAACCTCACGATTCATGAGGTGAGGGCAGGCGATAAAGATGCCATCAGTATTGAAGGACCATCCAGTAATATTTGGGTAGACCATAACGAACTGTACGCCGATTTAAATGTTGACAAAGATTATTATGATGGTTTATTTGATGTAAAGAAAAATGCGCATAATATTACTTTCTCCTGGAACTATGTGCATGATAGCTGGAAGGCGATGTTAATGGGCTCTTCTGATAGTGATGATGGCGATCGTAATATCACTTTCCATCATAACCATTTTCAAGATTTAAATTCTCGCGTACCAGCTTTCCGTCATGGAGAAGGACACCTATATAATAACTATTTTGAAGGAATCATCGATACAGGTATCAATGCACGCATGGGTGCAGAGCTGCTTGTTGAAAATAATGTCTTCGAAAACTCAAAGGATCCATTAGGCTACTGGTACAGTGATGAACCAGGCTACTGGAATGTATCCAACAACCTTTATATAAACAGTACGGGAAGTCAGCCTACTTCTTCAACAACTAATTACACTGTCCCGTATAATTACAATTTAACTCCAGTTCAAGATGTAAAAGCAGTCGTTACTCAATATGCAGGGGTGGGAGTAGTCCAGCCTTAAGAATTAGATGAATTAGAGAACCTTATGATGTAAAAAAATAACAAGACAAGATCTGCTATAAGCGATCTTCAGTTTGGTAACTGTCATGATTTCCTGATAGGTCCTTACTGGAGGTCGCTTTATTTATGATTTTAAGGAAGATTGCTTAAAGGTGGTTTAAGAATATTGTAGATTTTATTCTTCCGATGGCAAGAGACAGAGTATAGTTAAACTATAAGTTGCAATTTTTAAATTCATGCTTGTCAACTAGAATATCATATATACGAACAAACAACCGAGCAACATTCGGGGTATGTCTCCCTGTCATACATTATCCACAAATATAATTCTGCCCCTTGATAATAAGCTGCTTTTAGTCTTGTAATATCACTTGTGAAACTTGCCACTTTACAATAAGGGATAAATTTGATAAATTAATTCTCACTATGTCTATTGGAATTAGGGGGAATCAACTGTGAGAGAAAAGAAAGAAGACAGTAACTTTTTCCAAAGATCGTTGTTTCGCTCTTTGGATGGGATCGAATGGCTGGGTAATAAACTTCCTTCGCCATTATCTCTTTTTGCTATATTATCTCTTCTTGTAATTATATTATCTGGTATCTTTTCAGGAGTATCGATAAACAATCCAACTACAGGTGAAACAGTTCAGGTTCATAACTTATTTAGTATGGATGGTTTGCAGTATATTTTCCAGAATGCTGTTGATAATTTTATAGGTTTTGCGCCATTGGGGGCCGTTCTCGTAACAATGTTAGGGATAGGTTTGGCCGAACAGACAGGTCTGGTTAATTCAACATTAAAGGCAACGGTCTTTGCATTTCCAACACGCCTTTTAACAGCAGCGCTTGTGTTTGCAGGGGTTATGTCCAGTCTGGCAATTAATGCTGGGTACGTTGTTTTGCCGCCATTAGGTGCAGTATTGTTTCTGGGTCTTGGCCGTCACCCTATTGCTGGGCTTGCGGCAGCTTTTGCGGGTGTTTCAGGTGGATTTGGTGCTAATTTATTTTTAACCTCGACCGATGCAATCCTGCGGGAATTAACAGCAGAAGCGACACGGACTATTGATCCGCAATATGCTGATACGATTACTGTATCAATGAATTGGTATTTTGCAGCTGTTTCTGTAGTGTTAGTTACTGTAATTGGTACGATAGTTACTGAAAAGGTGATAGAGCCACGGCTCGGAAAATATCAAGGCGAATATAAGGGTGAGCAAGTAGATAAACTGACACCAATAGAGAAGAAAGGTTTGCGCTTTGCAGGCATCAGTTTTCTGATTACATTAGCATTAATGGTCTTTTTATCATTTGGTCCATTAAGAGGCGATGGGAGCTATTTAGATTCCCCGTTCTTTGACTCACTGGTATTTGTCATTTTTATCATCTTCTTTGTCCCGGGACTTGTATATGGGATTGTTTCTAAAATTATAAACAATGATAAGGATTTAACGAAATTACTTGGGAAAACAATGGCAAGTATGAGCGGTTATATTGCTTTAGCTTTTACTGCGGGTCAATTTATTGCATATTTTCGAGAAACAAATATGGGAACAGTGATTGCATATAAAGGAGCAGAGTTTTTACAGGATACTGGTTTTGATGGATTCGGATTAATCTTGACATTTATCTTTCTAACAATGTTTATCAATCTTTTTATTGGAAGCTCATCAGCTAAGTGGACTATTTTAGCTCCGGTATTTGTTCCGATAATGATGAACCTCGGTTATACGCCTGAGTTCACAACATTAGTTTACCGTATATCAGATTCTGTAACGAATATGGTAACACCATTGCTACTATACTTTCCGGTAATCATTGCATTTGCACAACGTTATGAGAAAAAAATGGGAATCGGCACGCTGATTTCCATCATGATACCATATTCTGCAGCTTTTTCTTTAGGGTGGATTATCCTTCTGTTCATTTGGATGTTGTTTGGTCTTCCTGTAGGGCCAGGGGCTGGGATTCAATACCCGGGATAATAATTTTTTAAGGAAATAACCATTCAGCGGATTAAGATGAAGTACGTGAGCACATATCCTTCAATGTGTGCTCACGCTATTTTTTTCTGAAGAGGCTTATTAAAATGCTGCTGACTACAGCTAAAACAGGTAATTCCAGTAAAGGACCTATAACTAATGTTAAGGCAATAAGGGGATTGTCCGGAAATGCGGTCATAGCAATCGCTATAGCTATTGGAGAATTTCTCGCTAAAGTTGTCAGACTTAGGCTGACTCTGTCGGGAATAGAAAAATTCAAAAGTTTTCCAGTATATTGACTGATAAGAAAGTTGATAATGAAAAATAAAAAAACAGGAACTGAAATTTTCCACATTAGCTCTAAATTATCAAGTAATAACTGGCCATGAGAGGCAAATATAGCAGCGATAGCAAGACTAAGAAAAATAATTGGCAGTCTACCCGAGATAGAAGTGAGCCTATCCTTTAACTGTTGCCTGTTTCTCATAACCAGTTTTGTGAAAAAAGCTAAAGCGAACGGGATGAATAAAACGGTAAAAATACTTTCTCCAAGAGATGCAGGTTTTACAAAACCGCTCATACCGCTGAAAATCAGGAGGTAAACGGGAAGCAAAACGAGCTGTAATATTAAGTTTAAAGGTAAAATTGCTGTAGACAATGCTACATTGCCCTTCGCCATTCCTGTAAAGATTAAATACCAGTCAGTACAAGGTGTAACCATTAACATAATAAACCCGATATATAAAGCATAGTTATCCCCTAAAAAGATCCATGCAAGAATCCATGCGTAGATTGGTGTCCAGAGAAAGTTAATGGCAATAGATGTATAGGTGAATTTTACATTCTTAAAAGCTTTCATTATTTCTTCCACAGGGATCTGCAGAAAAGTGATATATAACATAGCTGCCAGTAAAGGGACAATGATGCTTTCCGCATTCAGTCTGATCAAGTCCACGTTACCTAATGCTAAACCGGTAATTACGGATAAAAGGATAATGAGAGTATACATTTTTTCCAATAAGTTCATCACATATCCCAACTTTGCAGTTCGATATTAATTGGTGCAGAGATTCCAAAGGGATTTATATAATGGAAAGCAGTTATTCAAATTCGGATACTCCTTTTGCCATTTTCCTCTCCTCATTAGAAATTATCCCATTAAATTGATATATCAGCGCCCCGCTATCTGAGATTTTGATAGTCACATAACCCTCGTTTGCCCATTTATCCAGTTTTGCTTTTGCTTCTCCCAATGATAATTCAGTATCCATCGCCAGCTCAACCGCTGTTAGCGACCCATTTCTCTGTTCAGCTAATTTTAAAATATTATTTTCGAGTGGGTCCGGGGTAATTCGATTTCTCCCTATGCGAAGAGCCCATCTGCACATAATGACCCCTCCAATTAACGGAGCCAACCCAATTATACAAAGAAAAATGATATCTCCTACAGGCCCAAAAGAGGATGCAGATGGATCACCCATATCTCTAATACATACAATTAAAAACAGTAATCCGGTCAATGCGATACACAAACCGATCACAAAAAGACAAAATTTTATAATTCCTTTCAAATAAGCTCTCATCCAAACATATATCCTGTGTTCATTACAGTAATATTATCATAATTATCCATACAAATGAATATTTAAAAGGGGCCAATGCCTATTCATACGAATAGGTTAACAAAAGAGATTCGCTATTTGAAAGATTGATAGTTTCTTCTTATATAATCATTCGTACAATCAGTTGCTGGCTCTGTAAATTATTTATCAAAGCGCTAAATGTTTAAAAAAATCCTCACGTTATATACCTTATTCTTTGTATCTCAATCAAGGATTTTTACATCTTATGCATTGGAAGGAGCTGACTAAGTGAAATTTTGGCATACTATAAAAAAAGGAAAGGATGGGGTACTTATGTTAATCGCTGATGACATTAATAAATATTATGGTAATAAAAAAGTGCTGTCTAATGTTTCTTTCAATATACCAGAAGGAGCCTGTTATGGTTTGGTCGGACTGAATGGAGCAGGAAAGTCTACATTAATCAAGATTATTGCCTCCGTCATTCATAATTACAGTGGTAAAGTCCAATTATCAGACAATAGCGCTCGTATTGGATATGTACCGCAGGAAATTTCATTGGAAGAATCTTTAACAGCAAGTGATAATTTGTCTTTTTTTGGAAGACTTTACGGTTTGCGCGGCAAAGAATTAGAGAAGCGAACAGACGAAGTTTTAGAAAAGGTTGGTCTTGCAGAACGTAAAAAGGATAAAGTTAAAACATTTTCCGGGGGCATGAAGAGAAGGTTAAATATTGGGTGTGCCATCATCCATGAACCAAACCTGATTATTATGGATGAACCGACAGTCGGAATTGATCCGCAATCCCGTAAATATATTTTTACAATGATTGAACAGTTTAAGAAAGACAATTGTACAATAATCTATGCCAGCCACTACATGGAAGAGATTGAAAGAATATGTGAAGAGGCGGCATTTATCGACAATGGTAAATTTGTAGAATCAGGGTCTGTTAATCATTTACTTCAAAAATATGCGATACCTACTATCTATGTAAAGGGGGAAAATTGTCTCCCTGACGAATTAAGGACTTCCAGTTCAACGAAAGAAAAAAATGGCGGTTATCTCATCACATCTAATAATCCGCTAGCTGAAATGAGAAAAATCATTAATTTCTGTAAAGAAAGCAGGGGCGAGATTGAACGGCTTGAACTCGTGAAGCCGAAGCTTGAAGATATTTTCTTTTCTTTGACTGGAAGCCAGTTAAGAGATTAATAAGGAAGAAGAGGTGAAAAAAATGTATGCTGTTATCATGTTAGAATGGAAGAAAAGTATTCAGGATCGGGGTCTGTTATTTTGGACATTGGTATTGCCAATTATTTTTACGGTTATATTCATATCAATATTCTCCTCAGGATTAAGCGGTTCAGAACGTCAGCAGGTTATTGTCTCGATCGTTTCAGGTTATACGGTCATGTTTGTTTTCTTTATTATGATTTCTATGGTTGATTCTTTTATCAAAGATTGCAATATTGGCATGGTTGCCAGAATTTCGAGCACCAATTTAAAACCTCACCTGTATTTACTGGGCAAATGGAATAATTATATGTATATTGTGATTATACAGATAGTGATATTAACTTTGTTTGGGAAAATTGTATACAATATACCATTAGGTCAGCCTGTCCATATTTTGATACTGTATTTATTTTTAACAATTATGGTGACTGGATTAGGGCTCGCTCTTGCGATGACTGTAAGAACACTAAATATGGGTATTGCACTAACCCAGGTCATTGCATTGGGAGGTGCAGTATTGAGCGGCCTGTGGATCCCGGTTGAAATGATGCCGTCCTTTCTGCAAAATATTAGTAAATTTCTGCCGCAATATTGGGCACATCAGGCGTTACAGGATGCAATGGAAGGGACAATACAACTTGGTGATCTTTTTATAACAATACTCGTTTTATTGGGCTTTACCATCCTGGGATTTGTAATAGCATTGCTAGGCTATCCAGGTTTTTTAAAGAGGGCGAAGGGATAAATAAACAGGAGGCTGAATGATGAAGGTGAAGATAGATATTAATGATAAACATACAGAGCCGTCCATCACCATTCAGACAAATGAATGGACAGATGAACTAGAGGAAATTATCGCAATCATTAAGGGGAAAAATCGAAAGCGGTTATTTGGAATAGAAGCTGATCAGACTATCCTGATTGATCCTAATGACATTGATTTCATTTATGCCGAAAAGAGAAAGGTCTTTGCTTGCATGGGACAGCGCAACCTCGAAATTAAAATGAAGCTTTATGAAATAGAAAACATTCTGGCTCCTTATAATTTTATGCGCTTTTCAAAATCAGTAATTGGCAACCTCAATCATATTGCTCGTTTTGAATTATCATTTAACGGAAATCTATGTGTCTATTTTCACTCCGGGACGAAAGAGTACATTACACGGAAATATGTAGGTCCAATAAAAAACAGACTGGATATGGGAGGGCAATCAAATGATAATGGAAGCAATTAGAAGAAGTATCGTTGGAGTAGCTTTTGCAGGAATTATCACTTTTATTGCTCTAACTACTTTAGTAATCACAGATACAGAAGCCCCTGTCACACAAATATGGCTATACATGCTCTGTTCCATAATCATCGGAATCTATTTTGCCTTATCTTCATTTATATACGGAGATAACGGCTGGAGTAATCTGAAGCAAACAGTGGTTCATTTCCTGCTGTCGATTACTTTTTATTTAATAATAGCTTTATCAGTAGGATGGATTTCCTGGAAAATATCTGATATTCTCTTATGCAGTCTAATATTTATCCTTATTTATGCAGTTTTCTGGACGGCATACTATATGTACTATAAAAAAATAGAAGTTTCCATGAATGAAAATCTTAAAAAGAAACAAGCACGTAAATAATATTATTGGGGAGAGACGAGCGGGGGTTTTCGTGAAATTGCAAGAAGAGAGCGGAAATTGCAAAAAGGGAGCGGAATTTGCAAGAAGGAGGCAAATTTGCAAGAAGGGAGCGGAAATTGCAAGAAGGGAGCAAAAATTGCAAGAAGAATCACACTCTGAACCCAAAACAAAGCGCCCTATTCTACAGGAAAGGGCGCTGCGCCAGTCAATATCTATGCAACTATTTTATAGCGATTGGATCGCTTCTTCAACGGGTGTATTTCCTGTTACAACTTGGAATTCTTTTCCGATCGTTGAGTCATGGAGTAAACTCTCTACAATAACTCTAGCTATATCTTCTCGAGGTACTTCTCCTCTTTCCACTTTTTCCGCAAGTGCGACCTGATTTTTGCCAGGGTCATTTGTAAGGGCACCAGGATGGATGATAGTGTAGTCTAAATCAGTATCTCTTAGCCATTCGTCAGCATAGTGTTTTGCAACAACATATGGTGCAAAGGATTCCGGTGCGGATTGAATCGCTTCACGCGTTGTATCATAGGAGCTAATCATAATATATCGCTTCACATTTGCCTGCTTTGCTGCTTCAATCGTTTTTACTGCACCATCTAAGTCGATCATTAGTGTTTTATCCTTGCCTGTTTTTGGTCCAGACCCTGCTGTAAAGACAATGGCATCAACATCTTCAGCGGCTTTTGCTATTTCTTCAATCTCACCTTCTAAATCGACTATAGCAACATCGGCACCTAAATCTTTAAAGAAATCTGCCTGCTCTTCCTTACGGATCATTGCTTTCGCTTCTAATTTATCATTTTTTTGGATTAATGACACAACATGTTTTCCGATCTGTCCATTCGCTCCGATAACTAATACTTTCATTTTCTTCATCCTTTCCATAGATCTTTCTATGTACCTATTTTAAATCTTCCCAGTAGAGAAGTTAAATAAACTGCCCATTGAAAATATAATAAATTAATGATGGAAGGAAAGAAGAAGTGTGTTAAAATAGGAACAAACGTTTTGTTTTTATGCCTCGGAGAAATACAGCGAAGGAGAATAGAAATGACAGGGAAGACACATTTAATGGGAGGAATAGCTTCAACAGTTGTTGCTGCCCAATTCACGAACTATGACCCGGCACTATTTATTACTGCGGGAGCAATCGGGTCGCTTATCCCGGATATTTGCCATGGGGGCAGCAAGATAGGTCGCAAATTACCTATGTTGTCAAAAATTATTAACAAACTATTTGGTCATAGAACCTTTACACATAGTATGTTATTTCTTGTGCTCATTGGATATGTGCTAACACTTATCACGAGCAATGAATCAGTTATTTTCGGTGTAATATTGGGAATGGTGAGCCATCTGCTTTTAGATGCTTCTACTAAAAATGGAATTAAGCTTCTGTACCCATCTGCTCTAACATTTCGATTTCCGGTAACTGCGAAAACAGGGGGATCTGCTGAAAAAGTAGTTTTAATACTCTTAACATTAGTAACCATTTACTTCGGAAAAGATTTAATTTTGTAAAAAAAAATGACGAGCCGCTTAAACTCAAGTCAGCTCGTCTGCTCCATTATTCGCCAGTTTCTGCAAAATGCTTAATTCTATCGCCAATTTCATCACGAACTCTTTGGAATACTTTCCATTTCTCTTCATCCGTTCCCTCAGCTTTCGCAGGGTCATCAAATCCCCAGTGCTCACGCTTTACACTTGGAGGTGTTACAGGGCATTTATCGGCAGCATCACCGCAAAGTGTGATAGCCAATGTAGCATTATTCAAAATTTCCGGGTCAATAATTTCAGACTTTTGATCAGAAATATTCACTCCCGCTTCACTCATTGCTTTTACTGCATTAGGGTTCAGTCCATGTGCTTCAATTCCTGCACTGTATACTTCCCAATCTTCCCCTAAATACTTTTTCGCCCAGCCCTCAGCCATTTGACTTCTGCATGAGTTTCCTGTACATAAAAAATAAATTGTTTTTTTAGGCATAATAGTCAGCTCCTTTTATTTAAAATATAGTTAAAGTGAGAAATAATCCTGCAAGTGTAATGAATAAAATAGGAATTGTTAAAATGATACCTGTTTTAAAGTAAGTTCCCCAGGAGATTTTGACACCCTTTTGAGACAGTACATGTAACCAGAGTAAAGTTGCTAGAGACCCGATTGGTGTGATCTTTGGGCCTAAATCTGAACCAATAACATTGGCATATATCAGGGCTTCTCGAATTACACCCGATGTATCTGTTTCTGCAATCGCGATGGCATCAATCATAACTGTTGGCATGTTGTTCATTACAGATGACAGGATGGCTGCAATGAAGCCCATTGATATCGTCGCAATAAAAAGCCCCTGTTCCGCACTTGCCTGAATGACATTTGCAAGAATATCAGTTAACCCTGCATTTCTCAATCCGAATACGACGACATACATCCCAATTGAGAAAAAAACAATTTCCCACGGGGCACCTTTAATTACAGCCTTTGTTTCCACAGCGTTACTGTTACGAGCCATTAATAAGAAGAAAACAGCGACAATTCCTGCTACTATGGAAACTGGTATGTTGATAAATTCACTAATAAAGTAGCCTGCTAAGAGTACTGCTAATACATACCAGGAAAGGTGAAACATTTTCACATCTTTTATCGCTTCAGCGGGTATTTTTAACTCTGATAAATCATAATTCCGTGGAATACTTTTCTTGAAATAGAGTAGTAAAACAATAATCGTCGCAGCTAATGAGAAAAGATTTGGTATGATCATACGAGAAGCATACTCAATAAATCCTATATTGAAAAAGTCCGCTGATACGATGTTAACAAGGTTGCTTACTACTAATGGCAGGGAAGTAGTATCTGCAATAAACCCGCTTGCCATAATAAACGGAAATACCATCTTTTCTGTAAAATTTAGATTTCTTACCATTGCTAATACAATAGGGGTTAGAATAAGTGCAGCCCCATCATTGGCAAAAAGTGCAGCAACAACGGCACCAAGTAAGCTGATGTAGATAAACATTTTTGTGCCATTTCCCTGAGCGGCTCTGGCCATATGTAATGCGGCCCATTCAAAAAATCCGATTTCATCCAATATAAGAGAAATGATAATAATAGCAACAAAGGCAAGGGTAGCATTCCAGACAATTTCTGTTACTTCCCAGACATCGTGTAAACTAACTACACCAATAATTAACGCGATGATAGCCCCGCCGCAAGCTGACCATCCAATCGATAATCCTTTAGGCTGCCAGATCACTAATACGAGTGTTATCAAAAAAATAAGTGCAGCCAATAAAATTTGTACTGGCATTTTTCTCCCTCCAATCTAACAACAAGAGATTCTCGTTCCATTTTCTTCGAGTTCTTTGAATTTATGATCCTGATTTGGCAATTGTTTCAATATTTGTTCAACTAAAGAATAATAATCATAATCTCTATTTAATGAATAAAAGTTCCACTGGCCTCTTCTTTCTTCTGTAACAATCCCTGCATCCTTTAATTTGCGAAGATGTTGGCTAACAGATGGTTGGCTTGCTTGGAATATTTCTACGAATTCACATACACAGCACGTATTATTCTCTAAAAGTTTAACTATCATTAAACGAGTTTTATCACCTAACAACTTCAACACTACAGCGGCATTCTCCACTTCAGTTAAATGAATTCCCATTATAGAAACCTCCCCATTTACATCCTATCCATATATCAATATATAATAATATGCTTATATAAAACAAACGATTAGTTTCCAACAGAAAAACTGATGATAGAAAATTCCTTCTATCATCAGCTTTCTCTATTTACTAGTGTTAATGCAAAAACTGTCAGATAAAGCAAACTGATAATGGTGAAAAAACTTATTGACTGAAACAGCTGGATAAACAGGCCGCCAATAGTTGGACCAATTAAACTTCCAAAGCTGAAGAATACCCCGCATAACAGGTTGCCTGTTGGAAGCAGATTTTTGGGCATTAAATCAGTCATATAGGATATTCCAAGTGAAAAAGTAGATCCGACAAACATGCCTGCCAAAAAGAGACAGATGTTCAGAGCAATATATGAGTTTTCCAGAAACCCGGCCATCGTAAATGTTATAAACCCCAGGAATAAGACACTTCTTAATATTTTCTTTCTCCCTAATTTATCACTTAATATTCCTAAAGGTAATTGGAATATAATCCCGCCTATAGCAAATGCAACAAGTAATGTAGATACATGGTGAACATCCAATCCTAACCTTAGTCCATAGACAGGAAAGCTTCCGTTTAGAGATGTTTCTAAAAAGCCATAGGCAAATGGCGGAAGAAAAGCAACCCACGCATACTTCCAGGCGGAAGCAAACCGTTTAAATGTATCCTTGAAAGAACTCATATGGAATTCCTGATCAGGAAATTCATTTTTCAGGGAAAATAAAAATAACCAGCCGAATAAACTTAACAGTGATGAAATAATAAATGGCAAACTTTCATTTATATTCACTAATGGAACCATTAAAGGACCGACAGCAAAGCCGATTCCAAAAAACAATCCATAAATTGCAATGTTTCTGCCTCTTTTATGTTCTGGTGAAAAAGCAGTAATCCAAGTTTGTGCTCCGAAGTTTAACGCATGGTCTCCGATTCCGACGAGCAGACGCAGGAAAAACCAGAATAAAAAAGACTGCCATAAAGGAAATAATAACAGTGAGACAAAGACTAAAAATCCTCCGGTAATGATTAAAGGCTTATATCCATATTTCCTTAAAGGCTGCTCCATAAAGGGAGAGGCAAGAAGTATTCCAATATATAAACCAGTGGCATTTAGTCCATTTAAAAATGAGGAGACCCCGCTAGTTTCAAATAGGACTGCAATTAATGGTAACAGCATGCCCTGGCTAAAGCCTGAAATAGCGACAATACAAACTAAAATCCAAAAACGAAACTTGTTCTTTTTCATTACTATCCCTTCACTTTCTTCTAAGGTGCCTGTATATCATACATGAAATAACGATCGATTGAAAAGAAATTGGTATAATCTCCATAATAGTATCTTTTCTTGTATGCTTTTTCATTAGATTAACTAGAATTTAGTTTAGAAAAAGGTCTATAATAAATTTATGGCGAATTCCAAATATGATACAAACTGGCCATTTGTCAGATCTTCATCACGGAAGGTCTAACTCTATGCTGAATTTTAAAGGAGTTTTTTATACTTTTCAGAATGGGGGCAGGAGATATGAGAGTTCGACTAAGTGATTATTCGGATAAATGGAAGCAAATGTTTGCAGAGGAATCTCAGCGGTTAAGCTCCATTTTTGGGGATGAGATAATATCATTTGAGCACATTGGCAGTACTGCCATCCCAGGTATGAAGGCTAAACCTGTAATAGATATGATTTGTACTGTAAGAAGTATTGAAAGAGTCGATACATATAATGATCAGATGATCAGATTAGGTTATGAAGCAGCCTTCGAGCATGGAATAGAGGGAAGGCGGTTATTCCGTAAAGGTGGCGAAAACCGTACACATCATATTCACTTTTATCAATGGGATAATCCGGAAATCTTCAGACATTTGGTATTCCGCAGTTATCTTCTGGCACACCCGGAGGAAGTGAAAAGGTATAGTCAGTATAAAGAAAAGCTAGCTGAAAGATATGAGTATACATCAGAGTACAGCCCTGCTAAAAAAGCGTTCGTAACGGAAATGGAAAAGAAGGCGCTTGACTGGTGGGAAAATAGATAGGGGACTGATCAAACTTAAAATTAGTCCATTCTCAATAAGAAGATCTCTTGTATTAGTAAGCCAATACAAGAGATCTGGATTATATGTGAGTTTGTTTATAATGATGAAACCACGGCTGAGCATTTTCGATTTGGTGGGCCAGCTGGAGCATTGATGCATCTTTACCAAGCTGGCCAAAGAAATGTATGCCAACTGGAAGCCCTGCTTCGGTCCAGTGAGCAGGGACACTCATTGCAGGTTGGCCTGTTGCATTAGCAATTGGCATAAGTGGATTATAATCAAGCATATTTTGCATCATCCCCTCATAACCAGACAGCTCAAGTCCCTCTCTTTCGCCAATTTTAAGAGGCAATTGATTCATGGTTGGCGTCATCCATACATCAAATTCACAGAAGAATTCCATAATTTTTTGTGCTTCCCTTTGAAGAAATACCCGCGATTCCTCATATTCGAGTGCAGATAACTTTTCGCCATATTTCAACATCTCATAAGTTAGTTTTTCCACATTTGGAGGTGTAGGCTCTTTCCCTGCCATTTGTCCGAGATGTTTAATTACAACAGATCCAGTGGCCATCCAAATGTTGATAAAATGATGTGCCATTGCTTCATGATCAAAGGATGGCGATATATCTACCACATCATGACCGAGGTCTTTCATTAATTGTACAGTCCTTGTAAAATTATCTCTTGTTGCTTTATCATATTTCACCATTGCATTCGTTTCATATCCAACAGCAATTCTTAGTTTTTGTGAAGTTTTTTTCAACGAACTAAAGAAATTAGTCTGTTTATCAAATGCAGGGTAAATCTGAGGATGCTCACATCCATTAAGGATGTCTAACAGAATAGCACTATCCCTCACTGATCTGGTAAGTGCATGATTAACAGAAAAATGATTTACATATGGAGAATATGGTAATCTCCCGCGGCTTGGCTTAAAGCCGAACAATCCACAGGCAGACGCCGGAATGCGAATCGAACCGCCTCCGTCACTTGCATGTGCAAAAGGGATTAACCCTGCCGCAACTGCAGCAGCAGCCCCTCCACTGGATCCTCCGGGGGACCGATCCAGATCCCAGGGATTTTTAGTGGGGCCAAAGAGTACAGGTTCAGTAGTTGGTAAAAAGCCCATTTCCGGTGTGTTAGTTTTTCCTAAAAAAATCAGCCCGGCCTCTTTCCAACGATTAACTATATAATCATTTGCTGGTGCAATAAAATCTTTGAGCATGACAGAACCGCTTGTGGAAGGCTCTCCTTTTACTGGATTAAGATCTTTAATAAGAAAAGGCAGCCCAGCCACAGGACTAGCATGAAGTGGAATGTTTTTTGCCATATCTCTGGCATTATCAAACATTTGATGGATGACAGCATTCAATTTGGGATTTAATTTTTCAATTCGATCAATATAGAAATCAACTAATTCGAGACTTGTTATTAATTTTTGATCTAGAAGCTGTTTTTGACCTGTTGCATCAAGTTCTAATAAATAATTTTCAGTAGCCAATCTTCTCTCCCCTTACATGTTTAGTCAGGAATAACTTCCGGATAGTCACAATATTCAATAATAGTTCCTTCCGTATCAGCAGGGTTCAGATAAATTAGCCGCCTTCCGTGTTTGTTGATGCGCAAAGTGTCTTGTAATACGCGAACCCCCTGTTTTTCCAATTCCTCCATCGCAGCATCAAGGTTTTCAACCCGATAGGCAATATGATGGACCCCTTTTCCTTTTTGCTTAATAAATCTAGCAATTGGCGAAGTCGTATTATTGGTTGGGGCTAACAATTCTGTACGTATTCCATTCACCTCAATTATTGCGATATCGCTCTCTACACCAACTGCATCACTTCTGTAGCGATCAAGCATTTCCCCGCCCAATATATTTATATAAAATTCGATACTGTCTTCTAGACTGCGAACTGCCACACCGAGGTGATCTAATGTTTTTTCCATAATAAGCTCCTTTTTCAGTTTGTTAATCATTATAACATGAGGGTCTTTATTTCCGTACCCTGTTCAAAGATGAATTTCTGCCTGAAAACCCCTTGGAAACAGTTCCCTGTTTTTGCTATGATTAACTAAATGAAAAAAGGGAGATGAAATCACAGTTGGAAGAATTAATAGGAGAATGTGCCGTTTGTGGTGAGTCTGTTTATTGTAAGGGCGGCTTTTTAGAGGGGACAAATGAGAATGGTTTATTACTGTGTCCAAAATGCAGCACTGAACCTTCCGAAGAATAGCGGGATTGCCACAATTGTAATAGGAAAGACGGGGAAATAATGAATAATCAATATCTATATGAGCAGTACAAACCGTTATTATTTACGATTGCGTATCAAATGTTAGGTTCTATTGCTGATGCAGAAGATATTATTCAGGATGTTTTTGTTCAATTAATTGTAATGAATCCGGATAAATTAGCTGCAACATGTCACAAATCCTCCTTTCACATTGTCTTAATAGTGAAAGATAAAAAGGGAGGAATTATAATGGGACCAAGAACTAATTATATGGAGACAGCACCGGAATTAGTCAGGCTTATCGGTCAATTGGAAATGTACAAAAACCAGACAGGATTTGATAAGAAGTTAATCGAATTAATAAAAATCCGGGCCTCACAAATTAACAATTGTGCATTTTGTATAAACATGCATACAAAAGATGCAAGGAAATTAGGCGAGACGGAGCAGAGACTCTACTGTCTGAGCGCTTGGCATGAAACTGATTTTTACTCAGAAGAAGAAAAGGCCGCACTCGAATTAACAGAAGCGGTGACAATGATTTCCTCAAATGGTGTGTCTGATCAGGTGTATGAAAAAGTCCGCCAGCATTTTGACGAAAAGCAGTATATCGATTTAGTTGGATTAATTATCACCATTAATTGCTGGAATCGACTATCGATTGCGAATAATAATGTACCAGAATGAGGAAGATTCAATTGCTCTTTCTCGCTCCTATAATTTTGGTGAACCATCTATTTTGCATATCAAGGAGACAACTATTAATATGAAGAGAAAGAGGTGATGTAAATGAAAACGGAAAAGCAATATTTCGAGGAAGGTAAATCTATTCAGGCATACATGGAGGAAATGAGCACATTAAAACAGGAAAGTATGAAAGTTTACGAAGAATTTCAGCTTCCTGATGATGAACTCATACAGTTATTGAAACAGCATCCACTAAACTTTTTAGTGATCACAGAAGACTGGTGTGGAGATGCGATGATGATTAATCCGGTCATTCGAAAAGTGGCAGAGGCTGCAAATATCGATGCAAGAGTTACATTACGAGATGAAGATACAGAGCTAATTGACCGTCACCTTACCAATGGAGGAAGGGCAATTCCGATTGTTCTCATACTGGATGACGAAGGAAATTTAATTGGTAAATGGGGGCCAAGGGCTCCGGAGGTTCAGCAGATAGTTGATGAATTTCGCTCTGAATTACCTGCTAAAGAAGATCCTCAATTCCAAGAAAAACAAAAAGAGATGATTTCCACACTAACAGGAAGATATGTTAATGAGCCTCAACTTTGGGCATATGTTTATGACAGCTTTAAGGATACTTTACTTCATTTGATAAAGTGAGGCTGCTGATCTGCAGCATATTCAGAAAGTAACTTAAATAGTAATCAAGGCTGCTTATTAGGGAAGCAGCCTTGGTTACATTAACAGTTATTTTTTAATTTTACTAAAATAATGATAAATTTTATTCAATTTTTGATCATGCTTCCCATTACTGTTCTCCATACTGCCAAATTCAAAAAACTTCACTTTGCTAATCCCCACAAAATTTAAAGTTGCTTTCTTTATTAAAGCTTTATGAGCATTATTTAATAAGAAAAATGGATAAAAGGCAGGACCTTTCATTGTTGAAACGCAAACTGCAGTTTTTCCTTTCAGTAACCCTTCTGCGGAATATTTCCCTTTATCTTTATAGGCAAAATTAGAGGCTAATACCTGATCAAAATATCCAAGTAACATTGCTGGCGGTCTTCCCCACCATATAGGATAAACAAACACTAGCTTATCTGCCCATACAATTTGTTTTCTATATTCCTCCATCTCAGGATCCTTGTGCATATCACGTCTCCTTTTCTGGTCATTGAAAGCAAGTGCTGGGTTAAATTTCTCTTCGTATAAATCTATCACCTTAATTTGCTTAATTCTCTCATTAGCTTTGGAACCTTCCATAACTTTCTGTAAGAAGTCATAACATAAGCTATGATGATTAGGGTGTGTATAAACAATTAATACATTCATTCATTCACCTCACTTAGTTATCATTTGATAATAATATAACGCTTTTTATAAATAGTTGTCAATTGATAATTGTTATTTGTTAACTATTTTGTTATTTTGTAATGGAGGTGAAAACAATGGAACAGCATTCATTTTTTGAAAACTTTATAGCGTTTACTGCAAGTGTTCACCGTGTAACCCATGAATTAACAATCGATTGTATCCCTGATAACATAACCCCAGTTCAATACAGTATTATGGAACTCATAGCGGTCAGTGACCCATTGACATTAAGTCAAATAAGTGATTGTCTGCGCATTTCCCTTCCGAACGCAAGCCGTGAGGTTAGAAAATTAAATGAAAAGAAACTTCTCAAAAAGACTGGCGATTTAAATGATAGAAGGAAGCAGTATATTCAACTATCTCAGCAAGGAGAAAAGATAATGAGTGGTATATTTGAATGTATTAAAGAGAGACTTCAAAAAAGATTGAACGGCATTTCTGAAGAGGAATTAAAACAAGGGGAACGTGCAATGAGTGTATTGATGGATAATGTGTTTGCAGAAGATAATTAAAAAGGTAACCTGAGTCTGGGTGAGCAGGACTCAGATCAATTTTTTTAGCTGGTACATCCATAACGAGAAAAAAAGCCTGGCATGGAATCTCAGTTCTTCGCCAGGTTCGCTGTCATCTTTAATATTTATAGGACTGTCCGCCATCAATCGGAATTACTGCTGCATTAATAAAATCTGCCTGATTGGATAACAAGAACGCAACGAGATATCCTACTTCTTCCGGTTTGCCGAAACGCTTCATTGGATTAACACTAACAAATTCCTTGCCAGCTTCCTCCCAATTTTCACCGCCAATTTGCTTTAACGATCCTTCTACCATTGGCGTCATAATCGCGCCAGGTGCTATAGCCTTAATGCTAACGCCATATTGCCCATACTCTACGCCGGAATTTCTAGTTAATCCGACAACCCCGTGTTTACTGGCAGCATAACCTGATTGATTACCAACTCCGCGTATACCTCCAACAGAGGCGGTATTTACAATAGAACCGAATCCCTGTTCCTTCATTACTTTTAATGCATGTTTCATTCCGTAAAAAACACCATTTAAATTAATGCTTACAACCCGTTCGAATTCATCGACAGTGTAGTCTTCTGTTAAGTTTTGTTTTCCTTCAATCCCTGCGTTATTAAAGAACCCATCAATCTTACCAAACTTATCTACTGTTATCTCGATATATTTTTTTACGTCCTCTTCATTTGTTACATTGGCTTCAACTAATTCAATCGTTGTGTCTGGTGCATGAGATAGAATCTCGTTTTTGCTTTCTTCTAAGCCATCTTTGTTCACATCAACGAGTATTAGTGTTGCTCCTTCTTTTGCGATTTGAAGTGCGGTTGCTCTACCGAGACCTGACCCACCGCCGGTTATAATCACTACTTTTTCCTGAAAACGTGTCACCTCAAATTCCTCCTTTTCTGCTAAATTCATTACTTAATATGCTAAAATAATATCTATCTATACTAATTAGAATAAATATACAACCGCTCTTCATTCAGTGAAACATTGAATCAATAGACAGAATCTACATATTTCATGCTATAAAAACTTCTAAAAAGAGGTGAGCTATATGGCAATATTTTTTGTGCGGCATGGTAAAGATGATGAAAGTTATCGCGGTGGGTGGAGCCAACGTGGGCTTATAGCAGAGGGAATCGAACAGTCACGAAAATTAGGAAGCTACTTGGCGGGGAAGAATGACGATTTTAAAATTACGCGGATCATATCCAGTGATTTGACTCGCGCGTTGGAAACGGCAGAATGTATTACTGATCATCTCCCGTTAGAAATAGAACATTCTGAAAAATGGCGTGAAACAAATAATGGAGTTTTAGCTGGAATGGCAAACGAAGAAGCAAATCTTAAATATCCAGGTCTATATTTTAGCAGTTTAGCTATGGATGAGAAGTATCCAGGGGGAGACAGTCCAAATGAGACCTATTCAAGAATAAAGCAAGTATGGGAAGATATATGTGAGGAACATAAGGAGAACGAGGGAGAAAATATTTTGATCATTACACATGGCGGGGTAATTAATATCGTTTATCACCTTTTGAAAGGTTTAGAGTGGACGAATAAAACTTCACGGTTCCCTGTTACATATACAAGTATTCATGCTGTAGAATTTCAAAATAAATCCTGGTGCTTAACTAAAGAAAATGAAACAAATCATCTGTAACAGATAGCTTCTAAGCCCCGGAAGGAGCAATTAATATAAGGTCAGATGACTTTTTTTAGTAAAAACCTGACCTAATAGAAGTCTTCTGATTCATTGGAATATAAGGGGGATTGATCCAATGGTGTATTTATTAATTGGATTAGCCGGGTTTATTGGGGCGGTACTTAGATATTTAGTTGGGCTGCCTTTTAGTAGTGAAGAGGCCGTGTTTCCTTTTGGAACATTAATCGCTAATTTAGCAGGAAGCTTTATATTAGCATACTTAACAAATATTCTATTTAAAAAGTGGCCTATCCCGGCAAATATACAAACAGCCCTTGCTACAGGACTAATCGGGTCATTTACAACATTCTCGACACTTAGTGTAGAAATGGTGACACTATTACAGCACAATAAAACTTTATTAGCATTTATTTATTTTGTAATAAGCTTATTCGGTGGTTTATGGATGAGCAGATTGGGATTTTGCAAAAGGATAGAGGTGAAAAAGGCATGACACTTACTTCTGTTTTGTTAGTGGGGACGGGTGGTTTTTTTGGTGCAATCAGTCGTTATGCTATTAGTCAGATAATTAATAAAAAAAATACCTCCCGTATACCTATAGCGACAGTTATCGTCAATTTAACCGGCTCTTTTTTATTAGGTATTATTATCGGAGTTGGTCTGAATAACATGATAACACTTTTATTGGGGACAGGATTTATGGGTGCTTTTACGACGTTCTCCACCTTTAAGCTCGAAGCTGTCCATCTCCATATAAACAAAAGGAAAAGAGAATTTATCTACTCTCAGTTGATTTGTTATGCTGGGGGTATTAGTTTAGCTTTTATCGGAATGATGATAGGAAATTATTTCTCCTGATAATCAACATAAGAGCCTTTTCCTATTGTATCTGTTATAATTGCTAAAAATGTAAACGGTTAACAAAGAAGGGATGAGTATAATTGCCGCAAATTACAATGACCTTTCCTGAGGGGAAAAATAAAGTAGTTACAATGAGCTATGATGATGGAAAAGCTGCTGACCGTCGTCTTGTCGAAATTTTTAATAAGAATGGGATTAAAGGTACCTTTCACCTGAATTCCGGCCTGCTTGGACAAGGGGACAGGATCCCGAGAGAAGAAATTGCTGAATTATTTCAAGGCCATGAAGTGTCCGCACATACGGTCACACACCCAACAATAGCTAGGTCACCAAAAGCCCAGTTAATTGAAGAGGTGTTTTTTGACCGGAAGATGTTAGAGGAAATAGTGGGTTACACTGTACGGGGTATGTCCTATCCGAACGGTTCCTACAATCAATCAATTAAAGAACTGCTTCCACATCTAGGAATTGAATATTCACGTACGGTAAACAGTACAGAAAGCTTTGCCATGCCCGATGACTTACTGGAATGGAATCCCACCTGTCATCATAATAGAAATCTAATGAAGTTAGCAGAGGATTTTGTTCAGCTGCATAAAACTCAATATTTGTATATGTTTTATGTATGGGGCCACAGTTATGAATTTGACCATGATGAAAATTGGAATCTTATCGAAGATTTCTGTACGTTTATCGGCAATCGTGAGGATATCTGGTATGCTGCCAATATTGAAATCGTTGATTATTTAAATGCTTTTCAAAACCTTAGATTTTCAGCGGATAGCCAGTTTGTTTATAACCCTTCCGTGATGTCTGTATGGTTAAATGTTGAGGGGAAATTCCTTGAGGTTAAAGGCGGGGAGAATACTAGACTAACATAAGATGCAGAAGGCGTAGCCCTCTGCATCCATTTCATTATTTTTTCTTCTTATAGTAAATGACAACTGTAGCTATCAGCCCGATAAATATACATAGATAAGCCACATTTGAATAAGTATCCATCCATGAAGAGATATGTTCCCAATTCTCACCTAACATAGCACCGGTCATTATTAAAATGATATTCCAAATTACTGTACCAATTATTGTGAAAACAAGGAATATCCAAATATTCATTTTTGCCATTCCAGCAGGTATAGAAATTAAGCTGCGGACCAACGGAATCATTCGACAGAAGAGAATGGTCCAATATCCATACTTCGCGAACCATTCATCTGCTTTTGCCAAGTCTTTATTGGAAATGCGAAGGATATGCCCCCACCTATCAATTATTTTTTCTAATTTGTTTACTTTGAGGAGAAGCCCAATTCCATAAAGAGCTATCGCGCCTACAACTGAACCGAATGTGGATGCAGTAATAACTCCAACAATAGTTAAACTGGAGTAGGTTGTCATAAAGCCGCTAAATGGAAGTACGATTTCAGAAGGAATAGGCGGAAATATATTTTCGACAGCCATCATAAAGAAAATGCCCCAATAGCCATATTCCTCCATTATATTAGTTATAAGGTTTTCCATAGTCTCCTCCATCTTAAGAAATAATTATAGATTAAGTGGGCTCTTTATTTGATAATTTCACTCCAGGTATTTATCATATCCCATGAGAAACCAGGCAGTTTTGATAGTGTGTCATTCGCTCCTGATATTTCACCAGCAATATATACAGAACCAAAGAAGATTATGCAAATAAACAGAATTGCTGCATAACATTCTATGACTTGTTTAAAGTTACTATTACTTTTCATTTTGAAGTTTAAATCTCCTTCTCTAATTATTGTACATGAAAAAATAAACCTTAGAAAACTGAATCAGATTTTAAAAAGTATGAAAAATATGCCTAGAGACTAGACAAACGAAGGAATTATAAGTGATTAGAGGTAATTGGAGGAATGCTGAATAACACTGCAATTTCGCAGCATTTGATAATTTGTATAAATCATACGGGACGACAGCCTGTTTAAGTGCGCATCATTACTTATAATGGAAGTGTTAACAGCTTTCATTGTCGCCGCGGATTTTGACTTTTGAATATTATATGATGCATGTTCTGTGATTACATCATCATAAACTGCTAGTTCCTGTGCCGATACAATTATTTCACTGTCATTACCAGCTATAGACCGCACCTCGTGTGCCGGGTTAATAAGTGTAGTTGACGTAACAAGTAATGACAATATAAAAAGCAAAAGGGCATTTCGCATTTAGGATTCACCTCCATTCACTTATTAGTATAAATAAGGGTAAAGAAAAAGTAAATTCTCTTATGCCTTTAATAAGCGGTTCAATTTTAGTTTGCTTCGTTTTGAAACTAAAATATATAATATATCGCCGGCGTTAATTTTTGTATCACCTGTAGGTGTGACTAAATCATTGTGTCTAATAATAGCATTGATAAGCACATCCTGGGGGAAATCAATATCTTTAATGGTACTACCATTCAATGTCGATTCTTCGTTCACTTCATACTCCATAATCTCTGCATTTGCTTTGCCAATTGAAACTAGTTCCAGAGAGTGACTAGGTTCGACTTTCTTCGGCCCGGTTAGTTTTAAAGATTTTGCAAAAACAGCAATTGTAGAACCTTGTAACAAAGTAGAAGTTAATACAACGAAAAATACTACATTAAAAATCATCGGACTATCTTCGATTCCTGCGATTAGCGGGAATGTCGCAAGTACAATTGGAACAGCCCCTCTAAGACCCGCCCATGAAAGGAAGATTCTCTCCCTCCATTCAAAGCCCATCCTGAATATGGACAGAAAGACAGCGATAGGTCTTGCAATAATAATTAGTATTACAGCTAACAGAAGCCCTTTCCACATGACATCAAAGGTGAATAATTGAGAAGGGAATACTAATAATCCAAGAATGACAAACATGAGGATTTGCATAATCCAAGCAAAGCCTTCATTAAATTTTACAATTGAGTGACGGTAGGTCAGGTCTGCATTACCAATAATCATTGCAGCGAAGTAAACGGCCAGTAAACCACTTGCACCGACAAAATCAGTAATACTGTATGCAAGCAAAGCAAAAGCTACTGCAAATACAGGGTACAGTCCACTTGAATCCAAATTAACCCGATTAATAGAATAGATACCGAGTTTTCCAAGTAGAAAACCAATTAACAAGCCTATGCCCATTTGCCAGAAGAATGACAGGATTAATAGAATGTAGGAAGGGTTATCGATTGTTAATAATTGAATAAAAGAAATTGTTAAAAATACGGCCATTGGATCGTTTGTTCCAGACTCCACCTCAAGCGTTGCGCCTAAACGTTCCTTAATATTTTGCCCTTTTAGTACAGAAAAAACGGCAGCTGCGTCTGTCGAACCGACGATAGAACCGAAGAGAAATGCCTCAAACCATCCGATATCCAATATTAATTTAGCAGCAATTGCTACAATAGTCGTTGTTAATAACACCCCAAGAGTTGCCAGGGATAAAGCGGGCTTGGCAACAGATCTGACGGTAGAGAACTTTGTCTGTAAACCACCTTCAAACAAGATGATTACAAGCGCAATTATCCCGATAACTTGCGCAAGCTGTGCATTATCAAAATAGATGAATCCTAGCCCCTCGCTGCCGCTAACCATTCCGACCACTATAAATAAGATGAGGGCCGGTACACCTAATTTAGTTGATATTTTCGTTGTCAGTACCCCGACAATTAACAGCAATGAAGCTACAAAAATAAAGTGTTCCAATGTTAATAATCCATGTTCCATTTAGTTCGTCTCCTTTCTATAAGTTGACATCAATTTGTATCAATGTATCTTCTTCTTTTTCTATTCCTAAGTATTCGAGTGTTTCAAGAGTTGAAGAATGATGGAGTATTTTCTGCAGTAAGGATATTGCTACACCCTTCTTATAGGCATGATATCCAAATGTTTTCCTTAAAGTGTGTGTTCCAACATTTTCTGTTATTCCGATTTCTTTTGCAGCATGATTGATAATTCGATATGCTTGCTGCCGGGTAATTGGAAGTTCACTTTTCTGTGATTTAAACAGGTAGTGATCCATCTGAAGATTATTACATTCCAAATAGGATTTTGTTGCGTTTTTAATATTGTGATTAAGATAATAGGGGGGATCGGTGTCTCTGAGAAAAATGAAGTCCTTCATCTGCTGGCCATCCCAGACATGACTGACTTTAAGGTGTAATAGATCATTAAGACGAAGGCCTGTGTTTATACCGACAGTAAAAAACACATAATCTCTTTTCGAATGGTGAAATAAGAGCTGCTTTATTTGATTGATTTGATCAATTTCCTTAATTGGATGAACAAATTCCATAACGAACCTCCTCTTAATAATGTTCCTTAATATTAATTATAGCATTATTATGTAACATTATCTACAAAGGTGCTTCCATGCCCCAGATACACGGTCGGTATTTGTTTTGGGATTTTAACCATGATAAGATAAAATGGTTTTTAAAATATATCACTTCAATACAGTGGGGGAACTTATGAATCGAAAAACTATTATCTATATAATCCTTTCTGTATGTCTGTTTATCTCTATTAGCTTCTCGATCTATTACTATACTCAAGCTGAACATTACGATCAGCAAATAGATGAAGTGACGGAACCGGATTCCTCTTTACCGGCATATCATTTTGTTCTAATCGGAGAGGAAATGGATCATGATTACTGGCGGCTAGTTGGAGAAGGTGCAAAAGACACAGAAGAAAAATACGATGTTTTTGTAGAATATGAAGGACCAAGAAGATCTAATCCGGAGGAACAACTCGAATTACTTGATATTGCAATAAAGTCTGATGTAGATGGCATTATTGTTCAGGCGCTTAGTGATGATTTCCTTCCATTGATAAACAAGGCTGTCAGGGAAGGGATACCTGTCATAACTATCGATACAGATGCTCCCGAGAGCACCAGGGCCAGTTACATAGGAACGGACAATTATGAAGCGGGCAAGCTTGCTGGAGAAACTCTAGTGAAAGATACAAACGGTGAAGCGACGATTGGAATCATTACTGGAAGTTTTACTAATGCGCATCATCAGTTACGCGTGCAGGGTTTCCGTGAAATTATCTCCCGGGAAGAAGGGATAGAGGTTGTCGCCATTGAGGAATCAAATATTACAAGGGTTACTGCGGAAGAAAAGGCATATCAAATGTTAAAGGAATATCCGAACATTGATGCATTATATGGAACGAGCGCATTAGATGGAATTGGCATGGCACAGGCTACCGCTTCATTGAACTTAACTAATGATGATTTGTATTTAATTGCTTTTGACACTTTGCCGGAGAATGTTGAATTAATGAAACAAGGGAAAATTGACGTATTAATTGAACAAAAGCCATATGAAATGGGGTATCGCAGTATTGAATTAATGCTCGATGTGATGGAGGGACTACCGGTAGAAGATGCCTATAACACTGATGTTAACGTTGTTCGGATAGAAGATATAATAAAGAAGAGTGAAGGCTTATGATAAAGATCCGTACGAAATTGCTCATTTATTTTGTTGCTGTTTTGATATTAGTTATTGTGATGTTTTTTGTAAGGGAACAGAATGCTGCAAGAATTATTGAGCTTCATAATGAAAGTACTGAACAGTATTTACTATTAAACGAGTTGACCAGTAAGACAGATCAAACATTTCAATCATTGCAGATTTACGTTCATGAACCGATTAAGGAAAACTTAATCTACTACCAAGAGGATAAGCAGCAGTTGTTAGATTTGCAACAAGAATATGACCAGCTAACATCAAAGGGAATTGAGAAGAAGAACTACTTGAATGTCTTAACAAGTTTCCTTAAGTATAGTGATCAGACAGTCCGGGGTGTAGACGAGAATGATGTTGAACAATACTCATTTTCTTTAAATGAAGCTGATAACACTGCGGATTATATCCATGAGAAAACATTGGAACTGTTAAATGAAGAGTTAACTTCCTATCAGCAGTTTATAACATTAGAGGATAAGAGAATTGCCTATACAAAAAATATGGGGACCGCAGTTTTTGTTTCCATTATTATAGTTAGTGTTTTTTTTGCTGTATGGTTTTCTGACGGAATAACGAGAACAATATCGAATTTAACTAATGCTGCAAAGGAAATATCTGCAGGTAATTATCAGGGCAAGGATGTTGAAGTCCCGACAAAAGATGAGTTATCGATCTTAACAGAGACATTTAATGAGATGAAACGTAATATCTCAGAGTCTGTCACTGAGGTAAAGGAAAAGGCGAGACTTGCTCAATTATTGAAGGAGATGGAATTGAGAAGTTTGCAAAATCAAATTAATCCACACTTCTTATTCAATACGTTAAATACTATTTCAAAAACCGCCTATATCGAAGGAGCTGAACGGACTAGTGACTTAATTTCTTCCATATCATCTCTGCTGCGTTATAATATTGGGAATATGGAACGAGATACTACGATTAAAGATGAAGTGGAGATCGTTAAGGAATACTTCTTTATCCAGGAAAGCCGATTTGGTGACCGAGTAACATTTCGTTTAAATGTGGAGGAAGGTTGCGTGAACAAATCTATTCCTTGTTTAACGTTACAGCCAATTGTTGAAAATGCATTTGTTCATGGTATAGAAGGAATGGCAGATGGTGCAACAATTGAATTACATATCTACCAATATGATCAACAGGTATGTATAGATATTAAAGATAACGGTGCAGGCATGGATCAGACTGCTATTAATCGTATATTTAATTCTGATGAAAGCGATGAAAAGATCGCAGAAAGCCGTTCAGGCCATTCAACAGGAATAGGTCTAAGGAATGTTATTGACCGCTTAAAGTTATTTGATAAAAATAGCGAAATGTCCATTAAGTCAGAACGGGGAAAAGGGACTGTTGTACAGATCAGACTAACTTAGAAAGGGGAAAAGGCAATTGATCAAAGTTATGCTCGTTGATGATGAGGCAATTGAACGAGAAGGAATTCGCCTAATGCTGGAGAGAAACCGGTTAAATTTAGAAATTGTAGCAGAGGCACAAAATGGGGAAAAAGCAATTGAACTTGCAGAGATGCACAAGCCAGATATTATTTTTATGGATATTAAAATGCCTGTCATCGATGGTCTTCAAGCAACAAAAGAGATACTATCTCAATTACCTGACACCAAATGCATTATGGTTTCTGCATATGATACATTCCAATATGCACAGGATGCGATGAGATTCGGTGTGAAGGAATACTTATTGAAGCCTGGCAAAGTGACCGAAGTAATAGAAGCTTTTGATCGTATGGCAAAAGAAGTTCAAACTAAAAAAGCACAAGTAAAAGAGAATGAAACTATACGGGGGAAATTGGAACAATCCAACGCATTAATGGAAATGGAATTAATTGTTTCACTGATGATGGATCACGTCCATGAGTTTAGTAATTGGGATCAGTGGTTTGACATGAATAATATGAAAGGGTTTGTCGCTGTTTTTTCATTTTCATCAGAGTATCTGAATCCGGATTATCATACAAAAGGTGAATGGTACAGGCTATTGAAACAATCATTAGAAGAACAACCATTGAAATGTTTTATTGGTCCTTTAACAAGCTTCCAAGTTCCTGTATTTGTAAAAACCGACGAAAATGAATCAAAGGAATTAAGTGAGAATTTTGCAAAAACAGTCATTCATTCTTCAATTAGCAGGCTGGACGGATGTGAATTAATCGCTGGGATAGGAACACAAGTAGCTAATATACAAAATTTCAGGATCTCATATGAAGAGGCCACATACGCATTAGCGCTAGTCCAAAATCATTCTGATGCTAATTTTTTAGTATATAGCAGTAAGCTGGAGGAGAGAAGAAAGGAATTTATTCCATATGAATTAGAGAAGAATGTATTAGAAGCCGTTCAAAAGGGAGATCAGCAAGATGGAATGAAGGCTTTCGAGCAGTACTTCCAATGGATTCAGCAATATGCTAACTACAACGTGAGTAAGGTACAAAAGGCAACAGAAGACTTTTTCATCATTCTAACTAGATCAACACAAGAATTAGGATTAGACCAGGACTTCTCCATTCCTCTACTTCAGTATGAGACGAATATGCAAATAAAAGAAGCGGCAAAGATTCACATTTTGACAATTATTAAGCAAATTAATGATTGGAGAGCAAACGGGGTTAAAGGTTTACTCGTTCAGGCGAAGGAGTATGTGACACACCATTTTCAAAAGACACTTACCCTGGAAGAAGTAGCAACACAGGTGAATCTTAGCTCCTATTATTTAAGTAAGCTTTTTAAAGAGTATTTTGATAAAACATTTGTAGAATATCTGACAGAATTAAGAATTCAGAAAGCGAAAACTTATCTGTTAAACGGCGCCACCCCGCTTAAAGAAATTGCTATAAATATTGGTTACAAGGATCCAAATTATTTCAGCCGGGTTTTTAAAAAAGAAACTGGTTTGAGTCCGAGTGAATACCGGCATAAATATCAATAAAAAGTGGCCATAAATGAATAATCTATCTGGCGAGACTGGGATATAAAGGAGTTTTTCTTACTCGACCTGCCCCGAGAGTTTATATATTCCATCTCGCTTTTTGATGATAACAACAGCAAGTATAGTCAACTCCTCTTGCTCCACAGCGTATTAATCCTATCTATCAAACACCTAATTCCCATTTGAATTGCTCCCGCAGAAATTGAATAATCCCATCTAGTGGAGGGAAAATGCAACACGCCCGGATAGGTAGTGTTGTTTTCCGAATCTACTCTTACAGCGGGAAATCCAATTCCTTTATTATTTGTCTTTAGCTTACAAATATTGGTTTCGTCCAGGCTGCTTTTTCTAGAAAACCGTGGCCAATCACAAAAAAGTCTAGCATAAAACAAAATAGTGAAGATGAATGCGCTATTTTGTAAATGTATACATGGTAAATTGTTAACAAGCTAGCAAAAATGAAAGCGAATCAACTTAATAAAGAAACCGGTATCAATAAAATAACAGTAAGGGTGAGTGATCAACATGGAAAAGAAACATTCATTATGGTATGTCATATTAATTGCTGCATCTGCCGGTATGGCGGGTTTGTTATATGGTTTTGATACGGCAGTGATTTCGGGTGCAATTGGATACCTTCAGGACTTGTATGACTTAAGTCCGGCAATGGAAGGCTGGGTTATCTCCTGTGTCATGATCGGTGGTGTCATTGGTGTAGCATTATCAGGCTTTTTAAGTGACAAATTTGGCCGAAAGAATATATTAATGGTTTCAGCCATATTTTTTATCATATCTGCATTGGGATCTGCATTCGCTATTGATGTAACGACATTAGTACTTGCAAGAATACTCGGCGGTTTCGGAATAGGTTTTGCTTCCGCATTATCAGTTACGTATATCAGTGAATGTGCTCCGCCTGCAATTCGCGGAAGATTAGGGTCTATGTATCAGCTTTTCACCATTCTCGGTATTTGTGCGACATTCTATATCAATTACGGTGTAGCAAATAGCGGAACATATGAATGGGGACTTGAAGCAGGATGGCGCTGGATGTTAGGGTATGGAACAATTCCCGGGATTATCTTTTTATTCCTCTTGTTCTTTATTCCTGAGAGTCCACGGTATCTGATTCAAAAAGGGAAAGACCAGGAAGCTTATCAAATATTGAAAAGAATTAACGGGGAAGAAATTGCTAAAAAAGAAGAAAAAGATATTAAGGCATCTATTAAAGCAGAACAAAGCAGTTCGGCAAAGGAATTATTAAAACCAGGTTTACGAATGGCAATGGGTGTAGGAGTTTTCCTCGCATTATTTAATCAGGTGATTGGTATGAATGCGGTCACATACTATGGTCCGGATATCTTCCGGAGTGTAGGGTTTGAAAACAATACAGAGTTCTTAGCTACAAGTATTATCGGAAGTGTACAAGTTGTATTTACTATTGTCGCAATCCTGTTAATTGATAAGCTGGGCAGAAAAAAACTGATGGCAATCGGTTCCAGCTTTATGGCAATCTTCATGCTGTTAATCGGCAGTGTGTTTTATTTTTCACCAGCTAATGCAGGAGTGTTGCTCATTATTCTGATCGCTGGCTTTACTGCATCTTTCTGTATCTCGATGGGTCCGATTCCATGGATTATGATTCCGGAGATTTTTCCGAATCATTTACGGGCGAAGGCGGTAGGAATTGCAACCATTTTCTTATGGGGAGCTAACTGGGCTATTGGACAGTTCACACCAGTATTAATTAACAATATGGGCAGTGCCTTTACTTTCTGGATGTTCGCTGTTATAAATGTAATCTGCTTTATCTTCGTCATGACAATCGTTCCGGAGACAAAGAATAAAACACTGGAAGAGATCGGTGAAATCTGGAAGCCGAAAACAGCGGCAAAAAAGAAAAAAACATATGAAGAAATGGTTTGATTGAGTATATTTGATTGGAGATAAATAATCAGTCTACCTAGCAACCGGATAAAGTACAATGCATGAACGGCAGAGTATAGACTGCTGAGGGGACAGCGTAATTGAAAAGACGGCCAGGAGCGGAATGCTCTGGAGGTCGGTCCATTTGCCACTCTAAGGTATATTCCTAAAGACAGCAAACCAGTGAAGTTGAAAGGAATAGACTAACAAAAATGGTTCCAGATAAATTTATTATCCGGAACCATTTTTACTTTGTTCTGTCCCATTCTTTGTCATCTTCTTCACTTTTTTCCTCGCGATAGACGCAAGCAAAATACAAACAGGCAAAATGAACGCAAATACGAAAGAAACAACAAAGTATGGCCCTGAGATAAAAGAATAGGCATTAAATGTATTGGGAACCATGATGGTAGCACCAAAGAATAACAAAAGTGCCAGTGGAATAGAAAAGGTTTTATTATCTTTTAATTTGAACAGATGATTCAAACCGGTTTCCAGGACATAATAAGAGATACATATTTTAAAGAAAATAGTGAAAAACCAGATAAAGGCAACAAGTATTTCTATCCGTTCAAAGAAATCCATAATACTGATTCTCTGACCTAATGCATATATTGGATAAGTATAATGGGTAGTTGCTTTGACACCAAGTACCATAATACATGCAAACGTAATGATAGATAAAATTCCACCGCTAATAAACCCGCCAAGCATTAAACCCCGCTTCGCACTTTTTGGTCTGTTCACTTTATGCGTCATACCAAGAAGAATAAATAACTCCAAATATGTAATCCCAATAATTGGAAGCGCCCCTACAAACGTTCCGATTCGGTTCAGTTGAAAAACAGGTTGAATATTCTCGATGTTGGCATCTTTCATCACAAGGATTGTTACTAGTAATGCAAAAAACAGGGTGAATGGAATGAATACTTCGGCTGTTCTTCCGATAACTTCCATTCCATATCTGACTGCAATAAGAGCAGTAATTACAATTAACAATTCAATTGCTTCTTCGGGGGTACCCATGAGAATTTGCAGTGACATAAAGTCACCGATTGACCAGACATTCGCCACTGCATTGAGATAGATATAACCATTGAAGAAAATGATAAGCATAAAACCTAACCATTTTCCGAAAGTCTCTTCGATAAGGCTGAAAATACTCTTTTCCATCTGCTGATTAATAATAGCATTATACAATAAGATGATCAGTAACCCGGACAGTGTAGCGATGATTACAGTGAGCCACCCGTTTTCTTTCCCGATAGAAGCAGCAATAGATGGGATAAATATTATCGAAGCCCCAAGTGTGTTCATGATAACCAGAATTGTAAATTGCCTGCCGTCAATCTTTTCTATCATTCATCGCACCTCCCGACAGAATTAACCCCCATTCTCCCGGTAGCTTTTCAGCCATTGTCCGATCGGGTCTGAAACTGGTTTTGTCACAGCTTCTACCATGCTGACAATATAGGGGAATTTTATACCGAATAACCCAAGGGAAATAAGGATAACAGCAAGGGTCATGGTAGTCAGAAAGAAGATTAAATCCTTTCTAAGTTTTAATTTGCTCAGTCTCTTTATTTCTATATAAAAGAAGAAAGCACTTATGGACCAGAATAATAATACATTCAGCATATTAACCTCCTGACCCCGTCTTCTCCATGACATCATCATATATCGGTGTAGTAATGGAACCAGACTGATTTATTTCTATCGTAACATTAGCTTTAATCTCTGTTTGCTGGAAATGTTCGGGCCAGTTACCCTTTATTTTTTCCCATTGCTTCGGCTGTGACTTTCTTAGCACACTGCCAAAACCAAAGATGTCACTGTTAAATTCCTTTGCAGCATTTACACTGGAATTGATAAGGTCAACTGTTTTTTGTTCTAACTTTTTTTCAATCTCTTTGATGGACTCAGGTATGGATAAATCAATGGAGCATGAAATTTCACCAACATTGACAGTTATATTTGTTTCTACGGTTATTTTAGGATGGCCGTTTACAAAAGATCCCTTCAATTTTGTATCACTATTTGTTGTTTCTAACGAAATCTTCCCGCCGTCTTCACACTCGACCCAGCCGACCGTATTGTTTATATTATTAGTGATATAATTGAATCCTTTGCTCTCCTTTTCACTTAACCATCCAATTAGCTTATCCCCATTAAAAATACCGATACTGTTTAGCCGGGTCTTTACCGGTGGATCGGATTGGGTCACATTTTGAACCGTTTTCCCTATTTCCGGATCACCCACCATGTATACTCCTGTCATTACAGCTTCCTTTCCTGTTGAAGTCATTGATTCAAACAGTTCATATAGTTGCACTTCCTTAGTTGGTGCCCAGAAGTTTTGTGATGATTGAATACTTGCAGTAATCCTCTGTGCAGGTATCTTTTCAAGAGGTGTGATTACACTAATCAGTTCCTCACCGGTCGTGTCTTTGGCAATAACCATATGGAAATCTGTCCGAAAGCCATGATCTCTGACTAAATAATCAATTGTTTCTCCAATGCCTTCCCGAGCAAATTCTTCACCAAAAATAACTACCTGAAGGTGGCTTAAATGGACTCTTCTCGGGGAAGCTTTCGTTAACTTTCTAATAGCCTCAAAGATAGTTTTTCCGGTTGCTGAATAGATTACTACACTGGATCTATTGGAGATCTGGTCTCCGGCAATTTCGGTTGGATTAACTACCTGGATAGTCACCTTGAAACCATCCTCATCATCCTTATCAATTGCTAGTCCTGTTGCTAAAGTAATTTCAGTTAATTCCTCTGAACTCCAGCAGCCGGTTAGACTGATACAGATAAATAAAGAGATGAAAAGTTTAAATAGAGTGCTCATATAATCCCTCTTCTATCCTTTTTTATCAGGCATAGGCCTTTGACTGTCCTCTCGAATAGTATTTCGCTGATTAATAAGCCTTGGCCTAGTCCTGAGCTTCCACCTAGGTGCACGAAATACAGCATCTTTCTGATCATTTGATATAAAGGGAGCAAATGGTGACATATAGGGGATGCCAAAAGACCTTAAACTGCTTAAATGTAATGTTAATATGAGTAAACCAATAAAGATGCCAAACAAACCGAATGTTGCTGCCATTATCATAAAAGGAAAGCGTAGCATTCTAACACTGATTGCTAAATTATAACTTGGAAAGATAAAACTGCTGATCGCCGTTAAGGAAACAACGATAACCATCGTTGCTGATACAATTCCTGCATCTACCGCTGCCTGACCTAACACGAGCGCTCCTACAATTGAAATGGCGGATCCAACTGCACTAGGAAGCCGTATGCCCGCTTCCCGCAGAATTTCGAAGGTCACTTCCATTAAAAGAGCTTCAACCACTGCAGGGAATGGGATTCCTTCTCTTTGTGCAGCTAAGCTGATAAGAAGGGTTGTTGGTATCATTTCCTGGTGGAACGTCGTTAAAGCAATATAAGTAGACGGTGTTAGCAAAGCAAGGAAAAAAGCTATAAAACGTAATGCTCTTATTAAGCTGGATATATCACTTCTCTGGTAATAATCTTCATTCGATTGAAAGAAATCGAGAAAAAGTGCTGGTACGAGTAAGACAAAAGGAGTACCGTCAACTAAGATGGCTACTTTTCCCTCTAATAGACCTGCACTGATTGCATCAGGTCTTTCACTGTTGATCATCGTTGGGAAAGGCGTGTATGTCTCGTCTTGGATCAATTCCTCCACATATCCACTTTCCAGAATTGCATCAATATCCATTTTATCTAACCTTGACTTAACCTCTTCCACAACACCGGGGTTAACAATGCCGTGTATGTAGGCAATTGTTACTTTTGTTTGTGTCTTTGTTCCATAAACAAAGGATTCCAGCCACAAATTCGGGTCCTTTATCCTTTTGCGGATTAGAGCAATATTCACACTGATAGTTTCTGTAAAGGCGTCTTTCGGTCCCCGAACAACTCTTTGTGTTGTTGGTTCCTCCACTCCGCGCTCTTTTGCTCCCCTGGCACCTACCGCAAACCCTTTATTAACTCCGTCAATCAGTAAAATAGTATCTCCGGCTAATAAATGCTGCAGCAGTGTTTTAAAATTACTAATCTCCGTTAATTCAGCTGTAGTGATATTGAAGTTCTTGATATATTGATAAAGTTGCTGAACATCTGGGATTTTTTCATTAGCATTCGTTCCTCTGAGATCATTAATGATTGGATTCAAAAGATAGTTTTGAACAATTTCTTTATCAATGAGACCTTCCAAAAATATAATAGCTGCATTTACAGGGTGGATTTTTCCCAGCTGAAAAGCTCTTGTTTCTACATCAGAGCTGTTTCCTAAAAGCCGGAATACTTCCTTTTTATTCGCTTCAAGTTCATTAGACAAATTAACATCGAAGTGGGAAGATATGTTATCGATTTCTATTCGTTTTGTATTATTCTTTTTCCGGATTCTATGTTTCATCGCCATTAACTTATCCTCTGTATAATTATTGCCCCTTTTGTTAAAGGGAAGACATTACCTTTAATCGGTATTATTTACTATTGCAACAAAAATATGTACAGAATCTAATAAATTCATTTAAAGAAAAGACGTAGTAGAAAGTGATGTGGTATTGTAATATTATTGTGACTTTTAAGATTCGCATTTCGCGATGGGAGGATACCAATGGCACGAATTTTATATATAGAAGATGAAATGGAGATAGGAAGCTGGGTGGCAGAGGATCTTACGTCGAGAGGGTATGAGGTGACATGGCGCCAATCAGGGGAAAATCTGGAGCACTACCTGAAAGATATAGATATTGCAGTATTAGATGTCATGCTGCCAGGGTTGGACGGGTTTTCACTCGGTAAGCGTATCAAAAGAGAAGTGGATAATTTACCAATTCTCATGTTGTCGGCCCGTACAGCAGTGGAAGATAAAATTGAAGGGCTCAGTTTTGCGGATGATTATTTAACAAAGCCTTTTCATCCGGAAGAACTTGCGGCAAGGATAGAAGTGTTGCTTCGGAGATTCCAGAAGAATGAAGATATTTTGGAAATAGGTCATTTAAAAATAGATCCAAAAACGATGCTGATCATCAATCAAAATACGGATGAAGAAATTCTGTTAACAGGAAAGCAATTTTACTTATTTCAGTATTTTATTCGCCATCTCAACCAGATCCTTACAAAAGAGCAGCTTTATGAAGGGGTATGGGGTGAGAAATATATGGATGGGGATAAGACTTTAATGGTACATATCCGCTATTTACGTGAGAAACTTGAAGAGAATCCTGCAAAGCCGGTTATTATTGAAACAATACGAGGAATAGGATACCGGGTGAAAATATGATGAGATTATTCCGTTCATTACTGGCCAAATATATGATGATTATTATTTTAGCCATTTTCCTTATGCAACTTGTGTATCTCATCCTTGCAGTATTTGTTTTTAGTCTGTCAAAAGGTATAGACGAAACCTATTCTTCTGATGAAGCAGATTATGAAGCTATTGAGAAACAATGGCATGAAGAAGGCAAACAATTACAGGGTGCAACTGTTCAGGAAGTACAGCAGCTTTTTGAGGAATGGAAGGACAAATATGCGGATGCATCGATGTTCTGGGTAAATCAAGATGGTGACCTTGTGACACAGTTAGATGTTACGGAAGAGCTTCCTGCTGAATGGACACCGGAATATACTGCAAGGTTTATCAAGGAGCGCTATGATGGTGACCCTTTTACAGTCATTGCCTTCGTTGGTAATGACGAATCGAACGGCTTTATTGTCTTTGAAATTCCCAGAGAAGTATTCAAAACACCTTTAGAAATGACATATGACAAATTTGGAGCGGTCCTGCTAATTGGTTCGATTATTATTATATTCCTCTTTATTTTTCTTTCGTTCCTGTTTTTCAAAGGGATCAGGAAAAGGCTGCTTCATTTACAGGAAGCGATGGAAATAAGAGATGTCGATGGTTTGCCAGTGCAAATTGAAGTGAATAAGCAGGATGAGATTGGCAGATTACAGCAGGCGTTTAATCAAATGGTTGATGAATTAAGGGAAAGTAAATTACGGGAACAGGAAGAGGAGCAATTGCGAAAAGAACTTATTGCCAATTTATCGCATGATCTCCGAACACCACTTACAAAGATTAATGCCCAAATTTATGAGCTCGAAAAAGCTGATATGCCGGCAAGTACTGCCAATTCCTTAACAGTCATGGAAAGATCTATTGCTGATATAGATAAACTAATCGAGAATCTAATGTCCTACACATTACTGATGGCAAGCAAATACAAACTGGACCTTGAGGAGAGAGATGTTATTCGCAGTGTCCGTGAGTCCTTAGCTACATGGTATCCTGCTTTTGAAAAAGAAGGGTTTACTGTAGAGGTGGAGATTGGGACATTTAAGCACAATAACTGGTTAGTTGATCCCATATGGTTTAACCGGATTCTTGATAACTTATTGCAAAATGTGTTGCGCCATGCAAACAGTGGTAAGTATCTCGCGGTGAAAACGGAGTCCACTGCACAGTATGACGCTTTTATTATGCAAGACAAGGGAAATGGGATGAAAGGTATTACGGAAAAGAAAGGCGCAGGGATAGGACTGTCAATAGTTGATATGATGGTCAAAGGAATGGAAATGGACTGGGAAATCCACTCGAATGATCACGGAACAATGATAAAAATTATTAAATGGAAGTAAAGTGTAAAGCTTGTGCCCTTGGGTGAAAGTAAAACAATCGGGCGAGTGTCGTCCATACACACTATGTATTTTGTTTATTTAAATAAGCGTCTAGGGAGTGGAACATATTGATGTTCCACTTCTTCTTATGCACTTTTTTAAACAAAATTTAAACTTGACCCATACCTTATTTTAACTTTCGCCACTTAAAATAGGTTGTGAGGTGATCAATATGGAATATATCGTAGAAACGAAGAATTTAACCAAACGGTTTGGAAAAGAACAGGCAGTGTCAGGACTGGAGATGAAAATACCTAAAGGAGAGATTTATGGTTTTCTTGGACCGAATGGTGCTGGAAAAACAACAACGATTCGGATGTTATTAGGATTGATGAGGCCGACATCCGGTTCTGTTCATATTTTTCAAAAAGATTTGAGAAAAGAGCGGATTCGCATATTAAATAAAGTTGGATCATTGGTAGAAAACCCGTCTTATTACCCTCATTTAACAGCAGGGGAAAACTTAGAAGCATTAAGAAAAATAATCGGTGTGCCAAAGACCAGGATAAAGGAAGTATTAAAGATTGTTCGACTGGAGGATGTCGCAAATAAGAAAGTAAAAGGTTTCTCTATGGGGATGAAACAGCGTTTAGGGATCGCAGCATCCTTGTTAAATAATCCGGAACTATTAATATTAGATGAACCGACAAATGGTCTGGACCCATCTGGTATTATCGAAATCCGGCAGCTTATCCAGCGTTTACCGCATGATTACGGGATGACTGTTATTATTTCAAGTCACTTGCTGTCGGAAATAGATCAAATGGCTACAACGGTAGGGGTTGTTTCAAAAGGGAAGATGATTTTCCAGGACTCCATTGAGGAGATGAGAAAATTTGCAAAACAAAAAGTAGTATTAAAAGTGAGTGACAGTGAATCGGCATGGCGGGCGCTTCTTGCAAGAGGAATGCGAGCTGATTGGGACGAAAAAAATATAACCCTCCTTAATCAATCTGATGAAAATGTAGCAACTGCAGTAAAATATCTCGTCAAGGATGGTTTCTCCATTTATCGTGTGGAGGAAGAGAAGAAATCTTTAGAAGATGTCTTCCTGCAAATGACAAAGGAGGAGCGTTTAGTATGATGATGAGACTGCTTAGAGTTGATTTTCTCAAAATTAAACGCAAAGGTCTCTGGCTCTTAACAGTATTAGGCCCTTTTGGTGTTGTTGCATTACAAATGGTTAATTACGGGGTAAGAAAGGATTATTTACTACAGCAAAGTGAGAATGACTGGCTTTATTATATTGAATATATTAGCAACTTTACTCATCTGGCGATAGTATTAGGCATAGTTATTTTGACTTCCTTTATCGCTAGCATAGAGAATGAGACAAATGCATGGAAACAATTAATTGCATTACCTGTTTCAAAGCTGTCAGTCTACTTATCAAAATTTACGGTAATCACTATCCTGCTTTTTATATCATCAGTATTACTGTTACTATTTTCATATAGTTACGGTCTGTACCTTGATTTAGGAGAGGAGATTCCCTATATAACATTACTGAAATACAGTTTTTTCCCTTTCCTTGCAGCATTGCCTGTACTGGCATTACAGCTCTGGATTGCAACAGTAAGCCATAACCAGGCAATCCCTGTAACTGTAGGAGTAATCGGCGTTATTCTCGCATATTCAGCTTTTACATTGCCTGACTGGATGATATGGAAATGGCCGTCACTAATAAATGGATGGGATAAGCCTTATATTAACGCACTTCTTGGATTAAGTGTTGGCATTTTGCTTTATGTAATTGGAATGTTTGATTTTAAGAGAAGGGATGTGAAATAGATGTTGCCGATTATGAGCTCAGAATGGTATAAATTAAGCAAATCTAGAATACTTTGGATACTTCTTGTTGGTCCAATGGTTGGATTGTTTATTGGTTTAACAGCAAACTTTGACAATTTAGGTGGAGGGCCGAATGAATGGTATGTAAAATTACTATCAATGAATCTGACATATGCCCTGCTGTTTCTACCATTAATAACTGGTGTGCTTGCCAGTGTGGTATGCAGATATGAACACCAGGAAGGCGGGTGGAAGCAGCTGTTGGCTATGCCGTTAACAAGGGGGAAGGTGTTTATATCCAAGTATATCCTGCTGATAGCACTTGTTATGGTAATGCAGCTGCTCTATCTTGGTTCAATCTATTTGGTTGGGGTAATTGATGGAATTCCAGAACCATTCCCACTTAATATTGTCTGGAAGAGCATTTTTGGCGGCTGGGTAGCAACATTGCCACTTGTTGCACTGCAGTTATGGATGTCGATATTGTTTAAAAGCTTTGCAGCACCCTTTGCAGTTAATGTTATTTTTACCCTTCCAACAATACTGGTAGTGAACTCGGAACGATTCGGACCTTATTACCCATGGGCACAGCCATTTTCAATGATGTATATTGGCGGAAATACGGAGGATATATTTTTTGTTCCATGGGATCAGTTGTTAATCGTTGTGGGAGGCAGTTTTCTATTATTCTTTGCAGGTGGTTACCTGTATTTTCAACGGAAGGCCGTTTAATAAAAGGGGTTATGTGAAAATGAAAAGATTATTACTATTATTACTTTTGATAATGATGGTTCCGGGGTGCAGTAATGTAGAGGCTGTAGAAGAATCAGAGAAGTATATTTCTCCTGTAGAAAAGTTAGACATTATTGATGGGGTGAGAGTAATTGGGCTCGGTGAGGCGACCCATGGCAATGTCGAGTTCCAGCAATTAAAGAAAGATGTCGAAAATGAAGATGTCCATGTATTTGTCCTGGAAGGTGACTTTGGCGCCGGTCAGCTAATAAACCAATTTATCCTATCTGGTGAAGGTGCGGCAAAGGATGTTGTTTCTGCCCTTGATTATGACATATATAAAACAGAGGAAATGATTGAATTTGTGCAGTGGATGCATGATTATAACATGGAAGTGAGTGAGGATGAGAAAATCTGGTTTTACGGAAATGATATGCAGCGCTATGATGCCAGTAAGCAGAAAGTGCTGGAATTCTATCACCTTGTGTCAGAGGAGAAGGCTGCCTTATATCGGGAGAAATTGTCCCTGATTTCAAATCAAACGATGCGTGATTTAACAGAAGAAGAGTTAAGACAGGTGATGGAAACATTGGAGGAAATCTCTTCAGACTTGATAGAAAATGAACAAAGCTATATTGAACGGTCACCTGATGAACAATATGCTTTCGCTTTGCAAAACACGAAGGTGATGAAACAACGGACAGAACTCTTTTTAACAAATAATTACTCTCAATTGCGTGATCAGTATTTGGCTGAAAACCTCAAATGGATCGTCGATTATGAAAGATCACGAGGTCATGAAAAAGTATTAGTATCGGGTCATAATGGTCATATCGAAAAAACTTCAGCAAACGCAGCAGGTTATAAATCAATGGGTAATTATCTTGACGAGTTATATGGTTCAGAATATTTCGCGATTGGTACAGACTTCTTAGAGAGTGAGTTTCAAGCGAAAAATGGTAATACAGGCAAACGGGAAGTCTATAAGGTTGAGAATAATAATGAATTGGTTACTGCATTTCAACAGGTTGAGAATAATAATGAATTGGTTACTGCATTTCAACAGGTTGAGGATAACGTTTTTTATGTTGACTTTAGCCAAGCTTCAAAATCTGAAGAACTTTTGAATATAATATCAAGCAGGCAAAAGATGGGGAATATTGGAGATGAATTTCATTCATGGTACAAACTTATGAAAAGATTCTATACCATCGAAATGATTCCTGATGAGGCATATGACGGGGTCATCATTGTGAAAAAAGCCACACCGACAAAAATAATGGAATAAGACTGAATCGAAAAACTTGGCTCCTTGCCGAGTTTTTTTTGTATTTTTAATTAACCCCGGTAAAACTGGTGAAAAATTTGGATGTTTTAATAAATAATTGGATATTCGAATGAACAGGAAACCGTTACAATCTATGTAAGCGCTATTAAAAAGGGAGGAAAGAGAATGAGAAAGCTATCATTTATCATTATTATCAGTTTTGGATTAATGTTGGGACTAGTGGCTTGCAGCAGTGGCGAAAGTCAGGAAACGTCAGGTAATGACGTTATTGAACTGACACTATGGAATGACTGGACAGAAGACAGACCGGAAAACAGAGCGTATAAAAGCATGGTAGAGAAATTTAATGAACAGCATGATGATATTGAAGTAGTAATTGAAGCAATTCCGCACGATCAGTATGAAACCAAACTTCGTACACAGGCAGCGGGCCAGCAATTGCCAGACATGTTTCGTGTATGGCCTGGAGCAAGAATTCAGCCATTAGTTGAAGGAGATGCCGTTCTGCCATTAAACGATATTACAGATAATTGGAAAGGATATATTCCGGAAGCTATTATGGAAGATTATGCAGTAGACGGAAATCAATATGCGATTCCTGGGAATGTTAGTGAAACCAGCCTGATTTTCTACAATAAAGAAATGGTTGCACAAGCAGGGTTTGACACATTTCCAGCAACGTATGAAGAGTTAAAAACATTAATTCAGTCATTAAATGACCAGGATATCACACCAATTGCTTTAGGGAATAAAGGTATTTGGCCGCTTCAATCTATTTATATATCAACAATTGCTGACAGATTCACCGGAAGTGATTTTCTGCCAGATGTATTAAATGGAGAGGGTTCATTTGAAAATGAGCAGTTTATTAAATCTTTGGCTGTTATCCAGGAGTTAACTGAAATGAATGCGTTTAACTCTGATATGAACACATTAGATGAAGCTCAGGCCCGTAATAACTTTATCAGTGGAAATACAGCGATGCATTTTGCAGGTTCTTGGGCGATTGGTCCGATTTTAGATAGTGTAGAGAATATTGATAATATCGGTGTAGCGCCATTTCCATCCTTTGCAGGTGGAGAGGGAGATCCGCAAAAAATCGCAGGTGTAGCAGGCGGGGGCATTGCTCTTAACAGTAAGTTAACGGAAGAAGAGCAGCAGGCAGCATTTGAATTTCTGAAATTTTTCTACAGTGATGAAATGTATCAGCAATTAATCGATGCAAATATCATTGTCCCAGCAGATGTGGAAATTGGAGAAGACATTCCGCAGGTTTTCCAGGAAGCGAACAAATTAGCCCAAGGTGGTTTGGCTCCTGTGTATGATGCGACCTTAACGCCTGAGTTAACAGATGTGATTAATAATGGATTACAGTCCATTACATTAGGAGAAATGACACCGGAAGAACTAGCTGCACAGATGCAGCAGGAACTGGAGTCAGAATAATAATGCAGTATTCAGGTTGCTAATTTAAACAGATTAGCAGCCTGTGACTCATATTGGAGGTGAAATGGATGCATGCAGCAAGAAATAGAACAATCGCCATTACTGTCGGAATATTGCCAGCATTAATCATTTACCTGATTTTTGCTATCCTGCCTATCTTACAATCATTTTATTATTCCTTTATGGAATGGGATGGATTTTCGGATATGCGATATGTAGGGCTGGCAAACTTCATTGAATTATTTCAGGATCCATTGTTTTGGAATTCGATGAAAAATAATATATATGTTGTTTTGGCTTCTGTACTGGGCCAAGTCCCAATTGCCTTGTTTATTGCCTTATTATTAAACAGGAAGATTAAAGGCCTGAAAATTTTCCGAACGATCGGCTTTTTACCAGTAGTTCTTTCAACGGTCGTTATATCCATCACTTGGAGTCTAATTTATAATTCCGAAAACGGCTTAATTAATGAGTTGCTTCGGACAGCTGGCCTCGATTTTTTGGCGCAAAATTGGCTTGGTGATTCGAATTGGTCGATGATTGCAGTATTGGTGACAGTCATTTGGCAATTTGTAGGTTTATATTTAATTATATTCTTAGCAGCATTGCAAAACGTGCCGGAAGAAGTATTGGAAGCAGCTAAAATGGATGGAGCTTCGGAATGGAAGACAACATGGAGTATTACCATCCCAATGATATGGGATACGATTATCGTAGCAGTTATTCTTTGTATCTCAGGCAGCTTAAAGACATTTGATCTCATTTACGTTATGACAAATGGCGGTCCGGCTCATTCTACTGACGTAATGGCATTATATATGTTTAATGAGACATTTAGTAAATTACAATATGGATACGGCAGTGCGGTTTCTGTCATTATTTTCTTCTTCAGTCTGATTTTAATTTATACAGTAACAAAATTATTAGGAAGAAAAATGCTCTAGAAAGGAGGGCGAACTGATGCAGTCAACTTATGAAAAGCTAGAACAGCAAAAGGGTGCACTGAGAAAAAAGTTCCCCATCAAGAAGCCTGTTATCTACTTCATTCTCATTATATTTGCGATTGTGAATGCATATCCAATTATCTGGATGGTTATTAATTCGTTTAAGTCAGAACAGGAATTTGCTACAAATCAATTCGGTCTTCCACAGGAATTAGTTTTTGAAAATTACATTAGTGCCTGGAATACTGCCAATCTGGGGACATTGTTTACTAACAGTATTTTTATTTGCCTTACAGCAACTTTTTTAACTGTATTGATCGGTGCATTTACGTCATACTTTCTTTCAAGATTTACCTTCAAACTGAATAAGGTTGTATACACATTCTTTATTTTTGGGATGCTGATTCCGATCCATGCAACATTAGTTCCAATGTTTATTTTGATGAGAAATTTAGGGTTGCTTAATACTCCTGTTACATTAATTTTTCCGTATATCGCTTTCCACTTGCCAATAACTATTTTTATTTTGACAAGCTTCATGAAGGCTTTTCCAAAAGATATTGAAGAATCAGCCATTATGGATGGATGCGGGATATTCCGGATCTTCTGGTCGATTATTCTGCCAATGTCACGACCTGCTTTAGCTACAGTGATTATATTGAATTTTATTTATAACTGGAACGAGTTTTCTTTTGCACTTGTCTTGATCAATGATCCTAATCTGCAAACATTACCATTAGGTCTAGCCAGTTTTGCCGGGCAATTTACAACCAATTACGGTGCGCAGATGGCAGGTCTTACCATGTCGTTAATCCCAATTATTGCTTTTTATCTCCTTTTGGAAAAAGAAATCGTAAAAGGCATGACAGCAGGTGCTGTAAAAGGATAGTATGATAGGTAAATAACAAAAGGTGATGTGTATGTTTCGACATTGGAGCTTAAGAAAGAAATTTATCTTTGTATTTTTTGTTTTGATTACCTTGCCTACTATTCTTTTTGGCAGCTTAATCTATTATCAGGCAACAGATGTCTTTAAGGATCAGGCAATAGAAAATATTAATGCAAGATTAGAAAAAAACAATGAAAACTTACTGGAGAATCTGCGGACAATCGAAAATATATCTTCCTTCATGATTTATGATGAGAGTTTTCGCACATTCTTCACAACCCCTGAAGAAGATGTCATTGTGGCTAGGGAGGCAGAAAATGATATTAAAGGTTTCTTTACCTTTCAAATTATGAGCAATGAATACATCGATTCCATAAAATTGATTAATGAAAATGGCGATGTGCTAAATTTCGGCAATCCTGTCAGGGGAAGTGAACTATCATTACGAAGAGAGGCTGTTGCAAATGAGGGGGAGCCGGTCTGGAGCAACACGTATGAACTTTACAGTGACTGGTCCGGCAGTCATCATGTGATTAGCTTGACGAGAATAATAAATGATATCAATCATATTTCTGAGCCAATTGGTATGGCGAGGATTCGATTAGATGAAGAACAGTTATACAACAGAATAGAGGTGGATGCAAGACAGCAGGGAAATTTTTTTGTTCTGGCGAAAAATGGCGAAGTAGTGTTACACCCGAACCGTGAATTTGCAGGTGAATTGTATCCGGAGCAGGACGTAATTGATTTAGTAGTTCATCATAATAAGAAGAATTCTGTTTATGAAACAGATGGGGAAAAATTCCTGATTGTGAAGCAGAGTATCCCCGGGACAAATTGGATCTCCGTAATTATGGTTAATCAGGACGATGTAGTACAAAGTTTATATAATATAAGATCATTGATTGTTTATATGGTTATCATTCTGGCTATTCTTGGTGTTATTGCATTTATAGGGTTCTACTTATGGCATATTAAGCCGATTCTCGCGTTAACAGAGCAAACGAAACAATTGGAAAAAGGAAACTTTTCGGCAAAAGTAAATGTGAATTCAAAAGATGAAATTGGCCGTTTAGGAACCAGATTTAATCAAATGGTTGTGACTATTCAAAAATATATTGACCGTGAATATAAGTTGAAAATTAAGCAGAAGGAATCTGAGTTAAAAGCTTTACAGTCGCAGATAGACCCCCACTTTCTATACAATACGCTTGATATGATCCGCTGGACTGCTCGAATGGAAAATGCAATGGAAACAAGTAAACTGATCGAGCGTTTATCTAAAATGTTCCGAATGAATTTGAACAAAGGGAGGATGTGGGTCACATTAAGGGAAGAATTATTGTATATTGAGAATTATTTAGAATTGCAGCGGAGTAGAATGGGTGAGCGTTTAAAGTATTGTATTTATTATGATGAACAGATAAAAGATACAAAAATAATGAAACAATTATTGCAACCGGTAGTTGAGAACAGCATTTTGCACGGATTTAAGGATCTTTCAGGAACTGGTGAAATTTATATCAGATGTTATCTTTTCGGTAAAAATATACTGATCGATGTAATAGATAATGGCGCAGGATTTGCGGCAAGTGATACAGACCAGATTCGCGATGGATTTGCACTGGAGAATATCCAGGAAAGATTGAATTTGGCAACAGGTGAAGACTCTGAGGTAAAACAGAAAAGTGTGGAAAAAGGTGCATGGGTTCAAATAAAGATACCTTTGTATGACATAATGGAGGGAAATAAAAAAGAATCAGGTGAAAACAAATGACCTACAGCCTATTAATTGTTGATGATGAGCCAGTTATTCGGAGAGGTTTGCTTAACACAATTAACTGGAACGAGGCAGGTATTGAGAACGTTGTTACAGCTTTTGACGGAGTTGATGCAATTCAAAAGATAAACGAGAACAACGGTTTCGATATCATGATAACAGATGTCCGCATGCCTAATAAGGATGGCTTGCAGCTTGCCGGTTACGTGTCAGCACACTTTCCCCAAACAAAAATTATTATGATAAGTGGCTATGATGAATTTAGTTATGCACAGCGGGCCATTCAGCTAGGGGTGGAGGATTATTTATTAAAACCGGTTGATGTAGACCAGTTAATGGAACTTACCGAAAAAATGATTGGAAAACTAGCCAAAGAGCAGAAGGAGTCACAAAAACGCCAGCAGGAAAATCTGCTGAATCTGATTGTAGAAGAAGTCTTTGGACAAACGCTAAATAATGAAACAGACAGAAGTGGATGGGAAACTAAGAATCTTAAAATATTTTTTTCGATGAAAAAGAACTACTGGGAACTTAGTAAACATCTTTCTGAAGGTGAACTGCAAGGATATAAAAAAGATTGGAAACAAAAGATCAGTAAAAACGTATCAAGGAAAAATAAAACAGGAGTATCCCTGTTCATAAGTGAAAATATTCTATTGTCTTGTTTTATAGACGATTCCGGTAACGGTCGTAGCCCAGGATTCACGAAAGATTATGAGAAAATACTGCACGATGACGAGTTGCTTTTTTATTACTACCCATTCCCGGTAAGAATAAATGAGCTGAATCGAGTCGTAAATGTGATGACACAGTCTCTTGCGCAGCTGCCCATAAAGGAAAATAATCATTTGGTATATGAAGACATCCCTGACAGGAGAAGGTGGAATAAACATCCTGAACAAATAGAAGAAGCATTATTTACCGCCACCGTCCATAATGATATGGAGACAATACATGCCAGCATAAATAAACTTATCCATTATTTCGAGGATCATAATTTGCGATTAGGTGAGGTGATTCGTCTTTCGGAAAAGATAGTTACTAGGATTATGCACAACTGCAAGAATGTCTTACAAAAGGAAGCAGCTGAATCTGAACAGATCTGGTCATACAGTCCCGATGTTTTATTAATCGATTCATATCCAAAACTGTATGAGATGATAGACAGTGAACTCAAAAAAATTAGAACCGCGTTTTATTTAGATAAGCGGGGTAATAATGACTGGCTGATTAATCGCGCATTAGAGTATATTCATCAATATTTCAGGTCGGATATTAAAGCACAGGAAGTAGCGGATGTTATAAATATTTCACCAAGTTATTTCAGCTCACTTTTTAAGCAGAAAACGGGTAAAAATTTTAATGAATATGTCAATTTTCTTCGAATTGAAGAATCTAAAAAGCTATTAACCGAAACACCGCTAAAAATAGGAGAGATTGCTGAACAAATAGGATATAATGAATATAAGTATTTTGTAGAAGTTTTCAAAAAACTCTCATCGGTGACTCCAACAGAATATCGAAAACTTACTAGTAACCATAACAAGATATTAGAGGAGGAGAAATCATGGAAAAGTTAAAAATTACAATTCCAGAGGATTTTATGTTAGGTGCTGCGGTATCTGCATGGCAAACAGAAGGATGGTCTGGAAAGAAGGATACACAGGATTCTTATTTAGATCTTTGGTATAAGGAAAATAAGAATGTATGGCATAACGGGTACGGACCAGCGGTAGCGACAGACTTTAGAAACCGATATAAAGAGGATATTGCGCTCATGAAGGAAATCGGTTTATCTCATTTTCGAACATCCATTAACTGGTCGCGTTTTTTAACAGACTATGAGAACGCAACAGTAGACGAAGAATATGCTAACTACATAGATGATATGATCAATGAACTTCTTCGCAATGGAGTAGAGCCGATGATATGTCTAGAGCATTATGAACTGCCTGCCGAGCTGTTTACTAAATATGGCGGTTGGGAGTCAAAGCATGTTGTAGAGCTTTTTGTTAAATATGCTGAGAAGGTATTTGACCGTTATGGGGACAGGGTAAAACACTGGTTTACCTTCAATGAACCTGTAGTTGTGCAGACACGTGTTTATTTAGACGCTATTCGATGGCCATTTGAACAAAATACAAAAAAATGGATGCAGTGGAATTATCATAAAGGCCTTGCAACAGCAAAAGTCGTCGAACTTTTTAAGCAAAAAGACTTAAAAGCAAAAACGGGTGCGAAGATTGGTGTTATCTTGAACCCTGAAGTAACTTATGCCAGATCAACTGCAGCACATGACCAGCAAGCAGCTGAAATGTATGATCTCTTCTTTAACCGAACGTTTTTAGATCCGGCTATAAAAGGAGAATATCCCGCTCCATTATTCGAATTAATGGAAAAACACGACATTACTTTTGACCACACTGAAGACGAACTTTCTATAATAAAAAATAATACGGTCGATTACGTTGGGATAAATCTGTATTTTCCTCACCGTGTACAGGCAAGAACTTCTGCCTGGAATAATGCGGTTCCGTTTCATCCGGCTTATTATTATGAGAAATTTGACATGCCTGGCAAGAAGATGAACCCACACAGAGGATGGGAGATATTCCCGCAGATTATGTACGATATGGCGACAAGAATAAAAGAGGAATATGGGAATATTGAATGGTTTATTGCAGAGAATGGAATGGGTGTGGAAAATGAAAAGCGATTTAAAAATGAGGAGAATATGATTCAGGATGACTATCGGATTGAGTTTATCTCAGAACATTTAAAATGGCTTCTGAAAGCTGTAGAAGAAGGTGCCAACTGTAAAGGATATATGTTATGGGCCTTTTCAGACAATGTTTCTCCAATGAATGCATTCAAAAATAGATATGGCTTAGTAGAAATTGATTTAGAGGATAACCGGAATCGTCACTTGAAAAAATCCGCTTACTGGTATAAGCAAATCATTGCAGAGAGAGAGTTTCACGCATTAAATGATGCAGTAAACAAATGAAGTGTACCGGTTTCCTGGTCAGAGGTGAAGAATATGAATACCTATTTAGCAATTGACATTGGTGGAACATTTGTCAAAATAGGGATCGTTAATGAAGAAGGAAAGATCCTTGATGATTATAAAGAACCTACTCCTCCAACTCTTGAGGGACTTTTACAGTTAATAAATAAAGCTCACGGCAATCACCAGAAGGTAAAAGGAATTGCTGTCAGCAGTCCTGGGGCTGTTTCAGATCACGGCTGTATTTATGGTTCTAGTGCCGTCCGGTATTTACACGGTCCCAATATAAAAGAGTTGATTCAAAACCAAGTTCATTTACCAGTTTTTCTAGGGAATGACGCAAACTGTGCGGCATATGCAGAAATGTGGCAAGGAGCTGCAACAGGGTTAAGTGATTTCCTTGTAACAGTAATCGGGACAGGAATCGGAGGTGCGTTGATTAAGAACGGGCAGATTCATAAAGGGGCAAACTTACATGGTGGAGAATTCGGCTTTATGCTGTTAGACCCTGATACGATTGAAAATGACGGAGTGTGGAGCAGAATTGCATCAACAAAAGCATTAGTCAAAAAAGTTGCTAAAGCGAAGCAAACCGATCCGGCCCTTCTGACAGGTGAGATGATTTTTCAGATGGCTGAAGATCAAGATCCCGTTTGTCAGGAAGCGGTAGATCGTTTCTACCACCTTTTGGCTGTCGGAATATATAATCTTCAATACATCTATGATCCTGAGGTTATCCTGATAGGCGGCGGAATTAGTGAACGGGGAGAATTGATTGAAAAAATTAATGAAAAACTGGACGATATAATAAATCGGATCGAACTAGCCAGAATAAAACCTGTCATAAAATTATGTCAGTACAGGCAGCATGCTAATTTACTTGGTGCAGTTTACGGCTACAGACAACAGTTTAAAGATTGAGAAAGAGATTACTTTATCCTCATTCTTAAAAAATCTCACATTATTCTAGTATATCCATATATTAACTCGTATGGAAAAGGTTTTGTTAAAAAAGTAATCTTTTTTTAAATAATTTGCAAAATTAATTGGATTAGTTAGCAATTTTAGGTTATAGTAAAGGAAGAATAGCCATTTTTTATATAGGGGAGCCGGAGTCATATCATTTATGAGGTCCGGTTCTTTTTTTTGTATTATTTTCACTGAATAAATAAGGAAGAGGAGTTGAGGTTGATGTGTGGCAGATTTACTTTGACTATTTCTAAAGAAATGATTGAGAGCGAGCTTGGTATTAGTATCAGTGAATATAGGGAGAGTTATAATATAGCACCAACCCAGAGTGTGCTTGGTATGGTCGGTTCAGATCATGGATACCGCTCCGGATATTTCAGGTGGGGCCTTATTCCAAGCTGGGCAAAGGATGCTTCAATCGGATCCAGATTGATTAATGCCCGAAGTGAAACCATTGACGAAAAACGTTCCTTTCAGCCGCTGCTTAGCAGGAGAAGGTGTGCCATTATTGCTGACAGTTTCTATGAATGGAAACGGGAAGATGGTAAGAAAGTTCCTTACAGGATCATGCTTAATGACAAAAAGGTCTTCACTTTTGCAGGGTTATGGGACCGCTGGGTAAAGGATGGAGAAGAAATGGTTACCTGTACCATTTTAACGACAGAGCCTAATAACTTAATGAGTGAAATTCATGATCGAATGCCAGTTATTCTTGATGAGCAATGCAGAGAGCTATGGCTTGATCCAGCTGTTGAGGATAAGGAGCTGCTAAAGTCCATTTTAAAACCTTATGATGCAGAAGAGATGTCATTTTACCAGGTCTCTGCAGATGTAAATAATCCAAGAAATAATGAAGCAAGCTTAATTGAATCAGTATAGAAATAATGAATAAATTATGAGCACTCGTACAAATTAATGGTAGAGAATAGACTAACATTAGAGGGTGTATCATGAGGTATTTTAAATCATTTGGATTAAAACTGTTAGTAACAACTATCACGTTATTATCAACTTTTAGTGTGTTTTATGATGCTGACATATCAAAGATATTTATAACCATTTCCATATTAACAGTCGTTTCATTTATTATCGGTGATATTTTAATCCTCAGGAAAGTTAGCAACACAGTGGCGACAGTGTTAGACTTGCCGTTCCATTTACTCCTCTTGTGGATTACAGGAGAGTTATTGCTTGCGGAAACCACTTATGAAATTTTGTCAGTATCCGTATTTGCTGCTGTCTTAATCACATCACTTGAACCCTTTGTCCACCATATGTTAGAGCAGTCGGAAAAAGACTTTGTTACAACATTAAACAATGCACGTTTTCAAACAGAGATAAGTAAAGAGTTGCAAGAAAGAGATGAGGACAAATAAGTATCTTTGGATCCATATGAATTATCCCCTCCGTTTTTATATAGGTGGGGATTTTTCACCTCCATTTCCACTTGACTCCTCCCTGATCAAAACTATTTCTCTTTAGAATGAATTTTTCAGTTAATGCCTTTCATATAATATCATGGTAATATTGTTTTAAACTGGTAAACGATGTGTTTGGAATGGAAGCACCGTTTTGCAAAATTTATGAAAAAGGTTGTGAGGGAATTGGATCATTTAATCAATCAGTTAGTGTATGCAAGGGAAAGTACGATCGAATATGTAAAACATATAGACCCGGAGAGCTTATATGTGATCCCTTCTGGTTTTAACAATCATGTTCAATGGAATCTCGGCCATATTTACGTCGCATTTGAGAAGATTGTATTTCTTTTAACAGGAAATAAAGCAAATTTTCCTGATCATTTTGCCGAATGGTTCAGTCCAGACACATCACCAAAGAATTGGGATAAAGAGGCTCCTTCGGGAGACGAACTGATTGGACTATTGGAGGATCAATTGGAAAGGCTCCACTCCCTTTCTTCTGAGAAAGTGGATCAGCCAATTCTGGAAACCTATACAACTTCAACTGGTTTTTCTATCTCAACAATTGGCGAATGCCTAAGTTTTATCATTCACCACGAAGGTATGCATTTAGGGATGATCAAGAGTATCTGTCAGTCTGTTAACAAGAATGAATGATGGTTTTGTAAAATAAGCAAGGTGCCTGGTATCCAGCCATGCACTTTTTTTCTTGCCACAGCGCAAAAGTATGTCCATCCCCACTGATCAGCAGTCTCACTTTATGGAAACATAACATGTTATATGCTTAATAACTATGTTATGATTATAAATATCCAAAACTGTTAAATAACTACCATAACACATAGAATATGGAACCTTTTCTATGGTTCATTCGTATGTAATATTGGAAACAAAAAAGGGGAGGTGTATTAATTGGAGCATTAGATATTTACTGGTGGTTATTGTTGGGGAGTCTTGCCGTTGCCCTTATTTCTTTATTCTTAGGTAATATTTTAGATGGGATATTAGAGAGTGTGTTCGACACAGTTGGTGACTTTTTTAACCCATTGCTGGTTTTTGGTACCTTGTCCGTCATCGGAGGTGCAGGGGTTCTTCTGAGCAAATATAGCGGATTGGGAGAGTTCTATGTTCTCGCAGTTAGTATTCTTTTTGGACTGGGGGCATATTTTCTGATTTATTATTTTCTTGTAATACCTATGTCCAATGCTGAGTCATCTACTTCTATCTCTGTCTATGACTTAGAAGGGAAGATAGGCGAAGTGATTACAACAATACCTGCAACAGGAATGGGCGAAGTGTTTGTTTCTTCATCCAGTGGCAGCAGAAGTGAAACAGCAATCAGTTTTGACGATACAGAAATTAAACAAGGGAAAAATGTAGTTATTGTAGAAGTGAAGGATCATATATTATATGTTTCAGAGATTGATGAATTTTAAGGAGGGAAAATGATGGACATTATCATAGTAATTGGTGTAATAGTTGCAGTAATTATCGCATTTGCAATATTATTTGCGGTACGCTACAAAACAGTTGGTGCAGATGATGCAATGATTGTTACTGGGAGTTTTCTAGGTAGTAAAAACGTACATAGAACGGATGATGGCGGGGGAATTAAAATTGTCCATGGCGGTGGTGCGTTCATTCTGCCAATCTTTCAACGTGCAGAGAACATCAGCTTGCGTTCTCACAGTTTAGATATTTCTACACCTAATGTGTACACGGAAAATGGTGTGCCCGTTATGGCGGATGGTACGGCAATTATTAAGGTTCAAAGTACAACTGAGGGAATTGCTACTGCAGGGGAGCAATTTTTAGGGAAAGACAATTCCGAGTTGCGTAAAGAGGCCCAGGAAGTACTGGAAGGTCATCTGCGTGCAATTTTAGGTACGATGACCGTTGAGGAAATTTACAAAAACCGTGAACGATTTGCTCAGGAAGTGCAGACACAAGCAGCAGTTGATCTTAAGAAAATGGGTCTGCAAATTGTCTCATTCACGATTAAAGATGTACAGGATGAAAATGGTTATCTAGAAGCATTAGGTAAGCCGCGAATCGCTGAAGTAAAACGTGATGCGCAGATTGCTGAAGCCAACGCGATGCGTGATGCAAGAATTCAAAAAGCATCAGCAGAAAGAGAAAGTAAAAGTGCGGAATTGTTAAGTGAAACACAAATTGCAGAATCGACAAAAGAGAAAGAATTGAAGATTGCAGAATACAAGCGTGATCAGGATACAGCGAAAGCCGAAGCAGATATGGCCTATAAGCTGCAGTCTGCGAAAGCAGAACAAAAAGTAAAAGAAGAAGAAATGCAAATTCAATTAGTTGAGAAAAATAAGCAAATTGAGATTGATGAAAAAGAAGTACTGCGTAAACAACGGCAGTATGAAGCAGAAATATCTAAAAAGGCCGAGGCTGAACGTTATGCTACGGAACAAAAAGCCGAGGCAGACAAAGTTACCCGTGTGAAGCAAGCGGAAGCAGAAGCAGCGCAAATCCGCCTTGACGGGGAAGCGGAAGCCGATGCGATTAGACAAAAAGGTTTGGCTGAAGCCGAAGCAAAAGAAAAGCTGGCAGAGGCAATGGAGAAATATGGAGAAGCGGCTATTTTAGAAATGATTATCAAAATGCTTCCAGACTTTGCTGCTAAAATTGCAGAGCCAGTTAGTAAAATTGATAAAGTTACAGTTGTAGATAATGGAAATGGTGACGGTGATGGTGCCACAAGGATGAGCAGCTATGTAACGAAATTAATGAGCCAATTGCCGGAAACTTTAAAAGATGTCTCTGGTGTTGATTTAAAAGGGATGCTTGATAACATATCGACAAGAAATGAGTCAAAAATTAAAGAAAACCTCGAGGTCGCTAAACAGACAAAGCCTGAATACAGTGAAGTAGAATAGAACAAATACACTAAGAACAGGTTGGCATTTGGATTGGATGGATATGCTAACCTGTTCAAAAACTTTGGAGGAACTGATGAAAGCATTAAAACCTTTTTTTCTTGTAACTGATATTGGTTTTATTATTTATTGGATTGTAACCTATTTTAGTTGGATCCCAAAGGAATGGGCATTTAAAGATTATGATAATGAGATGATCATAGCATGGAACTGGTCTTTCTTTCCATTGGATATTTTCATTTCGGTAACTGGTCTGTTCAGTTTATATTTATATAAAAAAAAGAAAAGCTCCTGGAAAAACTTTGCGTTAATTTCTCTTGTACTGACATTCTGTTCCGGGCTTCAGGCAATCGCTTTTTGGGCATTTAGCGGCGATTTCGATATAACATGGTGGTCTGTTAATTTATATTTACTCATATATCCATTATTCTTTATTCCAATGTTTCTATCTAAAGCTGAGGATTAATTATTTGGGTTAACCGGGAAGGCTCTTTCACCCTGATCTAAATCAAGCACCTCAGATTCTCTTCAGAATATCTCCCATTATTCACGGGATATTTTCCTTGCGATCGCTTCAAGAATGTATATAACTGGGACTTGTGTTGTTACATTGGAGTCTTGATACCATTCTTCAGTTACATAATAAGAAATGTTCATATTAGATATTTTGGCGATCGTGGAAAGTTTATTATTTGTGATACTGATTATTTTACTTCCTTCTTTTTTCAATTGGTTAATTTGCGTAACAGTAAAAGGATTTTCTCCAGATACTGATAGTACGATTGTTACACTATTATCCCGAAATTTCGTGTGGATAGGGAAATGCGGGTCTTTTATATAAAGCGAGAATTTACCAATTGCAGAAAAGTATCTTGCACCATATTCGGCCAGGATGCCTGAACTTCCTGTACCGATAAATATGATGCTGTCAGCAGCGGAAACGAGAGTTGCTGCTTCCTGCATCTTATACTCTAAATCACTATGTAATGTGCGTTCAAAAAACTCGGTAATGGAGTGTTGCGGGCTCTTAATTACCGTTTTTTTCTTTTCCTCCAGACTCATCTTCAATTTTATCTTAAATTCTGAAAATCCTTCACAACCTGCTTTGCGACAAAACCGCAAAATAGTAGCAGTTGATACATGTGTCTCGTCTGCAAGCTCACGGATCCTCATATATGCTGCTTTCTCACTATTTTGTGAAATATAATTATATAAAGCAGTTTCTAACTCGTTAAATGAAACGATCATTTCATGGGTAAAAATGGACATAATATTTACCTGCCTCTTGTTTTCTTAAGATCACTATAGCATATTTCCAGGGAAGTAACACACTGTTACATTTGTGAAACGATTGACTAAATGTGTTATACGGAACGGAATCCTTCTATTATATTTACCTTGCTTATACCAATCTCTATAATAAATCTAGCACAAGTAATGAAGCTTAATTATAAATGTGAAGGTGTGAAACGTATGGATCAGAAAGTTATATTTCTTGATGTAGATGGCACATTGGCTAACGATAGTGGCATTATACCTGATTCGGCATATAATGCCATCAATCTGGCTAGAGAAAATGGCCATCTCATCTTTCTTAGTACAGGAAGGTCAAAAGCAGAATTATTCGATCATATATTAGAGATCGGATTTGATGGAATCATTGGTGCTGCTGGAGGTTATATAGAAGTAGAAAATGAAGTTATTTTCCACCAGTTTGTTGAAAGAGAAGCAATAGAACATTTAGTTAGATTCTTCAATCATCATAACGTTGATTATTATCTGGAATCTAATGGTGGTCTTTTTGCAAGCGAAAACTGCAAATTGCGTATAGAAGAAATCATAAATCGGACAATTGCAGAGAGGCCGGATCTGAAGGAAGAGATGGAACAGGGTTTGAGGCCGTTCCAGCAAGTATTAAAGGATAATGAAAATCTTATCAGGGAAGATATTAATAAGATTTCTTTCCTCGGATCAGACCTGCCTTTTGAGTTCATCCAAAAAGAATTTGAATCGAAGTTTGAGGTGATTCCCAGTACTGTACCGATTTTTGGCGAAAATAGCGGAGAATTATCTATTAAAGGAATCAATAAAGCTATCGCGATAGAGAGGGTGCTGAAATATCTTAAAAAGAACCGTACAGATACATTTGCATATGGAGACGGTCTCAATGACTTGGAAATGTTGGCATTTGTACAGCATGGTATCGCTATGGGAAATGCCAGATCAGAATTAAAGGAAATAGCAGATGATATCACCTTTACCCCAGATCAAAATGGACTTTTTCAAAGTTTCAAAAAATACGGTTTGATTTAAAAGCTGACAATGTAAAAAAACCTTGTCAGGAAATTTCACATTTTTGTGTTCTTCTTCCGAAAAGGGATGGTAAAGTAACATCTATCATACATAAGAGGAGGAGTACATAATGAAAATTTCAAGAAAAATCTATCTATCTATTGCCACTGCATTAACAATTGCAATTATGTTGGCAGCACCTTATCTTCCGGGTGCTGGCATAGGAACAGATCATGTAAGTAAATCGGGTCTGTTAACAATGGAAAGTGTATCAGCGGCAAGTCAGAATGAGGAATTGCCAAATGTAGCAATTCTCGCTACAGGCGGGACAATTGCAGGCAGTGGAAACTCAGGAACTGATACAACAGATTACAAAGCAGGAGAATTAAGTGTGGAGGCATTGATTAATGCGGTGCCCGAAATGGCTGATATAGCGAATATATCTGGTGAACAGATTGCCAATGTTGGCAGCCCGGAAATTACGAATGAAATTCTGCTGAAATTAGGAAATAGGATTAATGAATTATTAGCAAGTGATGATGTGGATGGAGTAGTGGTCACTCATGGTACTGACACGCTGGAGGAGACAGCATATTTTCTGAATTTAGTAGTGAAAAGTGATAAACCGGTTGTTGTTGTGGGATCAATGAGACCGGCAACAGCAGTAAGTGCAGATGGACCATTAAACTTATATAATGCAGTTTTACTTGCATCATCTCAGGAATCAAAAGGAAGAGGTGTACTTGTTGCACTAAATGACCGAATAGGGGCAGCGAGATATATTACAAAAACAAATACAACGGTTGTGGATACATTTTCTGCAGCGGAAGAAGGATATTTAGGAAGAATTGTTGGAGGTAAACCTTACTATTATAATGAATCTACTAGAAAACATACGGCAGAAACAGTTTTCGATATCTCTCAGGTGACGGAGTTGCCACAAGTAGACATTGTTTACAGCTATCAAAGTAATCCAAGATATATGATTGATGGAGCTGTAGAAAATGGGGCAGACGGGATCGTAATAGTAGGCTCAGGTAATGGTTCATTGTCTTCTGCCTATGTAGAGGGGGCACAGAATGCGATTGAGAGTGGCAGTGAAATTGTTGTTTCAAGCAGGGTTGGTACAGGTACAGTTTCACCAAGAGACAGTTTCATCACATCTGATTCCTTAAATGCACAAAAGGCAAGAATCTTACTAATGCTAGCTTTAACAGTAACAGATGACGATGATCAGATTCAGAAATTCTATAACGAGTATTAAGAGAGGAGGGATAATTCCCTCTTCTTTTTTTCAGGGAGTTGAAACTTTTTGGATAATTCATTCGTACAGAAAGTATGCCAGTGATATTATGGAAGAGATGATCTGGTTCTGTTATTTAAACATAATGCATATATAAAAACTTTAGAATTAATTATATTTTGGAGGATTGATGAAATGTTTAAAAAGTTGCTAGCAAGTGCGGGGATAGGTAGTGCTGAGGTAGATACTCAGTTAATTAATGAAACATTAAGTTCTGGGGATATGCTTAGAGGGAAAGTCGTAATCAAAGGTGGCCGAACAGAGCAGCAAGTGGACCGTATTAATCTTTTTGTAATGACAGAGGCTTTACGGGAAAGAGATGATAAGAAGTATTATGAAAAAGTTGTCTTACACCGATTCGCTTTAAATGAATCGTTTACCATTGGCGCTGGGGAAAGAAAGGAAATTGATTTTGAGTTTGAATTACCGATTCATACACCACCTACAATTAACCGAACCAGAGTATGGGTTCAAACAGGTCTGGACATCCCACAAGCAATTGATCCAAATGACCGTGATTATTTACAAGTAACCCCACATATCTATATGGACACTGTCCTGCGAGCTATTACACATGAATTAGGATTTGAGCTGCGTAAGGTGGACATGGAGCATTCCAGACGACATGGATATATTCAGGAATTTGAATTCCGTCCATCACCTGAATTTCGTTCAGACCTGGATGAGTTAGAGGCAGTATTCTTTGTAAAAGAGGATAGAATTGAGCTCGTTCTGCAAGTGGATAGAAGAGTAAAAGGTTTAGGAAGTTTGTTTGCTGAGGCTCTCGATATGGATGAATCGAATGTTCGCCTGTCATTTACAAAATCTGAAATTGAACAGGGAGCGTTATTTGTGGCAGATAAATTAAGAGATGTAATAAAGCAGTATAGTTAACGTTCTCAGAATGTAAGTGAAGCAAGTTTACTGTGAGTATAATAGAAAAGCTGATCATTGATAATTAAATCAGATGATCAGCTTTTTCGCTTTTCTTACTTATATTACTCATTTAATGTATCCTTAACAGATCCATCTTTATTGTGGATGATTACCTGTGTCTGCTTATTTTTTGCTATTTCTTTTGCACGGTCAATGGCATCTTGTTTATTATCATATACATTTGAAGCTTTTTTGGCATCTTCGGCTTTTACCGCCCAACCATCCTCATGGGGAATCACATGTTCACCTTTATCCATTAATTCTGGCCGGCTTGATTGTTGATCGCCACCTCTGCTCCTTAAATCTTCATCGCTCATTTTCTTTACCTGGTTTATTTCTTTCTCAGAGGCATTTTCATACCATTCTTTTGCTTGATCTGTAGCAATAGGAATAGCCCTTCCTTCCTTATATCCTTCATCGATCATGGCATTGGCAATATCAATGGCTTTATTTCTTACGGGCTCATCCAGATTTTTGAGTGAACTGGGGTAATCAGTTGTATCCCAAGGCAATTGTCATCCTCCTCTATCACATTTGCTGAGCAAATTCTTCACATGCATCGGCACAAGCAAAGCATGCTTTTGCACATTTTTGACAATGGTCATGGTCATGCTTTTCGCATTCCGTTCCACATGCCGTACAGATTTTGGAACATACTGCTGCTAAGTCTTTAACAAATGGCGAGTTTCTGGAGATAGCTGTCTCCAGGTAGCTGCAAATATCCGCACATTCGCGGTCAAGTCGGATACATTCTGCCATTTTATTTATATTTTCTTCTTGCAAACATGCATCAAAGCAGTGGTTACAAGATGCCATACATTCATGTAGAGTATCTAAAAGTTTCTGTTGATCCATAATATAATACCCTCCAGTTTAATTAGTTTGGTTACATAATATACGCTTCCCGCTGAATGAAGATATAAACATGTCTTTAAGAGGCGAGGGAGAAATATTTATGCGGAATCGCTTGAATAATGTCGGAAAACGTCGATATAAGTAGAGAAGAAAAACAACTTAGAGAGGAACGGGGTAAGCATGAAACTTAGCTTGAAGCCAAAAAACTGGTGGTTAATTATAAAAAGACAAAGTGGATTGATACGAACGAGATTAATCGCAGCATTTTTAGCGATATTAATTATTCCAGGGTCAATTATCGGTTATTTTTCCTATGATACTGCAAGAGACGAAGTTAGAGAGAAAATAATTAATGGAACGGAGTCTAGTCTTCAGTTAGTAGAAAGTAACACTGCGCAATTTATAAATCGATCGATGATGAATCTAAATACATTGACAGATGTCATCAATAGGTATTCATTGGATAATGAACAAGAGATCGTTAGGGAATTCATGGATTATTTTGTGAGTAGTAATGCAGAATTAGTAGATGTAACAATAGGACTAGAAGATGGTTCATTTATAGGTACTCCGACAAGTGATGAAAGCGCATATGATCCAAGGGAAGAGACTTGGTATACTTCTGCTCTAGAATCACAAGAAATATCGATTTCTAATGTGGTACAAAGTACAGTTGATGATGAATGGGTAGTGAGATTATCTCAACCATTGGCCAATCAGCAAGGAGTAGTCCAGTTGGCAGTAAGTTTATCTCCATTAGCCGAATCTGTGAAAGCAACCAAGCTTGGTGATACAGGGACAATGGCCATTCTGGATAGTGCAGGTCATATTGCCACAGGGACTGGTTTTATTTTCGATGCTGGAGAAATTGGTCAGGGAGTAAATTTTGATATTAGAACAGGTAACGCGTCAAATGAAGAAGTTAGTATAACAAATGTAGATTTAGGAATGCCAACACAACTTTTTGAAATAACAGAGTCAACTAGTGGTTGGACTGTTACTGGTTTAATTGCTCTTAGTGACTATAATGTTGCAGCAGCACCTATTCTTAAAACAGTATTAGCTGTGCTTGGCATTTCTATTTTACTCGGATTTTTGCTGTTATTTTTCACTGTTCGCTCGATTACCGTCCCATTGAAAAAACTAAGTAAAAGTACCAGAAATATTCGTGACGGGAATCTGAACGAGCAAGTTGAAATTAAGCGGAAAGATGAAATCGGGCTGTTGGCGGAAGACTTTAATGATATGACTAACTCACTGCGAACTGTAGTAAAAGATGTGAAGAGTGCATCCGACCTTTTATCAGGATCATCTGCTTCCATTAAATTAAGCACAGAAGAGACAACAAGAGCTGTAGAAGATGTGGTTAATACGATTCAGGAAACAGCTGAAACGGCAACAAGCGGTGTAGAAGCAACGGAAGAGACTGCAGGAGCGGTCGGTAACATGGCAGATGGCATTCAGTCTATTGCAGATTCTGTACAAATTATTGTGGAAACTGTGAATAAGACCGATAAGGATGTAGGTAAGGGTAGCGAAACTATTACAAATGTAAGAGAACAAATGGATAAAATTCTAGAAGCGGTTCAGGAATCCTCCAACATGATTGTAGAACTGTCTGCATTATCCAACGAAGCAATCAACATGAACAGTGCGATTGGGGATATAGCTCAACAAACTAATCTGTTATCATTAAACGCATCGATTGAAGCGGCGAGATCAGGAGAGCACGGAAGAGGATTTGCGGTAGTTGCAAATGAAATTTTAAAACTATCAGACCAGTCTAAAGAGGTAGCTGAAGGTATTGATTCTACCATTATGAAGATGATTCATATTGTGGAGCGAGCGACAGAAACAATGCGGGGGAATGTCCACAATCAGTTAAATCAAGGGTTGCGTATTAGTGAAGAAGCAGCCTCAGCGTTTACTAATATAGAGGAATCAACGCAGCAAATTGTTCAACAGATTCAGGATATCTCTGGAGTTACAGAAAATATAACTGAAGGAACACAACTGGTTGTTGAAAATATTAACAAGCTGGAGAAGGTAACTAAGATGTCGGCAGATAGTGCCCATACTACTTCCGCTTCAGCTGAGGAACAAATGGCTGCAATGCAGGAGATCGCTTCAGCATCAGAACAATTAGCAGACATGGCGAATACATTAGAAGATTTAGTGAAGAGATTCAAACTTTAATATTAATGATATGAAATAAAAGGGTTGTATTAAAAGTAGATCTGAACAAAGAGTTATTGTTCAGATTTGCTTTTTTGTGCTTTCATTTTTAATCATCAAAGCGGTAGGGATGAGATTTTGGAGAATAAAGAAGTCTTAATTATCTATGGAGTAACAGTTCTGGTGAGTAATGAAAAAAGAATGAGCTCATGACTCATTCTTTTTTTCATTGCAAAGACATATTCTTGATCTACTGTAATGAGGTATCCCTTATATTAGAAGGGTTTTCAATTATGAGATAAAAATTCCTAAAATTAATGCGACCCCTAATCCGACAAGGCCAATCAATGTCTCCATCACAGTCCATGATTTTAATGTATCTTTTACATCAAGTCCGAAGTAACGTCCTACTAACCAGAATCCGGAATCATTTACATGTGATAAGACAGTCGCACCAGAAGCGATGGCGATAACAATTAAACCAAGAACCGGACCTTCTAAGTTTAGTATACTAATTAATGGTGAAACTAATCCAGCGGCAGTAACCATCGAAACTGTTGCTGAACCTTGTGCCACACGAACTGCTGCAGCAATAAGAAAGGCGAGCAAAATTGGTGGTAAATTAGATCCTGCCATCATATTCCCGATTACATCACCAACACCGGAGTCGATTAATACTTGTTTAAACACACCGCCGGCACCTGTTACAAGAATGATAATACCTGCAGGCTCCAATCCTTTATTTGCAATATCCTGTACTTCCTGACGAGTGTAACCCCGTTTGGTTCCTAAGAAGACAAACGTTAGAATCGTAGCAATAGTTAAAGCTACAAATGGATGACCTAAAAATGTAAAGATCTGTTTCATAATATGGCCATCATCTAATAGTACTCCTGAAAACGTATTTAATAGAATAAGTACTAATGGAATTAATATAATTGTTGCGATCAATGGAAAGCTTGGAAGCTCACGATCATATTCTACTTCTTCTGTATTCATATAATCAGGTACGACTACATGCAGTCTTTTTGAAATATAACGGGCAAACAACGGACCGGCAATAATCATTGATGGAATCCCTGCAAGCGCCCCAAACAGGATTACCCATCCAAGTTCAGCACCGACTAATTCAGCAACAGCAATCGGGCCAGGTGTTGGCGGGATAAAACTATGTGTAACAGCTAGACCTGCTAGTAATGGAATTCCGTAATAAAGCAGTGATTTGCCTGTTTTCTTTGCAAGACCGTATACAATTGGAACAAGGATGATAAAACCTACATCGAAAAATACCGGAATAGCAACAAGAAATCCTGTAATACCTAATGACCACTGTGCCTTGTCTTCGCCAAATTTATTAATCATTGTTCGCGCAAGGCGATCAGCTCCGCCTGATACTTCAAGCATTTGACCGAACATGGCACCTAACCCTACAACGACGGCTACAAATCCAAGGGTGCCGCCCATCCCTTCCTGCATTGTTTCAATTACTTGATCAAGAGGCATCCCTGCGAGAATACCAACAATTAAACTTACTACTAATAATGAAACGAATGCATGCAGCTTTGTACGTATAACTAAAAATAATAATAGGAAAATTCCTGCAATTGCAATTAATATTAACATTTGATCTGACATAACACTTTCATCCCTTCAAAACTATTTTTTACTAACAGCATGTCCACCGAATTCATTTCTTAATGCTGCAACAACTTTCCCTGTAAATGTGTCATCTTCCAGTGATCTGTATCTCATCATTAATGCGAGTGTAATAACAGGTGCAGCAGTTTGTAAGTCCAGTGCAGTTTCTACAGTCCATTTTCCCTCACCGGAAGATTGCATCACACCACGAATTTGATCAAGATGAGAATCCTTAGAAAAGGCATTCTCCGTCAATTCCATTAACCAGGAACGGATGACAGAACCGTTGTTCCATACTTTGGCAACCTTTTCATAATCGTATGAAAATGGTGACTTCTCTAATAAATCAAAGCCTTCTCCGATTGCCTGCATCATTCCGTATTCAATACCGTTGTGTACCATTTTCAGGAAGTGACCGCTTCCAACTTCGCCAGTATACAGATAGCCGTTCTTTACAGTGAGATCGTTAAAAATTGGTTCGAGTTCCTTGAAAACAGCCGCATCTCCACCGACCATCGTACAGGCACCATTACGGGCACCATCTGTACCACCGCTTGTCCCGCAATCAAAGAAATAAACCCCTTTATCCTTACACTGCTTTCCTCGTTCAATCGAATCTTTATAATGGGCATTTCCACCATCGATGATTCTGTCACCATTCTCCAGACTGCTCAGAAGCTCAGTAAATACAGTCTCGGTTATTTCACCTGCTGGTAACATTAGCCAGACAGTTCGAGGGGGTGTCAGTGATTGAACTAACTCACCAAGTGAATCAGCTGCTGTAACCCCTTCCGTTTTTATTTTCGCTAATATCTCTTTATTTGCATCATGTGCAATTACTTTATGTTGTTTATCTAATAGGTTAAGTGCCAGCTGATATCCCATTTTTCCTAAACCTACCATTCCTATTTCCATTAAGACCATTCCTTTATCGAAAAAAATTTCGTTCTCATTCATTATACGAAAAAAAATTCTTTTTTCAACCGTTTACAAAAAATATTTTTTTTCATGGACACATCTTGTATAATAAAAAACAAAGTAGAAGAATGTTGGAAACTATTGAATCCAGTCTTGTCAGGGGAGTATTTTATGAGAAAAAACCAAACATGTCTTATGAATATCAGGACAAATTACCCGAGATTTAGTGTGACAGAGAGAAAAATAGCTGACTATATAATAAAGCATCCGCAAAATATTATTCATTCATCAATAAATCAAGTTGCGGAAGATTTAAATGTGGCAGAATCAACTGTTTTCCGATTTTGTAAGAGAATCGGATACAAAGGATATCAAGCGATGAAGATTGCCCTTGCATCTGAGGTTATATCATCCGAGGATAATATTCATGAAAAAGTTGAACAAGGAGATATGATAGAAACAGTCGCATCGAAAGTTTTCCAATCACATATTCAATCATTAAAAGATACGTTAGAAATTATCGATGAAGAAAAGCTTCAGCTTGCAGTAGGAATGTTGACTGCTGCGAGGAGTGTACAATTCTTTGGCAGTGGTGGCTCAAGTATTGTAGCGTTGGATGGGTATCACAAGTTTATAAGGACAGGTTTGCAGGTTCAGGCAGTTCAAGACACCCATATGCAATTAATGGCAGCAGCTCAATTAACTTCAGAAGATTGTGCGATTTTAATCTCTCACTCAGGAGCTTCAAAAGACATTATCCATATTCTTAACATTTTGCGAAAGAGTAATGTGAAAACGATCGCAATTACAAATTTTGCAAAATCTACTTTAAGTGAATCTGTTAATATTGCTTTGTATACAAGCTCTGAGGAAACTTCTTACCGTACAGAAGCATTCTCTTCAAGGGTTGCTCAATTGACGCTTATTGATGTATTATATGTAAACATCCTAATGAAACTGGGAGAGAAAGGGCAAACTGCTTTGGAAAAAATGCGCGAAGCATTGATGATTAAGCGGCTGTGAGAATGGAACAGGAGTGAAGAAATATGGTAAAAAACTTACCTTTGCTGTTAGCGATGTTATCAATCGGTACAAGTGTCCTGATGATAAGTTTAACTATGCAGCTTCAAGAGTTGGTGCGTTGGACCTTAATATTAATTGCCGTGCTTCTCAATATTTGGAGTGCCATAGGATTAATTTTGCATGTTGGCATTCAAAAACTTAACAGAAATTGATTGATCCAAAACAGAATCCTTCAAAAATAAGCCGGGTCAATCAACCCGGCTTATCTGTATATCTTGTCACAAGTTATTAATGTGCCCTATAATACATATCCTGCTAAAACACTTTGTACTTCATAAATATTTAAGCTTTTGTTGAATTGTTTTTGTATAGGCTGAGAGCTGCCGGATAACCAAATTTTCAACTCAGCATCTAAATCAAAGTTCCCTGCAGTTTCGATGCTGAAATAGTTAATATTTTTATATGGCAGTGAGAGGATTTCTGTTTTCTTTCCTGTGATCCCTTGCTTGTCGACTAAGATGAGGCGTTTATTTGTAAAGATAAACAAATCACGAATCAGTTTATAGGCTTTCTCCACTTGTTCTCCTGAAGCTAAAGTTGTTGCAAATTCCTTTTCAATTTCACTTACTTTAATTTCAGAAGCATTTCCCATTAATCCGTCTAAAAATCCCATATAAATCCTCCTTGGTCATAGTTAATCCTAAATACACAATGTTCTTTTATTGATTGTCCATCCCTGAATACCTTCCTATTTTGGCATAATTACACTATAATTATGTCAAAAATTGAAGTGAAATTAAAGTAGCTAACGGGATTTTAGGAAATAGCTATTATCACAACTTTGGATATAACAGTCCACCACAGGTCAGTCACAACTAATTTCGATAATTTACTACAATGATACCTGCAGCTACCATCACAATTGCTCCAATAATCATGACATTTAACGTTTCACCAGTAATAAATATCGCTGATAGCAATACACCGGATACAGGAATAATAAATTTATACATACTAATCTTTCCAGCAGCCTGATATTTTAAAAGCGAGTACCATAGAGCAAAGGCAACTGCCGAAAGAAGGGCAGAGTAGAGTAATAGGCCCCAGCCAAATGGTGTAAATATTATGGCATTATCCTGCATTTGTGGATATCCAATGAAGAGTAACAAAATCGCTCCTAATGTTAATTGCCAACCGGTAATGGCGAATGGATGAATCCCTGTTGCTAACTCCTTTGCCATAATGGTTGCAATCGCGCTCGTCAAACCCGCTAAAATCATGAAGCCCTCACCATCCCACTGAAAGGATAATTGAAAAGACTGTCCCCAATTAGCAAAAATAATTCCGATAAAGCCTGCGATTATGCCAATCCCCTTTTTCCGGTCCAACTTGTCATTTCTGTAGTAATAATGCGCAATTATCACAGTGAAAAAGACACCACTTGAAGAAAGAATCGAACCTTGCATTCCTGAAACGATCGCAAGTCCGTTGTAAAAAAAGTAATATTGCAGTGCTGTTTGGATGATGCCTAATACAGTTAAAACAAGTAATTGTTTTCTTGTTATCTTTAACGCTTTCCAATTAATAAATGCTAGTAATGTTAATACAAAGATACCGGCCAGTAAAAATCGAATTCCTGCAAAAACCATTTTAGCCATCACATCATCTGATGCCATTTGCAGTTCGATGTAACTTACTTTCAGCACAGGAAACGCACTTCCCCAAAGTATTGAACAAAATATCGCAATCATGATCGCCGACCATGGGTTAATCAAAAACTTCTTCAAAATAATTCATCTCCTAATTGCAAATAAGATAATCTTATGCTTTTGAAGAAGAACAAGCAAGTTTTCTGTTTTATCCTTTTGCATATGATAAGGAAAGCATTTGATAAAAGGGGTAGTAAGAACTAAAGAGGGAGAAACTATGTTATGTCAGAGGTAAATGATCTGGAGCGGTATGAGGTTTGTACATTGAAAAGGGGGACTATGGTTGATGCAACCGTAGTCCCCCTTTGCTGTTTATTTTCCAATAAATTGTTGTGTCCAGACATCCCCATTGGCAACATACCCAACACCGATGTGAGTAAAGTTAGCATTAAGAATGTTTGCACGGTGTCCTTCACTGTTCATCCATGCTTTCACTACTTCTTCTGGAGATTGTTGACCTTTTGCGATATTTTCTCCAGCTGTTCGATAGTTAATACCGAATTGCTTCATCATATCAAATGGAGAACCATATGTCGGACTGTTATGGCTGAAGTAGCCATTTGTCGCCATATCCTGAGATTTGACTCTTGCCACTTTGCTTAGTTCTGTATCGATTTTCAAGGGTGCCAAACCTTGTTTTTGGCGTTCTGCATTTGTTAGGGCAACTACTTGCTGTTCAAACTGGCTAAGCTCCTGTGCTGCCTGATCTGTTTCTTTTGCAGGTTGCTCTGCAGCTGTTTCTTCTTTTACCGGCGCCTGAGGCTGTTCAACTTTATTATTCTCTGGTGTTGCTTTACCTGGTTCTTGTTCAACGACTACTTCTTGTTTATTTTCTTCTACTTTTACATTTGCTGCAGGATATTTAGCTAGCAATTGATTAATCATATCCTGTAGATTAGTATTTGAAAAATTACTTGCTTCAAATTGATAGTAGATTTGTTGTGAATGGTTTGATTGTGCCTGAACATCATGTGAAAAGCCGCTTCCAAATAATAAAGAAGAAACTAGTAATGCTCCTATACCTATTTTTTTAAACATGTGTAAATCACTCCTTGTTGAAATTTCACCTTAATCATAGCATGGGTTTTCTCGTAATATTCCAGGATATAATTGGAAGTTTAATAGAAAGAGTAGAAAACCAATAATCGTAAGAAACAGAGTCTATGTTAAATGTTAAAAATATACACTTATAGTAAGAAATACACTAAAAAGCATATTGACAACAAATCAGTTTGCTAGTTTTTGTAATATACCGTCGTAAATTATTAATAGAATGTTACCACTTTGTAATTTTATTTACCTGTTCCCCACATTCTTTAGGCTGACTAACAGAGCAATATGGGAATACTTTTTAGACAATGTGTACTAATGAAAAAGAATTAATAATATGCTAACCTTACTGTGTAATCGTTTACTGTTCTCTGTCAGATATAGCACTGGAGGACAAGTATTCGTACAGGCTTATAGAAGAAAATATAATTTCCAGCAGTAATATTCAATTCAGGATAAATATAGGGGGATATAGAATGGACTTTAATGTGCAGGAATTGGAAGGTAAATATGGTGTTTCCATAAATGCTATTGTTGATCAGAAAGATAATGATTATCAGGGAATAAAGGCATATAAGACTGTTCAGGAAGCAGTGAATAATGTGAAAGAAAACGCTGGGACAATCTTTATCACTAAAGGGACTTATTATGAAAAATTAGAAATTAACATACCTTCTGTCACATTGATTGGTGAGGACAGAGAGGAAACGGTTTTGACTTATGATGTGGCGAGTGGAACGGAGAAGGAAGATGGAACAACTTATGGTACTTTTGAGAGTGCAAGTGTTATTGTAAAAGCGCCGAATTTCACCGCACATAATCTGACATTTGAGAATGGGTTCGACTATATGGCTGAATACAGGAAGTTGGATGATGATCCGACAAAAGTGAAGAACATTCAGGCGGTAGCTTTTCGGACAACAGATGAAAGTGATCGGACAAAGCTTGTTAACTGCCGTTTTAAGGGAAATCAGGATACATTGCTTGTTGATAAAGGCACGCATTATTTTAAAGACTGTATAATTGAAGGAAATGTTGACTTTATCTTTGGTGCCGGGAAGGCTGTTTTTGAAACTTGTGACATTATCTCGCTTGACAGAGGGGATTCTGTTAATAATGGATTTATCACCGCTGCCAGTACGTCAATAAACACACCATATGGTTATATTTTCGAATCATGTAATCTATTGAAGGAATCTGCTAAGATGGAAAGTGAAACCGTTTATTTAGGCCGGCCATGGCACCCGGGAGGGGATCCAGATGCGGAAGCTAGTGTTTTATTTTATCAATGTAAAATGGATGGCCATATTAAGACAGATGCATGGACAGAGATGGGCGGATTTTCTCCAATGGATGCCAGATTGTTTGAATATGAAAGCAAAGGTCCTGGGGCAAAAGTAAGTGATAACCGAAGAGTATTAAAAAATGAGGAGGCAACGGCCTTTCGTGAGTATCTTCGTAACCAGTGTGTACGATAATGCAGAATAAGGGGTGATCAATTAGTGGAAGATGTCGAACAGCATGAATCTGTGCAAATTCAGGATGAGCATGTGCCGGGATTTTTAATTCATTATAAAAAAGATCATTCACAAATGCCGATATTTCACCGTCATTTAGGTTATGAAATTGTATGGTTAAAGGATGGGGAGGCATTGTATGTCTTCGAGGAGAAAGTGTATCGCCTCAGAAAAAATACAATACTCCTGTTTAAAAGTTCGGAATTTCATCGTGTAAGTTTGAAGGAGGATGCAGCATATGAACGAGTAGTTGTAATGTTCACAGAGGACTTTCTTTCCTTCGATCACCCTGTTTTTACTCAATTCTGCGACTTTCTTGATCAGCTTCCTTCACCGCATTACATGCTGGATTTGTTTGTATGGCATACGGAGAAGCTGCAAGTGATAATAGATAACTTACTAATCGAGAATCAGAACGAAGATAAATGGCAGCATAGAGTAGCGCTTGAGTTATTCCTGCTAGAGTTATTGTTATTTATTTGCCGTGAGATTAAGGATGAGAATAAACGTGGACATCACCTGACAATAGAACAGCAGCAGGCAAGCCCTGTCGCGGTCCATGATAAAATTATAAAGGATATTAATGAAGTGTGGAATACGGATTGGCGCCTGGATAAGATGGCAGAGAAGCTGCATATTAGTAAATATTATCTATGTCACTTTTTTAAAAAGGAATTTGGTGTAACAATACAGGAATATATTCTGCAAAGAAGGCTTTTTGAAGCGAATAAACTTCTGACAGATACAGGGCTGCCTGTCCATCAGATTGCAGAGTATATAGGTTTCATGTCTGCTTCCAGTTTTATAAGAAGATATAAAGAAAGAACAGGGATAACACCGAATCAGTATAGAAAGAATAATGACAATTACCGTCGTATCATCAAGTAAATAATGGGAAGATATTTTGCCAAAGAAAAGTATACTCCAAAATGGGTATACTTTTCTTTTTTAGGTGTGTATAATACCATTGATAAAGGTATAGAAGGGGTTTAAATAATATGCGAAAGTTGCTTTATTTCTTGTTCATCCTATTTGTTGTGATCCTGTTAAGTGCATGCGGGCAGGGACAGCAAAGTTCATCTGGAAATGATATGGAAGAGCAAGTTGAAATACAGAAAGGCGAGAAGCCAGTTGTGACAATGAAGATGGAAAATGGTGAGGAAATAGTTATGGAACTGTACCCCGAATTTGCGCCGGAAACAGTAGAGAACTTTATCCAATTGGTAAGTGAGGGGTTTTATGATGGCCTAATCTTCCACAGGGTTATACCGGGATTTATGATTCAGGGAGGCGATCCGGAAGGTAACGGGCTTGGTGGATCCGATAACACGATTACTGGTGAATTTGAAAGTAATGGTTTTGAAAATCCGCTGCTTCACAAAGAAGGGGTGATCTCTATGGCCAGAAGTCAAGACCCTGACTCTGCCAGTTCCCAGTTCTTTATTATGGTAGAAGATTCCCCTCATTTAGATGGTGACTATGCAGCATTTGGCCAGGTGATTAGCGGTATGGATACGGTCCATGAAATAGCCAATGTGAAGCGTGACCGCAATGATAAACCGGAAAAAGATCAGGTGATCAGCGAAATGACGGTAAATTTACCAGAATAGTGATAGATGAGATAGTTCTTAACGGGAGGAAAATAAGGAGGAATAAGTTTGACTTCAAATGTTGAAACATATGTGACAGAAATAGAAGAATTAGATAAGAAGGGTTCAGGCCGTTCCGTAGTATGGCGGGATATTGGACAAGTAAATCCAAAGAAATTAAAGCTTAATATTCCACAATCTTTAGTTGGAGAGAAAGTGAAAGTAACGGTTGAAAACCCTGACCGGAAATGGGCAATTGTAAAACCGGAAGAAATCGTGGAAGGACATTCAGAACGGGTGGAAGCTCCATGTCCGCATTTTGAGCGATGTGGCGGTTGTGTATGGCAGCACTGGTCATATGAGGGGCAACTAAAAGAGAAAACGAACCATGTTAAAAAGGTAATTGAAGAGCAAGGATTTGATGCAGGTCTGGTGAAGGATGTAATTGGTATGACAAACCCGTGGCATTATCGTAATAAAATGGAATTTACTTTTGCTAAAGATGGTTCTCTCGGACTTCATGAGGCTGGTAATTTCAGAAAAATCATCTCATTAGAAACGTGTTTAATTGCAGGTAAAGAAATGGTCGAGGCAACAATGGAAGTCGCAAAATGGGCAAATGACCATCACCTGTCGGGATATGATAAGGATACCCATCAAGGCCTGCTTCGCCACTTGATGGTCCGCCAATCATTTGTAACAGGGGAAATAATGTTAGGTTTATTTGCGACAGAGTCTCCTGCTGGTGATCTGGAACAAGCTGTTGAAGATCTAAAAGAGCGAATTACTGGGAATTTCCCGAAAGTGAAGAGCCTGCTGTGGCTGGAAAACAGGGACTGGGCCGACAGAACCCAATCAGAAAAAACGCATGTGTTATCAGGTCGTGATTATATCTATGATGAAATGCTAGGCTATCGTTATCGTCTTTGGTTTGATACTTTCTTTCAAACAAACCCTCTTCAGGCGCAAAAATTAGTAGAATTAGCATTAGAAATGTCTAAGCCGACAAAAAATGATAAAATGATTGATTTGTTTTGCGGTGTTGGGACATTCTCCCTGCCTTTTGCAAGCGCAGTTGGTAAGCTTGCTGGTATCGAGATTGTGGAATCATCGATAGAATCAGCGAAACGAAATGCGGAGGATAATGGGATTACAAATACGTATTTCCTCGCAAAGGATGCAAGACGGGGGATCGATCAAATGCTAGAGTCATTTGGTGTACCGGACATTCTTTTGCTTGACCCGCCTCGTTCAGGAGCAGGTGGAAAAGTAATGCGCAGAATAGGCCGCTCAAAACCAAAGCAAGTAGTTTATGTATCATGCAACCCGGACACATTTGCAACAGATATACTGGAATTAGCACAGTTTGGATATGAATTGAAACAGGTCCAGCCTGTTGATTTATTTCCACATACAGTGCACGTAGAATGTGTCGCACAATTAATTTTAACAGATGAAGCAGCTACCCTTTAGCGGGGTAACTGCTTTTTATATTTTATCACAAACCTATATATCACCGGACTTTTTACCATTTTGGATAAAAGTATGATATGATAGAAATATAGTTTAATAAGGCACCTTGGGAGGTACTGTCATGATAAATAAACGGAAGATCCTTTTACAGGTCTTTTTCTCGTTTTTTAAGATAAGTCCCATTACTTTTGGCGGCGGGTATGCAATGATCCCGATGATTGAGAAAGAAGTGATAGAGAAGAGAAAATGGATGGAAATGAAGGATTTATCAGAAATCTTTGCATTAGCACAGTCTGTACCTGGTGCAATAGCTGTTAATTCCGCTACATTTATTGGTTACAGGCTGGGTGGAGTCTCTGGTTCACTTGCTGCGCTGATCGGTATATTAATTCCTAATTTTATTATTGTTGTTTTATTGAGTATTCTGTTTGTTCTCGTAAAAGACAATCCGGCCGTGGCTGCAGCTTTTACAGGTATCCGTCCAGCGATTGTAGCACTGATTGTTTATGCCGCTTACCGAATCGGACGTACAGCAATCTACGATAAGACAACGCTTATAATTGGCATTGTCACTGTGGGATTGTTACTTATATTAAAAATACATCCAGTAATTATCATTTTTGCGGGTATAGGTGTGGGTATAATCGTTGTGAAAATTAAAAACTGGTTGGGTATTATTACAAATTTAGAAAAAAAAGAAGAGCATACTCTTCTGGATTAAGGCGGGAGATTTTTTGGAATTAATAACGCTTTTTTGGACATTTCTTATGGTTGGCTTTGTTTCGTTTGGTGGCGGGTATGCGATGCTGCCTGTGATTGAGACAGAAGTAACCAGTCATGGATGGATGACGACACAGGAGTTTACAGATGTTATAGCCGTTGCGGGTATGTCTCCAGGCCCTATTGCAACGAATAGTGCCATATTTGTCGGATACCATGTAGCGAGCCTGCCTGGAGCGGTTGTATCAACGATTGGTATGGTGATCCCTTCTTTACTACTTATATTGATAATCTCTGCTTTTTTCTTTCGTATTAACCAGCATACGCTCGTAAAGTCGGCATTATATGGCCTCAGGCCGATCATCACAGGGTTAATTATTTATGCAGCAATAAAATTTGCGTCTAGTAATGAAATGATTGGAGCTTTCTCCTGGCATACGATTAGCTTATTCCTTATTTTCTTCATTGCGCTATTGGCATTAGTTAAATGGAAAATTCATCCGGTTTTTGTGATTTTAATCTCAGGTATTATTGGTATGACAATATATTAGGAGAATAAAAAATGAAAGCAGGTGTAGTAATGAAGAGAAAAGGAAACGGGACCTGTAGTCATGTAAGCAGAGATACTAATAATATAGACGTATAGTCAATAGATAGAGTTCTAAAAGCAGAAGAAATAGCTCTCCTTGAAGAAGAGAGCTTTCTTATAGGAACAGATGATGAAGAAAAAATGAAAGCTTACGGGGAAATCCCTGATTCAACTGTGTGAAAAATGTGGAATAAACATCATACATTGCAAAGTACTAAATCTGTAATACCTCCATGCTCAAAAGTTTCACTTCATTTCCAACTTAACCCGTTGGTTTAATTTTGAAACTAATGGTATACTAGTTGGAAAAACGGGTTCCTTAAGGGTGAAAAGCAATTGTTAAAAGATTTCTTAAAACAAACGTCAAATAAATATATTGGAATGAAACAAGTCTACCAGCACATCCATCATCAGGGTCCTCTTACCAAACCGCAATTAATGGAACTTACGAAGATGAAGCAGACAACGATTACACGTTATTTAGAGGAATTAGCAGAATTACAGTTGATTAAGTTTTCTAAATATGATGCTTCTACCGGGGGAAGACCACCAGCGATGTTTGAAATTCAACCTTCAGGTGGTTTTATAATCGGTGTTGATTTGTCCAGAATACATACAGAAATTGTATTATTTGATCTGCTTTTTACTCCAATTGAACAGTGTTCTTTTCCAATGACTAAACAACATACACCCCAAGTTACGATCGGGCAAATAGTTGATCAGATTCAAATAATAATTAAAAAGCATAACATATCCAATCAGCAGCTACTAGGCATTGGTCTCGGTACAGTTGGTCCCATTGACAGGGAGAATGGTACAATAATAAACCCGCGTTATTTTCATGCCCCCGGATGGGAAGAGGTGGCAATAGTTAAGGCACTGCAGGAACATTTTGCCTTAAGGATTAGAATTGATAATGGGGCTAATACAGCAGTGCTTGGCGAATATAAAAGGATGAAAGCTGCAAAGGAACAAACTATTCTTTACTGTATCAGCGGGCGAGGATTACGATGTGGTGTTTTGCATCAGGGGCAGATAATCCAGAATAAAATCGGGGATGCCAGTGCTTTTGGGGAAATGATCCTTCATGCGGCCTCTCCTGTGAATATGGAGCATAACCAGACCCTTTCACAGTTCATTTCGCTGGAGACTTTAAAGGAAAAAGTTAATCAGCAATTAGACCGGGGAGAAATAGATTCTAGTGAAGAATTATTACAAAGATTAAATGAAGGCGATCCGTTTGTAAAAGAAGTAGTATTAGAGTCAGCCTATTATTATGGAATAGGGATAGCTAATATGATTAATATTATCAGTCCGGACCGGATCATTCTGAACAGCCCGATCCTAAAAGTTTTCCCGGCATATTATGAAAAAGTTGTGGAAACAGCTAAAGCTTACATATACCGTCTTGACAGGCATCCGGGCAATTTTGAAATGGGATCAGAAGATGAAAACGCTGTTTCCCTTGGCGCTGCAGTGATGGTATTTAACAGCTTTTTTGAATAACAGAATGAAAGCAATCAAAGCTTTCATTCTGGAGCTGCGAGAAATAATCAGCATACCGTTTCCTTATCGACAATAACGGTACAGTTGTCGTGCTTGTGTAAAATAGAGGCGGGAAATGTTTCTGTTATTTCTCCATCAAGCAGTCGCTTATATGCATTGTATTTCGTTTTCCCAGATATCAGTAAAATAATCTGCTTACTCCTCATAATTGTCTCAATACCGACTGTAATTGCTTTTGCTGGCACTTGCTCCATGGTCGGGAAAAATCTTGCATTCGCTTCTCTGGTTGATTGATCAAGACAAATGATATGAGTCTGTGCTGAAAAAGGTGTTCCAGGTTCATTGAATCCAATATGTCCGTTCCCGCCTATCCCGAGAATCTGCAAATCAATACCTCCGGATTTTTCAATTAATCGCTCGTATTTTTTACATTCCTCCTGCAAGTTTTCCGCCATTCCGTTAGGGATATGTCTGTTTTCTTCTTTAAGATCAATGTACTGAAAGAAATGCTTTTTCATAAAATAATGATAACTATTTGAATCGGAAGCAGGAAGGCCTACATATTCGTCTAAATTGAATGTAATGGTGTGCTGAAAGCTAAGTCTTTTCTCCTCGTACAGCTTTACTAGTTCTGTATATAATCCCAGAGGTGTTGAACCTGTTGCAAGGCCAAGTGCAGTGTCAGGCTTTGAATTTATTTCCCTGGCGATGATTTGTCCTGCAATTCGGCTCATATCCTCATAGTTTTCCGCTTCAATGATTTGCATGCTGTCACCCCTTATATGCGAGCTCACCGCGGCAGAAGGTATAGGCAATATTCCACTGGTCGTCTACAATAAGAATATCCGCATCTTTTCCTTCTGTGATGGAGCCTTTTTTTGAAAAAATATTAACCCTTTTGGCTGGATTGGAGGAAGCCATTTTAATAATATCTTCTGTCCCGGCATTAGTTAGTTCTGCTATATTCTTAACGGCATCTATCATTTTCAATGTACTGCCGGCAAGTGTTCCATCTTCTAAAATAGCCTTATTGCCTTTAACAGTTACTTGCTGTCCCCCCAAATCATATATTCCATTTGGAAGTCCCTTAGCACGCATCGCGTCCGTAATTAACAATAACCGGTCACTGCCAGTATTTTGATATACAATCTGTAACATCTCCTTGGATAAATGGATCTTATCTGCAATTACTTCTGCATATAACGAGTCTAGTAGAAATGCAGCACCGACCGCACCGATGTCCCGGTGATGGATCCCGTTCATCGCATTACATAAGTGTGTTAATTGTGTCACACCATTTTCTGCTGCTTCTTTTATCTGGGTATAATTTGCATTCGTATGACCTGCTGACATATTTACAGAAAGATTGCTTAAATGTTTAGCGAATTCACAGGTCGTATCTAATTCAGGGGCAAAGGTGACGGTTCGAATTAATCCTTCCGCATCTTCTTCCCAACTGTTAAATAATTCAATATCTGGGGTAGTGATATATTCAGTCGGTTGTGCTCCTGCCTGACTTTTTGCGATGAATGGTCCTTCCAGGTGGATTCCGATAATTTCTGCAGTATTATTTTTTTTGGGGAAATCAGCTATGTTATGTAATGCTTTCTTAATCATCTGAGGTGATTGAGTAATGGTTGTAGCAAGGAAACTTGTTGTTCCCTCTTGTGGCAGTTTTGTCGTAATGGTTTCAAGCGCTTCGCTGGTTCCATCCATGATATCCGCACCATAAGCACCATGTATATGACCATCAATGAAACCGGGAATTACTTTCATCTGATTCGCGTCAATAACATTATCTGCTTGAATAAAAGGGTTCTGCTGATTAAAAATAGAATAAATCTTCCCATCTTTCATCAGTAATGATCCTGCTTCAAGGACCGCTTCTTCTGTGTAGACACGAGCATTGGTAATTAGTGTTGTACTCATTTCATCCATCCCTTTTTCCAATAACTTAACATATATGTGTAGAGTTGTCTATTTGCATTGACGCTGGAAGAAGTATTGCTTGTGTAGTCGGAAATATTCTAAAATAGTGTCAGATAATCAGGAGATTTTTAATAAGGAAAATGGTGGGCTTTCTTAACTAGTTACTATATAATAAAGATATAGTTCTTAAAAAAGGTAGGAATAGTTGATGACGGAGGAAAATCATAATATAACCAGGATTGAGCTTGACGGGAAAGAATATATTTTAATAGGAACAGCCCATGTCTCCAAACAAAGTGCTGAACTAGTAAAAGAAGTGATTGAGAAAGAACAGCCAGATTCTATTTGTGTCGAATTAGATAAGCAGAGATATGAGTCGATTGTTAATGGTAACAAGTGGAAGGAAATGGATATATTCCAGGTTATTAAAGAAAAAAAAGCTACTTTATTACTGATGAATTTAGCGATATCTTCCTTTCAAAAGAGAATGGCAGCACAATTTGATATAAAACCAGGGCAAGAGATGATTCAGGGAATTGAATCAGCAGATGAAATAGGTGCAGAACTCGTACTGGCTGACCGAAATATCCAGATTACCTTTGCCAGAATATGGGGTAATATCGGGTTTAAAGGGAAAATGACCTTATTAACACAGGTAATTGCAGGTGTTTTTTCTAAAGAAGCTATTACAGAAGAAGAATTGGAAAAAATGAAAACACAGGATGCAATTGATAGTGTATTAAGTGAGTTTACCGAGAGCTTTCCAAAGCTGAAGAAACCACTGATTGATGAACGTGACCAATATCTTGCACAAAAAATTAAAAAGGCACCTGGTGAGAAAATAGTAGCAGTGCTCGGTGCAGCACATGTTCCAGGAATTACGAAGGAAATCCAGAAAGAGCATGACTTAAAAGCTTTAACAAAAATACCTCCAAAATCGAAAACACCAAAAATTATAGGCTGGACGATTCCGTTCGCTATTGTTGCATTAATTGCCTACACATTCTGGGCTAATCCAATGGCCGGATGGCAGCAAATAATGAGCTGGCTTATTTGGAATGGAGGCTTTTCGGCATTAGGGGTTATTATTGCATTGGGTCACCCGCTGGCAGTATTAACTGCACTTGTGGCAGCACCGATTACATCACTGAATCCGTTAATGGCAGCAGGATGGTTTGCCGGCTTTGTACAGGCACTTGTCAAACGCCCGCATGTCTCTGACTTTGAGTCACTTTCAGATGATGTTTATACAATTAAAGGATTTTGGCAAAACAAAGTAACCAGAATACTGTTAATTATTATTCTGGCTAATATCGGAAGCTCTATCGGTACTATAGTGGCAGGTACAGATATCCTGCGCGTCTTCTTCGATAATCTATAAATATAGATTGTATATAGACAAAAGGATTGACACATACCAATACTGGGGTAATGTAAATTGTGCTTAATGTCGCTCCCTAGGAACACTTCGCGTCTAGTGGGGCCGGCTTTAGCCTCCTCAAAAATAAATTCTCATGAACATTCGATGCATGAATGGTTCATGAGAATTTTTAATTTTATCGTATTAAGATCTCTTAGTAATAAATATGAAAATTCTCTGATGTGATTAATTTTACTAATTTAAGGTTTGTTACAGCAATTTGCGCATAAGATACTTCATCTTTTGGATGGAAATAATTTTCCTCACCATGTTCCAGTAAACCAAACGAATTAGAGAGAGCAACATAACCGCGATATTGATCACTGATTTCATCAGCACCTTCAAAATCATACTGGAACATATCGTGCTTCTCTCCTATATAGTCAAGTCCCAACGCTTTTACATACCATGAAGCCAATTCTTCAGTAGTTATTGCTGCATTTTCATCAAATGTTTTCTTATCTGTGTCTAAGATTCCCATCTCAACAGCTTGCATTACGACAAAATAGAGCGGGTGATCTTTGCCGATATTGTTGAACGGAGAATCTTCCAGTTCCTCATAATATGGTCTGTCATCAACATATGTTAAAGACTTTAATACAATTTCTAATGCTTCACCTTTTGTTATATTAGCATCCCCATCAAAATTATCCGGGTCATCGACTGTTATAATACCATTGCTAATTAAGAAATTCAGTTCGTCCTCTGCCCATGGATGGCTAACCAGTACATCTGTATTTTTATCATCAGGTAACTGGACGTAAGGATCTAACTCTTCCCAATCCCCGCTAATTGCATTGAAGAAGACCGGATTATTTCTGTCATCCCTTAAATAGTTCAGTTTATATTGTAATGTAGGGTTTTCCTCAAATATTTCTTCAGGATTGTCATTCACGTAATATAGTTCCAGGTCAATCTCTTCTTTGATTGCTTCCAGCGCAACTTCTTCACTAATAGCATCATCCGCTGACGGCCAATTTGTTATATTTGAGCGTTGCTTGAACAGTATTACTAAAGATCCGTCTCTTTTGGAAATACCGACATGAATACTGTCACCTTCCACAAGAAGGCCATTTTTCACTCTAGGGAAACTGAAAGAGTGTACATAGTCTCCAGGACTGTAAAAGTCAGAAGAAGATATAGGATATGCATATTCCTCCATATTAGAATAAGCATATTGTTCAATATACTCCACAGCTTTATTTAATGCATCTTCCCTTGATATTACTTCCTCGACCTCTTCAGAATGGTCGAAATTCCCATCTTTATGGAAGTCCAGCAGTTCACCGGTATTTTTATTTACTGAAATAGAGGAACCGAACCCGCCATATTCATCACTATACATGTAGTGTACTTCAAATACTTCTGTACCATCTGGCAATTTTCTTTCAAACACCTGATCAATAGAAAGAGTTGCCCCATCTACTGTCGAATCTAGTAAACTTTCTACTAATGCTTTTGCTTCCTCTTTTGTAACGGCAGCCGGCTCTTTTGAGCTGCTTTCTAGAAGTTTGATCTGATGCTCGGCCTTTTCCAGTTCATCCACATATTCACCATTAATAAAGTACTTCCCGTTCTTAGCAGAAATCCCTTGAACCGCCGGGACTTCGCGATAAGTAAGATAAGCTTCACTGCTGTTTCCTGTAATGTAATCAGGCATCACAATGTATTGTAATTCAATATTCAGCTCATCTTTTAAGTTTTGTAAAAGCGTGTCTTTATCAAGAATTCCTGTAGTAGATTCATATTGGCCGGAAGTTTGACTGAATGGTGAATTAAATGAACCAACCTCACCATTTCCGTAGATAGTTACATAGATGTTTTGATCATTAACCGGAATTCCGTTTTCCAGTTTGTTAAAATGGAATTCGTATTCAATTGGTTCAGTTAAAGGGCGATTGTAATTATAATAGTAAAGGCTGGAACCACTATCACTTAATTCGAATTCATCCTCTAACCCTAACTGGTTAATAAAATCAATGGCAAGTTGTTCAGCTTCTTGTTTGGATACTTGTGGGGGATATAAGGCGTCAGACATATCTTGCTGGTAGAAGTTATAATGAAGAAGGCTTAAATCCTCTCCCGCAAATTCAAAACTGGCATCCATTTTCGGGCTGGCATAATAAACACTATATACGTCTCCATATTCCGGAGATGGTGAGAAATATTCGAGATGAAAGTCTTCAGAAGATGCAGAACCAAATTTCTCTGGGAACAGGTCTTTAATTTTAGCAATTAAATCAGCTTCTGATACCTCTCCTTGTATGACGGCATCTTTAGCTTCTGTCTGCTTTTCCTCAATTGTAACAGATTCCTTTGTTGAACTTTCTTCTGCACTCACAGTAGATGCTAATCCTCCCACTGCGATGGCAGATGTTAGTGTGATTGCGCTAACAATTTTCCATTTCATGAAAATTAATCCTCCTTTTATCTTAATAGTACATAGTATATCATAGTGAATACCAATATTCACCAAAAATATTAGAAATTTATCACGATACTAACTTCCTAATTACTATAACTATATGAGAAAAGAAAGAACATTAGAATATATATTATCTAATGTTCAGAAAGTTTAAAATATATTTGCCAGGGCCCCTTTAATTGTAGGGAAGTGAAATTCATAGCCTGCTTTGAGAAGTCTCTCTGGTATTACCCATCTGCTTTTTAAGATCAATTCTGTTTCAGTTCTGATAAATGCTGCTCCAAGTTCGAGTACAGGTCTTGGGGCAGGAAGCCCGTATGGCCGGTTCAGCTGCTGACGAAGCGCATTCATAAATACATAATTTTGGATAGGATTTGGTGATGAACAATTAAATACACCTTCTAAGTCTGTTCGGTCTTTTAAAAACATGATGATTTGAAACAGGTCTTCTATATGAATCCAGCTGAACATTTGCTGTCCATCTCCCTGGATACCGCCTAGCCCGAGTTTTACCAGGTTTTTATATGGAATGAGTACCCCGCCATCTGGTCCTAATACGATAGAGATTCGCAGAGCAACCTGTCTGGTATTTTCGAATGCAAAACTAAAGAATGATCTTTCCCACTTTTTGGCTACTTCTACCGAAAAGCCATTACCGTACTCTCCGTTTTCTTCTGTCATTGGCCGGTCATCTGCATGACGGTATATAGTTGCCGTACTAGAGTTAATCCATAATTTTGGAGGGTTTGAACATAATTTTATTGCATCACCTAAAAGTCTTGTTGTCCCTACTCGTGATGTAATGATTTCCCGCTTATTGTTTTCATTATATCTGCAGTTGACAGATTTACCTGCGAGATTTATAACCATTTCGGCATTTTCTAATGCTTTTACCATTCTTTCTTGATCATTCCATGTAATGGCAGGTTTTCTTCTTGAAATCATATGAACTTCATAGTCTAGTTCTTCCAGTTTATTTTTAATATATGTACCAATAAATCCCGAGCCGCCTGCTAATACAACTTTTTGTTTCATTCTGTCACCTCCACTGTTTCCCTTATCCTATCATATATTGATATCCAATAGTTGTTAAAATTTCTGAAAATCATGTGAAGATTTGATATAATAATAAAGTGAGACGTTTGATCATTGGCGAAACTTATCGATGCTTAGTACCTGTTAGCCCCCACTTACTTCCTTTGTATTACTCAAAAACTTGAAGTGGGGGTATTACACGTTTAGCACTGGGATAAATTCATGAGAACGTGAAAAGAGGAGGTATATTTAATGAAGGAACGCGCACTTATTAATATCGACTATACATATGATTTTGTTGCATCAGAGGGTGCTCTAGCTTGCGGCGAACCAGGTCAGCAGATAGAAGGAAAGATTACAGAAATTACTGAGTCATTTATTCTTCAGAATGATTTTACTGTGTTTGCCATTGATGTGCATGATAAAGATGATCCTTATCATCCGGAAACAGATCTATTTCCTCCCCATAACCTTCGCGACACAAAAGGGAGAGATTTATATGGTACTTTAAAAAACGTACATGAAAATTATAAACATAAGGAAAATGTGTATTATATTGACAAGACCAGATATTCAGCTTTTGCCGGAACAAATCTGGAAATATTACTTCGAGAAAGAAAAATAAATGAGGTACACTTAGTAGGGGTATGTACAGATATATGTGTTCTGCATACGGCTGTGGATGCATACAATAAGGGTTTTGACATTGTAATATACCAAGATGCTGTAGCTTCTTTTAATCAGACCGGTCATAAATGGGCACTGGGTCATTTTGCCCAGTCGTTAGGAGCAACTGTGAGAGAATTTGGAGGAAAATAATAATGACTTATGAAGATGATAGCTTAATGCTGCATACAGATTTATATCAAGTAAATATGGCGGAAACCTATTGGCGTGATGGAAAGGCAAACAAAAAGGCCGTATTTGAGTTGTATTTTCGAAAACTGCCCTTCGATAACGGATATGCTGTATTTGCAGGATTAGAAAGAGTGCTTGATTTCCTTGAGAACTTTGGGTTTACTGATAGTGATTTGACTTACTTGAAGGAAATCGGTGGTTATGAAGACGATTTTCTGGAATACCTACGCAATATGAAATTTAGTGGGACAATACGCTCTATGAAGGAAGGGGAAGTAGTTTTTGCTAATGAACCGTTAATTCGGGTAGAGGCACCTTTAGCAGAAGCACAATTAATTGAAACACCTTTATTGAACATTGTGAATTACCAAACATTGATCGCCACAAAGGCAGCGAGGATTAAGCATGTGATCGGAGATAGTGTAGTAATGGAATTTGGTACGAGAAGAGCACATGAAATGGATGCTGCGATTTGGGGAACGAGGGCTGCATATATTGGCGGCTTTTCTGCGACAAGTAATGTCAGAGCAGGGAAACTTTTTGGCATTCCTATAGCTGGAACACATGCTCATTCGATGGTGCAGGCATACCGCAGTGATTATGTGGCATTCAAAAAATATGCAAGTACCCATTATGATTGTGTCTTTCTTGTTGATACGTATGATACTCTTCGGTCCGGTGTACCAAATGCAATAAAAGTGGCAAAAGAATTTGGAGATAAAATTAATTTTAGGGGAATTCGCTTAGATAGCGGGGATATGGCTTATTTATCGAAAAAAGCTCGAAAGATGTTAGATGAAGCGGGATTCCATGATGCACAAATTATTGCTTCTAATGATTTGGATGAATACACGATATTAAACCTGCAGGCACAAGGAGCGAAAATTGATATATATGGTATTGGTACCAAATTGATTACTGCATATGACCAGGCGGCACTTGGCGGTGTATATAAATTAGTTTCAATAGAAGAAAATGGGGAAATGGTAGATACAATCAAAATTTCAGCAAATCCTGAGAAAGTTACTACTCCCGGCAGTAAGCGTGTGTACCGGATCATTAACAATGAAAACAAGCATTCAGAAGGCGACTATATCGCATTAGACCATGAGAGGCCTCAGGATGAAGAGCGATTAAAGATGTTTCACCCTGTACACACTTATATTAGTAAGTTTGTGACTAACTTCACAGCAAAAGACTTGCATGTAGATGTAGTGGTAAATGGAGAAATAAAGTACCAGTCGCCAGGTTTAGACGAGATTCAAAACTATGCCAGTGAAAATTTGAAGCTTTTGTGGGAGGAATATAAACGTACGATGAAACCGGAGGAATACCCTGTTGACTTAAGTGAGCTCTGTTGGGAAAACAAAATGGAACGGATAAAAGAGATCAAAGTGAAAGTAAAGGAAATGAATGGCAAATCTTAAATAAAGGAGTTTGTTATGATGCGTTCATTACAGAAGGAAATTATTACAGCATTAAAGGTAAAACCCGAAATCGACTATCAGGAAGAATTTCGACGCAGTGTCGACTTGATTAAATTATATTTAAAAAAGCACAGTTTCCTGAAAACTGCCGTACTTGGAATTTCCGGCGGTCAGGATTCTACGTTGGCCGGGTATATTAGCCAAACGGCGATCAATGAGTTGAACGAAGAAGCTGGTGGAGAGGAATACCAATTCATTGCAGTTCGGCTGCCATATGGAGAACAGGCTGATGAAGAAGACTGTATAGATGCCTTAGAGTTCATTAAGCCAAGTAAAACGGTACGGGTTAATATCAAGGCAGCAGTAGATGCCAGTCAGGCAGCTGTTGAGAAAGAACTAGGCCCGATCAGCGATTTCGTTAAAGGAAATACAAAAGCGAGAGAGAGAATGAAAGTGCAATACGACATAGCGGCATCATTAAATGGTGTGGTGATAGGAACGGACCATGCTGCAGAAGCAGTAACTGGTTTCTTCACAAAATATGGTGATGGAGCGGCAGATATCGTTCCACTTTACCGCCTGACGAAACGACAAGGAAAAGAAATACTGAAAATGCTGGGCTGTCCGGAACATTTGTATTTAAAAACTCCGACTGCAGACTTGGAAAGTGATAAACCTCAGTTGCCTGATGAGGTGGCGTTAGGTGTATCTTATGAAGTAATTGATGCCTATCTGGAAGGAAAAGAAGTTGCTGAAAAAGATGCAGAAACGATTGAAGACTGGTACGTAAAAACAAGACATAAACGCGAAGAACCTGTTAGTGTGTTTGATGACTGGTGGAAATAATGAGGAAATAACAGAGCTGTCCGAAATATCCGGACAGCTTTTTCAGGTAAAAAGATGTTTGAAAATGATAAAATGAGGAAAAATAAGTATACGAGTGAGCAAAATTGACGGAGTTTACATCAGGGTGCTATAATTATCTTGAATTCGAGATAACAGGAGATGACTAATTATGAACGGTTTAAAGGGTTTACACCATGTTACAGCTATTACTAGCAGTGCTGAGAAAAACTATCATTTTTTCACATATATATTAGGGATGCGTTTAGTAAAAAAAACTGTCAACCAGGATGATATTCAGACATATCACCTATTCTTCGCTGATGATAAAGGCAGTCCGGGAACAGATATGACATTCTTTGACTTCCCTGGTATTCCAAAGGGGACACATGGTACAAATGAAATATTTAAAACCTCGTTTAGGGTTCCAAGTGATGAAGCGATTGATTATTGGCTAAAAAGATTTGACCGTTTAAATATAAAGCATTTCGGTATCAAGGAACAGTTTGGCAAGAAGACATTGAGCTTCATTGATTTTGATGAGCAGAACTACCAGTTGATTTCTGATGAAAATAATACGGGCGTAAAATCAGGAACACCGTGGCAAGAGGGACCTATCCCTTTGGAATACGCTATAACAGGTCTTGGTCCGTTATTTGTCCGTATCCAGGACTTTAAATATTTTAAACAAGTGATGGAAAGAGTACTGCTTTTTAAAGAAATTGCAGAGGAAGATGCCAAACACTTATTTGAAGTGGGTGAAGGTGGAAATGGTGCACAAGTCATTGTGGAAGAAAATAAGGTGATGCCAATGGCTCTGCAAGGCTACGGGACTGTTCACCATGCCGCTTTTCGAGTTGATGACAAAGCAACATTACTGGAATGGGATGAGCATTATCGTAAATTTGGCTTCCAGACGTCTGGTTTTGTTGATCGATTCTTTTTTAAATCCTTGTACACAAGAGTGGCTCCCCAAATACTGTTTGAGTTAGCGACTGACGGGCCAGGATTTATGGGTGATGAGGATTACGAAACTTTAGGTGAGAAATTATCGCTCCCGCCGTTTCTGGAGGATAAAAGGGAACAAATAGAAGGAATGGTTCGGCATATTGATACAGTAAGAAGTACGAAGAATATTGAAAAAGAATATGAATAATCTCAACAGACTTTCTTTCTTAATTGGGAGAAAGTCTTTTTTATACAAAAAAATAAGGAAGCATAACAAATATCTAGTCAAAAAGAAGCCGAATGCATTAGTTGGTTTTAATGGAAGATATATAATTATTTACAAAAAATTTACTGAATAGAAATTATTCCAATATATTATTATGGTAGTTTTTAATAGGTAGAGAAAATGGAAGAAGGAGGATAGGATACATCTTTAATTGTATGTGAATCTATTAATTAGGAGGAGAAAGATGCGAAGTAAATTTACTCAATTAACACTCATTGTTGTTATTGGTTTGTTTCTTTTTATCCCGACTTTAAGTGCGGAAGGACCAATGGATCCTGCCCCGGAAATCTTACCATCTGGCTCAGTAAATGGGAAGTCTGTATTATTTGATAACATGCATGGTCAGACAGCAGGAGCGGCGGACTGGGTAATTGACGGTGCGTTTTCCGATTTTGCTGAGGCAATAGCAGGAGAAGGTTACTATGTTAAAGAATTACGGAAAGAAGGCCGGTTTACACTTAGTGATTTAATTGATTATGATGTATTTGTTATTCCCGAAGCAAACATTCCTTTCTCTACAGGTGAACAACAAGCAATGTTAGATTATGTAAACAAGGGTGGAAGTATTTTTTTTGTTGCCGATCATTATAATGCTGATCGAAACAAAAACAGGTGGGATTCATCAGAAGTATTTAATGGATATAGAAGAGGCGCGTGGCAAGACCCTGCAGCAGGTATGAGTGAAGAAGAAGCTAATTCATTTTATATGCAGGATGTAGAAAACTCAGATTGGTTATCAGATAACTTTGGGATAAGAATTCGTTACAATGCGTTAGGTAACATATACTCTGATGTCATTGTACCACCGTCACAATCTTTTAATATAACAAATGGTGTGCAGACAATGACAATGCATGCTGGATCCACATTAGCAATAACCGATCCCGATAAAGCTAAAGGGATAATCTATATGGAAGAAACGAATGATGCTTGGTCACATGCGGTAGACCAGGGTGTATACAATGGTGGAGGGTTGGATGAAGGACCTTATGTTGCGATATCTAAAGCCAATTTAGGGAAGATAGCAGTTATAGGTGATTCTTCCCCGGTAGAAGATATAACACCAAAGTATAAACGAGAAGAAACTGGTGGTACAAAAACTACTTATGACGGTTTTTATGATCAAGATAATCATATTTTACTTGTAAACTTAATCAACTGGCTGGCTGAGCAGGAGGATTATACATCGTTAAATCAAGTTTCCGGTTTAGAATTAGATCAAGAAACAAATCTATTAGCAATAGAAAATCCGGTAACATCTACAGAACCGCAGTCAGAGCCATGGAGTCAACCAGCCAGTGGCTATGAATGGTGGGATCCGTCTACATTTAAAGAAGGATCATATGGATATGAGGAGGCGGATGGAAATGACGGCGATCCAGTAACTGAAGCGGGATCGGAATTATTTGAGCAGGGTTCAAAGGCTGCATATGCCGAATCTTCTGTCTCGTTATTATCAGGTGTATGGAATTTTGATAATGCACTATTGGGCGATTTAAGTTCAGACAAGAAAAACGGAACACAGTCAGCTCGTATTCGTTCAAATGGTTCCATATCGATGAATTTCAATGTAAATGGAACCAGTAAATTATCTGTATCTCATGCAAACTTCGGAAATGATAGCGGAGCATACTGGACGTTACAAAAATCGACTAACGATGGTTTAACATGGACTAATGTAGCTGGTCCGTTTACTAGTACTAGTTCCTTACAAACGGAAGAAATAAGTGTGAATGAACCGGGTTCACTCAGGTTTCGGATTTTAGTTGGCGGAGTTTCTGGTGCACGGATTAATATTGATGACATGATTATTACACCCTAATTATGTGTCCAATTTATAATACGCTACCCACAGACTTGTGGGTAGTTTTTCTATTTTTACAGTAATTTTACAAAAGTCGAGTATTTACTTAATATTTCTAAATTAAAATACAAGTAGTGTTTAGACAAGTATTCTACTAGGGGGAAAAAAAGTGAAAAAATTATGGTTGTTACTTATTGCATTGTTATTTGCAACAATATTAGCGGCATGTGGTGACTCTGAAGAAGGTTCAGCAAATGAATCTGATAATGAAGCAGAGGCATCAGATAAAGAAAATAGTTCTGCTGATAGTGAAGAGGATTCAGAAGAAGCTGCAGGTGAATCGATCGATACATTATCTATTGGATTTGTTCCATCAAGAGATCCTGAGGAGATCATTACAGCAACAGAACCGCTGAAAGAACTTTTGAAAACAGAGATGGCAGGCTTAGGTTATGATATTGGTGAGGTAGAAATTACAGTTGGTACAAATTATGAAGCGGTTGGAGAAGCACTTTCTGCCGGATCAACAGATGTTGGTTTAATCCCTGGCGGTACATATGTCCTTTATGACGACGGGGCAGAAGTCCTTTTAACATCAACTCGTGCCGGATTAAGTAATGACTCGGACGATCCAAAAGACTGGAATGATAATAAGCCAACAGAACCTGTAGATGAACAAGTAACTTATTATCGATCTTTAGTTATCGCAGGCCCATCTGCTAAGGGACAAGAACTTGCAGAAAAGGTGAATAACGGTGAGGAATTGACTTTTGAAGATTTAAACAGCGCTTCATGGGCGGTAATGTCTTCTTCCTCTTCGGCGGGATATATTTACCCAGCTCTATGGCTGCAGGAAAATTATGATAAAACAATTACCGATTTAGAAAATCTCGTACAAGTAGATTCTTACGGCAGTGCATTTGCGAGACTTGCAGCAGAACAAGTGGATATAGTGGTTTCATATGCTGATGCAAGACGTGATAATGAAGAAGCATGGCAAGGTGAATTCGAGCGAGAAGGAAGCATCTGGGATGAAACAAACGTTGTAGGTGTGACGGATAAAATCTATAATGACACAATTAGTGTGAGCAAAAATTCTGAAATAATGACAGATGATTTAAAAACGGCAATCCAACAGGCATTCATTAATATTGCACAAACGGATGCTGGAAAAGAAGTTATCTCCATTTACAGTCATGAAGGGTATCAGGAGGCATCCTCTTCTGACTATGATAATGAAAGAAGTGCACAGGAATTTTTACAAAGCTTAAACTAAATCTAAATATAAGAGATAAATGAGAACATCAAACGGTGTTCTCATTTTCTCACGATATTTTTCAGTGGTTATAACGTCTTTACTTAAAACCTAGAATGGAGTTTTAACATGATAGAATTTATAAATGTCGATAAAGTGTACCAAAACAACGTGAAAGCATTACAAAATATAAATTTACAAATTGATAAAGGTGAATTTGTGGCGGTTATCGGTTTATCTGGAGCAGGAAAATCAACGTTAATCAGATGCATCAACCGGATGCATGATATTTCACAAGGTCAGCTGATTGTTGACGGAGTGGAAGTAGGCAAATTGAAGGGAAAAGAAGTGCGTAAATTCCGCAGAAGAATTGGCATGATTTTTCAATCCTTTAATCTGATCACACGTACTACGGTGTTGAACAATGTATTAGTCTCATTTGTTCCTGAACTATCCTATATACGGAAATTAACTGGTTTCTTTTCAAAGGAACATAAAATAAAAGCATTAACTGCACTTGATCAGGTAGGAATACTGGACAAGGCGTATGTTAGAGTGGACCAATTATCAGGTGGCCAGCAACAGCGGGTTGCGCTTGCAAGAACGTTAGCCCAAAACCCCGATATCATACTAGCTGATGAGCCAATTGCTTCACTTGATCCGGTAACGTCTAAGCAAGTTATGGATGATTTCCAGCGTATCAACCGGGAGATGGGAATATCGGTGATCATGAACATTCACCATGTAGAAGTTGCGTTGGAATATGCTGAACGAATTATTGGTGTCCGTGAAGGACAAGTTGTATTTGATGGTAAAGCGGCAGAAGTAACGGCGGAGATCCTTGACTATATTTACAAAGGAAAAGCAGAGGAAATTCTGGAGAATTTAGAAGGGGAAGAGGCTTATGTATGACAAAATATTCCCGCCGAAAAAAATACAAATGCCAAATGGCAAAACAGTATTAGAAAAAAGATCCCGAACACCTCTGGTTATTATATTGATTATGGCCGGATTGTTTTTTTCAATAGAATTGACGAATTTTGATATAAATCAAATTATCAAAAACGGCTATAAATTTTACATGATTATAGAAGAAATGATTCCACCAAAATGGGAGCACTTACCAAATATATGGACACCCTTAATGGATACGATAAAAATGTCCTTATTAGGATCAGTACTAGGTTCATTAGCTGCTATCCCATTTGCCTACTTAGCTTCTTCTAATATTGTAAAAAGCAATGTAATAAATACTGCTGCACGGATTTTTCTCAGTCTTTTAAGAACGATGCCGGCATTAGTTACCGCATTAATTGCAACCTTTGTGTTTGGTTTAGGTACTTTAGCTGGAACTGTAGCGATTTTCTTATTCACTCTCTCTTATGTAGGGAAATTATTATATGAACAGATTGAAAATGCTGGTATGGGCTCATTTGAAGCAATGGAGTCATTAGGGATGACAAAATCCCAGGCATTCAGGCAAGCCATTTTCCCGCAGGTATTACCTAATTATTTATCTACATCCCTTTTCTGTTTTGAAGGAAATGTCCGCCATGCGGCAATTCTAGGTTATGTTGGTGCAGGAGGAATTGGACTGTTACTGGATGAAGGAATAGGATGGAGAGATTATGCCAGCGTCGGAATGATCTTACTAGTACTTGCGATTACTGTTTTTGCTATCGAAACAGTTAGTGAACATTTCAGAAAAAAATTAGTATAAAAGAAGTACCAGAAGGGGATTTACAATGAATCATGTTGAAAAACAATTATATGCTGCACCGAGAAATTACCTGTATCTCTATACAGTAGCTTTTATTCTTACCGTGCTGTTTGTATGGTCTGTTTCAGCGGTTAGTTTGAATGATGTGAAAGAAAGTGGCTTGTCGATTGCTGTTAATATTATATCTGGAATTCTCACTCCGGATTTAGAGTTATTGTTAACCTTTAACTCAAATGGGGTTGCCTATTTATTAGTAGAAACAATTGCTATTGCATTTTTAGGAACAATTATCGGATCCATTCTTGCCATACCTTTAGCATTTTTATCTGCTTCTAATGTCGTGCCAAAACCTGTCGCATTTCTTACAAGGTTACTGTTAATCTTTATTAGAACCGTTCCGGCAATCGTATACGGGTTAATGTTTATTCGTGTTACCGGACCAGGTCCATTTGCCGGTGTACTAACAATCGGGATAACTTCCATTGGCATGTTATCGAAATTATATGTTGATGCGATTGAAAACTTAGATACAAGTGTACTTGAATCAATGACATCGATCGGTTGTACAACTATGGAGAAAATTCGTTATGGAATTGTCCCGCAATTGTTTTCGATGTTTTTATCCATTATGATTTATCGTTTTGATATGAACCTGCGTGATGCCTCCGTATTGGGCTTAGTCGGTGCAGGTGGTATTGGCGCACCATTACTTTTCGCAATGAATTCCTACCGCTGGAATGAAGTAGGTTCCATCTTAATCGGGCTTGTCATTTTAATTATTATTGTTGAATTGGCATCAAATAAAATGCGCAGCAAGCTGATCAAAGGATAACCACCCACCATGTGTTTGAAGTTGCGTTAGCTGGTTCAGCGAGTTAAGATGTAACTAAAACCGATGGAGTGGCTCCTTACATGAAGAAAATAGAGAAGACGGCAAGGCTGATAGAAAAACATGATCAACTATTTGCATGCCCAATATGCGGCAGAGAGATAAAAGTAGAAGGCAATACAGTAAGATGCCCGGGAAATCATCCGTTTGATATTGCTAAAAAGGGTTATATCAATTTATTAATGCAAGCTTCTCCTGAAGATTACAGCAAGGAACTATTTAATGATAGACATACAATTATTATGGCAGGAATGTACCGGCAGATGCATATAATGATAGCAGAGCAATTGAAGCAGGTCCTGTCACCGTCAGATACTGCATGTTTGGATGTGGGTTGTGGGGAAGGGTCCCATCTTGTGCAAATACTTGAATATATTAATAAGGAAAATATGATTGGTGTTGGAATCGATATCTCAAAAGATGGCATAATGACCGCGGCTAAATATTATGAAGATGTGATTTGGACTGTCGGTGATTTATCGAAGAGTCCGTTCCAATCCAAACAGTTTGATATCATATTGAATATCCTGTCTCCGGCTAATTATCATGAATTCTCACGGTTATTAAAAGCCACTGGTCTCATGATCAAAGTAATTCCGCAAGCAAACTATCTGCGGGAAATAAGGGAACAGGTTCTTGATGAAGAAAAGAGAAAATATACGAATGACCAGACGATAGAAAAATTCCGCAAGCATTTCCCTGAAATGGAGAAAAGAAGAGTTCAATATAAATGGCAAGTAGATCCGGTTTATCAGGAGGCACTGTTAAACATGACACCATTGACATGGGGAAAGGACAAAGCTAATCTTTCTTTAGAAGAAGTGACAATTGATTTAGACATTTTGATTGCAAAAAGCACACAAATGTAATTGTGTGCTTTTTAGTTATGGCATTATCATATATACCTAGGTATTTAGATGGTAATAAAATAGGTTGTATAAATGATAGATATCTTTTACTATATAGGAGAACCTATTATGAAAGGGGTTACAAGATGAAGAAGCTACTATTTGTTTATCTCATGCTAATCGGTCTATTTGTCTTATATGTTTATCAATACCAAACAGATGATACAACAAATAGTCAGTGGTCAGATAAAGAACTGCGGGGGACAATTGATGAAAATTATGTCATGGTAACATTCCAGTCTGGTATTGATTACTGGAAACGGGCACTCAAAGGATTTGAGGATGCTGCAGAAGCATTAAATGTTTCTGTAGAATACAGGGGTGCCACACAATATGATGTAAACGAGCAAATTACTGTGCTAGAGCAGGTGATAGCCAAAAAGCCGGCAGGAATAGCTGTATCTGCGATGGACCCTGTTGCGCTTAATGATGTTATTAATAAAGCGGTAGATGCCGGCATCCCAATAGTCATGTTTGATGCAAATGCACCAGATAGTAAAGCGTTTTCCTTTTTAGGAACAGATAACTATTATGCCGGAACAGCTGCTGCCCACAAAATGGCTGAATTACTTAATGAAAAGGGTCAAATAGGAATAGTGACACATCCAAAACAATTAAACCATCAGGAACGTACCAATGGTTTCCGTGATACGATAGCTTCAGATTACCCTGATATGGAAATAGTTGCGACACAGGATGGCAGGGGGGATCAGATGACCTCAAAAGAAGTGGTCGATGAAATGATTCGGGATTTTCCCGAATTAAAGGGGGTTTTTGCTTCGGAAGCTAATGGAGGGGTGGGTGTTGGTCAATCGGTATTAGAACAGCAGAAAAAAGATGAAATACGTATTATCAGCTTTGATACAGATAAAGGAACATTAGATATGGTTGAGGAAGGTGTTATATCAGCAACGCTTGCCCAAGGTACATGGAAAATGGGATATTGGTCATTGCAGTATTTATTTCATATTCAGCATGACCTTGCAAATGATGTAGAAGCAGGCACCAACCTTCCGCGTTATGTAGACACAGGCATTACGTTTGTGACAAAAGAAAATGTCGACGAATTTTACCCCAATGAATGATAAGAATGGATGAGTGATTGTGAAAAGATGGATACAGATTAATAATATACCGATCAGATATAAACTCATCTCTCATTTTCTGCTGATTGGTATTCTTCCGATCCTTTGTTTAGGTATACTCGTCAGCCTCACAGTGGAAAGAGTGCTGGAGGAACAGGCTAATGATAACACAATGCAGTTAATCGGTAAGGTGAATCAGACCTTTGAGTTTTATATTAATAATATGCAGAGTATCACCTATATGATTGCATCAGATAATGAAGTCCAACAGTTTCTGGATGAGCCTGAAGGTATTAAAAATAAGTATGAAATTCAGCGTTTTTTGAGAAGTTTTACAACTATTACTTCGGAAGTAGCTGGAATAATGGTCATTAATAAAGAGGGGGAATATATCAGTAATGAATTGTATGCCCCTTCCATACTTGATCTCACAGAAAGTTTCTGGTATCAGGAAGCAGTAGAAAGTGACGGTATTTTCCATATTATCGGAAGGCCTGATGGGAGAAGGCTGACGTCGATAGTAGATTACAAAAATGATGACGTGGTATCTGTCGTAAGGGCGGTGATTGATCCTTTTACTAATGAAGTAAGGGGTGTTATACTTATTGATTTAAAATTACGGGTCATTGCTGAGACTGCAAGAGATATTCGGCTCGGAAAAAGCGGATATTTAATGGTCGTGGACAATAAAGGACAGAATATTTATTTGCCAAATCAGCCTATCATTGAGGAAGTGCCATTAGAATGGATTAGTAATCAACCTTCAGGAAACTTTTCTAAAACAATTAATGATGAAAAGATTCAGTTTATTTATCAGCGTTCCCCATTTGCTGATTGGACGACAGTCGGTGTATTTCCTGCAGAAGAGTCGTTACTAGAGCTTCGGGAAATTCGTTTTTATTTAATAGTTTTTATCTTTCTCATTATGCTTTTTGGGATTCCTGTCAGTTACTATCTGTCACATTCCATTTCAAAACCTATTGTTGAACTGATGACATTTATGAGAAAGGCAGAGAGCGGTGATCTGCATGTTCGATATAAGGATAAACGTTATGATGAAATCGGATTGCTTGGCAGAAGTTTTAATACAATGCTTCAGCAGGTGCTGGAACTTATGCGCCTGACGGAAAGACAGGAAAGACAAAAACGTGACGCAGAATTCCGCAGTTTACAGGCGAATATTAATCCGCATTTTCTTTACAATACTTTGGACACCATTCAATGGATGGCCAGAAAGCATAACGCAATTGATGTAGCGGAAGTGGTAGAATCATTAGCTAAATTGTTTAGAATAGGGCTGAGTAAGGGCAGAGACACGATAATGGTCTCAGAGGAAATCGAGCACATTGAAAGCTATTTAAAAATACAAAAGACGAGATATCAGGATAAATTGAATTACTCTATCGAGATGGATCCCCATGTGCACTCATATTATACGTTAAAATTTATTTTGCAGCCAATTATTGAAAACGCTATATATCATGGGATCAAAGAAAGAAGAGGACCGGGTCATATTCAGATAAACGTAGAGAAAGAGGAGGATCTGTTACTTATTACGATTGCAGATAATGGGGCAGGGATGACGCAAGAACGGCTTGATGAAATGAGAGAAGCATTACAAGAAGCTGTGAGCAGAACGGAAAATACAGAAGGGTCCAAGACCAAAAAGGGATATGGAATATTAAATGTCCAGGCAAGAATACAATTAGCATATGGAACTGATTATGGATTGGAAATAGACAGTGAAACAGGACAGGGAACACAGGTAAGGCTTCTGTTACCGGTAATTCGAGAGCAATATTTAGAGAAGGGGTAGTAACAATGGCTAGGTGGAAAGTATTAATAGCAGATGATGAGTTTATTATTCGGGATGGCATCAGGTCAGCTGTGGATTGGGCACAATTGGATATGGAGGTTGTCGGAGAAGCAGAGGACGGCGAGGAAGCAGTAGAATTAGCACTAAATAAAGGTATTGATATTTTGTTAATTGACTTGAATATGCCAATTTTAAATGGCATTGAAGCAATGAAGACAATTAAAGAAAAGATAGAATGTAAAATGATAGTTATTTCCGGATATGATGACTTCAGATATGCCCAGGAAGCGATCCGCCTTCAGGTCGAGGATTATATATTAAAACCGGTAAACCCTGAGAAACTGAAGGAGATCCTGTTTGAGGTGAAGAAAGAGCTGGAAGTCAGGAAAGAGCAGGAAGCTTATTTAGAACAGGCATCTAACCAGATTAAAAAAAATCACTCTCAATTAATGGAGCGCTTTTTCTTTGACTGGATGCACAATAGATTAACAGAATCGGAAATCAAATCACAACTTGAATTTTTACAGCTACCCGGAAACACACCAAAACGCCTGCTTTTGATTAAGTGGTCAGAAGAACAGATTAACCATGAGTTACTATCGGAAGAGGACAGAAAAACCTATTTATCTGCTATCGAAAATATAACGGCAGAAATCCTCGAGGGATTTGAGAAGGTGATTCTTCAGGATCAGAAAAAATGGATACAGGTGTTTATTTGGGACGAAACAAATAAGGATATTACTATTCAGATTGAAGATGCAGTGAAATTATGTATCAACCAGGTTGTATATGCGAGAATGACAACTATTGAAAATGGAGACTATCAACAGCTCACTTATGCTTATGAACGATGTAAAAATGAATTAAATAACTATATTCATTTAACTCCACTTGTAAGACAGGCACTGGCCTACATTCGGAAGCATTATCGTGAACAGGATCTGACATTGGAAAGTGTTGCAAGTACACTGCATGTTTCGGCAGTTTATTTGAGTAAAATGATCAAAAAAGAACTAGGCCAATCTTATGTCCATATTGTTACACAAATGCGGATAAAAAAAGCAAAAGAATTATTAAGATATTCAGATTTAAACATTCGGGATGTTGCAGAAGAAGTAGGATATGATTCCCAGCATTATTTTAGTACAGCATTTAAGAAAGAAGAAGGTATGTCACCGAAGCAGTTTAAGACAAAAGAAGCCCAGTAAAACTCCATGGCAAAAAAGCTTTAGCCAAATTTAGGATCGAACTATGCCCGAATTTTTTACGCATAAGTTCGGTTTTTTTGTTTTCCAGGATTTTTTACTTGTAATCCCCGCTGATTAAAAGTCCTGATAAAAAACGAACAGGTTAATTTTTTATAAAAACTGTTTAAATAAATGTAAAGCCTTACATTGGAAGTTTGGTGTACAGTATAACTAAGCAAGAAAGAATATGAATAAAGAAATGAAAGGGGATTCATTTATGAAAAAGTTTAGTTTACTTGCACTATTTTTAAGTCTTATCTTATTCCTTGCTGCTTGTGGCGGCGGAGAAGAATCGTCAGGGGGAGGCTCTGAGGATGGCGGAGAAGCAGCAGAAGGCGGTTTAATAGGTGTAGCGATGCCGACAAAATCTTCTCAGCGCTGGGTAGACGATGGGAACAACATGGTAGAGCAATTAGAGGCATTAGGTTATGAAACAGATTTACAATATGCAGAAGATGATGTAGATAAGCAAATTGAGCAAATTGAGAACATGATTGTAAAAGGGGCAAAAGCTCTTGTTATTGCTTCAATTGACGGTACTGCACTTACCAATGTATTAGAGAAAGCAAATGAACAAGGAATTGAAGTGGTTTCTTATGACAGGTTAATCATGGAATCTGAACATGTAAGCTATTATGCAACTTTTGATAATTTCCAGGTAGGGGTATTACAAGCATCATATATCGAAGAAGCGCTTGACTTACCAAATGCAGAAGGTCCATTCAACATCGAATTATTCGGCGGTTCACCAGATGATAATAATGCATACTTCTTCTGGGATGGCGCAATGAGTGTGTTACAACCATATATCGATGAAGGAAAACTAGTTGTACAGAGTGGTCAAACAGATTTTGAACAAGCGGCAACAATGCGCTGGGATGGTAATACAGCAAAATCACGTATGGAGAATATTTTAAGCAGTTCTTACTCAGGTGGGGAGACTGTTGATGCAGTTTTATCTCCATATGACGGAATTAGCCGTGGGATTATTCAGGCACTTACTGGGGTTGGTTATGGTTCAGATGATTTACCATTACCTGTAATTACGGGACAAGATGCTGAATTAGCATCAATTAAATCTATCATTGCAGGAGAACAAACTCAAACTGTGTTTAAAGATACTCGTGATTTAGCAGCAGTAGCTGTAAACATGACGGAATCTATTTTGAAAGGTGAAGAAGCAGAAGTGAATGATACAGAAACATATGATAATGGAGTAAAAGTTGTTCCAACATATCTAGTAGAACCTGTATCTGTAGATATTAATAATTACCAGGAAGTAGTTATCGACAGCGGCTACTACTCTGAAGACGAACTTCAATAAATAATGAGTTTAGTGGTGGTCCCGATCACCACTAAACCTGTTATATGATGTAATCTCCTGAAGGTGGTGAGTATCATGTCCAAATTTATACTGGAAATGCAAAATATTACAAAAGAATTTCCGGGTGTAAAAGCACTGGATAATGTGAATTTGCAAGTGAAGCGTGGGGAAATCCATGCATTGGTAGGTGAAAACGGGGCAGGTAAATCTACGTTAATGAAAGTACTCAGTGGAGTTTATCCCCATGGATCATATGAGGGATCAATCCTGTTTGAAGGTCAGGAATGCCAATTTAAAAATATTAAGGAAAGTGAAGAGTTAGGGATTGTAATAATACATCAGGAGTTAGCCCTTAGTCCTTACTTATCCATTGCCGAAAATATATTCCTTGGAAATGAAAGACATTCAGGTAAAGTAATAAAATGGCAGGAAACGTTCTCGGAATCCAAAAAGCTTCTCGAGAGAGTAGGATTGAAGGATTCTCCAGAGACAGCGGTTATGAACATTGGGGTAGGTAAACAGCAGTTAGTAGAGATTGCGAAGGCACTCTCTAAAAATGTAAAACTGCTAATCCTTGATGAACCTACTGCAGCATTGAATGAGACGGATAGTGAAAACCTGTTAAAGCTATTGCTAGATTTGAAGAAGCAAGGAATTTCCTCTATTCTAATCTCCCATAAATTAAATGAAGTTTCTGCAGTGTCAGATTCGATAACGGTATTACGTGATGGGCAAACGATAGAAACAATGGATACAAGTGTTGAGCGAGCATCTGAGGAACGAATAATTAAAGGCATGGTTGGTCGTGAATTGACAAGTCGCTTCCCTGACCGCAATCCAAATATTGGGGATGTATTGTTTGAAGTGAAGAACTGGAACGTTTATCACCCGCAGCATAGCGACAGGAAAGTAATTGATAATGTGAATATTCATATTAAACGCGGGGAGATTGTAGGAATTGCTGGTTTAATGGGTGCAGGCCGGACGGAATTTGCAATGAGCATGTTCGGCAAGACATATGGTAACAAAATTTCCGGCGAATTGTATAAGAATGGTCAACAAGTGCAGGCAAATACGGTAAGCCAGGCAATCGAGGCAGGAATTGCTTACGTGTCAGAGGACCGTAAAACTTACGGGTTAAATTTAATAGATGATATTAAACACAACATCACATTGTCCAACTTAAAGCGTATTTCGAAAAACACTGTTGTTAATGAAAATCAGGAGATAGTAGAGGCACAGGGATTAAGGGAGAAATTAAATATAAAAACTCCTTCCATTCAGCAGGTTGTTGGAAATTTGAGCGGTGGAAACCAGCAGAAGGTTGTGCTTAGTAAATGGATTTTTACTGAACCTGATGTTTTAATTCTGGATGAGCCAACTAGAGGTATTGACGTAGGTGCAAAATTTGAAATCTATACACAAATTAATGAACTGGCAGAACAGGGCTTAGCTGTGTTAGTTATTTCATCAGAATTACCGGAAGTGCTCGGCCTTTCGGATCGTATTTATGTAATGAATGAAGGACGGATTACAGGTGAATTGATGCGTGATGAAGCAAATCAGGAGAATGTAATGCGTTACATGACAGGAGCAGGGGGGACTAGTCATGCAGACAATCGTTAATTTATTCCGCAATAATATGCGTGAATACGGTATGGTTATTGCATTAATTTTAATAACAGGGCTTTTCTTTTTCTTATCAGATGGAGTCAATTTGAAACCACTTAACTTAACGAACCTAATCTTACAAAATGGGTTTATTTTAGTATTAGCTGTCGGAATGGTATTGGTCATTATTACAGGAAATATTGATTTATCGGTTGGTTCTGTAGTTGCAATTATTGGTGCGATCGCTGGCGTGCTGATCATCAATATGAATGTACCAGTATGGGCAGCTGTTGTTATTGCTCTTGTAGCAGGGGCACTTATCGGTGTATGGCAAGGTTTCTGGATTGCTTATGTAGGGATTCCCTCATTTATAGTAACACTTGCCGGTATGTTAATATTCCGGGGTCTTACACTCTATTTACTGGATGGTCAATCTTTAGCACCATTCCCGGACTCCTTTCAGAAGATAAGCAGTGGCTTTATTCCGGACCTGTTTGGTTCTGGAGGATTGCATATTACCACAATGGTTTTATCAATCATTTTGTCAGTAGTACTTGTGTATTTGGAATTCAATAAACGAAAAACACAAATTCAATATCAGTTTACGGTAATGCCATTATGGGTTACTTTAGTGAAATTAGTGGCACTAATCCTTGTTATTAATTGGTTTGCTTATCAATTGGCATTAAATAAAGGTATTCCAACAGTTCTTATAATCGTGTTTGTTTTAATTATTGCTTACACATTCATTATGAAGAATACCGTTATGGGGAGACATATTTATGCAACTGGTGGTAATAAGAAGGCAGCGGATCTTTCAGGGATTAAGACCAAACGTGTTGTTTTCTGGGTATTTGTAAACAACGGTGTCTTAGCAGCATTAGCTGGATTGATGTTTGCTGCAAGGTTAAATTCTGCCACTCCAGCAGCTGGAAACATGTTAGAGCTTGATGCAATTGCTGCTGTATTTATCGGTGGTGCCTCAATGGCTGGTGGTGTTGGTACGGTCATTGGATCCATTGTTGGTGGTCTCGTTATGGGTGTGATGAACAATGGTATGTCATTGATTAGTATTGGAATTGACTGGCAGCAATTTATTAAAGGTATGGTACTGTTGATTGCAGTAGGGTTCGATGTATATAATAAAAATAAAGGTTAAAACTCTTTCTGGAAAACTGAGCCTATTTTGCTGGGCTCGGTTTTTTTGTTTAAGCTATTAATATCCTCAAACCGAGGCTGAGGGTATAAAGTAATGAAACTGACTGCATCATCAACTTAGGAATTGTTGGTGATGCAGTCTTTTTTAAGTGCATTATAAGAACTAACCATTTCCGTACAGGCTGAACAAATCATTGATATGAAACGGAAAATAAGAAATGAATAGTGATTGTAGAAATGGTTGATTGTGCATTTCCTTCACATGACGATATGATGAATCCAAAGATAAGAAAGGGGGGAGCATATGGCGGAGCGTGCCGACACGTTAGCCGGTAAAAAAAGTAATAATCAGCAGTTGATAAATAGTCGTCTGGTAAAAAATATCAGGAAACACTGGGTGTTGTATCTGATGATTTTGCCGGGAATCATTTATTACATTATTTTTAAGTATATTCCATTGATGGGTAGTGTAATAGCATTTCAGGATTACCAGATTTTCAAAGGAATATTAGCAAGCCCTTGGGTAGGATTTGAAAATTTCCGTTTTCTGTATAACTATGAAGATTTTCATGAGGTATTAAGAAATACAGCATTGATAGCTTTTTATCAATTAATCTTTCAATTTCCGGCACCGATAATTTTAGCTCTGTTATTTAATGAGATAAGGATACTCATTGTAAAAAAAACTGTGCAAAGTTTATTTTACCTTCCACATTTCCTTTCATGGGTAGTAGTTGGGGGAATTGTGTTCGAATTGCTGGCAAATCAAGGGATCGTCAATGCCATTAGGGAAATGTTTGGTTATGCACCAATACTGTTTATGCAGGAAGAATCCTATTTCCGATCCATTGTAGTAATTTCTGGTATTTGGAAAGAAGTAGGCTGGGGTACGATTATTTATTTAGCAGCAATAACAGCAATTAACCCAAGTCTTTATGAAGCAGCAGTAATAGATGGGGCAAATCGGTTTAAACAAACGCTCTATATAACATTACCGTTAATGCTGCCAACAATTACTGTGCTGTTTTTATTAAATATTGGTAATTTCCTCGAGCTTGGTTTTGATCAGATTTATAATCTTTTAACACCAATGACTTATTCTGTTGGTGATATTATTGAAACATATGTATACAGGGCCGGGGTACTTCAAGGTCAGTATAGTTTAACAACAGCAATCGGATTATTTCAGTCTGTTATCGGCTTTGTTCTGCTATGGATTTTTAACAGGCTTGCAAGAAAATCAGAACAGGGGTTGTGGTAAATGAAACTAACTATAGGAGAGAGATTATTTCAGGTAGTTAATTATACGTTGTTGCTAGTTTTAGCCTCAACAATGATCGCACCACTCATCCATCTGCTGGCAGTTTCATTTAGTTCGCCTATCGCTGCGGATTCCAAAGAAGTGTTTCTGATCCCTGTGGAATTTACACTAGCGACATGGCAGCATATTCTCCAAAATGAAGTACTGTGGAGAGCATTCGGTGTAACAGTGTTTATTACAGTTGCAGGAACTTTTCTAAGTATGTTATTCACTGTATTGACAGCGTTTCCATTATCACGTAAAGAATTTATGCTGAGAAGGCCTGTCATGCTAATGATGGTAATTACAATGATCTTTAATGCACCAATGATCCCTTTTTTTCTAACGGTTAGAGAAGTTGGCCTAATGGATTCTATATGGTCTTTAATTATTCCTGGGTTAGTCAGCACGTTTAACATGGTTATTGTTAGAACCTTTTTTATGAGTATTCCGAAAGATATCGATGATGCGGCACGCATAGACGGCTGTAATGAGTTCCGGTTATTGTTCCAGATATATTTGCAATTATCGAAGCCTGTATTAGCAACAATTAGTTTGTTTTATGCGGTGGGTTACTGGAACACGTTCAAGACTGCGGTACTTTTTTTAAGAAATCCAGATTTATGGCCATTGCAAATGAGGTTAAGAGCATTTTTTACTTCAGAAGAAGAACTGGCAGCAGTTGACCTGATTATGGGAGATTTCGATTTTAATACAACCACTTTGAAAGCGGCTACAATAATATTTGCTACCATACCTATTGTTATCGTTTATCCATATTTGCAAAAGTATTTTGTTAAAGGAGCAGTTCTTGGTTCATTAAAAGAATAGATATGAAAAACTACAAGGGAGGTTTTCCAGAATGAAAAGAAAGTATTATTTTTTATTGGCAGCTGGACTGTTTTTATTTTTCCTGATTGGTTGTTCTTCCAATGAGAATGCAAGTGAGACGCAAGATGATACGGAAGGAGATCAGGAGACGGCAGAGTCAGGTGAAGAGGGAGCGACGGTTACTGTGTTTAAAAGTCATATGGGGAAAGGTACTATTCCAGAAAGTGATGATCCACATGTGCAGTATGTAAAAGATAAGACAGGTGTGGAGTATCAATTAATGACAACACCACCAGGTTCGGAGCCTGCTGAGTATATCAATCTAATGATCGCATCTGAAGATTTCCCTGATATTTTGAGACCAATAGGCGGGGTGGAACAAACACTGATTAATCAGGGCGGCGCATTAGCACTGGATGATTTGCTCCCAGAGTATGCTCCAAACGTTTGGGAGAGAATTCCTGAAGAAGCATGGAATATTGTCCGGTCAGCCTCTCCGGACGGGAAAATATATTACGTACCAAAAGTCTATTTAATCCCTGAACGTGCGGCTCTATTAAGACAGGATTGGCTGGATGCTGTAGGGATAGAGATGCCCGAAACCATCGAAGATTATAAAGAAATGTTGATTGCGTTTCGTGATCAGGACCCGAATGGAAATGGACAGCAGGATGAGCTGCCTACAAGTGGAAGGGAATTCGGCCGGTGGATGGACCATTTATTTGCCATGTTTGGTGTCGCGATGTGGGAAGGTTATCCGGAATGGGATATTTATAATGGTGAGATTAATTATGCTGGAACATCAGAAAATATGAAAGAAGCCATCAAATTTATTCGGGATTTATATGCAGAGGGTTTACTTGATAATGAAACATTTTTGAACAAGGGTGATGTATGGACAGCTAAGATTAATAACAATTTGGTTGGCAGCTGGTATCACCTTCCGGCAAACTTAAAAGAAAGATATGCTGCAATGAAAGAAGGTGCCCCGGATGCTTATGTTGTTGGTATGCCACTTCCTGAAGTGGAGGGATTTGACGGTTTTATTACCCAAAAAAGTATGGGCGAGCCTGAATGGATGATTCCGGCAGCCTCTGAAGACAATGCAATTAACTCACTAAAGCTGCTTGATTTCTTCTATGATCCAGCGAATGCAGATTTTGTACAATATGGTATTGAAGGAGTACAGCATGAGGTAGTTGACGGTGAGAAAGTATTACTTCCATCATCAGACGATAAGCCGCTTGCTTTAGGAATGTTAAATTTAACGACAGACGAATCAATGAATATTAGAATAGAAAACTCTTTCTCTGAAGAAGAACAGGAAATGGTGAAAGATATCTTTGAGGTAAGCAAGGCAGATGCGAGGAGAATCGCGGGAGACGGGCTGCCTTCAACCGTATATGAAGGATATCCAGATATTCAGTCGCATAAGTTGTTCCAAGAGTATTTAACAAAAATCGTCATCGGTGAATGGCCGATTGAGAAATTTGATGAATTTGTCGACAGATGGTATCAGTCAGGTGGCGAAGAAGTAACACAACGTGTTCAGGAATGGTATGACACCGCAAAGTAGTCAATCCGCTCCTTCTCTATGTTAAAAGAGAAGGAGTGAACTATTTTTAGATTATTTACCAAAGAATTCTGTCATATACTATAATAAGAAGAAAAACTGAGAGACAAAGGCAGGTGGGTTGATGAAGAAGGGTATAACCAATGTGCTTAGGAGAAAATTATCTGATACTCAAACGAGATTGCTGTTTCTGTTAATGGTATTGGTTATTTTTATTATTCTCACAGTAGGATTTTCTTCTTATTACACATCAAAAGAGGTATTGAAGCAGGAATTAAATGAACCACAGCAGCAAATGCTTAAAATTAACAAAAACTATATTGACGAGTACATTCTTGATTCCGATCAGATTGCTGTGCAGTTGGCGCTTGACCAGAATGTTTATCAATTTCTCACAAATAATGGGCAAAGTTCTTATCGGAATGTAAGAACTATTTATAATAAACTAACAACCATTACCCAAAATTCATCAGTAATCAAAAGTATTTATGTTTATAATCTAAAGGAAGACAGCTTTGTCGCAATTCCTCAAGGCTACAGTTCAAGCAGTGCCAATTTCAATGATGCGGAATGGACGAATGTCATTAATGAGTTAAAAAATACCCCAATGATTGTAAAATACCGTACATTGCCAGATGGAGCAAAGCATAAAGGTTCAAACATTTCACTATTTCGAAAAGTTAGCACACAAGGTGAAGCGATAGGACTCATTGCGATAAACTTAGATGAAAAAGAGCTTTTTTCTAAATTGAAGTCTTCGAGTGAACCTCAATCTAACAGTATGCAATATATCGTTGATCAGAATAACACCATTCTTTATAAAACAAATAATCATGTATTCGATACAGAGACGGTCGAGTATGTTAATGAAAAAGTAAAAAATGGCAGCTTAATGGATATCAGTTATAATAATAAGATTTTATTAACAAATCAGATAGCATCCCGGTATACTGGCTGGAAGTATGTATCTGTAGTATCACAGGAGAGTGTTTTGGCTAAATCGAAAACAATAAGGGATGTAGTTTTTACTGTATCTTTAATTGCCCTGGTGCTTGGCGGGATCGCTATTTTCTATATTCATTCTGTTGAGTTGAGACCAATCCGCAGATTAAAAGAATTACTCTCGGTAGATGAACAGCAAGAATATAAGCGCGATTTACTATATTTAGAGAATATTATTGATGACCTGGTAATTGACCATAAACATTTATCACATTTAATTAATAAAGTGAAGATAGAGGCAAAATCCAAATTTATATATGATATTTATATAGGTAAGCTAGTTAATAAAAAGGAAATTACAGAAAAATGGCAGACATACTTTGCTGAGTGGAATAATGAGGCTGTCCATTTACTTGTCGTGTCGATTGATAATTATCCGAGATGGAGGAAGAAAGTAACTCCAAATTACCACCCTGTTATTAAGTCTGGTATGGCAAATATTATTTCAGAAGTTTTGTCAACCCATTTCCGAGTGGAAGCTGTTGATATAGGTGCAGATAAGATGATATTTATTATTCAGCCAACTGATGAAAAGGTAGGCTTAGTAAACCATTTAAGGATAGCGCTTACAAAAGTGGAGGGTATACTAAAATTTACAGTATCGGCAGGGGTAAACAGAGGTTGTGTTCCTGTTAAGGATGTAAAAGAAGCAATGCTCCAGGCCGAGTCAGCTTTGCAATACCGATTATTGAAAGGATACGGAAAGGTATATATGCTTTCAGAAAAGACCGAAGGGAATACAGGGTTTTTAACTGATGAAGAGCAATTATTAAAATCTTTTACTAGAGCAGAGCCCATGCAGCAGGTAGAAATGATTAATCATTTACGCCATCGCATTGTGAAAGAAAGGCTTCACCCGAGACAGGTATTGCATTTAATGAAAAAAGTAAAGGAAGAAGTTTGGGAAGAGCACCATAAGGAAGCCGCCGTTGCAGATTTTGAATGGGAAACAATGGATATTGGTGATATTTCTGTTTGGTTGAATGAGATTATCACAGAAAAGATTGAAAAAATAAAAAAACTCAATGAATCAAAGAAATATATTATGTGTAAGAAAATGATTCAATATATGACAGACCATTTAAACGAACCAATTGGCATCCCTGAGATAGCAGAATCTGTCGGAATAAGTGTCAGCCTTGCCAGTCAATGGTTTAAAGAAGAAATAGATGATACAATCTATGGTTATTTTACCAGATTACGAATGGAACGGGCGGAACAGTTATTAATAGATACAGATAAAAAAATCGCAGACATTGCCGTAGAGATTGGTTATCAGCATGAGAACAGCTTTATCCGCAAGTTCCGTGAATACCATGATATGACCCCGGGGAAATATCGACGAGTAAATGCAGTGATGGAAAATATCGAACAGACTGCAAAAGGAGGTATGTAATTTGGATAGAAAACGTATTGTGCAGAAGCATAACCCAAAGATAAAGTCAGTAGAGCCATTATCCCCCCTTTCGATTGGAAATGGCAGTTTTGGCTTTAGCCTGGATTTTACAGGATTACAATCGTTTCCCCACCTTTATGAAACCCCATTAGGTACCGAGTCGAATTGGGGATGGCATTACAGCAGAAGAAAAGGATATTACCTTGATAGTGATATAGAGTATCAATTATATGACCATGACGGACGTCAGGTACCTTACCCTATGCTTCCTGGAAATAAAGAAGAAGCTTATCACTGGTTAAGGCAGAACCCGCACAGAGTACAGCTTGGCCAAATATCCTTTCAGTTTATCGGTGAAGACGGAATGGAAATTCCTTCAAGTAAAATAACTGAGATAAATCAGGAATTAGATTTATGGTCAGGCATTGTCACGAGCTGTTATAAAGTTCAAGGTGAGAAAGTGATTGTGAAAACAGTATGTGACTCTGATTCCGATACGGTCGGAGTAACGATAAGCTCTACCTTATTACAAAAAGGAAGAATCCGAATCATTCAGTCATTTCCATGTCCGGATATCAGCCATCATTCCTGGGATAAAGCTACCAATCTGAACTGGGACCATCAGAATAGACACCATACTTACACAGTGAGCCGCAATAAACAGCAAGTCCGGTTAAAACGGGAAATGGATGAGGATTTCTATTTTGTAGGATGGATGTTGAATGGAGCGGATTTTGTGCAAGTGGACACTCATCAGTATCAGTTAATACCTCCAGAATCCAATGAATACAGCTTTACTGTTACGTATTGTCATGAGGAAGAGATCGCGGTAAAGTCTTTGGAAAATATAATGATGGATACTCGACTTTTCTGGGAGGATTTTTGGCAGAACGGGGCATTTGTTTCCTTTGAAGGCAGTTCTGACGAAAGAGCTGAGGAATTAGAGCGCAGAGTTATTTTGTCACAGTATTTAACGGCCATCCACAGCAGTGGCGAAATACCGCCGCAAGAAACAGGGCTGATGTACAACAGCTGGTTCGGTAAGGCTCACCTTGAAATGCATTGGTGGCATGCTGCCCATTTTCCGCTATGGGGCAGGGCAGACAGGCTAAGCAAAAGTTTGAATTGGTATATAACAATCCTGCCAATCGCCAGAGAGCTCGCTGCGAAACAAGGTTATGACGGGGTAAGATGGCCGAAAATGGTCGGTGCAGATGGCAGACAGAGCCCTTCACCTGTAGCTCCGGGTCTTATATGGCAGCAGCCGCATCCTATTATGCTGGCTGAGCTGGTCTATCGTGATAGTCACTCACTAGCTGTCCTTCATCACTATAAAAAAATAGTTTTTGAATCTGCTAATTTCATGGCTGATTTTGCTAAATGGGAGGAGGAAAGTGAAGCTTTTGTTTTAGGTCCGCCCCTTATACCTGCTCAGGAATGTCACCGAATGGAGGAATCGAAAAATCCGCCATATGAGTTAGAGTACTGGAAGTATGGATTGGAAACGGCAGTAAAGTGGGCAGAGAGGTTAGGCGATGAACCTGATGAGAAATGGATTCAGGTTGCAGGCAAGCTAAAGAAGCCTCGTGTACTTGATGATGTCTATCTTGCCCATGAAAATTGCGATAATACTTTTTCTGATAAAAACCATGATCATCCTTCCATGGTGGCAGCACGGGGAATGCTAAGCGGAACATTGATAGATGAGAAGATAATGAAAAATACATTGAATAGAGTAAAGGTTCAGTGGCAATGGAATACAGCTTGGGGTTGGGATTTTCCGATGTGTGCCATGACAGCAGCCCGGTTAGGTGAACCGGAGCTGGCAGTTGATTTTTTATTAATGAAGGCTGTAAAAAATACGTACTTACCAAATGGACATAATTATCAAAGACCGGGTTTAACGGCATACTTACCTGGCAATGGTGGATTATTAATTGCCATTGCGATGATGATTGCAGGCTGGGATGGAAGCGGTGATGGAGAATATCCAGGATTTCCAAAAAAGAATTGGAACATTCAAGCAGAGGGTTTTCAAGCATATATATGATTTTTCCCTAATGGACAAAGAAAGGGCTTGATATGATGTTTAATAATGTGGCAGATCGGAATAAACTGCTTTTACAATATCCAGCTTCATGGTGGAGAAATATGTGGCGGGAAGCGCTCCCGGCAGGAAATGGAGAGATTGGTGCAGCGGTTTATGGAGCGATTAAAAAGGAGACAATCTTAATCAATCATTCAGAATTATGGCATTTAGGTGTAATTGGTGATTTGCCTGATGTGAGTCATACGTTGACAGAAACAAGGGCATTAATGGATCAGGGGGAATACCACAAGGCCAACTGGCATTTAACAGATAAGGTGAAGAAGGAAGGTTATTTCTCTAAGTTAGCCAATCCGCTGCCATTAGTAGACCTCTGTATAGAAATGCCCTGTGATGAAGCGTTCAGTGAATATTGTCGGGGGATTAACATGGAAACAGGTGAGGTTGGGGTGACATGGAAAGAAGGTGACGTGAAGTTTAGCAGACATTTATTTGTCTCACATGCTGACAATGTGATTGTCTATCAGATTGAGACTGATAAAAGTGATGCACTTTTTGCAGAATTAGGATTTGCATTGCATCCGACCGACTCAGTCAATATGAAAGACAGATATGAAGAATTGCTGGAGACAGTGAAAATACAAGTAGAAGATAACTTTATGTATTATAAAGCAACGAATGAAGATGGCGAAGATTTTGGGGCTGTAGCAAAAATAATAGCAGAGGATGGATTCTTAAACGAAACGGATGATGGAATGCTTCAGTGTGTTGACACCAGCCGTCTGACTGTACTTGTAAAAGTTTTTATCCATGGGGATAATGAACAGCAATGGTCCCTGTTAAAAAGAGAGTTATGTAATCTGAATGAAAATTATGAAGATCTGTTATCAGCACATCTGCAATTTTATCAGCCTTTATACTTCTCATCTTCCTTGCAATTAACTACAGGCAAGGATAACTATTTAAACGAAGAAATGCTGTTACAGGCATATAGAAGGAAAATATCAAAAAGGTTAATAGAGAAATTATGGGCATTTGGCCGCTATCTGTTTATTTCAGGGACAAAATCAGAGGGTCAGCCTTTTGGGATGTATGGCCTCTGGCATGGAGATTATCAATTAATGTGGAGCCACCGGATGGCAAATGAAAATATTCAGATGATGTACTGGCACACCAACGTTGGTGGATTATCAGAATTGAACCATTCCTTAATAGATTATTATATTCGTTTAATGGATGATTTCCGTGATAATGCCCAAAAGTTGTTTGGCTGTCGGGGAATCTATATACCTGCAGGAACAACACCCGGGATTGGGAAGCCGAATCAGCTCGTTCCGGTTATTATGAACTGGACATCTGCAGCAGGCTGGTTAGCTCAGCATTTTTACGCATACTACCAATTCAGTGGGGATAAAGCATTTTTGACAGAGAAGGTACTTCCTTTTATGAAAGAGGTGGCGAGATTTTATAAGGATTTCCTGATTATTGATAACAATGGGCTGTACAAGTATTACCCTTCTGTTTCACCTGAAAACACACCGGCAAATTATATGCCGGATTGTAAAGAGCTGGTACCGCACCCTATGCCATCAACAATTAATGCAACAATGGACTTCGCTGTGATGAAGGAGCTGCTGCAAAATTTAATCGAGGGATGTTCGCATGTTACGCCAAATGAGGAAGAGATCAATATTTGGACAGATATGCTGAAAAGAATTCCTGAGTATCAATTGAACGAGGATGGATCAGTTAAAGAATGGATGGATAATCATTTTCATGATAATGACAAGCATAGACACCTCTCACATATTTATCCGGTCTTTCCCGCACAGGAAGTGGTGAAAGAAGAGAATAACCAGCTCTACAACGGGTTTCGAAAGGCAGTAGAGAAAAGGGAACTTGGGGCACAAACCGGCTGGTCTTTTGCGCATATGGCTAGTATTTACGCAAGATTAGAAGATGGTAATCGAGCATTGCAATGTCTCGATAATCTGTCCCGCTCCTGTCTGCTCAATAACTTGTATACTGTCCATAATGACTGGCGCAATATGGGCTTGTCCATGGATATCAATTATGCTCCAGTCCAACTCGATGCGAATCTGGGGATAGTAAATGCAGTTCAGGAAATGTTGCTTTATGTATCCCCCCGTCTCATCAGACTACTGCCGGCATTGCCCGATGAATGGCTGGCAGGGCGTGTTAGTGACTTTCGTTTCACTTCCGGAAGAATAAGCTTTGACTGGAATGTACCGGAGGGTACCTTTTCAACAGAAATCTTTTCCGAAAGAAAAACAGAAATCACGTTATGTTTGCCAGAGTTTTTAAATGATTTTGTGTGGATTAGTGATGGGGATGTTACGAAATCCGCATATGGAAAGGGATACCTGGATATTACCATGAAGGCAAACCAATCGATAAAAATATTTTCGAACGAATAGAAGGGGGATAAAAATGCAAAATTCCGGGGTGTTTAGCAGCTTTTATATGATTGCAGACTGGATTTACCGATATACATCAGTAAACATAATATGGGTCATTTTCAACCTTCCTCTGGTGTTCCTTTTATTTAATTTGCTGTTAGCGGATAATCTTGGGGTTATCGTAATACTTGCAGGATTGATGTTACTACTTTTACCATTTGTTTTTTATCCGGCAAATGCTGCACTCTTTTCCATTGTGGATCTTTTTATAAAAAAAGAGGATGTAAAAATTTTGCGAGAGTTCTGGCTCTGTTTTAAGAAAAATTATAAAAGGAGCATGAAAATAGGTGGGATATTTACTGTTCTTTGGTCATTCCTTTTAATTGATTTATTCTATGTTATCAATCTGGGGAATTCCGCATTAACATATCTATTTATTGTTTTATGTTTTTTTGCTTTTGTTTACCATTTGCTAGTATGCAGCAGTACTAATTATTTACAAGCTGATATTATCTCCACACTTAAAAAGGCTGCTAATCTGATGTTAACACACCCGATTCTATCTATTTCACTTGGCTTCATCGGTTGCGGTTTTCTTTATACCATTACTAATATAACGCCCATTTTCCTACCTTTCTTTTCAGGTTCTGTATTAGCTTTTCTCTCACTGTTAGTATTTATTAAGATTCATCGGGAAAAAGTGTAAGATATTGTTTGATTGAAAAGAGGGTGGGACCTAACTATTTAGTTCCACCCAAAAGTATGTTAAGTTTATACAGCACTCCGGCAGATCGCTAGTGTAATTTACATGATCATTCCGAATATGGTATATGACAATACTTTGTCTCAGCGTCCTTCCAGTGCTTGCTTCTCTTTTAATAATGCCTGAAACTCTTTTTCCAGCGCATCGGATGGTTCCATGCTTAATCTGCTTAGGGTGTCAGTTATTTTTGTTTCGATTAACAATTTCTGTTCCGCTAAACTATCATTCTTTACTGTTTTTCTATTCTTCCATTGGTGATAAGTGCCTGCAAAATAATGCATTTGCTGCTTTTCAATTGAAATAACTTTAGTGGCAATCTTTTCAACAAATCTCCGGTCATGCGAAACAAAAATTAATGTGCCTTCATAATCGGTGAGCAATTTCTCGAGGGCCTCCATTGCTTCCACATCAAGGAAATTGGTCGGTTCATCAAGGATTAATGTATTGCTTTCACTGAGAAACAGCTTGGCTAAGGCAACTTTTACTCTCTCCCCGCCACTTAAAATGTCAATCTTCTTATACACATCCTCTTTAAAAAAATGAAGTCTTGCTAATACTGTTCTAATAAGAGTTTCATCGTATGTGGAAGTTTCTCTGACATTTTCGATAATCGATTTATTTAAGTGAAGCAGGGAAAGATCCTGATTAAAATATGCAATTTGACATGCAGAAGAGATAGCTATTTCTGGGCCGTTTTCAATAATTTTACGGATAAATGTAGTTTTCCCTGAACCGTTTTCACCTATTACCGCTACTTTATCCCCGCCTTTTATCAGGGCGTTTGCATCCTTCCAAAGTATCTTATTTCCCACTTTCGCGCTAAGTTGCCTGATTTGAATTAAATTACGGTCTTTTATTTTCTCCTGTTTTGGCAGATCCATCTGTAGAGGTTTCTCTGTATAAGGTTTTTCAACTTTTTCGATCTTTTCTAGACGTGTTTCTATTGCTTTCGCTGTTTGCTGTAACTTTTTCTGTTTCTTGGCAAAATAAGGTTTAGCCCCGGTGATTTTAGCTTCAGACCGGCTAGTCTGTGCTGGTTTTTTTGTTGCACGGTTCGCTTTTTGCTCTTTTAGTGCTAGTGCTCGCTCAAGCTGTTGCTTTTTCGTTTGGTAATTTTCGTATGCCTGTTCCTGCTGATGTAGTTCTTGTTGTTTTTGATTCTGGTAAGCTTGATAATTACCTTGATATTCACGAATGGTTCCACTATTTACTTCCCATATTTTTGTACAAACGGCATCCAGGAATGCACGGTCATGGGATACAACAATAAACGCACCCTGCCACTTTTTAATTATTTGCTCCACCCATTCAATATGTTTCGCATCCAAATGGGTTGTAGGTTCATCCGCTAGCAATAGACCGGTTTGATTGGAGAATGACTGTTGAATATATTGTTGAGTAACTTCTCCACCGCTTTTATTACCCTGCTGTTGTTTTAGCTGTGGCAGCAGTTCCATTTTCGTGTAGGAAATGATGTCCCCTTGCTCAGGTTCCATTTGCCCTGCAATAACATGAAGGAAGGTGGTTTTACCAGTTCCGTTCTTTCCGACTAATCCTATCCGGTCACCTTCATGTACTTCCAATGAATCCACTTCCACTAATGTTCGCGATGGCACAGAAATGACAAGCTGTTTAACTTGTAAAAGCATATTAGATCGCTCCTTTAGATTGGAGACAAATAAAAAAGTCTCCATATTCTGAGTCAGAACAGGAGACATACAGATACCGTTAAAGGGCACAAAAATAGTGACAAAATTACTGAGCCTTAGGAATTGTATAATCCTATTCTGAATATTAACCATAAAGACAGACTGCTCCCGTTGTTCATTACAGGAAGAAGCTTTATGAAAATATTACGAGAAAACAGGATTATAACTTCATTGGCCTAAGGTTCACCCTTTCCTAATCGATTAATTCCAGTTTATGCAAATGAATAGATAATGTCAATCATAATTGTAAAACCAATCAGGAAAACCTGAGCATAATTATTCCTTAACAAATGTTCACAGAATGTTCACTTATGATAAAAAAATTATTTTGATATACTGATCATCTAAAAATGAAAGGATGAATATTATGCCAACAAATAAAAAAGAAAGCTTTCTATTCGGTCTCATTATGTGTTCTGGAATGGTTGCAGTGATGGCCACTTATAATCTCTTAATGATGGGGAATCTGGAGCAATTGACAATGCAAAATGTACTAGTAGAGGTCTTCATTGGATTTATTCTGGCACTCTTATTAGATTTATATATTGTCGGGCCTATTGCTAAGAAATTGACCCTGCGATTACCTTTTGACAAGTCAAACAAGGCACTGTTCGTGTTATGTATGTCTACTTCTATGATTATTGGAATGGTGTTTTTTATGTCTGCGTTTGGGCTGATTATGTCTTTCCTTGGTCAAGGAATGGATGGCAGAGGAATACTTAGTGCATATGGAATTATCTTTATGAAAAATTTTATTGTTGCTTTTCCATTGCAATTATTAATCATGGGGCCAATTGTTCGCTATATATTTAATAGGTTCATTCAGAAAGGGAAATATAAAATGGCATAAATACTCATTGAGAATTTGGGTCGTTTTAAATATTTGTAAACCACCGATATTTTGCTTAGTATTATGATAAATAAGTCAACACTTACACAGGAGGAATAATAATGTCTGATAATACTTTTGAAGCCTTAGTGGTAAATAAAGAAGAAGATCAATTTTCAGTAAATATACAACGATTATCACATGATGACTTGCCACAGGGAGAAGTGCTTGTGAAAGTCCATTATTCCGGTGTTAACTATAAGGACAGCCTCGCGACAGTGCCAAACGGTAATATTGTAAGGAACTACCCGATGGTGCCTGGGATAGACCTGGCAGGTGTGGTAGAATCGTCCACAGATCCGCAATATAAAGCAGGAGATAAGGTGATTGCAACCAGTTATGAAATTGGTGTTTCCCATTTTGGAGGTTATAGTGAATATGCAAGAGTTCCGGCAAAATGGGTTGTTCCCTTGCCGGACGGATTGACATTAAAGGAAGCAATGGTTATCGGTACTGCGGGATTTACAGCAGGATTGTCGGTGAGGAGTCTTATGCAAAATGACATTACTCCTGATAAAGGAAAAGTGTTAGTAACAGGCGCTACTGGTGGTGTTGGAAGTTTTGCTGTCTCTATCCTCTCTAAGTTAGGTTACGAGGTGGAAGCAAGTACGGGTAAAGAAAGCTCGCATGACTATTTAAAAAGTATTGGCGCAGCCTCTGTTATATCCAGAGAAGCAGTTTACAATGGTGAATTAAAACCACTAGACAAGCAAAGGTGGATCGGTGCTGTTGATCCTGTAGGCGGTGAACAGTCATCCTCCGTGCTTTCTCAAATTAAATACGGAGGAACAGTTGCAGTTAGCGGTTTAACAGGTGGTGCCAAAATCCCTGCAACTGTTTTCCCGTTTATATTGAGAGGTGTTAACTTGCAAGGAATTGATTCAGTATATTGTCCAATGGATACGAGACAGGAAGTATGGACATTGTTAGCAACAGATTATAAGCCTGACAAATTAAATGAACTAATCCAGCAGGAAGTAACGATACAGCAATTGCCGAATGCTCTTCCATCATTACTTGAAGGAAAGGCAAAAGGCAGAATAATTGTAAGGATGTAAACTGGAGGGAGAGTCTGTCACCGGCTGACAGACCTCCCTGTTTTCGTCAATCAGCTGTAATTTACCGTTTCATTCGTGATAAAACAACTGCACTTTATCGCCTTGCATTCTTTTTTGATTTTTGTCGCACTATATACGATCTCATCCCCATTCTTGAAGAAGTTAAATTGATTAGATACTGCGGCAATAGAAATAGAAACAAGTGGAATATTTTCGATGATGCCATTTCGGTTCTCTGCAAGCACGTACCCTTGTTCTTGGTGGTCAGTGGTATAGAAAGAGGCGATAGATTGGTCAAATGTGTTGATAATCTCCTCACATAGGGTCTCACACTCCCAACTATATAAAATAACAATAAAGTCATCTCCTCCGATATGACCGACAAATGCCTGATATGGATGGGCATGTGCTTGTAATATGGATGCGGTTTCCTGAATAATCCTGTCTCCCTTAGCAAAACCGTACATATCGTTATATACCTTGAAATGATCCAGATCAATATAAAGAACAGTGTACTTCTCTTTAGCGGGTAATGCCTGGATGTGTTCATCGATGATGCGGTTACCTGGCAGTTTTGTGAGTGGGTTCAATGATGAAGCGACTTGAGATTGTATACTGGCAAATGTCATTAATAACGATCGAATAGATACTACCCCGTAAAACTGATTTTCTCTTGTAACAATTATATCATCATATAATTCATTCGAACTCCGGTCCATTGCTTTTTCACTTACATCGATGATAGAGGTGTGATAATCAAAGCAAAGAATATCTTCTTTTATCAGAAGAGAAACAGGTCTGTTAATATACAAATTAAATCCATATAATGAACCGAGTTTTTGATAAAAATCTGTCCTTGTTATAATACCGGTCGGTGTCTCCTCTTCAGTTATTACAATTCCGTGTGTATGAATATTGTTTTTGAAAAGCTGGTCTATTTCACTATTAGCTGTATCGGCACTTACCGAGACAGCATACTCGACAATATCACCAATCTCAATTTTCATTTTGCTTCCTCCATTTTGCTGTAAACAAATTAGAAATCCGTCAGTCATTGTTATAATGCATTTTAGGTAATTAGTTCTATCGTACTATATGACTATATTCAGTATAAATTACTATTATGAATATATTGTTAAGTTTATGTAAAATTTGGTTTATATTCGCCTTTCGACTAACGAATATAAAGAAGAGAAATGAATAAATTTGTAAAAGGGTATGTTTCACTCGATATGTTGATCAGCTATCATATCTTCATTTTCTTCTGGGCATCGGAACGGAAAGTTTGATAGAATAAGGAAGATTAATAGATTTATTCATTTTTATATAATCGACTAAGGGAAGGATGTTCTTTGAATGACATCAATAGATACATTGACACAAATTACCCCGGAGTATGACCCGTGGGAAGCCTATATGGATATTGAAGATTATGGGAAAATGATGTTAACCAATATAGAATTTACTACAACACACTTATGTAATATGAGGTGTGCTCACTGTGCGGTAGGTTATACTTTAAGAGATCGGGATCCTGAGGCATTACCGTTCGAATTATTAAAAAAGAGGCTTGACGAAATACCTTATTTACGCACATTAAGCATCACAGGCGGAGAACCAATGATGTCCAAAAAATCTGTTCGGGAATATGTTGTTCCATTACTTAAATATGCCTGTGAGCGTGGTGTACGTACACAGATAAATTCCAATTTAACCTTACCTTATTCGAGGTATGAAATGATTACCCCTTATCTGGATGTTCTTCATATATCCCATAATTGGGGAACGCCCGAGGAATTTGCTGAAACAGGTTTTGCAAATATGGAAAGAAAGCCAAGCGAAGAAAATCGGAAAAGATACTTTGATACGATGGTACAGAATTCTCAAAGGTTAGCAGCGGAAGGTGTAATGGTCTCTGCGGAAACGATGTTAAATAAACAGACTTATCCATACTTGGAAAAAATCCATGATCATATTGTGGAGATGGGGTGTGTAAGACATGAAGTCCATCCGATGTATCCGGTAGATTTCGCCAGTAATCTGCAAACATTATCACTGGAAGAGATGCAAACGGGTATTGAGAGACTGCTTAATCACCGTAATCAGGATATTTGGATGCTTTTTGGCACATTACCTTTCTACCCTTGCAATAAAAATGAGAAAGAATTGGCGTTATTACAAAGACTTTACCGTGAAAAGAATGTAACGGTTAGAAATGACCCTGACGGCCGCTCAAGGTTAAATGTTAATATTTTTTCCGGGGAAGTGATTGTAACAGATTTTGGTGATGAGGAAGAACCTTCTTTAGGTAACATTCAGACTACACCGTTACAAGATGCATATTCTACGTGGATGCAATCGAAAACAGCGAAGTCACTCAATTGCCATTGTCCAGCAGTCAAGTGCCTTGGTCCGAATATTTTAGTGAAGAACACCTATTATCAGGGAGTAGATTTTACGAAAAGATCCGCAAATATTAAAAAATAATCAATCCTCAGTTTGATATGAGAATATGACAAATGTCATATTGAATATCTGACAGATGTGTCTAATAATCATCTCTGTTTTGTCGTAAACTTTTCTTAATAGAAAGTTTAGAAAGAGGGATGATGATGAGTAAACAGAAACAAGCTCAGTTACGTAAAGATGTAATGCCATATGCAACTTCTCAAACGAAAAAGAGTGTTATTCAGATATTTAATACAATCATACCATTTTTCCTTTTATGGTTTTTGGCTTATCAGAGTTTATCTGTCTCGATTTTCCTTAGCTTAGGCATCTCCATAATAGCTGCAGGATTCATGGTAAGAACGTTTATTATCTTTCATGATTGTGCTCATCAGTCGTTTTTTAAAAACAAAAAATTAAACCGCATATTAGGAACTATTACAGGTGTAATTACACACTTTGCATTTGAAAAGTGGAAACGGGAGCATTCTATTCATCATGCGACAAGTGGGAATCTCGATCAGCGTGGTACGGGAGATATCTGGATTATGACAGTGGAAGAATATAAACAGGCTTCAAAGTTTGAACGTCTGCAATACCGCTTATACCGTCATCCGCTTGTTATGTTCGGATTAGGGCCGTTTTTGTTATTTTTATATGAGAACCGTGTAAACAGAAAAGACGCAAGAAAGAAAGAACGTTTAAATACGTACTTAATTAATATCTTGTTATTGATAGCCTATACGGTAATTGCACTTACATTAGGCTGGAAAGCAATATTGCTTGTTCAGTTACCAATTGCATATATCGCTGGGGTACTGGGGATCTGGCTGTTTTATGTTCAGCATCAATTCGAAGATTCTTACTTTGAAAATGAATCAGAGTGGGATTATGTAAAAGCAGCAGTTGATGGAAGCTCTTATTACAAGTTACCTAAATGGCTGGAATGGTTAACAGGTAATATAGGTTACCACCACGTCCATCACCTTGCACCAAGAGTGCCAAACTATAATCTGGAAAAGGCACATCAGGAAACTCCGCCATTGCATAAAGCCACGACAATTACTTTAAAGACAAGCTTAGAGTCGATTCGGTTCCGTTTATATGACGAAGACCAGAAAACTTTTGTCAGCTTTAAAGAAATGGGAAAAATGGTCAAGGATAAAGGAAAGAGAACTATCCAGACAGGCAAAGCATCACAAACGCTTCGTTCTTAATGCGAAGCGTTTGTTTTTTTATTTATGAGAGAAATGGAAACAGCCTGCCTTTATTTACATGTATTCGCTATATCCAGTTACCAATCAATGGTATAATAATGGTAAATAGGACAGGAAAGGATGTTGGGAGTGCAGAACTGGTATCATATCTTCCCGAAAAATACCGGGTTAAGTTTATACATATGGATTATTTTTTGTGTGCTTCCATTTTACTTTATTTTTCGTTCGACTTCATTAATTGAAATAGGTATTGGCATCGGTTTAACTTTAATCTTTTTTGCGGTTTACTGGATAACCTTTTCCTCCCGCGGAAAGCTTGTATATGTAGGAATAAGCGTAGAATTCCTCATTAATATCGCGATGATTATTTTATTTGGATATGTATATTTTGCATTATTTACTGCTTTCTTTATTGGTAACATAAAAAGGAAATCTGGATTTATTACAATCTATGTTATACATCTGGTAACGACAGTTTTAGCTATACTTGTTGCCTTTCTGTTAAATTATTCTTTGATTGTCGGCCAGTCACCATTCCTTGTGATGACAGTACTTGGAATAATCCTGATTCCGATTAACCGTTATAACCGGCTGAAACAAGAAGAGCTGGAAGGTAAGCTTGAGGATGCCAATCGAAAAATTGCGAGGTTGGCGATAATCGAAGAAAGGAACAGGATCGCCAGGGATTTACATGATACTCTTGGACAAAAGTTATCAATGATAGGATTGAAAAGTGAATTGTCTGGTAAATTGATTGATAAAGATAGTTTAGCTGCTAAGAAGGAAATGGAAGATATTCAAAAAACTGCAAGGCAGGCATTAAAGGAAGTCCGTGAGATGGTTTCTGAAATGCGCAGTGTGAAAATAACCGATGAAATTGAGCATGTGAAGCAGTTGTTACATGTAGCACAAATAAAACATAAGGTGAAGGTAGAACTGAATGAAGAAAGTATCCCGCTCTTCATTGAGAATGTGTTAAGTATGTGTTTAAAAGAAGCTGTTACAAATGTTGTCAAACATAGTCAGGCAACTTTTTGTAATATCCTGATAAAAGAAGATCCGGAACAATTTCTTATGGCAATTAAAGATGATGGCAGCGGTGCTGAAGGATCAATTGTTTATGGGAATGGCTTAAAAGGGATGAAAGAAAGGTTGGAGTTTGTAAACGGGGATGTAGATGTAAATGTTCAGCAGAATGGGTTGTTGCTGTCTGTTACCATTCCTAAAGTTATTAAACAGTTGGGGGAGGGATCTCATTGATTCGTATCGTTTTAGCAGAAGATCAGCAGCTCCTGTTGGGGGCGTTAGGGTCTTTGCTGGATCTTGAAGATGATATGGAAGTTGTAGGCAAAGCGAAAAATGGGGAGGAAGTAATTGATCTTGTCAATAAAGAGAATCCGGATATTTGTATTATGGATATCGAAATGCCCATAAAGACAGGACTTGATGCAGCAGAGGTATTAAAGGAGCATCAATGTAATGTGATCATTTTAACTACCTTTGCACGGCCTGGCTATTTTGAAAGGGCAAGAAATGCTGGGGTCATGGGATATTTATTAAAAGACAGCCCGAGCGAAGAATTAGCAGACTCCATTCGGAAGATCATGGAAGGGAAGCGTATTTATGCACCTGAATTAATTGATCTGGCATTTACCGAGTCCAATCCCTTAACAGACAGGGAAATAGATGTGATGAAATTAATGGCTGCGGGAAAAACAACAAAGAATATTGCGAAAGAACTTTATTTATCAAATGGTACAGTACGGAATTATATCTCTATCATTTTAGATAAGTTAGAAGTGGAAAATCGGATTGAAGCGATTGCAAAAGTAAAGGAAAAGGGATGGCTGAAATAGAGACAGGAATTTAGTCTCTATTTTTTGCTTTTTATTAGGAAAAAGAATACAATATCTTTCGTGATTAGAAACAAATTGGATAAAAAATTAAAGGAAAGGTGTGAATAGATGACTAATTCAGTTCAAAAGCGTGGAACGATTGTTGCACTATTACTGGCAGGTTCGTTTATCGCAATTTTAAATCAGACACTAATGATTACAGCAATACCACCAATAATGGAAGAAATGGGGATTACAGCAAACTCCGCCCAATGGTTAACAACGATCTTTATGTTAATTAACGGTATTATGATCCCGATAAGCGCATTTTTAATAGACCGATTTACAACAAGGCAATTATTTATTTCAGCGATGAGTGTTTTTGCAGTTGGAACATTAGTAGCAGCACTTGCTCCGAGCTTTTCTGTATTACTGGCAGGGCGAATTATTCAATCTGCTGGAGCCGGTGTAATGCTTCCGCTAATGCAAACTGTCTTCTTAATGATCTTCCCGGTAAATAAGCGCGGAAGTGTAATGGGGTTAGTCGGTTTAGTTATTTCTTTTGCACCTGCAATTGGTCCGACTCTATCTGGATGGATAACAGAATATTATTCATGGCGTGTATTGTTCTATATTATCCTTCCTATTGCTATAGTTGACATAGTTATCGCATACTACGTAATGAAAAATGTAACCGAAGTATCGAAACCGAAAGTCGATATTATATCAATTATCTTATCATCATTTGGCTTTGGTGGACTGTTATACGGTTTTACAAGTGCGGGAAATAATGGATGGGGCTCTCCTGTAACTATCATTGTGCTAATAGTGGGGGCATTATCGTTAATTGCATTCATTGTTCGTCAATTAAAATTAAAACATCCGATGTTGGAATTCCGTGTCTTTAAATATTCTATTTTTCCATTGACTGTAACTGTTGGAATGATCTCTTTTATGGGATTAATTGCGGTGGAAACATTGATTCCGCTATATATGCAAGAAGCGCGTGATTTTACAGCGGTGGATGCAGGACTGGTCATTTTACCTGGTGCACTAATCACAGGGTTTATGTCACCAATAACAGGGCGTATTTTTGATAAAGTTGGGGCAAAGTGGCTTGCTATTCCAGGATTGACATTAATGACAATTGGATCATTCTTGTTTACGATATTGGATGAAAATACTACAATGACTTATTTGACCGTTGTATTTGCCATTCGAATGCTGGGTATTTCAATGGTAATGATGCCAATCGCGACAGCTGGACTAAATCAGCTGCCTAAACGCTTGATTGCTCATGGCGCTGCGATGGACAATACATTGCGAAATGTTTCTGCATCAGTCGGGACAGCTGTGATCGTTACAGTTTTAACAACAACAGAAACAGCGGCTGAACGAAGTGGTGATCCTTTTCCAGGTATCGTTGGATCAAATGTAGCATTTTTAGTATTATCAATTATCACAGTGGCTGGTTTGGTTATTTCTTTCTTTATTAAAAACAGCCGGCCATCTGATATTGATCAGGAAGCATATGAGAGAGATTAGCGATGAGCTGATCTCTCTTTTTTAACGGACATTACCTAATTAGTGTCTTTTGTGTTTTGGAATGGCCCTTTCGATAAAGTTAGCGGCAAGTTCTTTTAATTCTTTTTGCATTGTTTCTCCATGCATTGGAATCCCGTGCCCTGCAATAATGGTTTCAGGGTTTAATTCCGCAATCTTCTTCAAGGATTGTTCTGCACTCATCCAGTCTTCAGTAAAATATGCAGGTGGTCCGTAGATGTGTTGAAATGGAAATAATACAGACCATGAAGATTCAGGCTTTTCAGTGGAAACCGCATCACCCGCAATTAAAATTTGGTCACTATCCCTGTATAAGCTAATATGGCCTAATGTATGGCCGGGAGTTTTAATATAACGCCAGTCTTCTAAAAAGGGAATACTTCCGTCAGAAGGCAAAGGTTTGACGATATTCTCCAAATGCTCAGGCTTTGTCGGGAAGGCTGCTGATAATAAGGAAATAAGACCGCCTCCAACTGTCGGATCTCCTGGTGGATAGGCTTTCTGACCTGTAACATATTCCATTTCGTTTTCGTGAACATACACCGGAACTTGCCAGTGATCGGCTAACTTTTTTGCAGATCCTGCATGATCAAAGTGACCATGTGTCAGGATAATTGCTTTTGGCGGTTTTGTCCCATAACGTTCTTCACAGGCGTGTAAAATCCGGTTATGGTATCTGCGCAAACTCGTATCAACTAACACCCACTCCTCATCAGGTGCTCCAATCATAACAATATTTGATAATAGTGTACGGTAATATGCCACATCTCGTACAATCTCTTCTGCAACTGCGTGGTCAAAATTCTTCTCATATTCCTGCCACTTCTCTGAGTAGTTTCTTTCCATAGTATGCATCGCTCCATTCTTACTTAACTATTCATACTTTTCCATGAATGACAGTAATTTATACAATCACCAGATCATCCTCATTGCCTCTGAACCGGCTGTAAACAATTAAGTGAAAAAGAGCAGCAGGACTGGCGGAATAATTTAACTCAGACGAACATATGTAAAATATGTGAAATTCTCTTTAAAACACGATACATGTATGGACAAATGCTGAAAACATGGTAAAATTTTAGTTAAGATATCTGAGGGAGTTCGATACAATGAATATGTGGATGAAAAAAATAACCGTTTTGATGGTCACTATCTTAACATTAGGGCTTTATGTTCCGCCAATTTATGTTGATGCAGACCTAGATGATTCAGATAAAGGGGAAGTTTCTCCAGGTAACAATGATCTCTCCGATGTTTCACAGCAGCAAGTGGATGTGGAACTGGAAGGTGATTCAGTTGTTACCGACAGTAATGAACTCTATCTGGAAGCATTAACAGATCAGGCGAAGTATCAACTCATGGAAAAACTCGGTGAAAAAATAGCTTCGGGGATCGATTATGAGTTAGAAGAAGTAGTGTTACCAAATATGGAATTAGTGCTGGATCAATTGTACAATCAGATCGGTGAACAGCAAAGCCAATATCTCGTCATAGCAGAAGACCCGGCTTCAGGATATGGTGAAAGAATCTTTAATCTGTATGATGTGGACCAGAAAAGCGATGTGGCTACATTCCATGTAAAGAGAGTGAAGCGTCCGCAAGAAGGTTATTATTTTCAGTTTCATTATCATTTAGCAAAAGACAATTTTGAAGAACATTATACAATTGCTGACATTTACTGGGGGAAGAATACGCCACCTAAATGGATGTCATAAGAATAAGTCGGAAGGATGCCTGGTGAAAATGGAAAGGCATCTTTTTTGCACATGTTTGTATGAATACAAACATTTTCCTTTATTTTATCGTTGGAAATAGGTAAAATAGAATTTATCGTATTAATTTTAATCACATGTGCAGATTGCTTGTATTGCAAGTAATTTTCAAATAAAGGAGTTTCGCAATATGCCTATTAAAGTGCCGGATTTATTGCCTGCTAAGAGCAAATTACAGGAAGAAAATATATTTGTTATGGATGAAAGTCGTGCCTTTAGCCAGGATATTCGTCCGCTTAAAATTTTAATATTAAATCTGATGCCATTAAAGCAACAAACGGAAACGCATTTATTGCGGCTTTTAGGAAATAGCCCATTACAACTGGAAGTAGGACTGTTGCATACAAGTACGCATACATCGAGAAATACATCTGCAGAGCATTTAAAACAGTTTTACCAATCAATTAATGATGTGAAAGCCAATAGATATGATGGATTAATTATTACAGGGGCACCGATTGAAAAACTTCCATACGAAGATGTAACCTATTGGGAAGAACTTTCTGAAATTATGGAATGGAGTAAATCGAATGTGACATCTACTATGCATATTTGCTGGGGAGCGATGGCTGGACTATACTATCACTATAATATTGATAAATATATGATGGATGAGAAATTATCGGGAATTTTCACCCATTCTTTAACAGATCCGTGTGAAAAATTGTTAAGCGGATTTGATGAAGAGTTCGTTGTTCCGCATTCACGTAATGCCGATATTAGAAAGTCCGATATTGAAAAGATTCCTGAATTAAAAATATTAAGTGAGTCAGAACAGGCTGGTGTATATATTGTTGCATCAAAAGATGGCAAGCAAATCTTCGTTACTGGTCATCCGGAGTATGATGCTTTTACACTTCAAAAAGAATATGAAAGAGATAAGGAAGCTGGATTGAACCCTGTTTTGCCAGTTAATTATTACCCTGATGATGATTCGGAGAAAACACCCAAATTACGTTGGAGAACCCACTCTAATATGCTAATATCAAATTGGCTGAACTATTATGTTTACCAGGAAACGCCATATAAATTGTAATAAAAAATGCTTGAATAGAATCTTATTCAAGCATTTTTTAAATTAGTGCAAAGTTTGCTGATAATGTGTATAGGTATCCATTGCTAAAGTCACAGCCTGTGCAAATGCGGCACCACCGCCTAAGGCAGCACTTATTGCTAATGTCTCCATTATTTCAGTCTCACTCGCACCATGCTCCACTGCCCCTTTTGTATGATATATAATACAATATTCATCCTGGGCATAAATGCTTATCGCCAATGCCATTAACTGTTTGCTTTTTTGGTCAATCGTACCTTCACGAAAAGCTTCTTCAGTAAAATGAAAGTACCCTTTCGTCATATCGGGTAAATGCTCTTTCATCCGCGAAGTACCGCGCTTGTAATCTTCAATTGCCTGATCGAAGTAATTGCTTGTTTCCATTCAATATCCCACCTTTCATTTTAATATCTGTCTCTATATTCTTTTTATACATATATCATCTGGACATATTGTCTGGAAACCGATAATATTTTTAACAGGGGGTAATAAAAATGACAGAAAATAAGAAAGTGCAATTAAAAGTAAGGGATAATGGCTCTATACTTGTCACCGGGGATGTAGAACTGGTTGATGCGGAAGGAAACCCTTTTGTTACGAAGGAAAAATTCTCGTTATGTCGTTGTGGAGCATCTAAAAACAAGCCTTTTTGCGATGGGTCGCATAAAGAAATCGGATTTCAGGATCAGATAAGAGCAAAGTGAGTACACAGTTAACCTTGACTGTGTACTTTTTTTATTACAGTTTTACTAGTTCTACAAAAAAATTTAGTCAATAAGGCTTATATCTGTTTCACGCTCTTTTTTTCTGGGTATATATATCTGTAAAAACCAGAACGGGAGTGTGAAATATGGATGAAAATAATGATATAGAGTTTCAGAAGAAAGAGAAGAAATCTGACTCCAGCAAAGTCGGTGTAGCAGCGATTAAATATATAACATACCTGATAATATTTTTTGGGATATTATAGTTTTAAATTAATTATGTATTTGGGCAATTATTATAATTATAACAAAATGCTAAACATCCTTATAAGTCTCACTCTATACAGGCTCTGTTATAAACTCCATTGTTCCACCACAAACAATGGAGTTTTCTGTGTGCAAGGTTCTGATGAAAGACCATTTCGAAGGGGATACTAATCAAAAAAATGAGGTGATGGAATGAAAGTGCTGGCTATAACATCCTGTCCGAACGGGATAGCCCATACATATATGGCGGCTGAAAACTTACAAAAAGCAGCGGAGGACATGGGAGTAGACCTGAAAGTGGAAACACAAGGTTCGATTGGGGCAGAAAACGAATTAACATCCTCAGAAATTGCAGAGGCAGACGCTATCATAATTTCAGCAGATAAAGCAGTCGATAAAAGCCGGTTTGTTGGAAAAAAGTTAATTGCAACAGGGGTTCAGGAAGGGATCAGAAATCCCAGGCAATTAATAGAGAGAGCTATCAGTAACGAGGCTGCTGTTTATAAAGGGGATAACCAGGAAAGTAGGGACTCATTGCCTACATCCTCTAATGCAGCAAAGCAAAATCCTGTTTATCGTCATCTGATGAATGGTGTATCTTTCATGATTCCTTTTATTGTAGTCGGAGGTCTGCTGATCGCGATAGCATTAACAATCGGCGGTGTGCCTGGTGAAGAAGGGATCGCCATTCCGGAGGATTCATTCTGGAAAACCATTGAACAAATTGGTGCAGCTTCCTTTAGTTTTATGGTGCCGATTCTGGCAGGTTATATTGCATACAGTATCGCAGATCGTCCCGGGCTTGCACCAGGGATGATTGGAGGGTATATTGCAGCCAATGGAAGTTTTTATGGCAGTGAGGCAAGTGCGGGGTTTCTGGGAGGAATTATCGCAGGGTTCTTGGCAGGGTATGTAGCACTATGGATTAAAAAGGTAAAAGTACCGAAAATGATGCAGCCGATTATGCCGATTATTATCATTCCTGTATTGTCATCCCTGATTGTTGGCCTGTTATTTGTGTTATTGATCGGTGCTCCAGTAGCTCAAGTCTTTGAATCATTAACAAACTGGCTGGAAGGGATGCAAGGCACAAGTTCCATATTTTTAGCACTGATACTTGGTGCAATGATTTCCTTCGATATGGGCGGACCAGTTAATAAGGTTGCATTTTTATTTGGTTCCGCAATGATTGGTGAGGGAAATTATGAAGTTATGGGCCCTATTGCTGTAGCCATCGCTGTACCGCCAATAGGTCTCGGTTTAGCGACATTGCTGTTCAAAAGGAAATTCGAAAAAACCCAGCAGGAGGCAGGAAAGGCATCCATTACAATGGGCTTTTTCGGGATAACTGAAGGAGCGATTCCTTTTGCAGCACAGGATCCGCTTCGAGTAATACCAAGTATTATGATCGGCTCGATGGCAGGGTCCGTCATTGCGATGCTCAGCAATGTTGGAGACAGGGTAGCGCACGGTGGTCCGATTGTGGCAATATTGGGAGCGGTGGATAATGTACTTATGTTCTTTATTGCAATTATTATAGGTGCTGTTGTAACAGCATTGATGATTAAATTGCTCAAAAGAGATGTTGCGGGTTCAGTTGAAGAGCCAATTATCAGGGGACAGGAACCGGCAGCAGTTGACGGACCGACAAGGCAACTGGAAGAGATAAACAAATTAAGTGATATTACTAACATGGAATTAATTGATACAAACCTGAAGGGTGAAACTCGTGATGAAATTATTGATGAATTAATAGAAATGCTGGATAAACAAAATATAATATCCTCGAAGGAAGACTTTAAACAAGCTATTTTAAATCGGGAAAAAGAAAGCTCAACAGGAATAGGTATGAATATTGCTATTCCTCACGGTAAATCTGATGCAGTAAAAGTGCCGAGAGTAGTATTTGGCTTAAGAAGAAATGGAGTGGACTGGTATAGTGTTGACGACTCATTGGCTAAAATGGTTTTTATGATTGCAGTGCCAAAAGAAGCGCAAGGTGATGCCCACTTGAAAATTCTTCAACTATTATCAAGAAAGTTAATGGATGATGAGTTCAGAGAGAGATTGCTTAATGTACAATCAGATGAAGAAGCATATGAGTTATTAGAAGAAATTAAATGATTAATAAAAACCCCGTGAACAATCCATGCATGGACTGTTCACGGGGTTTTTACATGATTTACACGAGCAGACGTGCGTTTAATCGTATATCAAAACAGCTAATGAAAAACCATGTCAGATAATCTAACATAGGAATTGTGAGTTTTTCTAATTCGTTTTAAACTGTGTTTAACAGTTGATGTTAATTAAATTAACAAGGAGAGGAAAAACATTATGGAAACTGTACTTATGGATAATTTATGGGTCATTATTGGTACTTTTTTAGTTTTATTAATGATTGGCGGGTTTATTTTACTTGAGGCTGGTTCGACTAGAATGAAAAATGCCGGACACATTGCCGGAAAAACCATCTTTACTATTGGTATTGGTTCTCTAGTATTCTGGGCAGTCGGCTATGGATTTATTTACGGTGAAGGTAACTGGTTTATTGGACTTTCAAATTTCTTTTATGGTGATACAACTTTCGCAGAGGAAGGATTGTCACCGGCAGTTGATTTTATGTTTCAGATGATGTTTGCACTTATCGCTTTAACAATCGCTTTTGGAGGTTTTGCTGAGCGTGCGAAATTATCAGCATATGTCGTATTCGCCGTATTATTCTCAGCTTTAGTATACCCGGTTGTTGCTCACTGGATCTGGGGCGGCGGCTGGTTAGCAGATCACGGTAAACAGGACTTTGCCGGTTCTACAGTTGTTCACTTAACTGGTGCCATGGCGGCACTTGCAGCAACAATTATATTGAAACCACGGATAGGAAAATACAATAAAGACGGTTCATCTAACGATATAGCAGGTCACAACCAGGTTTATACAGCATTGGCAGTATTGCTTTTATGGGTAGGCTGGTTTGGGTTCAATGGGGCAAGTACTTTCGGAGTTTCAGATGCATTTTTCGGTTATGTAATCTTAAATACACAGTTAGCGGCAGCGGCTGGTGCGATTGCAGCGATGTTTATTGTATGGGCATTTACAGGAAAAGCAGATGTGCCAACAACATTAAATGGGGCATTGGCAGGTTTAGTAGCAATTACAGCATCTTGTGGTTTCGTTGAGCCTTGGGCAGCTGTTCTTATCGGTGCAATTGGTGGTTTAATGGTATATGGAAGCATGCGACTATTTGACCGTGCCAGAATTGATGACCCAATCTTCGCACTGTCTGTACACGGAACAGTAGGTGTTTGGGGGACTATTTCAACAGGTTTCTTTGCAACACACGAATTGTCAGTTGGAATGGAATGGGGTCTTCCGGGTCTATTCTACGGTGGCGGATTCGAACAACTAGGTGTACAAATATTAGGTGTCGCAGCAAGTGGTGTTTACGCATTCGTCGTATCATTTATTATTTTAAAAGTAATGGATAAAGTGATGGGTGGAATTAGAGTTTCAGAAGAGGAAGAAATTATTGGTCTTGACTTAAGTGAACATGGAAGCTACGGTTATCCTGAGAATATTCCGCATCCAAGTGAGCAGCAGGCAGCGAAGTAATTATTTAAAGGAGCTGACTTCCGATATGGACTATGAGGAGATCAAACTCTTTCGGGAGCGATATATTCACAAACAAAAAGATTATCAAAGTTTAAATACATTTCATGACCGATTAACGTGGCAGACGATAAATACAGCAATACAAAAAGTAGAGGAAGAGCAGGGGAAATCACCTGCTCCCTTCGCGTTTTTTGTAATGGGCAGTGCTGGCAGGTGTGAGCAGTCAGTCTGGACGGATCAGGACCATGGGATTGTGTATAGAGGGGGAAGTGATGAAAAAGATTATTTCCTCGAGTTAGGTGAAGAAATTGCCGCAGGACTGGAAGTTATCGGCTATCCAAGATGTGAAGGAAAAGTAATGGCATCAGAACCGATGTGGACACATTCAACAGACAATTGGATAAATCAAGTGGAAAAATGGCTGGAAGAAGCTACGTGGCAATCGTTAAGGCATTTCTCTACATTTTTTGATTCAAGAGTTGTTATAGGAGAGTCATCCTTATTAGATGAAATAAAACGATCCACATTCAATTTTTTAGACAATAATCCGGAAGTTTACAGGAGATTAATAGATAATGTTTCGTTTTTGAGAAAAGGAATAGGCATCTTTGGGCAATTACTGCCCGAACAGTCAGGGCCAATGACGGGCAGCATTCACCTGAAAACAACGACTTTCTTTCCGTATGTCAACTCATTAAGGCTTTTGGCGTTAATGGATCATCACTTGCGTGCTTCCACAGTTGACAGGTTTATTTATTTGAAGGAAAATTACCCCTTTTTAATCGAATATGAAGACCAGTTTAAAAGATTATTAGAATTCCGGTATGAACATACGAGATTGGCCAGGAATTATGAGGAAGTACATTATGTATCCCTTGCAAAGTTGTCAAAAAGTGATAAACAGGAGTTGAAACAGTTCATGAAAAGTGGGGCGGAGTTATTTGAAAAAACTAAATCTTTGATTGAAAAAGAGTGTTTATCATGGTAATGAATCAAATGCTGAAATTTATTAAACAAATGTCTGGGTACGGGAATGATGTAGCATCTATTTCTAATCAGACTGATGCGGGAAAAATAGCTTATATGCGAAATTTACAACGAGAGCTTAAGAAGAAAGATGTGTTAAATATTCCTTTTAGTCAGCTGCCAATCGTTGTGTTCGACATTGAAACAACTGGTTTTTACCCATACAATGGAGACAGGATCTTATCAATAGGGGCGATAAAAATGATTGGCTCAGAAGTCCAGAAAGAGCAGATGTTTTATAAAACAATCTATAACAATTCCCCTATAGCGGAAGAGATAAAAACATTGACTGGATTAACTGCTAACGAATTGCATCAAGCTGCACCCCTTGAAGAAGTATTGAGGCAATTTTTTCAATTTGTCGGCAGTGATACCCTCGTTGCCCACCATTCAAGTCATGAGAAACAATTTATGAAACATGCCAGCTGGACAGCACTTAAAACGAGTTTTCAACATCGGATAATTGATACAGCCTTTTTAACTAAAGTTGTGGCCCCTGAGGCACAGCAAGTTACATTAGATGAATGGTGCGAATACTACAAGGTGGATATAGGGAGGAGGCATCATGCTTTGTATGATGCGGTTGCCACCGCTAAGATATGGTCAGAATGTGTAAAAAAAGTAGAAAAAATGGGATTTGAAAATTTAAAAGACGCTTACACTCATATAGCGAGTTTACCATAGGCGATGAGAGGGGCGATATAATTGAATCATGATATTCCGGATCATAAGGCAACTTTTCCAATAAGTGTTGTGGAGGAATTAACTCAATTAAGCGGGAGACAGATCCGCTATTATGAAGAACAGGGCTTAATTTCACCGAAGAGAAATTTAGGAAACAGAAGGTTATTTTCATTGAATGACATTGAAAGGCTGAAGCAAATAAAAACACTTATCGATAAAGGTATAAATATTGCTGGAATAAAGGCAATGCTTAAAGACTGACTCCCTTAGTTACTTATAAAAATAGCTAAGGGAGTTTTTTACACTGCGAAAAGAATATTGCATTTATCTTTGCTTATTTGTTAAACATATCAAAAATCCCGCCAATTCCACCTTCTCCTTTATTACCGCCATTCTGTGGCAATGCTGCAAATACTTTACTAGCTAAGCGGCTGAAAGGAAGTGATTGTATCCAGACAGTTCCGGGGCCGGATAGTGTCGCGAAAAAGATACCTTCCCCTCCGAAGAGAGCTGTTTTAATTCCACCAACAAATTCAATATTGTAATCAACTGAACCTGTCATCGCTACGAGACAGCCGGTATCCACTTTTAATTTCTCACCAGGTTGCAAAGTTTTTTTATGAATCGTTCCACCTGCATGAACAAATGCCATGCCGTCCCCCTCAAGTTTTTGCATAATGAATCCTTCTCCACCGAAGAAACCTGTACCAATTTTACGCTGGAATTCTACCCCGACAGAAACTCCTTTAGCAGCTGCGAGGAAGGCGTCTTTCTGGCAGATAACTTTCCCGTTTAACTCACTCAAATCCATAGGCACTATTTTACCTGGATATGGTGAAGCAAAGGAAACGTGTTTCTTGCCAATTCCGGTGTTCGTAAAAGTTGTCATAAACAAGCTTTCTCCTGTAATGACTCTTTTTCCTGCGCCTAATAATTTTCCGACTAATCCACCTTGACTTGAGGAGCCATCACCGAAGATTGTTTCCATCTTGATTTCTCCATCCATCATCATTAGACTTCCTGCTTCCGCAATAACGGTTTCCTGTGGGTCCAGCTCTACTTCAACAAACTGCATATCATCCCCGTATAACTTGTAATCGATTTCGTGATTATTCATCTCGTCAACTCCTCATATTATTTACTTACTAATTATACGATATATAACATATGAAGTTTCATTTTTTCAGAAGAATCAGAAAATTCTTGAATATTTATTCATCATATTAAAAAAGAAAAAGCGATTTTTCTTTTTGAAAATCCAATCAAATGAAGAGTATTTAAGTATAATATAGAGAATCAAAAAGAATTTAAAAGAATTTCATAAAATATATTTACAAATTAATAAAATATGATAGTATATACTTGAATTCATTAATAAATGGAGAAATTTAAACATGAAAGGGGATAGTTGACTATGGTAACTTCTTTATACATGGTAACTTTGACTATTCTGCTTACTTTTCTAGTTTTATCTGTCGTGGAAAAAATCTCTTCACGTCGTAAAAAACTAAAAGTAAAGATGAACTTAGATACAAACAGCCAAGTACAACCGGCTATCGTTGAACACCAGTAATTTAATTTGTCGTTAACTAGTCATATGGACGAAGAAAGAGACTAGATTAAATAAACAAACCTCCTGCGCCGCCAGGAGGTTTTTTGTATTAAGTAATAGGTGATTTAGCATTTAAACTTCCAGTACTCCATAATGGAATAAGGCTGTTTTGCGTTTGTATTGAACGAAGCCCAGTTCGTTAAACCGTTCACTTTTCCAGTGATCCTTTAAGACAATCCGTTCTCTGGCAACCCTGCTTGCCTCTTCGATTACATTTATATTCAATGTGTTTTTCACAGTACGGGTCCTGATGGAATTAATACCGTCGGAAGTATTAATTTCTGTACTGAACATTGGATCAAAATAAACGACGTCCACTGAATTAGTGCCGGCATTTCTCAAATAGGCGTAATGCTCTGCTTTTATAACATTAATTCTTCTCATCGCCTGATCAAACCTTTGGATGCCGCTTGAGAATGTAGCTAAACCTTCCTTTGCTAAAAGATATATTAAGGAGCTTCCTTCTATGCCGGAAACAGATCCGGCTGATCCGACTGCTAAGCTTGCGATAATACTGTCAGAAGCCAATCCTAGGGTACAATCAAGCATTGACATGCCTTCCTTTAATTGAGCTGTTTCAATAAAGGGGTCTGTTTCATTTCGTAACATTCTCTTTGCGCGAATCATTGCAAGGTTCGGATGGAAAAAAAGTTTATTATCAGAATTGTCTGGTATTGCCGTCAGTCTCCCCTTTTCAACAATGATCACGTCTTCTTTATACTTATTTCTTAAAGCATTAATGGAAAGTCCACTTCTCTCCATAAAACGAATATTATATGTATTAGCAATATTTTTCGCCCTTGTTATCAACTGGCTGTTAACCCGACCTGCAGTTGTTATAATCAATATTCTCAAATCCTGTCATGGTAATGTATATTCACCTCTATTTTAGCATGGGAAAAGGGTGCAGAATAATGAATAGTGCAAAATAGTGAAAAAGAAGAGAATGGCCGACTGCCATTCTCTTCTTTAATATAGAACCAAAAGTCTCGCTTTAAGCGGCTTTTTCATTTGCAAGTTCATTCTTTTTTGTTTTTAAGAAGAATGATAAGACAAGGCCGACGATTGAAAGAATCGTCGCAAGCCAGAATACGGTAGTATACCCGCTGATTGCCGCATTCCCTGCGACTTGGGCCATTGCCTCCTGTTCGGTTAAGCCCTCCAGTTGTGTCTGATCTGGTTGATAGTTTGCTACAGTAGTTGTCATTAATGAAATTAAAATGGCTGTACCAATTGATGCAGATACCTGTTGCATCGTATTAGCCATGGCAGTTCCGTGCGGATGCCATTCAACAGGTAACTGATTAAGTCCGGCTGTCATGACAGGCATCATAACTAAAGATAAACCAAACATACGGATTGCGTAAATAATAACAAGGTAGCTGAAGGCTGTATCCAGTGAAAGGTTTGTAAAAAGGAACGTAGTAGCTGTTACGATGGTTAATCCGCTTGCAGCCAGCCATTTTGCACCAAATTTATCAAACAGCATACCGGTAATCGGTGACATGATTCCCATAACGATTGCTCCAGGTAATAACATTAATCCGGAATCGAGAGGGCTGAAATCTCTCGTGTTCTGCATATAAAGTGGTAAAATCGTTTCGGCACCGATTAAGGCCATTAGTACAATTGCAGTTATTATAAGTGATAATGAGTAGATTGGATATTTAAACACACGGAATTCCAACATGGGCTTATTCATTTTCATCTGGCGGATAATAAAGAGTGTTAAAATAATTGCTCCAATGATTATAATCGTTAAAGCAGTTCCATTGATCCCGCTTGATACTTCGCCGGGCCCGTGTCCGCCGATACTGCTGAAACCATATAACAATCCTCCGAAACCAAAGGAAGATAGTAAAATGGACAGAATATCAATTTTCGGGAAGGTTTGTTTCGTCACGTTTTTAACATAAATTGCAGCGACGATAATAGCAATAATAACGATTGGAAGTACGACATAGAATAAGCCTCTCCATGAGAAGAATTCTAGTAACCATCCGGAAAGAGTTGGTCCTATAGCTGGTGCAAAGGAAATAACAATACCTGCCATCCCCATAGCGGCACCGCGTTTTTCTACAGGGAAGATCGCAAGCATTACTGTCATCATCAGTGGCAGCATAATTCCGGAACCCGCTGCCTGGATTACTCTTGCCGCTAATAATAATTCGAAGCTGTGTGATATGGAGGCAACGAATGTACCTAAAGCAAAAATACTGAGTGCTGTAATGAATAATTGCCTTGTTGTAAAGCGTTCAATTAAAAAAGCTGAAATGGGAATCATAATTCCGTTTGTTAAAAGGAATGCAGTTGTTAACCATTGTACTTGTGTTTCCAAAATGCCAAAATCCGCCATGATACTTGGTAATGCAGTTGCAAGTAATGTTTCATTCAACAGCCCTACAAAAGCCCCGATTAACATGACTGCAACCATTGGTGCCCGTTTGACTTCTTCAAGATTACTAGTTTGCTGATTCATAGCCTTTCCCCCTGTAACAGCAATTGTTCTAATTGCCATATTTTTATTTTGAGATCTTTGTTTTGCTTTAGAAAATGTAATAATGCCTCGATTAATGTCAGATTAAGATCCTTTTTCTTCCACTCTGATTCTATTAAAGAGATTGTTTCATTATACTTTGTTTTTTCACTGGAATTGCCAATCCTTTTAATCAGTTCTTTGATGTCTTGAAGCAGTTCAGGAATACTTTCTTGTTTTCTGTATTGTATTAAAGGCTCTTCTTCATCAATATGCTGAATGACTGAGTGTAAATGATGGCTGATCCATTTTGCAATGGACGCAGATGGTATGTCTGTTTGTTTATGAATAATTAATTGGAAGATTGATTCTCTCATCATTCCCTCAAGTAAGAGAACAAGATCTGAGACATAGTTCTCTAATTTGTCTCCATATATATGAGAGAATATTTCCCTGTGGTTATTAACAGTTGTCTGATGAAGTTTTTCTATTCGTTCGGTAATCTCCAGATTGGTTTTTGGCGGGAATTCCTTAAAAAGAACATGGAAAAATGACTGGTGCTCAATCCATGCGTTAATTTCTAACTCAATATAAATAGCTAATGAATGTTTGGAGGTTTTTCTGGACCAGTCAAATTCATTCATTCGCTCGATAATTTTGTAATGATATTTTTCAATTAAATCCAGCATTAACGCTAATTTAGAAGAAAAATATTTATAGAAACTTCCTTTAGAGATCTGCACGGCATCCGCTATTTCCTGAACAGATGTTTCATTAAAACCTTGCTCAGCAAACAACTCTAAAGCTGCTTTTGTAATTTCTGTCTTTTTGTGCAAACTTTCACCCCTTCTGACCAATGCGTGCAAAAAAATGACTTATTGGTCATCTGGTTATTTTAAGCTAGTCACAAGTCAATGTCAATACCTTCCAAGGTAAAGATTTTATTAAGATAAAAAATAAAGAGAGTTGCCTGTTTTGGCAACCCTCTATGTTAAATTACAGATTTTTCGAACGAGAAAGCCCATGAAGGGCGTAGTCCGTCCTTAGACATTGGAGTCTCAATTCTTAGTTTGTAATTCAGCAATTTTTATTATTGTATTGACTGCTTTTAACATATTATCGACAGAGATATATTCATACTTACCATGGAAGTTTTCCCCGCCGGTAAAAATATTAGGTGTAGGCAAACCCATGAAGGAAAGCTGTGAACCATCCGTGCCACCTCGGATCGGTTTTACTTCTGGCGTGACACCTGCTTCCTCCATTGCTTCATATGCTAAATCTACAATATGCTTAACTGGTTCAATTTTTTCTGCCATATTGTAGTACTGGTCTTTCATTTCAACTTTTACTATATCGCCATACGAGTTATTGACATCCTCAACAACAGATTTTAAATATTGTTTCTTTTGATCAAACTTTTCTCTGCTGTGGTCACGAATAATGTAATATAATTTTGCTTGCTCGACATCACCTTCCAATGACAAAAGATGATAGAAGCCTTCGTATTCTTCTGTGAGTTCCGGTGCTTGTTGTTCCGGTAACTGTCCGTGTATTTTCATTGCTAATTTAATAGCATGAACCATTTTACCCTTGGCAGTTCCGGGATGAACGTTAGTTCCTTTTATGGTTATTTTTGCTGCTGCAGCATTAAAGCTTTCATATTGCAGTTCACCTAGCGGGCCGCCATCTATTGTATAGGCGAAATCTGCATTAAATGCAGCTACATTGAATTTATGGGGACCGCGGCCTATTTCCTCATCTGGTGTGAAGGCTACCCGAATGTTCCCGTGTGGAATGTCAGGGTTTTGGATTAAATAATCCATTGCTGTTATGATTTCTGCGATTCCAGCCTTATTATCTGCACCAAGTAATGTTGTACCATCTGTTGTAATCAATGTATGGCCGGTGTAGTTAGCTAATTCAGGAAAATCCTTTGGAGACAAAGTGATTTGTCCAGTTTTATTCAGGTTAATGTCACCACCATCGTAATTTTCAACGATTTGGGGGTTCACCCCTTCTCCGGTAAAATCAGTTGCCGTATCTAAGTGGGCTAAAAATCCGATTGTTGGTAATTCCATTTCCGTATTATTTGGCAATGTTGCCATGACATAGGCATTCTCATCAATGGTCACATTTTCCATGCCAATTTGTTTTAGTTCTTCCACTAATAAATGAGCTAATTCCCATTGCCCTTCCGTTGAAGGACACTCGAGGTTTTCTTCATTTGACTGTGTATTGATTTTTACGTAACGAGTGAATCGTTCTATTATTTTTTCCTTCATTATTACTCATTCCTTTATATTATGATGGAAATTACTTATTATAAATAGTATCACATATATTCGAGTTAATACTAAGAGATAGGATAAGGAGATAATCATGACAGATTCTATTCACAGAAGAAAGAGTGAACATATTGAACTCAGCTTATCAGACGAAGCCTTAGGAAAAGGGGTAACCAATGGTTTTGATCATTATCGGTTCTGGCATAATGCACTGCCGGAAATCAGCTTTGAACAAATTGATATCTCTACAACTTTTCTAGATTATAACCTGAAAACTCCATACCTTATAAGTTCGATGACTGGCGGAGCGGAACAGGCAGAAACGATCAACCGTAATTTAGCGATAGCTGCAGCGCAGCAGGGATGGTGTTTTGCCCTTGGATCGACAAGAGTAATGGTAGAAAGTGAGAAATACCGGTCTTCTTTTCAAATAAAGCGTCTGGCACCATCCGTTCCGGTAATAGCTAATATTGGTGCAGTACAGTTAAACTACGGCCTGACAACAGACCAATGTTTGCGTATATTAGAGTGGACAGAAGCAGATGCGTTTGTGTTACATTTAAATACACTTCAGGAGGTGATTCAACCTGAGGGCGATACGGACTTTGCCGATATCCTGCCGAAGATAGAGGAACTTATAAAAGTACTGCCAGTACCTGTTGGAGTGAAAGAGGTCGGTTTTGGTATTGATGGTTCCGTTGCGAAAATGTTAACAAATGCGGGAGCGCGGTTTATTGATGTAGCAGGTGCGGGTGGCACTTCCTGGAGCCAAATTGAAAAGCTGAGATCTAATGAAAAAATAAAAAAGCAAGCTGCAGAAGCTTTTGCCGGTTGGGGAAATCCAACAGCTGATTGCTTAGTTGATGTGAAAAAGGTATTGCCAAATCAACACCTGCTCGCAAGCGGAGGTATAAGAACAGGGATGGACGCAGCCAAAGCAATTGCCCTTGGTGCGAATCATGTCGGGTTTGCACGGGGTGTATTAAAGGATGCAACTAATTCAGCGGAGGCAGTAGTTGAATGGATGAAAATAAGGGAATTGGAACTGAGAATGGCGATGTTCGGAATTGGGGCGAAAGATGTGCCGGCATTGCAAAAAACAAACCGTTTACAAAAAATCTAGACAAAGGATGAGAATAATGGGGGAAAAGTTTGATATAGCAATTATTGGCGGCGGAACTACTGGTCTTTTTGCCGCTTACTATGCAACAATGCGTCAGTTGAAAGTGGTTATAGTGGAAGCTCAGGAACAATTGGGAGGAAAGGTAATGCAGTTCCTGCCCGAAAAGAAGATTTATGATGTTGGAGGGTATCCCGAAATATCAGGAGAAGATTTAGTGAGGCAAATGATACAGCAGGCAGCAAGACATGAACCGAAAATACTAACAGGTGAGTCTGTTAAACAGATAGACAGAGAAAATAATCAATTTCATCTAGTAACAGAAAAAGGGAAGGAGATATTATCGAACACTGTATTACTGGCAACAGGAACGGGTACATTTCATACGAAGAGACCTGAAGAATGGAAGGAGCTTCCTGACTCGGAATTCAAAACGAGTGTTCCTACAACGTTAATGGACAAGGAAGACTATATAGATAAAAAAGTGATTGTAGCATCGAATAGTAAAGTTGGGGTGAACTGGGCTTTGTATCTGAGTGAATTGGCAGAAAGTGTAGCAATAATCAATTCAGAACATTCTTTTTCGCAGGTGAAACAAGAGGAACTCGATCAATTAAGTGATGCAAATATAGATGTTCACTATAATGCTAAGCTGACTGATTTTATGATGGATGATAAGGATCGATTAAAGCAGGTTGCTTTCCTTAATGAAAATGAGGACAAAGTAACAGTACCTGCAGAAAAGCTCCTTACATATTATGGACTCGAATTAGAAGCAGCCCCTTTCGATAAATGGGGGATAGAAACAAGAAAAGGAAGGATTGTGGTTACTCCGGTTATGGCGACAAATGTGGAAGGGATTTTTGCTGCAGGGGATATTGTGCAATATGAGGGGAAAACGACATTAATTGCCACAGGTTATACAGAGGCAATTACTGCCGTTAATCACGCCCATCTATTCATCGATCCAGCGGCAACCGAACAGTTGTATAGTACGGTAATTTATCGATAACATCTTCAGGCCGTTTTCCCATTTGTAATTCCCGGATACTTAAACCAAAATCCATTTGAAGGTGGGGGTAATCTTTAAATTGGGTAAAATCTCCTCCCCAGCTGAAACCGAGTGATTTAGCAATGGATACAACTTCCATCCAGTCACTTTCCCCATTATTATTCCCATCGTATTCCAAATCCCAAATTGCTTCACCGGGGTTTGGCTGGATTGCGAAGTCAATTGCTAGTCCGTAATTGTGATAAGATTCTCCGCCTTTAGCATTGGTAACAACAGTTCCTCCCTCAGATCGACCTCTTGCATAAATTGCATTTTGTTCCTCGACTGACCGGAAGTCATCTGTAATTAGTATGGGGATCCCTTTCTCTTCCGATTTATTAACAAGCTGTTCCATTGCATCCTCAACAACCGGGTGAAGGTCAGTGGGCATCGGTCTATTCGAATATTCCTGATAAGTATTATATAGATGGAGTGTCATACTACCAACCGCAATAATAACTATCAGTATGAAAATTGTCCGAATTTTCATAAATTACTCCTTTGATTTGTAATTGATTCATTTCGTATTCGAAAAATGTATGATAATATTACATTATTGGGGATGTAGCAGCAGAATTTCTCGAAATTTGATACAACCTATTATATATTGTAACACTTTTGGGAAAGAATGAGCGATGCTTCAATTCTTTCAAAAAATAGTTGGGAGGCAAAGTGGAATGGGGAGAGACTTACGTATCAAAAGTCATGTATTTGATGACTCGAAACGTGCACCGAACCGTGCTATGCTTCGTGCAGTAGGTGTAACAGACGAAGATTTTAAAAAACCAATGATTGGGATTGCCAGTACGTGGAGTGAGGTAACACCATGTAACATCCATCTGGATGATCTGGCAATTAACGCAAAAGATGGTGCAAAAGCTGCTGGCGGTGTACCAATGATTTTTAATACGATCACTGTATCGGATGGTATTTCAATGGGTACGTCAGGTATGCGATATTCTTTACCGAGTCGTGACGTCATTGCAGACTCCATTGAAACGGTCGTTGGAGCGGAGAATCTGGATGCATATGTAGCAATTGGCGGCTGTGATAAAAATATACCTGGTTGCCTGATTTCAATAGCTAGATCTGATGTTCCAGCCGTTTTTGTTTATGGCGGAACAATCGCACCAGGTTACCGAAATGGTCAGAAATTGGACATTGTGTCTGTTTTTGAAGGTGTAGGTAAACATAACAATGGGGATATTGATGATGAAGAACTAAGAGGGATAGAGTGCGCAGCATGTCCTGGTGCTGGTTCCTGTGGCGGCATGTACACGGCAAATACGATGGCAACTGCTGTAGAAGCACTTGGTATGAGCTTGCCAGGCAGCTCTTCTAATCCTGCAGAGTCCCCGGAGAAAATTGAAGATTGCCGTAAAGCGGGAGAAGCCGTTTATAAATTATTAGAAGAAGGTATCTATCCAAAAGATATCTTAACAAAAAAAGCATTTGAGAATGCGATCACAGTAGTAATGGCATTAGGTGGTTCCACAAATGCTGTTCTCCATCTGTTAGCAATTGCAAATGCTGCGCAAGTTGATATAACAATGGATGATTTCAATCGCCTGCAGGAAAAAGTTCCTCACTTAGCTGATTTGAAACCAAGTGGCCGATATGTAATGGAAGACTTATTTAAAATTGGCGGTGTTCCTGCCGTGATGCGTTTATTACTTGAAAATGGCTATCTGCATGGAGACTGTTTAACTGTGACAGGTAAAACTATTGCAGAAAATTATGCTGACGCACCTGTATTGGGAGAAGAACAGGATATCATTCGCCCATTCAGTAACCCATATCGTGAAAACGGTCCGCTTGTTGTCCTGAAAGGAAATCTGTCACCAAGTGGTGCTGTTGCGAAAGTGTCTGGTGTGAAAGTAAAACGTCATACAGGCCCTGCGCGAGTATTTAATACAGAAGAAGAAGCGACAGAAGCGGTTATGAACAATGAAATTAAAGAAGGCGATGTGCTTGTAATCCGCTATGTAGGGCCTAAAGGTGGGCCGGGAATGCCGGAAATGCTATCGATCTCTGCCATCCTTGTAGGAAAAGGCTTAGGACAAAAAGTTGCATTGCTCACTGATGGACGTTTCTCCGGAGGTACGCATGGACTGGTTGTTGGACATATTTCGCCGGAAGCACAAGTTGGCGGACCTATCGCACTGTTACAAGAGGGCGATATAGTTACGATCGATTCAGACTTGAAAGAAATTACTATGGATGTTCCGGATGAGGAATTAGAAAAGCGTCGGAAAAACTGGACAGCCCCAGAATTATATAAACGGGGAATCCTTGGTAAATATGCGCATAACGTATCCTGCTCATCCCAGGGTGCGGTAACTGATTTTATTAATCGAAAAGATTTATAAGGAACACTTAGGAAAAGGTTGTCACTTTCGCTCAGAAGACAGCCTTTTCTTTCTTTAATAAAGAAGATGGAAATTACAAATTTTAGGTAATATGAACCATGGTAAAACTAATTCAGATATACAGCAGGAAACGGGCTAAATTGGTACCGGGCGTGGATAACCGAGTATTTCCATCAATGAAAGTCATAAGAAAGTATACCTATCAAACTAAAGCTATGCTATAATGTAACATAGCTTTAATTTGATATTTCAGAAAATTGGGGGAGACAAATAATGAAAAGAAATAGGTTATGGCTATTATTAGCAGCATTTCTTAGTGCAGCAGTTCTTACTGCGTGTGGAACTGGCGAAGAGAACGCGGATGACAGCTCATCATCTGAGGAAAATGCCGGGGGAGAACAAAGTGCAGGAGAAGAAGAAGCTGATTCTGATCAAGTGTATACAATTGGAGCAACACAAATTGAGGAACACCCTTCATTAGATGCAGCATATGAAGGATTTCAGGCGGCAATTAATGATTCTGGGCTAGAAGTTGAATTCAAGTATGAAAGCGCACAGGGTGACCAAAATAATGCAATTACAATTGCGAATAATTTTGTTGCTGACGGTGTTGATCTAATTTTCGCAAACTCAACACCAAGTGCTCAAAGCGCGTTGCAAGCAACGAGTGATATTCCAATTCTATTTACATCTGTAACAGATGCAGTTGAAGCAGGTTTAGTGGAAGCAAATGACCAGCCTGGTGAAAATATTACAGGGGTACTTGATTTACACCCTGATGCAATTACAAGTACGGTTGCATTCATCGAAGAGAATTATCCAGGTGCAACTGTAGGATTGATTTACGATGCAGGTGAAGCAAACTCTGTGGCGCAAATCAATGCAGTAAATGCAGCTATCGAAGGCACTGATTTAAGTACTGCAGAAGCTACAGTTGGGAATTCATCAGAAGTACAGCAAGCAGCTACATCACTTGTAGGTGAAGCGGATGTTATCTATATCGTTACAGATAATACAGTAGTTTCTGCACTGGAATCAGTTATTGGAGTAGCAGAAGAGCAAAGTATCCCGTTAATTGTTGGTGAACCGGACTCAGTGAAACGTGGTGGTTTTGCAGCATATGGCTTCTCATATTATGATATAGGCTACCGCACCGGGGAAATGGCTGTAGAGATATTAAAAGGTGAAAAAACAACAGCAGATTTCCCTGTAGAGATTCCGCCAAATCTAGACTTATACCTAAATAAAGCCGCAGCAGAAGCTCAAGGTGTGGAGTGGAATGATGCCTGGGATGAGGAAGCGGAGCTAGTCGAAACAGAAGAATAAGAGATACAGCCTCGACATTGCTAGATTGGAATGATGTCGAGGTTTTCTCAAAATATGATACTATACTAGAGAAATATAGATTGTAAAAGCCAAGTTTTTTCGAACAGGACAGAAAGGAAGAGAGACATGTGGTTTATTTCCGTATTCGGCGCTTTTGAGGCTGGAATTATATATGCGCTGATGGCTTTAGGGGTCTATCTTTCATTTCGTATTTTAGATTTTCCTGATTTAACAGTAGATGGAAGTTTTGTTACTGGTGGTGCAGTTGCCGCCATTTCAATTGTTAATGGGGTTCCACCAGTTTTAGCTACTTTTTATGCGTTTGTAGCTGGTTTTATAGCTGGTTCGATAACAGGTATTTTGAATACGAAAGGAAAGATCAATCCGCTTTTATCAGGTATATTAATGATGATTGCATTATACTCGATTAATATAAGAATAATGGGTAAATCGAATGTTGCGTTACTAAATGAACCAACAATCTTTAAACAAATAGAAGGATTTTGGGGATCATTAGGTATTGATACTGTGTTAAATAATATGGTTTCAGCTTTAGGAGCAGACAATTTACCTGGAACATGGTCTGTTGTCATTATTATGATTATTATTACATTAGTGATTAAATTTTTAACAGACTATTTCTTAAAAACAGAGGTAGGCCTTGCATTAAGAGCAACAGGAGATAATGAGAAAATGATTCGCAGTTTCTCAGCTAACACTGATATCTTAACCATCATTGGTTTAGGTATTTCTAATGCATTGGTTGCCTTATCCGGCGCACTTATCGCTCAATATGGCGGTTTTACGGATATAGGTATGGGTATTGGTATGATTGTAATTGGTTTAGCATCCGTAATTATTGGGGAAGCACTTTTTGGTACAAAAACGATTGCAAGGACAACTCTCGCTGTAATTGGTGGTGCAATTGTTTATCGAATTGTCTTAGTTCTGGCTCTTAAAGTTGACTTTTTAGAATCCAGTGACACTAAGTTAATTACGGCGGTAATTGTTATTGCAGCACTTATTACACCTAAAATTATCACAGCAAGAAAAGAATCTGTACGCAAGAAAAAGAAGCGGGCAATGCTAGCCAGAGGAGAGGGGGCTAACAATGCTTAACATGAAAGATATTTCAGTCACATTTAATGAAGGTACATTAGATGAGAAGAAAGCATTGCAAAATGTAAATCTGCATCTCGAGAAAGGTGACTTTGTCACTGTTATAGGTAGTAATGGTGCAGGAAAATCTACTTTAATGAATATGATATCCGGATCTCTTAAGCCTGATATCGGTTCTGTTTCTATTAATAATAAAGATGTAACTATTCTGCCAGAGTATAAGCGGTCACGTTACATCGGTCGTGTGTTCCAGGATCCGATGGCAGGAACTGCTCCGACAATGACTATTGAGGAAAATTTAGCAATGGCATATGCGAGAAACAAAAAGCGCACATTAAAAATTGGAGTGAGTAAGAAAAGAAAGGCGACTTTTAAGAACCATCTCGAGACACTTCATCTAGGATTAGAAAACCGGTTAAATGCGAAAGTTGGTTTACTATCAGGTGGGGAGCGTCAGGCATTATCCTTACTAATGGCGACTTTCACGGAACCGAATATTTTGTTATTGGATGAGCATACAGCAGCATTAGACCCTTCAAGAGCAGAACTGATTACTAACTTAACTGGTGAAGTAGTTAATCAATTTGGCTTAACTACATTGATGGTTACCCATAATATGCAGCAGGCGCTGGACTTAGGTAACCGCCTGATTATGATGGATAAAGGGCAAATTATTCTGGAGGTTTCCGGGGAAGAGAAGAAATCTTTAACGATAGAAAAATTGCTTCAGGAATTTCAACGTATTCGTGGACAGCAAATGGATAGTGATAGAGCCGTACTCGGTTGACAGGTGAGACAGTTACTTATTCATAGTAACTGTCTTTTATAAAAGGAAAATAGATAAATGAAATAAAAAGATTCAGAATTTTTCGAATATAATCTAAGGGGATGACAGAAGTGAAATATGGCTTTTCAGAAAGAGTAAAATTTATGAAATCATCTGCTGTTCGGGATATTTTAAAAGTTATTAATCAGGGTAATATCATTTCTTTTGCAGGAGGTTTGCCTGAAGAAAGTTTATTTCCTGTTAAAGCTGTAGACGCAGCATTCCATAAGGCGGTAACAACAAATAATAAAGCTTTGCAATATGGAGAAACAGAAGGTGTAGCTGCATTGAGAGCTGCTTTAGCTGAAAGAATGAGAAAGAAAGGATTGATTAGAGATCCTGATAATATTCTTATTACATCCGGAAGTCAGCAAGCAATTGATCTATTTTCCAGAGTAATGTTTAACAAAGGGGATATCATTCTTACAGAGAATCCAACATACTTAGCAGCACTGCAGGTATTTGAATCATATGAAACAAGAGTAGTTGCAGTTGATTCAGATGATGATGGAATGGTTATCGCTGACTTAGAAGAAAAAATTACGAGACTAAAACCAAAATGCATTTATGTTGTTCCGACATATTCTAACCCTACCGGGAAAGTATGGTCATTAGATCGCCGGGAAAAATTATTAGAGCTTGCTAATAAATATCATGTAGTAATCTTTGAAGATGATCCTTATGGAGAACTTCAATTTGATAAGGAAGCAGCTCCTCCGTCTATTGCTTCACTTGATGAGAATGGTTTAGTGTTGTATACGAGTACTTTTTCTAAAACTGTTGTGCCTGCAATGAGAATTGGCTGGATTGTCGGTCCGCACCAGATAATCCGCATCATGGCACAGGCCAAACAGGCAACAGATTTACACACAAATTCGATTAGTCAGCATGCACTGGTTCATCTTCTGCGAGACTTTGATATTGATGAGCATATTCAAACAATTAGAGATACGTATTATGAGAGAATGCAGGTAATGAAAGAATTACTAGATACAGTAAATCTGGAAGGACTCGAATATATTGAACCAAAGGGTGGAATGTTCTTCTGGGTTACTCTTCCTGAAGAGATAAATGCGACAAAATTACTGGATGAAGCAGTGAAAGCAGGAGTTGCATATGTACCAGGTGCACCATTTTACGTATCGGATGCTGAACAAAACACGATGCGCCTCAATTTTACAAATTCATCACCAGCATTGATAAGAGAGGGAATGGAAAAGTTAGTAAAAGTATTAGAAAAATCAAGATTACAAGTATAAGGGGAAACGAAGAGAGATCTCTCTTCGTTTTCTTTATCCGCCAAATAGCTTTTGCCAGAAATTTTTCTTCTTAGGTTCGCTCTCTGCTGGCTGTTCTTCTTTCAGGAAGATATCTTTTTTATCAACAGCATGGTCCATAGTTAAAACAAGACCGTAATCAGTAGTAGATTCACGATCTGTAACTGAAGTATAGGATACATTTAAACGGTTAGCGAGCTCGCGGTATGGTTTGAAAAAGCGGAAATTCATATCGCCATTCATCAGCATTTGTGCTGTTGGGTATTGGTTGATTGCCCGTTCTAGCTCTGACAATCCTTTTGCTCCGCGGACATCTGATTGCTTTAACACAAGAATTACTCTTTCCCGCAGTGAGCCGAGAAAAGCTCTCCGTTCATCTGGATTGGTTTGCTTTGGACCGTAAATGCCCTCTTGTATATAATCATCTAGTTTATTATTACCCATTCAAGCCACCTCTTTTAATATACTCTCTTTTAGTATATGCCAAAATAAAAAACTCCCCAAGAAAAAAGGGAGTTTTTTGGATAAGAAATGTTATGTCAAACTAAGGGATGGGGGATCCCTTAAATTTACTAATTAATCTTCATCTACTGGATATACACCATTTTCATCATGAACTTCATTACCTGTTAAAGGCGGGTTGAACACACAAACCATACGCATATCTGTTTTTGCGCGTAATAAATGTTCATCATTTTTATCTAATGCATAAAGCGTGTCCTTTGTAATTGGCCACACTTTGTTATCGCTAAGTGTCACTACTTCACCTTCACCTTCAATACAATAAACAGTTTCCAGGTGATTTTTATACCAGATATGTGTTTCAGTACCTGCTTTAATAATAGTATCGTTAACAGAGTACCCCATACCAACATCTTTGTTAATTAGACGGCGGCTGACCCAGTTACCTCCATCTACGTCATGCTCTGTACCTAAAATATCTTGTAATTTTACTACTTTCATGAAATATGTCCTCCTATAGTATGTTTATTATATTAAACTCTAGTTAGATTAGCTGTGTCTAATTAATTAGCAACAGGATCTTTTACTAGATGTTTTACACTTTCTTCAATAATATCCAAGCCTTTCACCAGATCTTCTTTTGGAATATTAAGTGCAGGGAATAGTTTAAATACTTCATCATTTGGTCCAGCAGTTTCCATAATCAGGCCTAATTCAAAGCATTTTGCTGCTACGTTTGCAGCTAAGCCTTCTACTTCTGAAGCAATCCCAACCATAAATCCTCGGCCGCGCACTTCTCCTTTAATTTCCGGATAGTCTGCAACGATTTTTTCAAGTCTGCTGTACATAATTTCAGATTTTTCATGAATTTGTTTCTCAAAAGAATCGTCTTTCCAATAATCGAGAGCTGCAGTTGCTGTTACGAATGCATGGTTATTTCCACGGAAAGTACCATTATGCTCGCCTGGCTTCCAGATATCCAGTTCTGGTTTAATTAATGTTACTGCAAGTGGCAGACCATAGCCGCTTAGTGATTTAGACAGACATACGATATCAGGTTTAATTCCAGCAGCTTCAAAACTGAAGAATGTACCTGTTCGTCCAATACCTGCCTGAACATCATCAATAATTAGTAAAATACCCCAACGGCGACAGATTTCTTCGATTTTTCGCAGCCATTCGAAGCGAGCAGCATTTATACCACCTTCACCTTGTACTGTTTCTACAATCATCGCAGCTGGTATAGCTACACCACTTCCGTTATCTTCTAAGAAACGCTCAAGATAAACGAGTGTATCATGATCGACATAGTTATCATAGGCCATTGTTACAGTATTTTGCAGTGGAATACCTGCACCTTGACGTTTCATAGAGTTACCTGTAACGGAAAGTGAACCAATTGTCATACCATGAAATCCGCCGGTGAAGCTGATTATATCGGTACGTCCAGTTACTTTACGAGCTAGTTTTAGTGCGCTTTCTACAGTATTTGTACCAGTTGGACCAGGGAACATTACTTTATAATCCAATTCACGAGGGTTTAAAATAACATCCTGGAACTTCTGTAAAAATTCTGCTTTTGCAGTAGAGGCCATATCCAGTGAGTGGGTGATTCCATCACTCATGATATAATCTGCAAGCTTCTGTTTCATATGGTCATCATTGTGGCCATAGTTCAGTGCACCTGCTCCAGAAAAGAAGTCCAAATATTCTTTCCCATTTTCATCCCACATTTTATGTTTCTTTGCTTTCGTGAAAACTGTAGGGAAGTTACGGATATAACTTCTTACTACAGACTCGTGCTTATTAATAATATCAATATTTTTAGACATTCAATTTCCTCCTAAATATATAGAAATAATAAGAATTATAACCATCGTTAATTTTCTGTTTCTTATACGGTAAGTTTCAGAATATTCTGACTTCCTAGTGTGCAATAGGGCCAACTATGAACTTTAACTCTTGTTCATGACCTTCACCAGGAAACAAATCTTCTGTGAAGAATTCAGTTGACTGTATTTCAGTATCGAAATCACGTGCCAATTTTTGAAATAATGATTGTGAAGCACGATTAGATGGTGTGATGGTTGCTTCGACGAACGTAACTTCCTGACATGCCTTACTTTCTAAGAGAAAGTGAAGCATTTTAGAAGCAATGCCTTTCCCTCGTTGTGAAGCATCCACTCCCACTTGCCAAATGAAAATGGCATCTTCGTTTTTCGGAGGGATAAACGCGGTGATAAAACCAACCACTTGGTTATTTTGTTTTGCTACAACACAGGTTTCGTTAAAATATTCACTCATCAAAATGTATTTGTAAGAAGAATTTGTATCCAATGTTGATTGGGTTACTAACTCCCACATTGCTGCTCCATCTTCTTTTGAAGGGTGGCTCAGCGTTATTTTCTGATCTGGAGTTTGTTCAAATTGTTTATTAATCACATTTTACTCCTTTCCATTCGGAAAATTTTCCGTAACACAAATAGTACATTTTATATGTTATCGGGTTATGGAGATAATCTCAAATCGCTTATACAGTGATTAAACTGTATTAATCATGGTCTGTTATCCTGAGGTGGATTCATTTAGATTACCTTTATAAATCCTTCCAAATTGTCATGTATTCTTACAAATGAGCAAAATTTGCTCATAAATTCAATCTAACAATACCCCGCTTTCACAAATTAAAAACTTACTTTTAAAAAATAAAAGAAAAAAGAGACCAGCAGAATGGCTGATCTCAAATAGAATTTTATTATTTTTTCAAGTGTGCTGGTACTTCTGTGTTTAATTTCGCAGCAATTCCTTCTGCTAGTTCCGGGTCTACTTTATAAAAGTTTTCCAACTGACGTTCAATAATTCCCTCACGAGTTACTCCACTCATATGGTCAGCAAAGTTCTGAATTAGACGCTCACGTTCTTCATCATTCATTACATCGCGGAATAGAGCGCGTGGCTGAGAATAGTGATCATCACTGTCATAAGAAACACTGTCAGCAAAGCCACTTACTTCAAATGGGCTGATCTTGTTTTCAGGTGTCTCTTTCGGTGTATCTGTAAAACTGTTTGGCTCATAATTTGGAGCACTTCCTCCGTTACCGTCAAAGCGCATTTGCCCGTCACGCTGGTTATTGTTAACAGGTGACTTTGCCTGGTTGATTGGTAATGCTTCATGGTTTGCACCAATACGGTAGCGGTGTGCATCAGAATATGCAAATAAACGTCCTTGCAGCATTTTATCCGGAGATGCTTCGATACCAGGTACAAAGTGTGCTGGTGATAAGGCAGCCTGTTCTACTTCTGCAAAGTAGTTTTCTGGATTACGGTCCAATACCATACGGCCTACTTCAATTAATGGGTAATCTGCGTGTGGCCATACTTTTGTTACATCAAACGGATCATAGCGGTATGTTTTTGCATCTTCAAATGGCATGATCTGAACTTTAAGTGTCCAAGAAGGATAGTTACCTTCCGCGATCGCATTAAATAAGTCTTCGGTATGGTAATCAGGATTTGTTCCAGCGATCTTATCAGCTACTTCCGGATCTAAACCTTGCACCCCTTGATCGGAAATAAAGTGATATTTAACCCATACGGCTTCTCCGTCTTTATTAACCCATTTAAAGGTATGGCTGCCGTAACCGTTCATATGACGAAGAGTTGCAGGGATACCGCGGTCAGAATGCAAATAAGTAATCTGGTGCAGTGATTCTGGTGACAATGACCAGAAATCCCAAACAGCATTTGTGTCTTTTAAGTTAGTTTGCGGGTTCCGTTTTTGAGTATGAATGAAATCAGGGAACTTAATCGCATCACGAATAAAGAAAATTGGCGTATTGTTACCAACTAAATCATAGTTACCTTCTTCCGTATAGAATTTTACTGCAAATCCCCTTGGGTCTCTAACTGTATCTGCTGAACCTAATTCTCCGGCAACAGTTGAGAAACGGATGAACATTGGTGTCTTTTTGCCTACTTCAGATAAGAATGCAGCTTTTGTGTATTTTGATACATCATTTGTCACTTCAAAATATCCGTGTGCACCCGCACCTTTCGCATGAACAACACGCTCTGGTACACGTTCACGGTTAAAATGTGCCAATTTCTCGAGTAAATGCACATCCTGAATTAATGTCGGTCCTCTATGACCAGCAGTTATAGAATTTTGATTATCGCCTACAGGCGCGCCTGATGCTGTAGTTAAGTATTTTTTGTCACTCATTATAAAGCACATCTCCTTCTTATGAATAATTCATATCTTATTATAATACAAATCTAATGAAAATCAATATTTATTTAAAATTATTTTAATGTAAAATTATATAAAAAAAGAGAGGCAGCTATTTTATCCTTTAATTTATGTAAAGAAGGATAAAGATAGTTGCACTCTAAGGATTGGGAAACATCCTAAAAACTTTTGTTGATTGGGGGTAACAAAAGATATGTGTAAAGGGAATGTTTCGTGCACATATGATTTTGTGCTATGCGTTTATTATAACGATAATGAGAATCATTTTCAATAGTTTTGTGAGAAAATGTTAAAAAAATCTCTGATTGAGGTGTATACTGAATAGTGAGGTGATCTTATGGTATTAAATCTGGAACAAGTCAGTCTTAAGAAAGAAGGAAAATGGATACTTAATCAGATAAATTGGAAAATAAATAAAGGTGAGCACTGGGTGTTGCTCGGCTTAAATGGTGCTGGAAAAACAGCATTATTACATATGTTATGTGCTTATTACTTCCCGACTTCAGGAAAAGTAAATGTGGTAGGTAAACAATTTGGACAAGATATATTGGGAGAGAAATTGCGACAGCAAATAGGGATCGTCTCATCCACAATTAAAGGAAAAATTTACGGTACAGATTCCGCGTATCAGGTCGTTTTAAGTGGAGCTTTTGCATCCATCGGTTTGTATGAAGAGCCAACAGATGAAATGAGAGAACAGGCACAGCAAATATTACGGGATCTGGATTGTTTTCATTATGCTAACAGATCTTTTCGCTCACTTTCGCAGGGAGAACAACAACGTGTATTGATTGGCAGGGCATTAATGGGTAACCCTCCATTGTTGATTCTGGATGAACCGACTAATGGCCTCGACTTTATTGCGAAGGAAAAATTGTTAGAGTCTATTGAACGAATTGCTTCTAATGGAGGTCCGACAATAATATATGTTACACATCATGTCGAAGAAATTTTACCAGTATTTAATAAAACTCTGCTATTGAGGGAAGGAACTGTTTTTGCGAAAGGAGATAGTAAGGAGATAATTACAAGTACCAACTTATCCGATTTCTTTGGAATGAAGGTTGAAGTGAATTGGAGTGAAGAAAGGCCTTCATTAAAAAAAGTGAAGTAATAATTATTTTAGGAGAATTACTTATATGTTAAGTCAGCTGAATCAGTTATTACAACGAATTATGCCATTTATAGCTCCGACAAGTGTGGTCATCGGTGTTATGTTTGCACCATATCTTGTTAAGTTAGAAGGATTAGTTATTTATATATTTGCTTTTATGACTTTTGCAGGTAGTCTAAGTTTGAACTTTGTTGCATTGCACCGGGTAATTGCGCATCCTCTGTCAATTATTATCGCGCTGGTTCTTCTTCATTTGGTTATGCCTTTATGGGCATGGATGATTGGGGCTATTACATTTCAAGGAGATATGTTAACAATTACCGGATTTGTGTTAGCGATGATTATTCCAACAGGTATTACCAGTTTCATTTGGGTTTCTATGAACAATGGGAACGTTGCTCTGACATTGTCCATTATACTGATTGATACTATATTGTCTCCATTTATTGTTCCTTTTGCCTTATCACTATTTGTGGGACAGGCAGTGGAACTGGAGGTTTGGGGGATGATGAAAGGGTTACTGATTATGATTGTAATCCCTTCATTGCTTGGCATGATTCTCCATGAGGTAACCAAAGGGAAAGCCCATGAGAAATGGAGTCCCAGACTTGCGCCTTTTTCCAAATTAACCTTAGCACTTGTAATTATGATTAACAGTGCAGCTGTCGGTCCGTATTTACAATCGGTTAATCTTAAGTTAGTTCAAATCGCAGTTTGTATGTTTTTCATTGCGGGAACGGGATACTTCTTAGCATGGTTTATGGCTAAATCCATGAAAAGAGACCAGTCAGATGTTATCTCTTTGACCTTTAGTGGAGGGATGAGAAACATTAGTGCTGGCGCTGTTATTGCTGTTCAGTACTTCCCTGGACCGGTAGCTGTACCTGTTGTCACCGGGATGCTTTTTCAGCAAATATTAGCATCGTTGTACAGTAAGTTTTTGCAAAAAAAGTTAAATTTGAATTAGTCATGAACAGTAGAAACAATAAATAGGATAATAGTAAAAAAGAAAGTAGGTGTTCCAATATGGTTACATGGCTTTCCTTTGTACTATTATCCCTGGCTGCTTTCCGTTTAACAAGATTAATTGTATATGATAAAATTACTGGATTTCTGCGTGCTCCTTTTTTTGAAAGGGAAGAGAAGATCTTCCCTGATGGAGCAGTAGAAGAGGTTATATCCTATAAAGGCACTGGTCTTAGACGATGGGTTGGTGAATTGCTGAGTTGTCACTGGTGTACAGGTATTTGGGTATCCATCATACTTTTTACAGGTCTGCATTTCTTTTCTGCCATTTTTACGCCGATAATTATTATCTTGGCAGTTGCCGCAGTAGCTGCCATTATAGAAGTATTAATATCATATTTTATCTAGTGCGTGCTGTGTCTTTTGTTCTTTTAAAACTGCTGCAGCTGCATGACTTTCTTCTTCTTCCTTTTCTTTGCCGATTAACAGATACATTATTTGAGTTGTCCATCCTGCTAACTCCTTCTTGTTCAATTGTAATGAGAATAGGTAATGAAAATTCAGCATTACTTGGTTTATCTTATGATATAAGCTAAAAAGCGTTCGGGGATTCTTCCATTATTAAATGCTTTTTTATGTTATAATTGGCGGTAAGATCAAGAAAGGATGGAGTAAAGTTATGTGGGTAGTAATAGTGGTATGTATCGCCATCGTCATCGCTGTTTTAGCTTTATCAATTATGACTTTAAATAAAGGTTATGGATATAAACAAACGGTTGACCCATTACCTGAAGATATAATAAATAAGACAGAAGAGGAGAAAACAAGGGACGAGTAAAACACATCCCTTGTTTTTTTCTGGGTGTTATTAGAGTGATTGCTTGTATATGGAAACAGCATCCTGTCTGTTTAGTTTTTTGAAATTTCCAAATTCCGGCCTTGCTATCACTGTTTTATCGGCCATCTCTTCAATAGAATCTTCCGTAATGTTATAGTCACTGAGTGTTGATGGAGCACCAATGCTGTTCCAGAAGTCTCTTAGCTTTTCAATTCCTTCTAATCCAATCTCTTTATCTGATTTGCCCTCTGCATCTACATTAAAGACACGGACTGCCAGTTGTTTAAACCTTGAAACATTCTCATCGATAGAATATTTCATCCAGTTCGGGAATAAAATAGCCAATCCGCCGCCGTGGGGAATGTCGTGTACAGCAGAAACGGCATGCTCTAAATTGTGTGTAGCCCAATCCCCGTGATAACCCATGTTGACCATTCCATTTAATGCCATTGTACCGTTATATAATACTGTTGCACGTAATTCTTCATTTTCCAGATCACCGACTAATTTAGGGGCTGTTTCTACCGTTGTTTGCAGGATTCCTTCAACCATCCGGTCCTGGAGTAATGTATTTTCTTCATGATGAAAATAGTGTTCTAACGCGTGTGACATAATATCCACAATACCGTAAATTGTTTGATCCTCTGGTACAGTTTTGGTAAAAGCAGGGTCAAGGATGGAGAAAGTCGGAAAAGAGTAGGGGCTGCCCCAGCCGTGCTTTTCTTTTGTTTCCCAGTTGGTAATAACAGAACCTGCATTCATTTCAGAACCGGTTGCGGCAAGTGTCAGTATAGTTCCAAACGGAAGTGCGCCAGCTGGAGAAGCTTTTTTAGTGACAATATCCCAAATATCCTCATTTGATTTTGCCCCGACAGCAATCGCTTTGGTACAGTCGATGGTGCTTCCGCCGCCTACTGCAATGATGAAGTCAATATCTTCATTTTTACAAATTTCAATTCCTTTTCTGGCTGTAGTGACACGGGGGTTTGGTTCTACTCCGCTTAATTCAAAGATTTGTTTATTTGACTCGTTTAAAATGTTGATTACTTGATTGTATAGTCCGTTTCTTTTAATACTTCCGCCACCATATACAAGCAAAATGTTCTGGCCGTAATTGTCTAATTCCTGTTTCAGATTGCTCAACTGGCCTTTGCCGAAATATAGTCTTGTGGGATTATGAAATACAAAATTCTGCATTTTGTTACCTCCTTAGAGTGATAAAAGAATTTCTGACTTTTCTTCCATTTTAATATCGCAACAAAGCTAGCTTATGTAAAGTAATTTGTTTTTACTGCTGTCCTTAATAAAAAAGGTACACCTTTTTAATGTTTAATTGTTGGTGCAAAAGGTATAGAATTGGTAGAATGTTAATAGAGACCTTAAATGGTTAAATATTTCCATGAAGGAGTGGATAGAATGAGTAATGTATTATTTACATCGAAAGCAACTGCGAAAGGCGGCCGTGAAGGTCACGTGAAATCAGATGACGGGATTATTGATGTTAATTTAGTCAACCCGGCAGGTGGTGGGGATGGTAAAGGATCCAACCCTGAGCAATTATTTGCAGCCGGTTATTCAGCTTGCTATGACGGTGCTTTAAATTTAATGGCTTCCAAACAGAACAAAGAGATTGATTCTACAATTACGGCAGAGGTAAGCTTGCTGAAGGATGAAGCAGATAATGGTTTTAAAATTGGCGTTGTCTTAAATGTAGAAATCAAAGGAGTTTCACAGGAAGAAGCAGAAGAATTAGCAAAAGCTGCACACGAATTCTGTCCGTACTCAAAAGCTACAAGAGGCAATATAGATGTAGAGTTAAAAACAAAAGCAGTTTAATTGAAAAAGAAGACGCATATCCACAAAGATGTGCGTCTTCTTTGTATTTATTTTACCCGATTTTGAAATAAATCCTGAAATGCGTGAAAGACTTCAATACCTTGATATACTGTTACAGATAATGCTGTTACGGAGAACATTGCTATCATAGCGATTCGAAACCAGATCATTGTATTCCTCCTCTCTTTATTCCTATTTAGGAGAGAGGAATGAAACTAAATAATTTGATTGATAAAATCTCGCGGACAGCTTTTGAAAGAGCTTTGGATAGTGATTGTTCAAATTGTGATAAAAAAATGCTGTAAGAATTAGTACGATAATCGGTATATATATGTCTTTGAATTTGTCAGTGCCATTAGTTGCTGGTTGTATTTCATTATCCTGTATATCTTTTGCAACAATTAATATTATTGTCTGATCTGCTGGTTTGTTATCAACATAATGTGAAGGGATGTAAACTATAAAAAATACTAGTGCTAGGGCGAGTATTTTTTTCATTTTAATGTCCCCCCGATCCAATTTTATGGAAGTGATGTTTAATTATATACCCGAAAATGATAAAAGTAAATATTATAATACATATTTATTACGGCTGGCTCCAATACCAAAGATGATCATCACAATGGTCATCATCAGGATAATTAAGATAGAGGAATTCCATTTTCCGGATAAATCAAACAAAAAGCCGATAAAGATGGGACCTGCTGATGCAAGGAGATACCCGAAAGATTGTGCCATCCCCGAAAGTTCCCCCGCTTGCCGGGCATTCTCTGTCCGCAATCCCAATAAGGCAAGTGCAAGACTGATACTTGCACCAAGCGCAATGCCGATTAAAGTTACCCAGACAGTTGTTATAATAATGGAAGGATTAAAGAAAAGTCCTGTGTATCCAATGAGTGCACATAATCCGAATCCGTAAACTACAGGTTTCTGGTCTTTTAATTTCCCTGCAATAATAGGAGTCAGGAATGTTGCGGGTAAGCTGATTAGCTGCATATATGCGACAAACCACCCGGCTGTCGCTACATCGTATCCTTTTGCTTTTAATATTTCAGCTAACCATGAAATAGTCACATAAAATAAAAAAGACTGTAATCCCATAAATAATGTAACTTGCCATGCAATTCCTGAACGTATTAACTTTTTTCCGCTTGGTTCATACAGCTTTACCTCATGCTGTGCAGGTGAGTTTTTTATTGCAATGAGCCAAATGATAATGCCAATTACTGTAATGATGCTCCAGCTGGCTAATGACAATTTCCATCCAAGGCCATAGTTCACTGTTAACGGTACAGATAAACCTGAGCCAAAGGCAGCAAAGATGGACATAGAGGTTGTGTAAAGTCCTGTCATGAGGCCGATTTTAGCTGGAAAGCTTCCTTTAATTAAACTTGGAAGAATGACATTAATAATTGCAATACCGACACCTGCTAATGTTGTCCCTATGTAAAGAAAAATTATTGGACCAGCAGACCGAATTACTATACCGGAAAGTAAAATAATTAAACCATATAAAAGTGCTCTCTCATTTCCTGCCCTATTTGCGATTCTTGGGGCTATTGGTGACATAAAAGCGAATGCCAGCAAAGGCAGGCTGGTAATTAAACCGACATTCCAATTGTCTAAATTAAGCTCATCACGAATAATGCCGATAATTGGCCCGACAGAAGTTATAGCAGGTCTGAGATTGAAAGCAAGCACAATGATCCCTGTAATGAAAATACTGTACTTCCATTTTTCATTTGTTGGCATATTTTTTGCTCCTTATTTCCTATTTTTGCTTCATCTTATTGTTTAAGATAATTTATTACCCTATACAATAGAAAATTATGTTAAAATAAGTAAGTGGACAAAAGGATGTCACAATGTTATTAAGAATAACATAATCCAACTGCAGAAGGAATATTTTAATAATTTTAGTGAGAGAAGGTTAAAGATGGATAATAAGTTTGTTGCTGAATTGTTGTCATGGTTAAAAGCCTTACTAATCGCGGTAGTCATTGTATTATTATGTCGTCACTTTTTGATTACACCGTCAATTGTTAAAGGAGAATCTATGATGCCTAACCTGGAGGATGGCGACCGTATTATTCTGAGTAAAATAAGTCAGATTGATCGCTTTGACGAGATTGCTTTTGAAGCTCCTGACTCGGAGGACAACTATGTTAAAAGAGTAATAGGCTTCCCAGGGGATACAATTGAAATGAAAGATGATCAGTTAATTATTAATGGTGAACCCCATGAAGAAGAATATCTAAGCGAATATAAAAGTAATTTAGCTGAAGGAGAAAAATTAACACCTGACTTTACTTTATATGAACTGACGGGAGAAGAGGTAGTGCCTGAGGGAACATTTTTCGTATTGGGCGATAATCGCCGAGTTAGTAAAGATAGCAGATCATTTGGTTTTATTTCTGAAGAATCAGTGATTGGTGATGTGAAAATGCGCATTTGGCCATTAGAATCTTTTGGGTTTATCAAGTGATTAACTAGACAACTTTATAAATAAATATGTAAATTTACATACGCAATATCCACTAGGGGTGCCATACTAATGGCTGAGATGAGAATGAGGTTCTCGATCCCTTTGAACCTGAACTGGTTAATACCAGCGGAGGAAAGTGGAACAGGTCGTTATGATATTAATATGTTCATAAAAGCCGTTCCATTATTAATGGGGCGGCTTTTTTTACCAGAATTTTTTCTTAGACTATTAATAGGGAGAGAGATTATATGACAATTAAAAGTGCACTTACTATAGCGGGTACGGACCCTTCAGGGGGTGCTGGAATTCAGGCAGATTTAAAAGCATTTCAGGAGCGGGAAGTATATGGGATGAGTGTGATTACATCGGTTGTTGCTCAAAACACTTTAGGGGTGCAGCAAGTAGAGCATTTATCAATTCCATTCATAGAACAACAATTTGATGCAGTGTGGAACGATATCAAACCGGACGCTGTTAAAACGGGCATGATTGCTACGATTGAAATGATGGAGCTTATCGCTGGGAAGCTAGAAAACACGGATGTTCCTTATGTGATTGATCCTGTTATGGTAGCTAAGAGCGGGCATTCTTTAATGGAAGAAAAATCTCGGGAAGTAATTCGTAATATGCTTATCCCTCTTTCAACTGTAGTTACTCCGAATGTTCCGGAAGCAGAGCTTTTGGTGGGATTTACCATTAAGACACTTGAAGATGCAGAAAAAGCTGCAAAAGTAATTGTCAAAGAGCTTGGGGCAAAGGCGGCTGTTGTGAAAGGTGGTCACCTTGAAGGTGAAGCAAAAGATGTGCTGTATGATGGAAATGACTATACATACTTGACGTCGGAGAGGTTTCCTACTCATCATACCCATGGGACGGGATGTACCTTTTCAGCAGTCATAACAGCAGAATTAGCAAAAGGCAAAACAATTAAGCAGGCTGTAGAAGCTGGCAAAAAATTTATTACAGATGCCATTAAATATTCCCTGAAATTAGGGAATGGAAACGGACCGACAAATCATTGGGGACATCGCCTGCAGGGATTGCCAAATCAGGAGGGGAAATAACATGACGCGTTTTTTAGAAAGAATCAGGACTCAAAAGCCTTTAATTCACAATATAACGAATGTAGTTGTCACTAATTTTACTGCTAATGGTCTATATGCAGCAGGTGCCTCGCCAGTAATGGCCAATGCCAAAGAAGAGGTTGAGGAAATGGCGAGCATAGCAAATGCATTAGTGTTAAATATAGGTACATTATCGTCAGAACAAGTAGAGTCCATGATAATAGCCGGCAAGGCAGCAAATAAAGCAGGAATTCCTGTTGTCCTCGACCCTGTAGGAGTTGGTGCAACTTCTTTTCGAACGGAATCTGCCAGAACTATTCTGGAGCAGGTAAATGTCAGTGCGATCAGGGGGAATGTAGGAGAAATAGCCAATCTGGCGGGGCTGTCTGCTCAAGTAAGAGGTGTCGACTCAATGGGAGAGTTTGACATGGATGAATTACTTTCAATGGCATATAAAAAAATCCAAGTACCGCTGGCTGTTACAGGAGAATTGGATTTTATTACAGACGGCAAAGAAAAAGCAGTTATATCCAATGGGCACCCTTTACTTACGAAAGTTACAGGTGCGGGGTGTTTATTATCCTCAGTTGTTGCCGCTTTTTTAGCTGTAGAAAAAGATGTTTTCCATGCAGTTACTGGTGCTGTTTGTTATTACGGAATTGCAGCAGAAGAAGCTGCTTCAAAAGCGAAGCTGCCTGGGGATTTTCAAATAGAATTGCTGAATCAGCTCTATGCAGTATCAGATGATTTAATTGCAGAAAAATCTAGAAGTGTTCTCGGTAAATTAGGAAGTGATCTTTAGGATGGATAAAGAATTACTTCGTGTCTATTTTATTATGGGAAGCAATAATACGACAAGAGACCCTTTAACGGTTCTGGAGGAAGCACTGCAAGGAGGGATCACTCTTTTCCAATTTCGTGAAAAAGGGAAAAATGCACTTAAAGGGAAGGCGAAGCTGGATCTAGCTATTAAGATGAAACGGCTTTGTCATGCATATAATATTCCTTTCATTGTAAACGATGAAGTAGATTTAGCGCTTGAAGCGAAAGCGGATGGTATTCATATCGGTCAGGATGATGAACCGTTAATTCATGTAAAGAAAAGGTGTCCGGAAAATTGGATTTATGGTGTATCGGCGACAAATGAATTAGAAGCACGTCATGCGGTGCAGGATGGAGCAGATTATATTGGCGTTGGCCCTGTATACGGTACAAATACAAAAGAAGATGCGAAGCAGCCGATTGGGCTGAAAGGAATTGCGGAAATAAGATCAATAGCTGGGGAACTCCCGATTGTAGCCATTGGCGGAATAAAATTGGGTCATGTTTTTAACATAAGAAAAGCAGGAGCTGATGGTGTGTCAGTTATATCAGGAATCAGTCATGCGGAAAAAGTAAGGCAGACTGCAGAACTTTTTTGTAATTACAGTCATTTTACAGCTTCTTATTCGAAAAACACAAAGTAATTCTGCTACACTAGAAGAAAAGGAGGTAAGTGCCTGATGCGTTTAGATGGAAAAAAAGTTATTGCATTGTTAGAAGAAGATTTTGAAGATTTGGAATTATGGTATCCTATCTTACGCCTTCGTGAAGAAGGAGCACAAGTTGATTTAGTGGCAAAGACTGCAAAACACAAGTATATTGGTAAATACGGTGTTCCTGCTGAATCGGATTTTTCCTTTACAGAGGTGAATCCGGATGATTATGATGCCATATTGGTTCCTGGAGGATGGGCTCCGGATAAACTTCGCAGGTATCGTGAAGTGCTTGATATGGTGCGTGCGATGGACAAGGCAAAGAAACCAATTGGGCAAATATGCCATGCAGGCTGGGTGTTAATATCAGCGGGTATTTTAAGAGGCAAGAAAGTAACAAGTACACCAGGTATTAAAGATGATATGACAAATGCTGGCTCATTGTGGTTTGATGAGGCTGTTGTAGTTGATGGGCATGTTGTTTCAAGCAGAAGGCCGCCTGATTTACCACAATATATGAAATCATTTGCGGACATACTGGCAGAAAATTAAAACAATTATATGGTCTTGCGGAAACGCAAGGCTTTTTCTGTTTGTAAGTACAAAAATATGATAAAATCTGGTTAAAGTATGTTTCGTTAAAAAGGAGTACATATATGGATGTTTTATGGTGGATTTTAATTATCTTGGCTTTTGTTTTATCCTTTGTAGGAATTGTTTTCCCAATTATCCCCTCCGTCCTGGTATTGTGGATCGGCTTTATAATGTATCAATTTTTACTAGCTTCAGAAAATATCGGCTGGATCTTTTGGACGGCAATGGGTATCCTCACATTGATCCTTATTGTTGCTGATATTATCGCTAACAGCTACTTTGTCAAGAAGTATGGGGGATCCAAATGGGGAGAGTGGATGGCGGCTGTTGGAGTAATCATCGGTTCGTTTATTATTCCACCTTTTGGTATTATTATTGTTCCATTTTTACTTGTCTTTTTAACAGAAATTATTCAGAAAAAAGGTGCGGATGAAGCACTGAAAGCAGCTTTTGGCTCTTTGCTAGGCTTTTTAAGCGGGACTGTTGCTAAAATAGTGATACAAATTGTCATGATCGTCTGGTTTTTCTTAGCGATAATGTTATAACATCGGGGTGTTGACGAATGGAAAGAGTTTTAACGATTGCAGGAGCGGCTGCCCAGGGTAGTGCAGGTATACAAGCGGACCTGAAGGTATTTCAGGAAAGAAATGTGTATGGGATGACTGCCATAACTGCAACTGTAGCCAATAATTCAAAAACGGAGCAAGGAATCTTTCTGCGATCCATTGAAGAAATTGAAGCCCAATTTTATGCGGCGGTTGAGATGGTGGGAATTGATGCAATAAAGACCGGAATGCTTTTCTCTAAAGAGATAATAGTAAGAGTTGTTAAGTTTTTGGAGGAATATCCGCCGCCGTTATTAGTCGTTGATCCTGTAATGATAGGGAAGATGGGGTCCCAACTTCTGGCAGATGACGCAATTGATAGCCTGATTAAGAAATTAGTACCGAAAGCGACTGTCATAACACCTAACAGGTTTGAAGCAGCCCGTATGCTGGACGATAAAATCCCAGAAACGAAAGAGGAGTTGGAAACATATGCTATAAGACTGTTTGAATTCGGATGCGGTGCGGTTTTAGTTAAAGGCGGAGTGGTTGATGGTATGGCGATTGATGTCCTTTATGATGGTGATACAGTAAATTGGTTTACAGCAGAACCGGTGGATACCATTCATACAAGTGGAGCGGGCTGCAGTTTCGCTGCATGTTTAACAGCTGAATTAGCAAAAGGGGTTATTCTGAATGATGCAGTTCGAACGAGTAAGGAATTCGTTCACCATGCGATTAAGCATAGTCTGGCTTTTGGTAAAAAAGTTGGTTCTGTTCATCACGGAGCATATCGGGAATTTACACATGATATTCATATCAATAAAAAAGAGTGACATTGCGAAGAATGTCACTAAAGTAAAGATAGAACAAATAAGATAGATAAACTTAAATTTTAGTAATGAAAAGGTAGCTGTTATGCTATCTTTTTCATTGCGTTAAAATGTTAAGTTTCATAACATGATATGTTATATTAAATATCATATAGAAAACCTTTAAGAAAATCAAGTGAAAATGAAACATTTCATTAATATTAACCGTATAGCTTATCAGAGGACCAACCATCTGTTACGATAAATAAAGCTTCCTGGACTTTAGAATTGCGTTTTATTTATTAGGATAGAGATTAAATATATTGTTAAAAGGGGTGTGTATAAATGAAACGGACAGTCGAAATTGTATTAACTTTTATAGGTAGTTTCGTTTATTTTATTGGTGCGGTATTTGGCGGTTCATTCATCGCTTTGGAAGGAAATCAGGAACTAATTAACGAAATGATTTCTCAAACGACACAAGACTTACCAGCATCGCAAGTACAGCAAATTGAAGTATTTTATTCTTTCATTGGTGTAGTTGGCTGGATTGTGCTAATCGGTTCAGTTCTTTGTATAATAATCGGGATAGTAGCGATGTTTATGCTTAGAGGGAATAAAATGCCGAAGCCAGCAGGGATTATTTTAATTACTGTAGGAACTATTTCTATATTAGTAACATTTGGTGCAGGTTTTTTTGCAGGTGTTTTTTACATTATTGCAGGAATCATGGGTATTGTCAGAAAAGAAATTCCTCAGTCGACTATTGAGCAGTACTAAAAAATCGAGCGAAATGCTCGATTTTTTCGTAAATCATTTATTTTCTGCTTTTCATACGAAAGTCAATGGTCTCTTTTCGTTCTCCTCATTTTCCTTGTGAACCAAACAATAATGGCTGAAATTATGCCTAGCAGAAATATGATCGGGGCATTACCTGCCAGAAATACAAATATCGCTGATGCGGCTGAGATTAAAATATTAATATTTTGCTTAAACTGATCTGCTGCTTTCTCCCAAGTATTAATCGTTTCCTTTTGAACGGAAGGCAGTTCTGCATATTCCTCGGATATATATATTTCAATCGTTGCATAGGATGACTGGTTTTCTAAATAATTTATTTTTCCGGTTAACTGCTCAATTTCCTCTTGTACTGCAGCTAGGTCAGCTGAAATTGTTAGTAGATCCTCCGTTTTCTCTGCATTTTCCATAAACGAGAGTAAACGTTGCTCGACAACTTTCTTTGACTTCAGTCTTGCGTTTAAATCAACATATTGTTCTGTAACATCCTTCCCTCTGACTGATTTTTCAGTTACCTCCAAATCCCCTTTTTCGAAAATTGTGAGAAAGGATTGAAAACTGGATGAAGGGATCCTAACTATATATGTTCCGTTTCGGTCATTTTCAGATTCATTTCCATAGGTTTCGGATGTGACAATATAGCCATCCGCTTTATTCGTTTCCTCTTCTATAAGTGCTGTGGTTTCTGAATAACTAGATGTTTCTAACTGTAAAGTTGCATGATAAACAATTTTCCTTTCACTTATGCTTGACTGATCATCTTCCTCCTGTGAAGTGTCTGTATATTCTGTTGTTATCTCGTTATCGGAAGTTCCTTCTCCTAAAGTATTATCTGCTGATTCCTCATTTGCTGCTTTGCTGTCTGTTGCTTCACTGGTGGAATCCTCTGTATCTTGATATGAACAAGCTCCTAATCCGGCAATGAAGATACATAATATAATAAGATATCTTTTTTTATTCATGACACTCCCCCTCCTTTTTGATTCATTAGACGTTAGTAAAGAGTTAATGTTACAAAATGGGAGATTTATATTTATTCATTTAATCGTATATTCACCATCTTACGCTTATCTACAGGGTTAAAAAGTAGGGAAATTAGCTTTCTTGAAAAAATATTTAAAAAATTTATGTATTTCTATTGAATTAATATACTGAATAGTGCATAATAATACATAATTAATTATTACAAAATGAACCATCCAATAGATAATAGACTTAAGGAGAGATTTATTAATGAGTAAAGAAAAAGTAGTTCTAGCATACTCCGGGGGACTTGATACGTCCGTAGCAATTAAATGGTTACAAGATGAATACAATTACGATGTGATAGCTGTAGGTTTAGATGTAGGGGAAGGTAAGGATTTAGAATTTGTTAAAAATAAAGCAATTGATGTTGGCGCGATTAAATCATATTCTGTTGATGCCAAACAATTATTTGCGGAAGACTTTGTGTTACCTGCACTTCAGGCAAATGTAATGTATGAAAAGAAATATCCGCTCGTGTCTGCACTTTCACGTCCATTAATTGCAAAAGTGTTAGTAGATATTGCAGAAAAAGAAGGAGCAGTTGCAGTAGCTCACGGCTGTACTGGAAAAGGTAATGATCAGGTGCGTTTTGATGTAGCATTTACTTCATTAAATCCGGATCTTAAAATTGTTGCACCAGTGCGTGAATGGAAAATGACAAGAGATGAAGAAATTAAATATGCAGAAAAGAATGGTATTCCAATTCCGATAGATCTAGACAGTCCTTACAGTGTAGATCAGAACCTTTGGGGCCGTGCAAATGAATGTGGGATTTTGGAAGACCCTTGGGCTGAAGCACCGAAAGATGCTTTTGAATTAACAGTAGATCCTGTTGATGCTCCTGATGATCCTGAAGTAATTGAAATTGAGTTCAAACAAGGAAAGCCTGTTGCGATTAATGGAGAAAAATACCCATTGCACGAATTAATTCTTGAATTAAACGAGATTGCAGGTAAGCATGGTGTCGGAAGAATTGACCATGTTGAAAACCGTCTGGTTGGTATTAAATCCCGTGAAATATATGAGGCACCTGCAGCGATTACCCTAATTAAAGCACACCAGGAAATTGAGTCACTTACTTTGCCAAGGGAAGTAACGAAATTCAAACCTGTAGTGGAACAGCAATTAGAGCAGGCAATTTATGATGGATTATGGTTTACACAATTAACTGATGCATTAAAAGCATTTATTACTGAAACGCAGAAATATGTAAATGGTGTGGCTAAAGTTCAATTATACAAAGGGCAGGCGTTTGTGGTTGGGCGTAAGTCTGACAATTCACTTTATGACTTTAATCTTGCAACATATAACAAAGGTGATGAGTTTGATCATGAAGCAGCTCTTGGTTTTATCAAACTTTGGGGATTGCCAACTAAAGTTCACTCAACAGTGAATAATGTCCATGCTGATAAAGCGAAAATTATGGAGAAAACAAAAATTGATATGAAGGAATCAGTGAAACAATGAAATTATGGGGCGGACGGTTTACAAAACCAACAAATGAACTAGTAGATGAATATACAGCATCCATCAGCTTCGACCAAAAATTAGCACAATATGATATCCAGGGCAGTCTGGCACATGTGGAAATGCTTGCGAAATGTGAGATCATACCAAGAGAAGATGCTGAGACAATTAAAAAGGGACTAAAGGTTGTCGCAGAAAAAATAGCAGCTGGTGAAGCGGAGCTTACTGAAGCAAACGAAGATATTCATATGAATGTTGAAAAACTTCTAATTGATGAGGTAGGAGCTGTTGGTGGTAAATTACACACAGGACGAAGCAGAAATGATCAAGTTGCATTAGATATGCGACTGTATTTAAGAGATTCCATCGTTACATTAGTGGAACTTTTGACAAAATTACAGGAAGCACTGATGGAACAGGCTAATCAGAATCTTGATACCATTTTACCTGGATACACACATCTGCAGAGAGCACAGCCAGTGTTGTTCGCCCATCACATGATGGCATATGTATCAATGTTCGAACGTGATACAGAGCGTCTGAAGGACAGCTTTAAACGTGTCAACCGATCTCCGCTTGGGGCAGGTGCTCTGGCGGGTACCACCTTCCCGATAGACCGTCATTTTGTTGCAGAGCAATTGAATTTTGATGGAGTCGTGGAAAATAGCTTAGATGCAGTAAGCGATCGTGACTTTGTGGTGGAGTTTTTAGCAAATGCTTCGTTAACTATTATGCACATGTCAAGACTAAGTGAAGAGCTTGTTCAATGGTCAAGTGCCGAATTTAACTTTGTGGAGCTAGATGATGCTTTTTGTACCGGCAGCAGTATGATGCCGCAGAAAAAGAATCCAGATGTCGCAGAACTTGTTCGCGGTAAGTCGGGCAGAGTTTACGGACACTTAATCGGTATGCTGACAACACTTAAAGGCCTTCCGATTGCATACAATAAAGATATGCAGGAAGACAAGGAAGGTATGTTTGATACAGTAGAAACATTAAAAGGGGCGTTAGCATTATTTGCCCCAATGATATCTACTATGGAAGTGAAGAAAGATAACATGTATGCGGCTGTTGCAGAAGATTTTTCGAATGCAACTGACTTGGCCGACTACCTTGTTAACAAGGATTTACCTTTCCGTGAAGCCCATGCTGTTGTAGGGCAGGTAGTGCTTCATTGTATTAATAAGAATAAGTATTTATTAGATTTAACGTTAGAAGAATTTAAAAATTTCTCAGAACTAATTGAAGATGATATTTATCATGTACTTTCACCGGAAACAGTAGTGAATGCAAGAGATGTGGCTGGCGGAACAGCGAAAAACCGGGTAGAAGAGCAAATTGAATTAGCAAGCAGCAGACTGGATATAAGCAAGAAATGGATAAAAGAATTTGCTGAAAAAGTAAATGTGTTAACAAAATAAGAAAGTAAATAAACTAAGTCTCTGCCTCCCGCTAGAGGCTTAGTTTTTCTACAAAGAAAATATTACTCCTGAAAAAAGTAACTTTTTTAGAATGAGTTGGAGTGTTTTTTTATCAATATAATGCATAAATATAAATAATATAGTATAATTATAGAAAATAAAGTGGAAATCACAATAAATCCACATATATAAATACAGGAAACATTCTCGGTCTGACAAGGAGGAGAAAGAATGCAACAATCAAAAGGCTATCTTGTTTTAAATACAGGAGATATATTGGAAGGAAACTGGCTAGGAACACCAAATAAAATGGAAGGTGAACTAGTTTTTAATACAGCAATGACAGGATATCAGGAGGTTATGACAGATCCGTCGTATGCAGGGCAGATTGTAACAATGACATACCCGCTGATTGGGAATTACGGCTGGAACGAAATTGACTATGAAAGTGTGAAACCTTCATTAGCCGGCTTTATTGTATCAACACCAAGTGAAAACCCGGAACATTATGAATCAAAAAATACATTAATAGAAATGCTTGAAAAATATGAGATTCCTGCACTTTCAGGGGTAGATACCCGTGCGTTAACAAGAATCATCCGTGAATATGGCGAGGTATACGGTAAGATAACGACAGATCCTGCTGATAAGCCTGTTCATACATTTGTCAATCCAGACATCGTCTCAACTGTTTCTGTAAAAGAAAAAATTGTTTATAAAACGAGTGATCCAGCTAATACACCTACACCGCATGTAGTTGTTATGGATTTCGGATATAAGCATTCGATTGCTCATTCATTATTAGATCTGGGCTGTGATGTAACTGTAGTTCCATATAATACGAGTTACCTTGAAATCCAGGCATTAAACCCTGATGGTGTTTTATTATCAAACGGACCGGGAGACCCAAAAGCACTGGCTGGTCATTCTGAAAATATTAAACACATTTCTGAAAACTTTCCAACAATGGGTATTTGTCTTGGACATCAATTAATTGCATTAGCACATGGTGCCACGACAAAACGTCTGCCATATGGACATCGTGGGAGTAACCATCCGGTTAAAGACTTACAAACAGGGAAAGTAATGATTACCTCGCAAAACCACGGATATGTAGTAGACTATGACTCTGTTAACATGAAAAACTGGTATGTTTCTCATGTGAATGTCAATGACAAATCTGTTGAAGGTTTGAAACATAAAACGAAACCATTAATGTCTGTGCAGTTTCACCCTGAAGCGCATCCGGGCCCAATTGATACACATCAGATATTCGTAGATTTTATTCAGCAGTTTATTACCAAGGGAGAGAAACAGCATGCCTAAGTTAGATCACATAAAAAAAGTACTCGTCATCGGCTCCGGACCAATTGTGATTGGTCAGGCAGCCGAATTTGACTATGCCGGAACGCAAGCATGTCTTGCACTTAAAGAAGAAGGGGTAGAAGTAATTCTTGTAAATAACAATCCCGCAACCATCATGACAGACGAAAATATTGCAGACAAAGTTTACTTAGAACCATTAACCTGTGAATCGATTACTAAAATTATTGAAAAAGAACGTCCTGATGGAATTTTACCAACACTAGGCGGGCAGACAGGATTAAATATGGCAGTTCTTTTAGATGAAGCGGGCGTTTTGGAAAAATACAGTGTCACACTTCTGGGAACTCCTCTTGAGACAATTCAAAAAGGGGAAGACCGTGAAATATTTAAATCAATGATGAAGGATATTAATGAACCAGTTGCGGAAAGTTTATCAACTTCTTCTGTGGAAGATGCTGTCGACTTCGCGACTAAAGTGGGATATCCAATGATTGTTCGGCCTGCCTATACATTAGGCGGCGCAGGTGGCGGTATAGCTGACAATGAAACAGAACTGCGCCGGATTGTAAAAAACGGACTTCATTACAGCCCGATAAATCAGGTTCTTATTGAACAGAGTGTAAAAGGCTGGAAGGAGATAGAATATGAAGTAATGCGGGATTCGAATGATACCTGTATTATCGTTTGTAATATGGAGAACTTTGATCCTGTTGGTGTACACACAGGTGACAGTATTGTAGTAGCACCGTCTCAAACATTAACAGACCGCCAGTATCAAATGCTTCGCACTTCTTCGGTTAAAGTTATCCGTGAATTAGGAGTTATCGGCGGCTGCAACATACAGTTTGCATTAAATCCGGACAATGATGATTATATTATTATTGAGGTAAACCCACGTGTCAGCCGTTCAAGTGCATTAGCATCAAAAGCGACAGGATATCCAATTGCAAGGATTGCTGCGAAAACAGCACTTGGCTATCATTTGGATGAAGTCATCAACCCGATTACAGGGGATACGTATGCAAGCTTCGAACCGGCAATTGATTATATTGCTGCCAAAATTCCACGGTGGCCATTCGACAAATTTACCCAGGCTGATCGTTTGCTAGGTACGCAAATGAAAGCGACAGGTGAAGTTATGGCGCTTGCACGTAACTTTCCTTCCGCGATTAATAAAGCAATACGGTCATTGGAGATTGGTTTAGACTCTCTCCATTTACCAGCAGCTGAGAGATTAACGGAGGAAGAACTGCACCTGGCATTAGATAAGGCGACAGACGAACGGCTATTTATCGTGGCAGAAGCATTACGGCGAGGAATGACCGTAGACCAGATCCACGAAATTACTCAAATAAATAATTATTTCTTATATGAATTGGAAGCAATGATTAAGAGCGAAAACAATATTGCCTCAAAAGACTGGGAGAAGATTGACGTACAAGACTTAAAGGCAGCAAAAGGATTCGGAATTTCTGATATTACATTAGCAAAACTTCTAAAAGTTGATGTAAGTGACATCCAGCAAAAACTGAAGGAGCATCAGCTGGCACCGTCCTATAAGATGGTGGATACATGTGCAGCTGAATTCTCTGCAGAAACACCATACTTCTATAGTTCATGGAATGAATGGGATGAAGTGGAAGCATTAAGTGGCAATAAGCGGATGATTGTTCTAGGATCAGGTCCTATACGTATTGGTCAGGGAGTAGAGTTTGACTATTGCTCTGTTCATGCCGCGAAATCCCTGCAGGGTCAAGGGATTGATGCAGTTGTAATCAATAACAATCCAGAAACAGTAAGTACAGATTTTAACACTGCCGATCACTTATATTTTGAACCTTTGACTGTGGAAGACGTGCTTCATGTGGTGGAGAAAGAAGGAGCTGAAGGAGTATTAGTCCAATTTGGCGGTCAGACAGCGATTAATTTGGCTGATGGTTTGCAAAAGGCAGGAGTGAAGATTGCTGGTACCGCGTTAGAGTCAATTGAAGCAGTGGAAGATCGGGATTTGTTCTATCAGTTATTGCAAAAACTTAATATTCCTCATATTCCTGGCGACACTGTTATGGCAGTTGAGGATGCGAAAGCTGTTGCCGAGAAAATTGGTTATCCCGTTTTATTACGCCCATCTTATGTAATTGGCGGACAGGGAATGGTTATTCTCCACAATGAGAAACAGCTTGTAGAATATTTATCGGATTTACAGGTGAAAGCTCATGATAATCGTATCTTCCCACTATTGATAGACCGGTATATTGAGGGATACGAAGTGGAGATTGACGCCATCTGTGATGGAGAAGATGTTTTAATTCCGGGAATATTTGAGCATGTGGAAAAGGCTGGTGTTCACTCCGGTGACAGTATCGCGATTTTCCCTGCACCCGGTTTAACAAACGAACATAAACAGACAATTGAAACATATGCACAACTGATTTCCAAAGCACTAAACGTAAAAGGAATCATGAATATTCAATTTGTATTAAGTGAAGACCGTCAAACAGTATATGTGTTGGAAGTGAACCCGCGTGCTTCAAGGACTGTGCCAATAGCAAGTAAGGTAACAGGTGTGCAGATGGTTGATCTGGCAACACGCGTTCAAATGGGTGAAGCTTTAAAAGATCAGGGATGGAAGCTGGGACTGCATAAAGAGGTACCATATTATGCTGTGAAAATGCCCGTATTTTCAACGAATAAATTACCTGGTGTTGATCCGGTCCTGGGACCTGAAATGAAATCAACAGGTGAAGCTATCGGTATTGGGACAACAGTAGATCAGGCGATGGCTAAAGCATTTGGCTGGAAAGAGAATAACCTGAAAGCTCTTCGTTCGAGTGATACGATATTCTTGTCCTTAATCAAGGTGGACGAAAAGCTTGTTGAAGTTTTAAAGTCAACAGAAGCCAAAATTGTTACTGATTCAAGAACAAGTGACTTACTAATAAATGCTAATATTGAGGTTCATGATGTTATCAGTGTCGCTCAGGCAGAAGAAAATTGTATGAATGAGCAGTACGCATTTATTGCGGATACAAACCGTACAGGGGAAAAGGATGAGCATGTTTCTTTAAGAGAAGCTGGCTTGAAGTCTGATACGTTATGCTTTACATCCAATGAGACATTAATTGCCTACCTGAATGCAACTAAGCAGGAACAGGAATTTCCTGCGTCCATTCAGACATACCGACGTGACCAGAATATAGAAAATGTAAAGGAGCGTGTCAAAGGGTGAGTTTTAAAGAAAAATTAAAAGGTAAAGATTTACTTACATTAGCGGATTATTCTAAAGCAGAGATCGCATATATACTGGAACTGGCAGATCAAATTAAACAGAAAAGAAAGAATGGTGAAGTTTATCAGCCATTAAAAGGTAAAACATTAGGCATGATCTTTGAAAAATCATCCACTCGTACACGTGTTTCTTTTGAAGCTGGTATATACCAGCTTGGCGGGACAGGGTTGTTTTTAAGCTCTAATGATATTCAAATAGGACGTGGAGAGCCTATCTCTGATACGGCAAAAGTACTGTCAGGTTACCTTGATGGAATTATGATTCGTACTTTTTCCCAAAAGGATGTGGAGGATTTAGCAGAGAATGCTACGATTCCTGTTATTAATGGTTTAACAGACGATTATCATCCGTGCCAGGTATTAGCTGATTTACAAACAATTAAAGAAGCAAAAGGCAAGCTGGAAGGGTTAAAGCTCGCTTATATCGGGGATGGTAATAATATGGCCCATTCATTAATGATCGGATGTGCAAAAATGGGTCTGGATGTTGCTGTTGCAGCACCTGAATCTTATCAGCCGAAACCAGAGATAACTGAACTTGCACAATCTTTTGCTGAAGGAACAGAAGTATTAGTTACAGAAGATCCAGTCGAAGCAGTAAAAAATGCAGATATTATTTATTCTGATGTATGGGCAAGTATGGGACAGGAAGCAGAACAAAAAGCACGGGAAAAAGCATTTGCTGCAACATATCAGGTGAATACAGAGCTGTTTACCCATGCCAAGGACGACGCCATTTTTATGCATTGTCTACCTGCGCACAGAGGAGAAGAAGTAACATCTGAAATTATTGATGGACCACAATCTGTTGTATTCCAGGAAGCGGAAAACAGATTGCATGCACAAAAAGCATTAATGGTTGCATTAATGGGATAATTGGGAAAGCTGGCCTCATTAAATAGAGGCTGGCTTTTTCATGTTTATTGTGAATTAGTAATCGATAAATGGTTCTCAAAACAATTTGCAGTTCATATTTCATTATTGCTATAATAAAGATTAATTGTGCAGAGGTTTTGCACAATAGAATCGTAAAGGATTGGTTACGAAATGGATAAACAACTTATTTTGGAAGAATTACAACGGCTGATCAATAGTGACCTTGTTCTCGTTGATGAATTATTAAAAAATCACACTTACACTAAACTCGGTGGGAAAGCCGATTTTTTTGTGACACCGACAACAATAAATGAAGTACAACAGGTTGTGCGTTATGCAAAAAACCGGAATGTTCCTTTTACATTACTGGGAAATGGATCAAATGTCATTGTTAGAGATGGCGGAATCCGTGGAATTGTATTAAGCTTAAAAAAGTTTAATGAAATTAGAAGAGAAGGAACAAAGGTAATAGCAGAAAGTGGTGCAAGAATAATAGATGCCTCACGTTTTGCGCTGAAAGAGATGCTGACAGGATTGGAATTTGCATGTGGGATTCCCGGAACAGTAGGGGGTGCGCTTTATATGAATGCAGGTGCCTATGGTGGTGAAATAAAAGACTGTTTGGAGTATGCGTTAGTGGTAGACCGGAATGGAGAAGTACTTCAAATTGCAGCAGAGGAGTTTGACTTAGCTTACCGGACGAGTAATATTGCAGAAAAAGGTTATATCGTGCTGGAAGCAGCTTTTCAGTTGGAAAAGGGAGACTATCATGCCATTAAAGCCGTTATGGATGACTTAACATTTAAGCGGGAATCTAAGCAGCCATTGGAATATCCGTCATGCGGCAGTGTGTTTAAGCGTCCGCCTGGTTATTTTGCAGGAAAATTAATTCAGGATAGTGAATTGCAAGGTAAAGGTGTTGGTGGAGCAGAAGTATCCACAAAGCATGCCGGTTTTATTGTGAATAAAGAAAATGCTACAGCTTCGGAATATATTGCTGTTATAGAAATGGTTCAGAAAACTGTCAAAGAAAAATTCGGCATAGAACTGGAGCGGGAAGTAAGAATTCTTGGTGAGGATTAATTATTTAACTGTTGGAAATAGACTATAAATAAAACCGTCATTCATCAAATTTTGGTGAAATGACGGTTTATGTTTTTTGAATGGGTAAAATTATGCTATTATTGTTTTTTAGAGATTAACTGTTTAAAGGCCCGTCTTTATCCTTACTAATTATTAATGTTATACTAATTCAAATAATTTCTAACAAAACAGCTAATAATATGGTTATTCATTTAGAAAAAAATTATTACCTTGTTACTTTGTTGCGTCCGTTAGTAATCATTCGTTATTTTCTATAGGAAAGGGAGAATTTGTAGTGACAGTTGGTAGAAATGATCCGTGTCCATGTGGTAGTGGGAAAAAATACAAGAAATGTTGTATGAATAAGGATCAAGTTGTAGAACTGGAAATGTTTATAGAGGAAAAGTTTTATAAGCAAAAAGAAGCATTAGTAGGGAAATTAAATGAATTTTTGCTTGCATATTTAACCATGAATATTTATGCTCCGCTTGAAGCAGAATTCAATCGGAGAACCGGACATATTTTTGAGAAAAACAGTAAAGGCTTCTTTCTGTTTTGGTTACACTTCTTTTACCGTTATGATAACGGCCTTCGGGGAATAGAATGGTTCCTGGCTGAAGAAGGAAATCGGTTAACGAGTGAAGAAAGAAAAATGACCGAGCGTTGGGCTAAGATGAAACCACAGCTGCTGCAAGTGGTTGACCAGACTGAGAAAATAGTGACTGTTATTGATTGTTATACGAAGCAGTCATTTCAGCTGCCTAAATCTAAAGGTAATATACAGGATGTCCTGCCATGGGTGAGCACGATTGGTTTATTGGAACAAGTGAATGATTCTCATTATTTTAACGGGATCAGGGCCCTTGTAAGTCCGAAAGCCTTAACGAAAGTAAAACAATTGATAGAGAATCTGACGGCAGAAAATAAGATGGATTACGAGCAGGTGATGGTGGAGTATTATCCGGAGATACTCGCTGCATTCCACTCCAATGATTTGGAAAAAAACCATAACGATAAAGAAGTAACTTTGTATCATTATAAGTATGATTTGCTTGATAAACTTTCGGTAGAGAATTATTTCGAGAATGACCCTGATTTTGTAGTGGAACAATCCAAAACAGATAAAAAAAGATTTATATGGCTGAGTGACACGAGCGTATATACTGATAACCAAGTGAATGGTGAAGTGGTTGTTGCGAGAGTAAATGCAACGATAGAAATAAAGGAAGACACTCTTTCTTACTCAAGCTATGATTCAGATATAACGGAGAAATTTCTTCATAAATTGAATACAGTTGAAGAATCTGTCAAATTGCTCGATCAGAGGAATGAGAAGAAAATATTGCCGGATAATTTTGAAATGCAGCAATTAGTTGCAAATCCAGGCAAAGGGGTTCCTGATTATTTCAGTGTATATGCACAGACAATGATCTTAATAAAACCAGATGAACCGCTTCCGGAATATAATAACCAATCATTAAGAGAGTTAGCACAGAATGATAAGGATACAGCAGAAAACTGGTTTAGAAACATGGAATATGAAGTGAACAATGTTGTAGAAGAGCATTTTGGCAATGTAGATATCAGCCCTGATTTCAACACACCTAGAAAAGAACTTGGCTTACCGCTTTCACCTTTCGTAACTGGCGGGAGTGAGAGAGTCTCCCGCATGATAAGGGTAGACATGCCTTCATCCCAAAATGAGAGAATATCTTTGAAAAAGGATTCGCCAGCATATGATATTTTAGGTTTTACCGACAGAATGGTTACCGCTTTTTATGCGGAGGACATTATCGCATTTTATGAAGATAAAACAGCCGGCAAAGCAAAAGCTACAGAACGGAAATACCGGAATACAATTAGAGATATTATTGATGTATTAGAGATTCGGGGAGTTACCAGCTGGGAGCAGTGTGACCTGAAGTTCTTTGAAAGATTGATTACAGAAGATATTGTGAGAATGTACACGTATATAACGAAATCTTATATAAAAGCCATACTGGCTACAATCAAATCACTTGCTAAATGGCTTGCAGAACATAAAAAAGTAATGCTTGAAAAAGAAATTGACCAGCTTGTCAAACAGTATGAACCAACAATGATTAAAATTGCCCAATTATGGGAGTCAGAGACTATTTTCCAGATTCCTGAAGAGACTTTTAGTAAAGAGATACTAATGGAGAAATTAGCTGAATTAGATAAAAATATTACAACACTGAAAAAAGGCCGGTACAAAGTGTTAGAGGTTGAAGGACAAGGGGTCAGTGTGGTTAATATGGACGATAATCTAGAAGAGAAGTTTTCTTTAAATGAAAGTTCTATACCATTGGTAGAAGAAGGAATGGTGTTTGTCACTTACATTGGTAAAAAAGAAACTGAGAATAAATGGGAAAGTGTTTACCTGGAGGCTTTATATTACCATGTAGACTGATATGCTTAATCAAAATAGTAACCGAACAGTGAGCGAATTTTTATTATTCCTCATAGTTCGGTTTTTTTATTTTCGTAAAATAATGTAACTTTCCTTGTGATACAATCGACATATAGAGTAGGTTAGAAAAATTGTAAGAGGAGGAAAAATTGTGCATAAAAAGGTAATCGCTTTAATTACTGCGGGGATCAGTATATCTGTTCTTGCAACGTTCTCACCGGCTGATATTTCTGCTGAAGAACAACAAAGTGACAAAGTTATGGAAGAAACGGGAGGGGAAATACAGTCAATTGACCAGCAAGAAGCTCTGCAAATAGCCGAGGAGTTTTTTGGGGTAAATTTAGCTAATGCTGAATTCTATTATGATCAAAATTGGTATCGTAATAATTTGCCTGTATGGAGTATCAGCTATGAAAAGGAAACTGCAGGAAAAGGTCTGGAATATTTTTATATTACAATTGATGCAGTTAATGGGGACATAGTTAATACAGGCTATGACGTGAATTCGGGTGAAGGTCCTTCTGTTTATCCGCCTGAAATTAGTTGGGAAGATGGAAAGGTCACGGCAGGTAAAATAGTAGATAAGTATTTTTCAAACTGGAAAGATATGATGAAACCTGACTCCTCAACTGAACCTCATAAGCCTGCTTTAAGTGACCAGGCAGTTTACACCTACCGGTATAACCGGGTAATCGATGGAGTAGAACTGCCGAACAATCATGTCGAGGTTAATGTAAGTGGCAACAATGAACTGATTTCTTTTAACAGCACGTGGGATTACCATATTGAATTAGAATCGAACCCTGTAAAGTATACAAAGCAAGAGGCACTTTCACACTTTCAGCAAAAGCTGCCTGTTGATATTCAATACAGTTCATTAAATAGATATTACCGGCCGGCAAATGATGGATCAGGGGAAATGATATTAGAGTATGCATTGAATGAAAATTACCCATATCTGGATGCTTTCACAGGTGAATGGATTAACAGGCGTGGTGAGACAACGAGCCAGGCAGAGGAAATTAATCAAGAGTCAATCGTGAAAAAGCCGCTTGAGCCTAATCGCATGATTCAAAGTATTATGACAGAAGATGAAGCAGAAAAATTCGCAAGGGATGTTGTGAATATACCTGATGATATGGTTGTTGAAAATATTCAATATTTTCAGAACGAAAGCCAGCCGGTTACCTGGGGATTAACGTTCAGCCAAGCCAATGAAGGTGGAAATAATCCTGATGTTAAACGTATAGATTTAAGGATAAATGCAACAACGGGTGAAATTTATAACTATTATGCTGGTGGAATGCAGACTATCGAAGAGATGAATTCGGAAGAGGTAAATATATCTTATGAAGAGGCGAAAAACAGAGCAGAGGAAATTGTAAAAAAATTTGCACCGGAGAAAGCACACAAAGTTTACTTAGAAAATATAGAAAATGGTTACAGGGAAGAGGCTGGGATTTATCATTTCATGTTCCAGCGAAAAGAGAATGGAATACCTGTTAAAGGGGATGCGATAGAAGTAAGAATTTCATCTTCTGATGGCACCCTGCTTGACTTTTATCAAAGCTGGCAAAATAATGTGACATTTCCTTCGTTAGAAAATGTTATTTCAAAAGAATCAGCATTTGAACGTTTTCTGGAAAGATATGAAGTTGATCTAGGCTGGAAAATGATCCAGTCAGAATTTAAGGAAGAGGAAGAAGAACATTACCGAAAGGTCTATTATCTAAATGATTTAAATGTCTTTGATCAGGCTGTATATTTAAATGCGAAAACAGGAAAATGGCACTCCCGTTTAACTGATGAAATTGTAACAGTGAATCCGGAAGCAAACGATATCACTGGATTGCCTGAAGAAGAGGCCTTGAAACTAATGATTGCTTACGGAGCCCTAACGGTAGACGAGAATGGAGATGTGCATCCGGAAAAGACTGTCACAAGAGGTGAAATGGTTAAAATGCTCATGTTAGCAAATAATCCGGATCCTGTATACTATTACGATATGGGTGCAGAATATGCCAACTCTGAAGGGAGTTTCGATGATGTGAGTGCAGGCAATGAGTATTTCTCCTATGTAGAAGAAGCCATTCGCCAGGGATTTCTGGATAAGGACGATGAGAATTTCAAACCTAATCAACTTGTGACAAGACTGGAATTAGCTGAGTTACTAGTTCATGCATTAGAGTACGACAAGATAGCTAACTATGGTGAAATGTTCCAGCATCCTTATGAGGATATTACCACAAAAGAACAATCCGGCTATGTAGCTATTGTACATTACCTTGATATTATGCCAACCGAAAGTAACAAGTTTTTACCTGATCAGCATGTTAGTCGTGCCGAGGCTGCCCAGATCTTTTATCAATATTTAACCGTAAGAGGAACATTGGATTAATTCATTCGAACTGCTGCCTGGAAAATTACCAGGTGGCAGTTTTTTTATGGAATTATTTGCGAGTTTTCTGAAAAATTACTTTATCTGTCGTAGTAAATGTGATAAAATGAGATTACTACGACAGATAAAGTATGTCAGTCGTAGTAATGAATGGGATCAACAGCTGTCTACAATGGAAGGGGGACCAGCTTTTGATAAGCAGTGATGTTATAAGAGGATACAATGATACGATTATTCTTTATTTATTGCTGGAAAAAGAGTCTTACGGCTATGAAATTTCAAAAGAAATCAAAGAATTATCAGAAGAAAAGTATGTCATCAAGGAAACCACTCTGTACTCTGCATTTAATCGACTGATGAAAAATGGCTATATTGAATCTTTTCATAAAGAACAAACTTACGGAAAAAAGCGCACATATTATAAGATTACGGAATCTGGTTTGTTATATTATCAGGAAAAGTGCCGGGAATGGGAGTTAACGAAAGAAGTGATTAATCGATTTATAAAGGAGGAGTTTCTGTAAATGAATACAATTATCAGTTATCTGGATAATATGTTTGCATCATTACCACAGACAGTACAGATGCGGCAATTAAGGGATGAACTATTGGCTAACATGGAAGATAAATACCATGAATTAAAAAGGAAGGGTAAATCAGAAAATGAGGCTATCGGGATTGTAATTTCGGAGTTTGGCAATATTGATGAAATTATCGATGAGTTTGGAATTTCCTATCCTGATGAAAGAACAGAAAAATCTTTATTAACGGAGACAGAGGCTGAAGATTATCTTCATACAACAAGAAAAACAAGCAAATTGATAGGAATGGGCACAGTCTTGTGTATTATGGGTGCTGCGATCCTTGTTCTGATTACCGGCTTGATGGAAAGTGGTTTTCTTACCGGATTAAGTATGGGAACAGGTGTGATTATCGGGTTAATACCGCTATTATTATTTGTCGCAGTTGCTGTTGGTTTGTTTATTTATGCAGGAATGAAGCTGGAAAAATATAAATATATAAGTCTGGGCGGAAATTTTGAATTATCCATTGACTTAAAGAACCAGATTGACAGGGAACAAAGCGAATATCAGCCAGCATATATGAAAGCGATGATAAGTGGGGTGGCAATGATTATCCTCTCACCAGCTGTGCTTTTTGCAATGATTGCATTTAATGGAACGTTAGCTAACTATGGTGTGTTTCTCATGCTGCTAATGGTTTCACTGGCTGTATATTTGTTTGTATATGCCGGTTCCGTTTATGATTCATATAATAAGTTATTAAAGAACAAAAAACAAAAAGCTGCAGGGGAGCAGGACAGTGAAGAGGATCGTATAATTGGTGCAGTTGCAGTGATTATTTGGCCTTTAGCTGTTATTATTTTCCTGATAAGCGGTTTAGTATATGAACAATGGCACATTAACTGGATCGTGTTCCCTATTACAGGACTGTTATTTGCTATGTTTAGCGGTGCTTATTCCATTCTTGTAAGAAAAAATGATTAAAACTCTTTCTTTGCAATTTTCACTTTCTTTCTATATACTATAAACAATTCAATACGTACATGATTCCTTTGGGGCAGGGTGAAATTCCCGACCGACGGTGAGAAAGCATAACTGCTTTTAAGTCCGTGACCCGGAACATTTGAAAAAATGTGAAGGTGGATTTGGTGAGAATCCAAAGCCGACAGTGAAAGTCTGGATGGGAAAAGGAAATGGTAAGGCTATGTTTATTTTTCATGGGGAAAATCAGCACTCGGTATTATGGTGTGCTCTTATTCTGCTATGGAAATTCATATGCTAAAATCAAGTTCTTTACTATGCGAAATATTATTTGCCCTAGGTATTTTATCCTAGGGCTTTTTTCTTTAAAAAGGTGTGGATGATTATGAGAACAAATGAAGAATGGATGGACCTTGCGTTAAACCTTGCGGAGGCAACCATTGGCCAAACGAGCCCGAATCCTTCTGTTGGGGCAGTAGTAGTCAAAAATGGGGAATTGCTTGGAGTTGGTACACATATACGGGCAGGCGGACCACATGCTGAAGTTCATGCAATAGCCCAGGCAGGTGATGAGGCTGAAGGTGCCGATATTTACGTTACATTGGAACCCTGCGCCCATTATGGCAAGACTCCACCGTGTGCCGAATTAATAGTGGAAAAAAGAATCAAAAGAGTGTTTATTGCATGTCTTGACCCTAATCCGAAGGTCGCCGGAAAAGGTGTAGCTATTCTTAAATCAGCCGGAATTGAAGTAGAAACCGGCATTCAGGAAGAGCGGGCATTAAAAATCAACGAGCACTTTTTCCATTTCATGTTGACCAACCGCCCTTTTATCACACTGAAAGCAGCAATGACCCTTGATGGGAAGACAGCAACATCCACAGGTGATAGTAAATGGATTACATCAGCAGAAGCAAGAAATGATGTTCATAAAGAAAGGCATCGTCATGATGCGATATTGGTTGGAAGAAATACGGTGGAATACGATAATCCAAACTTAACAACCCGATTGCCCCAAGGCGGAAAAAATCCAGTGCGGATTATTTTAGATACTAATCTCTCCCTGCAGAGCCATTATGCTGTTTTTAATAACGAAGCACCGACATGGGTTGTTTGCGGAAAAAATGCGGATAAAGAATTATTCAATAAAACCTGCCCGCATGTAAAAGTGCTGCAAATGATAACAAAAAATATTGTCCTTTCTGATTTAATGGAATGGCTGGCAGAGGAAAATATTCAGTCACTTTATGTAGAAGGTGGCGGAACGATTCACCAGGCATTTATTAAAGAAAAAATCTTCGATGAATGTCATTGGTATATTGCACCCAAACTATTAGGAGGACAAGATGCACGTTCTGTAGTCGGAGGCAAGTCACCATTACTAATGAAAGATGCAGAGAATATAGAATTTTCAACATTTAAGCAAATTGGGCCAGATTTAAAAATCATCGCAACAAGAAGGGTGGAACCATAATGTTTACCGGAATTGTGGAGGAGAAAGGCAAAATAGAATCAATTAAACAGTCTAATATGGCTCTGAAACTAAAGATTTTGGGCAAAAAAATGACAGAGGACGTAGCAATAGGGGATAGTATTTCTGTCAATGGTGTTTGTTTAACGGTAACCGACTTTGATTCCGACTGGTTCACTGTTGATGTCATACCGGAAACATTTCGAAGTTCTTCTTTAGCCAGACTAAGGTCCCAATCTGTAGTGAATTTAGAGCGAGCGATGCATGCAAATGGCAGATTTGGCGGCCACTTTGTTTCAGGCCATGTTGATGCAGTCGGAACTATTGAACGAACATGGACAGAAGATAATGCCAAATACTACTATATCAAAGTTCCTGAAACGAGGTATATTACTATGAAAGGATCTATCAGCGTCGATGGTACTTCTCTGACGGTTTTTGGCGTGGATGATCATGGTTTTACCATTTCGTTGATACCGGAGACACAAAAGGCAACTGTCTTGGGGGAGAAAGACCGAGGAGATATTGTAAATGTAGAATATGATATGTTAGCAAAATATATGGAAAGACTGCTGCAGACTTCTGAGAAACTGCCATCAGGATTAACAGAAGATAAATTAAAGCAGTACGGTTTTTAGGAGGTGCGGTTATGAAACATACAGTCGAGGAAGCAATTACGGCATTAAAAAATGGAGAAATCATTATTGTAGTTGATGATGAAGACCGAGAAAATGAGGGTGATTTTGTCGCCTTAGCTGATAAGGTCACACCAGAAGTAATAAATTTCATGGCAAAAGAAGGCAGGGGTCTGATTTGTGTTCCGATGTCCCGCAACTATGCAGAACGTTTCCAGCTGGGAGCAATGGTAGCACAAAATACAGACGACCACGGAACAAACTTTACGGTAAGCATTGATTACCATACAACACATACCGGTATAAGCGCACAGGAAAGAGCATTAACGATAGAGAAACTTGTGGATGATGAAACAACTGCTTTTGAATTCAAACGCCCTGGCCATGTTTTCCCTTTAGTAGCTAAAAATGCCGGTGTATTGGAGCGCACAGGCCATACAGAGGCTGCGATTGATTTAGCTCGTCTGGCGGGGGCTAAGCCTGTTTCCGTTATATGTGAAATTATGAATGAAGACGGCACAATGGCACGGCGTCCTGATTTAGAAAAAATAGCAGAAACACATGATATGCCAATGATTACAATTGGTGAATTAGTGCAATATCGCAAACGTTATGACCAGCTTATCGTGAAAGAAACAGAGATCAATATGCCAACTGCTTATGGAGATTTTAAACTGGTTGCCTATACAGAAAAGTATACAGGTAAAGAGCATGTTGCTTTGTATAAAGGCGATCTAAAGCCAGAAGAACCGACACTCGTCCGTGTGCATTCAGAGTGTTTAACTGGTGATGTCTTTGGTTCCCAACGTTGTGATTGCGGACCTCAGCTTGAAAAGGCGTTACAGGAAATTGAAAAGGCAGGAAAAGGTGTTCTTGTATATATGCGCCAGGAAGGCAGGGGCATTGGTCTTATCAACAAAATGAAAGCATATAAGCTTCAGGAAGAAGGCTATGACACGGTTGAAGCGAATCATCAGCTGGGATTCCCTGATGATTTAAGGGATTATGCAGTTAGTGTTCAGATCTTAAGAGATTTAGGTGTAGGGAAAATTGATCTGTTAACAAATAATCCACGTAAATTATCCAGTATGGAAGAGTACGGCCTTGAGCTTGTTGGGAGGAAAGAAATTGAGATACCTGCCAACAGAAATAATGAAAAATATTTACAAACAAAAGTAGAGAAATTAGATCATTTATTACAGTTGAAACATAATCGAGATGGGGGAGGAATTTAAGATGGGTAAAACATTTGAAGGCAATTTAGTAGGTACAGGGTTAAAGGTAGGAATTGTTGTAGGAAGATTTAATGAGTTTATTACAGGTAAATTATTAAGTGGTGCAGAAGACGCTTTTCGACGCCACGGGTTAGCAGAAAATGATGTGGATATCGCATGGGTACCAGGAGCATTCGAAATTCCATTAGTTGCAAAGAAAATGGCGGAGTCAGGAAAATATGATGCAGTTGTTACACTAGGGACGGTAATCAGAGGCTCTACCCCTCACTTTGACTTTGTTAGCAATGAAGTATCAAAAGGTGTTGCAAGTGTATCGATGGATGCAGGTATTCCGGTAATATTTGGTGTATTAACAACAGATACCATTGAACAGGCAATTGAACGCGCAGGAACAAAAGCTGGTAATAAAGGGGCAGAGGCAGCAGTTTCTGCTATTGAAATGGCGAACTTATTAAGAGAAATAGGATAAAGAAAAAAAGCGTGGGACATAACGACCATGTCCATCACAAAACATGTATATTAGAAAAAAATTACTGCACATAATATGGATACTGTGTAATAAAGTGGTATAACGTTATGTGCTATACTGCCGCTCCGTCCAGCCACTTCGCTTTTATCCCAAGGCATAAGTGCGTATGAAGAATTAATTTATCTTCTTTTACTTAAAAAATTAAAAATTCTCATGAACAATTCATGCTTTAAATGTTCATGAGAATTTTTATATGTTACTACATTCTTCCCTTTCTTACAATTCTTACAACCATTGTAGAGTATTATTCCAGCGTAGGCCGATTGCGGAGACTCCTATGGGAACAGGACGAGCTGAAGATCCACTTGGTGAAGTGGGTTTCTTCACCAAGTTAGCTGAAGCCGTCCCCATGGAAAGCGAAGCAATCGGACGGAGTGGCAGCATTGCACACTAAATAATTCAAGTATTTAGTATGATTGCACATAATATGCTTTTATCCCAGACCCTTTTTCTCCTTTTAATGAACTTTTAGAATCAAGTGGTTTTGAACTTTTTCACTGTATGAGATAATGTCATGCTTTCCTGCTTCATTTGTTTAATTATCTCGGTCATATTTCCTTAATTTCTTCATCCTGTAGGAAGAAGTCGAGAATTGTCCAGCCAATTTACGGAAGTGATAATGAGATAATGATTATGAAGAACAGGAGGTAACACAAAAAAAAGACGCAGTATAAAAACTCCGTCATTTTGCTTATTTATATAGCAAATTTTTAATATCTTCTTCAATATCTTTTGGTGCTGTCTTCGGTGCGTAACGTTTAATTACATTCCCTTGTTCATCAATAAGAAATTTTGTAAAGTTCCATTTCACTTGATCTGAAATGATACCAGGTGCTGCTTTAGTTAATTGTTTAAACAACGGATGGGCATCCTTCCCTCGAACATCAATTTTAGCAAACATCGGAAATGTCACCCCATAGTTTAGCCGGCAGAATTCTTCTGCTTCCACGCTGGATCCCGGTTCCTGATTCATAAATTGGTTGCTTGGAAAACCAAGAATTTGTAATCCGTCCCCACTATATTTTTCATATAGCTCCTGAAGACCATCAAATTGAGGGGTGAACCCGCACTTGCTTGCAGTATTAACAACAATCATTGCTTTAGCCCGATAATCATCAAGCTTCTTTTCTTCTCCCTTGACCGTATCAATTGTAATATCAAATATAGACATATAAATACCTCCCTTTGAGAAAAGGTTAGCATAATCCGATAAGAAAGGATCGTATTTTGCTCAACAACTGCTAGTGGCAGCGGGCAAGTCACCAGGCAATAGATTTTTTCCATTAAAAAAAGGCATGTCCTGTAACATGCCTTCTGATTTATGCTTGAGTAACTCCGTCTTCTTCTGCAATGCGAGCAAGACGTGTTTGGATTTCTTCTTCTGTTAATTCATGTTCTTTAATATATAAGTTGCGAGGATGAACACGGCATTCGTGAGAACAGCCACGCATATATTTGTGCTCATTCTCTTCTGAGCAAAGCATTTGTCTGTTACACTCGGGGTTTGCACAATTTGCATAACGTTCACAAGGCTTCCCATCGAAGTAATCCTTCCCGACAACGACATGCTCTTTTTTGTTAACAGGAACAGAAATACGTTCATCAAAAACGTACAATTGCCCGTCCCATAACTCTCCTTGTACTTCCGGATCTTTACCGTAAGTAACAATACCGCCATGGAGCTGGCCGACATCCTCAAAGCCTTTCTCTTTCATCCATCCGCCGAATTTTTCACAGCGAATCCCGCCTGTACAATACATTAAGACTTTTTTACCTTCTAGTTGTTCGCGGTTTTCTTCAATCCATTCAGGCAGTTCGCGGAAATTATCGATGTCCGGATTGATCGCACCACGGAAATGACCAAGTTCATATTCATAGTCATTTCTTGTATCTAAAATAACCGTATTTTCATCTCTCATTGCTTCATAAAATTCTTTAGGACTCAAGAAGTCAGCGTTCTTCTCGCGAGGGTCTACATTTTCCTCACCTAAACGCAGTGTCACAAGTTCAGGACGGTGACGACAGTGCATCTTTTTGAATGCATGTCCATCTGCTTCATCAATTTTGAATACCATGTCGCTGAATCTTGGGTCATTGTGCATTGTTTCCATATACTTGTTTGTTTGTTCCACTGTTCCGGAAACTGTACCGTTAATACCTTCTTCTGCTACAAGGATACGTCCTTTTAAGCCTAGCTCTTTACAAAAACTTAAGTGTTCCTGAGCATATGTTTCCGGATCGTTGACTGTGACAAACTTGTAATACAATAATACCTGATACTTTTCATTTGTTTCCATTTTTCTACCACCTATCAATTCATATTTGCAAGATATAAATGTTTTAGGTTGGTTTTATTCTTTTATATTCTTGCAAGCATTTATTTTATCATGTTTTTATTTACTTCTCAATCTATTTTGAACAACCTTATGTTAGAAAATTCATATATAATCATTCGAATTTCTGTTGATATATACAAATTTCAAGTTACCATGGGAACCTTCTCAAGACGTATGCTCTCGTTACTATACGAACTTTTTATTTTGGGAAGTTCTATTTAGCTAAGGATAAATTTACATGTATACAAACGAATGTTCTGTGGTATACTTAGAACAGGTGTTCTTGTTTGAGGAGGGTGTAACATTGGATTATTCAGTATATCCCAGACATAATGTCCTTTGTATCGATATGCGGTCATTTTATGCAAGTGTCGAGTGTGTAGATAGAGGAATAGATCCGATGAAGGCGATGCTTGCAGTAGTTGGAGATCCGAATCGGTCAGGCAGTATTGTGTTAGCAGCCTCACCAGCTTTGAAGAAAACTTACCGTGTCAGTAATGTCAGCCGTTTTTTTGAATTACCGGATGACCCTGACATTATTATTGCACCAGCACGGATGGGAATGTATTTAAAAGTCAGTCTTGCCATCACTAAGATGATAAAAACCATTGTTCCAAAAGAAGCGATTCACGTATATTCTGTAGATGAATTATGGGTAACACTTGATGGAACAGAAAGATTATATGGATCTCCCGTTGAAGCTGCTGAAATGATCCAGCAAAGAATATTGGACCAGTTTGGCATCCCTTGTGCAATAGGGATTGGAGAGAATAAATTTTTAGCAAAAGTCGTAATGGATATTCATGCCAAAAAAGCGACAAGTGGAATAGCGGAATGCCGTTATGAAGATATTGAGAAATTGTTATGGCCGATCGAAATAGGGAAAATATGGGGGGTAGGGAGCCGGTTGAGAAAACATTTAAATCGAATGGGAATATTCTCGTTAGGCCAGCTTGCTAATCACCCGCTGGAGCAATTAAAAAAACGGTTTGGAGTAATTGGAGAACAGTTATACTGGCACGCATGGGGAATTGACTTAAGTCCAGTAGAAGGGGATTTCACCAAAGCAGAACAAAAAGGATACGGGCATGGGATCACCTTGTTAAGAGACTATAAAGGAGCAGAAATTCCGACAGTGTTGCTGGAATTATGTGAAGAAGCATGCAGGCGAGCACGGAAAGACGAAATGTATGGCCGGACAATTCATCTGTCGATTGGTTATTCCAAAGAGGTAGGAGGAGGGTTTAGCCGTTCCATGTCCATTGATGCACCGACAAATATAACAATGGCGATGCATCAGGTTTGTATGCAACTGTTTCATACATTTTATGATGGGTACAGTGAAATAAGGCGTGCATCTGTATCATTAACGAATTTAAGTCGAGATGCCGGCATCCAATTATCGTTATTTGAAGACCAGCGTAAAAGTAATATCGGCTATGTAATGGATGCGATTCGTGATAAATACGGCTCGACAGCAATCTTACGGGCAAGCAGTTATACAGAGCAAGGAATCACATTAGAACGGAGTAAAAAGATAGGTGGGCATTATGCATAATGATAGAGGAAGCATTAAATGGGCATCCCTGATGCTGCCCGAGCATGTAAAGATATTAAGAGACATGTGGCAGGAAGACGAAACAGAAGCAAAGAAAGAGATTGATGAACAGCAATTGGAGGAAAATGCACAAATCCTTGCCGAATCTTTTTTCTTAAAGAAAAAAGTGGCAATTACCTACTATAATCAAAATCACTATAAAACTGACCATGTTGCCATCATTCGTATTGATCGTTATAATCAAACCATTCGCGTCGAGAACGCGGACTTAGAACGTATTACCATTCCGTTAGAAAATATTTGGACAGTAGAAAGTTAGCAGGGAAGCGCCATTCTTATAATGACGCTCCCTTTATCAATTTTGTTCAAACCATTTAATCAAAGCCTGTGTTCCGCTATCCTCTTCACCATTTTCTGCTAATTCCTCATATAATTTTAAAGACAGTTCAAGCCCCGGGGTAGTTAAGCCCATATTTTTAGCAGACTGGAGAGCGACCTTCATGTCTTTAATAAAATGTTTAATATAAAACCCTGGTGCATAATCTTTTTTAATCATCCGTGGAGCTAAATTACTTAGTGACCAGCTTCCGGCAGCGCCAGAAGAAATACTTTCCAATACACGAGCTGGATCTAAACCTGCCTTTTTGGCATACATGAGGGCTTCCGAAACACCGAGCATATTAGATGCAATCGTTATTTGATTTGCCATTTTTGTATGTTGCCCTGCACCAGCAGGACCTTGGTGGATAATATTTTCGCCCATACACTTTAAAATAGGAAGCATTTCCTGAAAGTCATCATTTGTCCCGCCAACCATGATCGAAAGCTTTCCGCTTTTTGCCCCAATGTCGCCGCCAGATACAGGGGCGTCCAGTGCCCGAAGTTGTCTTTCCTTTGCTGATTGATGGATCCTTTCTGCCAGTAGCGGATCAGAAGTTGTCATATCAATTAGAAAACTTCCAGGTCTGGCATTTTCAATAACTCCATCCGTATCGAGAAAAACCTGCTCGACATCACTTGGATAACCAACAATCGTAATAATTACTTCCGATTTCTTCGCTAATTGAGCAATACTTTCTTCCCAAATAGCGCCATGGTTTAACAGGTTATCAGCTTTTTCCTTTGTTCTCGTATGGACATGAACCTCATAACCGTGATTGATTAAGTTTTGTGCCATACTGCTGCCCATTACCCCTGTGCCAATAAATCCAATCGTTTTTGACATACACAATCACTCCTTTTAACTTACTTTAGCAAAAATAAAGAAGGGTGTCATTTTGTTTTAATTCTACCTAAATGGGAATAGAGTTGAAAAAGGAGGAAGACAAAATGGACCAAGAGATAATTGATCGATGCAGAAATATTCTTACAGAGAGAAAAGAGGAAATCATCCAAAAAAATGAGGAATCAGCACTAGCTCTTGATGAGGAAGTTGGGGAACTTACCACTTTTAATAACCATCCGGCAGATTTAGGAACAGAATTATATGAACGAGAACGAGATTTTACATTGGAAAGCTACAGGGAGCAGGAGTTAGAAGAAATAAACCGGGCATTAGAGGCAATGGATGAAGGGACATATCATTTATGTGTAGAATGTGGAAAGCAGATCGAGGAAGAACGGCTGCTGGCGGTACCGACAACAAGGTATTGTATTCAACATGCAGAAAGACGGAATTAGAGAGATGGAGATACAGGGGAGATTATTAAAAGAAGGGATGATTCCATAAGTCAACAGTCGACTGTGGAATCGTCTCTTTTATGGTTGAAAGGCTTATCGGGTTCGAATAACAAATTACCATTTTCCCTAAATTAGGAAAATAGAAAAAGTTAAAATTACCCCTATCAAATTAAGTCTGATTCAGACAAAGTTCGATAGGGGTAAAAGCTTACTCACTCACTTGATATTAGATTCCACTCTGCTCACTAAGTGTTAATGTTGTCGTTTGTTCTTCTCCGTCACGATAGAATGTAACCGTCACTTCATCGCCGATATTTGTCTGGCGATACAGATATGACTTAAGGGCAAGCATTGACTCAATCTCTTGATCATTTATTTTGGTTACAACATCATAGCGTTGCAGTCCGGCAACTTCAGCAGGAGAACCAACTTCCACATCCGCAATAACAATGCCGTTTTCAACTGATTCATCTAATCTCAATGTTTCTTGTTTGTGTCTTGCTGGAACAGTTTCCAAATCTACTGCACTAATTCCGATAAATGGGCGCTGGACTTCCTCACCTGTTTCTAATTGTTCAATAATTGGTTTAGCGTCATCGATCGGAATAGCAAAGCCAATTCCTTCAACAGCTTCCAAAGCTATTTTCATTGAGTTAATTCCGATAACTTCGCCTTTGGCATTAATTAACGCACCACCACTGTTACCAGGATTAATAGCTGCATCTGTCTGAATAACTTCTGTAGTCCAGTCAGGCATACCGTCACTATTTAAATCTACATCAACTGCGCGATCAAGCCCGCTGATGATTCCTCTTGTAACAGATCCTGCGAATTCTGTACCCAATGGATTACCGATCGCGATAGCAGTATCTCCAACAGTCAGGTTTTCGGAAGTTCCTAAATTTGCAACAGTTGTTATTTGCTCACTGGAGATGCGCAGTACAGCTAAATCGGTTAAAGCATCTGTCCCTAATACCTGTGCCTGGACATGCTCGCCATTTGTTAAGACAACCTCTACTTCCTGCGCTCCTTCTACAACGTGATTGTTTGTAACGACGTAAGCATAGTCTCCTTCTTTTTTGTAAACCACCCCAGATCCTGTTCCGGCAGCGTCAGAAGACTCCTCCCATAAATTCACTTGCTGTATATTTGAAATACCAACTACTGCATCTGATACATTGCTAATTGCCTCACTTAAAGAATTCGCTTCATCATTCACAACATTTGTTGTTGGAATTACTTCGTCGCTCGATTGAGCAACGTCCTGTGAAGTTTCTTCAGTAACTTGTTCAGTCCCTGCCGTTTGGCTATCCTCATCTAATACGGATAAGAAGATCCCCCCACTAAATAAAGCGACAACTAATCCGCCGGCAACCCCGCTTAACAGCATACCGCCGAGATGTTTATCTTTCTTCTCCTTGTTCTTTTGTTCATTGGAATTGTTGTATGATTGCATATCTCTTTCTTCATTCATTTATGTCCCCATCCTTTCGGTTGTTTATATTTCTGATCTACTTATATTGTAGTCATTACTTACGGAACAATAATGGGATAATTGTAGAAAAATTGTGTAAGATTGCATACCTTTCATTCTCTGCTTAATTTTTTTCTGGAATTATGCGAAAATAAGAATAAATGCAACAATGAAAGGTGGCATTCTATAGATGAATCAGCATATTTACTTAGTAGAAGATGATCCGAATATTCGTAATATTGTACAGGCATATTTGAAAAAGGAAGGATACCAGGTAACACTAACTGAAAGAGCGGAAGAAGCTTGGGACAATGCACAGAGCCAGCAGCCGGATATGTGGATTTTAGATATCATGTTACCAGGTATGGATGGTTATGAATTATGCAAAAAAATCAGGCAGGTAAGTGAAGTGCCGATAATCATTATTTCAGCGAAAGATGAGGAAGTGGACAAGATACTGGGCCTGGAACTTGGAAGTGATGATTATTTAACTAAACCCTTCAGTCCGAGGGAACTGGTTGCACGGGTAAAGCGACTCTTTAAAAGGGCGGAGGCACAGCCGGTCATGAGTAAAACGAAACAGGATGTGCTGGAGATCGACCAGTTAAAAATGGATCAGGCGGCGAGGCAGGTCTTTTGGAAAGATGAAGAGATTGATGTTACTACAAAAGAATTTGATATGCTGGAGATTTTCGCAAAACAGCCGAACCGTGCATTTTCAAGGGAAGAATTACTTACTATTATTTGGGGGGATGATTATTTCGGAAGTGACCGTGCGGTTGATGATTTAGTTAAACGACTGCGGAAAAAGCTTGATGGGCTTCCAGTGGAAACGGTTTGGGGATACGGCTATCGGCTTCATATTGATGAGGAGAAATCATGAAATTACAGTATCAACTAACAATAGCTTTTACAACATTACTCGTCATTATTATGATGATCTCAGGAGTAACTATTTACTCACAGATGCTGCAAATGTTAATCAAAGATGAACAAAGGCAATTGGAAGATAAAGGAGAACTAATAGTAAATTTTATTTTATCCGAAAATCTGAATGATACGTATAATGCAAAAAGGTTACTGGAAATGCTAAAGGCATACAATTTGCAAGTTTTTGCGTATGACGAGAACACAGACCAGATAATATTTACTTCCATCGACATCCAAACATTGGAAAGCTGGGTGGAACGGTATGATATGAATGCCACTAACCAGCCGTTATGGCAAGCTGGTGATGAGAAGTATGTAGTTTCTATTCTTCCTATATATTCGGGATTTTCCACACAGCATCTCGTGCTTTTAACTCCGCTCGATGACTTGCAGGAGGTACGGGAGAGCCTTATAGGCAGGTTAATGCTAATTTTCTTTATCGGCATTGCTGTTGCAGTGCTGCTAAGTCATTATTTAACAACAAAACTTGTTACACCACTTACTAAATTAAGACATCAGTTAAAGAAAATTGAGCGAAGGAAATTTGATGAAATGGAAGAAATTAAAGCAACTGGTGAAATAAAAGAGGTGGAGCAAAGTGTTGTGGAAATGGCGAATGAATTAAATAGTTTTATACAATCACAGCGCCAGTTTTTTCAAAATGCAAGCCACGAATTAAAAACACCATTAATGACCATTCAGGGGTATGCAGAAGGAATTCGGGATGGTATTTTCGAAGGCGAAGATGCAGACAGAGGATTAAATGTAATGGTGGAAGAAATTAAGCGATTGAAGAAAATCATTAATGAAATTATTTTACTGGCTAAACTGGACAGTGAAGCGAATATATATGAAGAAGAAAAAATTGAACTAAAAGAATTCCTTGATCAGGTAATGGCGAGAGCAATTCCAATTGCTAATGAAAAAGGAGTAGAAATTGAATTAAACAGACTGGAAAATCATACGCTAACATTTGATTATGAAAAAATGCTTCAAGCCGTAATGAATATTGTGGCAAATGCTATTAGACACTCACGAACTAAGGTGGAGATTTCTGTTTATGAGAAGAATAAACAGGTATATATAGAAATAAAGGATGATGGGGAAGGTATTGAGGAAGAACTCCTAACGAAATTATTTCACAGGTTTGTTAAGGGTAACAGTGGAGAAACAGGGTTAGGTTTAGCAATAGCGCGTGCCATTGTAGAGCGGTCTGGCGGAACCATTACAGCTAACAATCATGATGATGGCGGGGCAGTTTTTTGTTTGAAATTTGTTAAAAAATGAGAAAAAACTGTAGTATTAATGAACATTTGTGATATAATCAATAAGTTGTTAAACAGTACGTCTTTAAAATTAAGGAGAGAAAATACACATGACGCAATTGAGAGAAGACATCCGCAATATTGCGATTATTGCCCACGTTGACCACGGTAAAACGACACTAGTTGACCAGTTACTTCATCAATCAGGGACATTCCGTGAAAATGAACAAGTTGATGAACGAGCTATGGATTCAAATGATATTGAGAAAGAACGCGGTATTACAATTTTAGCGAAGAATACAGCGATTAACTATAAAGATAAGCATATTAATATTCTCGACACACCAGGGCACGCTGACTTTGGTGGAGAAGTTGAACGTATCATGAAAATGGTAGATGGGGTACTTTTAGTAGTTGATGCATATGAAGGATGTATGCCTCAGACACGGTTTGTATTGAAAAAAGCATTAGAACAAAAACTGCATCCTGTTGTTGTTTTGAATAAAATTGATCGGCCGAATGCACGACCAGGAGAAGTTATTGATGAAGTGCTCGATTTATTTATCGAATTAGGTGCAGATGATGACCAGTTAGAATTCCCGGTTGTTTATGCTTCTGCGTTAAATGGTACATCAAGCTATGAACCGGAAACCCAAGAGGAAACAATGGAACCGATCTTCGAAACGATTATCGAACATATTCCTGCACCTGTTGATAATCAAGAAGAGCCGTTGCAATTTCAAGTCACATTACTTGATTACAATGACTATTTAGGACGTATTGGTGTTGGACGTGTTTTCAGAGGAACAATTAAAGTAGGTCAGCAAGTCTCTTTAATGAAAACCGACGGGTCTGTTAAAAATTTCCGTGTTTCTAAATTATTCGGTTTTATTGGATTGAAACGTGTGGAAATTCAAGAGGCAAAAGCAGGTGACATTATTGCTGTTGCCGGTATGGAGGACATTAACGTTGGTGAAACAGTCTGTCCGACAGAACACCAGGAAGCTTTACCGATTTTACGTATTGATGAACCGACACTTCAAATGACATTTGTTGTAAACAACAGTCCATTTGCCGGAAGAGAAGGAAAGCATATTACATCACGTAAAATTGAAGAGCGTTTGCTATCTCAATTAGAGACAGATGTAAGTTTACGTGTTGATCCAACTTCTTCACCAGATGCATGGATTGTTTCTGGTCGTGGAGAGCTTCACCTTTCTATTTTAGTTGAAAACATGCGCCGTGAAGGATATGAGATTCAATTATCCAAACCGGAAGTAATCATAAAAGAAATTGATGGTGTGAAATGTGAACCTGTTGAACGCGTTCAGATTGATGTGCCTGAAGATTACACAGGTCCTGTTATGGAATCACTTGGTGCTCGTAAAGGTGAAATGATTGATATGGTGAATCACGGAAATGGCCAGGTAAGAATGGAGTTCAAGGTTCCTTCCCGGGGATTAATTGGATATGCGACAGAATTTATGACACAAACAAGAGGGTATGGCATCATTAACCATACATTTGAAGAATATGCACCATTTGCAAAAGGACAAGTTGGCGGTAGACGAGAAGGTGTTCTTGTTTCACTGGAGAATGGGAAAGCTTCCACATATGGAATTATGAACTTAGAAGATCGCGGGATCATTTTCGTCGATCCAGGTACTGAAGTATATGCCGGAATGATTGTTGGCGAGCATAACCGTGAAAATGATTTAACGGTTAATATTACGAAAGAAAAACACCTAACAAACGTAAGGTCAGCAAACAAGGACCAGACATCTACTATTCGTAAAACGCGCAAAATGTCACTGGAAGAAGCGATCCAATATTTAAATGAAGATGAATATTGTGAGGTAACGCCGGAATCCATCCGTTTGCGTAAGAAAATCCTTAACAAAAATGAACGTGAAAAAGCAGCTAAGAAGAAACCAAATTAATATTTACATTTTAAAAACCAGCGGATACTCACACATACCGCTGGTTTTTTCTATCATATTCAAGGGTATTTCTTTAGTATCAGAATGAAAGAAAATAGTCGAAATGAGGAATGTAAATGCGATTTTGGCGACGTTTAAAATTCATCTTTAAATTTCATAAATCAATTCCTTTCTTCAAAGAATTTTTCTTTTCAAAAGATGTAACAATATCGAAAAAATTAGCATCCGTTTTATTGATTGCGGCATATGCTATCTTCCCGTTTGATGCTATTCCGGATTTCCTGCTGTTTTTTGGTATTCTTGATGATATTATGTTAGCAACAATTATTTTGCAACAGATCGTAAAAATGGCTCCACCGTCCATTAAAGATAAATATGATATCAATATAAAATAATGGAAAAGGAGATTTAAGTTATGTTCATTTTAACACTCGGCTTTTCTCTTGCGGTTATTATATTAGTGTTAACGGGTGCTTATAAAGTGTTTGTTCAAAAGAAAAATGTCACACCATTCTATACACCTTTTGAAGAAATAACAGGACAAACAGAGATTGAATTTCATGAAGAACAGGAAGTAATCGCAGAAGATGAGGATCAAGGGGTTAAGAAATAAAGCATTAAGGGGAAAATTATTTTGAAAATCCGAAGACTAGAGCATAATGAAGAGATCCCGTTTGAACTGCTTCTACTGGCAGACCCATCAAAAGATAATGTAATGAATTATGTCCAGCAGGGAGATTGTTATATTACAGAAGCCGATGATCAAATAATTGGTATCTATGTTTTATCAGCAGCTAAACAGGGATCAGTGGAACTGATGAATATTGCAGTTAAAGAAGAAATGCAAGGAAGAGGAATTGGAAAACGATTAGTATTCGATGCTATTAAGAGGGCGAGAAATCAAGGATACAGAAAAATAGAAGTGGGAACAGGAAATTCCAGTATCATGCAACTATATTTCTATCAGAAGGTTGGTTTTCGTATCACAGGCATTGAAAAAGACTTTTTCCTGAGAAATTATGAAGAAGACATCTTTGAAAATGGGATTCAATGTACTGACATGATACGGTTATCGAAAGAATTGAAATAGATGTGTGTGTTTGAAAATTTAAGCATTAATAAAGTGTTTGTCGAATTGATAAAAAATAGTAAGGGTGAATAATGATGATACGAATCGGCTGTCTTCATGCCCATCATTCCAATATTGAGTACATAGAGGGCGAGTTAACTCCATACAACGTCAAAATGGTTCATTTTGTCGATCCAGGATTAATGTATCATATGGATTCCGGTCCGAATGTTCATATAGCAGAAAAAGTGGAACAGCAACTGAATTGGATAGAATCCTGTCAGGTAGATGCAATATTAATTACCTGTACAAATTATATAGCATTATTAGATGAGACAGACTACGAAACAGCAACCCCAATTATTAAAATAGATGAACCATTTTTTGAGCAGATTTGTAAAAATTCTGAACCACAAACATTACTTTTTAGTAATCCTGCAACGGTTAGCGGCACAATGAACAGACTTTTCCAATATGCGGATAAATGGAGCAGAACAGTTAAGGTTGAGGCACGGTTAATCGAAAATAGTTTTCAATTCATTATGAATGGAGAAAAGGATGCTTATAATCATGCGATTGTGAGCTATCTGGAGAAATACAGTGACAGTGAGCATATTTCTGTTGCCCAATTATCCATGGTAAATGGTGCCCGAAAATCCGGAAAAGATGTTTTTCACCCGCTGGATGCATTGATAAAACATGTTGTTCAGCATTTTGAGTTAGACAAACAAGCATAGAAAGTCTTCCTTCCCATGCTTGCATATCTGAATTTATATTTTAAAAAAGGGGTAATCTCTTTACGAATTCTAACAAGAAAAGTTTCAAATAATTTAGATTTCACGCCGCATCGTTTTCAGGACATCAATTTGTGTAGCGCGTCCTGCCGGTTTCAATCCGGAGAGAATGGTAACAATTAAACATATTACTGTTGATATAACAACAAGTGACAATGGTATCGAAGAATACTGAAATCTTTCCGGAAGCTCTTCACCAAGTGCACCACTAATAATTCTAATATACTGATGAATCAAATAGCAAAACTACTTCATCTTTTTTTGAAAGTTAATAATACACTTATGGTAAAATATAATAGATTTATAAATTTTATAGAAAAACAGAAAGGGTATGACGACTGTGCGTATCCGGCTTTTAATTAGTTGCTTGATTGTTTTACTGATCACAGGCTGTTCAAATGAAGTGCCTAATGAAGCTGATCATCAGCTAAAGCAAATTAATGGGGATGAGAAAAATGAAACGGGCAATTTAATCGAATCACTTACACAGGAAATACATTCTATTCACATTGCTGCAGTAGGGGACCTGTTGATTCATGACAGAGTGTATAATGAAGCAAAAACAGATAAAGGATACAATTTTTTGCCAATGTTGGAAGAAGTTCAGCAATATTTAGAGGAACCGGCGATCACTATAGCCAATCAGGAAACAATAACAGGGGGATCAGCTATAGGTTTGTCAAGTTACCCTAAGTTTAACAGCCCGTTGGAATTAGCGGATAATTTAAAAGACGCAGGGATAGATGTTTTAACACTGGCAAATAACCATACATTAGATCGTGGGGAAGTTGCGATTCAAAATGCGATAAGTTATTATGAAAAGATCGGAATGGAATATACAGGGAGTTATAAGAGTAAGGAAGATAAAGAACGAATACGGGTAATTGAAACGGATGAGCAGATATCTGTTGCATTTTTAAGTTACACTTATGGAACGAATGGAATGGAGATTCCAGAAGGAAAGGACTACTTGGTTAACATCATTGATCGTCAGCAAATTAAAAAAGATGTCACTAAAGCTAGGACACTTGCAGATATTGTTATTACAAGTTATCACTTTGGAGATGAGTATGAACGATATCCGAATAATGCCCAGAAAGACTTAGCTCAATTTTCTGCAGATATAGGCGTAGATGTCGTCATTGGCCACCATCCCCATGTATTGCAACCAATTGAATGGATAGAGGGGAATAATGGTGACCGTACATTAGTTGCATATTCATTAGGCAATTTCCTATCTGGGCAGGATCAACTTTATCGTCGTATTGGCGGCATTTTTCAATTTGAAATAGAAAAAACGGTGAAAGGTAATGAGGAATTTGTTCAAGTGCTTCATCCTTCATTTCTTCCAACGTTTGTTAACTATGACTTACTGGATGGCAGGATGAAGAATTTCTCTGTGATTCCGCTTAGTGAAAGATCAGACAGCAAATTGGCCGGAGAAGACGAACTTTTCAATGAAATAGAAGATCACTTGACTATATGGTTACCAGAATTAGAAGTTATAAAAAAGTAGAGGAGAAATTCATTATATGGAATGGAAAAACATTTACCGGGGAATGATTATGGGAGCTAGTGATGTAGTACCAGGGGTGAGTGGGGGAACAATTGCTGTTGTATTGGGCATATATGACCGTTTAATCGAAGCAATTAACGGATTGTTCAGTAAAGACTTTAAAAAGCACTTACTATTTTTGATCCCTTTAGGAGTAGGGATTTTAACAGCAGTGTTTCTACTAGCGGGATTGATTGAATGGCTGTTTGAACACCATCCAGGACCAACCCAATTTGCTTTTCTCGGCTTAATCATTGGTGTTTTGCCTTTTTTATTTAATCAATCTGAGGCGAAGAAGAATTTCAAGGTAAATCATTATGTATTTATACTGATTGGTATGGCGATCGTTGGTTCGATGGTATTCTTCCAGAGTGGTGAACCAGAACCAGTTACGGATTTCACTTCAATGACTTATTTATGGATTTTAGGTTCAGGCTTCATTGCGAGTGCTGCAATGATTTTACCGGGAATCAGCGGATCGTTTTTGCTTTATGTAATTGGATCCTATACCACGATTATCAGTGCAATTAAGGATCTGAATATTACTGTGATCTTGACAGCAGGTGTAGGAATATTACTGGGAATATTATTAATGAGCAAGCTGATCCATTACTTGTTAAAGCATTTTCCATTAGTAACTTATGCTTTTGTAATTGGTATGGTAATTGGATCTGTTTTCGTGATTTTCCCTGGTTGGCCAGCAAACGTAACAGAAACAGTTGTCAGTATTATAACATTCGCTGGTGGATTGCTTTTTGCCTATTTTCTTGGCAGAATTGAATACCGTTAAAACAGAAAATTTGCTAATTGTACAAAACAGTGATAGATTTTTATCAAAAGTCTCACTTTATCAAAACGGTAAAAAGGGGTATGAATAGATGGAAGCAATTAAAACGGAAGAACAATTTAATGAAATTATCCAATCAGATAAACCGGTTATTATTAAATTCTTTGCAGATTGGTGCCCTGATTGTAAACGGATGGACATGTTCATTGGTGACATTTTAGAACAATACAATGAATACAACTGGTATGAAGTAAATAGTGATGAAATCGAAGGTCTAGCACAAAAGTTTGAGGTGATGGGTATCCCAAGCTTGTTAATCTTCCAAAATGGAGAAAAGATTGCCCATCGCCACAGTGCCTATACAAAAACACCAGACGACGTATTAGAATTTCTTCAACAACAATTAGGTTAATGAAAAAGGCTGTCTCATCTGAGGCAGCCTTTTCTGATTAATAAGACTCTCCATCTATTGCAGATATTAGTGCTGTTATTAAGGGAACCTTTTGGACATGTAAAACGTATAAAGAAAAGGAGGGGAAGTTTTGGATACATTACAATTTCAAGATGTTTGTGTAAACATTGGAGAGAACACGATTCTGAAGGATGTCAGCTTCTCGCTGGGAAAAGGGTATATTGTTGCATTAATCGGACATAATGGCGCAGGGAAATCGACGATAATGAAGACAATAATGGGCTGGCAGGAAAAGAGGGATGGCTCCATATCGATTAATAGCATCAATCAGGATGAATCTTTCCTTGCATATAAAAAGCAGATTGCATACATACCGGAAGAACCTTTTTTATTATCGGAATTAACTGCAATGCAGCACTTTCAATTATATGGGCAAAGTTATGGATTGGATGAACAGGAATTAATGGAGAAGGTCGAACATCTGACAAAATTGTTTGAGATTAACGATAAGTTAAACGAATATCCTGAATCATTGTCCAAAGGGATGAGACAGAAGGTACAAACAATTTGTGCATTGTTGCCGGAAGTTGCTTTACTGTTAATTGATGAACCATTTATGGGTTTGGATATCCATGCAGCAAATGATTTAGAAAGGTTAATAAAGAATAAGGCAAATAGCGGGACAAGCATATTACTTACCTCCCATCAGCTGGAAAGAGTGGAGGATCTTGCTGACAAGTATTTAATGCTCCATAAAGGGGAACTTATCGAACATGGTGATATGAAAAGCTTTGAAAAGTTAACGAGGAGGACAACCGAATGAGAAGAACCTGGGAGCTTGTTCGGTTTATCCGTAAAAACAGAAGGAAAAAGAAGAAAAAACTATATAAGCTAGCATTTGGTGTCGCCATTGATCGAACCATTTCCATTTATCTCAGTTTTTTTATCTTTATTGGATTATTTATCATTTATGACGAGCTTAAACAATTACAACCGTGGTTTTTGGAAATGGAAACTACCCTTGGACAATATATACATATTTTTATTGCCGGACTTTTCCTTCGGGCGATCATTCTTTCTTTTTATCATCCCGGAATATTGTTTACAAGTGCAGAATTCAAAATGATAACATTGCCATATTTGAAAAAACATGTATGGCTGATCACTTTTATCGAAACAATTATTAAAAATACCGTCATATTTATATTAATCTTGTTTTCTTTAATATTATTTACACCCATTACGGAAATATTTCTTTTGAAATGGATCGGCTTAGCAATGGTTGTTACGATACTATTAATTTTGCCACAATGGTATTTATTTCAGTTAAACCCATGGAGGAGGGTTTTTGCCTACATTATTGCAATGTTATTTGTCCTTGCAATTCGCTTCTTGTTCTGGTCAGTTTCCTGGTATTTTATTATCGGTACGATTGTATTGCTCATCCTTATTAATTGTTTGTTATGGCAAAAACATTTATCGGTGGTTGACTGGATGCGCGTCATACAGGAAAGTGATACAAAAGTCTGGAATATGTTTTTTGTTAATCAGATGAGTAAAATGGGTATTAAACAAGAGAATAAACCTTTATTGCAACAATTATTCCGTTCAGAAAAAAGGAAAAGGCCTTTTCCCTACCAGCATGATACGATAATATACAGGAAATTGTGGAAAGTAAGTCTTGCTGAAGAAAAGGAACATTTCATTCAGGCAATAACAGTTATAATTCTTTGCCTGGTAGTATTGAGTTTTCAAAATATTTGGCTTCATGGATTTTCCATGATTATATCGGTATTTGGCTTCAATAAGATTACCGCAAGTTACTTTAATGCTGGTTTCAAACAAAAGATAGTACATAGCCTGCCGTGGGATATGGATGTAATGAAACGCGCATTTCTATATAGAATGTACCCAATTTTAGGCTTGGTAAGTACAGTTGCTGCTGGTTTATTAATTTTTCACGGAGGTTTCTCTGTAACCGTAATGGTTCAACTTGTGCAGTATTTAATTACAATATATGTATTATTACATTTAGAACTAGAGATATCTATTAATAAATTGGATCAAAGGCAGTACCATACTCCCTGCCATAACTGGTTAATTGGAATGGTAAGCTATGTAATGATTTTGTTGAGTTTTTTTATACCTTTAGCGTCAATTTATGCATTGTTTTTACTCATTTATTATTTCCATATATGGAAAAAGAAAAAAATGTAAAAACTTTGATTGACGTGATAATTTAGATTCCCTATAATACGTGCATAGAGATAAAGTGGAGAGGATGAAAGGGATGAACGATCGAGCGTTATACTCAAAGAAAAAACAAGACCCTTCGCTTAAATTGTTTGTTGTTTTATCAAAAGCTTATCGAGCGGTTGCTGATCAAGTGGCAGATGATATTAGAAGTTACGGGCTAAATACAACAGATTTTGGTGTATTAGAATTGTTATACCATCAAGGAGAACAGCCATTACAGAAAATTGGCAATAAAATTTTATTAGCAAGTGGCAGCATTACATATGTTGTTGATAAACTGGAGAAAAAAGGCTATGTAAAAAGAACACCATATGATAAAGATCGACGGATAACTTTCGCTTCGATAACTGAAGAGGGTGAAAAGCTCTTAAATGAAATATTCCCTGAACACTGGAAGCAAATTGAAGCAATTACTGCTGGCTTATCTGAAGAGGAAAAGAAGTCGGCGATAGAATTATTGAAAAAGTTAGGGTTGCATGCCAATGAATTGTCACGAAAAAATAATGTTTAAAAAATAATGGATATGGGTATATCTTAGTAGGTATAACGCCGCTAGGAGGGACACCGATGAATCAGCGAGAAGTACAGGTATATATAAGCAGTAATTGTAAAGAATGTGATGATCTACTTCATTTTTTAGATAAAAAAAATGTTAAATATATATCAAAAAACACGTCTAGAAACAAATCATATTTAAAAGAAATACAGGAAGAGAATGTATATGTGACACCTGTCGTTAAGGCATATGGCAACTGGATTTTAGGTTTTCAGGAAGATCAGTTATCTGATGTTTTAGGATTATAAACCAGCACAACCTTCTCTTTTTATGCATAGCCTATAGTAGTATACCATGTGCATAGAAATGGAGGGGTTATGTATGCAAGACTGGAGACCGCATTCAAGGCAACCTTATCAATATCCGAACATGCAACAGCCATATCCACAGCAAAGTGTTCCGATGACGCCATTTCAGTATTATCAAAAGCCTAATTTGCCGTTACCTCATTATCAGCAGAATCAAACAATGACACCACCTTTTGGTAAACAGGCGAATTCATTCATCAGCTATTTTCAGACAAAAGACGGTGAAATGGATTTTGATAAAGTTTTTCAGACAGTTAATCAATTAGCATCGACATATCAGCAAGTATCACCACTGTTTAAAAATGTGAGCAATATTGTAAAGTCATTCAAAGCATAAAATGTCAGTTGTTCATCCTTGTCTTTACGGACAGGGATATTTCTATGGAGTAAGCAATATACGATAAGGGTACACTTTTAGAAAAAGGAGGCGATACAATGCCCGGATGCCTTGTAATACATGGATTCACTGGTGGTCCATATGAAGTATTGCCATTAGCGGAGCATTTAGAAGATGCTACAGACTGGGAGATAGTTACACCAAAACTACCAGGGCATGGCCTGGGATCTGGCCGTGAATTAGATTTATCAACTGTAACGCACAAGGACTGGATAAATAAATGTGAAGAAGAATTCCAGCAATTGCAGAAAAGGCATGACCGGATTTATATTATTGGGTTCTCAATGGGTGGAATGATTTCTGCCTATTTAGCAGCAAAATATGGCTGTGAGAAACTGGTTCTCCTCTCTACATCCCGGAGATACATAAGCATACCGCGGATGACCCTTGATTTGCTTAGTTTCGGCCAGAAAGCTGTAAGAAGAAAATTGAAAACAGATCCACTCTTCCAGCATTATATGGGGAAATACGGATCAGTTCCAGTAAGAGCAACAATGGAATTTTTGAAATGTATGAAATTTACTAAGCCATACTTAAAGGAAATAAATTGTCCAGTTTTTATCGCCCAAGGAATCCAGGATGGAATGGTCCCATTTAAAGCTGTCCATTATTTAGATAAAGAAATCCCTGTCGATGCGCAAATTATCTATTTTCATGATTCAAAACATTTAATATGTTTAGGAGAAGACAAAGATATAGTAATTAATGCAGTGTATCAATTTTTGACAGGTTCTGCTAATAAAAAAGCCTTAGCTGGAAATGGCTAAGGCGTAATGGTTACCTTCATTTTTCTTTTTCTCCTTGTACTGGCGATAAAAAGCAGCAATCCGGAGATTACAATCATTCCCCCGAGCCATTGCGACCATGAGACATGTTCACCAAGTATAAAATATGCGAGAATTGCCGCGCCGACAGGTTCAAAAACAATCCCCATTGAAATGATGGAAGTGCTAACCCATTTTAATGCCCAGTTGAGCAGATTAAGCCCAAAAATAGTAGGGATTATTGCGATGAAAATAAAGATGATCCATTCATCCCCGTTATAGCCAATAAATGAATTTCCAACAATGATATTGTAGATAATTAAAGTGATACTGCCGCTTAAGTACGCGACACACGTATATGTGGTCATCGATAATTTCTTTCTTGCACCTTGTCCCAGCAGGAAGTAGACTGTAATGAACAGAGCTCCTAGCAGTGCAAGGAAATCTCCGTAAAGTGCTTTACTGGAAAGTTGGAAGTCTCCCCAGGCAATAATCATGCTTCCAAATATCGTAATAAGCATGCTGATGACAGTCCCTGAAGAGAATCTCTCTTTGAAAAATAAATATGTGCCGATAAATGCAAATATTGGCTGTAATGTGACGATAACAACTGAACTGGCGACAGATGTATAATTTAATGATTCAAACCAAACAATAAAATGAATGGCTAAGCAGACGCCTGCAATGGCAGTGGTAATCCAGTCTTGACGCTTAAGGTTTTGGAGCTCCGCTCTTTTTATAAAAACAAATGGAAGCATAAGAATTGCTGCAAAAAGTAAACGGTAATTAGCAATAATTGCAGCAGGGACATTAGAAGCTAGTTTCACAAGTATTGCAGCAGATGATACTGCGATAACGCCGATAACAATAGCTAAATACGGATAAAGTCGATTACTTTTCACTTTTTCACCTACCAAAACTAAACTGATTTATTGTTAGTATACAGTATTTATAAGAATTTAAAAAAAATTAGCATGTAAACTTTATTAATATTTGAAAATGAGGAAAATTTTATATAGAATTAAACAGAAGAGTGTGTTATGATATAATAATCCATTGATTGGTCATTTATAAGCCTCTTCCGGATGAATGTGGAGGAAGGCTTTTTTCATTGCAACATCCCATAAATAATAATTGTGTTATTCACACAATTACTTTCACAAATTCGCCACACAGTGAAAACTTCTGTTAGATAACATGGCTTGTCGGCAAGTATTAGCAGTAAGCCTTAGTTCCGTTATACTATCTTCCAATTAATATATACTTTTTGATAGTGTAGAGATTACTGATAAATCAGGATGATTAGGATAATTTATATCTTCCTTTAAAAACCTTTATATTTTCCGATAGGATCAATGAAAAATTGGGTAAACTAACTATAAAATGAAAAAATGATAATAGATGAGATTTTCAGAAAAAAAGGAGTAGAACATAATAGTGACAAATTTTAATGAATTAGGTATTTCAGCATCAATTATGAAAGCATTAGAGAAAATGGGATTTGAAGAGGCGACACCTATTCAGGCTCAAACAATCCCGTTAGGTATTCAGGGCAAGGACGTTATCGGACAAGCACAAACAGGGACTGGGAAAACTGCTGCATTCGGTATTCCAATGCTTGAACAGATTGATAATAATGACCGTAAAATCCAAGGTTTAGTTGTTGCACCAACTCGGGAGCTTGCTATTCAAGTATCAGAAGAGTTGCACAAATTAGGGAAAATTAAGGGTGTAAAAACTTTACCTGTTTATGGCGGACAGCATATGGAACGTCAAATCAGGGCATTAAAAGACCGCCCGCATATTGTTGTAGCAACACCTGGACGTTTACTTGATCATTTGCGTCGTCGTACAATTCGTGTAGATGATGTGAAAATTGCTGTCCTTGATGAAGCTGATGAAATGTTAAACATGGGATTTATTGATGATATCCGTGACATTTTAAAGGCAATTCCGGATGAACGACAAACATTATTATTCTCTGCAACCATGCCTAAGGAAATACGTAATATTGCAGCTACATTAATGAAAGACCCGGAAGAAGTAAAAGTAAAATCTAAAGAAATGACTGTATCAAATATTGATCAGTATTTTATTGAAGTGCATGAAAAACAGAAATTCGATACATTAACCAACTTATTAGATGTTCATGTACCTGAACTTGCAATTATTTTCGGACGTACGAAGAAGCGTGTTGATGAGTTAACCGAAGGTTTGCAGGCGCGCGGCTTCAGAGCTGAAGGTATTCATGGGGATTTAACGCAAGGAAAGCGTACATCTGTATTGAATAAATTTAAATTCGGCCGAATCGAAATTTTAGTTGCAACAGATGTAGCTGCCCGTGGATTAGATATTTCTGGGGTAACACATGTGTACAATTTCGATATTCCGCAGGATCCGGAAAGTTATGTACACCGGATTGGACGTACAGGCCGTGCTGGTAAAATGGGAGAAGCTATTTCATTCATTACACCAAGAGAGACACCACATTTACACTTAATTGAAAAAACAACCAAAAGTAAAATGAAGAGAATGACTCCACCTAGCTTTGATGAAGCTAAACGTGGACAACAGCAATTGACTGTACAAAAATTAGTTAGAACAATTGAGAAGAAAGAATTGGCTGATTATCGTGAGACAGCTAATGAATTACTGGAAGAATATGATTCTGTAACGATCGTATCTGCAGCGTTAAAGATGTTAACGAAAGAACGACGTCAGACTCCGGTTACGTTAAGTTCTGTACAGCCTGTTAGTGTTAAACAGGCAATGAAGAACAAGAGCGGCGGAAAGAAAAACTTCCGAAATGATAACAAACGCGGTGGATTTAACGGACGCAAAGGGAAACAAGGCGGACGCAACCGTAAATTCCAAAACAAACGATCAAACAATAATAAACAAGGACGTTAAAAAAAACCGGGATCCCCGGTTTTTTTTATATTATAATTATTCCGATAATAGATATTATTGGAATTGCATAAATAGTTGCAAGGCCAATGAAAATAGTTGTCCTAATCAGGTTTTTCTCTGTGCTGGATATTTTCTCCCTTGGTACCTCCTGGTTAACTGACCAAATCTGGGCTATAGCGAAAATCATGACACCAATAATTATAATGAAGGCAATTAATTTAGAAGCAAATGTAACAGTGCTGTCTTCCATCGTCGCAAAACCTAAAACGATAAGGAGAATAGGTATTGCTTCTACGAGTGCCACGAAGATAAAATACTTCGATTGGTCCTTCTGAACACTTTGTAAATCAAAGTTATTTTGCTCAATTCTTTGTATGATTTTTCTCATCAGATGTTTGAAATTAACTAATATTCCTATTCCTGCAATGATTCCTGCAATAGTAAAAGCTAATACTGGTAACATAATAAACCCCCTGAATGATTAAATGAGTGAGGAAAGAATCCCTAATAAAACTAAAACTACAAAAATGATGGTGATTACTGGTTTAATGTATTTACTGTAACGGTATCTTTTCTTATTCCAGCGATTTGGATCAAACCCAATCTCTCCTTCCGGCCTTGGCTTTCTTTTGTTCCGGTAAGGTGAAAAAGGCTTCACATTACGTAAAACAATCGGACCAAGAGCAATACCGGCAATAAATCCAAATAAATGACCGGTAATATTGATGCCGGGATTAATAAACGTCATAACAAGACCAATAATTATAATAATAGTAATCAGTCTTGCGCTGCCTGGATCGATTAATTTTTTCTCAAAGAGTACCATAAATAAATAGAGGCCAAACAACCCGTAGATCGCTCCTGAAGCACCAACATAAGGATTGGGCATGTCTGGTATTGCAACTAATGTCAAGACATTGGCAGCAACCCCTGCGAATAAATAGGAGAACAGGAACTTCCCTTTTCCTAACATTTGTTCAAGTGCGGGAGCGAACAGGACGGTCGAAAATGCGTTAAATAAAATATGTCCTGTACCGGCATGCAGGAAGATGGATGTGAGAAGACGCCAATACTCTCCTTGTAATATTAAATAGTTAAATCCAATTCCGATCTGATAAATGTAATTTCCCAATGATCCGAATAAAATACTAATAAGCCAGATGGCTATTTGAAGACCAACAATTACAGATGTAACCGGGTAAAACCTGAGAAAATCTTTGAAACTCTCTGTTCGAGTAAACATAGAACACTTCCCTCATTGATTATAGATATCTATATATTATCACATTTACCTCAATCATCGGAACTGCTGATCTTAATTTAGCGTATTCCTTCTAATAAAAAAAATGATGCGCTATACTGAAGGAAATAGGGTAAATGAGGGAATAGCTATGATAAAAGGTACTGGAATAGATATTATTGAACTGGATCGTGTGAGTAAATTAATAAGCAGACAACCCAAAATTATTGATAGAGTTTTAACAGTTAGAGAAAAAGAATTGTATGACCATTTCAATACAGAAAAAAGAAAGATAGAGTTTTTTGCCGGAAGATTTGCCGGGAAGGAAGCTTTCTCTAAAGCTGTTGGAACTGGAATCGGTAAATTGAGCTTTCAGGATATCGAAATTTTACCGGATAAAAATGGTGCACCAGTTATTCAATCACATGTGGTGGAAGGGGATAGACTGTTTGTATCCATCTCACACAGTGAAGCATATGCAGTAGCTCAGGTAATAATTGAAGTAGATTCGGCATAATGAGAGAGGTTGTCTCATAATATTTTAGTGCGGGTAGGAGGGAACAAGATGTACATCGTAACCGCGGAGGAAATGTATGAAATTGATCGATATGCGATAGAACATGGGGGGATAGATGGTAAAATCCTTATGGAAAATGCAGGACGAGCCATTGCGGAGCGGATCATAAAGCAGGAAGCAAGCTATCAGTCTGCAGCTGTACTGGCAGGCGGAGGCAATAATGGCGGTGATGGGTTTGTTATTGCGCGATATCTTCAGCAATCAGGTTTTGAGGTGAAAGTATTCCAACTGGTTCCAGATCAGAAATTGACGAGTGAGGCGCTGTATCATAAAAAATTGTTCATCAATCACCATGGTGGTGTGGAAACAGATATTAATGTAGAAATGTTGCGGAAAGATCTTCCATATTACCAGCTTGTCATTGATGCCATTCTCGGTATTGGTGTGAAAGGAGCAATACGTCCTAACATTAAACCTTTCATCTCTCTGCTCAACGAATGTAATCAAAAGATTATTTCTGTGGATATTCCCAGTGGATTGCCGGCGAATGAAAGTGTGCAGATAGATACTGCAGTCAAGGCGGATCACACATATATTGTGGAAGCGCCAAAACAAAGCCTCTTTACCGAATGGGGATTTCCGTATTATGGTGAATGGGAAATTGTTTCTATCGGTGTGCCGAAACAAGCCTATCATCGTAAATCCTTTGCTAGAAGGTGGGAAAGAGATGATGTGATAGCTACATTACGTAAGCGTGACACATTTTCCCATAAAGGGTCACATGGGAAAGGTGTGGTAATTGGCGGGCAACAAATGATGCCTGGTTCCGTGACATTGACAGCAAGTGCTGCCTTAAGGGCTGGAGCAGGGCTGTTGACAGTTGCCACTGTTAAAGATAATATCTCCATTATTGCTCATAAATGTACGGAAGCAATGTACCATGTGCTGGAGGAACAGGATGGAACCATAAAGGAAAATGACGTTACTCCATTCCGTACATTTGATGGGGCTGCGATCGGCATGGGGATGGGACGAGACCCGGTTACAGCGAAATTCACACAGCGATTAATTCACGATCTGGATATCCCGGTGATTGTTGATGCAGATGGATTACATCATCTCAAACCAATACTGAATAAAGTTGGGAAAAGGAATTATCCACTTATTATTACACCACATTACGGGGAAATGGCAATGCTGACAGAATACACGATCGACCGGATTAAACTTTCACCAATGGCGATTGCTAAAGAGTTCGCACGTAAGTATCAGCTGTATGTTGTTTTAAAAGGGAAATTCACCATCATCACTTCGCCGGATGGAAAACAGACGGTTAGTGATACTGGGAATGCCGGATTGGCTAAAGGTGGAACCGGAGATGTGCTGTCAGGTGTCATATTGGCCATGGTCATGCAGCATTCCTCCCATCTGGAAGCCTTATGTAATGCCTGCTATATTCATGGAGCTTCTGCTGATATGAGGGTTAAGACCGGAAGAAATACAGAAATTGATATGCTTGCTTCTGATGTTATTGATGGTCTATCACATGTTTTTCATACATTGTTCTGACGTGTAATTGTTCCCTTTGTCCTCTTACTTGAGACAAAGGAGAGTTGTCGCGATGAAAAAATATATCAGCCTGGTTATTGGACTGTGTTTTGTTATTTTATTAGCAGCTTGTGGAGAAAAGTCAAAAGAAGATGTTGTGAATAAACTAGAAGATATGGCGGAAAAAATGAATGCCTATCAAGCTCAAGCAGTTATGACTTTATCAACAGGGAAAGAAAAACAGGTATATCGCATTGAAGTAGCACATAAGAAGAAGGATTTCTACAGAGTTTTACTGAAGAATGAACAAAATGAAGGCAACAGTCAGATTATCTTACGGAATGAAGAGGGTGTGTTTGTCTTAACGCCTGCACTCAACAAAAGCTTTAAATTTCAAAGTGAATGGCCAGCTAACAACAGTCAGCCATATTTGTTCCAGTCTTTGATAAAAGATGTAGCAGATGATGATGAGGCAGCTTTTACACAGACGGAAAATCATTATGTATTTGAGACAAAAACAAGCTATGAAAGTAATAGCAATCTGCCTTATCAGAAAATATATTTTGACAAAAAAACTTATGCACCTGTTTTAGTAGAAGTAATGGATCATGATAAAAAGACCTTAGTTGAAGTAGAATATGCAGGGTTTGAAATCGACCCGCAACTGCCTGAAGATACGTTTAATATGGAGAAGAATATGACAAGCAGTGTATTGGGAGTGCCGGTTATGGCCCAGGAAGAACTTCCTCAGGAGTTAACTATCTACTATCCAGCTAATCAGCTTGGTGCTGAGTTAGTAGAAGAAAATCAAATGGATACAGAAAACGGTAAGCGGGTATTACTGTCCTATGAAGGAGAGAAGAATTTTACCATCATCCAGGAGTTAGTAACAACATATCCTGCAAGTACTCAATCGCCTGAGATGGTTAATGGTGAACCGGTTGATTTAGGGTTTACTGTCGGGGCTCTTTCACAATCGTCACTTGAATGGCAGTATAACGGGGTGAATTATTACCTGGCAAGTGAACAGCTGACAAAACAAGAATTAATTGAAGTAGCTACATCAATACATGCACAAGCAGAAAAATAATGCGAAAGCAGACTTTTAGAAGGTCTGCTTTTTTTTGTTATAATTCTTTTCTTTACAATGATTATTTTTGATGATGTATAATAAACTAATAGCAATGTAATGAGAGGACTAATTATTTTATGGAGAAGTTTTATCGGGATTCGTGGGTAGAAATTCAATTAGAAAATATTATATATAATATACAACAATTAAAGAAGCGATTGAATAAAGAAACAGAGATATATGCTGTCGTAAAAGCAAATGCGTACGGGCATGGAGATATTGAAGTTGCCCGTTCTGCATTAGCTGCGGGAGCGAAAAGACTTGCGGTAGCGACTCTGGATGAAGCGGTGAGGCTTAGGGAATGTGGTGTAGAAGCGCCCATTCTGGTTATGGGCTGGGTGCGCCCGGAGCATGTATATGCAGCTGCTGATTATGGGATAACAGTTACTTGTTATCAGAAAGAATGGGTGGAAGAGGTTCTTTCACTTTCCTTACCGAAGCCTGTTACTATCCATCTGAAATGGGATACGGGAATGGGAAGAATCGGAATTAGGAAAAAAGAGGAATTACTGGATATTCTCCCATTGCTTAAAAATAAAAATTTCCATCTGGAAGGAATTTTCACTCACTTTGCGACAGCTGACGAAATATCAACCGAGCATTTTGATAACCAGCGTGCTTACTTTGAAGAATTGCTCCACCTCTTCCGAGCTAACTGGGATGGAGAGGTAGTACTCCATACTGGGAATAGTGCGGCAAGCATGCGTTTTCCGGAGAAAATGTTTGACTATGTCCGTTTTGGTATAAGTATGTACGGGTTATACCCTTCAGGTGTAGTTAAAAAGGAGAAGCCAATTAACTTAAAACCTGCCCTGTCTCTTCACAGCAGGCTGATTCATGTGAAGAAAGTGGATAAGGGTACTCCTGTAAGCTATGGTGCCACTTATATAACCGAGCGAGAGGAATGGATAGGAACAGTACCTTTGGGATATGCTGATGGTATAAGAAGGGCATTGCAAGGTGCTGAAGTTTTAGTTAATGGGAAAAGGTGTGAAATTGTCGGACGTATTTGTATGGATCAGTTTATGATCCGCCTGCAGGAACAGGCGGGTGTCGGGGATAAGGTGACATTAATTGGTACTCAACATGAAGAGACAATTGAAATGGATGAGCTTGCTGAGAAATTAAGCACAATAAATTATGAGATTGCCTGTATGATTAGTTCACGAGTGCCGCGAATATATATTGATAAAGTGTGACATAATGAGTCTAGTGTAAAAAAGTTAATAAATTTGTTGAAAATCCCTTTGCAATGCCTTTATTGAATGGTATGATATTAGTGGATTAATATTTTAGGCTTGTCAATGTTGGTGGAGGTGTATGGTTTTGTCCGAAGACTTACAAGAAGTAGCTGTAAGATTACCTAAAAACCTGCTGAATGAGGTGGATGGCTTGATGAAGAGTGAAGATAGTAATTTAAGTGATTTTATTTGTCAAGCAACAAAAACTTACCTGCGTGAAAAGAAAAAGCGCCATATTCAGGAGTCTATGCAAAGAGGCTATATGGAAATGGCAAAAATCAATCTCAATATCGCTTCAGAAGCCTTTCAAGCTGAAGAGGAGGCAGAAATTACCCTTGAGCGCTTAGTGAGCGGCGGGGTGTAGGTTTTGATTGTGAAAAGAGGCGATGTATATTTCGCCGACCTTTCTCCTGTTGTTGGGTCTGAACAGGGCGGTGTAAGACCAGTGCTGGTTTTACAAAATGATATTGGTAACCGCTTTAGCCCAACTGTAATAGTTGCGGCGATTACTGCACAGATACAAAAGGCAAAATTACCGACTCATGTAGAAATTGATGCTAAAAAATATGGATTTGAACGAAATTCTGTTATTTTATTAGAGCAAATACGTACAATTGATAAACAAAGACTCACTGATAAAATAACACATTTAGACAGTGCGATGATGGAGAAGATAGATAAAGGATTAGAAATTAGTTTAGGATTAACTGAGTTCTGATGCTTTATTTTGTATCGAACGTACACAATTTAAAATCACCCATTTCTTTCAACAGATTTGGGTGATTTCTTTTTATATGCAGCAGATAACAGAGTAGGGATAAGTTATTGGAAAATAATTCTTTCGTACTAAAATGAGGAACCGCTGATTGACTTTTTCAAGGTATAAATTACTGATTTAGCCAAATTAATCGTAAAATGTCATAAAATCATGTAGAATTATTATATTGAATAAAATCGAAGAATTAGCGGAGGTAAGTAGAATGCCAGAATCTTTACGTAGAATTGTGGTAGAAAACAGTGATGATATATCCAAAAGCTGGTTGGAGGAAATTGAGAAGAAGAAGGAAGATGATTATACTTCGACAATTTCTAATGAATTATATCAGACAACGAACAGAGAATTTGTTAACGTGATATTTTCTAGCATTAATCGTCAGCGTAATACAACTGCTTTAAATGATTTTTCAGAAAGACTGATCAATTTAGGCTGGCCGTTAAGTTACATTACGGATGGATTGCAGACGTTTCGCCGAGTAACAATTGATTTTATTTTAAGTCAATCTGAAAAAGTGGACTCAGAAAACCTTTCGCGTATTTTAAGTGTAGTGGATGACTGGGTTGAGCCGATTATTAATCAGTTGGTTAACGAGTATTCCGGAAGCTGGGAAAATACCGTATCTCTTCAGCGGCTTGCTTTACAGGAGTTATCAGCACCATTAATTCCTGTGATGGAAAACATTACAATTATGCCTCTGATTGGAACAATTGATACAGAGCGTGCAAAATTAATTATGGAAAATCTTTTAGAAGGTGTAATTAAACATAACTCAGAAGTGGTATTAATCGATATTACAGGAGTCCCGGTTGTTGATACAATGGTGGCACACCATATTATTCAGGCAGCTGAAGCGGTAAGGCTAATTGGTGCAACTTGTATTCTTGTAGGAATTCGACCGGAAATTGCACAGACTATTGTAAATTTAGGAATTGATCTTAGTAAATTCCCAACAAAAAGTTCGTTAAGAAAAGGATTCAATACAGCACTTAAAATAACGAACAGGGAAGTTGTTGAATTGACAAAAGAAAAAGAGAAGGAATTAACAGCTATTTTAGATTCATTAAAATAAGGAGGTGCTTCTAATGAGAATACCAATATTGAAATTGCATAATTACTTATTGGTATCGATCCAAATCGATCTTGATGACCAGACTGCAATTGAATTTCAGGAAGACTTATTAAGTAAAATACATAAGAGCGGGGCGACAGGTGTGGTCATTGATCTAACCTCTGTAGATATTATTGACTCTTTTATTGCAAAGGTACTCGGTGATGTTGTCTCTATGTCAGATTTAATGGGAGCAAAAGTGGTATTAACAGGGATTCAGCCTGCTGTGGCGATGACTTTAATCGATCTGGGTATTCATATGCAAAATGTTCCGACAGCGCTTGATTTAGAGCAAGGATTGATTAAACTTCGCCAGGAATTGGAGGAGTGATTATGTCGAAAACTCAATCCTGTGTGCATATTAAAAAAGAATGGGACATCGTCGGAGCACGACAAATGGGAAGAGAGAAAGCGAAAGAGTTGGGGTTTGGAACAGTTAATCAGGCTAGAATTGCCACTGCTATATCAGAATTAGCCAGAAATATATATCTTTATGCTGGAACCGGAAAAATCTCCTATGAGGTTGTTAATGACATGAACAAGTTAGGGCTGAAGATAATTGCCAGTGATGACGGTCCTGGGATTGCGGATATTAGTAAATCAATGGAGGACGGATTTTCCACATCTGGCGGCCTTGGAGCGGGTTTACCTGGTGTGAAGAGACTGATGGATGATTTTGATATTGAATCCGAAGAGGGTAAAGGAACCACAATTACTGCAATCAAATGGGTTCGGAAATAAGTGATCTAGTTTTGCTTCCTATTAATTATTAAATGAAATAAGTCATTGTAGAACAAGGCGCAGTTAGGAGGTAAGTGAGGTTGGAACCCTTTCATCACAATTTCAATTTAGATAATTACCGAAAGTTATTAAAAAGTTATATTACAACAGAAGATGAAACATCACTATATCAGGCAGAGCTTTTTAGTAAGTTATCAATGCAGCATAATATACTTCCAGAAGAAATTATCAACATCCATATTCAGGCATTGAGAGAGCTTTACCCGGATTTACCTAAAGAAATTGATTCATCTCTTAATTTCCTATTGGAAACAATGATCTCTTATGGCCTGGCTTATCAGGAATTTCAGACATTAAGAGAAAAACAGGGGGAATTGGAATCCGAGATTTCGATTGCGGCAAATATGCAGCAAACACTGTTATCAACGCATAAACCGAAGATAATGGGGCTGGATATTGGCGCTGTAAGTGTCCCTGCTAATATCATGAATGGTGATTACTATCATTTTGTAACAGATGAAAATGGTAATCTCGGGATTGCGATAGCAGACGTAATCGGAAAAGGGATACCAGCAGCACTTGCAATGTCAATGATCAAATACTCTCTGGACAGTTTTCCAGAAACACAGAGAAACCCGAGTGTAATCTTAGAAAATTTAAATAGAGTTGTTGAACGAAATGTCGATACAGGAATGTTTATCACGATGTTTTACGGCCTGTTTCATGCAAAGTCCAATTTACTACAATTTGCGTCTGCGGGTCATGAACCTGGTTTTTATTATTGTGCGAAAGAAGATAAATTTTTTGAGATTAAAACAAAAGGTATCGTACTTGGAGTAACGAATGACACAACTTATGAGCAATTTGAAATTCAAATGGAGCCAGGAGATGTTGTGATACTGCTGACAGATGGGGTTACAGAATGCCGGGTCGGTGATCGGTTCATTGATACGGATGAAATGCTCGAAGTTATCAGGGAATACTTGCACCTGCCAGCACAAGAGGCGGTTGAAAGAGTATTCCGGCATTTTGAAAAATTGCAAGGTTTCCATCTCAGGGATGATTTTACATTGATTTTCCTAAAGAAATGAGTTTACAGTCATTATTAAAGGGTATAGTGTGTTAAGTGACAGATTATTATTTACATAACTAACTATCGTTTTATCATTATAAATTTTAGTAGTGATATTTTAGGAGGTATAGCACGGTGGATTTGAACATTGAAGTAAATGATCAAGGGCTAAGCCAATCAATAAAGTTAGCTGGGGAAATTGATGCATATACAGCACCAAAATTAAAAGAGGCACTGTTGCCTTTAGTAAAAAAGGAAAATGTTACAGTAGTTGTAGACCTGGAACATGTAAATTACATGGATAGTACAGGGTTAGGAGTATTTATCAGTGCACTGAAAGCAACAAAAGAATATGATAGTGAACTTCGACTGGTATCGTTACAAGATCGTGTACGACGTTTGTTTGAGATTACGGGTTTAGAAAATATTATAAATATTGATTCAACTGTACGAGGTGGGAAATAAAATGGAATCCTTTGACTTCATCGAAATGAAAGTGCCAGCAAAACCGGAATATGTAGGAGTAGTAAGATTAAGTACTTCTGGAATAGCGAACCGTATGGGGTTTAGTTATGAAGAAATAGAAGATTTAAAAGTAGCTATATCTGAAGCTATGTCCAATGCAACTACCCATGCGTATGAGGATAAAGAAGGCGGGGAAGTAACGGTTGGTTTTGGTCTTTATGAAGACCGGCTGGAAGTTATGGTGGCAGATCGCGGGGAAAGTTTTGATTTGAAACGGATCAAATCAGAAATCGGCCCATATAAAAATAACCAGTCTGTCGAAGATTTAAGAGAAGGGGGCTTCGGACTTTTTCTCATTGAAGCATTGATGGATAAAGTAGAGATTAAAAATGATTATGGAGTAATTGTATTAATGACTAAATACCTCCGTGAAAATGAGGTGGATATCAATGACGACCAAATCTCAACCACATTATAATCGTGAGGATGAGATTTACCAGTGGATCAGAGACTTTCAATCAAATCCTCATAATAAAGAGATCCAGGAAAAAATCGTCTTGACCTACGAGAAGCTTGTTAAGTCTTTAGCAAGGAAATATGCAAAAAATAGTATGATTTACGAGGATTTAGAACAAGTAGGCATGCTCGGTTTATTAGCAGCGATCAGAAGGTATGATCCGGAGATAGGTAAATCCTTTGAATCATTTGCCATTCCAACGATTATTGGTGAGATAAAACGATTTATCCGCGATAAAACATGGAGTGTACATGTCCCTAGGAGAATTAAGGAACTGGGACCGAAAATAAAGAATTCAATCGATGTGTTAACAACAAGTAACCAAAAGTCCCCTACAGTAAAAGAGATTGCGGAATACCTGGAAGTATCTGAAGAAGAAGTTCTCGAAACGATGGAGATGAGCCAGAGTTATAATGCACTCTCTGTCGACCGTAAGCTCGAAGCCGATTCTGATGGAAGTGAAGTATCTATATTAGATCTTATAGGAAATCAGGATAAAGGCTATGAAGATATTGACAGGCAATTATTGCTTGAGAAAATTTTACCAATGCTAAATGAGAGAGAGCAACAAATTCTTCAATATACGTATTTCGAAAACAAGAGTCAAAAAGAAACTGGTGAATTACTTGGCATATCCCAGATGCACGTATCCAGAATTCAAAGACATGCATTGAAGAAATTACGCGAGGCATTACAAGCTGAAAATATGGAGGCTATGCGCTAATGCATAACAGTCAACAAGTAGAAGTATCGGTTTTTCAAAAAGCAAAACGCGGAAACTACTATTGCGGTGACAGCTATTTTTATGAGGAACAGGGCGGTACTTTTATCTGTGCGTTAGCGGATGGACTTGGCAGTGGAGAATATGCAAAAGAATCTTCTCAAATAGTGGTTGATACGATAAAAGAAAACAGTGATATTCCAATAAAAACACTATTACACAAATGTAATCAGAAATTGATAGGCAAGCGTGGTGTAGTATTAGGAATTCTGCAAATCGACTTAATGAAAATGAAGTACTATTACTCATCGATCGGTAATATCGGTTTAATGACAATTACTCCGAATTCAATTCGAAAGAGAAATATTCCTCAGCCTGGATATCTGAGTGGATATGACCGTCCCTTTAAGGTTTTGACAGGTACAGTTGAACAAGATATGATCTTTATGATGTTTTCAGATGGTATTACAGCAAAGGAAGTGTCTAATCCGCATTTCCTCCATCGTGAAGTACAACATATCACAGATACATTTTCCTATTTATATCAGCAAAAACTAGATGATGATGCAACATTAATTGCAATGAAGTATACTAAGGAAACCTCCTGATTTTATCAGGGGGTTTCTTTTACGAATATAAATAGTTTTGATAAAATAGAAAAGATAGGAAAGAAGGAGGACTAATTGTGCCTGATAATCTACATTTAATAAAATCTGTTGCTGAGAAAACTAAGATAAAAATATCCTCGGTAAAAAGCGTTATAGAACTATTGGAAGAAAGTAATACTGTACCATTTATAGCGAGATACCGGAAAGAACAAACGGGATCTCTGGATGAAGTTCAAATCAGAGAAATTCAGGAAAATTGGAATTATGTGAACGCACTTGCTGACAGGAAAACAGAAGTGATCCGATTAATTGAAGAACAAGGAAAACTAACTGCAGAACTTAAGAGGGAAATCGAAGAAGCGAAACAGCTTCAAAAAGTAGAGGACCTTTATCGGCCATATAAACAAAAACGGCGAACAAGAGCAACTATAGCAAAGGAAAAAGGATTAGAGCCATTAGCGGAACAGATTTTTGAACAAAACGGTAACGATTTATTACAAGGAGCTCATAAGTATCTTTCCGAAGAGCATGAATTACATACAATAGAAGACGTATTAGCTGGTGTTCAGGACATCATTGCAGAATGGATAGCTGATGAGCCGGCGTATAGGGAAAAGATTCGTGAACAGGTTCATCAAAAGGGGATGATTCAGTCATCTGTTAAAAAAGAAGAACTAGATGAAAAGCGTGTCTATGAAATGTATTATGATTACAGTGAATCAGTTCGATCTATTGTAGCCCACCGTATCCTTGCCCTAAACCGCGGGGAAAAGGAAGAGATATTAAAGGTTTCTATAACAGCACCAAATGAAGCAATTTCAACTTACTTGCAAAATCAAGTTATAAAAGGTGGAGTTTCTTCTGATATGAGAGAATTCCTCCAAAATACGATTGAGGATAGTATGAAAAGATTAATTCTGCCATCTGTTGAAAGAGAAGTACGGTCCGCTTTAACAGAGAAGGCGGAGGCCCAAGCAATTGATATTTTTTCAAAAAACTTAAAGAATTTACTGTTACAGCCGCCTTTAAAAGGAAAATATGTGCTTGGGGTTGATCCCGCTTTTCGAACAGGCTGTAAACTTGCTGTCGTTGATGATACAGGTAAAGTAAAACAAGTGGATGTAATGTATCCGACTGCACCAAAAAATGATGTCACGGGCTCGGAAAAAAAGATCATGCAGTATTTATCTGATTATCCAGTCGAGTTAATTGCAATTGGAAATGGAACAGCATCACGGGAAACAGAGCAATTTATTGCAAATACGATTGAAAAGAACAATCTCAATATCGCTTATATTATTGTTAATGAAGCGGGCGCAAGTGTCTATTCCGCGTCGAAACTAGCTAGAGAAGAGTTCCCGGACCTTCAGGTGGAAGAACGCAGTGCAGTTTCCATTGCGAGAAGGGTACAGGATCCTCTGGCAGAACTGGTGAAAATCGATCCTAAATCTATAGGTGTCGGTCAATACCAGCATGATGTAAGTCAGAAACAATTAAATGAATCATTAACTTTTGTGGTAGAAACAGCGGTTAACCAAGTTGGTGTAAATGTAAATACAGCTTCCGCCTCACTTTTACAATATGTATCAGGTTTAAATAAGACTGTTGCAAATAATATTGTTAAATATAGAGATGAATTCGGTAAATTGAAGAGTAGAACTACTTTAAAGAAAATTCCGCGTTTAGGTAATAAAACATATGAACAGAGTATAGGGTTTTTGCGGGTGATTGATGGAGAAGAACCTTTAGACCGGACTCCGATTCACCCTGAGAGTTATACAGCAGTAAAACAATTATTAAAAGAGCTAAATTATACTACGGGTGATCTAGGAACAGAGCAATTAAGGTCCGCACTAAATAATGTAGAGCCAGAACAGCTGGCGGAAAAATTAGATGTAGGTGTTCCGACATTAAAGGATATAATAAAAGCATTAATAAGTCCCAATCGTGATCCCCGGGATGACTTACCGCAACCCTTGTTGAAAAAAAGCGTTCTTTCTATGGAAGACCTTCAAGAAGGTATGGAGTTACAAGGTACTGTGCGGAATGTAGTTGATTTCGGCGTATTTGTAGACATAGGAGTAAAACAGGATGGACTTGTTCATATATCCAAGATGTCACAGCAATTTGTCAAGCACCCAATGGATGTAGCGTCGGTTGGTGATGTGGTAACAGTTTGGGTGGACAAGGTGGACCAGCAGAAACAACGGATCGCTCTAACAATGGTTAAAGAATAAGGAAAGTGGCTTTCAGTAATAAACTTAGCTGAAAGCCGCTAATCTTCAAGCTGGTTGCAGTAGAAAAACCAACACTGGTTAAGTACGCGTATCTGATTTTTATTTTTATGCAAAAAGGCACCGGTAAGTTGCCGTTTTAGCCACGCTGGCACAATAATCCCTCCGCTCCTCTATGGATAAGGTGTTCTGTAATATAATATGTGTTCAAAAGTAAGGTGTGATAAAATGGTTTTACCAAATCAAGAAGAACTAACACTACTAGTTGATAGTATATCTAAAGAGTTCTTTTATAAACCATTTAAGGATCAAGTAGTTTTTAATAACAGACTACGTACTACAGGGGGAAGGTATCTTCCTTCCAAAAGAAAAATCGAATTAAACCCTAAATATGTGACTGAATTAGGTGATGAAGAGTTTATCGGAATAATTAAGCATGAGTTATGCCATTATCATCTCCATATTGAGGGCAAAGGATTTAGGCATCGGGATAAGGAATTCAGAGAACTGTTGAAGAAAACAGGATCTCCTCGATTTTGTAATCCCCTTCCTTCAATGAAAAGTGAATACAAGTATCTATATAAATGTGTGGAATGCTCGCATATCTATCACAGGAAAAGAAGAATAAATCTAAACAAATACAGATGTGGAAGATGTCGGGGGAAACTCGCACAGGATAACTAACAAGTATTTTAACTTTTTTGTACAAATCTATTGACTTAATTATTGAAAATGTGATAAGTTATATTAGCTTCGTTTTTGAGGACATTATCTTCAGTAAACAGATTCCAAAAAAAGTTTTTAAAACATATTGACAATCTAAGCTGGATGTTATACAATGTTTAACGTCGCTGATAAAGTTATTACATTTATTCCACAGTAGCTCAGTGGTAGAGCTATCGGCTGTTAACCGATCGGTCGTAGGTTCGAATCCTACCTGTGGAGCCATGGAGAAGTACTCAAGTGGCTGAAGAGGCGCCCCTGCTAAGGGTGTAGGTCGTGTAAGCGGCGCGAGGGTTCAAATCCCTCCTTCTCCGCCATTATTTATTTTATGAATGGCCCGTTGGTCAAGCGGTTAAGACACCGCCCTTTCACGGCGGTAACACGGGTTCGAATCCCGTACGGGTCACCAAGTTAAATAGAGGTCCGGTAGTTCAGTTGGTTAGAATGCCTGCCTGTCACGCAGGAGGTCGCGGGTTCGAGTCCCGTCCGGACCGCCATTTGTTGGGCTATAGCCAAGCGGTAAGGCAACGGTTTTTGGTTCCGTCATGCGCTGGTTCGAATCCAGCTAGCCCAGCCATTTTTATTGCATTTGTTATATACCGATGAATTCGTCGTTTGAGACGGATTTACTATTCTAATAGTTTGATCGATATTTCACAAATTATTAAAATGCAGATGCGAGCGGAGAGCCATTAGCTCAGTTGGTAGAGCATCTGACTTTTAATCAGAGGGTCGGAGGTTCGAATCCTCCATGGCTCATCACTGCAGTTATGGATTATAACTACTGATGATATGAAATAATAAGATGTAATAGAATATGTAAACACCATGAATCGACATATCTTTAATGACTGATATTGTGCGGTCGTGGCGGAATGGCAGACGCGCTAGGTTGAGGGCCTAGTGGGAGTTAATCCCGTGGAGGTTCAAGTCCTCTCGACCGCATTTTTAAAAAATACAATAAAGTATTGACTTAACCGAGTGCTTTGTGGTATATTAGAATATGTCGCTTAAACAAAGCGCCCGTAGCTCAATTGGATAGAGCGTTTGACTACGGATCAAAAGGTTAGGGGTTCGACTCCTCTCGGGCGCGCCATACCGGGAAGTAGCTCAGCTTGGTAGAGCACTTGGTTTGGGACCAAGGGGTCGCAGGTTCAAATCCTGTCTTCCCGACCAGTCAATATATTAAGAACTTCATAATTTTTATGCGGGTGTAGTTTAGTGGTAAAACCTCAGCCTTCCAAGCTGATGTCGAGAGTTCGATTCTCTTCACCCGCTCCAATAAATGGGCCTGTAGCTCAGCTGGTTAGAGCGCACGCCTGATAAGCGTGAGGTCGGTGGTTCGAGTCCACTCAGGCCCACCATTTATTCCATTGATCATTGAAAACTGAACAAAACAACCAGTATGAAAGAAAAGTAAGAATTAGCTAGCTTATAGAAGCGAGCAGATCAATTCGGCACATTCCATGTGCAAGTTTTATTGAGAGTTTGATCTTGGCTCAGGACGAACGCTGGCGGCGTGCCTAATACATGCAAGTCGAGCGCGGGAAGCTAACTGAATCCTTCGGGAGGACGTTAGTGGAACGAGCGGCGGACGGGTGAGTAACACGTGGGCAACCTGCCTGTAAGACTGGGATAACTCCGGGAAACCGGGGCTAATACCGGATAATACTTCTCCTCACATGAGG
>NZ_FOGL01000008.1:0-133263 GCF_900111195.1 Gracilibacillus ureilyticus
CTAACATTTTGTTATAGACAAAGCGAACACAACCAAAGGTTTTATGCATCAACAAAGCCTGTTCCTCCGTTGGATACAATCGAAACTTATAGGCCTTGTTAAGTTTTGTCACATCCAATCACCTCCCTTTCTCACCCTTATTATAGAACATAAGTTCGATAAAAGCAACTCCTTTGGGATATCTCCCAACCGACATTCATCTCCCCGTTACCGTTGGGCTACGCCCTTCACACGCTTGAAGAGGGAGAAATCTGTCGGAAGTTCGTTAAAAATAAAAAAGAAGCTTGATTATACCAAGCTTCCTTATACCAGCTCAAAGAACTCTTCTTTTCCCAGGTGCTGTACATAATTCTCCGCTAGTTCCTTCAGATTACTCGAAGCATCCAGGAACAGCCACTGATCGTCTTTTTCGCCTCTATATGTTCTTCTTTCCACCTGAAACTTTCGTGATTTCTTGTCTGTCAATGTAAAACACAATTGTGCTTCATATGTTTTATATTTAGGATCCGATAACGCCTCTACTACAGCCGGAATCTCGTTAAATGAAACCGGGTTTTCATAAGTAAAGATATAGATACTCTTTTGCTTCACGTCTAATTTATAGTCTCTAATGGGACTAAGCTTATCTAATGCATTTTCAATTATGCTTATTTCCTCTTTTGTTATTCCTTTTTTCGCTGTTTTCGTTAGAAATACTCTGCCGTTCGGGTGTTCATACACTTCATACCCTTCAGGAATTTCTTCCACACTTGTATTGTCATCATTTTTTTTAAAATAATAACTTGGGTTCCCTTTACTCGTTTTTCTCATATGGAGAAAATACTCATCACCACGGAAATTAGTATATTTGACCGCCATGTCCACACCACCTTCAGACTAATTATTGAATTCGTCCATTATTCTCCTATACAAGTATAACAAAAACAGAAGAAAATGAAAACTTACTGCTATTTTTAATCATGTGATATATATCACAAAGTAAAACCCGTTAATATGATATCTTTATAGACAGATACAACAAGGAGGATAATAAAAATGAAAACTTTTGATATAAGTGATACTCCAGCAGCTATCGTGAAGGTATTTCCAAAGGCAAGTGATTTTTTCAAACAGGCAAAAGTTGACTTTTGTTGTGGCGGTAACCAGCCATTACTGGAGATTAGTGAAAAGAAAAAGAAAAAAATAGATATAGATGCTTTACTAACAACAATTAATGATTCGTACGTTAGCTGGCTAGAGGCCGGTAATAAACAAATTGATTGGGATGAAGTGACTTATTCTGAACTTGTTGACCATATATTAGTGAATCATCACCAATATTTACAAAATGAATTAACACCATTAAGCCAGTTTGTGACTAAAATATACAAGGTGCACGGTTCGGCACATCCTCACCTGGAATCATTATTCAAGAAATTCCATGTGTTTAAAATGGAAATGGAAGGCCATTTAATTGAGGAAGAAAGAGATCTGTTTCCATTAATTAAGCAATATGAAGAAACACTGGATCCTCAAATAGCAGAAAAGATCAGTTTGTTAAATGAAACGATGATAGAAGATCACGAATATGTCGGAGAGTTACTGAAAGAAATGAATCAGTTAACGAATGATTATGAATTACCAGAAGGTGCCTGCAATTCATATCGCATGACATATGCCAGACTGCAGGAACTGGAAGATAACACATATCAGCATATTCATTTAGAAAATAATATATTATTTAAAAATTTCTAATTCACCATTAGTTTGACTTTAGAATTGGGAATTATGGATAATAACAAAAGTCTTATGAACATTCCATGAAATAATTGTTCATGAGGCTTTTAATTTTAGTTCTTCAAAAGAAGATTCTGTTTGCATGCTAAATCAATTCTTAAAGACTAAACCCATTTGGGATCGTTCCAGCCTCAGGGGATAAGCGAAGCAATCGGACATAGGTTGAGTTAAGTTATCAATCTGTTTTCACACATCCTTTTGTCCCTGAGGTTTTCTTTTTTAAAACAAATTATTACACATTCTTTTGATAAAGCGTTATTGTAATATTAGAGAAAACAGTAAATCTGATGTATTGCAGAAGGAGTGATTGGAATGGAAATAAAGGTAACGGAAAAAGCACTTAAATGGTTTAAAGATGAGGTAGAATTAACAGATGGTGATACAGTTAAATTCCAGGCAAAATACGGCGGCTCCAGTCCGATTCATGAAGGCTTTTCTCTTGCTTTCCAAGTAAAAGAGGAGCCTGGTGAAGTATTTGCATCAACTGAAAAAGGCGGTATTACTTTCTTTATTGATACAACAGATGCTTGGTATTTTGAAGGGTACCATTTAGTCGTGACATTTGATGAAGAATTAAAAGAAGTTTCTTATGAATACGAAAAGGAAGTCTGAATAGGAATTAGTTAATAACACGCAAAATTCAGTAGGAGGAAAATAACAATGAATTCTCAGCATTTCCGCAGAGCAATGAGCAAATTTGCTACTGGGATAACAGTTGTCACTACAACGTTTGATGACACGAATCACGGGATGACAGTAAATGCTTTTATGTCTGTCTCCCTTGACCCGCAATTGATCACAATATCACTTGATCAAAATAGTAATTTTTACAAAAACGCTGATAAAATTAAACGGTTCGGAATCAGTATTCTCAGGGAAGAGCAACAAGAAATATCCATGATTTTCGCTAAACAGACAGAGAAGGATTTCGACAATTTTTCTGAAATAGATGGTGTCCCTGCCATTCCTGATTCACTGGCAACTCTTGCTTGCACTGTTGTTAATCAAGTAGAAGCAGGTGATCATCTGCTCTTGATTGCAAATGTTGATAAAATTGATTTATCAGAAGATGAAGGGAGCCCCATACTTTATTTTAACAGCAGCTATCGAAAGATTGATAAAGACTAGATAATTTCCGGAGGAAGTCCATGACCCTTTTTTCCATTTTAAAGCTATGTGCAAAGCTTCCGCGAAAAGAAGCGTTATTTCAACTCAATCGTGTCAGTATGAGGGATACATTGGTTTATCTTTTTCTGTTATTTTTTATTTCTTTTTTGCCTAATGTCATCATTAATATTCTTACATTTGAAGCGGATGAATCGTTATTATCATATACCCAGTTCTTATTACAGGTGATTGTGTCATATCCTTTCCTGATGATGTTCCTGGTCATTACGAGTATTTCTCTGTTAGCATTAATTGCTCTCATTTTTCGAACATTATTACAAAGAAAACTCGCATATCAGCAACTGTGGAAAATGACCGGCTTTGCTTTGTTATTTCCATTAATCTGTTATCACATCCTTTTTTTCACACCATTGCCTGATAGTATTGCGGTAATTATTAGTTTAATTTGGCTTTATGTTCTGCTCTACCAGATGATTATCATTTTTCCAAAGAAAAAAGTAAGGAGAGAAATGTAGATGGTGAATATTCCATGGAAAGTTACCTCCACGCAAACAACGCAAGTGGACCGCTTCAAAATTACGATTGATGAGATTATGGTCAACAATCAAGCAGCAAAAAACTTTTCATACATTCAGTTCAGGGATGGGGTTTGCGTGTTAGCAATCACACCTGATAATCATATTGTTGTCTTAAAACAGTACAGACATGCGATACAGTCATGGGAATTAGAACTCCCAGGAGGTATGATTGACGATGGGGAAGAGCCTCTCCCAGCTGCAAAGAGAGAGCTTCTCGAGGAAACAGGATTTCATTCATTAGAATGGGAGTCATTAGGACATTTCTATCCTTCTGCAGGATCAACCACTGAAAAAATTCATCTTTTTTTAGCCAACAATGCCTCTTATCTTAAAGAGCAGAACTTGGATCATTTAGAGAGTATTCAGGTTGAGGCCATTCCTATAGATACATTTTATCAGCGTATTGCTGATGGGGACATAAAACACGGGGCTGGTCTTGCCTGTTGGGCAAAATACCTATCTGACAAATGTGATAATTAATATCCACTTACTCCAAAATATTGCTGCCTTATTCTCTATGGAACAAGGCAGCACTTTATTTAACCATACTGATAAACAGTACTAGTCAAGCTTAATCCAGCGGCGTTCTTCCGCTGATTTTTCGATTGCTTCTAATAATATCTGGTTTTTAACACCGTCTTCAAAATTCGGTGCTGGCTGGTAATCACCGGCAATTCCACGTAAAAACTCATCAATTAAATGAATAAATGTATGTTCATAACCAATGATATGTCCTGCTGGCCAATAAGCACCAGCATATGGGTGTGTTTCTTCTGTACAATTGATTAAGCGGAATCCTTGCTCTCCTTCGGCATCATCCGCAAAATAGACTTCCAGATTATTCATATTTTCCATATCCCAGCGAATAGACCCTTTTTTCCCATTAATCTCAAATTTATTCTTATTCCTGTTTCCGCCAGCAAAACGTGTTGCTTCAAACGTTCCAAGCGCACCATTTTCAAAACGGGCAATTACTGCTACCGCATCATCTACTGTCACTTCTCCCATTTTACTTGAATCACCTTTTGCACTTAATCCGCCAGTCATTTCACCAATAGGTCTCTGCTTAATAAATGTCTCCATTGTTGCGGTAACTTCCGAGAACTCACCAATCAGAAAACGAGCTAAATCAAGGCTGTGTGCACCAATGTCTCCTAACGCTCCCGATCCAGACACTTCCTTTTTCAGGCGCCATACTAATGGAAAATTCGGATCTATAATAAAGTCCTGTAAATAATTGGCCCGATAATGAAAAACGCGGCCGATTTTTCCTTCCTCTATTAATTTTTTTGCAAATTGGACAGCGGGAACAAATCGGTAATTATGACAGATCATATGTTTTACATTATTTTTCTTTACTGCTTCCAGCATTTTCTGAGCTTCATCAACAGTTAGTGCCAGTGGTTTTTCTGTAATAATATGCTTACCTGCTTCTGCTGCTGCGATTGCAATTTCGGCATGTGTATGATTTGGTGTAACTATATCAATCACATCGATATCATCACGTTCAATTACCTTAAGCCAATCTGTTTCATAAGACTCCCAGCCGAATTTTTCCTGCGCCTCCTTCACCGCACTTTCATTCCTGCCAGCAATTACCTTCAATTCCGGCTTTAATGGATTATCAAAATAAAAAGGTAAATCACGATATGCATGGCTGTGTGCTTTTCCCATAAACTGATAGCCGATCATTCCTATTCGAATGGATTTGTTTCTTTCCACCATACTCACCAATCCTTTCATTAGAGCATTTTTTTTGTTCTTACTCCGCACCACTATTTCTTAAAGCCCTGGTAAAATATCTTTCATCAAGCCCTGCAGGCAATGCGTCTGGTTGAGTACAACTGCTTTCCGTATAGTAATGCCTGTCGATCTCTGAGGAATCATGAATGCCGTGCATAACATCTAATACATGGTTGGCAAGTTCCCCATCTGCTCGTGCTTTCCTGTTGTTCAAGATGGCATCAACCATATCAGCGACACCAAGTCCACGACTGTTATCAGCAAAACCATGTGTTAAAGGCATCTCCTGCCATTCCCTGTCATCCTTTTTCCGAAGGTATACCGGACCGCCAAAAGTATTAGGATCAGGTACAATCAGGCTGCCTTCCGTACCGTAAATCTCCATATTCGGCAGACGATGGTGCCATGTATCAAAGCTTGTAATCATCGAAACTACTGCACCATTCTCAAAATCCAGAACACTATTAATTTGTGTTGGTGTCTCTACCTGTATTTTTTGTCCATATTTTTCTTTACTTGTGATCGTTCTCTCGGGATATGTTGTCTGTGCAGATCCTGTCACACGTTTCACCGGACCCATAAGGGCAATAAGTGCCGTTAAATAATATGGTCCCATATCAAACAAAGGTCCGCCGCCGGCCTTGTAGTAAAATGCCGGATCCGGGTGCCACCTCTCATGGCCCGGTATCATCATAAAGGCTGTTGCAGCTATTGGTTTCCCTATTAATCCATCATCGATTATTTTCTTGCATGTTTGAATTCCTGCCCCTAGAAAAGTATCAGGTGCATTTCCAACAAATAGTCCTTTTGCTTTTGCATAATCTACTATTTCTTTTCCATCTTCTCTTGTTACTGCCAGCGGCTTTTCACCATAAACATGTTTGCCGTTTTCTAATGCTCGTATAGCGATTTCTTTATGAACAGCGGGAATGGTCAGGTTAATAACAAGATCAATATCGGGATCTTCCAATAGTTCCTCCGTAGTATACGCCTTTGGAATCTGGAACTCTTCAGCTCTTGCCTGTGCTTTTTCTTTGATCAGGTCTGCTACAGCATGAATTCGGTAATTGCCAAAGCGACCTGCGTTTTCCAAGTATATTTTACTAATATTCCCACAACCAACAATACCTACATTTAATTCACTCATTGGTCACACTCCATTCCATTATCTGCTTGCCCATAACATGCCTTTCTCCATCAGTTTCAACACTTCCGGCATTTTCACAATTTCTGCTACGTGTCCTAATCCGCAATAATATACATTACCTTTCCCCCACTTTTTCGTCCATACGACAGGCATATCTACCTCGCCATTTGACTCATATGGACCTTCAGCGACAGGAAAACGAGTAGTTGCATGAACATTTACTGCAGGATCTACATGCATGTAATATTGTTCTGAAATAACATCGAAATCTTCCATCCCTTCTGTCAGAGGATGAGTTGGATCTACAATGTTTACACGGTACTTAACTCCATCATTACCAGGATGTGCGACCCACTGACCGCCCACCATGAATTGATAATCCACTTCCATCCGAAAGGAATCTCCCATTCCACCATGTAATCCAGCAAGACCTGTGCCTGATTCGACAGCTTTTAAAAGTGGTTGCAGCTGCTCTTGTTCAATCGTTCCCTGTGTCCAGTTAGGAATAATTAAGTCATATTTCGTTAAGTCGTCTTCCTGCAAGGTGTCCAGTGTATCCGTTATTTTCACCTCAAAATTATGCTTCTTAAGTAGTCCTGCCAGTAAATCTGCAACCTTCTCTGGTTCATGTCCTTGCCAGCCACCCTGAAAAATTAATGCCTGCTTCATTTTATCTCACCTTTCTGTTCATCTGTAATACGGTAATCAAAATAATCAAAATCTGCATGCTTGTTCTGACCGCTTAAATCCTGAACTGCCATTCCAACAAATGTTCCAGTAAACCTCACATAATCAGAGTCATCATCTGATAAATGGCCGATATCAATTAGTTCGCCTATTTCCTTCCATTCATCCTTATCAGTAGTGTAGTAAAACTGGAGAAGATGACGGTTAATTACTGCTTTCATATATACAGGAGAATCTTCTGTAACTGGTATATCTTTATCTAGCAGTTCGTCGTAATTGCCATGCTTTGTTTCAATAATACCGATGCATTTACCTTTTTCTTCATCTTCTGTAACCCGTAAATATACATAATCTTCTGTGTCATAATAAATAATTAGCCCTGCCATTTGCTGAAAATTGTCTGGCTGGAACTCCACCATTGTTTCTGCTTCTGCATGAAAGTGTTCCAATCTCCTCATCATCATACTTTGACGGTGGAAAGAATTCATCGATTCCTGTCCAATCAATCGCAAATGCCCTTTTCGATCAGTTAAAGAATACCAGGGTTCTTCAAATGACCTTCTTAATGCATTCCAGTACAGTGTATGCTCTGTTTCATCAAAATCGTCGCGGTTGGGCAACTGCTTGGCTGAAAATACTGGTAAGTCTGGTGCCTCTACTTCATTACTTGGATTCGGTCCATTCTTAATTCTTAACCAGTTATCTTCTGTCCAGTAACATTTCTGTATGGCCGTTTCTCTTCCTAAAATACATTTATCATCTATTACAGGTCTTCCACAAAGGTGAGCCATATACCACTCTCCACTTTGTGTCTCTACTAAACACCCGTGACCTGCTTTTTGTAATTGATCTGTTTTTTCTTTGTCTGAAGTTAATACAGGATTGGTTGGATCCACTTCATAAGGACCGAACAGTGAACGGGACCGAGCCATCGTTGCTGCATGTCCGTACTCCGTTCCACCTTCAGCAGTTAACAAATAATAATAGCCATTGCGCTTATATAGGTGAGGTGCTTCTGTCTTACCTAATGCTGTTCCTTTAAATATATGCCGGATTGGACCAACTAATTTCTGTTCATCAGGAGAATACTCCTGAAGTGCAATTCCTCCAAACGGATTTTTTCCTTTCCTGTGGTCCCATACCATGTTAACGAGCCACTTTCTCCCGTCCTCATCATGAAACAGTGACGGATCAAAACCACTGCTGTTTAAATAAATTGGATCAGACCATGGCCCCTCAATATTTTCTGCTGTAACTAAATAATTGTGCGTATCTTTAAATGCTCCTTTTCTGCTTTTAACATCTGTAAAAATCAAATAAAAGAGACCATCACTGTAAGTCAAACAAGGTGCCCATACCCCGCCGGAATTTAAATTGCCCAGCATATTTAATTGGGAGGAACGGGTGAGAGCGTAACTTTTTAATTCCCAGTTGGCTAAATCTTTAGAATGATAAATTTGAACACCTGGAAACCACTCAAAAGTAGAAACTGCTATGTAATAATCATCGTCCACCCTAACAATTGAAGGATCCGGGTGATATCCCGGCAATACGGGATTTTTAATCATCTTTTCCATTAAGTAACTCCTTCCTGTAATCCTGAACTCATTATGAATGCGCTATCAATATATTACAAGTCTATTATAACTAAGTTTGTGTAAAGAACAAACTAATTAACTTGTAAAATTTTATATTTTTTCAGTTACTAATCATGTTCGTATATTTGCAATCCAAAATAAAAAGGAAGATAATAGATGAAGTAAATGATTGATAAGGTTTATATGAAAGGAAGCACAAATATGGGTTCAACACATCAATTTTCTAAACGGGAAGAAATAGCTAATTCCATTACACATGGAATTGGTATGGTTCTGAGTATTGCCGGGCTGGTCGTCTTAATTGTGTACTCTTCTCTTTACGGAACTGTTTGGCACATTGTCAGCTTTACACTATTTGGTGTAACAATGGTGCTGCTTTATACTTCCTCCACTTTATTACACAGCCTGCCGGCGGGAAGGGCTAAAAATGTATTTGAAATTCTTGATCATTCATCGATCTACTTTTTTATTGCCGGAACTTATACCCCGTTTCTGTTTCTGGTTATTCAAGGCTGGCAGGGATGGACACTGTTTGGAGTCATCTGGGGGCTTGCAATTGGTGGTACCATTTTCAAAGCATTTTTTGTTAAAAAGTTTCTTTTCTTTTCAACGATATTATATGTAGTGATGGGATGGCTAATTGTATTGGCATGGCAGCCACTTGCAGAAAGCCTGCATCCAACCGGACTATTCTGGCTCGTAGTTGGCGGACTCTTTTATACGGTTGGTGCGGTATTCTATGTCTGGAGAGCATTTAAATACCATCATGCAGTATGGCATTTGTTTGTATTGGCTGGTACAATTGCTCACTTCTTTTGCGTTTTATTTTACTTATTACCCCGATAATAATCATTCCAAAGAGATCACTTTTCACATAGTGATCTTTTTTATTTACCCCATGTGCCTTATATCACAGTTTTTTTTCCATATTTATTGTACATTGGACTATATGAAACGTAAAAGGAGAATGGAACAAATGAATAAACCATCATCCCGCCATGTAAGGGATTATAATATAGACCCTTTTATAGTTATCTGGGAGGTAACAAGAGCCTGTGCTTTAAAATGTCTGCATTGCCGGGCAGACGCTCAGCATCACAGAGATCCGAGAGAACTTAACTTCACAGAGGCTAAGCATTTAATCGATCAGATTCATTCAATGAACAATCCATTACTTGTTTTTACTGGTGGAGATCCCCTGGAGAGAGAGGATATATTCGATATTGCTGCATACGCAATTCGGAAAGGTGTACGTGTTTCTATGACACCATCTGCTACACCGAATGTAACGAAAGAAGTGATGAGAAAAGCAAAAGAGATGGGTCTTGCTCGATGGGCATTCAGCATTGATGGCCCCAACCATGCCATTCATGATCACTTCCGGGGAACGAGTGGATCCTTTGACAGGACAATGGAGGCTATTCACTATCTACATGAACTAAATATGCCTATTCAGATAAATACAGTCATTTCAAAATATAATCTCGATTATTTAAATGAAATGAAAATGTTAATGGATCAGCTTGATATCGTATTATGGAGTGTTTTTTTCCTTGTACCTGTCGGTCGCGGCCAACAGAATGATATGATAAGTCCTGTGGAACATGAGAGAGTTTTCAGGTGGTTATACAATGTATCCAAGTCCAGTAATTTTGACGTGAAGACAACTGCTGCCCAACATTACCGCAGAGTAGTATTACAGCAGAAAGCTCGTGAAAATAAGACAGAAATAGCATATGAGAATGTACTGAAATATGGTTCTACAGGTACAATTGACGGTTTAGGCAGAGCGCCCAGCGGAGTGAATGATGGAAATGGTTTTATCTTCATTTCCCACATTGGCGATGTATTCCCCAGTGGATTATTACCTGTAAAAGTTGGTAACGTTAGGGAACAGTCCGTGCCAGAAATTTATCGGAATTCCCCCATTTTACAGCAATTACGGGACCCTGATCAATATAAAGGGAAGTGCGGTGTATGTGAATTCCGCAATGTATGCGGCGGTTCCCGTTCCCGGGCATATGCCGCTACAGGTGACTACTTAGAGAGTGAACCATATTGTGTTTATATTCCGAAAGCAATGCGACAGAAGTAGAACTTTCCAATCCGGGGGAGGACTGAACATAAATGCCCTCCCTTTTCCGTATAGTTAACTATCAGGACACAACGCTTTCTTCTTTTAATACCCCGATACTCTTCAGGAGAACGACAGAGTCAGCTGTTAACAGATTCAGTGCTTCTCTTTCCTGAAAAAGCTCTGGCATTTCTTTGGCGATCATTTTTACCCCTCTTATATCAAAGTTTTCAGAATATATATTTACCGCCCTGATTGTCGCCATCTCTTTTTTATTTAGACTCTGGTTACCAGATTCCTCACGTTTAACTATGAACTCCAATATTTCCCTTGCATTATGATTCAATAAGTGTTTTTCTTTTTTCAATATTGATAAATTTTCCTCAATATATCTTCTGGCTGTCGCTAAATCGGATTGCTCTGTTGCATTGTTGATATTTTTGATAAGTTCATTAAATTCCATTTTAAGACCTCCGTCCACACCCTGATTTTCATGTTAGGTATTTATACTTAAATAATATACCACAAATAATGCAATTTAACTATAAAAAATTGCGTTATTTATCACTTTTTGTCGAACAAGCAGTAACGGAAACCTTCAACCGACTAACTTTAGACCTATAACTGATAAAATAATTAGTGAGAGAAAGAAGATTCTTTTGAAGTTTCCCGGCTCATTGAAAAAAAGTATCCCAACAACGGCTCCACCTGCGGCCCCAATTCCTGTCCATATTGCATATGCCGTTCCCATTGCAATATATGTTAAAGCATAGGAAAGCCCTAAGAAACTCAATCCAAAAAATAAGATCATAATGATTAGTTCTCTCCATTTTTTAGTGACATGCCATCTGTTTATCATAATTACCCCAGCCATCTCGAAAAGTCCTGAAGCAATTAACACGAACCATTCCATCAAGCAACACCCTCTTCCTTATCATCATCAGTAGTTACTTTTAACCCGATAACTCCTATTAGTAACAGGATGATAAATAGTATTTTCCATCTATTAAATGGTTCATGAAATATTATTATATCTACTAATATTGTTCCCGCCGTTCCCAATCCAACAAATACTGTATAAACCGTTCCTGCCGGCAGTTTATCTCCACCCATTATTAAAAAGTAAAAACTTATGGCAATCGCTACAACCGTCCCGCACCATTCCAGAATGGTATTTGCATGGGTTAAGCCAACAACCCACAGCACTTCAAACAATGCAGCAATTACAACCTTTAACCATTCTTTATACATTCTTTATTCTCCTTTCCATTTAAAAAGCTATATAAGGTAATACGTTGAAGACCGACGAAATGAAAAAGCCCGGGAGATATATTTATCTCCCAGGCTTTTATCCTTCCGTGTCACAGTTTTGTACTACTGTGCGTTTTCTCTCGGACCAGTCCAATAAATTGCGGAACCCTAGAAAACTTTCTTTATAAAGTAAGTCCAGTCTACACAATTCCCAAATTAATTGTCAAATGATATAATATCGAAATTTCCCGGGGAATAATGTCACTATTTCAGATTTCTCCCAATTAATCACGGTGATAGATATCACGTGTATAAACTTTATCCAGTATATCTGTTATTTCATCTGTGATCCTGTTGGCAATTACAAAGTCCGAACTTTTCTTGAATTTCTCTAAGTTATTTTCTACATCTGCTCCCATAATATATGCTGACATAATCGAAGGTTCATAGACAATTACTTCCACCCCATTATTAAGTAACTTTTCCATTACTCCTAAGACAGCCGAATCTCTGAAATTATCTGCATTTGTTTTCATCACAAGACGGTAAATTCCGACAACTTTAGGAGATTGTCTGAGTATTTGATTTGTAATATGGTCTTTCCTTGTCTGATTCGATTCAACGATTGCTTTCATCATATTATTAGGAACATCATTATAATTAGCTAACAACTGTTTCGTATCTTTTGGTAAACAGTAGCCGCCATAACCAAAAGAAGGATTATTATAATGATCACCAATTCTCGGATCTAAACCAACACCTTCGACAATTTGCTTCGTATCCAGCCCTCTAACTTCAGCATATGTATCTAATTCATTAAAGAATGCTACCCTCATCGCTAAGTATGTATTGGCAAATAACTTAATCGCCTCAGCCTCCGTCGAATTTGTAAGTAACACGGGAATATTCTCACTAGTTGCTCCTTCCACTAGCAGTTTGGCAAAAGTTTCCGCCTCTTTGGACTGATCTCCTACAACAATTCTTGACGGATATAAATTATCATATAATGCACGGCCTTCCCTTAAAAATTCCGGGGAAAAAATGATCCTGTTTGTCCCGTATTTTTCCCTTAATCCTTCTGTAAATCCAACCGGGACTGTTGATTTAATGATGATAGTTGGCTGTGTATTAAGCTCGAAAATCCGCTCAACCAATGTTTCTACCGAATAGGTATCAAAAAAGTCCTCTTCCTCATCATAGTTTGTTGGTGTCGCTATAATCACATAATCGGCACTTTCCACCGCTTCCCCAAAATCAGTTGTTGCCTTTAATGTTAAATGCTCTTCCCTCATATACTGCTCTAACTCCGGATCAGTAATTGGAGACTTCCGTTCATTAATCATATCCACTTTGTCCTGCAAAATATCTAATGCCATTACACGGTTTTTTTGCGCTAGAATGACAGCATTTGAAAGGCCTACATAACCTGTACCGACAACTGTAATGTTCACTGATATCACCTCACCATCAACTTATGATCATTATATCAATACCTATGTGTAAATTACATAAACCCAATAGAAACTTCACAAAAATTTATCAATTAATTGAAATAGAGAAAGAGCACAAGATAACTGCTCTCTTCATCATTTGCTGAAATCACACCAAAAAAGCAAACCCGGACAAACTCAATGTAAAACACTGATGAATGTTCGAATTTGCTTATTATCATCTGTATCCTCAATACTATTTCCTTCTTACTAACAGGTAGAAAAGAATAGCTGTAAAGACAACAACCATAATCGTTACAAATAATGCGCCAACAGTACTTCCGGTTAACCCTAAAATGAAATATCCAATACCTGCAGCAGCTGCACTAATAAACGCATAAGGTAATTGTGTCATTACATGATCCATATGGTCTGATCCTGCTCCTGTCGAAGACAAGATGGATGTATCGGAAATCGGTGAACAGTGATCTCCAAATACTGCACCGGCTAAAACTGCTGACATTGCGGGAAGAACTAATTCTACATCATATGTGACAGCAATCTGTGCTGCTATAGGAAGCATGATACCGAACGTCCCCCAGGATGTGCCTGTCGCAAGTGCCATAAAACCTGCCAGTACAAATAATAAAAGTGCCAGATAGTCTACATTAAGTGAATATTCTTTTACCCATGTCGCTAAATAACCACCTGTGTCTATTGTTTCAATAATCGAACTAATCATCCATGCCAAAACAAGTATATAAATTGCTGGAAGCATAGATTTGGAACCATCTATTAGTACTTTGGAAAATGACAATTTTTCACCAGGCAAAATGACATACAGAAAACCTGCTGATAATACAGCTAATAACCCGCCGGTAAATAAGGACAGATTCACATTAGTATACTCAAACATAGTAAGAATGGTTGCATCCCCTTCAACTTCCATCCTACCTGTAATAAGCATTGCGGCAATTGTTGCAATGATCAAGACACCAATCGGGATGAGGAGATGGTATAATTTTCCATTTCCATTAATCAGTGCATTTTCATTGGCTATGATAACTTTTCTTCGCTTGTCCGGATCAAGCACTTCCCCTGTCTCTAATGCCCTTTGTTCATGTTTTTTCATTGAGCCAATATTTATATTAAAAATAGCTACGAGAAATACGAGCAGTAATGCAGCGAAAGCATAGAAATTATACGGAATCATTCTCACAAAAGCTTCCAGAGGTTGAAAGTCACTTATTTGCAATGAGGCAAAGATAACTCCCAATGTACCAATAATATATGCCCCCCAGCTAGAAATCGGGGTAATAACTGTAATTGGTGCAGAGGTGGAATCAATAAAATAAGCAAGTTTCGCACGTGAAACTTTATTTCTATCGGTAATCGGCCTTGCCACTTGGCCGACAGCTAGACTGTTGAAATAATCATCTATAAAAATAAGTACACCTAAAAAGGATGGAATAAGCTGAGCACCTCTCCTTGTCTTCACTTTTGTTATTGCCCAGTCACCAAATGATTTGCTGCCACCGGAGGCTGTCATGAATACAGTCATAACCCCTAATAATAGCAGGAAACTCAGTAAATAAATATTCCCACTATTCCAGCCTTCAGAGGTATAAAATATATCACGGAATACCTCCCATATCCTTGTAACACTATTTAAAATATTAAAATCATCAATCATTAAGGCACCAACAACAATACCTGTCCCTAATGACAACAATAATTTTCTAGTAAAAAGTACTAATAACAGCATTAAGACTGCTGGAATTAATGAATATACCGTTCCTTCCATCACATAACCTCCACAACTTTATCGTGCCCAATTACACACAGAAAAAAACAGCAATAGTTGATGCTATTACTGTAATTTACGACAATTTTTTCACTTTTCATAGTTTACCAATATTCATGTCAATTGTCATGGTTTTTTTCTTTATTATTTTTTCCATGTATCATTAATCGATAAAATCAAGGATCTCCTCTGTTTCTATTTGCCATATTTAATCAAGCCAAGCTATGTGATAGCAGCATATCATCAAGACTGCCGATTCGTCAGCTGTTTCTTAAATTCTTCCTGATCTACCGGTAACTTTGTTTCTTTCCTTAACCAATCAGATAAATAAATGGCATTAATCATTTCCATACTGTTCAGTCCATCGAAGCCTGTAGCAATTAGTGTCTCATCTGTCCTGATATTTGCCGCGAAGTTTTCCAGTATCCTTACATAAGGATCATTCGAATCATCCCCGAAATCTTCGATCGTTTCCGTATAATGATCCGGATTATTGTGACAGGACTTCATTTCATCAAGTGTGAGATCCCTGCTCCATTCCTGTTCAGGCTTGTTAAATGTTTTCACAATTAATCGTTCACTATCTTCTACAACTATCTTTCCTTTATCTCCTGAAATTTCCAACCGGTCTATTCCGAAGTAATCATGAGTTCTTGATTGAAAGACACCACTTGCTCCATTCTCATAATGAAAAAATGCCGTCACGTCATCATCTACTTCTATATCCCGCCTGGAACCATACTTTAAATTGGCATACACCTTGTCAGGCATTCCGAATAACCATTGAATTAAATCAATCTGGTGGGATGCCTGGTTAATTAATACACCGCCACCTTCACCTTTCCATGTAGCACGCCATTCGTTCTGATCAAAATATGCCTGGGTTCGCCATACCGTACTCATCGTCCAGTCCCAGTTTCTGATTTCTCCAATTATTTGATCTGCAAGCAATTTTTTCAGTCTCTGATGGACCGAATTAGCACGTTGATTGAATAGCATTGCAAATGTTAGCTGTTTCTTCTTTTCTGCTGTTTTCATTAGGGACTCTGCCTGACTGACATACACAGAAAGCGGTTTTTCCACTAAAACATGCTTATCATGCTGCAATGCAAACTCTGCAACCTCAGTGTGCTGATAATGGGGAACACAAATGATAACCGCATCAAATTGATCTGATTGAATTAATTCTTCATAATTTTGAAAAAATGTAACACCAGGATATTCCTTTTCCACGTACTGCTTCTTTGATGATGAGCGTGAGCAAACAGCAGAAAGCTCCAGCCCCTCTACTTTCTGCTCAAATATCATTGAGGCATATTTCTTCCCCTGAATACCTAATCCAATAATTCCTGCCCTTACGTTTTTCAATTTATTTCTCCCCTCTCATATTTTTGACTCCACAGGCTGGCTTTTTTCATTATTATTATGTATGGACATGGTCCCTGTGAATATTCGAATCATGAATTTACCATTATATTTAATTTTATACTATCACCTCCTATTCCACAAAAGAATACGCTTCCATCTTCCGTAAATAAAAAAACCGAACATATCAAACAGTTCGGCTTTGAAGAACGAGTTATTAATTTTCGACAGCCGCATACTGATCGCGCTCAGTTTTATTTGACCGGGCTGCCATGCTCCGGAAGATCTTTAATGAAAAGAATTGAACCAGACATGCGAATATACTTATACCGGTAAACAAAAATAACCCTGGAATAATTTTGAAAATAAAACTGAAAGCTATCACACTTCCTGCTAGTAAAACGGTCAGAAACGGATTAACAAAAAGTAATAAAAACGAATGCTTCACTGCAGAGATCCATGTCACTGAAAACTGTAAAGATATCGGGATTATTAACAGACTGCATGTAAGGAAAACCATCAGAACGGTCAGGATAGGGTAGTAGCTTAATTGAATCAGTTCATTCGGAGCAACCTCCGCAATCGACAAATTAATATATAATAAACTGCCGGTCAGAACGAATATTAAACCAGATAAATTGCTTTTTATAAAATATTGTTTATATATATTTAGAAATGTTCTTGCAATCGGCAGATCACTTTCACCCAGTAACCATTTTCTCATCAGATAGAAAGTTGCCACTAGTGCCGGAAAGAAACCAAAAATGACCAGCCCGGCAAAGGAAAAAACAATTGCCAGCAAATTTACATAAACGACTCTCAAAATCGTGTCAGCTAAATAATATATCCGCTCCATTCTGTCACCACCTTTATTCCTTCACAGATCCCAGAGTGATTCCATGAATAAAATACTTCTGTAAAAATGGATAAACGAGTAATACTGGAATCATAGCTATAAAGATTTTTGCCGCATCCAGTGTCCGGTTGGATAATTCACTCATCCGCTTATATTGATCTTCTGTCATTGTGGACGGATCAACAGAGACTACTAATTGCTGAATATATGTTTGCAATGGATAAAATTCTTCCCTCGTCATAAATATTAACCCATATAAAAATTCATTCCAGTGGTAGACAATACTGAACAGGGAGACTGTAGCAAGTACTGGAATGGAAAGTGGAATATACAATTTAAACAGAATATACCACGGACCAGCCCCGTCTACCAATGCTGCCTCTTCCAACGATTTCGGCAAATTCCTGAAAAAGTTGATTGTCAGGATAATGTTGAAAACAATTGTCTGCGCCCCGCCTACAAGAACCAGTGCCCAAATACTGTTCATTAGCCCGTAACCTTTAATGGTTAGATAAAGCGGGATCAAGCCGCCATTAAATAACATCGTAAAAATAAGTGTCCACATTAACACATTTCTTCCTTTAAAATCTTTTACCGTCTTTGACAGCGGATATGCCATTAAAGGGACGATAATAAAGTTCAGACCCGCTCCTAGTACCACCCTTTGAATGGAAATCCAGAAAGATTTAAAAAATTGGCTGTCCTGTAATAATTGCTTATAGGAATCAAAATTAAAATCTACCGGCCATAATGCGACAGCTCCAGCCGCTGCAGCTGTTTTGGAGCTTAATGACAAGGAGAGTGTATACCATAATGGCAGAATGCATGTAAGTGCAACTAGCGCCAGAATAGTAATTAACACTATGTCCGCCATTCTGGAAGATAACGATTTACTTCTTAGCATGGACTTCTCCTCCTTTAGAAAATCCGGTAATTTGTGAATTTATATGCTAAATAGTAAGAAAGACTGATTAATATAAATCCGACGACTGACTTCAATAAACCGACAGCAGTTGCTAATTCATACTGCAGATTTAACAATCCAGCCCTGTAAACCCATGTATCAATAATATCGCCAGTTGAATAGACGAGCGGATTATATAAATTAAATATTTGGTCAAAGCCTGCATTTAACACATTGCCAAGACTTAATACGGCTAATAAGACGGCAGTTGTCCGGATCCCCGGCAATGTAACATGCCACAGCATTTTTAAACGATTTGCCCCATCAATACCTGCAGCCTCGTATAGTGCAGGATTTATACCGGTTAATGCAGCTAAATAAATGATCGTATTAAACCCAAACTCTTTCCATATATCACTGCCAACTACTAAGAAAGGAAACAGATCTGCCCGGCCAAAAAAAAGTACAGGCTCCATCCCGAACATCCCAAGCAGCTGATTAATCGGACCCTGGTATGCAAAAATATCCAATAAAACCCCGCCTAATATAACCCACGAGAGGAAGTGGGGCAGATAAACAATTGTTTGAATCGATCTTTTAAGCCCAATATAACGTAACTCATTCAACATTAAGGCAAAAACTAAAGGAACAATTAAATTGCCGATTATTTTCATAATGGCAATAAATATGGTGTTATAAAATACGTTCATTGTATCGTTTAATGTGAACATATATTTGAAAGTCTCTAAACCAACAAATTCTGAGCCAAACACCCCCTGGCCCGGATTATAACTCTGAAATGCAATGACTATCCCAAACATCGGTACAATACTAAATAAAATTAGCCAGACAAATCCAGGAACAAGCATTAAATAATAATGCTTGGCGAATCCCTTTGTTTTCATTACCTTAACTCCCTTCTCTGCGATTCGTACCGCTCCCCTTACCCTTTTGAATACGTAAGGCGCCATACGTATCGACGCCTAACGTAAGGAAGACTTAATTAACCGCTTCTGCAACTTCTTCAGTAATTGTATCTCCGCCTTGCTGCTTCCAGTCTTCGACAAATTGGTCAAACGCATCTAGTGGTTCCGTACCCATTATAATTTTCAGGAAAGTCTCATCCTCCAGTTTTTTCAGATTTACCCATCTGTCTTCCATTGTTTTTGTCTGGGAATAGATCAGACTTTTTACACCTTTTATTTCTGTGTCAACTAATGGTGCCGTTCCTACCAATGCCGAATATGCTCTCGTCCATTGACCTAAATGATTTTCGATATCCCAATATTGAATATCCATATTATCGTAAGGTTCCAGTTTCACATCAAAAATCGTGTCAACATCTGACTTTAGAAGCTTATATGCAGGCATATCGTAAAAGTCCTCGGGTTGTTTCGTACCTGCGAGTACTTCCCTCAGTGCAACTGTAGTAACCTCCATTTCATCTGCAGGGGCATAGACCAGACGTAACGGATAATAGCCAGGACCGCCAATGCTTGGGTCAAATTCGGATTCATTTGCTAACAAGTTATTTAATATTTTCATTGCAGCTTCCGGATGTTCATAATCTTTTCTAACTACAACAAATTGCGTCGTTGTCGTACTTAAATGCGGGGTATATTCTCCATTGGCATCCAGTGGCAAAGCATATGACTGCCAGTTGGCATCAGGGTTATTTTTAACGGCATCCGTTAATGGACCGTATGGCATCCAGAACGGACCAAAAAACATACCAGTATTTCCGCTAATAATAGATTCCCCTGAGTCTTCCCTAACACCCATTTCGGCATCAATCAGCCCTTCACTGTACATATCCCGTAAAACAGATAGTGCTTCTTTTGTTTCCGGAAGAATCGATCCATAAACCGGATTTCCGTCCTCCCCTTCCAGCCAGTAACCAGGATAGGAATGTAATGCAGAGAAGATCCCATCAAAGCCGTATAAATTATTGGTTGACTCAATAAAATTGGCATACAGCTTATTGCTTGTATCAGGACCTGCTAATCCGATTGTGTCATCTTCTCCATTTCCATCAGGGTCTTCTTCCACAAACGCTCTTGCCACTTCTTTTAATTCTTCTACAGTCTGAGGCGGCTCCAGACCCAACTTATCCAGCCAGTCTTTCCTTATCCATAAATTATGAACACCATCTGCACCGGCCTGGGAATTGGGGATTGCCATAATTTTACCGTCAAAAGTTACATTATCCAGTGCTACTCCACCAGAACTATCAATAATTTCCTTGATTGCAGGGGAAGCATAATTCTCATATATTTCTGTCAGGTCAGCAATTTGATCAGCTTCCACCATCTGCCTTAATTCAACTGGCCCTACCACCATTGCGTCAGGTAAATCATTACTAGCAATGGCTAAACTAACCTTTTGGTCATAATTGGATGGGGAGGCAGTGAATGCGTGCTCTACCTCAATATTTAGATTTTCTTTTACATGTCGTGTGTACTGGTTATCCAGCGGTGTATCTCCATCCTGCAAACTAGTATCACTCGGATCAACCTCTTGTCCAATCGCAATGGTGATTGTTTCATCATACTTTCCAAATGGGTCAGCAGGTTCCGAAGCTGTCGGTGGATTTTCTTCCGCATCTTCCTCGACAGTCGTTTCCTCATTTGAACACGCTGCGAGTACGAAGAAAAAAATAATTGCTAAAATACTCCATAATTTCTTTTTGCTATCCATTTTACTTCCCCTTTCATTTTCAGAAATTTATTACAGCTTCATCATACCACTTGTGAAAGCGCATTCAATAAGTGAGATGTTCTGAATATAACGGGGATATCTGTTTGTTACAATATCCTGCCGATGACTGTTTTCCTGCTTATCATACATCTGTCATACTCCTGCCAAACAATTTTATACCCTTTTATGTTTCTTTCGGTATTCACTAGGTAAGAAACCTGTCTCCTGTTTAAACACTTTACTAAAATACTTCACATCAGTGTAACCAACCTTCTCTGCTATAAGTGAGACTTTCTCCAGCGAGTTTTCTAAAAAATGTTTCGCTTTATTAATACGGGAAAGTTTCACATATTCATGAAAAGTGAATCCCGCTACCTGTTTAAAACAAACACAAAAATAACTTCTGCTCATATTGACCTGCCCGGATATATCTGTTGCGGTAATCGTTTCACCTAACCTTTTTTCGATTAAATAGATTGCCCTGATAATACATTGAGTCGTTTCATTCGAAATGGTTTTCTTATAAATCGTTTCAGATATGTTTGCTTTTGTTTCAGCTAACCATTGCTCTACTTCATACCAGTAATGAAAGGAATCTGGTAAAGTAATTTCATCAGGTAAAATTTCGGCAAAGATGCGGCGGCATTCGCTCATTGTTATTATCAATAATTCCATTAATTTATTCTTTGTTAGTCTTAATTGCTTTAACCCATAAAGCATTTTATTAAAAATATTCTGCTCGAACACCCATTGAAGTGAGAGTAACTCCTCTCTTACCTTTTTCATATTGTCCGTCTCAGGGTGGTAAACAGTGATCGGAATTTGGCCGATATCCCTTATGTTTATTGATTTCGGTTGATCTAACTCGTAAAAAAATATATTTTCCTTAAATCGCTGGATCAATTGCTGTAATTGCTGGAAGGTACATGAGCTTGAGTCGTCCACATTAATAATTATTATTGCGCCCTCCCAGCTTGGAATGGCAGATATTTTCCCAGCGTATGTTTTTTTCCTCCAGTCATTTTCTAATGGGACAAATACTGCATCTGAAGCGGTATAAATTATTTCCTCCTCTTGAATTATTTCTTCCAATGTCTGTTTATTGTGAGCAGACATATACTCAAATAATACAATCCACCCGTTAAAAATGGTGTCCTTGTTAAATGACCGAGGGTTTTTCCGGATTTCTGCATCAATCCGTTTCTTTATCCGTGCAAGGGTCTTATCCATATTTTCACTGTCCAGCTCTACCTTGGCGATATAATCAATGGCTCCTAGCCGCATAGCTTCCTGGATGTATTCAAAGTCCCTGTGCAAAGACAATACAACGATAAAAATATCGGGATATCTCTCTTTTACAATACGTATTAATTCTATTCCGGACATAATTGGCATGGCCAGGTCTGTTATGAGTAAATCCACATGATTTTCCTGAAGAAACTCTCGTGCTTTTTCACCATTCTTCGCTTCGCCAACCACTTCCATACCAAATGATTTCCAGTCAAATGCAGCAATTAAGCTTTTCCTGACGAGTTTATCATCCTCTACCAGTAAAACTTTAATCATTGATGATCCCTCCTTTTATATACGGAATGATTAAAATAACCGTCGTACCTTCACCTAATACGCTTTCCATGGCGACCTTTGCCTTGTCAGCATAAGTCCTTTCGAGAATCCGCTTCACATAATTTAACCCTATCCCCATCCCGCTTCTTGATTGCCTGTAAGTATTATCAGCCAATACCGATTGAATTTTTTCCTCAGTCATTCCACGCCCGTCATCTTTCACTTTTATGATCACCATTTCACCATTTGTTTGAATATGGATTTCCAGTGTGCCGTCATCAACCAATCCATGGTAAATCGCATTTTCTACAATCGGCTGAAGGATAAACCTTGGTACTGGTGAAAGCAACACCTCTTCTGGAATATTGTTATAGAGACAGTAATCAAAGTCATAACGGATCTGCTGTAACTGAATATACTGCTCCATCGATTCCAGTTCCTCGCCTAATGTAGAAAGAAAGCCTAACTTACCCATATTGTAGTAAAGAATTTTATTCAGTGAGGTTAACAGATTTGTTGCTTCTTTCCTGTCTCCTGCAACAACAAGCCATCTAGCTGTATCTAATGTATTCATTAAAAAGTGCGGGTTAATCTGATGAACCAGTTTTTCCACTTCCAGATCTGCGCGTTTCCTCTCCTTCTGCTCTATTTCATTAATTAAGCTGGCAATCTGTTTTTTCATATGGCGAAACTGTATTGTCAACTCCCGAAATTCAGGAATATTTGTCTGAATAACCTCTGAGGTGAAATTATTATTTTTCATCAGATTAATTTCATAATTGAATTCATTTAATGGTTTGTATAGTGTTTTCCATAGTAAAAGTGCAATAATTAAACTGAGAACTAAAAATAAAATACCGAAATAAATCATTTGTGTGACCCAGTGATTTACCTCCCGCTGATATTCAGCAATCGGAATTAATGCTATAATGCTCCATCCGCGACTGGTTTCTTCTTTAAACCAGTAATAACCAGACTGCTTTCCAGCTTGGATTTTACTATCAGCAAAAAAAGAAGTGCCATATGCAAATTCTGGGTGATCACTGTAAATAACATTGTCTGAATCATCAAGAATAAGGTAGCTTGTTCCATCCATATTTCTCGCTTCCTTAAACAGGCTTTTAGACAGGTCAAAGTTTGATTCTAAATAAATAAAAATATCTTTACGGTTAGGGATGCGCAGCTGCCTGATTGTTGATAAAACATAACCTGTATTATACCTCTCCATACTGAGATGCGGACCGAAATTATGCATTTCAAATCCTTCAATCAATAATGGATCATTTCTCAGCCTAAACCCTTCTTTTACACCATGACTGTTGAATAAGTAATGACTGTCACGCTCCATGTATATGAGCGATAAGCCAATATTTGGGTTACTGAATGTGATAAGATTCAGTTCTTTTTTCACATCATCATAATACTTCGCCCGCTGATAGCCTTGCTCCATCATAAGGTATGCATTCAGTTTAAAGCTGATATTCTCCGAATAAGCAATCTGCTGGGAAACATAATTCAGATCCTCAATCGTATTTTCCATTGATAAGCGTACTTGCTGCAGATTACTTTGAATCGATTCATGGAGTTTTCTTGTTAATATATCAGACATCGAAAAGTAAGAAAAAATTACTGTAAATATAACGGGAATAAGTGTGCTAATCGCAAAGATCAGTGCAATCCTGCTTTTTAAACTTAACGAATGAAAAAAATCAAGCAATCTGCGAATATACCGTTGTTTTTTAGAGATTGGAAACCCTCCTTTTCATTCATTATATTCAGTGAGTCTATTTCAAAGAATCAAAGACACGCCAAAAGAAACCGCTTTCCTTATTAAAAAAGTATAATGAAATCTTATATATTAAGCAACACGGTATAGATGTTTTACATAATCATTCCACTTTTACGTGAAACGTGATAAACTTGTCACCACAAAAATCGGGAATGTTTCATTTATGTAAATAAAAAGACTTTTGATCCTCTGCTGATCAAAAGTCTCTATCTTTCAAACTCGTTAACTGAAAATGAGGCCTAATATACCTGCCAACACAGCATAAATCAACATAGGAATCAGGGTCATGCGGATAATCTGTCCTTCTTTTCCGACTAAACCAACAACAGATGCTGCTGCAACCACGTTAACGACACATATCATATTACCTGCATTTGCCCCCATCACCTGAAGGCTGACAATTGTTGTTGGTTCCAAACCGACTTGATCCGCAACTGAGAATTGGAATAAGGAGAACATCATATTACTGAATGTTGCGCTTCCGGAAATAAATGAACCGAGTGCACCGATAAACGGTGCCATTATCGGCCAGCTTGCACCTAATAATTCAGATGCCTGGTAAGCCAGTTCTACAGGCATACTTGCAAAGCCTGCTTCATTTATACCAGAATTGATAAAAATACGTACCATCGGGACAGCGGTAAACAAAGTAACTGCAGTACCGATAAGTGTTTTTCCTGAAGTGGAAAAAGCTTGGTACACTGCTTTCCTGCCCATTTTGTGATAAAAGATAGTAATAAGGACAACAATGATAAAAACGGTTCCAGGTAAATAGAATGGTTCAAACATCGCTGTTATAGAAGTTCCAAGAATATTCTCCCAGCCAACCTTTACACTTCTTAACATGTCTTTTACTGGCAAAACATCCAACCGGGTGATGATCAGCAGAAGACCTAACAGTATATACGGAACCCACGCCTTCTTTAACGCCATCTTCACGGTATTCTCTTTTTTTACAAGCGGCATATTTCCAAGCCATTCCTGAGACCATGTTTTTCTTTCGCCAAAGTCCCAGCTTTTTTCCGGGATCATCCAGCCTTTTTTGATAACATATAATACGAGCATTAAACCAGTTAATCCGCCAATGATAGATGGAAATTCCGGTCCAATAAAAGTTGCGACAATAAATGCAGGTATCGTAAAACTAAAACCGGCAAATAACGCAAACCGCCACATAACGAATCCATCTTTCCATGACTTTTCTTTGCCAAAAAACCTTGTTAAAATAATGATCATAATGAATGGCATTAAAGTTCCTGTCAGTAAATCGAACTGCATTACCTGGCTTGCAATAATTTTTAAGTAATCACTAACCGGCAAATCCCCAAGGAAAACAGCTGCAATTTGTGCCAGTCCTCCTCCTTCCATCAACCCTTGCTCCACTCCTACAATTAATGGGGTGCCAACAGCACCAAAAGTAACAGGGCTGCTGTCAGCTATTAATGCAACAACTACAGCTGCAAGCGGAGGAAAACCTAACACAACCAGTAATGGTGCAACAATTGCAGCAGGTGTTCCGAATCCAGCTGCACCTTCAATAAATGCACCAAACAACCATGCGATTAAAACAACCTGTACTCTCCTGTCTGGAGTTACCCCCATAAAGAAATTCCTGATCGAATCGATAGCACCACTGTTTTGTAATGTGTTAAGAAGTAAAATAGCCCCAAACACAATGTATAAGATAGAAATACCAATTAATATACCTTCAATCATGGATGCAGTTATTTGAACAAACGGCACTTTCCAGTAAAAAAATGCTAGTATTGCTGTTACGGTTAAGCTGATAGGCATCGCTTTAATTGCCGGCATCCTTAATAAAACTAAAAATAAAAATACGGCTAATATCGGGGTAAGTGCAACAAGTGTAATCATTTATCTCCACTCCATCTTTCTTGATATGTTCATTATATCACAATCTTTTATAAGAAAAATAAGATTGTGAAATAATTCACAAAATATACATCTTTCTTTATCTAACCATCCCATACCCTTTTCGTGACAACAATTGATAAATTCAATCAGTATTTTTTCTAATAATTACTGCAGTAAGCGGGTCTAGTATGACACGATTATCTGTCAGTCTAATACCAATAGGTTTGGAAATTTTCGTTACTCCAGCTGTCTGGCTGTCAGTGATTATTTCTGTATTTGTTAAATCTTCTGACATTGTATAAGTCCGGGCTACTTGATCTGCATTGATGAAAACATAGTATTCCGTCTCACTGGATATATGGTTTACTCGATAAACAATAGCTACATCTTCCTGATCTATTTCCGGAACAGGAACCAGCTGGACATTTTGCTCTATTTCTTTTTTTGTACCATAGTGAAAAGGCTTAACAGACCGTCTTAATTGGATCAGTCCCCTTACATAGTTGCGTGTCCCCGAGTGGACCGGATACTGCTCCTTATTCAATGCTTTCTGCCAATCAAACCGGTTAATGGAATCACTTGCATTATATGAATCATGAATAAAGTAGGGAAATTTGACAGGAGCGCCTTGTTCATCCAGTACATAAGTAGATTTATAGGGCGGGACCTTCACACCTTGTTCATAATCCGGATGTAAAAATTGCTTAGTCCGGCCATATTCGCTTCCTGCATGAATAAATACAGTACCCTGAGAAGTCAGTAATAGCACATATCCAAGCCGAATCCTCCGGTGAATCTCCTCCGTGTGCATGGCAGGGTCTTTTTTTAAAGAATATCCAATTACATCATGTAATGTCAGGTTATCATGTGCTTCTATATACTGAACGACATCCCCTGGTTCACCTGCCTTAAAATTACCTGGCATTGCAGTAATATTACTAAAAATCCTCTGAATATTTCTCGGACCGTTTGTAATAAAACGCTGTTCCCCTTCACATCCATAGCCAGATCTAATTTCATTGCGAAATTCATCCGAAAAACATCCAACACTGTTAGCAGTACCCGCCCAATCCTGATCTGCAGCGATTACTTCCGGCACTGTTTCATCACCCATATATGTCCTCCAGCCTTCCCCAATCATGAGAACATGTGGATGGATTTTCTTCGCTTCCTCACATGCCAGTTGAATCGTTTCCGCATCGTGATCACCCATCATATCAAAACGGAATCCATCAACCTTAAATTCTGTTAACCAGTATTTTAGCGAATCTATCAATAATCTCCGTGCCATTTTGTGTGTTGTACCGATCCTCCCGCCACCGAAGCTCCTCCTCGTTGTACCGTCAGCATTCATATAATGGTAATAATTAGGCTCCAGATGTTCCAGCAATCTCACTTTTGCTGTGTGATTATAGACAACATCGAGAATCACCCCGATACCGAGCTGATGAATCTCTTTGATAAGACGCTTAAATTCTTCCACCCTTTTTTCCGGATTCGCCGGTTGTTCAGAGTAAAAACCACTCAGTGAGAAAAAACTGTGCGGGTCATAACCCCAGCTGTAATTCTGATTGGAAGAAGCATACTTTAGTAAGCGCGTTCTGTTATTTGTTTCATCACAAAAAAAGTAACTCATTACAGGTAATAACTGAATATGTGTAACACCAAGATTTGCAATGTAATCCAATTTTTCTGAAAAGGCAGCAAAAGTACCAAATTCTGCAGACAGGCTTTTCTCAATCGAAGGATCTGAGGTAAAATCACGAACATGGACTTCATAAATAATCGCATCTTCTCTTCCTTCATAACCGTAAATTCTCGCATGGTCCAGTGATGGACCGATCCGTGTGGGGTCTACTATAGCAGCTTTACCTGCAGTATGGATTTTGTTGTTCCAGGGTGCCATCGATTTTGCATATGGGTCGAGTGCAGCTACAATCCGATCTTCTCTTTTGATTAAAAAGTGATAATAGTAGCCTTTTAAATTCTTCAAACCGGTGTTTCCTTTATGAAGAGTGATACACCATACACTCACTCCATTAAATTCCATTTGAATTTGATTCCGAATGACTCTATCAGGATTGTCTTTATCATATAGTCTTACGCAAACATTATCAGCACTTGGAGACCAAACCCTTAAAATCGCAGAATTACCATCATCGCTTAACTGCACCCCTAATGGACCGTCATAGTAAAACAGCTGGTCTTTAACTCGCCAATCCAGCACTGTCTTTATTAATTGCCCATAGTGAATCAGCTTAAATGGCTGGTTTTCGATCACCAGGTTTCCGGATAGGTGTAAACGGTTACTAGCTGATTGAGTTACATGCTCAAACGAATGTTCATTATTATATTTATCGACTATTTTTATATTTGCTTTTACACTCTCTAAGTCACAGTTAATATTATTTGTGTAATGAATCTCCACATTCCCATCTGATAATATCTTTGCCGTGAGAATGTGTTCGTCATTTCTGTAGTAGGGATTTGTATATATTTGCTGATCAGATTTCCGAATAAACAGTTGGGAGTGATTTCCTGTTGGCGGGACAGTTAATTTACCTGTTTCCCATCCGGTATTGTGGTTTCCTGCAATGAAATAATATGGGGCAGTTAGTGTGGAACTGTCTATATCTATATAAGGCTGTTCTTCAGAACAGAGGTATGTTTGCATGATGTTGCCTTCTTTTATTACACTTAGCCAGTATTTATTATACATAACTTCTTTTTCGTCAAAATGGACACGCAGCCGGTTTTGTAATGGTTCATAATAGAAGATTTGATAATTACCATTCAGCCATACCTCTGTTAATTTTTCTCCAAATATTTTCACATATAAATCTCCGGATAAATTATCACCATTTCGATTATTAATAAGTAGACCTGCCGTTTCTGCATCATCAGCAAGCTCTATATCAATAAAGCGGCCATATGAAGTAGTATTGACAGGTAAAAAACTCAATGCACCATCAGGCCACGAACCAACAGTTTCTGAGGGATACTCCACATCACGCCAAATCCATAACCCTATTTCGTCAAAATGAGCTTCATTTCCCGGGAAATGAACACGTAATGTATTTTCCTGACTCTTTGTTTTCGTCATTTCATCACCTGCTTATTTGAAAAAATGGATTTATCGACAAGGCTAACCAGAAAAAATCCGATCTAACACAGCACATACTCCCACTGTGCAATACCCACTTCATTACGAGCATTGCTAGTTATTATATGTGAGAGTCATCCTATCTAGGACTTCACTTTCAAAATAATTTTCCCTGTATTCTTGTTCTTTTCCATCATTTCATGTGCCTTCTGGACTTCTTCTATGGCGTATATTGTATCTATCACCGGCTTTAATTCGCCTTTTTCAAACAGTTCATACGTTTCGTCAGAAAATTCTCTGGTCAATTCTGCTTTATACTGGTCACTTCTAGGTGTTAATAGTGTTCCAGTCAATTGGATCCTCTTCATCATCAGGTCCATTAATTTGACTTTTTCCACCGTGCTTCCACCTAATACACCAATGAGAACCCAGCGTCCATCTATCGCAATACTTTGATAATTTTGTTTCCAGTATTGGGCGCCGACAAAATCCAGAATGACAGAAACCCCACTTCCTTCTGTTGCATTCTCCACTTCCTGTGCGAAGTCTTTTTCTTTATAATTCACTAAAACGTCCGCTCCCAGATCTTTGCATTTAGCCAATTTATTATCTGCTCCAGCTGTTGTAATGACAAATGCATCACTTAATCCCTTTGCAAGCTGAATTGCAGCAGTACCGACACCGCTTCCCCCTGCATGAATTAAGACGGATTCCTGCTTTGATAACTTCGCTATCCAGTACAATGTCTGGTAGGCAGTTAAAAACACTTCTGGTATAGCTGCAGCAGCATTGAAATCAAGGTTTTCAGGAATCTTCATAGCCCGATTTGCAGGCATTGTGACATATTCCGCATAAGCACCGCCGTTTACTAAGCCCATTACCCTGTCCCCATGAGAAAAGCCACCATGTCCATTTGCATCAACAACAATCCCTGCCACTTCTATCCCGATTACCGGATTTTTTACATACCCTAATTTCCCTTCCCGGTTAAGTATATCTGTTCGATTTACTGCAGCCGCATGAACCTCAATTAATATATCTCCTGGATTCACGACCGGATCAGGCACGTCCACATAAACAAGCTGATCCCGTCCTCCCGGCTCCTTGGCAATAATTCCTTTCATACTTATTCCCTCCTCATACTTATGAAATTTCACTTTTATCACTGATTATTTCACCGAAAAGATTTCATTATGTAAAATCTCTTATCCCTCATATAACTCTATAGGCAGACCATCGGGATCGTGAAAAAACGTATATTTTTTTCCATTGTTTGCATCAATTCTGACAGTTTCGAGTTCTATCCCCATTTGCTCTATTTTACGGCAAGTTTCCTCCATATTCGTCACCTCGAAAGCAAGATGGCGCAATCCGTTAGCTTCTGGATAAGATAATCGCTGCGGGGAATCAGGAAATGAAAATAATTCAATAATATATTCCCCGTTTAATGCGAGATCAAGTTTGTAAGAATGACGTTCTTCTCGATATTCTTCACTAATTATCTCTAAGCCAAGCTTGTCTACATAGAATTCCTTAGAAGCAGAATAGTCGGAACATATGATAGCAATGTGATGTATCTTTTTAAACATATTCAGTCTACTTCCTTTCGGCATACATTTTACTTATTTTCTGGTAGCTTTCCAATGTTCCAATATCGTAACAAGCTCCTCTAATTGGATAAGCATACACATTTTTATGCTTAATTAACCACGGAATAAAGTTGCCGGGAGCATCAGGATTGTTGCCTGATTGCAAGTAATTTCCTAATAATTTTATTGTTTCTTTTTTATATAAGTAAATTGGCGGTACAGCAAGGCTAGTTTTTGGACATTCTGGTTTCTCTTCGAATCCTGTCACAAGGCCATCTGGCTTAATCGCCGCCACCCCGGTCCTCTGCAGTTCTTTTTGATCACTGACAGACTGGACAATAATACAATCAGTTTGTTTTTCATAGAAAAAGTGAACAAATGGCTGAAAATCGAAACTGAATAAATTATCACCAGCCGCTATCATTACATCCTCTTCAATATTCGCTTCATTGATTACATAGGTAATGTCACCGATTGCTCCGAGTCTTGTCTCATTAGTTTCTGTTCCATCATTTAATATGGTAACCTTTGAAAAATACCGGCTGCTTCGAGACCATACCACGAAATCATCATAAAATTTCGCATTAGTGACGATGTATACATGGTCAATTATTTTTACCTCATTAATTTTTTCCAAAAGGTGCTCCACTAATGGTCTATTGCCGATCTCCAGTAATGGTTTTGCCTTATTTTCTGTTAATGGATATAACCTTGTTGCATATCCAGCAGCTAAGATAACAGCTTTCATTTCACTCCCCCTCATTTCACGCTTCTTCACATATTGAGCATATCATATCCGCTGATTCTGCAGCTATTCCTAACATTTATATTGCTAAAAAAGAGATAGATAAAAAATGCAATAAAGAGGCGATTTATGTTTCCTGTCTGAATAAATCAAATGATTATTCTGTCATAGATACAGTAAGCAAAACAAAGCGGGTATAAAGATGGATCAATATTTATCTTAGCTGTCTTCCTTTTTTACAATCCCAGATTTTCGATACGGTTTAATAATTCTGAAGCTTCATTTATTGTTTGGACAATTTCTGAATTCTCAAGCTGGTCGATAACGAGATTACCATCTTCTATCACTGTATTAATTTCGTTAAGCAGTTCTTCATTTTTCATCATTATGTTTTGATGAATTTCCTCTGCAACTGCCGGGACTTCCACCTTATTAAAATCCTCAATCATTGACTGTATAGTTAATAACTGCTCCTCCAGCTCTTGTTCCGTCACTGTATCGTTCATTACACCCTCAATCATCTGCGGACCCTCTTCTGCAAAGTTACTCAATTCAGTTAAATATGTTGTTGCTTTTTCTGCATAATCAAGAGAGCTGTTCACATCTTCCAAAAAAGAACACCCTGTTAAAAACAAAATAGTGATACCTATTATACTTAGTCGTTTCATTTTTCCACCATCCTTCATTTATCACATGGCTCAACGCCTGTAATCATCAATCTACTATAATTACGTAAAGAACAAATGAAAGGTTTCGTTTTAGAAAACATAAAAAAAGTGTCTACTTTCCTCGATCTTCTGTAATAAAGTTGAATTCAAAGAAAACAGCAGATATTGTATGATAATGATTGATATATCCTCTTTATATCTGTTAATTCTCTATATTCCCTAAAATATGAGGGTTTTTCGTTGTTTTCATAAAATAGTGCTGTATATATACTAACCTTAGGTTCTTTATATAGAACATTTTATCTATAAAACAATGATTGTTGTTCTTTTAAAAGTACATTTCTTTCTGAGAATAGGTGAAAAAATGGTGAAACGGATGATTATCATTTCTATGCTTGTAGTATTCCCCATTTTGTTTATCCATATCGGGAAGGGGGAAACAATGCCTTCATTCAACGTATCCGAACTTCATAATATTCCACTGGAAAAAAACATGGATACAGATGACTTTTTCAATAATTTACAAATACGTAATAAGTATAAAGAGGATGGATGGACGCTTTTATGGAATGAGGAGTTCGACCAGCCGCAATCACTGAAATCTAACTGGAATATAGAAAACTGGGCGGCTGAAAAAAACAATGAACTACAATTCTATACCCCTGACAATGTATCTGTTAATAATGGAAACCTCCATTTGATCAGCAAAAAAGAGGAATACCATGGCAGACAATACACTTCGGGTGCGATTCATTCGAAGGATAAATTTTATTTTCAATATGGAAAAGTGGAGATACGAGCGAAACTGCCAACAGGCCAGGGAATGTTCCCGGCTTTTTGGATGATGCCAAATATTGATAATACCTGGCTTCCGGAAATTGATATTTTAGAGATGCTTGGACATGAACCTGACCGGATCTGGATGGTTCAGCATTACGTAGACAAAAACGGTAAGTTAACAAGTAACCTTGACTCCTTTGTCGGTGAAGATTTTTCCCTGGATTATCACACCTATGCCATTGAATGGTCAAAGAGTGAGATCATTTGGCTAATTGATGGGATAGAGCGCTTCAGATCAACCGTTAATATACCATCAGAGGAAATGTATTTATATCTTAATACCGCTATTGGAGGCAACTGGCCTGGTAGTCCTGACGATACGACTATTTTCCCGCAAACTTTTAAAGTTGATTATGTAAGAGTATACCAGCAGACAGGAGTAGATAGCTAATGCTTATGGCGACTCTGATAGTATTCGGTCTTTATGTAATGATACAAATAGCCTATTTATTTTATCCATTGTTTTCTGTCAAAAAGAGTGAAAACAGTGTAAGACTGGATAAGGAGAAAGGAATAAGTGTCATAATACCTGCATTTAATGAAGAACAGATTATACTAAACAGTTTACAGGGGATCATCAATTTAAAATACTCCAATTATGAAGTAATCTTTGTAAATGATGGGTCATCGGACAACACACTTTCACTCCTTCACTCTCATCTTGACCTTCAGCCGGTTGAATTGGTTCCCGCTTCAAAAATCTCACATAATGAAATTAATCAAATATATCAATCGGGAATTTCTCCAAAAATATATTTAATTGATAAAGAAAATGGTGGAAAAGCAGACGCTTTAAATGCCGGAATTGAATATGCTTCAAAGGAACTTATCGTGACACTGGATGCGGACAGTATGCTGGATCCGCTATCCCTCTGTGAGGTGAATTCTGCATTTCAGAAGGAGACGGTAATTGCAGGCGGTGGGCTTGTCCAGATCACTCAAGGTTTCACCGGGAATTTTCTATATTTGCGTCCCAGTTTTAAAACGAAAGGAATTATCCGCTATCAAATTTTGCAATATCTCACTGCTTTCTATTTACATAAAATGACCCAGTCCAAGCTCAAATCAATCATTGTGATTGCTGGTGCATTTGGTGCATTCAGAAAACAAGTCCTGTTTGATGTCAATGGATATCGTAAAACAGTCGGGGAAGACATGGATATCACCTTAAAAATACATCGGTTAATTAAAACAACAAGAAAATACAGAAAATCAACACTTGCTTTTATTCCCCGCGCCATTTGTTATACGGAATGTCCCTCCACACTGAAAGAGCTTGTTCAGCAAAGAATAAGATGGCAGAAAGGTTTTATTGACTGCGTTATCCATTTCCGGAGGGACTTTTTTCAAAAATTGGGATTCCGTGTTTCTTTCATGCTTTTATTTGAATACTTACTGCTAGGAACATTAAATGCTTTTCCTACGGCAATGATTCCGATAATGCTGTTAATTTATCCAGATAACTATATGGTTGCTGTCGCCCTGTTTTCCACTACTGCTTTCTTATCCATCTATCAAGGTTTCATTACTCTAATAGTTGCGGCAAGATTCGGATCAAAATATTCATTTAAACAGCTAATTAAAGTACTGCTGTTCATTCCTGTTGAAACGATTACCTACCGGCTTTTAGGACTCGTCTTTGTTATTTCCGGTACGATTATGTACATGGTCAATAAAAACAGCTGGCACGTCACCAAAAGGACTGGTCAGAATACTGTTGCCCCACCTAATCCTGTTCCGGCAGAGACGTCAAACAGCCATGTAATATAACAAAGGAGGCAGTGACAGTTTGAAAAAAGAACTATTGATTAATCTTTTATTCACATTTGTCTTTTTCTTTTCTTTCACAATGCTAATAACATTTTTTGCGGATGATGTGACCGAAGCATTACAATATAATGATTTATTTCCTAAAGATGAAAATTTCGAATTAGCAAGTTGCCAGCAATGGACCCGCGATGTTAGAAGCTTTCCATTAAAAGATTACGAGAAAGCTAAAAGTGTTCCTGTATTAATGTATCACCGTATCATTGATGAAAAGGATCTGGATGAAAATTTATATGAAGAGGATGGATCCATTGTCTCCACTGTCGTATTAAAAGAGAACTTTACAGAACAGATGAAGCTGTTAAAAAGAGAGGAATATACTACCTTAACGCTAAGAGAATTGGAATTGTTTATTAATGGAAAGCTGGATGTACCGAAAAACAGCATTGTGTTAACCTTCGATGATGGATTCAAGGACAATGCATACGAAGCATATCCTGTATTAAAAGAAAATGACTTCACTGCAGCAAGCTTTGTTATTACTGGGTCTATCACAAAGAATGAGAAAGATTATAAACCAGGCACTTTTCAGTATCTCAGTGTCCATGATCTTAAAAATTCCTGTGATGTATTTGAATTCGAAAGCCATACTTATAATTTCCATCAAAGAATGAAGGATGGCACTCCCTTTCTAATCGGAAAAACTGATAAAGACGCAGAAGCAGATATCAGGGCAAGTATTGTAAACTTAGATGGAAGCAAACAAGCTTTTGCATCACCATATGGTGGATTTGATGATGGAAATATTCAGCTTTTTAAAGACCTGGGCTTTAATATGGCATTTACTGTTGTCCCTGGAGATGTCAGCAGAGGAACGAATATATATGAGATTCCCAGGAAAGAGATCAAGCCTGAAACTACAATTGAGGAATATAAACAAATAATTGGATTACAATGAGCAGATGTCTGAAGTAATTTTATGTTTAAATTTTGCTAAATGGTGAATCTCTCTTATAGGAGGGATGCTGTTTTGGCTAATATATTAATTGTTTTAGGTATTTTATTTATTGTAATCAATATTTATTATTTCTTCTCAAATAAAACATACCGAAAAAGTTATTTCAGTACTATATTATTTCGGAAGCTGTTTCTTGTATTTATAGGATTGACATTCGGTTTTGCTGTTATCTATTATGCACTGTCACTGAATGAAACGATTATTATGGAGAGTTCCCCGAGTAATAAGCCGATGGAACAAACCTTTCCAAATCTTTTATACTTCAGCGGAGTAACATTACTCTCTATCGGTTATGGAGATATCGTTCCAGTTGGTTCGGCACGCTTTTTTTCCTTACTTCAAGCAGCTCTTGGCTTACTGCTCCCAACTGCCTACTTTCTAAAAGCATTAGATGGTTCCAATGATGAAGATGAATAAGCAGGAACGGCAATGAGAAGTTGCCATTCCTGCTTCATTATTTTATTCCCGCCACAATTGCTCCAGTACGATCACGATCGCTGTCCCGACAAGCAAACCATTACTTAATAAATTCTGTAAATAGGATGGGAATTCTGCAAATACTTCTGTCGGCAGGAACATTGTCCCCATTCCGAATAAATAAGCCACACCGACAATCGTGATTTTTCTTGTGTCCAATTTTTCTAATGTCACATTGTTAACAGCAAGACCCACTAATTGGACAAATGATGCCATCAATGCCGCGTTTGCAATAGGACTCGGGATGCTCGAAATTAATGCGACAACCGGCGGAAATAATGCAATGATAACTAACAGAATAGAAGCATAAATGAATGGCATCTTCTTCTTTTGCCCTGTTAATCCAATAAATCCAGCCGAAGTAGCTAGTGGAACATTGGCAATCGATGAGAAAACTCCGGCCAAACCATGATTCAGGCCGGAAAAAATCGTCCCACGATTTACTTCTTTCCTGTAGTCTTTTTTCTCTAAACCGAGAGTCTGACTCACCGCAACAATGGATGCTACCACATTAGAGATTAAAATTAAAGCAGTAATAAATGCAATAGGTATAACACTAAGGTCAAATTTCGGCATACCAAAAGCAAACAATTCCGGTAAGGAAAATAATACAACATCACCAATTGCATGTTCGCTGCCAAGCATCACAACATACATAATCCAGCCAATCGCTATCCCTATGAGGACAGCATAACTGCTTAACCAGCCTTTCCCGAAAATCGAAAGACCAAGTACTATGAAAAATGTAAAAAATGCAAGGGCAGCTCCACCCATCTGAATCGTCTCAGAGTCACCTTGCAGGCCAAGCATTCCCTGCAGGAAAGTACCGCTTAATTGCACTGTAAGTAAAAAGAAGAAAACCCCTGTTACAAGTGGAGTAAAAATCGGCAGAATCAACTGGGAAATTTTAAAAATACCGAATAAAAACAAGAAAATCCCTGTGAAAATCATCGTGGTTTCTAATATTCTTAAAGAATCATCCAGGGATGTTCCGTGTTGTAATCCGGTCACAGCCATTACGGTAAATATACTTATCCAAATACCTGCCGGACCTTCCATAATAGGCAATCTGTGACCGAATAGTCCTTGCAGTAATGAAGCAACCCCAACAATAAAGAAAGTCCGCTGCATTAAACCGGATACTTCCGTAAAGTTCATTTCAAAGATGGCACCAATCACAATTGGTAAAGCCACAGAACTTGCCAGTAAAAACACAAACCATTGTATCGTTTCCATCGTCGTGTTCGCGAGTGTTTGGTTTTTCAAATATAACGCCCCTTACTTTAACATTATGTATCATTCTCAAAACATATATATTATATCACGAAGTTATCTTTGTACAGGTTAAGGAGGCTTTTCGTGATTCAGATTATTGGCAAGCCTCTTAAATATGCTTAGAGTAAGTAATGCTTCCAGGAAAAAAGCCTCACACCTTTAGTGTGAGGCTTTCCCAATTATTAATTCTCGATTAATTCCCAGCTGCCATCATTGGATAAGAAAAATTTCTCTTTTTCACTTGATGGGTGCCCTTGACGTCGGATCAATTCGTATTCACCTACATAATCCACCGCACCTTCAGGGAAAGTGAAATGTAATTTAAATACTTTATCACCTGGTGATGCTATTTCTCTTGCTTCTTTTCCAATAACCCGCTCAATGTTCAGAACGGTACCTTCTGGCAGGTCAGATGGTAACAGAAGCTTTGTTTGAGCACTTAAAATACTAAGTTCTGTATTTGCTTCCACTTCTGTGTCTTTGTTAACATGAATATTCATTTCTTGAGGTGACTCTTCTTCTGGTTCTTCTTCATCACCCTCGTTCAATGCTTGTGCATCCCAGCCATTTAACACATTTTCTACTGTCCAGTTTGCTGCTTCTTCATCTGTTAATTGTCGACGTGATTCATTAATGACTGCACCTGGTCCGTAGTTTTCGTATTCGTACAGTCTGGCATCTTCCGGAGCTAATCCACTCATAGACGTCCAGCCTTCTTCCTTAATGTGGGCACCGAGTTCACTGTTCATGTAGACAACACTTCCTCTTGCTTCAGGGTTGCCGCCTGCTGGCCATGGTCTGCCTAAATATACAGTTCCTTCAGCAGCATCACTTGTTAATTTACTGTCTAAAATCAACATACCGTATTCATCAGATAACAATGTACTTGCTGCCGTAATATAACCGTTATTGGAATCTGAACCCCGGTCTAGCGAGTGAATAACAGAGTCTTCAATTACAACCTGTGCACCACCGAAGATAAAGTCTACATCCCCTTCAATATATACCTGGTAGTAGTATTGAGTACCTGAATGTGTGTAAAGTGTGTCCTGATTACCGATAAAACTTACATTTCTGAAGTATTGACGATCACCGGCTGCGTATACTGCTACCGCCTGCTTACCTTCTGCGTCTGTAGAACTTTCATCAAATGAATTTTCCAGTGTCATATTTTCAATGCGGAGATCGTCAGCACGTAAATAAACACTTGCACTTCCACTCGTACCTAATGTACCGCCAACCCCATTATCTCTTCCAGCATAATTATCATATGTGATGACTGTCCCTGCTTCACTCTCACCTTGTAATGTAATAAATGGCTTATTGTTTGGAACTGTCACCACTTCTTTATATGTTCCATCTTTTATAAATATAGTTACAGGCTGTGTATTATTTTCCGGAACCGCATCAATAGCTGCCTGCACTGTATCATAATCACCTGATCCATCTTTGGCAACAGTGATCCGGCTTTCCAACTCTCCCATTTGCTCCATTAGCGGCTCCAGTTGATATACTTTTCCAGGTTCCAGTGTTCTGCCTAAAGTATCGGAAGAACTCTCCCCTGTTACTTGAACATATACTTTGTCTGTGTAATTACCTGTAGTTTTTGCCATTTCCAGCAATTGTGTACCCCAATGTCCGCCCCATGAATATCCGTTACGTCTTTCTTCTTCAATTTCCATAATATCGTGTTTTATAACACCATCACGTCCGGAGAAAATTGGCTGATTTGTTCCGATTTCATAGAAACGATACCATGCTGTTGAATTTGGGTCCTCTACAAAGTATTCATTGTTCGGATCACCACTTACATAGCGAGTATTTTCAAGCTTTACTTCATCAAGCCACTCGAGAGCAGCTGTTACTGCGTTATTGATCTCTTCTGTTTGCGGTCTTGACATTAAATAGCGAATGACACCAACAGATTCCTGTCCTGAAATGGAAGGATGCTCATAAGCCCTTGCTTCACGTGGTTCATATGTTACCGGATCATGCTGTGCTCCCCATGCTGTCAGTTTACCATCTACTTCAATTTGTGCTTCCAAAATATAATCAATCGCTTTTTCGATGGATTGCTCTGATTTCGCCACATAGTCGTCACTGATTAAATCAGAATCGAAAGGATATTTCTGTTCTGAGACTAAATCCAGTAATTCCAGTACATTGACCATTGCTTCATCATTAAATGTTACATAATCAGAATAGTTACCTCTTCTTGGATAAACCTGGGCAAAGCCACCTGATTCATATTGTAAGTCGAATAAGAATTCCAACCCTTTTTCAATACTTTCTTTATAACGAGGATCTTTTGTTTCCTGATAAACCTGTGCTAAATAAAGCATTTCAGAGATTGTTCCATCATTATCAATCGTACCTAATTCCACCCCATCATTCACCCATTCTGAGCGTGGTTCTTCGCCATCCCATGGACGTGTGTATATGTGCGGCCAGTTTTTAGTCCATCCGCCATTATCCATTTGCCATGTTAACAGGTTATCCGCTTCAGCTACAGCAGTTTCGAGATCACCTGAAAATCTTGTTTCTTCAATCTCCTGCACATATTCAGCTTCTTCATTCCACTCATCCAGGCTATGAAGGACTATTACTGTCTGTCCAAACTTATTTGTAGTTTGTGCTGCTTTATCAATAGCCAGATTCTCAAAACCTGGTGATAGTAAATCCCACTCTCTTGTCGGAACAACTACCTTCAAATCATTTACATTGAATGTGTCAAATTGACCGTTTAATGTAACGGCAATAATATTATTTGCTACAGCATGCACACCAACAACATCTGCTGATTCAGACTGATTTTCGCTCTGTATGGAAGCAATCAATTCTTTTGCTTCACCCCATGTTAGCAAGCTGCTGTCTTCCATTTCAGCAGTTTGACCAGATGCATTTGCAATCATCTGTGCTGCCTCTTGCTTTGTAACTTCCGCATTTGGTGAAATTTTACCGTTTTGTGCTAAATGATCTGCATATCCTGATGCTTTAGCAGCTTCCAGTACATATGCATACCACTCATCAAGCGATACTTCCCATACACTAGTCTCATTGCTTAACCCTTTAAATTTTTCCTCTTTCACAAGACCGAGTGCATCATTTAATAATGCCATAAACTCAATTCTTGTAATGGTTTCTTCATCCGCCGCTCCGGATTCTGATACGATACCAATTTCTTTCATTTTTTTCAGCTGTAATCCGCTGACAACCTCAGCAAGCTCCGTTTCTTCAACCTCTACATCTCCACCGCCAGATTCCTCTGTCTTATTATGAACACGTAAGTGATCAATATTTGCTCCGCCACTTGCTCCAACACCTGTTGCGCGAATTACATTTTCCCCTGCTTTCAAATCGGCCTTCATCGAAGTATATACCCAGTTCGCCCAGCCGCCGGAAGGATCAAACGCTAATTCGGGTTCTACTACTTCTCCATTCACACTAATCTCCGCAGGCCTTGCATCTGTTCCCCCATGACCATAACGGAAGTCTAAGAAATACTCTCCGTCAACCGGGACTTCTACTGTCCATTCAACCCAGCTACCTGGAGCATTTGGGTTGTAGTCAATAAATCCAGTTCCAGTGAAACCGGTATGCTTATTATCAATAATAACGGTATCTTCCTGAAGTAACGCATCTTCTGCTTCATAGATAGTGTCTACTTCCATATATACTCTCAAATGATCAATATTTGCTCCGCCGCTTGGTGCAATACCTGTTGCGCGGATCACATTTTCCCCTGCTGTTAAACTCGCAGTCATTGATGTATTTTTCCATACAGCGAAATCACCGGTAGGATCGAATGGAAGTTCTGCCTCCACTACTTCTCCATTAACAGAAATCTCTGCAGGACGTAAATCTGTACCCCCGTGTGCATAACGGAAATCTAATGTATAATCCCCATCTGCCGGTACATCGACAGTCCACTCAATCCAGCCTCCTGGAGCATTTGGATTATAATCAACAAAGCCAGTTCCGGTAAAACCTGCATGTTTATTATCAATAATAGCATCACTTATTACTGCGTTTTCCGCTTCATATATACCATTTGCTCCTTCTTCGACAGGTTCAGAAGGCTCTTCCGGTTCTTCCGGCTGCTCTTCTTCCTCAGGCAGTGATCCACTTATCTTTAAGTCATCAATATAGTGTCCTACTGCACTACTGTTAGGTGTAAAGCTTTCAATGAAATTAACCGTTGTTGCTGCACCATTGAAAGCAGCACCTTCCAATTTCAGTTCCCCGTCAATATACACATTTGCTGTACTGTTATCTAAGTCTATCTCTACTTTAATGTCATACCATTGATTTTCTGCCACTTCTACCAGCGGCTCATAATTATCGCCTGTACGATAAGTGATGCTGCCATCCTTTGTTTCAATAATAACTGGCGTACCATCACCTTTAATTCTCATTACTTTTGATGAACTTGTGTATGTTTCCTGCATGAATTTCATTTCAGCAGTTACTACTCCTGTGAGGTCATCAAAAGACTTACTTACAATTACATTTGTATCCTCACTTGTATCGTCTAGGTAGACACTTTTATTATCCTCTGAAGGCACGTCGACAACCCTTACGCTTCCTCCACCTTCTGAAACAGTAACATTACCCGGCACTTCTCCCGTCGTCTCATCATTAAAATCATCTTCAAAAATAACAACGTTGTTAAAATCTTCATCAGCTTTAACGACTGTAAACGGCATTGTAGGCAATACAGTAGAAAAAGTAAGTATAAAAACCATCGCAAAGTAAATAAAACGCTTCCAATTATCCATTCTTTTTTCCCCTTTCATTTGATTATTTCTGGACAATTACCTCTTCCCTCCTTTGAAAACTTGGATAAAGTACCCACATTTCCTGTCACCTGATCATATGTACATTCCTATGATCTCTAAATTGCTTTGGAGTCATGTGGACATATTTCTTAAAGCATCTAATAAAATTCGATGCTGTAGAAAAACCAATTTTTGCTGCTAATTCATTGATGGATATATCCGTATCCAACAGCATTTTTTTCGCTTCATATATACGTCTTTGCAAAATATACTGGTGAATCGTCATATCAAATTCCTTTTTAAAAAAATGACACAGATAATATTTATTAAAATGGAGACGCTTTGCTAAATCTTCCAATTGCCAATTCGTATCCCACACATTATTAATCTCTTTTAAAATTCTTTCCTGTAACAACAGCTCGGATGTTTCATTCTCAGTTTGGTGATAATTGATGTCCTGATCACAGGATGAATGCATTTCACGACTTAAAAATAGAAGTAATTCAGTTAAATACAATTCGAGGGCATCTTTTTGTTCCCACCCATGAATATTGCTATCCTCCCTGAGCAGCTGATCAATAATATGCTCAAATGGCGATTTCCGCCACATAAACAAATGGAGTAAACCGTGTGATGCTGGCAAATCGTCTAGCATCTGTTTGAATTTTTTAAAAATTGGCTGTTCAACAGAAAAAAAGTCTTCAGTAAACATAATCACTACACGGTCGTAGTCTGTATTTTCTGATAGACTGACTTTGTGAAATTCGGTACTTTTAAAGATTAGTACATGGTCTTTCTTTAAATGGTATATTTTTTCCTCGAAAATATACTTCGCTTCACCATTTTTAATCCAGATGATCTCATATCCGGCGTGCGAATGAAAGTCTCTGACCGATTTCTTGTCTTGTTTGTGCTGGATCTTAAATACAGGAATGGAAACACTTTTCTTCTGCATATTTTGATCATACACTCCCTTTCAACAATTTTTTCAATTTAGTAAGCGATTACATACCGTATTATAACACAAGATAAATTTTCTAACATATGTAAATATTGTTGAAAAAGTATTCAAATATTGCTGTGTCAATAATAGTAGTATTAAAAAAAGTGGAACGAATTATATTCGTTCCAGCTTCTTTCGTACTCTGTGAAGTTCTTTTTCTCCCGCTTGAAACCAGCTGTTTAACTGGAAAGCGAAAGCAACAGGAACATCTTTAAACCATTCTTCCCTTAAAGGTGTAGCACGAATGGAAGTTTTAACTGATGCTACTTTTAATTTCTGCTGCACTTTAGTCTGTATTATTTCCATTTCTACCACCTTCTGTTGCTTTGTCAGCAGCAGTCTTGTTGAAATTCCTCCATTTCTAAACTGTAATTGCCGATCACTTATTGCAAATTGCGTATGCATATAATCCATTATTCTATTGATATAAACAAAGAAAAATAGGGTGGTTGATAAAATCCACCAGGCTTGTTCTACATTTAAAAAAGTCGGCCTGAAGTAAGCCAGAGCTATTGTGGCAATTATCCACGGCCAGCTCGGCATCAATAATTTGAGCCATAATGATTGTTTCGGCAATCGCTGCATATTTGAGGGCAGTTCATATGTTGGAAGTAACTCTACGACTAATTTCATTGCCTCATCATATGGAAGAAACGGATAAAGTGAATTGATTTCCTGCGGCTTATCATCAGAATTCGAATTAGCGGTACTGATTAGCTTCACTTCAGCCATATTAAGTATCCGCTTCAACAGTGGCTGGGTAATCACAACAGCCTGAACCTTACTCTTTTTAATGGAGAAATAGCTTGTACTCATCATTCCACGCTTTATAAAAATATGGGAAGCAGATGTGGCAATTTCGAACATACCGTATTTCACATATGTACGGATAATCCCAATTAAGACACTAAGGACTATGGAAACGGCAATAAGAACAAACAATAGCCATAAATTATCTGCCACCTTTTGAAAAACACTCTTATTCACTAACTCAAATGGCAGAAATGGTGTTAAATTTTCATAGAGTATCGATATCATCGGAATGATTGCCAGAAAACTCATCGAAGTAAAACTTGCCTTCAATAAATCCCGGTTGGACGAACGATAATGAATCATATAATCTGTCTTATCCTCTTGATTTTCTATTGATGAAACAATGTCTCCTGCTTCTTCTTCCTTAGCTTCTGCTATTGAAATAAGTGAATCAGCCTGTGCCTCTGTTAATACTTTAAAAACAACCGCATCATCTTCCCCATCCATCGCAGTTTCAAATGTGACAGATGTGACACCAAACATATTGTGAAAGAAGTTCTTCTGCCGTTTAATGTTTTGTATTTTAGAGAATGGAATCGTCCTGTCCACCTTTGTAAAAATACCCTCTTTTAAATCGAAGGCACGTTCTCTTACTTCATAAGTTTTGGTAAACCATTCTATGAAGATATAAATTGTTCGTAAAAGAATAACTGCTGCAAGTAAAACTCTCCCATATTTAAATAGCCAAAATTCGGATTGTCCTCTAATTACAAACAGAAAGATAATAAGGAAGAAGGTATTTTTAATCAACTGATAGAGCTGATACAAAATGGTAAGCGGATGGTACCTCATACTTCTTCCACTTCCTTCAGTTTTGCATATTCCGCAATTTGTTCTCTTAGACGCAAAGCTGTTATTTCTTCTAAAGCTGGAATGGTGTGTGATGAACCCATTGTTTCAATACTTATTGTCCGCAATTGATATTTGCGTAACAGAGGTCCTTGCTCAGTAGAAACAGATTGTACCTTACTCATTGGAACGGTAACCCATTTTTCACGCCACACCCCATATTTACATTGGAAAAATTCTTCATCAACCCTGTAATACCAGCTCCTGTAGAGATACTTAGGTCTAAGCAATGAATAAAAACTGCCAAACACTGACAGGATTGCCAAACCAATTAATATCCAGCCAATCCAGTAGACCCATTCAAAAAAGTAATCTAAGCAAAACAGGATTATTATAATGAAGTAACCAATAACATCTAAGATTATTTCACCTAGTAACCAGACTTTTGGTGCTTTCGGTGATAGTCTCTCTGTTAACTCACCAGGTTCCATACGTGCCCTCCTATCTATTTCCTAACGCTCTGTTCCCATCCGTACATACTGCCGCTTGCCTTTATCACGGATAACTATACCTAGGTCAGCCAGGTCTTTGCGCAGCACTTCCGCTTCCTTCGTTTCCAGATCCTTTAAGGCTTTTTCCCTCGCTGCCAGCAGTGCATTAACGTGCCGGGAGTAGTCGGGATGGTCCCGTACCCAGCGCTGGTAATGATCTTCATATGGATCTCTATCCTCCCATGGATATTCATACTGGCTGAATGCCTCGATCACTAACTCTTTCTTAGATTCCGGCCGTCCCCGATACAGTTCTTCACCATGTTTATTGAGGAATACTAGATATTTCCCATCCATGTATACGGAAGAGAGTTCTCTTTTTTTAATATTTTGTCTATTATTTTTCACACTCAGATTCACTTCTTCATCTCTAATTGTTATTTTCAAAGATTCTGTGAACACATAGTATGTGAAAATTATACCCACAATCACTCCTATCATTACCGGCAAAACAGAAACCCACTCACTTTCTACAGATGCTATCCATTCGAGCACCCCCTGAAATGGGATGAACGGTAACGTTATGACCCATTCCGCAACAGATGGCACAAACCAGCCAAGTAATCCTCCCAGAACCGGAGGTGCGATAATAATCAGAGCTTTCTCACCAGCTGTTAAATAAAGGACTGTCTCATTATTCACTATCTCTCTGCTCCTTTCCTGCAATCTCTTCATTATCCATGCTCTTCAACCAGTTCGACCGGTTTCTTTTCTTTCGGTTTTGATTTAAAGCTCCAGTAAACAACCATTCGGATAATCCGCTCAAGCGGCCCTTGTTTGAAGTGGTTCATGTACCAGTTACTGAAAACTACCTGAAGTGTATATATCACTATCCCTATCAGTGCGGCAGCCCATACTCCGAGCTTCGCAAACAATCCAAGCCCATACCCATAGAAAATCAGAGTAAAGATAATAGATTGCAAAATATAATTGGTAAGTGATAATTTCCCAAACTTTTCAAATGCCTTTATTACGTGATGCTGGTTCCACTTTTGATAAAAATGCGAAAACAGGAAGACATACCCCAAAGCCAGTACACTTCCGCCTGTCATACTGAAATCTACTATCGAGATAAAATATGGCGATATTTTTAATAGCAATCCTATCGGGATCAATAATAGTGCCATCTTTTTAAAATATTGCGGTTTCAGAAGCCATTTTCTATGTGCCGCATACATACCGAGCAGGAACATAGGCATGATCGTAAATGGTGCTAATATCATTATTGCGATCATTTCCCCATCACTAAGTTCCATTGGTGTGTCGTTTAAGCGGTGATCTGTTATTTCACTGTAACTGCCATTTTGAAAAATTACGGTAGATTCTTGTAAAAATGCCGTAATCGTCTCTTTGCTGTATAAAAGATCTGATTCTTCGGCAGTACCACCAAATCCGAACAGAAAGTTAATACTCGCCAGAATAATAAACCATACCAGTAACGTTTTAGGCTTTCTTTTTAAATACATTAATAAAATAATTCCCAAGGATCCATATGCAAAAAGAATATCACCATCCCAAATGAAATACATATGCAGCAACCCGAAAACCATTAATGCAAGAAACCTTCTGAAAAAATACCGTTTTACAGGTAACTGCTTTTCTTGTAATTTATGAACCATTAAGATTAGTGAATAACCAAAGATAAAAGAAAAAATCGGCATAAAGGATGTTTCCACAAATATTTCCATAAAGTAATAGCCTGCCATATCCCATCCAGGTAAGTCATAAAAGGCTATTTCATCCTTACCGAACATACCATATTGAAAAATTAATAAATTTGCCAGTAAAATACCTAACAAACTAAACCCTCGTAACCCGTCAATTAATGAAATTCTGTTTGTATTCATCTCATTTCTCCTTTTTCGTCATTCCTCTTATTTCCATTCCAATATAAACTATAAAAATTCAAAAATCAATATATTTTTATTGTTTTTCGATAAATATATATTGTATAATGAAAATAACATATAATAATTGAGGTGTAGACATGAAGTTAAAGGCACTATTTAAATTTGCTTACATTTTCTGTTCAATAGGTTTTTATCTCGCTTTAATAATTTCTTTTTTCAGCTTTGCTTACCATATTGCATATCTATGGTTTCCTGAAAGTAATTTTGCCAAGTCAGTTGGACCATTTGAACCGATGTACAGCTATTTGATCATTTATTTTGAAGAAATACCTGCTATCTATTTAGATAAAAACGTAATCATGCTATCATTTATTGCAACAATTACTCTCTTCCTGTATATTCTGGTTGTCTTGCGCATTCTACATAAATTGTTTAAAAATATTTATCGTCAAAGTCTTTTTATTGAACAAAATGTAAAACTGCTGTATATGTTAGGAGCAATAGACCTTGTATTAGGATCGGTATTTATTTATTTCGACGGGTTAATATTTGAAAAAGTGTTAACTGCTTTAGAGATTACGAATGCTACAGTTGAATTTACGAACATTGACTATATTGAGACGATTATCAGCGGTGTAATCTTTATTATGATTGGTGCTGCACTAAAGGTTGCGGTGAGAGCAATTGAAGAGAACAAATACACGATTTAAAGTGGGCGATTAGAAATGATACGAATCCGATTAGATGTAATGATGGCCGAACGTAAAATGTCGTTAAATGAATTATCAGAAAAAGTTGGCATTACTCCTGCCAATTTATCAATACTTAAAAATGAAAAAGGAAAAGCCATTCGTTTTAGTACATTAGATGCTTTATGTAAAGTTCTGGAGTGCCAGCCTGGTGATTTACTGGAGTATATTGAAGAGGACGCAGAGTAACAAGTGTCTGTCAGCTGGAATGAGAAAATCCTCGGATACGTTATCTCCGAGGATTTTTTATCCTAACTGTTTTCAACCGTACCGTTCTTCTTCAATCTGTTCCAAAGTTTTTCCGCGTGTTGCAGGAGTTAATGCTATACCTATAATTAAATGAATGATTAAGAAAATAATCATCACAACACCTGCTACAGTAAAGCTTAATTTATCCATTAATACTGGTAGTATAAAAGACCATACAGCAATACCGCTGCGAACAATGAAGTACATTAACCCCTGAGCAGATGCCCTGTATCTTGTGATGAAAAGTTCACTTGTCCAAAGTGCATAAAATGCCTGTGCCCCAATGCCGGCAGAAGATCCCCAGAGTACGACAAATATAACTAATGACGCCCAGTTCATCGGCATAAAGGTGAGAATCAGCCAGGCGGTGACTCCCATTACAGCACCTAATCCAAATAGAAAACGCTGACTTATTTTATCCGCAAGCTTCATAAACCCGAAATAGGTTGTGAGCACTGTCAGCATCCATAGAAAAGCCTGAAGCAAATTTGCCTGGCCATTACTTAGTCCTCCCACATTTTCATAGATGTATGGCATAAAATACCCCATTGCACCTGCCGTAAGATTCCAGAATAAATATATACCAATTAACAGAAAAATTGCCTGCCGGTTTACTTTCAATGCAAATAGATCCTTTACAGAGCTTTTTTGCAGCTTTGCTGTTTTTACTTCTAATTGTTTTTTCTCATTATCTTCCGCCCATATTTTTGACTCAGGTAAATCTCTTCTTAAATACCATGTGATAAATGCAATGACAAGCAGGTGGAAAAATATCAGTCTCGATCCAAGCAGTCCGAGTGGCTCTAATAAGACTGCCAGAAAGAAGGTAATCATTGGTCCGATAGACCATGCTAACTGGGCGGCACCAACACGGGAAGCCCGCTGTTTCGATGGCGCTTCTTCTGCAATATAAGTCCAAGAAACCGGAACGGCGACACCGACTGAAATACCGGTAATTACGGTTCCAATCAGTAACATTGGAAAATTCACTGATAACATAATTAAAAGAATACCAAACATATACACAATTAGATCATAGTTAAATACAATTTTTCTGCCAAACTTATCTGTAATATAACCACCAAGTAATGCACCAACAGCTGCTCCAAGAGCATTAGCACTTAATGCACTTAACAAACCTACACCAACACTGTCAAAATTCAGATATGTCTGCCACAATGTTAAACTGCTTGCCGCTGCAATAATTGCCCCAGCCTCGATATAGTTTGCCATGGCAATCGCAACTGTCGCCTTCCAGCCGGTTGTCGCCTTTCTGCTCTTTTCTTTTTCCATACAGTGGCCCTCCTTTATTCTTTTTACTACCTATTGGTATGCAGTACTTTCTGCGATAAGTCTGACATTTGTAAACGTTTTAAATTCTTTCAAGAGGGAAATAAAAGAAACAACTTAGCAAATTCTGTTATCTTAAAAGATATTCCCAAATAATGCAGAAAAGAAACTTTTTTAGCAATACTATTTAGTAATGAAATAATAGGAGGAAATAAAATGAATAAGTCTTTGGAAGGAAAAATCGCCCTTGTCACAGGAGGAAGTTCAGGAATAGGCCGGGCTTCCGCATTAACCCTTGCAGAAGAAGGTGCAAAAGTTTGCCTGATGGATATAAAGGAAGACAGCGCAGAAAAAGTAAGAGAAGATATTGAAAGGTTAGGCGGTGAAGCATTTGTTGTTGATGCAGACTTATCTGACCCGAAAAGAGTTCAGCATGGAATTGAGGAAGTAAAAAACAGGTGGGGGTCACTTGATATTGTTTTTGCAAACGGCGGAATCAACGGGGTGCTTGCCCCAATCGAAGATATGTCCCCGGAAGATTGGGATAAAACCATTAACACAAATTTAAAAGGCACTTTCCATACGGTCAAATATGCGATTCCATTAATGAAATCAAATGGTGGCAGTATTATTATAACAAGCTCGGTTAATGGTAATCGTGTCTTCTCAAATCTTGGTATGTCTGCATACAGTACTTCTAAAGCCGGACAGATGGCCTTCGGAAAAATGGCTGCACTTGAATTAGCCCAATACAAAATCAGAGTGAACATTATCTGTCCTGGAGCTATTGAAACAAACATTGGCAAAAATACGGAAAAGACACCAGAGCTTGAGAAAATTGACATACCTGTTGAGTATCCGGAAGGTGATAAACCTTTGGAGGATGGGCCAGGAAAGCCAGAGCAGGTAGCCAAACTGATTAGATTTCTTGCCTCTGATGAGTCAAGTCATATTTCAGGAACAGAAATGTTTATTGATGGAGCGGAATCATTATTATAAGTGAGTGCCAAGCTGTTTACCTGGATATTCCCCTGAAAATAGCTGAAATTATACCTGTCAGTCACTTCTGGCCGACAGGTATGATTTTTTTAATCCATATGAAAAACTTCATGCAATGAAATAGTTACCGGACTTCTGTCCTCATTTGTTTCCATTAATGGCTGCATGAATGCCCACCATTTCTGGTTCACTTCTGTCAATGCCATCCTGTTCCACTTTTCTTCATCTTCTATTTCTACATAGCCAAACAGTGTGCTTGTTTTTTTATCTAAAAAAATTGAATAATTACTTGCACCATGACGCTTTAATTCCTCTACCATTTCCGGCCATATCTCATTATGTTTTTGCTCATATTCCTCGTGCTTATCCGGGTATACCTTCATCAAAAAGCCTTTACGGATCATTGAATCTCCCTCCTCTTATAATAGCGCTTTCATCACTGTATATAAATTAGAATAAAACCTTATTCTTTTTTAGTCAACCTGGAAGATCATGTATGACTACTCTCAGGAATTTAGGGAAGATCTTCAATTCGCCCTACACTGGAACTATGCTCATTAATTTTTGTAAGAAGAATGGGAAAAGATAAAATTCTCATGAACGGATTGTTCATGAGAATTTATAAATTTATCGCCTATTCTAGAATCATCTATTAGCTTATTGAAGATCAATAGTTACATTATATTTGTCCCAATTTTCTTTAGTTATATTGTATTACCCTTTCACTGACCCCATCATCCCTGCAACAAAGTGACGCTGCATCAGGAAGAATACTATAGCCGTTGGAAGTGTCGCGATAACGATTGCTGTCATGATTACACCATAATCAGGTGTATAACCAGCACCAAGGTTTGAAATTAATAAAGGTATTGTTTGGTTTTCAGGTGACTGTAAGACAACTAGTGGCCATAAATAGTTATTCCAGCTGTTCATAAAAGCAATGATCGCTGCTGCTGCATAAGTTGTCTTCATTGTTGGCAAGTATATCCGGAAAAAGATACCAAGTTCACTTAATCCATCAATCCGTCCTGCCTCCACTAATTCTTTAGCAAACATTTTCGTATTCTGCCTGAAGAAAAAGATAAAGAACGCAGTGATAATTGTTGGCAAAATTGCTGCTGCCAATGTATCAATTCCGATCAGTGGAGAGACAGACGATACCTGACCAAAGAAACGATATAATGGAATCATGATCGCCGCAAACGGGATCATCATCGACAATAATAAAATATTGAAGACCATATCTTTTCCTTTGGTGCGATAGATTTCGAATCCGTAACCTGCCAATGAACCAATCAGCAATGTCAAAAAGGTCGTAATAATCGCAATGATAAAGGAATTCATTAAAGCGGTACCAATATCAACAGTAGCAAACAGGTTTTTTAAGTTCTCCACTAAATGCGTACCAGGCAATAATCTTCCTCCTGTTACATCCACTGATTTGTTCGTCATACTTATTAGCATCCATAAGAATGGAAAGATGGATACAATTGCTGCGATACTTAAGAATAAATATATGAAAAATCTTCTCACCTTTTTCAATCTCGATCACCTGCCACTCTAAATTGAATGAACGATAGAATCACAACGAGGATTACGATGACATAAGAGACAGTCGCTGCATATCCGAAATCTGGTGTATATTCAAATGAAAGATTGTAAATATACATAGAGATCGACAATGTTGAGTTCCCTGGTCCACCATTTGTTATATTCATTACCTCATCAAACAATTGAAGTGTTCCGATTGTTGATACAATGGATGTAAATAAGATAATAGGCTTTAACATTGGTATCGTAATAAAGAAAAACTGTTGAATACTTGAGGCTCCATCAATTCTTGCAGCCTCATACATTGATTTATCGACATTTTGTAATGCGGATAAATAAAAGATCATATTATAACCTGTCCATCTCCATGTAATAGCGATAATAATCGTTATTTTAGCAAGGAAAGGATCTGAAAGCCAATTAAGTGGTGTATCAATTAAATTCATGCCTAAGAGTAATTCATTAACAAGCCCGTCGTTACCGAACAAGTATTTAAAAATTACCGCATATGCAACCAGTGAGGTTACAGCAGGCAGGAATATTGCTGTCCGGAAGAAGCCTCGGAACTTTAACTTCGGATCATTTAATAAAACGGAAAAGAATAGTGCCAATATTATCATTACAGGTACTTGCACTAACAAATAAATAAATGTATTCGTCAAAGATGTAATGAATGTTGGATCACCAAATAATCTTGCATAGTTATCAAAACCAACGTATTCAAGATTTGCTCCCATCCCTGACTTTAAGGATAGCAGAAAAGCTTGAACCATTGGATAAAAGTAAAACAAGCCGATGCCAAGTACTGATAAAAGAATAAAAATCCAGCCGATATAATTTTTCTTGAATCGAGTGAAAAATGTGCTTTGTCTTTTCGTATTATTGGCACTTCCAGAAACTTGACTCATGTTCATCCTCCTCTTACCTGAAACTACTCTGTTTCTCACGAAATCCAAGTTGTATTAAACAAGGCCCATCAGGAGGGTAACCATTGTTTCGGTTACCCATGGGCCAGCTATTTTTATTTAAATTGTGCCTCTGCTTGTGCCTGTGCATCAGCAAGTACATCCTCTAAGCTCTTGCCGCTTAAGTATTGCTGAATTTCTGCACTTAGAATATCTTCAATTCCGTACGTATTCATTCCATAATCTACTTGCGGGATTTCTTCCATCCATTGTGAAATTTCATAGATTACTTGTTGACCGCCGAAATATTCATTTTCATATTGGTAAGCTTCTCCCTCAGATGCAGGTTTGTACGTACCGATTGCCCCTACATCAGTTAACAGGCTTTGGTAGAAGTCACTGTTAGAACCAAATGTGTTGCCAAGGAATTCTGCTGCTGCTTCTTTTCCATCAATGTTTAGTACATACCATGAACTACCACCCTGGTTAGATGCATTTGCTGCACCTTCCATATCTAAGCGCGGTGTTGGTGCAACTGCCCAAAGACCTTTTTGTGATTCTTCTGCCTCAATACTTGGAGCAATCCAGTTACCTGCAGGAACAGATGCTACATCCCCACTGTTAAATGCTGCTAAATACTGGCTCCAGTCTGAAACTAATTTCACTAAATCATTGTCCATTAATTCTTTGTAATGCTGAAGAGCTACTTTTAATGGTTCATTATCAACTAAATTGATTGTCCCATCTTCTGTTGTATACCAAGTACCAGTTGTCTGCATCATGACACGTAAAATACCTAAATCATTCGGATCAAGTGCAAGCATTGGATGACCTGTTTTTTCTTTTACATCTTTTGCAATATCAACAAATTGTGCCCATGTAATATCTACAAGATCGTCATGTGTATAACCAGCTTCTTCCAGGTAATCTGTACGGTAGAAGAATCCAGTTGCACCAGTATCGAAAGGAAGACCGTATTGTTTTCCATCTAAACTTGTTGGTGGAATTTTATATTCCGCGAAATCTTCTGTATTAAAGTAATCTCCAATTGGATAAAATGCATCCGGATAAGACTGCAGGAAGCTTTGCGCACGCTGATCCTCGATTAATACGATGTTTGGCATCCCTTTCATTGTTCCGGAGCTTAATCCTGTATTTAATTTTTGTACAATATCATCCTGAGCATTTTCGATAATTTCAAGCTCAATTTCTGTTTCTCCATTGTAAGATTCATTCGCTAAATTTAATGCTGCGATATTGAAATTCGGATCCCAAGCCCATGCTGTAATTTTAGTAGCGCCATCATCTGTTGTTCCTCCATCTCCGCCTCCATCAGCATCAGATGAACCTTCTTCTGAATCGCCGCCACATGCTGCTAATACCATTGCTGTAAGTAATGCTACAATAAGCAGCCAAAACTTTTTAGATAATTTGTTACCCAATTGAAAAACCCCCTATGTGTTTTTTTATTAGTGTTGTATGCGTTTTCAACACTGTAACCGAATTGTAACATGAAAAAACTAAAGACCGTTAGAACGATCTTTAGCAATTATTATGACTATTTTTAGATCAATTAACCGAAAGAGTCAGCATATTTGTACTTTTTTTAGATTCCGGATTATTTTTGGATGATCGGCAATGTTACCTTCACATTTGTTCCTTTGTTCGGCTCACTTGTGATTACCACGCCATACTCCTTTCCATAAAGCATTTGAATTCTTTCATGGACATTCTTCACACCAATTCCGCTAAACAACTGGCGCTTTCCTTTCCTTGTTAACTGATCCTGAACCATGCCATCCCCATTATCAATTATTTCACAAACTAATTGCTCATCCTGCTCCGCTATTAAAATTCTAATGAAACCTGTTTTCTTCTCAGTAAAAGCATGGAAAAAAGCATTCTCTATAAATGGCTGAAGCACGAGTTTTGGCAAGCGGTACCCCAGACAATCAGGTGTGATCAGATAATTTACTTTTATTCTGTCTCCATATCTCGCCTGATTAATTAACACATAATTCTTTAAATTCTCCATTTCCTGCTCAACTGTCACCGTTTCATCTATATCTCCCAATGCATTTTGCAGCAATGAAATAAACGCATCAATTGTAGTGAATGCAACTTCCTTCTGCTCTTGTTTGACCATAAACTTGATGGATGCAAGTGTATTATAAATGAAATGCGGATTTATTTGATGCTGCAGGACTTCGAGCTCAGCTTTCCTCTGCTTTTCCTGTGTTTTTATCAATATCTCCACATAATCATGCAGCTCGTTCAGCATGTAATTAAATGCTTCTGCAATTTTTTTCGATTCATATCCGCCAGTTTCTTCTAACGGTTTACTGAATTTATACCTGGCCATGTCGGAAATTTGTCTGACCAGTTTACTGATAGAAACAGTCATTCTTCTAAGGATAAGGAAAATAACCAATACAGTTACAAGAACAATTCCGATACTGATCATTACAATTTCTTTGGTATCAACTATATCCTGCTGAAGGGCTTCCCGGTCGACAAGGTTGACCAGATACATGTCCAACTGCGGCAAATACTCTGCCATTAACACCTGATTACGATTAAATATATGCACATTATGGTACTCTTCATTTGACTGTTCCAGTTCTTTTACATGGCGAAGAAGTTCCTGTGATTCTGATCCGATTAAATTCTGTCTGTCACTTGAAATAATCTGGCCTGTGTTTTGTAATAAAAAGATACTGTTACCTTCACTCGTATATCCTTCATAAAAGTTTCTTAAGTCACGCTCCCGGATCGATATATATAAATAACCGTAAATCTCGTTTGATGACCGCTCAATTAACGCTTTTGTCGCAATAATCATCGGAACTCTGTTTGTTAATGCTGAAGCATCGAACTGGTATAGAATCTGATGGGGGTTTTCACGTGACTGTTCGGTTATCGGGTGATGCGCTAACTCTTCCGCAACAACAGGCCAGCTGACATAATTCATGTTGAACACATCATGATCAGGACTCATAATGATCATATTCGCCTCATTTGGATCGACTTCTGCATAGATTCTGTCCATATTACTTTTCATATGATAAAAATATTGGGACTTCTCCACGGCAGTATCTTTTTCACCCTGCAGCAGACCTTTAATAATTCCGTTTTCATCCACACGCACATATGTGGATACAACAGAAAAACTGTACATATCGAACTGCTCTTTAATCTGGCCGATCACTTTATTGTTTGTAATACTGAACCGTTCCATGTACAAGTCACTCGACATTCTTATTGTACTGAAAGTGATCGAAACAGATACTGTAATAATACTGATTAACATAATAATAAATATTTTGAAAAATAGATTATTTGCCTGAATAATCGCTATCATTTTTTTCATAAAAGATATCCTCAGTTCGCTTTGTATGATTCCTTTCGGTAACTGCTTGGAGACTTGCCTGTCATTTTTTTAAATACTCTGCAAAAATAGCTTGGATCAGAATAGCCTGTCATTTCACTAACAGTGGAGATGGATAATGTACTGGTTTCAAGCATCTCCATTGCCTTTTTTATCCGGACATTGTTTAAATATTCACTGAAGCCTTCTTTATGGTGTGTACTAAAGTAACTTGACAGGTAAGAAGGATTGAAATGAAAGTGAGCTGCAAGTGTTGATAAAGTAAGATGCTCTCTGTAATTTTCTTCAATATAGTTCAACAATTGATTCATTTTCGGTGACTGATCTGCACTCGACAGAACAAGATCCTCCACCTTCGCTAAAAAGCCGTAAAAACTTGAGAGTGCATCTTTCACATCAAATGCCTCATTTATTTCAGTGAAAAGCTGATATTTTTGGGCGTCTAATTGATCTGTTTCATATTTCATATTATTTAATAATACTGTAATGTTAAAGATAATGTTTTCCAGCCATGATTTGAATTCAAATACATCTGTATCATACTGCTTTGACAATGAATCCACATGCTCTTTTAAATAGGTAAAGGCATTATCAAAGTGTTTATGTTTAAATAAATAAATAAACTGGTTTAAATCAAATTCGTTCTTATTTTGCTCCATCTTCGGTAATTTGTCGTATATGAGCAAAGATTTCTCCGGAAAATAAAATAATATCTGCTTCAACTTTTGGTGATTTTCCTCATAAATTACTTTCATCTTTTCTATTGTTTGAAAAGGCTGGCTGAGGACTGCCTTTGCATTCGGGTCTATTTCTGCGATTAATTGATTAAATTTCTGTTTTAATTGTGCTAATACATCTATCTGATAGTTAAGTAAATAAAGCTGTTTTCCATTCTCCTCAAACGGGATATGATAATAAGTCAACTTCTCTATTTGCTTACAGTACTTTTCTAGCAACGGTCCAATGGCTGTGGAAATATCCTGCTTTTCGTCCCAGAAGATTTCAAGCAGATTGGACTGGGTAAATGGAACCTGCTGTTTCAACCGCTCTAAATCAGTTCCAGACTGGTAACCTTGTAATTGCTTTTTAAGCATCTCTTCTACCGAAACTGAGTGTTTTTCTAATGATTTCGGGTCCACTTTTTTCTCTGTAATTCTGCTTAATGTGTGTAACAATTCATCAGTATTTAACTTAGGTTTTAAAATATAATCAGCTACACCATTTTGAAAAGTGGATTTTACATAATGAAAATCCTCAAAACTGCTTAATACAATCATTTCGATATCCGGATATTTTTCTTTTACTACCTTGACGAGTTCAATCCCATCCATTTCCGGCATGACAATATCTGTAATGATGATATGAGGTTTGGATTGTTCAATTATTTGCAGTGCCTCTCTCCCATTGGATGCCTCACCAATTATCTGGTAACCTTCTTTTTCCCAGTCAATATAATTAATGATCCCTTGTCTAATTAATAATTCATCATCAACTATGAGCAGTTTAAATGATTCATTTCCCATACTTTTGGCCTCCTTGGAAAGCGATGATTCCGTTCGTCTTCCTTATGAGTATATCAAACAAACATATTCTCCATTGACCAACTATTTTACCATACTCCACTCATAAAAATAAATTCGCAGTATAATTTATCTTAATTTATCCATTTTAAATAAAGAGATTGACGAACATGATGGAGGGATTCCCGTGGTAAAAGGAAATAATATTTCAAGTTTACAGGATCAAAACCAATTAGCTCAGGCGCAACAGTCGATTCTGCATTTACAACGTGCTGTAAACCAGGCGAAAAGCCATCCGAATGAAGAAATTCTTCATCAAATTCAGCATTCCATTGAACGAGCAGAAAGATCTATTGCTCAAGCGGCCAACGTAACAGATGACCAGAATGCGATGGATTTAGTCCAAAGAGAATTAGATCAGCAGAAACAGGCTTATGAACAGATTATTGATCAGGGCAGATAAAAAGAAAGCGTCATGTACTAAGAAATTTTAGTACATGGCGCTAATTTTGCAAGCTATATTAAATTTCTGCAATACCAAAAGAAATAACTCGATCTGTAGCAGGGTTATATATGACGGATCCTCTAATATTCACACGGTCCTGTGCTGATTGCAATGTATATTCATATATTTCTTCTATTTGGTCTTCTGCAAACTGAGTTCTGCCTGCGAATTTATACTCCGTTACATTATATTGAGGAAAAGCTGTCTGAGTGAGTTCCAGTAAAAACTTGCCCCACTTCTCCTGTTCCAATTCTGGAGAAGGCTGAAATTCTATAGGAATTACCCCAATAGAAGTATTTGCGCCCAATGTCTCAAATGCCCGCTGATGAAGGTTAATTGTGTTTACCGGCGATCCGGGTACCTTGTCAACGATTGTAACAATCACCTCACGCCCATTTTGCGGATTCCTTACTTTTATTGATTGACCACACACATAAGGTGAATTGGTGCTGACTGCTGCTGTCATAAATTGATTATAGGACCACTGGGTACCGCACTGTGTTACATTTCCTCCATTCGTCCAGGTCGCTTGTCCTGTGATATAATTTTGCCTGAAAAGATGCCAATGATTGTCTAAGGTGTCATGCTGATAATAAGGATTATAATAATACAACAAATATACCTCCCTGACAAAATCTATTGTACAGAGTAGGATATGTATTCACCTATTGATTGTGTGACACAGCTTTTATCGTTAGGTTATCTCCTGTAGTATTTCACATACCATTCCGCAAATTTATCTAACCCTTCTTCAATAGTCGTTTGTGGTTTGAATTGAATGGCTTGTTCCAGTTTTTCCGTGGAGGCATATGTTGCCGGAACATCTCCTGGTTTTATTTGTTCAAAGACTTTTTTGAATTGAACTTTTCTTCCCAGTGTGCGTGAAAACGAACCTTCTAATGTCTCGATAAAATTCATTAACTTTTCCGGCTGATTGTTGCCAATATTATAAATAACATGTGGTATTTCACCGTCCGGCACATGATCAATTAACCGGATTAATCCCTCAATAATATCATCAATATAGGTAAAGTCTCGAAGCAAGTCGTTTTCGAACTCACCATTATTGTAAATTCTGATTGGTTCACCGGCAAAGTATTTATCTGCAAAACCGAAATAAGCCATGTCTGGTCGCCCCATTGGTCCATACACTGTAAAAAAACGAAGGCCCGTTGCCGGAATCTGATATAAATGACTGTATGTATGTGCCATTAATTCATTTGATTTTTTTGTTGCAGCATACAGTGAAACCGGATGGTCCACAAAATCCGATTCGCTAAATGGCACCTTCTGATTCATGCCATATACGGAACTGGAAGACGCGTAAAGTAAATGGTCGACAGGGTAGTGACGGCATGCTTCAATGATGTGGTAGAATCCGGAAATATTGCTTTGAATATATGTATCTGGATTCTCCAGCGAATAGCGTACACCTGCTTGTGCAGCTAAATGGATGACAATATCTGGCTGATACCTGGAAAAGGCATCTAAGGTTGCTTGCTTATCCGAAATGTCCATCCTGATAAATTCAAATTGCCTGTATGGCATTAATTCCTCCAGACGGTCATTTTTCAGATTGACGTCATAATAATCATTCATATTATCGATTCCAATTACTTTGTTGCCATCTTCCAACAGTCTCTTTGCTAAAAAATAACCGATAAATCCGGCTACTCCTGTTATAAGTATTTTCTTATTTTTCTCTATCACAATTGATAACCCCTTATTTATCTATGATCATCTTCATTATATCAGCTTTTTCCAAAGAAAAACCGGAATGATTTCATAGAAATAATCCCGGCTATATTCTAAATAACGATTTGTTAACTAACTACCTGCTCCATTAACTCTTCAAGCATTTTACGTACATCTTCTCCAATTTCCTCGTTTTGCAGAGCAAATTCAACTGTTGTCCGGACGAAACCTAATTTTTCCCCTACATCATATCGTTTTCCTTCAAAGTCATAAGCAAAGACACTTTCTGTTTCATTTAACAGCTGAATAGCATCTGTCAGCTGAATTTCACCGCCAGCGCCGAGCTTTTTCTGATCAAGGAACTGGAAAATTTGTGGAGATAAAACGTAACGCCCCATTATCGCTAAATTAGAGGGAGCTGTGCCTTTTTCCGGCTTTTCGACAAACCTGCGAACAGAATAACATTTTCCATATTGCTCGGTTGGGTCCACTATCCCGTAACGATGTGTAATGGACTCCGGAACTTGCTGAACACCGATAATGGAACCGCCTGTCTCTTCATACTGATTGATTAATTGCTTCAGACAAGGCACTTCTGCCTGCACAATGTCATCCCCTAATAATACGGCGAACGGTTCCTCACCGATAAATTTTCTCGCACACCATACGGCATGTCCTAATCCTAAAGGTTCTTTTTGACGGATATAATGAATTTCCACAGAGGCAGGCTGCTTTACTTTTTCCAATAACTCCAGTTTCCCTTTTTTCAATAAATTGTCTTCTAATTCGAAATTATTATCAAAGTGATCTTCTATTGCCCGTTTCCCTTTCCCTGTCACGATAATAATGTCTTCAATCCCTGATGCAATCGCTTCTTCCACAATATACTGGATCGTTGGTTTATCCACAATCGGCAGCATTTCCTTTGGCATCGCTTTTGTTGCCGGCAAAAATCTCGTTCCTAAACCTGCAGCAGGTATTATCGCTTTTCTTACTTTATTCATTATCAATTGTCCTCCAATATGGTAATTTACTATATACATATCGATTTTATTAGTGATTTATGATAAGTATAACAGGGAAACAGGGAAATCAGAAAGGCTTATTTGAAACTGCCTTTCATCAAGGTTTCTGACACTGGACGGCGATTGGATGGCTTTTCCCGTTCCTGATGAGCTTCCTGCAAAATACTTACATCATCCTGGTAACCGATAGCAATAAGCGCATGAATGGAATATTGTTCCGGAATATTCAATACTTCACGGGCTTTATCTTTGTAAATCCCGCCCATCGCATGTGTAATAAGTCCGCTTTTCGCTGCTTGCAGGGACAAAAATCCCCAGGCTGTGCCCGCATCAAAAGCATGTGCCCCTCCTGCTTCAGAATCTGAAATAATAAGTGCATAGACTGGTGCAGTCTTACACCAGATTAAATTACCATCCATAATAAACTGATTAAACCTGTTACGTTCTTCTTTCGTACTTGCTACAATAAAGCGCCATGGCTGCTTATTACTCGCAGATGGAGCCCAGCGAGCTGCTTCAAATATTCCCATTAACACTTCTTCTTCCACTTCTTTTTCAGAAAAAGCTCTCGGTGACCAGCGATTTAGAAAAATATCATCAATCGGATAATCCGCTTTTCGAAAATCATTCACATTTATTTTATTCATTATAAGTTCCTCCTCTTTTCATTTCCATTATAAGAGAATGGACTTTTAAGTTCAAAAAATGGGATTTTATCACCTCAATAGGCGAATGACATACATTGTTATAAAGGAGGATAGCTGATGCGGACATTTTTTTCATTTTTTTTCATCATGGTAATTGGTTTTCTCATCTTTATCCCTGTTTTACTGCTCATCATTCCATTTATAGGTATAAAGGTCTTCTTAATAATTGCTTCATTGTTCATATTTGGCTTCTTTGTAGAGATATTTAAGTCTTATTTCGGATAAAATGGAAAAATTATAGTAAAAAAAGAAGGAAAAGGAATCATTATGTCGAATGTATTATTAATTTAAAAGAAAAGGGGTTGAGAAAGTGTTTCATTATGGTAAGTTAATTAAAGACTACCGTAAGAGAAAACAAATGACACAGAAAGAGCTAGCCATTGTGAGTGATTGTTCAGATTCCTATATCAGCAAAATGGAAACAGGTAAAATCGAGCCACCGAATGAACTGCTTGTAAAAATTTCAGAGATACTCGAAATTAAGGAATTACAGGGTGACTATACTGCGGCCCACATACTTGAAGAAAAGCTGGAAGAATGGCATACAGCCATCACCGATCATCAGCTTCCAATTGCGGACAAGCTTTTCAATGAAATAAAACCCAACATCCCAATACACCGGATAGAGCTTAACACACGTTATTATATATTCCTTTTTCGTTATTTTTTATTGCAATTTGATCATACTAAGGCAAAAACTTTATTGCCAAAAATTATGAGTCTCACCAAAACGGTATATGAACCGGAACTGTACATCTGCTACAAATCACTCGGTTATTATTTTATTTTGGATCATGACTATAAAAATGCATTCCACTATTTGCAGCTAGCATTAGGTCTAAAAGAATCCATTGATAACGAAGACCCGGAGATCCATATTTATTTTGCCATCATTTATATCTTTTTAAATAAACCCGCCGATGCAGAGAACGAAATCTTCAAAGCAAAGCATCAATATGAAAAGTCAATTGATCCAATTAATAACCTCCTTTGTAAATACTTACTCACAATCCCTGACATAATGCTTCATAAATATGACGAGGCCATTGTTTCGTTAACTAACATATTAGAACAATCATCCCACCATACACTTCAAATCAAATATGAGTTCATATATGTCACTTTAGGTTATATTTATACCGAACTGAAAGATTTTAATAAAGCGGTTACATTATTGAAAAAGGCCATATCTGCCGAGAATATACCAAGCTTTAAGGTGAAATACCTTTACTTTCTCGCTATTGTTTATGCAGAAAATGGACAGAAAAAAGAAGCTATTGATTACATCCAGATTGGGCTGCGATTGAAGGCAAATGAAAAATATCAGCACTTATTATATATGTTAAAACAAATTATTACAGACAGACTCTATTCCAGTCATTCTCTGCTTTATCTGCAGGAAAATATGCTGCCATTCTTCTCAAGCAGAGGAGACCGTATGCAATTTAATGAATGTCATTTAATGCTTGCAGCGATATATCGTAAAATGTTTCAATACAAAAAAGCATCCTACCATCTTTACAATGTTATAAACGATGATTTTCAGCTAGCTGAATTAACTGAAAAGTATTCTACTTAAGGGATACCAGGAATATCCACACATATATTAGTCTAATTGATTGATACTTTTAGTGTAGGAGGTGTGAAGGATGGCAAAAGACGTGAAATGTGAAGTGAATAATTGTAAATATTGGATGGATGGTAACAGATGTCAGGCAAATGTTATCTATGTTGTAAGTCATACAGGTAAAAGTGCTTCAAATGAACACGAGACTGATTGTCATACCTTTGAAGCGAAAGTCTAATATTCCTTTTTAGTAACTTTTCTCACTAGCACTATCAAATAAGATGGTTCTTACCCATCATTCTTACCTTCTTTATTGTCCATAGCTAACGTGTGTTAGCTATGGTTGATTTGTTAATTGACATGGCTGAGCATTTCTTTCATTAACTGGCTTTTTTTTGAACTTTTCTTTGACACATACTGATCATAGACAGGCTGTGCTTCCGATTTGCTAAATCCATTACTCTCTAATTCATTTACTAATTGGTGATAAACCTGGTTAAATGCACTATCTGTTTTGTTTTCCAACCGATCTGCGGCAGACTTGTATTTTTGAAACAAGTAAGTATAGGAGACATTCTCACCTGACTTTTTCTTTTCCTTATATTCGCCATAGGCATATGCTGCCAACTCACTCAGTCTGGCGTTAGCCTGATTCTGAAGTGAGGTGAATGTCTGCTGGTATTTTGAAACAATTTCTTCCGCTGTTTGTTCTTCCTGTCCTTTAATTTCCACACGGACCGCATTTTTTTCCCGGAAATCGCTTGAGGTACCGTCATCATCGGAATGATTTTCATTGTATATCTCCACAGATTTATCTGGTGTGTCTTCATCTGGGTCCGAATTATTTATTGAATTATTGTCATTCTCTGTTGCTATGTTTTCGCTGTCACCCTCGTCTTGGTTCTCTACCGGAGGAGAGTCCGGCAATGTTATTTCATATTCATCTTCCACAATATCATCGACCTGTTCATCTTCAATATCATAATTTTTTATAAATAAGAAATAGACAAATAACCCTGCTCCTGTAATGACTAATCCTAATAATGAAAATACAACTTTCTTCCACACGATTTATCACCCATATCTCTGTAGTCTAGAAAAATATAGTAGTTATTTTTATGGTACTGTTATTTAAATTGTTACTCATTTGATGAATGTGATTTTCGCCATTTACCTATCAGGTAATATACTATAATCCCCCCACATGCACCTGTACTATCAATGATTACATCACTGACCTGAGCACCGCGCCCGAGAATAAATAACTGATGCAATTCATCAATGACAGCAAACAGAACACAGAAAAGGATTGTAATTAACGCGTGTTGTCTAAATTCCAAACCACTTTTAGACCTTCGAAGTGCATTTATTAGTAACATACTGCATACGAAATAAATCAAAAAATGGGCAATTTTTCTTATCCTGCTATTCAGATTTCTATGATGAATTTCTATCCCTTCTGGAAGAAGATTATCCAGTACGCTGAGAATAGCTTGCGTTACCCCTGTACTAAGCTGATTAGATACAGATGCCGGCTGATGTGAGAGATAGAAGATCACCCCTAAACAAAAGATAACGGCAAACCATGGAAGGTACTTATACACTGAACTCTCCTCATTCTGAAACAAGAAAAAGTAAATAAAATATAGAACACTCCGCTTCTCTTATTCCTGTAAGATGAAATTCCAATCATTTCTAATTTACTAAAAATAACTGGATATTGTCTACTTTTCCATCAATCTTTTTCAAAAAAAAATACTTACTACCCTTCTTCATGGTTGAAGAGTAATAAGTATTTTATTTATTGTGGACTGCTTTTCAATTCTGTATAAACAATGTAACGATCTGGTGCATCACCAATGAAATCAAAAGGATAGCATGTTGTAAGTGTTAATGTTTCATAATCCTTCGGCACCGCAACAGTCCTGTCGTCTGCACTCACAATTTCGAAATCAACTGCTTCATAAATGAAATCTCCATACTTTGTCGAAAAGGTAATTTCATCTCCTGTTTCCAGGTGCTCTAATTCACGAAAAACCGTATCCCGGTGACCGCTTAATATAACATGTCCACCTTGACCAGGAAGCATTGTACCCATCATATGACCGATACCTTCCTCTAATTCACTTTCGCGTGTACCTTGTACAACTGGATAAGATAAATCCAGTGATTCAATATTTAGCGCTCCTAGGCTTTCTCCCGGTTTCGGTATCGTCTCCCAATAGTCTGTTTTAAACACTTTCGGTTTATTTTCCGGTTTATATGGCATGACTACCGTTTTAGAAAGGTAGACTGTTGATTTCGTCATCTCCCAGCCAAAGATTGCCACTATGGAGATTCCCGCTATGATAAAGGAAATGGGTATGCCAATCAATACCCATTTCCACACTTTGCGTTTTTTTGACTTAGCTTGTCCTCTTCTTTTCATTCCCATTTATATCAGCCCTATCATTAATAATTAAAATTTACGAGCTAATCTTACAGCAGGGAATAATGCTACCAAACCTAATGCCAATAATCCACCGCCAATGGCCATCGCCATAGGTATATTTGTTGCAGTATTAGGTAATTGTGACTCCGGCATAGGTACAAATGTTTCTGATTCCTGTAATTCTGTTGCTGCAGCTACCGCTTCTTTTAAAGCGTTTATCTTAGCTGCCAAGCTGGCTGCACTGATATCTTCAATTGAAGGATCATATGATACTAGTTCATTTCCATCAAGATCAGTAACTGATAAACGTAAGCTGGAAGTATTAATTTCTGCTAAATTTGCTGTAAAATCAATTACATTTCCATTACCGTCAACTAAGTTAACTACTAAATGTGCTTTCTGTGCACTGTCATTTAAAAGAGCTGCGACTGTGTTACGATCTGCATCTGATAATTCCTCAGGAGAATTAACTCCTGCTAAAATACTTTGTGCTTCTTCGGCATTTGCTACGATACTTTCCAATTCAGAATCTGTGATTCCCGCTGTTTGTAAGTGTGTGTAAAGATAGCTAGTTTCCTGGTCATCTGCAATATTCATAGACTCAATAGCACCTACAAGTTCCTGCGCTGCATCTCCTTCAGCTGCAGAAATACTGACAAGCGGACTAAATAGAGAGATTACGAGAGTTGTTAGAGCCACCACTAGGCCTTTTTTCATCGTGTTCATTACTTTAAATCATCTCCTTTTTTAAGTTTGTTATATTATATCAAATCAATAATATAATTTCACCAAATAAGTCGAATTTTGACAAATAATTTAATATTTGTAATTTTCTCGTCATACTAGGAGTTAAAGTCTCCCAAAAATTATTTCTGTGTTTTCCCTTTGATTTACATCTACATAGATAACTTCCCATTTTTATATCGTGTAAAACTACTTTTTAAAAGGAAATTATTAGTCAAAGTAGTTGACTCTAATTATTCCTAAACCGAACCGATCCCCCTCCCCATTTCACAGGGAAATACCTCTCATTTGGTATGTATTTTTCACATATTTGTTATGTTAATTTAGTATAGAAAGCGTTTACTAAAATATTCAGGAGGGATTTATCTGTGAAAAACTATTTATCAAAAGTTATCCTATTATCCATTGTATTTCTGTGTCTCACCTCTAACTTCTCATTTGCTGAAGTAGATGGAGATACTCCTGTCGATATCAGCGATTATGCAAAGAACATGCAGCCTGGCTGGAATCTTGGTAATACGTACGATGCTGTCGGTGAGGATGAAACAGCTTGGGGAAATCCTTACGTTACAAAAGAACTTATTGAAAAGATTGCTGAAGAAGGATTTAAAAGTATCCGGATTCCGATTACATTCGACCAGAGGATGGATACTGATGGCGATTATTTAATTGACCAGGATTTTCTCATCCGTATTGATCAGACGATTCAATGGGCACTAGAAGAAGAGCTTTACGTCATGATCAATGTTCATCATGATTCTTGGGTATGGATAGAGAACGGGATGCAGGAAAACCATGATCAGACAGTTGCTCGTTTTAATGCTATCTGGACGCAATTAGCTGATCATTACAAAGATTACTCTGTCAAACTTATGTTTGAAAGTATTAATGAACCGAGATTTTCAGGAACAGAAGAAGAGAGCCTGAATTACTTAGATGAATTAAATGAAAGCTTTTACGAAATTGTCAGAAAGTCCGGCGGCAACAATGATATTCGCCCATTGGTTATACCAACCCTTCACACCGGGTCAGAGCCTGTTTATCTGGAGAGACTGGACAGCTTCATTGAAACATTAGATGATCCAAACATTATAGCAACTGTCCATTATTATGGCTTTTGGCCATTTAGTGTGAATATTGCTAGAGCTACTAGATTTAATGACGAGGTTAAAAATGATATCATCACAGTATTTGACAGGGTACATGACACTTTTACAGCAAAAGGAATTCCGGTAATCATTGGAGAGTATGGTTTATTAGGCTTCGACACAGATATCGGGGCTATCCAGCAGGGTGAAAAGTTAAAGTTCTTTGAGTTTATGACCCATTATGCCCAGGAAAAGAACCTTGTTCATATGCTTTGGGACAATGGACAGCACCTGAACCGGAACACGCTTGAATGGTCTGATTCCGAATTCTTCGAGATGCTGCAAACAAGCTGGGACACCAGATCAGCTGTTCCTGATGACAATTTTATATATCTGGAAAAAGGAAAAGAATGGACAGATAAATCATTAACCTTCGAACTGAACGGGAATGAATTCCTTGAAGTTTCCATGAATAATCAGCTTCTAGAAGAAAATGAAGATTATACAATCAATGAAAATACCATCACATTTAAAAAGTCTTTTCTTCAGTCAATCTCTTCAGAGGAAACAGGGTCGATAGCTACTATTCATATAGCCTTTACAGACGGTGTTGACTGGAACATCGACGTAAGACAATTTAGCAGACCACAGCTGGGTGAAGCAGAAGGTTCAACAGTTAGTTTTAAAATCCCGGCTGAATTCAATGGTGACCAGCTAGCAACAATGGAAGCATATTATGAAGACGGGTCCATTGCCGGTCCGCAAAATTGGACATCATTTAAGGAATTTGGATATACATTCTCACCTAACTATGATGATGGTTATATTGAATTAAATGAAAACTTTTTTAATGAAACAAACGATGGTCTAGTCAACCTTACGTTTTACTTCTGGAGTGGTAAAACAGTGGAATACACGATCGAGAAATCCGAGAAGACTGTGAAAAGTGCGAGTGGAGATGTCCCGGCGAAAGAATTCACAGATATCTTCTCAGGCCATTGGGCGAAGGATGCTATCCAGTTACTAGCAAATAAGGGAATATTGAATGGGTATCCCAATGGAACGTTTCGTCCTGATTCTACGATCAGCCGAGCAGAAATTGCCCAAATTGTTGCAGCAGGGCTGGACCTGGAAGCTGGTAATATCAATACCCGTTTCAAGGACGTGACAGGTAAAGAGTGGTATGCAAATAATTTATATGCACTAGCTGAAAATAATGTTATTGCCGGATTTACTGATGGAACGTTTCGACCGACAGCTAAAGTAACGCGTGCTGAGTTAGCCGCAATATTAGGCCGTGCTCTTGAATCTACTGAAGTGGAGCTGCCAAGCAATAATAAAACAATCGAAGACTTTACTGATGCAGCAAAAATCCCTGAGTGGGCAAAAGATGATATCGAAACAATCATCCAACATGATATTATGCAAGGATTTCCAAATGGCCGGTTTTTCGCAACAGATTTTGCAACCCGTGCAGAAGCAGCAGCTGCGCTCGGGAATTTTCTGAAAAAGGTTAAAGGCTGGCCTCCGCTTTAGTGTGACTCTAGAATACTTTTGACAAAAACCGTTCGGCTTCAAACATCCCTGTATTTTGATAAAAACACATTAAAAATTCTCAGGAACAATCCATATTCCTGAGAATTTTATTATTTACTACAATCTGCTACTTGCTAAAAATAGTTGAGTAACATTTGAGCAAAGGTCAATTGTGGATCATCCTGTGGGATCAGGACGAACTGAAGCCTTCTAAGCTGCAAACAAAATACTACAAATTTTACTTGTGTAGATGTGTTCCATATTATGTGTTTTATTCTGTTTTAGCAGGGGGCGCATGATAGCTTCATTCTCAGGTATTGCTGTATTCCCTGCTATCTTATATTTTTTACCCGGTACCTGCCTTTTTCTCGCTTCTCCATACGATCACACGCTGTAACACAATAAACAGGAGCAACAGTACACCGATAGCAATTTTAGTCCACCATGAGCTAAGCGTCCCTTCAAAAACGATAATTGTTTGAATAATTCCAAGAATCAGTACACCTACTACACTTCCTGCTACATAACCAGCACCCCCCGTTAGAAGCGTGCCGCCAATTACCACAGCTGCAATCGTATCCAGCTCCATACCGTTAGCATGCAATCCGTAGCCTGATAGCATATAAAAGGTAAAAATTAAACCAGCCAAGGAAGCGAGAAAACCACTTAATGTATAGATAAGTATTTTCGTCCTCGTCACTGGTAAACCCATCAGCAATGCGGATTGTTCACTGCCGCCAATGGCATAGACCGTCCTGCCAAAATTGGTGAAATGGGCTATAAATATTGCAATCGCCGCAACAATCAGAGCAATAACCACACTTATTGAAATAAAATTATTTCCCGGTAAAGGAATTTGCGAGTTTGCCATATACGAAAAGAAAGGGTGATCAATAGAAATAGTTTCCACACTAATCAAATAACTGAGTCCACGCGCCAGAAACATCCCCGCTAATGTAACAATAAATGGCTGCAAATTGTAAAAGTGGATTAATGAACCTTGAATCATCCCCAAAATAGTACCAACTAACAAACTAACAGGAACAACGATCCATGGAGATAACTGTGCTTCCATTGTTAAACTTGCAGCAACCATGCTAGTCAGAGCGATCACAGATCCGACAGACAGGTCAATCCCACCTGATAGGATTACAAATGTCATTCCAACTGCTATAACAATAAGAAAAGCATTATCAATAAACAGATTGAGAAATACCTGTGTGGATAAAAATCCTGTATAGCGTAACGAACCAAAGCTGAACATTAGAACAAACAGGGCAATTGTTGCTACTAATGGGAGTTGTTTATAATCCAGTGATAATCGATTGATCATAATAATGTCGCCCCCTCTTTTCCTTTTTGCTCCCCTGCTCCTTTCACCTTACCAAAACCGAAGACTTTGCGGCGGAATTCCGGTGATTGTAATAAGCACACAATTAATACGACAAGTGCTTTAACTACCAAATTAGTCTCTGCCGGGATACCAATGGAATAAATTGTAGTCGTTAAACTTTGGATAATCAGTGCTCCAATAACTGTCCCTGTAAGATAGAACCGCCCACCCATTAAAGAAGTTCCACCAATAACAACTGCTAAAATGGCATCGAGTTCAAACCATAATCCTGCATTGTTTCCATCCGCACTCATTACGTTAGAGGATAAGATTAAACCGCCAACCCCAGCGCAAAATCCTGAAAACATGTATACCATTAACATAATATTTTTCGAATTGATCCCAGCCAGCCTGCTCGCATCTGGATTTGATCCAACTGACTCTATAAAAAGTCCAAGTGCTGTTTTTCTCGTTAACAAAACAGCTATAAGAAAAACAAATGCTGCAATAAAAATGGAAAACGGCAAGGCCAATAAATAGCCGCCACCAATAAATGAATATGGATCATAGTATACAGTAGTGATTTGCCCGCCAGTAATCAGCTGTGCGACACCTCTCCCAGCAACCATTAAGATTAATGTTGCGACAATCGGCTGCACACCAACCCTGGAGACAAGCAAACCATTCCAGCCCCCAACAAATGTACAAATCAATAATGAAAGCCCAATAGCCATTAGTAATGGTCCTAAACCTGTACCATCCGCACTAGCAACGGTCATCGCACCAATTGCTCCAGACATAGCAATCACTGACCCTACACTTAAATCAATTCCTTTTGTTGCAATTACTAGAGTCATCCCTATCGATATCAGTATTAACGGGGCTCCACGGTTTAAAATATCAATCAGACTTCCTGTTAGCCTGCCATTTCGTATTTCCATTGAAAAGAAACTGCTATCAAAAAACAAATTGATTAGTAAAATTAGCATTAATACGAGAATCGGCCAAAACAGTCTGGATTTTATTATAGCTTTCAATATGTCACCCTCCTCCGGCCATTTCTTTCATAACGTCCTGTTGTGTTAGTTTGCCGTCATTATCAAACTCTTTTACTTTCTTTCTATCTCGGAGTACTGCTATTCTGTCACACGTTCGTAATATCTCTTCTATTTCTGAAGAAATAAATAAAATCGATTTATTCTCTTTACTTAACTTCGTCATTAACTTCATAATTTCTGTTTTTGCACCTATATCAATACCACGAGTAGGTTCATCGAGTATTAACAGATCCGGATCGGTTACCAGCCACCTTGCAAGCATCACTTTTTGCTGGTTCCCTCCACTAAGGTTTTTAATTAATTGCTCTGGATTAGCCGGATTAATATTTAATAATTGAATATATTCATCCGCAATCTTCATTTGCTTTGCTTTTGAAAGATAGCGAAACCAGCCATACACACTTTGAATTGCAAGAATCATATTCTCTCTAACTGTTAACTCAGGGATGATTCCTTCTGTTTTTCTATTTTCCGAACAAAAGCCAATTTTATATAAAATCGCATTCCTTGGGGATGAAAAGTGGGCTTCCTTACCATTTACTTTAATTTTTCCTTTATCTTTTTTATCTGCTCCAAATAAAACACGGGCCATCTCTGTTCTTCCTGATCCTAACAATCCGGCAAGTCCGACTATTTCTCCTTTTCTCATTTCCAAATCAAATGGTTCCACTTTCCCCTTAAGTCCAACCTCATCTGCCTGTAGAAAGGACTGTGTACTCTCTGTTGTATTGCCTGTGTTTTTAGAAGAAATTGCTTCCATCTCCTCTAATTCTTTGCCGATCATTTTCGAAACAAGGTCCATACGGCTGATTTCTGCCGTTTTATACTCCCCAATCCATTCACCATTACGTAATACTGTTAAGCGATCGGTTATTTCAAAGATCTGGTCTAAAAAGTGGCTGACAAATACGATCGCAAGGCCGTCCTTTTTTAATTGTCTCATTACTGCAAATAGCTGCTGCACTTCGTCCCGGTCGAGACTTGAGGTCGGTTCATCCAAGATAAGGATTTTGGCTGATACATTAAGCGCCCTTGCAATAGCGACCATTTGCTGTATAGCTACTGAATAGGAGGATAACAGTTTCGTTACATCAATTTTTAACTGTAATCTTTCTAATAATTTCTCTGCACGCTGATGCATTTCCTTCCATGCTAATCTCCCGTATTTCTTAATTTCCCGGCCGATAAAAATGTTTTCTGTTACAGAAAGGTTGGAACATAGATTCACCTCCTGATATACAGTAGTAATCCCGTGTTCCTGAGCCTTTAACGGACTGCTAATATGAACAGGATTCCCTTCAAGCGTTACAGTCCCCTGATCAATCGGATAAACCCCTGTCAGAACTTTGATCAATGTGGATTTTCCAGCACCATTTTCGCCCATGAGTGCGTGAACTTCACCTGGATAGAGCCTCAGCTGCACATCAGAAAGTGCCTTCACACCTGGGAATTCTTTCACAATATTGGTCATTTCTAATCTCGGCAATTGTTCGGCCAATTTGCCTACCTCCCTCTCAAATCAGTAAGCCTAAAGCAAATCAGTTTTGCTTTAGGCTACTTCATTGCGTTATTACTATCGCTTAATATTCACGCGTTGGTAAAAGTTCTTCTGCCTGATCCATCGTGTACATGCTTTCTTCTACTGCGATACGTTTCTCTAATTCTTCCCCGGCAAAGTTCTGTTCGATTAATTCTACTAATTGCGGTCCAAATAATGGATTACATTCGATAGTTACGTTCATTTTCCCATCTGCCATTGCTTCAAATGCACCTCTTACTGCATCTACGCCAATTATGGTAATGTCTTCTCCTGGCTTTAGCCCATATTCTTCAATTGCCTGAATGGCACCAATGGCCATATCGTCATTGTGTGCATACAATACATCAATATTTTCACCATCTGATTTCAGGAACGCTTCCATAACTTCTTTACCTTTTGCTCTAGTAAAATCACCTGTTTGTGATTTAATAATGCTGAATTTCTCATCTTGCCCGATAATTTCTTCAAAACCTTCTTTACGGTCAATTGCCGGTGCAGAACCAACTGTTCCCTGTAGTTCTACAATATTAACAGGACCTTCTTCGTCTGCCATTTCTTCCACTAACCAGTTTCCTGCTTTTCGTCCCTCTTCAATGAAATCAGAACCGAGGAATGTCACCCATAAGGAATCGTCCTCAACGTCTACAGCACGGTCAACCAGAAATACAGGTATACCTGCATCTTTTGCTTCCTGCAGTACTGTTTCAAAACCTGTCTCCACTACCGGAGAAAAAACGATCGCATCAACTTTTTGTGTAATAAAAGAACGAATTGCTTTTATCTGGTTCTCCTGCTTTTGTTGTGCATCAGAAAATTTTAACTCATGACCAGCATCTTTGATCGCATCCTGAATCGACTTTGTATTAGCAGTACGCCACTCACTTTCCGCACCTACCTGGGAAAAACCGATGACTAATTTTTCACCAGCCTTATCCGTATTTTCTTCTTCCCCAGTGTCACTATCTGTCTCTTCCTCGTTATCTGCCGCTGTTTGTTCTGAATTGTTATCTGTTGGCTCACTGCTCTCTCCGCTTTCTTCATTTGAACCACAAGCTGCTAACAGAATTAGTAAAGCAAATAATAGCACCAATAACCCTTTAACTTTTAAAAGATCTTTCATTATCATGTAACCTCCCCTTTTCTCTTCTCCATTAAAATGTCGGTACATTCACATTTTAAAACGCTTACAATATTTTTGTAATAGATATTCTTTTGAAAAAAATTAATTATTTATCGAATTTCATTTATAAATGTTTAATTTTTTTAGTTATAATTGTGTTATTTTTTAAAATAAGGAAAATAGACTATAGAAACTAGTTCAAATGAGTTAGAATATAAGAAAGCATTTTTCCTGATTTATTAAAAGATAACGAGCGTATCTTAAAACCATTAGTTAGGAGTTTAAAAATGAATGCGTTTTCAAAATTAAATAAATTATCGATCCGCTCAAAATTCCTTATTCTATTTATTTTGCTTTTCGTATGGTTTGGTCTTATACAGCTTGTACAGCTCTTCTTATTTATAAATTATATTAAGCAATATAACGAAATAACGGAAACTATCCATTTAACTAACTCAATCCATGGTCAGCTTAGAGATCAGTTAGAAGAGGAAATTAGAGATATTGTTTATGGAAAAGTTTATTTTGAAGATGGGAAGCAATATCATATTTTAACCCAAATGGAGGGAAATCTTAACACAGTTGCAGAAAAGGAAATGGCACAACCTTTTACCAATGAGATTGAAGAGGTAAGGACAATACTTGCAACAACTACCGAATATGTTGACAAACTTGGCGAGCAGATTAAATTTAATGCACCTGCAGAAGAAAGATACATATCCCAGGAATATATTGGGATTGCCTCTGAATTAATTAATGAACATGTGCAGACATTATTGCAAAAAACTTTGCAGGAAAGTGAAAGACAAAAAGAAGCGATGAAGGAAAAAATCAATCGTGACATTGTTATCAGTGTTACTGTCTACATACTATTAGTAGTAGTTATTTTTTTCATTATCTGGATTGCATCCAAACACATGTTAAAACCAATCTATTCTTTGCAGCATCTTGCCAGAGAAATTGCGAAAGGTAACCTGAAAGTGAAGATTACTCCTGTGAAAGCGACAAATGAAATAGATGATCTTTATAACGGTTTTCTTTCAATGACCAATTATTTAAAGCAAATTATCAGTCAAGTACAGCATACAAGCAAGGAAATCATCCATACATCAAAGCAAATTCATCAAAGTACGGAGGAAAATCTCTCAGCAGGTGAACAAATGACAGCAACCAGTCAATTTATCACAAATGATTTACAACACCAGCATAACCAATTACAACAACTAGAACGTGAGAATCAGAAATTATTAGAGAAGCAAATAACCTTTCAGAGTAAATTAGATAATCTCCCCGGAGAGCACCGCCTTATCCATGAACACACTTCTATTACCATCACGATGATCATCCAGTTGCAGAAAAATATTGAAGAATTTAAAACACAAATTACTGCATGCTTTTCCAATATGGAAGTAATCGGGGCACTGGGAGAAGAGCAGCTGACTACCATTGAAGAAATTGCCGAAAACTCTGATAAGCAGCTCGCCTATTTAGCACAATTACAGCAGCAGTTAAGGCAATTTACCATTTAACTGCAACCCAGGGGATGATGTATCGTGTACAGGAAGTGGTTCACTTGGTTAGACAAAAGCTTACGTATAAAAATGCTTGTTATGTTTGTTCTGTTAACTGTCTTTCCTTTAGTTTTGATAGGATTTATATCTTATATGAAATCTTCGAATATTGTTTCCGAACGAGCATACAGTCTGGCGCAAATTAAAACAAGTCAAATAACAAGGGAAATAGATGTACTTTTCCAGGACATTAACCGTTTTAATGAAATAGGAAAACAAGAGAGCACTGTTCAATTCCTGTTGCGTCAGGAGGAAACCTATGATGAGGCCAAAGAAATCTTAAGATTGTTTGACTTTTACCAGAAGAGTTATTTATCAGGAGAAGATATTCTGGACATTCAAATAACGAACATGGAAGGGAAAACAATCAGTGATAACAAAGGTGTCTATCAACGCAGTGATATAAAAACTGAGGATTGGCCTGCAGAATATCCTGCACAGCCTTCTATGGAGATTATTTACCGGGACGGCTTCCCGCAGCTGGAAGTAACGAATACGATTGTTTGGGATATAACAGATGCAGTGATCGGGTTATTAAAAATAACAATAGATACTTCAGCGATAACCTCTGTGCTGGATAACGTTCAGTTAACGGAAAGCAGTTCTTTTTATATCGTATCAAATAACCAAAGTATATTTTTCCAACAGGAATCGCAACCTTCACCGGCTGCTCCCTACTTCGACTTTTCTAGAATCACAGCAAAAGATCAAGGATATTACAGCAGTAATGGTTGGTTTTATGTATATGAAACTTCGAAAATGACAGATTGGAAAGTGATCGGCCAGGCTCCCGTACAGGAGATCATGAAGGACAGCAATGAAATTCGCACATTGATTTTTTTAACAGTTATTTGCAGCATTATTTTCATTATCGGACTTTATATGTTTATTTCTAACAAGCTGATCCTGCCAATTCACATATTAAAAAGCAAAATGACGCAAGCTGCAGAAGGAAATCTTAATGCTAAAGTCAATCCGGTTGGAGAAGATGAAATCGCCACATTAGGGTACAGCTTCAACCAGATGATCTCAAAAATAAAAACACTTTTAGATCAGAGTATTGAAGAGCAAAAGAAACTGAAGGCAGCAGAATTCAGGACAATGCAGGCCCAAATCAACCCGCATTTTCTGTATAACACGCTCGATACGATCGTCTGGCTGGCTGAAGCGAAGCAGCATGAATCTGTCATTGAACTGACAAAGGCACTGTCGCAATATAGCAGAATATCGCTTAGCAAAGGAAAAGACTGGATTACTATTGCGGATGAAATGTCTCATATTGACAGTTATTTATATATTCAGCAAACGAGATATGAAGATATTTTGGATGTTACGGTCAATGTGGATCAACACCTGTATCGTTATCATATTTTAAAGCTTTTACTACAGCCAATTGTAGAGAATGCCATATATCATGGTATAAAAAACAAACGAGGCAAAGGTTACTTACGGATTAACGGTACATTAGAAGCGGATGATCTGATCAGGTTTGATGTGATTGATAATGGAATCGGAATGGATGAAGCACGCCTGCAGAAATTAAAAAATCATCTAATCTCAGGCGAGGTTGTTCCCGATTCCAAAAGCGGATTTGGACTAATTAATGTGCAACAGCGAATACAGTTATATTACGGAAAAGAATATGGCATAAAGATAAACAGCTGGAAAGGCTCTGGTACACGAGTAACAATAACCATTCCAAAAAGGGGCGAGTAAAGTTGAAAAAAGTATTTTTAGTTGACGATGAAGCAGTGATCCGACGGGGAATCGCTCAAAAAATTGATTGGGAAAACGAAGGATTCATCTATTGCGGAGATGCTTCTGACGGAGAAATGGCGTTACCGTTAATTGAAAGACATCAGCCGGATATTGTAATTACAGACATTAAGATGCCTTTTATGGACGGTTTAACACTGGCAGGAAGATTAAAAGAATCAATGCCACATATTAAGATAATTATTTTAAGTGGACATGATGAATTCGAATATGCCCAGCAGGCGATACGGATACAGGTGGAAGAGTACTGTCTGAAACCTGTCAGCAGTCAGGATTTAGTAAATATCTTACGCAAGGTAAAGGCAGAAATGGATACAAAAAGAACTGAATTTAAAAATATGGAAACAAATGAGGAACTATATGAGCAGCTTTGCAAAGGTGCACTTTCAACAGAAGAAATTAACCACCAGGCGAAAAGTCTACAGGTGGATTTAATCGCAGGTTATTATACTGTTCTTGTCATTGAGAAAAATAATGAGCCATTACATCAGCATATTACAAGCTGCCAACCATTATTATTCGCAAAAGATACGAAATGGGTCCTTATATTAAAAAATGACATAGAGCAAATGCTGCTGGAACAAATAGATAAGATCAAACAGCTGTTAACCTCACATCACCCTTCTCTTTTATATGGATTAGGGTCGATTGAAACAAGAACCGAACATATAACTGTATCTTATGAAAATGCATTAGAAGCATACAATTACAGTCGTGCCATCCAGTCATACACCTTTTTACAGGATGATCAGGATGTACACCGGGAGTTAATGCAATCTTTTGACAGAAGAAAGCTGATTCATTTCCTGAAATTTGGCCAGCAAAGTCAATTAGATGCTTTCATTCAGTCATATGCCAGTTTTATTTACCAACGGGATCTCTCCAATATATTTCTCTATTATTTTCTGCTGGATTTTACGATCACACTTCGCCATCACTTGGAAGAGTCCGAGTATGACGAGCGATGTAAGGAGATAATCGAACCATTAGAAAAATCCCTCCACCAGATCCGAACGAAAGAAGAAATGATTGAATTGATGAAGGAAATGTTAAGGCCATTGTTAATCCACCATGAGCACCAGTTCAGCAAGCATGGCAATGTGATTCAACAGGTAAAACAAATAGTAACTGCAAGGTACCATGATTCCAGCTTGTCCCTTCAGGAAATAGCAAAAGAGGTTAATATTAGCGCATCATATCTCAGTAATATTTTCAGTAAGGAACTGAATCAAACAATTACGGAATTTTTAACAAAGACAAGGATGGAACAGGCAAAACATTTATTACAAACAACCAGTGATAAAACATATGAGATTGCTTATAAAGTAGGCTTTAATGATTCCCATTATTTCTGTCATACCTTCAAAAAAGTAACAGGAATGACAACAAAGGAATATCGAAATTATGCTGCAGAAACTCTATCAGCAACTAGTTTCACCTAAAAAATGAGGGATACAGATGAAAAAGTGGATTTTTGCTATTATTGCACTTTCTGTTTTAATCAGTATTTTTATATTATTCACCTCAATCGAACAACCTTTGCCACAGGAAGATTTGGTAATAGATATGGAAGAGAAATCTTCTGACTATACATTTGCGATCATTTATCCTGTCGCACATCCTTTTTTCGAAAAGGTAACCAAAACAGCCCGTGAACATGCAGCAGATTTGGGTGTGAATATTGTTATTGATGCACCGAAAGTTGCTTCTGCAGAAGATCAGGCAATGATTCTGCAAAAATATATAGATCAACAAGTAGACGGTATTGCAATTGGACCAACAGATCCGGAAACGATAACCCCCATTATCAATGAAGCAATAGATGAGGGAATACCAGTTGTTTGTTTTGATACCGATGCTCCAAACAGTAACCGGTATGCCTATATCGGGACAGATAATTATTTGGCTGGTCTGCATTTAGGTGAAACGGTAGCAAAACATTTAGATTATCGGGGAGATATCCTTGTTAGCAGCGGTTTACCAACGATGGAAAATCTGCGCCTCCGGATAGAAGGCTTAAAAGCTGCAGTTGAACAATATCCGCAATTAGAGATAGAAGAAATTGCCCATAGTAACGGAACACACCCAGATACATTAGCAAATATTGAAAAACTGGTAGAAAATCATCCTGAATTTGAAGGTTTTGTCGGGATAGATTCGCTGGCTGGTCCAGCAGCCATTACGGTATGGAAAGCTCACGGACTTAATAAAACAGCGGTGACGTTCGATGACTTGCCCGTTACTCTGGAAGGTGTGAAAAACGGACAAATAACGAGTGCAATTTCCCAAAATCAAAGTAAATGGGGTGAACTGCTCGTCAACCGTCTGTTTGAACTGATAAACGAAGAAATTGTAAAGGAAAAAGAATATACCGATACAATTGAGATTGATTCTATATCTAAATGACATTAACCAGAAGATTGTAAATTTAAATCACGGTCTATCGGCTGAAAAATCGTTAGGGATAAGAAGAACCATTCTGTTACTTAATTTTCACGTGCGGAGTGGTTCTTCTCTTAACATAGTAAAGAAAGAAAAAAACAATGACAGATAATAAAATAATAGCAAAAGAAACAATACCTGTATTTTCTAACACAACCTGCACCTCACGAATCACTTCCTGTTACCGTTACAAACATAATGAATAATATGATTGTATCATATGGTTTCTGCAGGTGTGTTGTTAAGTATCCTTTACAGGGAATTCAGAAAACTCCTTCCTTCACACCAGTTCTATATCCTTTATAAAGAGATTTAGTTTCTCCAACCGGATCACCGGCATATGGATACTGGCACTTATTGTGAACATTTTATCTGCAGACAGGATGACAATGTCCAAGCCTTTTTCATATTCGAACAAATAGTCTGCAATAATTTTTTCATCATTCTCGTCTGTTCTCAGATTATTATCTTTCATAAACTGATAATTCCACTTCTTGACGATAAACTCACACAGATTGCCAGTTTGCTTTCCGCTCACCACCAGCTCCTCTAATCTGTCCCGAGCTCTCAACCCTTTGGATCTTTTCACCGGATCGTCGCCTTTTATATTGTAATCCCATTCACCCTGAACTGTTTTACTGATCAACAGCTTATGACGTTTCAGTTCTTCAATAATATAATCATCACATTCCATAAAAATGTTCGTATCAATCGCGATTCTTACGTTTTTCCCTTCCCATTGTCTCAAGTGACTGATATTTGTCCGCATTATTCGGAGGGTTTCCTTGTGTGACTCGAGATGCTGCTCAATTTTAGTATGTATCTGGTTAGTAAATGTATGGATTTGCTCGTTTCGTTCACCAACAGTTTGAATTGCTTTTTTGACCTTGGCAGCTTTTTCCTCTTCCTTTTTCATACCCCTCTTTAAGTCAACTATCTGGTCTTCGATATTATGAATATCACTTTCAATACGTTGAACTTGTTTATGCGCTTTATAAAGTCGATAAACCTGGTAAACTGCCCACACTCTTTTAGCTGTACCAAACACTAGAAGGGATATCAGAATTTCCTTTAATGCCGCAAGCCAGCTCCACCCGCTGTGGTAATTCGAAACAATGATAAAGCCAATGGTAAAGGATAATATAAGTGATAAAATATACACTTTTGTTTTGCTGTTATTTTTTATACTTAACTGCCAGATCATAGATTCAGGAAACATGATCGTTGCAAGCATATAATCCAACAGATTAGAATCCAGTTTTCTGCCATTATCCTCTTTACCGAGCACATCATATAAAAGATAAGCATTCAGGCCAAACAGCAGCAGTCCAATAATGACAGGAAGACCTATCCAGTATCCAATAAAAGTAATGATTTCCATTTATCCCGCACCCTCTCTAGTAATTGTTAGAATTATCATGGCCAAAGTCGTCATATCCATAATCATCCATAGAATCCATATCGTCCATTCCATTATCCATATCATCCGGCTCCTCATCGAAAGGATGAAAACCCATCCCGTTTGCTTCTCCATCCTCCATTTCCGCCCGTATCATATCACCATGGTTATTATTCATATCTTCTTCCATTTGCAGTTGTTCTTCCGTTTGCAGCTGTTCTTCCAGCTGTTGCTGCTCCTCGATTTGCCTTTGTTGTTCTTCCATTAATCTTTGCTGCTCTTCCCATTCATGTTCTTCCAATATCCTCTCTTCTTCCTGGATCAAGTCATCATCCTCCTGAAGTTGCCAATCATGCTCATCTTCCATGTAAGGCAGTTCATCAAAGTTTTCTTCCTGTTCTGTAATCACTAAGTTATCCGAGTCATCTAGATAACCACCAAATAAATCCAGATTATTCATTTCATCCAATTCCGTTTGATTGTATGTATTTAAGATACTTAATGCCTGCTCTTCTGCAAGCTTCATTCCCATTATTGCATGGCTTTTTTCAATAAACTTTTCCTTTATATCAAGCAGTTGAGCTTGTTCCTGCTTTGTTTGTTTGAGAATGTCATGCAGTTCTTCCCCCTTCCCAATCACAGCAGCCTGAGCGTATGCTAAGCCGGTTAACTGTTCTTGTCTTTCCTGATACTGATCTGTAACTGCAGTCAATTGTTCCCTTAATCCTTCTAAATCATAGTCTTTTGAAAAAAATGCGACCAATCCAAAAATTAGAATACCAATGATAACTAAAGCTGTTAACATATCATGCCCTCCTCTTGATTCCACATCCAATTTGTGCTAAATTTTAATTATGGCTAAAATCCGATAACTATTGTAAAATTATCATATTACTAATTTTCAGAAATTTCAACAGGTTTTTTCTGGATATAATTAATATAGGAGGAGTCGAAATGAAATTATTCCAGGTTTATACAGTAAGAGGGAGCCGCTTATGGCCTGTTGCTTTATACAGAAAAGAGCTAAATAAGGATCTTAAACGTTTGTCCTCATTAGAGGAGATTAAACAGACATTAATCGAAAACCAAGAAATCACTGTATGCGAATACACAGCTATGGGCGAATATTCGTTAATTGATGCTATGGTTTATAAAAAAGGTATGATCGGCTCCATTGTTGGTCCTGTGCCGTTCACACCGATTAATCAAATGTCTCTTGAGCATGTTTTATCGATTAAGGAAGCGGCAGAGATCTGGAACCTGTCAGATGGAAACATCATTCGCAAAGCAATCGACCGCGGTAACTTTCAGGAAGGAGAAGTGCGGAAATCAGGATCTACCTGGCTAATTTCCTATGCAGGGATGCAGCGCATGTATGAAGCTGTCCCTGAAACAAGAGAAAATGAATACCCAAGACTTCGTGTTCATAAGATGGAATTCGATTTTGAAAAAGGCAAGATGAAGCCGATCGCATTATTCTAATTATGGACCTTAAAAAAGATGAAAAGAGGAATAACAAATGTTTGGAATAAAATCCACATATCCTTTAGAAAAAATTGCCTGCAACTCATGCGATAACCCGCAAGTCATTCGGCTGATGAGACACCGGATCTGTTTTAATCAGCTTGTTCTCATGATATGGCTGTTGATTCCTGTAGTTTTTATTTACAAGAGAAATAACAATCTCCTCTTGTTACTTTACCTATCAATTACGGTATTTACAGTTTTAAGTGTCATTCAACTGTACAGGATACTAAAATTTTGGAAAAGAGAGAAAGAAGAATGGTACCTTTATTGTTTGTCCTGTAAACATATGGGGCAGGCATCTGCTAAAGAGGTTATGGAAGCATGCAAATAATGCCCTGCTGAAAGCAAGGCGCTTTGCCTACCCTTTATTATTTTACTTACCTAAAAACAAGAAATCCATTATAATTAACATAAGGTAAAAGGTGCTTATGTTCCATAAACCAGTTAATAGAGGGCGGGTTAAAATGTACAAGAACAGTATTTATAACAGCCTCCAGCATAATCATATCTATCCTGAAATTACTTATTACTATTATAAAGATTGGGAAGAGTTCCGGATGGAAACACATACCCATCCAGCCATTGAAATCATGTACATGGTGAGGGGCAAATGCAAAATAGTTGTCAATAATACACAATATACACTGAATCAGAAGCAGTTCATCTTAATCGACAGTAATATTCCACACAGGCTCACAGTGGAAAAAGGCAAGCCGTGCCGAATGCTCAATATTGAATTTACACTCCACAAAAGCAGCCACTACTCTGTATTAGGTTCTCTAGTAAATGAATGCAGTGAGGTGAAAGAATTCCTGCAGAACCAAAAGCCATACATCATTCAAAAAGATATTAAGGAAGTTTATCAATCACTCAGGAATTTAGTCTTTGAACTTGATAATAAAAAATATGAGCAAAAAACCATGGTGAATCTATTAATCTCACAACTCCTTATTCAGATTTCCCGCAATCAATTAGAATCAAAGGTAAGAGAACTGCAAGACGCCGATTACTATGTCTCAAAAATAATTAATTATCTTCACGAAAATTATGATGGGCACATTAAAACAGCCGACTTATCTGAACTTGTTCACCTCCATCCAAATTATTTGCACAAAATTTTCAGAAACACGATGAATTGTACGATCATTGAATATTTAACAAAAATAAGAATGGACAAGGCGAAAATGCTATTAAACAAAACGGACATGTCTGTAACAGAGATAACAGAGTTTGTCGGGATTACCAGCAGCCAGTACTTTAGTAAGATTTTTAAAAAGGCAACAGGACTTACTCCAATGAAATACAGAGAATTACGAACCATCCGGAAATAAGTGAGAATATTACACATTAATCCGTCAAGCTGATTAGAAATATTAAATCGCTTTCACTATTACGGTGTTAAGATACTTAGTAAAGGAGGGGTAACAGATGTCATTTAAAGTAACGTTTATTGGTGCAGGAAGTATTGGTTTTACACGTGGCTTATTACGCGATCTGCTGTCAGTGCCTGAATTCCGTAACATTTCGATCGCTTTTACCGATATTTCTGCTAAAAACTTGGGAATGGTAAAAGAACTGTGTCAGCGTGACATCGATGAAAACGGTCTTAATATTACAATCGAAGCAACAACCGACAGAAAGCAGGCTTTAAAAAATGCCCGCTATATTTTAAACGTTGTCCGCATTGGCGGTCTGGAGGCATTCCAGACAGATATTGATATTCCGTTAAAATACGGGGTTGATCAATGTGTTGGCGACACTTTATGCGCCGGCGGGATCATGTATGGCCAAAGGGGAATTGCTGAAATGCTGGATATTTGCAAAGATATTAACACATACGCAGAAGATGATTGTCTTTTATTAAATTATGCCAATCCAATGGCGATGGTCACTTGGGCATGCAATGTTTACGGCAATGTCCGCACAATTGGATTATGTCACGGTGTCCAGCACGGGCACAGACAAATTGCAGATGTATTAGGAAAACCTAAAGAAGAGATTGATATCATCTGTGCCGGGATTAATCATCAGACGTGGTATATCCAAGTCAGCCACAAAGGCGAGGACATGACAGGCAGGTTACTGGATGCTTTTCAATCTCACCCAGAGTTTAAGAATACCGAAAAAGTCCGTATTGATATGTTGAAAAGATTCGGTTACTACAGTACAGAATCTAATGGCCATTTAAGTGAATATTTACCATGGTATCGGAAGCGTCCGGAGGAAATTGAAAAGTGGATTGACCTTGGCACATGGATTAATGGTGAAACCGGAGGCTATTTACGCGTATGTACAGAAGGGAGAAACTGGTTCGAGACTGATTTTCCGAACTGGTTAGAAGATCCACCTTTTGAATATAAACAGGAATTGAGAAGTGAAGAACATGGCTCTTATATTATCGAAGGATTGGAAACCGGCCGAATATACCGGGGACATTTTAATACAGTAAATAATGGTATTATCACTAATTTGCCGGATGATGCAATCATTGAAGCGCCAGGATATGTCGACCGTAATGGTATCAATATGCCTGTTGTTGGTGATCTGCCACTAGGCTGCGCAGCTGTATGCAATAACAGCATTTCTGTCCAGCGCCTAGCAGTAACAGCGGCTGTTCACGGAGATATTCAGTTACTTCGACAGGCAATGATGATGGACCCGCTAGTTGGCGCGGTCTGCAATCCCCCGGAAATCTGGCAAATGGTTGATGAATTATTAGTAAGCCAGGAAAAATGGCTGCCTCAATATCACCATGAAATACCAAAAGCGAAAGAAAGACTTCAAAAAGGCGACCTAATCCCTGTAAAAAAATATGCCGGTGCAGCGAGACTTCCGATCAAATCAGTCGAAGAACTTGCCAAAGACAGGGATGCCGCCAATAAAAATGCCGGTGAGGCGGATAAGGCGAAGGAACGGGCAGCGGCTGTCCTTTCATCCCATTCCGGTAATAGTGATGCTGAATAGATAAAAAAACATTAAACACAAGAGGACGGGTGACTGTCCTCTTGTCTCTAATTCGGTATGCAATTCTTGAAGTATAATATTGCTATGAAGTACAGTGAAGTTTCTATCTTTCGGTGTACTGATCTCTGTTTCATTATACATATTCAACAATTTGTGCCCCACTGACTAGATTTGGGAGCTACAAAACAGATTCTTATGCATATGAATATCTTAATGCCTCTATCAATGCTCTTTCCGTTCCATAGAGCAATACGAGTAGCTGGTATCTCTTTAATTGGTTGCATGAAATAAAAACGGGGCCTGTGAAACAAAAACCTAACTTGAACTGGGAAGTGATATTTACTCTGCCATCTACTAAGATATCCCCTAACCACAATTCGCAATAATTTGTTAGCTGGAATATATAACAACACTTGGGCACTTCAGCACATTATGCAGCGGGAGTACAAGCCCTAAATCACCAAAGCGCGAGAAGTAAAGGCATCAAATTAAGCCTTAACACTCCGTAATTGTTCATATAGGTTAATTAACTTTTTGCTCTCTGCTTCCCAGTTAAATTTGCTCAGAACAGCACTTTTACCGTTTTCCCCCATCGCCCTCGCCTTTTCTGGATTATTCATCACCCATTGAATCGCACTGCTAATTTCATTTACATTTAAAGGATCAACCGTAAGTCCACATTGGTTCCCTTCGATGATCTCTTTCCACAATGGGAAATTGGAAGCAATCACGGGAAGTCCAGTTGCCATATATTCAAACATTTTAATTGGCAAAGAATCTTTATAATTCATCTTTGGCTCTAACACCACCAGCCCTGCCATCGATGTCTCAAGCTCTTTTTTGATTTGATTTCTATTAAGAAAGCCCATGTAATCTACCTTTTCCCATCCTGGCAATTCCTCTACAATTGCTTTCTCGCGCTTATTTGCAAATTTTCCAGCGAGCTTGAAGACAGCGTCAGTATTGGCAATCGATTTTACACAATTAACACTTCCACGGTCTTTTGAAATGCCACCAATATAAATTACACTTTTTTCTTTCTGAATATCCTTTATCAAATAAGGATCATACAATTCCTCTAAAATTGGATAATTATTGACATTTATCACACAATCGTTTAATTTTTGGAACCTTTCTTTGATGTGTGGAGTAGCGGTCACCAAGGCACTGAATTTTTTAACTGCTTGGTTCTCATATTTCTCAAAAAAGAAAGATACCAATTTTCTTAAATAGTTCGGTATCCAATGTTTTGATAATATCTGTCTAGGAACATCTTCATGAATATCGTAAATGACTTTTTTCCCTTTTTTTCTAAGCTTTAAACCAATAGGAATCAGTTCTGGATCATGAAAATGATAGATTTCTGCATTTACATCTAGTGCTTTGCGGTAGATGTCTCTAGTTAAATTCTTAGCTCTTTTAATTCTCCCATTATACGGATTCCTTACACCGTGTACATGAATTCCATTCAAACTTGTTTCTTCCGTATTTGGAGCGATTAAATGAACTTCAAAATCAGCTTTTACTAGGAATGAACACTCTTTAATAGAGATACGTATATCATCATATCGGTGCACAGAAGTAATGTGACATATTTTCATTAAGAAATTTTCCCTTCTTCCTTTATAGAATCATTCTTTTTCCTAAATAAACTGGTTGTCAGCCAAGTTACAAAGATAGCAAACAAGATCCCATGTGTCGCAAAGCTAGTAAACATAGCTGAATTAACGAGTGACATTGAAGGAATAGCCATAATGGATGCAGCAAGTATGAATGGCGCTGGCCTTGCTAAACTATCCAGCAATACAAGTACAAATCCTAAAATAATTAAAAAGATAAAAATACCAAAAAACCCAAAGTTCAAAAATGCATCCGCGAATATACCGACATTGGGACTGAAGTCTTCCCCGTAAACATCCCTCGCTATCAGCCTAACTGGTGTTAGTCCATAAGGGTTTTCGGTCACCCTGGAAAGAATAGAGTGGGATAACATATACTTATCTGCCTGATTGAAATATTCATAATAAACAAAATGCAAATTAGAAGGCGCAAAGAATAAACGTCTCAGAAAAATAGATAACATCAGGATATCTCCTGTTATTTTGTATAGGAAAAACATGCTGGACATAAAGATAGACAGCAATATAGACATGAACATGAGTAATCCATTTTTATAACCTTTTTTTGTAAGAAAGTGTAATGCGAGCACCACTAATGGCGCGAAAAGAAAACTTTTAAAATTTGTCATCGAAAATAAAAACACTTGTAAGAATAGCGTGATAAAAATAATAGATTTTCTCTTTTTCAACAAACCATAAGTTAAAGAAGTTAAATTGATGACGTGCGCCTGCCAAGGAAGCAAGTAAGTAATAAGTGTATTACTGCTATTCACATAGCCTTGTCTTGTGCTGTATACATCTAATAAATTGAGATTTATTCTAGTCAAACCACCAGCAGCAATGAGATACCCATAAACAAACAGACTAATTCCTATCAGAATACTAATTGCTAGATTACTACCTTCTTTTAATTGAAAGTTGTTAATAGGCTTGAATTTACTAATGATTAGATATAAAAGCAGTATAGAGGCAGAAATGACCCAGAAATACATTCTGGAATGATTCTCAAGCCAATAGAGTGAAGAAATTGGCAAATATAAATTTAAATATAGAATGTACACGACGATCTTACTTGGTTTATCATAATCATCCAGTTTTGCTAATAGAAATGATAAAAGAATCACGACAAGATAGGATTCCAGCATCTTTATTCCATTAACATCCACGTTGAAACCGGAATACTCAAACAATGGGTGAACAAATGTAAGGTATCCGTACTCAAGTAAACCTTTAAACAGCAAGATGAATAGGATAGTGAAAATATATTTTTTCTTTATTGCAAAGTTACTTATCATATAAATTCCTCTTTACTAGCTTCTTGTTTTTTTGTAAATAATGTAGAGATAAATAAAATAAAACCGAATATAACAGGAACATACTGATTGAAAAAATCAATAATGTCCTCTCAGCTTCCCAATAGAAGAACCTAGACGGAACAATAATCGTTGCTAAGGATACAAGAACTCTTCCTATATCCCACACCAATTGTACATGCTGCTTTCCTAAAATATTCAATGTCTGTGATAATGGTACAACCGTAAACTGTCCGATAAATAACAGCGCTAAAATTTGCATATAAACACCTGAGTCAGACCACTCTTCACCAAAGATGAATGAAAAGGCAGGTTCGCCATAAACAGCTAGTAAAATAATTGGAATTCCACCAAATAAGAGTAAATTTTTAGCTGTCTTAAGATATAAATTGCGAACATGCCTTATATCTTCTTTTAATAGTTTCGGTGCTTCGTGTAAATATACTTGTGAAATTGATTGACTTACCAAAGAACTTGGAAGTCCAAGCACACGTTGGGTTAAAGCATAAAACCCAGCAACCACTGGATCATAAGCAAATGTCAACATAATTGGAGTTGAGTGAGTGGAAAGACTATTAATCAATCCAGCAGGCATGGAATACATCGGAAATTTTTTAAAGTTTGCAGCAGCTGTTTTCATACTTTCAAAAGACAAATAACTTTTCACCATTTGATAAGACTGTTTTAGATTAGCTTTTACCATTAAATATGATCCGATCAAAGCACCAATAATTCTCCCAATGATATCTCCTGCAATCAAACCGAAACCGGAGTTTGAAATCCCACCAAGTAGTAGTTGGGATACAACTTTCCCTATACTTGTGCCCACCTTTATGTTGGTAATTCCTTTGAACTTCTCCATCCTTATAAAAAAGTAGATGATATTATTGGTAAAACCTAAAAATAGAACCGTAAATGGGATTAGCCAGATTAGCAGGTTTATAAAATCTTCTACTTCTAAAAGGGAGAATATATACTCCCCAAAACAAACAAAAAGGATCCAATAGACGAAAGCTACAACACAAATTAGCAGCATATTAAATCCAAATAGATTAATGAGTTCCTTCTTTGTTCTTGTTAACGGTAGTGCCAATTCATATCGCAATGACACCACCGAGTTTAAAATCGAAATAATTGAAATAAATGTTGCTAATATCCCGAATGCCTCGGGTGTATACATCCTTGTTAAGATAGGCGAAGATAGAACGATCAATCCTTGGGCAAATACGGTTCCTCCAACCAATATAAAAACGTTTTTTAAAAATTTATTTTGTAGCAGTTTTCCCCTGTACTTTTTCATCTACTGCAAATCTCCATCTCTAATAAGTCTTACAATAATTTGTAATAATTTTTCCATTATTACATTTACTTTTAGCAATTTATCGTATCAAACATAACCTGCACGATTTCCATATTTCACCTAACAACACTGTTCCTTTGTAATGACTAATCCATCAGTAACATTACCAATGCAGTAGATGTCTTTCAACTTCCTCTACCTTGTTCTCTTGCACATCCAAACCATTAACTCTAATAACCAAAATTTATTTATCCACCTCTATGGAAGTTAATATAACCAAGAACATCCACATCGACTTCTACGGTTATGTTATGTAACTTATTATTTCAGCTAATTCACAACATGATAATTTAGTTGTTCCACTATTCCATCTTCCCTTACAGTTGAATGGGCTGATTTTTTTGTGCTGATTCATAAAAACTTAAGACAAGTTCAAGTGCTCTTCTTCCATCTTCTCCGGTTACAGCAGGATTCCTGCCTTCTTTAATTGCATTCACCATATCTTCCATAATCCACTGGTGACCTGGAGTGCCCCACGGATCCGCTTTAATCCTTTCTTTCAAATCATTTATTTCCCTTTCTGACATATCTTTAATGTCGAGATGTTCGAAATAAATGGCATTTGAACCTCCAATTTTAACTGTACCTTTCTCACCGAATATTGTAATAGACTCTTCATAGTTTTTAGGATACACAGTAGTCGAAGCTTCTACTGTTCCAAGTGCACCTGAATCAAATTTTATAGTTCCGATAGAGACGTCTTCAGCTTCTATATTTCTAAATCTTGTTGCTTCCATACTAAACACTTGTTCAGGAGAGCCCATAAACCATAACAATAAATCAAGATTATGAATTGCTTGATTCATTAAAACTCCGCCATCATGCTGTTTAGTTCCTCTCCAAGGAGCTTGGTCATAGTATTCCTGATTTCTGTTCCAATTCACAATACAGCTTGCATGGCTAATCTTTCCTAATAGACCTTGGTCTATAATTTTTCTCAGCTCTTGAACAACCGGTCTAAAACGGTTCGGATGAACAACAGCTAGTTTTATATTATTAATTTTACAAGCATTGACAATTGTATCAGTATCTTCGACTGTCATAGCAATCGGCTTCTCTACAATAATATGTTTTTTTGCTTCTGCCACTTGCACTGCTATAGAAGCATGGAAACCACTTGGAGTACAAATACACACTATATCAATATCCTCTTTTTCCAGCATATCTTCTAATTCAGTATAAGGTTTTGCATCATATTCTTCTTTATAAAAATCCATTACAGTTGGAACCTTATCACAGACTGCAACGAGCTTAGCAGCATCAATTTTCTCAATTGCTGCTGCATGCTTTTTTGCTATAAAGCCGCATCCAACAATTGCAAAATTCATAACGAAACCTCTTCCTTTTTCATATATTTGACTTAATCACTCATAAAATCTTGTATTACATCACATACTCTTGTAATTTCTCCCTCCTTTAGATATGGATGCATTGGGAGTGACAGAACGGTATCACAAAGCTTGTTTGTAACAGGGAAATCTCTCTCATCAAATGGTAAATCAGAAAATGCCTGTTGACGATGCATCGGTTTAGTATAATAAATCATACTAGGAATATTATTTTCTTTTAGCTTATCTTGTAAGGCGTTCCGCTGTTTTTTTGAAACGAGTTTAATGGTATATTGAGCAAAGCTTGAATAATAACCTTCTGGAATAAAAGGTGTTTCTACAATATTTTGCAGTCTTTCACTATAAAGTTGGTAAGCTCTATTTACTCCATCTAGTTCATGTTCTTTAAATGCATGTAATTTTACTTGTAAGATCGCCGCCTGTATGGTATCTAATCTAGAATTAATACCAATTCTTACATTATCATACTTGTTTTCACCTTTCCCATGCGTTTTATAGGAACGAAGCATTTCAGCTGTTTCATCACTATCGGTAAAAACTGCCCCACCGTCTCCATAACAACCTAAAGGCTTAGCAGGGAAAAAGGAAGTTGTTGCAGCGTTACCGAAACTGCATGCCATTTCGCCATTAATGTTTCCACCAAACCCTTGAGCACCATCTTCCAAAACAAGCAGATTGTAACTTTTAGCAATTTTTTCTATTTCATTATAGTTAGCTGGTAGTCCAAACAGATCAACTGGTATAACTACTTTAGGATTTAATTTTCCTTCTTTATTTACTTTTTCAATAGATTGTGTAAGTTTTTCAGGATCAATATTGAAAGTCTTTTCATCCACATCAACAAAAACTGGTGTTGCTCCGTTAAATGAAACCACTTCTCCTGTTGAGAAGAATGTAAAATCAGGTACAAAAACAGCATCGCCTTCTTTTACATCCCATGCCATCAAAACCAGTGATAAAGCATCCGTGCCATTAGCACATGTAATACAGTGCTTAACACCAACGTATTCAGCTAAATCTTTTTCTAGCTCATTTACTGGTTTGCCACCTATATATTGGCCAGTATTTAGCACATTATGAATAGCATCATCAATAACAGATTTATACTGAGTATATTGAGCTTTTAAGTCACGAAACTGCATACTTTACCTCTTTCCTATTCTTTAATTTCCGTTAAGCTATCTTCTATTAATTTATAAGATCTATCACATTCTTTACAATGATAATCTTCTTTTATTGGAAGACCGCATTCACAAACCCAACCAATTTGTTTTGCCGGAACTCCAGCCACTAATGCATAGTCTGGTACATCTTTTGTTACAACGGCTCCCGAAGCAATCATGGCCCAGGAACCGATGGTATTTCCGCATATAATCGTTGCGTTTGCCCCTATAGAAGCACCATATTTGACTAGCGTTTTTTTATATGCAGCACTACCTTTAGGGTATTTACTTCTTGGGGTTAAGTCATTGGTGAAAACCATAGACGGACCACAGAACACATAATCTTCTAATTCCACACCCTCATATACAGAAACGTTATTTTGAATCTTTACTCCATTACCAATTTTAACGTTGTTAGATACATTTACATTCTGCCCTATTGAACATTTCTCTCCAATTTCTGCACCCGAATGAATATGACTAAAATGCCAAATCTTTGTCCCTGCTCCTATCTTTACGTTCTCATCAATATAACTACTTTCATGTACAAAATATTGCATTGAAATGTCTCCTTATCTAGCCCACTGAGAAGAAATCCTTTTGGATACTATCCTATAGCAACTCAATATTGTCTCTATTTGTTATATCCTTCATAGCATTTTTTGTATCAAATATAGCTTTTGCATGCTCTTGGACTAGCGTGTAATCTACCATTGTATGGTCAGTTGTTATCATAACCAGATCCGCAGATTCAATTAATTCTACTGTTAAATCAGGTTCCCCCTTTTTAACTTTTCCATGAGCTTTGTATTCTGGTACATATGGGTCATAGAAAATAACTTCTGCTCCCTCTTTTTCTAATTCATTAATTACTCTAATAGCTGCACTTTCCCTGCAGTCATCAATATCTTTTTTGTATGCCACACCAAGCACAAGTACTATTGAGCCATTCATTGCTTTTTTGTGTTTATTCAAAATTTTGCTAGCTCTCTCCACACAGTATTCAGGCATTCTATCATTTACCATCATTGAGGATTCAATCATCAATGTATGAAAATCAAATTCCCTCGCCTTCCAAGACAGGTAATATGGATCAAGAGGAATACAATGCCCCCCCAGTCCCGGTCCTGGATAAAATGCTTGAAAACCATATGGTTTTGATTTTGCAGCTTCTATAACCTCCCAAAAATTTATTCCCATTTTTTCACTAAGAATTGCTAGTTCATTGACTAATCCTATATTAATATTTCTGTATATATTCTCTAAAATCTTCTCCATCTCTGCTATCGCTGGCGAGGAAACACGATGGATAGGGGCTTCTAAAATACTTTCATACAAAGCTGCAGCTACATCAGTACATTTTGATGTAGATCCACCTACAACTTTTGGTGTATTTTTGGTTTTAAAAGTTAGATTACCAGGATCTACTCTTTCAGGTGAATACGCTAAGTAGAAGTCCTCTCCACATTTCAATCCGGATTCTTCAAGTATTGGCTTCAAAAGTTCTTCAGTTGTTCCTGGATAGGTTGTGGATTCTAACACTATTAACATATCTTTATGCATGTAGGGTACGATGCTTTTTGCAGAGGCTTTCACATAACTAATATCAGGCTGTTGATATTTATCTAGAGGTGTAGGAACACAAATACTTACACAATCTGCTTGCGCTACTTTTTCGAAATCCGTAGTTGCTAATAAATCTCCGGATTTAACTAGTTCAGCAAGGTCCTCGTTCACTACATCACCAATATAATTTTCTCCATGATTAACCATTTCCACTTTCGATTCTTGAACATCGAATCCAATGGTTTTATATCCAGCTTTCGCTTTTTCAACAGCCAGCGGAAGACCGACATAGCCCAGACCGATGACTCCAAGAGTTGCAGTTTTGCTTAGTAACTTATCCTTCAAATTACTTGTTGAGGTAGCAGTATTCATAAGATTAGTATCCTCCCTTTACTATAGAGCATTACATATATTCTCAGCAGAATTCCCATCACCGAATAACATAGGTTGGGGGTGTTTCAAACAGTCTAATTCTCTCGTAACCGCGCTTAGAATTGAATCAATATTAATTGAACTTAAAACATTCCAACCGTTTTCTAAAGTTTCCACCCATTCTGTTTGATCTCTTAGTGTTGTGCATGGTGTTTTAAGAAAGAAAGCCTCTTTCTGCAGGCCACCAGAATCCGTTACAACCATGTATGCATTTGCTGTAAGATATAACATCATTAGATAACCAACTGGTTTTATTAGGGTTACATTATTCAACTTTATATCTAGTTTATTAATCAATTTTCTTGTTCTTGGATGAATTGGCAGGATTATTGGCTTATCCATTTCCTCAAAAGAAAAAATAATTAGTTTTGTTTTTTGGTACTATCAATGTTTTCTACTCGAATAAATTGTTGCTAAGTAATAATCATTCGCAAGCCTTCACTTCCAAATTTTACATACAACACTATAATTTCAATACAAAAGCTTAAACTTAAAATAGTTCTTCCAGTTTTCTAGTGAGCTTTTGAAAATCAAAGTCTTGCGCAGCTTTAATAGCATTATTACAGTAATTGGTGTAATCCTCTTTTGACAATTCAGATACTTTCAAGATATTCTCAGCTAGTTGCTTTTCATTTGCATTATCTATTACTACTCCACAGTTATATTTTTTAATTAAATCGTATCCAAACTCACAATCTGATATAGTTGGTTTCCCGCTTGCAAAATATTCAAACAATTTATTTAGACTTGCACCATATCTTTTGATACCATTTTGTTCAAAATGCATAATATTTAGGTTAGACTTGCTTAAAATGTATGGTATTTTATTTTTATCTATAAAGCCTTTAAACTTGATGTTTTGTAAGTTTTTACTCTTACAATACTGTTCTAATTTTTCTTTTTCTGGTCCATCACCGAAAATTAGAAAGCTAATGTTTTTCCGTCCGACTCTATCTATATATTCTGCCGCCTTAACAATTTTCATAATATTATTTACTTTTCTAATAGAACCTGTATAAATGACCTTAAATTTCTTAATATTATTTAAGTCCGAATCATCCAAAACATTAATTTGGCTATTATAGTTAAATTTTTTTAAATCTACACCATTATTAATATGATATATTTTGCTCATATCAACAGGTCCGCCATTTTCTTCATTCCATTTTTTAGATACCACATAATCCTTCCCCCCCTCCATTGTAAATATTAATTTATCAGCTCTTTTATATATCCATTTTTCTCCCTTAAATAATAACTTGGATAATGTACTGTTTCTTTTTAAAGTACCGTAAGCGACTAAAGTTTCTGGCCATAAATCTCTTATTTCACAAATACACGGTATATTAAATTTTTTCGCTATCTTTATTCCAGCAACTAAAGTAAGAGGGTGAACACTTGAAGCTAAAATTACCTTTGGTTTACCATATTGTTTTGCGTAAGCTTTTGAAACTAAAAAAATATTTTTGTAAAAGGAAAACATATTTATGATCCGTTTTTTCCCATTACCAATATATTTAGGTGTTTTTACGAAGATAAATGCAACCCCATTAATAATGTCGGAGGTATACATTCTACCCCCAGTATCAATATGATCACTTGAGTTATGAATAGTTGAAGCACAGAAAATAGTTGGACTATATCCCCTTTTAATTAAGTTTTCTGCAAACCAAAAATGCCTCCCTGCCCTATCTCTATACATGTTTGTAGCATAATGATTAAAAATCCAAATATTCTTCTTCATGCTTTAAACTCTCCTAGCTGGTACACCAACATAAGTACCAGGGTCATTTATATCCTTAACTACCACAGCACCTGCACCAATTTTACAATCATTCGTAATTTTTATATTATTACTTACTACCCCGCCAATTCCTAACCAAGATGATTTTCCAACTTTAACTGAACCAGCTAAGTTAGCGCCTGGTGATATATGCACAAACTCTTCGATCCAATTATCATGGTCTATTGTAGAACCAGTGTTGATAATGCAACCTTTTTCTATTCTCGTACAGCAGTTAACAATTACTCCAGCCATAATAGCTGTACCAACTCCTATATCTACTTGTGACCCTATTACGGCATCCGGGTGAATTAACACCGGAATACTTGCACCAATTGTTTCTAGCATTTCATGAAGTCTCTTTCTGGTAGAATTATTTCCAATACCGACAAATACCTCGTACTTGTCTATATGGAAATAAACATCCTTGGAATGCCCGATGACTTCTAAATCCATTGTTGATTTAATACTCGCATCGTCATCTAAGAAAGCTATTTCCTTCCACTTGTCCATTTTAATTGCGATATCTGCCACAACCTTACCATGACCACTGGCACCTATTATAAGTAGTTTGTCTTTCATGACTCGATTCTTCTTTCTTTTTTTGTTCCTTTAAAGGGTTCCATTGTAGGGGTACTTCCAGAATTAATCCCTTCTCTGACAAATACTTTCTTAATAGTCAGGAAAATTATCTTCCAATCTCCTATGAAACTTACATTTTCTACATACTTAACATCGAGATTAAATTTATCTTCCCAGTTAATTGCATTCCTCCCATTAATCTGTGCCAAACCAGATAGTCCCGGCCTAACTTCATGCCGGCGTTTTTGATGATCACTGTATAATGGTAAATACTGCACCAATAGTGGTCTTGGACCGATAATTGACATATCACCTTTTAAAATATTAAATAATTCAGGCAGTTCATCAAGAGAAGTAGAACGCAGCAATTGGCCAAACTTAGTCAATCTAACACTGTCAGGCAAAAAATTTCCGTTTTCGTCTTTCTCATCTGTCATTGTCCTAAACTTATACATCATAAAAATTTCCTCATTCATCCCTGGTCTATTCTGTTTAAATAGAACTGGGCTGCCCAGTTTCAACCTCACAAGTATAGCCACTGTTAGAAATACCGGACTTAGAATAATAATAGCAACTAAAGAAAGGATGAAATCCATCGGTCTCTTTACAAATCTTCTGTATATCCCTCCTTTGGAATTTTTCATTATTCTAACCACAACCTCTTAATAGTCTTAATTACTCTCCAAAGATCCTCCTCCGTCATCTTCGTATCGGACGGCAAACAGATACCATTCTCAAACAAATTCTCCGACACATCACTTCCGACAAAATCATATTTTTCAAAGTAAGGCTGTAAATGCATGGGCTTCCACACTGGTCTTGATTCAATATTCTCTCCTTCAAGTACCTCCATTATGTCAATTGGTCTAACATTTCCTGTTAGTGTCATACAACTTAACCAGTAATTTGGTTCATCCCATTCATTACTTGGCATGAATTCAACGCCTTCAAGCCCGCCAAGTTCTCTCTTATAAAAATCAACTATGTACCTTTTCTTTACAACTCTATCTTCTAAAACTTTTAGTTGCCCTCTTCCTATTCCAGCAACAACATTACTCATTCGGTAATTGAACCCTAATTCACTGTGTTGATAATGTCTCGTCTGATCTCTAGATTGAGTCGCCCAGAATCTAGCCTTCGCAATTTTTCCTTCATTATTGGAAACTAGCATTCCACCACCAGAAGTAGTGATAATCTTATTGCCATTAAAAGAAAAGATACCATAATCACCAATAGATCCAGTATGTTTCCCTTTATAGTAAGTACCCAATGACTCAGCAGCATCTTCTATAACGGCCACATTATGTTTCTTGCAAATTTCCATTATTTTGTCCATATCTGCAGATAAACCATATAAATGGACAACTATTACTGCCTTTACCTGTGGATATTTTTCAAATGCCTCTTCTAATGCATTAGGACTGATATTCCATGTTTCATAATCGCTGTCTATAAACACCGGAGTGGCATTTTGATAAATGACAGGGTTAACAGTAGCCGAAAAAGTGAGGGTTGGGCAAAATACAATATCACCTTCTCCAACGCCTGCTGCTTTTAGCGCCAGATGAATGGCTGCTGTTCCCGAGGAAAGTGCTGCAGCAGCTTTGGAACCAACCAGCTCTGCAAGCTCTTTTTCAAATTCATTCACGTTTTCGCCTAGGGGAGCAATCCAGTTGGTATCAAAAGCTTCTTTTATGTATTGCATTTCATAACCTTCCTCGCTCATATGAGGTGAAGAAAGGTATATTCTTTCTTTTACTTTTGTTGACTGCATATATCTAGACTCCTTTCCCTGGTTAATTTTAGTAAATTAGAACTTTCTTGGAACCCCATTTTTCCAACTAACTGCTAAGCCACTAAAAAACTTGTCGAACCAACTTAAATTTGTATGAATATCACCGGAGAATTTATAAATGGTTTATCAATCCTTTTGTGTTCATATTTAAACCTGGGCATCCAATCCCATCTCAAACTACCGACAACTAGCGTCTTAGGCTCTCATACCCAAAACGCGACCGAGAGCCTCCATTGATAAAGGCAAAGGAGACATTACCTAACATTTTCCGCAAGACAAATCACATAATTTTAATAAAGACCATGCTAATGCTAGTTTCTAATAAAGAATAAGCCCAAAACCTCTAACCTTCTACTAGCTTCAGCCTTCCCCTTCGCTCATCATATACGATTGCCATTAACTGCTCTTTTAATCCTTCTTTAGAATACTCATTAAAAGAATCAATTAAATCTACTAGACAGCGTTTGTTCACGTTAACCGTCTTTCCGACATAAATCTTTTCATAGATTGCTTCTGGATGCACTTCCTTCTCGCCGAGTAATTCTTCATACATCTTCTCACCTGGTCTGATCCCGGTATACTCAATTGGAATCTCATTTTCTGAATAGCCAGATAATTTAATCAAGTTCCTGGCCAAATCAACAATTTTTACGGGTTCACCCATATCTAACACGAAAATTTCACCGCCACTTGCTAATGTGCCAGCCTGGATAACGAGTCTCGATGCTTCTGGTATTGTCATGAAGTATCTGGTCATTTCAGGGTGAGTAACTGTTACAGGACCGCCCCGTTCAATTTGTTTCTTGAATAACGGAATAACACTGCCGCGGCTTCCGAGTACGTTTCCGAATCTTACAGCAACAAACTTTGTTTCACTTCTAGCAGCTAAATCCTGAACTATCATTTCTGCTACACGCTTAGTTGCTCCCATTACATTAGTGGGATTAACAGCTTTGTCTGTGGAAATAAGAACAAATGTGTGAATACCGAATGTATCGGCAGCCTCTGCTACATTCTTCGTTCCAATGATATTATTTTTAAATGCCTCATGAGGATTGTATTCCATTAATGGTACATGCTTATGAGCTGCCGCATGGTAGATAATTTCAGGTTTATACTCATTGACAATTTCAAACATTCGATTGCGATCCTGAACATCTGCAATAATAGGAATAATTTCTATTTCGGTATGACCACACTTTTGTCGAAGTTCGATATCAATTGAGTAAATGCTGAATTCACCATGACCGACCAGTAAAATCCGCTCTGGGTTGAACCGCACCAGCTGTCTGCAAATTTCTGACCCGATGGAGCCTCCAGCACCTGTTACCATCACCGTTCTATTCGTTACATATTCAGTAATGGAATTAATATCAAGCTCTACCGGTTCACGGCCAAGTACGTCCTCAACATCCACATTTTTCAAAGTGCTAACCGAGACTTTCCCTGAAACAATATCTTCAATTTTCGGTACCATCTGTACTTTTGCACTTGTGCCATTACATATAGTAACCATTTCCGTTAGGGCTCCATTTGTTAAAGATGGGATCGCAATTATAATATGTTCAACCGCTAATTTTTTCACCAATTCAGGAATATCTTTTGTACTGCCTGCTACTGGCAAATCATATAATTGCATTTTGTGCTTTGTTATATCATCATCCACAAAAGCAACTGGGTATAATTCATTATGTTTCGGTTCATTTTTTAACTGTCTTGCAATCATCGCACCTGCTGAACCGGCACCAACGATTAATGTCCGCTTCTTATATTTTTGTTCATTAATGCAATTATCACGGAAGACGCGCCAAACAAACCTTGAACCACCGATAAGTGCAATATGTAATAACCATGTTACGATTAAGGCACGTTTATAAATAGAAAAATCATTGATGAGAAGCTGAACAATGGCTGTTGTAACAATTGAAAAGGTGATCGCTTTAACGATTGCGATCATCTCACCAATACTTGCATAGGACCATACTTTATGATAAAGCTTATATTTTGCTGCAAATATATGATGAAGTGCTAACAATGCAAATGCACTTAACCACAATTTATTAAGAGAGTCAAAATCGTTATTTGGATAAACAATCCATGTGGCGATAAAAATCGCTGTACTAACAATGAGAGAATCCATTAACACTAATAGAAATATTCTTAGTTTGTAGCTCATTATAGCCCCAACCTCTCCATTAATTATTAATATTATGTAATAACTTTTGACCTGTTCCTTCATTAATAAGAGGAGGATTTCTATTTATTCTCTTACCCTCAAATCTGTTAAATGTATTATTTTCCGCTAGCTACCTTTACAATATCCATACAGAATTCTAATCATGTGTTTGCAAACTTCAGTGTTTTCCCGACATCATACCTCTTCCCCGAAATTTCATAGCCAAAACAACCTTGTACATATTTTTATTGCTGAATACATCCGTTAACCGGATCTCTCCGCAGTTCCCTTTATGTCTTTAAAGGTTGGATTCTTTTAACTAGAAGAGACCCATAAATTTCTTGCTTTTAATTTCTCCTGGCGCTCCCCCAATGATTAGTTGATTATGAACAACAGCATAAGCATTGTCCATAAAATAGGAAGTGACCTGTGTGCCAAATTCTTTTTTCAACACACGGTGGGCATCCTTTGTAACAAAGCCTCTTGTCTTCACGTTGTGAGCATCTGATGCAATAAAGTGAGTTAGATTTGCTTCTATACATTGCATACAGAATTTTTTAACCTTTTTCCCAAAATGACCAGTAACACTTGCTTCAGTTAGTTGAGTTAAAGCACCTTCCCGAACAAGATCAACTAATATGTTGGGGTGTTCTATTAATTCGTTGTTTCTTTCAGGGTGAACAATAATAGGTTTGACTCCTTGCACTTGCAAGTCAAATAGAAGTTGTTTTGTATAACGTGGAACATGATTGAATGGAAGTTCCACGAATAAATAACCACTCGTTTCATTTAAGGGTAAAAGCTGTCCATTTATTAAATCTGTAATCATTTCTCCATTTATTCGTGTTTCTTGACCAGGCAGGATTGTAAGAGGAATATCTGATTCTTTTAATATTTCATTTAACTGCTGTACTGCTTCAATTATTTCGATTTTATAGTTATTATATTTGCTGTTTAATTGATGAGGTGTGGCAATTATCGTGTCAATTCCCTGCGAAACTGCACTTTTCGCCATTTCTATGCTTTCCGTTATATGTTTCGCACCATCATCTCTTCCAGGCAGGATATGACAATGTAAATCTATCATTAAGTATCAACACCTTTTCTGTCATTACATTTAAGCTTTCATTCTTTATAAAAAAAAGCGTTTAACTCATCTCATTTCTCTAACACTACCAATCTTCGATGCAAATAACATACCTTCATTTCCCTCCCTGCAATTAAACACTTCGTAAGTAATTACCCCATTTTTGACCATTTTATACATAAAATACTGATTAATTTGATTTTTTTACATTATAATAGTCAAAATTTTCATCCTTCCTCAGAATAATTCTTCTGCAAAACGACTAGTTTACTAAATATTAAAATTCTCATTTCATAATGATTGTGGTACTTGATAAATAAAAATGCCTATCCCTCATCATGAAGGATAGGCACTTATTATGTTGTCCCGTAATAGTAATATTGTGAACCTCGTTTAATCTCTTTATCATTTAATACGACACCGAGTAATTTAGCATTTCCTTTATCCAATAATTCCTTCGCCCTTTGTGCTGATTCATACTCTGTCTGTTTACTCCGTACAATCATCACAACACCCTCGCATAAATTGCCCAGAATCTGTGCATCTGTTACAGCAAGTACAGGTGGTGTATCAAAAATCACCAGATCATACTGAGCAACAGCTTCTTCTACTAATTGCTCCATTTTCTTTGAACCTAACAACTCAGAAGGGTTCGGCGGAATAGGCCCGCAAGCAAGCAAATCCAATCCGGATATCTCGCTGCTTATAATCGATTCGTCCAGAGTATACCCCCCAACAAGGACAGAGCTCAATCCCTGAAGATTATCCATTTGGAAGGTATAATGCAATGTTGGTTTCCGCATATCGGCATCAATTAAGAGAACTTTCTTGCCTTGCTGTGCAAACACAACTGCTAGATTAGCAGTAATAGTTGATTTCCCTTCAGCAGGCCCGGATGATGTAATCAATAAAGAATTCAGTTCTCCATCTACTGAAGCAAACTGGAGATTTGTACGAACTGTTTTATACTGCTCTGAAATGGGTGAGCGCGGATTTAATTTTGTAATCAGCTGACGCATCTTTACACCTTTTTTAAACTGTTTTTTTCCTCTGACCACTCATGCTCCCCCTCTCTCTTCTCGGACTATTCTGAGACGCTCTTGTTGATTGAGTATCTTCATCCGCCACATGGGCAATTACACCGAGAATTGGCAATTCCAGTTTATTTTCAATATCCTGTTCATCTTTTATCGTATTGTCTAAGTATTCCAGTAAGAAAGCAAGCCCGACACCTGCCATTAAGCCAACAACCATGGCGATTGCAATGTTGAGCAAGGGCTTTGGACTAACCGGTGTAGGATCAGCCGCAGCCATAGCTTCTGTTAGTATATTCACATTATTTACATTCATTAATTCTGGTAAATCATTTTGAAAAATCTGTACGGTAGTATTAGCAATTTCTACTGCACGATCAGGGTCAGTGTCACTTGCGGTTAATGTAACTACCTGGGAATTCTGTCCACTTGAAACAGTGATACTCTGGCCTAATTGGTTGGCAGAAACCGCTAAATCCAGTTCTTCGACCACCTGACTAAGTATACGGTTACTTTTAATGATGTCGTTATACGTATTAATTATTTCTACATTCGAACGAATTTGATTATAATCCACAACATTCGCTTCGTTTGTTTCCTGGTTAACGATAAATTGAGTACTAGACTCATAGGTTGGAGTTATCATAAAAAAACTAACTAATGCACTGACTAATATTGCTCCAACAGTTAAACCAACAATGAGTAATATTCGTTTCTTCAGTATACTAAGTATTTCTTTCAGCGATATCGTTTCCTCCATGCCTCGTAACCTCCAAGTAAAGTATGTGATTGTTCTGATTGATGTAGTGCTCCGTGCGTGCATTATACCATAATTTATGTAAGTGGGACACTGATAAGCAAAAAAGGGAACAAAAGGGAAAAGGCAGGATTATCCCCCCTGTCCTTTTCCTCTTTTCATCGCATCTTCTCAGGCAGTGCGACAATGGATTCGATTAATGTGTTTAATTTTGTTTCGATGCGGTGTAACAGATAAAAAGTTACAGCAACCGGAAATCCTAAATCAGTGATTAACGCTATCCATGTCTGGTCCATAACTACACTCCTTTTCTTATATTTAGAAAAAAGGAGCTGCAAACAGAACACAGCCCCTCTCCCCCATCCATTACAATTCAATTTCTGTTACATTTCTTTCCACAACACGGGCACTTTTCTTACCAATTAAATCCCCACCTGTTGAAAAAAAAGCATTCTCGGCGATAATGGCATCCATAGCCGCATTGACTACTTGTGGATCTACCGGTTCAACCGGTTCGTCTAGGGAAACCGTTACTGTTTTTCCTTCTTCATTCTCAAATTTTAACTCAATTGTTTTCAATGGAAGCACCTCCTTTCCTATTAATTAATCAAGCTTACTCTGCAGTGATTATTTCCGCATCGTTTCGCTTGATTTGGAATAATGTTTGCTGCTGAAGCGGTACTAAAGCATCCGTAATTGCTAACAACTGATCTGATGTTGCATTCACTTTTACATTGTTGAATGATTTCGTTTTGTATGTCATGTCACCACTTACCGGATCAATCCCGCTCTCGAAAACTAGCTGCAATCTTGAATCAACTCTTTCTGCAACTGCCATTACTATCACCTCCCTTCACTTCTATAATCAATTTCCAGAGGCAAAAAGTAGCATTAAAGTTTTAAAAAATTAAAAATCTTTTTTCCGTTATGAATATGGACATAAAATATCCTCATATACTGTTATGAAGCAGATCTATAAATCCTGCAGAAAAACCAGTATTATGCGGTTTTTGAATAGAAGAGATCTGAAAATCTATCAATTGTCGTCAAATTTTAATATAATCGTCATCTTTTCCATAGTGACAGTTAATTTATTTCATAGTAAAATGTAAATTGATGCTAAATTTTTTGTTAAGGAGCATAAAATATGTCAGAATCCCGAAACGAAATGAGAAAGATTGCAAAAAAGCGGAAAAGAATGAGAAGACTGATCTTTGCTTTAGTATTCGTTCTTTTTCTAGCTGGTGGAGTTGGGGTTTATGCAATGAACCTCATCAATAAAGCAGAAGAAGTTGTGAAAGATTCATATGAAGATGATGGTAGAGAGGAAGGCTCCGAACTAAGAGATGTAGAAGTAGACCCTCAACAAGACAATATCTCCATTCTATTCATCGGAATTGACGAAAGTGAGAAACGATTAGAATCTAATCAAACCAACAAATTATCCGATGCGCTCATATTAGCGACATTAAATAGTGAAGATCACAGTGTAAAACTGTTAAGCATTCCTCGCGATACGTATACGTACGTTCCCGAAAGAGACAGATATACAAAAATTAATCATGCCCATTCATATGGCGGCCCTAAAGCAACAATTGAAACAGTCGAAAGTTTCCTCAACGTACCTGTTGATTACTATGTACGAGTGAATTTTAATGCCTTCATGGATGTTGTAGACACCTTAGGCGGAATTACAGTCGATGTACCTGTAGAAATATATGAACAGGATTCCAATGATGTTGCAAATGCGATTCACTTAACACCAGGTGTGCAACAGCTGGATGGTGAAGAAGCATTAGCTTTGGCAAGAACGAGAAAAATTGACAATGATATTGAACGCGGAAAACGTCAGCAGGAAATTATTAAGGCGATCATGAAGCGTGCTTTATCCGTTGATTCTGTTTTAAAATATGATGATATCATGGAAGCTGTCGGAGATAATATGAAAACAAATATGACATTCCATGAAATGCAAAGTCTGATTTCCTATGCAAAAACTGGTAATATTAATATTGAGACATATACATTGGACGGCACAGACACCTATATTGATAATATTTATTATTATCAGGTCGATGAAACCAGCCTTGCAAATGTATCCAACACATTGAATTCACACTTATCAATGGATACGACGACAAATGTGCTTGCCCCCAATCAATCATCAAGCTCTCTGACAGCACAGCCGAGCATAGATTAATTTTCATATGAATTTCCCAATGTGATGGTTCTCATTTCCAACAGAGAATCGTCACTTTTTTTATTGGATAGATATTAAATAAGGGACATTCATGTTATACTATTTTAGTAGTTATTTGTGAAAGTTTACAAGGAGCGTTAATATCATGAATTTAATAACTAAATGGAAAGAATCCCAACAATATAAAGTATATAAAAAATACCAAAGAATAGTTGAAGAGATCAACCAGCTGGAAGAGATTTATGCAAAATTATCCGACAGCCAGTTAAAAAATAAAACAACCGAATTCAAAAAATACTTAGAAAACGGCGGATCAATTGAACAAATTAAAGTAGAAGCATTTGCCACAGTGAGAGAAGCTTCCAAAAGAGTTCTGGGACTGCGTCACTATGATGTCCAGCTAATTGGCGGGCTTGTACTATTAGAAGGAAATATTGCAGAAATGCCAACAGGTGAAGGGAAAACGTTAGTAGCTTCTCTTCCGAGTTATTTGCGTGCGTTGGAGGGCAAAGGAGTTCACGTGATTACTGTGAATGATTACTTGGCAAGGCGTGACCGTGACTTAATCGGGCAAATTCATTCCTTCCTTGGTCTAACCGTCGGAATCAATGTACCAGGTATGGATCCCAACGAAAAAGTGAGAGCATATCAGGCAGATATTACTTACGGTATTGGAACAGAATTCGGCTTTGATTTTCTTCGAGATAATATGACCTATGCCGCAAGCCAAAAAGTGCAGCGTCCTTATCATTATGCAATTATTGATGAAGTGGACAGTGTGTTAATAGACGAAGCGAAGACACCACTGATCGTCGCAGGGAAAGCAAGACTAAGCGAGAACCTTCATCAGGTCTGTTCCAAAGTAGTAAAAACATTAAAAGAAGGCAAAGATTATCAATATGACCTTGAATTAAAAACAGTTAATTTTAAAGAAGACGGAATTAATAAAATCGAAAAGATCTTCGCAATCGATAATTTTTATGATCTGGAACACCGTGCTCTCAATCATTACATGAATCAGGCATTAAGAGCGAAAGTACTTTTCGAACGTGATGTGGATTATATTGTGGAAGATAGCGAAATTAAGCTTGTTGACATGAATACAGGCCGTATTATGGACGGAAGAAGTTTAAGTGAAGGGCTTCATCAGGCAATAGAAGCTAAAGAAGGACTTAAAGTAACCGAGGAAAATAAAGCACAGGCTTCTATTACCATTCAGAATTACTATCACATGTATCCTGTTATTGGCGGTATGACTGGTACGGCAAAAACGGAAGAAGCAGAATTTCAGAAAGTTTACGGAATGGATGTTATTCCTATTCCAACAAACAAACCAGTTATACGGGAAGATATGAAAGATATGATCTTCCAAACGAAAGAGCAGAAATATAACTTTTTAGTAGAAGAAGTGAAAAAACGCCACGCAAAAGGACAGCCAATCCTTATTGGTACAACCTCTATTATTCAGTCGGAAATTGTCGCGAAATACCTGGATAAAGAAAAACTGGATTATCAGTTGCTGAATGCGAAAAGTGTTGAAAGAGAAGTTCACCTGATCTCACTCGCAGGGCAAAAATCTCAAATTACGATTGCTACAAACATGGCAGGACGCGGAACAGATATTATGTTAGGTGAAGGTGTTGCTGAACTTGGCGGTCTCCATGTAATCGGAACAGAACGTCATGAAAGCAGAAGAATTGATAACCAGTTAAAAGGCCGTTCAGGACGTCAGGGAGATCCTGGTTCTTCCCAATTCATTATTTCACTAGAGGACGAGCTTGTGAAACGCTTCGGGCATGACCTGATGGAGCGCGTCAAAGATAAAGTTACTGCAGATAAAAACGGAGTAGTGACAAATAAACAAGTAAATGAATGGATCGATACCATTCAAAAAATAAGTGAAGGGCAGCATTTCCAGTTCCGTGAATTTAACTTTCAGTTAGAGCAGGTAATTAATGAACAGCGCAAAGTGATTTATCAGTTGCGTGACAAAATTCTAACTGAAGAACAGGTTGTGAAATTAATCAGCCAGTATGCAGAGGATGTAATTAATCATTTAGTTGACCGTTTCATTGATCCGGAACTTTTACCAGACCAGTGGGAGCAGGAGAAACTTATTACAAGCTTGAATGAAGTGTTATTCGTCGAGATTCCGGAGGATACCCGTATAGAAGAATATGATGCCGTGGAACCATTTATCAAAGACTTGTTACAGCAGCATTTTGAAGTCTTCGCCAAATTAAACTATGATACAATGGCAGAAGAACATGTTCGTAAAGGTGCTCTATCTGTCATTGATCGTAACTGGACAACACACCTGGAGGAAATGGGAAGATTAAAAGACGGAATTGGCATGCGTTCTTACCAGCAGGAAGATCCGATTCAAATCTATACAAAAGAAGGTTACCAGATCTTTGAATGGATGTATAAACAAACAGAAGGTCAAATTCACCAGTTTTTTGTTAGTTCTTTCAAAGCAATCATGTTTAAATTAATGAAAGAAGAGGAGAAGTGATCGCAGTATGTTTCCTTTTTTAGACCGTAAAAAAAATAAAGTTTCCAGAAATGAGCAGGAAGTAAGTGCAGCAGATGTGCTTGGAAATGAGATTGATACAGATGGAAGTAATGATGAGTTAGTTGAAACGATACTTTCCATCCACCCCAGCTGGAACTTACCGGAAGAAGAAAAATATGTGTTTGCCTTTCATAATAATGAAGCGAAAGCATTAAAGCCAAATCAGTTATCCATTACTACAGTTGATTTAGAGGAACGTAAACATGAGTACCAGTTTATTGTTCTGATCAGACATAGTGTGAATAAAGCCATCAATTTAGGTGAAGCAAGTATTGTTTTACTAGATGAAGAAAAGCGGACAGTTATTAAAAAGAAATTCAACTTGTCTAATGCAGGAAAGCTGCCACCTAAAAGCAGCCGTCCATGGAAATTCAGCTTTACGAAAAAAGAGTTAAGCAAATTGGATGCAGAGCCTAATGATAACTGGTCAATTGCATTTGAATTAAAAAGAAAACACCAGTTAGATCTTGAAGAATCATGGAAACAATCACTTGCTCAGGAAAGCATTGAACAATTAGAGAAGATTGTTTCTTCTGCTAAACCATTAAAACCCGGGGAAGTAAACTTCATGGGGATTGAAGCTAAATTCCTTGATGACAACCAATTATCTGTAACCATCTTAATCAGAAATGGTGCAGAGCGCGATTTAAATATTGAGAAATTACCGATTATGATAACAGATGCATCAGGCGAAGTGATTGCCAAAGGCGGATTCCAATTCGATAAACTTACAATTAAAGCAAATACAAGCAAGCCATGGCGATTTATCTTCCCATCTTCTCTCATATTAAAAGAGAAAGAAAATATAGACTTAAGCAAATGGCAGGCACAAGTAATTCAGAAGTAATAAGATGAATTCAATCCGAACTATTTTTATTCAGTTCGGATTGTTTGTTTTCCTGGAGATAGTATATTAACTCTACAGCTTCCATTTGTGCTGTTCTTTTGACCTCGAATTATTCCTTCGGAGCGACTGACAGTTGCAAATTAACGATAATACAAATAAAACCGAACTGCAACGAATGTAAAAATTCGATGTTAGTTCGGTTTTTGTTTTTGCTATATTGTCTTAATCGCTTCTTTTAGTTACGCATTTCCTCGTTTAAAAGTCTGCCAAGAATTACGGAAAATTCAGCACGTGTTATTTGGTTATCCGGCTTAAACTTACCGCTAGGATAACCAGAGATAATATCCAATTCTGCCAGATCATTAACGGCATCTTCATAAAATTGTGATTCGTCCACATCATTAAATTGATCTTTGCTGTTTATCTGTATCTGAAAAGCTGATTGGATAATTACAGCAGCCTCACCTCTTGTTATCGGTCTCGCCGGCATAAATGTTTGATCAGGGTAACCTGAAACAATATTTGCATCTGATAAGGAAGCAATATATCCTGATGCGAAATAATCCTGTTTTACATCTGAAAAATCAGTAAGTCGTTTGGTACCATCCAAATCCAACACGGTTCCGATAATAGTTGCTGCCTCTCCCCTGGTTATCTGGTTGTCAGCCTTGTACGTTCCATCAGGATAACCACCAATATAATTAGACTGGCGTAAAAAATACACATAATCTGCAAACCATATCGATGGATCTATATCCCAAAACCAGCTGTCAGGAGCCTGAATCAGTCCATATCCGTATTCATCGTCTCTTCCCTTAGCACCTAAATCTTCCACATTACTGTTTATAATTTTCATCAAAGAATTTTTATCAATGTTCGGATAAACTTCTTTATAAAGCGCCAGAATACCCGTGACATAAGGTGCAGCCATCGACGTTCCGCTCATTTCCACATAATCAGGCTCTTCAAAATACGTACTTAAAATATCTTCACCTGGTGCGACATACTGTAATGAAGGACCCTGGTAAGAAAATTCCGATCTTCTTAGTTGATTATTTACAGATCCTACACTAATCACATTGGAAAAGCGGGCTGGAAAAAGAACATCATCTGTAACCTGGCCATCCTCTTCGGCATTTCCGGAAGATGCTACCACCAGAATTCCTGCTTCATCTGCAGCATCCACGGCTTTTTTTAATGAAATAGACGGGATCGGGGTCGTGACACTTAAATTTATTATGTCTAATTCCTGTTCAATTGCCCACTCAATACCTGCCATAATATCTGCTTGACGGCCTTCCCCATTTATGTCTAATGATTTAATTGCATAAAGGTTCACATCCGGTGCAACACCTACTACACCAACCTCGTTGTCCAGTCCTGCAATAATACCAGCCACATGTGTCCCGTGACCATTATCATCTTCATAAGATGAAGTTCCTTCAATAAAACTGATCCCTCCGGAAACATTGAGATCAGGATGATTCTGTTTAATACCTGTATCGATCACACCAACCTTGACATCTTTCCCTGTAATTCCATTCTGTTCATAGAACTTGCTGTTGATAGCCGCATTGCCCCAGCTTTTGAATTGGATATTTGTTTTAATCAGCTGGTCTGTTTCAGTCCAGTCCACCTCTTCTATTTCTGAAAGCATGTCCCTGTACTGGGATGGTAATGAGATAGAGATCGCCTGAATGCTTTCATACATATGATGTAATTCATAAGGTATTCCATCCAAAACATGTAAATCAATTGTTTGATCAAATCCTACAATAATTCTTTCCTTATCAGGTGATTCCTTGGTGTCATTTGCCATTACTTCCAAGCTATTGCTAGTTATTAAAAGAAACAGCGCAATAATAAAGTACAGTTTTTTCATTCTTTATTCCTTCCAATTATAGTAATCCATTATCCCTTGAGCAATTGCTTCTCCGGCTTCTTCCTTTTTAGCAAGCAATATCTTCACATCACCTGTATTAGTTAAGAACCCTAATTCAACCAGCGCTGATGGCAATGAATTATACTTAATTACCTGGAAGCCGCCTTCCTTTACTCCACGGTCATTCGTACCTAATGCTTTTACCAGCCTTGTCTGGATAAATTCAGCCAGCTTCTTACTATCTGTTGCCCTCGAAGCTGTAGAATAGAAAGTCTCTGTACCATTCGCACTGGCAGTTGCTGCATTTGCATGGATACTGACAAAAGCGTCAGAATTGGCATTCTCTGCGATCTCTACACGTCTGCCCAGGGAAAGGAACGTATCATCAGTTCTTGTCATCACTACCTTGATTCCTTCCGCTTCGAGATACTGACGAACATATTTTGCCACATCCAGGTTAATATCCTTTTCTTTAACTCCATTTGCTGTAGCGCCTGGATCGTGATCACCATGACCTGGATCAATCGTGATGATTCCTCTTAATTTTTCCGGCTGATCCATTAAGTAATCAGCATGAACATACCCTATGATGCTGCCTGATTCAATTTGTGCCCAATCCCCGGAATACTTCAGCACTTTCACTTCATTGTTCCGATATAAACTTCCGACTTTAGAATATGAAGTACCTGGTCCGCTTCTTACATTAAGTGATGTAGTTACATTCACATATTTCGTAGCGATAGGCTTGTCTGGCTCCGGGTCAGGTTTCGGAGCAGGTGCAGGCTCTGGTTTCGGTTCTGGCTTCGGAGCAGGTGCGGGCTGTGGTTTATCAACAACCGGATTCAATGCTCTGAACACCATGATCGAAAATTCTGCCCGGTTTATCGGTTTATCTGGTTTGAAAGTACCATCAGGATAACCTGATACAATCTCTGCAGCGTAAACTTTACTTATAAATGACTCATAACTCGTCCCGACAACATCCGAAAAGGTTACATTAGCTTTGTCCGACAATTCAAACGCTCTCGATACGATTACCGCCATTTCTCCTCTAGTAATGGAATCATCCGGTTTAAAGGTACCATTTGGATAACCCGATACAATTCCTTTGTTCACTGCTGACTGAATATATCCTGAAGCATAGTGTGACACATCCACATCTGAAAATAAACTGGAGGCTTGCTGATTCCCATCTAAATGAAGGGCTCTCCCGATCATTGTAGCTGCTTCTGCTCTTGTCACATTATTATTTGGCTTAAAAGTACCATTTGTATAACCAGTGATAATCCCCTCTTCGATTAATGGATTAATCATATCTTTATACTTTTCGGGAACATCTGGCAATGTATTCGCGGAAACAGATTGACTCAAACAGATGAAGCTCACCATCATAATGAATAATACGGAGGATAGGATCTTTTTGTGCATTTGCTATTTTCCTTTCTTTATGTAAAATGATTTTTTAGTAATGGACGGAAAACTAGTAATCTTCCAACAAAAACCCGTTAGAAATTAGTGACAATAGACTCTTTACCAAATGCAGAAAGTAATGTATGCTTGTGCATGTGGGAATTCATGTTTAATCTGAATAGATTACAAGACTAATATACCAACAATCTAGCATTTCTCTACTCATTACAATATATCACAATCCGCGATATTTTCAATAGACAATTGGAAATAATTGCTGAAGATTTTTATAGATAAATTTCCATAATAATAAAGGAGGAAAAGTCACGAAATGAAGAAGTTTTTTGCATACTTATTAAGTGTAACCTTAGTCCTTGGATTCATCTCACCAAAAGTCAGCTATGCAGCAGATGATATCACTGGACACTTCTTTGAACATTCGATCCGTACACTTGTCAACAAGGGGGTTTACAGTGGCTATGAGGATGGTTCATACAAGCCTGATAAGGAAGTTAGCCGGGCGGAATTTACTTCATTGTTAGTAAGAGCGCTTGATCTCTCTGTAAATGGCAGTACGAAAGAGTTTTCAGATGTCAGTGAAGGCGAATGGTATTATGAAGCCATTTCGATTGGTACAAGTCACGGTTTTATTTCCGGATATCCTAGTGGTGAATTCAAACCAGACGACAATATTACAAGGCAGGAGATGGCATCCATTATCCACCGTGCCGCAATTGCTCAGGGTCTTGTATATGGGGAAAAGCCGTTGACATTTTCAGATAACGGTCAGATTAATCCGGTTTTCCATTCATCTGTAAAGTACATGTTATATTTGAACATAATGGTTGGTAAAGGCGGAAACCGCTTTGCACCTAAAGATTTCACGACAAGAGGGGAAACAGCTGCAGTCCTTGTCCGTTTACTGGACCGGATCACCAATCCATTAGTAATTGTAGAAAAGACTAACTATAATTACACTTTTTCACACATGGTAGATGTTCAGATGACAAGAACACCAAAGGTTGATGGAGCGGGAATCTACATAGCGAGCCGCTCAATGATAGAATACTATGCGAATCCTAGTAATTTTGATCCGAGCTCAAGTGAATATTTCCAGTTCTTAGATCTTTCAAAAAGTGCGGGAGTGGACCCAACAGAGATAAACACGAAAGTATTATCAAATAAAGGTGTACTGACAGGACAAGCCAATGCTTTTATTCAAGCAGGAAAAGCAAATAATGTAAACGAAATATATTTAATCGCCCATGCACTGCATGAAACAGGGAATGGTGCATCCAGCTTAGCTAAAGGGATACCTGTTGATGATAAAGGGAATATCGTTGCAGAAAAGGATGCAAAACATACTGTATACAATGTGTATGGATATGGAGCAAAAGATAGTGATCCTATTAGAGGCGGAGCAAAATATGCTTTTGACAACAAATGGTTCACAGTAAAAGATGCTATTATCGGCGGTGCTGCTGATATTGCTGACAATTATATCAATGATGGACAAAACACATTATACAAAATGAGGTGGAACCCGGATAGCCCAGGTCATCCTCAATATGCGACACACGTTATGTGGGCAACGATCCAGGCAGGGAAAATGGACTCCATGTACAGTTTAATAGATAATAAGGTTCTAAATTTCGAAGTACCAGTATTCAACAGCCAGCCTGGTAAGACAACAAAACCATCTGGTGTTGCTCAATACTATGTTGATACTAGTGTAGCCGGCAAAGTGATGTACACAAGTGCCGATTATCTGAACTTCCGTACAGGACCAACTACAAGCTTTGATGTAATTACTCAATTGCCTCAAGGCACAAAAGTAACCTTAGTCGGCCATAATGGCGGATGGTACAAAATCACTGCAAACGGCAAAACAGGATGGGTAGACGGAAGCTATCTAGTGGAAAATAAAGATTCCTTGAAACAAGGTGATATCAATACACCCAGTACAGAGGAAGACGACAGTACAGAAGAAGCAGATAGCAATAACACCGAAGAAACTACCGAAGAATCACCACTGGAAATAAGCAGACTTCCATTACAGGAAGATGGCAATGCAACAGTTAACAAAGATTATGTTGCAGTAAGATCCGAACCTTTTGAAGAAGGTTATGAAGTAGTTACTGAGTTGAAACAAAACGCAAAGGTTACTGTCATCTTTAAGCAGGATGAATGGTATTACGTTTCTGCAGGTGGCAAGGCAGGGTTTATCCATCAGGATGAACTTAACGTACAATAGGATATGAATCAAAATAGAAGGAGACTTATATGTTTCCTTCTATTTTTATGTTAATATTTATTAGTATGGATCATTAGATGAAGGAGTTATAGTGAATGAAGACAGTAAATATCATGGATGTCCCTTTTCTTTATACGGACCAGTCCAATTTTGTTTCCTTAATAGATCAGCATATCCAATCAAAGGAAAGGACTTTTGTTGTTACAGCAAATCCGGAGATTGTGATGAAAGCTCAGGAAGATCCTGTATTTAAACAATATATTGATAAAGCAACATATGTAACAGCTGACGGTATTGGGATTGTAATCGGTGCAAAACTGTTAAATAATCCGTTGCCGGAAAGAGTAACAGGTTATGATACGATGATTCAATTACTGGAAAAAGCAAATCAGAACCATTATTCGATTTATCTTCTTGGCGCTCAGCAGGAAACCCTTGACAAGACAAAAGCAAATATTTTAAAAGATTACCCTAATGTAAAAATTGTCGGTTCCCATAACGGCTTTTTTGATTGGGACAATAATCAGATTGCTGACGAAATTGGTGAATTGAAACCTGATATGACATTTGTGGCTCTTGGTGTTCCAAGACAAGAGAAATGGATCGCTGAAAATATCGACCGTTTTTCTCACGGAATATTTATGGGGATTGGCGGTTCCTTTGATGTTATTGCAGGGACTGTGAAGCGTGCTCCAGTCGTTTGGCAGAAACTCAATTTAGAATGGCTTTACCGTTTAGCAAAACAGCCAAGCAGATGGAGGAGAATGATGGCCCTTCCCCATTTCGGTCTGAAAGTACTTGGAATGAAATTGACAGGAAAAGGTAAACCTTCATGAGTGCATCTACCTTTGTCAAAAGTACATTAATTTTAACGATTGCAACATTATTGTCGAAAGTATTGGGCAGTGTGTTTCGGATTCCATTGCAGAATATTGCAGGAGATGAAGTGTTAGGGATATTCAGTTTAGTTTATCCTGTATATATGGTGGCGCTAATACTATCCGTTGCAGGACTGCCTCTTGCTATATCAAAGTTGATCGCAGAAGCACATACTAAACAGGATAAAAGGTCTATCAGGGAGATTTATATTACAGCTAGCATTTTAGCGATTTTGTTCGGTATTGTGAGTTTCAGTTTGATATTCTTGTTCTCTGAATATATTGCCAATGCGATTGGAGGGCCTTCTACAAGAATTGCTTTAATCGTCGTTGCTGGTACATTACTTGTTGCACCTTATATGGCAGTATACCGTGGTTATTTCCAGGGAACAGGTGATATGAAACCAACTGCTCTTTCACAAGTGCTGGAACAGTTTGTTCGTGTAGGGCTTATTTTAGTCATTGCCTATTACTTAGTAGAGCAAGGATATTCTGATGAAATTATCGCAGGTGGGGTGATGGCTGGTTCCATTATTGGTGCTTTAGCTTCCCTTCTCTACTTACGGGTAAAATACCACAGAGCTCATATAGAAATACCCGAAGGCCATCAGTATTCTTTGCCTCTTTTTAAGAAATGGATGAAAGTCATCTTGTCAATTTCGATCCCGATTGCGATTGGGTCATTAACAATGGCTTTATTCAATATGGTTGATTCAGTTACCGTGACTTACGGGTTACGAGTATCAGGTGTCTCAACAGATGAGGTAAATTATTTGTATGGAATTTACGGAAGGGGTTTGACGGTTGTTCAGATTGCAACAGTTTTTGCAACATCGATTGTCCTTCCATTAGTGCCATTAATTACTCAGAAATTAACGAACAAAGATAGCGAAGGAACAAGGAACATCATTGAAAAAACATATCGTATGACACATTTAATTTCATGGCCGGCAGCTGCTGGTTTACTTGTATTAACTGCCCCATTAAATTTAGGCTTATTTACAAACATGGAAGATAATACGATGCTTGCAATCATTAATGCAAGCTCTGTTTTCACATCTTTCACGCTGCTAGGAACGGGAATTTTACAAGGGATGAACCTAGCCCGAACTGCGGCTTTTATAATTTTAGGCGGAGTTGTTTTAAAGACTGTAGCAAACACCTTGTTTGTTCAATGGTATGGACTAAATGGGGCTGCATGGGCCACAATGCTTGTTTATATTGTAATTTTTATTATTAACACGATCATTATATACCGCCATATACCTTTCAGACTGTTTGATAAAAATGTTATGAAGATCCTGTTCTCTGCAGTCGTAATGGGGGCTGTTATTGGTACTCCTTTATACTTTTTTGAAGCAGGAGAGATGACGAGATTAGCAGCAATGGGCTATGTAATGGTAGCTATCGCTATTGGAGCAGTTATCTATGGTGGACTGTTGATTCTGTTAAAAGCAGTGAATTTAGCAGAATTACCGGTTATCGGAAAAAGATTTAAGAAAAAGTAGGGGCAGGTGTACTGCCTCTTTTTTATTTAATAGAGTTGGTATATGATAGAAATGAATAATCTGGAAAGGAAGATGATGTTGAGAAAAAAATCGACAGAACTGCTGGTATATGAGCACTTAGCCAAGCGAAAGTCTTTATCAGAAGCGGAAGCAAAAAAACACAGGAAATTGAAAAGAGGATACGAAGGAGAGGTTTTATTTGATTCGTATGTAGAAGAAATAAAACAAGATTATATTCTGATCCGGAATATGTGGCTTTCCTGTAACGGTAAAGTTTTCGAAATTGATCACGCACTTTTAATCGAAAACGCGATTTATTTATATGAGGTAAAGAATTTTATCGGCGAATATTATTATTCCGATGATAAACTATATCTCTTTTCCGGTAGAGAAATTGACGATCCATTAACTCAATTAAAAAGAACAGAATCATTATTGAATCAATTATTCCATCAATTAGGTTACCAGGTTCCAACTCAGGCCGCCGTTGTCTTCGTCAACCCCGAATGCACAATCTTCAAAGCACCGCGAAATAAACTCCTGCTCCCAACACAATTAAATCGTTATTTTCGCACACTCCCTCAAAACAGACCAATAGATCCTAAATTCCACCATTTATCCAATAAACTTAATTCTTTAAGACTTGAAAAATCCCCCTACGAAAAACTTCCTGAATTTCATTATGAGGACTTACAGAAAGGAATCCCTTGTCTGAAATGTAACGGATTTTACAAAAGAGCTGAAGGAAAAATGTGTATTTGTCAGAACTGTGGAGAGAAAGAACTCGCCCAATCAGCAATACTGCGAAATATTGAAGAATTCATGATACTGTTTCCAAGCGAAAAAGTAACTAGTGAAAAAATAAGGGACTGGTGCAATATCCCGGTTCCCTTAAGAAGGATTTCGTATACCCTGCTTAAATACTTAGAAAAGAAAGGAACGAATACTGGCTCATATTATGTGAAGAAGCAGTTAGATTGAGAAATTGTAGTATTGGTAGCTTTAAGCGATTGGGATTGCATTTACATCATAAAGGAAAGTACGACAGCGTTAATTTGGGGAGAAATGTATTTGTAATTATGTGCTCTTCGTGTTTAAGAGGATGTTGTTTCTAGTGAAAATGCAAATTCACGTCGAAATCTTCTCTTGCATCAGCGGAGATTTGGTTGTGATCTCCTCTTCACGGCGAAATCTCATGCACTGAGCATGGAGATTTGGTTGTGAGCCTCGCTTCACGTCGAAATCTCATGCACTGAGCACGGAGATTTGGTTGTGATCGCTACTTCACGTCGAAATCTTCTCTTACATCAGCGGAGATTTGGTTGTGATCTCTACTTCACGTCGAAATCTTCTCTTGCACCAGCGGAGATTTGGTTGTGATCTCTACTTCACGTCGAAATCTCATGCACTGAGCATGGAGATTTGGTTGTGAGCCTCGCTTCACGTCGAAATCTTCTCTTGCATCAGCGGAGATTTGGTTGTGATCTCCTCTTCACTTTGAAATCTCATGCAGCAAGCATCAAGATTAATTATGGCTCCCAGAGCTCCCCACACTAATACCCCGCTGCCAACAGCGGGGTATCCACTCACACGCATTATTCTTTTGTTAAATAAATGCCAAAGTCCTCTGGTACTTCTGCGGGGTTTTCTTCACTTATTCGTTTTGCAATCAGCTTTCCGACTTCTGGATAGAAGTGGTGGCCGTCAAAATAATTGGATAAATCCTCTGTTACGGAATTAGGGTACATAAAATGATGCACTCCCCCAAAAACATCGACCAAATCATCCAGCCAGCGTTCATAGCCTGCTTCATTGCCCTCTTCAATCATTGCACGGTATAACGGGGCAGATATCGGTGTGGTAAAGATGACAAATTCCGTGTCGGGATTTTCCTCCTTTAAATGCTGCAGTACTGATTTCATTTCTTTATTATATTGGTAATTCTCGCCATAAAACTGCTGGCGGAATTTGTATATTTTCGCCTTTGTCTCTTCCTCGATTGTACCGAGTTCAAAATGTTTGGCAAATGCAGTATTCTCCCGATTATAATTTCTTAGATCAACGATTTGGTCGTTTTGTGATAAACGGTAATTTTTTCTGGCATATTCCAGCACATCGAGAGAGAGCAAATTTTTCCAGCGGTAAAAAGGTTCTTTCACTTTTTCTGTATATGGCTCGAGTGAGACAGGATCAGTACTTTCTTTCAGACTGCTTTTAAAAAAATCTACACCTATAATAATCCGCTCAAATTCGCTGCCTTTCTGCTCTTTTGCAAAATCAATCATCGCTTCATATTCGAGAAAAGACAGATCACTTGCAGCAAAATTATAGACATCCATTCCGGTAAATTCTTCTGCAGGTATGTAAGTAGTCCTGCTGCTGCCAATTAACAGTGTATCGTAATCCGATTTCCCGTAATATAACTGATTCACCTTCTGTTGACGCTCATCAATAACAAACTGCACGTCGTTATTTTCATGAGAATGGCTGAATGTCCAGAGCGGATCAATCCAGTAATTGAATCCACCTATTGCCAGTAATACAGCAATTACTAATACAAGAAACACGGATGTAAAGAGCTTATATGACATGAAAAAATCTCCTTATTTTATAAAAATCAACGCCTTTGGGTACTCGTCTTCACAGCAGTCATCCAGCTTATTTTTTCTTAAAAATTAAAATAGAGAAACTCTGACACCTGCTGAAGTCTTAATGCTGCGTAAATGAACAAACATGCAGCGAATGCGGCATAGACAGGATTAGGGCGCAGTCTATCTGTCCACTGGATCGAGTTTTTGACAAACAATGCCAGGAGTGATGCACCAATTAAATAGATAAGCAGCTTGTCAGAGTTTTCCATAAACAACTCCATTGTGACAGGTACTGAATCGAAACGAACCATTGCTGTCAGTACATTGAGTGCTGTCGCAAAATCAGGAGCTCTGAAGAAAACCCATGTTGCATTAATAAATTGAAAGGTAACAAACCATGCAACAATGGCCGGAAGTTTTAGACCTAACTGATGCCAAAGTCTGTGAACCATCATCGCCATTCCATGCATCACACCCCATGCAATAAACGTCCAGCCAGCCCCGTGCCAAAAACCGCTGATAAAGAAAACGATAAAAATATGTATATAAGTTCGGCCAACAGATACACGATTTCCACCCAACGGAATATAGATATAACTTGTTAAAAACCTTGATAATGTAATATGCCATCTCCGCCAGAAATCCTGAATGCTTACTGCTTTATATGGAGAATCAAAATTTATTGGCAAACGGATATTAAACAGCAATGCTAAGCCAATCGCCATATCTGAATACCCGCTAAAATCGAAGTATAATTGAAAAGTGTACGAAAGTGATGTAATCCAGCCGTCTGCCAGTGTGAGACTGGCTGAATTAGCGAAACCTTCATTTGCCCATATCGCGAATGTATCGGCAATCGCTACTTTTTTAAACAGACCAATCGAAAATAGAAACAGTCCCTTAGCGATATTCTCACCATTCATCCGTTTATTTGTTCTGTCTACATACTGCCCCATTACTTCCTTATGATGAACAATTGGCCCTGCAATTAACTGCGGGAAAAAGGAAATAAATAAGGCATAATGAAGAAAACTGTTTTCCTCCACCTTGTTCTGGTATACATCGACGAGATATGCAATCTGTTGAAAAGTATAAAAACTGATGGCCAGGGGCAATATTAAATGCAGGAAGTTATAGTTTGTATCAAATAAAAAGTTAATGTTGCTAACAAAGAAATCGTAATATTTAAAGAATCCGAGCAGACTGACATTAAAGATAATTCCAATCGTCAGAATAAGTTTACGATTTTTCTTCCTCTTTAATAAGAAAGTTCCGAATCCGTAATTAATAATAATGGATGCGAGTAACAGCCATAAATAAACAGGATTCCACCAGCTGTAAAAAAATAAGGAACCGACAAACAGCCATGCTTTTCCAATCGTCGGATGAATTTTATTACATATAAAATAACCAAAAAACATAACAGGTAAAAATACAAAAATAAACTCAAACGAGTTGAATAGCATAACGGCAAGCTCCCTCACTAATCTTTAATCAAACACAATCATACTACAAATGTCTAATATTGTCATGCTTACTTTTTTTCTCAAAAGAAAAAGAGAGGAATACTTTTTTCCTCTCTGATCACTCTTCTGTTGCTCTGTATAAAAATGCAGTAAATTGGGCTCTCGTTACAGATACGTCCGGACGATATGTTCCGTCAGGGAAACCTGTCGCCAAATTATTGGCTGCCAGTGCATTGACATAGTCATATCCCCAGTGGGTTGTTTTTACATCTGGGTAATAACCTTTATCTGCCATTGGAATTTCAAAAGCTTTTTGTAACAATACTGCCATTTCAGCTCTTGTTAGTTTGTCGTTCTGCTTGAAGTATCCATTTCCTTTACCTGTTAACAGGCCTGCATTTTCAGCTGCTGCTATATATTTATAATATTTGTCCGTTGTTTTCACATCTTTAAAACCGGGATTTGTTACATTCGACATATCTAAATTCAACTGATTTGCTAATAATATAGCTGCCTGGCTTCTTGTAATGGCATTGTTTGGCCGGAATGTCTTATCAGGATAACCGGATATTGTTCCATTTCCTACAAGTGTTTCAATTTCATCATATGCCCAGAAATCGTAGCGTACATCAGTAAAAGTTGATGGTGGTGCTGTAGAGATTGCCAGCAAGGTCGTGGATACAGCTCTCTCGTAACCGTCAGATGGTGAGTTCGCCAGTGTAGCAAACTGATTGCCAGGATATCTGACAGCCATTGTTGTCGAACCGCCTCCATCTAGATTCAGTGCCCTGTCTACACCTAAATCAACCAGATAGTTCGCAAATTCCCGTAAACTCATCCCCGTACTGTAGCCGCTTTGTCGCCCGTCAACCGTAATATAATAAACACGGTCACCAGATTTGCTGATGGCAACAGCAGTTCTCGGCGCTCTTGTTCTGGCATTTGGACTATTAGGATCCATTGTCATCGAGACTTTTCCGTCTTTCACAAGCAATGGCCCGCTCGCTAACATAAACTGAGACTCTTTCCATTTACTATCAACATTTATTGATAATGAAATAGAATCTCCTTCTTTAATATTCTCTAAATCTTCCATCCCTTCACCAATACCTGAAATAACAAATCCGTTCTCAGGAATTGCTGTTTTGGATGTATCACCTTTTGCCCGGACTTTGGATACTTGTCCTGTAACAGTTGTCCCAAATTCATAGGTAGGTTTTGTTGGTAGTGTTACAACAATCTCTCTCCCGTATTGATTGGTATCGGTATAGCTGCTAGTGAAATCTGACGTATATAATATCGTTTCATTCTCGTACCGCAGTTTGTTCGTACTGGTAATATCATATGTATTCCCATTGTGAGTATAGGTCATATCAATATTGTAATAATCGATAATTCCTTTTCCGCTGCTGTTTACACCAAAAGCAATCGGCTGGTTCACATATTTATCGGATCCAGGGAAAATTTCACCGGCATGGATCAATTTATTATCCTTTGACACGAGGTTCATTGCAGTGCCTAAATGGAAAAAGGATGCATTAATTGCACCGACTACCGAATGTCCCTGTGTCGAGTTACGTCTCGCTTGTGATGTTGTTCTCTCAAGAGCATTCAGCGCTATCGGCACTCCGACATCTATATGTGTATATTGATTCGGTAAATAAACTCCAAGAACCCGAACAGCTTGTTTGGTACTTCCGTCAGACAATCGAATATCTGTATAAGTCACACCTTCTGAAACGGAAAACTGGTCTTTGACAGTGGCTGCATTTACTCTTACTAAAGGTTCAAACACTAAGGCTAAAACAATCAAAACTACTAAACTACTTAAAATCTTTTTCCCCTGTTGCTTCAATTCATAACTCTCCTTCTAAAGTTGTCATCCTCTCATATTATAAACCTATTAACCTTTAATTAATAGATTTTTTTTATTTTTTTGGATAAATTAGGTATTTCCTCCTGCATAAAAAAAGCCTCTCCCTTTCTCAGGAAGAGACTAATGAGTATAGTGGCGACTGATAGAGACTTTTTTTTCGGCCTGATCCCAGTTTACCTTTGCTCCTAAACCTTCAGAAATAAAACGTACCGGGACAAATGTAACACCATTAATAATTTGTGGTGCCACATCAAGATGATAGACTCTGTCATTAATAAATGCCTTCTTATAATTCGCCTGTAATTTTATGGTCGTACTTCCCTCAGTAATGGTAATTTCTTCTGTCATTTGGTCCCAGTTTACGTCCATTTTTAAATATTCACTGATTAATCTTAACGGAACCATTGTACGGCCATGATAGATAAACGGTTTTTCCTGATATAATTCAACTTGCTCTTCTTCATTATATAAATAAGCATATTCTTCCTGCATGATAATTCCTATTTGGATTAATTCCTGTTCGCCTTCATCAAAATAACTGTCCATTGAGAAAAAATCGACTGCATATTCTATTGTTACAGGCTCGCCTTGAATATCCTTTATTCCCGTAATTTCAATCAGATACTTGCCGTCATAGATGGAAATACCGCTGGGCCTGAATATAATTGCGTTGTTGATTCCATATCTTTCGTTATTCACATTAAAATACTTATTTGTACTGCTAACATGATTATACTGATGATCAAGTATCCATTGCTTATTATCTGACTGCCTTGTAATAGTAACTTGAACTTCCTCTTCCTTAGGAAGTGAATATTTGTCAGGGTTTAGAGAAACCGACCATGGATGATCACCTTTAAACACCTCTGCAGGGAAATTCGCTACTGGCCATGCAATATAGTTATAGTTGACAGCATCCTGACGGCTTTGATCAAATACTTGCATTGTACCATTGGAGTCGGCTAATCCGAAGCCTGTTTTTTTCAATGGCGGGTTTAAAATCCAGCGCCTGTGCCCAACACTCTCCATATTATGGCCGGTATCAGGCATATAACCGTCAATTATATTTGCCCATAAGTTGTTTCTGCCATATGATATATTACTGGTAGAAGTAGATTGATAACCTCTGTGGTAAAATTCTTTACTCATATCTTCCGGTTTTTGAGGGGTATGTGAGAAATCTCCCGAGGCTGCCAATAACAATGCTCCGTGTTGTGCTAAATCATTCAATCCCGGATCCAGGATGACGTCTCCTGGTAATCCTGCCAGTCTCCGCACAAAATTTGTCCCTTGTAAAGCCTGGTTTAACAGACTTTTATCAACAGTTCCGAGCTGATACGGATAAGAGATAATTGGTAGGGTTTCATGTGTCTGACTGATATTTGCGTTCTCTATATCTTCCCACATCTTCTTAATTTCAACTTTACTAGGAAAATTGAGTGGTGCTGCTGACAGATTGCCAACAGGTAAAATACATATAAATATTATGAGAGCAATAATACCTTTCTGTAATCCCCGATCCATCTGTCCCACCCCCTTTTAATCTGTTTCTACTAATATATTACCCTAATATTTATAGCTTATATACAAAAAAAGATAATTATTCTTTTTTTTGAATTTTCTCTTTACCCCAACATATATTTTAGAGCCAAAAAAAAAGCATTGCCGCAATAAGCAGCAATGCCTTTCTTTCTATTACATAGCTTCGTCTAATTCTTCATATCCTTCAAGGTCACCGTAAGCTTCTTCGAAAGAAACTGCATTATCGATAACTTCTTGAGGAATCGTAATCTTTTCAAGTGTGTTTACATTAGAATAAGTGTTTTCCATGTTCTGAACGATAGAAATTTCTTCACCTTCTACAGTAATCACGATATCTGAAGTCATTGTATCAGAAATTGGTAAAAGTGTTTCTTTGTCTAACACAGAAACGATATCCAATTTGTTAATGTTAAACTGTAAATTTTCAAAGATTTCTTCTTCTTCCGCACCTAATCCTAAATCAGAAAGGCTTAGAATTTCAGCTAATAACTCTTGGAAACCATCTCCAGAAACAGAGATATGTAACTCATAAGTGTCTTCGTTTTCAACAACTTCTACTTTATCGTAGAAACGTTCCATTAATTCATACTGTGCTGATGGATCGATTTGTAGGTCACCAAGATCTGCGAATTCTTCCGCAAGCTCATCTTCATACTTAATCCATTGATCAGTTAAAGAATCATACTCATAGTAACCCTCTTCAGTCATATATGACTCAACAGAGATCTCCTCACCAAGTTGTTCCATTGACATGGACATTGCCTGATACATACCGAATGGATCAAGAACCATATCCATTTTCAGATCCATATCCATGCTGATTTCTTCACCAAGCATTGTCATTGTCTGGTCAATATTCATATCAGCTGAGAAGCTGTTTAATTCAACTTCTACAAGCTTTTTCAATAATTCCTGTGTAGCAGCATCAGTTTCATCTGCTGGTTCTTCAGCAGGCTCTTCTTCCGTTGTTTCAGTGATAATTGTTACTACTTTGTTTTCATGATCCCATGAAACATCTGCACCAACGTTTTCCATAACAAAGCTTAAAGGTACAAACATTCTTGCATTTTTGATGGAAAGTGGAGCATCAATATCAACAGTTTCACCATTTAATACAACAGAAGTCGCATCAATTGTCATTTCCATTGTAATATCATCTTTTACTAGTGTTGCAGTTTCTGTTTCTGCATTCCAAGTAATTTCCAGGCCTAGTTTTTCAAAGACACCGCGTACTGGTACAAGAACACGATCTTCCTGGATATAAGGAGCCACTTCGAAGTCAACTTCCTCATTGTTAAATACTACTGTTACTTCTTTCTCTGCTGCTAAAGCCTGAAATGGTGATACAGCCATAAACAGACTAGCAATTAGCATCATACTGATTACTAAACGTTTCAAGAAATCTCCTCCTAAAAAAATTTTCTTACGATTCTATTATACTATAAGTTACTACAATTTTCCTCTATAAAATTGGAAAAAGTTAATTTTTTTGGGATATTCGGGTTCAGATAGTAATATTATTAATCTAATTCTGGGTCAATACTCGTAAATGTTTTGGTAAAATGCTTAGGTGCAGAGGGGTAGCAGTACCCTCATCCCCATCGACATTTGCTATTTTCGTTTCTTCTGTTGTGATAGTTAATTCTTTGACTTTAAAATATTCCACCTGTTCCTGTTCCTTCAAAGAGCCGCTCATTAATTTCGTCAGCATGGCGACACCTTCGAAATTCGTTAATTGTTTGATCACAAACACATGAAAATAGCCATCATCAATTTCTGCTTCCTTAATCAGGTTCTTCCAGCTTGCAAATGTATCTGTTACTGCAACTAAAACGAGCATTGCTTCCAACTCTACCTTGTCTCCGCCCGTTTCAATTGCAACACGGAACACATCTTTTTCACGGAATTTTTTCAAGCCTTCGAGTAAATACGCAAGTGAACCTAATTTGGACTTCTGCTCTGTCGTTACATGATACGTAGCTTCTGCTATCGCACCGACGTTCACTAAATTGACAAAATACTGCTGATTGACTTTTCCTACATCCACATTTTTCATAACACCATTTTCGATCAGCTGCAGGGCAGCCTGTGGTCTTAGCGGGATATCTACGGCACGGGCAAAATTATTGACAGTACCAAGCGGGACCACGTGCAGTACCGGCCGATTCTCTCTTGTCACTAATGCATTGATTACTTCATTAATTGTTCCATCGCCACCCATTACGACTAATAAATCTATTTCTTCTGCACATGCATCTTCAGCATAGCGCTTAGCATCATTTTCTTTTTCTGTCAGCAGTACTTCAAACTGGTAATCATTCTTTGTCAGTAAATCTTCTGCCATTTCTTTATACTTCATACTCTCTTCTGTACCTGAGCTTGGGTTTATAATTATGAGCGCCTTTTTCAAAAAGGGTCCCTCCTCTTCTTATTCTATCTATTATTTTCCCCAAAAATCGAAAGTATATCAAATATTAGAAATATATTGATGATATAATATGACAGTTTCCTCAAATTCTATTACAATATTATGTATGACATTGGAATAAAAGGATGAAAATGATGAAAAGAAATACGTTAATTGAATGGATTATTTCACCAGATGATCAATTAGAAAGGGTGAAACATGCAGAACATGCAGAAAACTTATGGAAAACTGCTACTCTATTAATCATTGCAAGTTTTCTAGTTTATGGATGGATGGCCAGTATCGGTATGGGATCACATCTGATATCAATTTCAATAACCGATATGCCGAATCTGGCGTATAATGCAGATAAATTCTGGTTTGTAATAGGAAGAGCAATATTCGGACTGCTATTCGCACTAATTATCCTATTTCTGATCAGTTACTATTTTTATTTATTGACAGAACTGCCGTTCAGGAAAATTCTATTAATGCAGCAAGTAGTATTCTTTGTGATGCTGATTGAGAGAATTATTTGGATTCCATTATATACATATGGTGGACTGGATTGGTATGTATCACCATTATCTTTTGGAATAATTGCATCCTATTTCACGGATAAATTATGGATTGAGACATTTTTCGGGTCTATTTCCTTATTTCAATTATGGATTATTTTCTTCCAGGCGAAGTTTATCCTGAAATTATCCATTCTTGAAAAATATAAAGTGTGGATTGCAGTGATCCTTCTTCATCTGATCAGTTACGCAATTGTTACACTATTATCCTACTTTGACAATATCCTATTGGATGGGTGGTTTTAATCATGAAGAAAAAAGTTACGATAATTAGTGCCATTCTCTTTATTTTAATCAACATTACTTTGCTTGTTTTAGATGATAAAGGGAAAATTGACCGGATTTCTCATGTGAAGAACTGGACAGCAGCAGGCACGATGGATATGAAAGAAATTTTAGAAAAAGATGGTGTCCTTTCCGGAAGAGAAAATCATTTATATTTCGATAATTCTGTTGGCAGCTTCCAGGAATTCCTTATAGCGCAAGGTGATCCTGTCACTGCAGGTGATCCGTTATATACATATGTTGTTGATGATTATAATGCATCATGGAATGCGATCAACAGTAATATCGGGAAACTGGACAACGAGATAACTGCGCTTGAGGACATTATCCGCCAGATGGAAAGTTTTACGATTCCAAGAACGAGCAACAGCTCCTCCACATTTTCGATAAATAACGATGACTATGAAATAGATTTACCATCAAATCAGGGTGAGGTAATTGGTTCCGAATTACAGAAGGAACAGTTTATTTTAGAAAAGGAAAAAGAACTTGCCCAAAAAAATGCGGAACGAGACAGTCTTCAGGAACAGTTAAATGAATTGGAAAATACCGGTGATACCATTACAGTAACAAGCCCTTATGAAGGGACAGTCAGCACACTGCAATACACTCTCGACGATCCTTTCATTACTATTATGGACGAGGCTTTGTACGTGAAAGCAAAGTTATTAGAGGACGAACGACCGGAAGTAACGGAAGGAATGGAGGCAGCTATCATTCAGCCGGATACTTTAGCAAGCTGGGAAGCATCTGTAACAAAAATCAGCCAGACACCTGAAGAAGTTGATTTGAACAGGAACAGTATTTACCCGCTTGAAATAGAGTTTAATGAAGAAGAAACTACGGAGGAACTGCTTCCTGGCTATCATGTTGACCTTACTATTACATTGAAGGAGTCCTTGAATGCAGTGGTTCTTCATGAGGATGAAGTGGATAACCATGCGATTTGGATTATGCAGGATAATGGCATTCTTAAGAAACAGGTAATCGAAACAGGAATTGAATCCTCTGAATATATGGAAATCATTAGCGGGCTGAATGAGGGACAGCTCGTAGCGTATGAAGACTTTGATCAGTTCAGGAACAAGACTCCTTTTACCACCCCATTGGAAATGGACAAAATCAATTGGAGAACGGTGAAACCGGAAGTCGCCGATTGGAAAAAGCACCTCGTAATGGGACTGCTTGTCCGTTAAAAGAATATGCTCACCATATGCCAGAACCAGTTACTGTGGTTCTGGTTTTATGATTTTTGGAGAGGGACTTGGACAGGAGACTATGTTCCGCTGGGTGCCTTCTGCTTTTGCTTCAAGACATTCGGAGACTCGCTGATTACATTAACTCCATGCTGTTTATGTTTCATAGCATTCGGAGGCTAGCTGAATGCCATGGACTCCCTGTATTTTATGCGCCCTAGCTTTCGGAGTCCTACTGAATGTCTTAGCCTCCCTGTTGCTTTTGCTCCACGGCATTAAGAATACATTGTGCACTCTGACCACTAAAAACTCTGTTCAAGCCTTCTTTATTTATTTTTGCCTGACAATAACCTGCTGATAATTATTTTTTCCAACAGCCGCCATGGCAGGCACCGTTTGGCAAGTGATAACAATTTGGCCCCTTTTCCTACAGGATAACGAAATCCCGGTCTCTTCTTTTCACAAATTTTTGTAATAAGACGAGCTACCTCTAGTGGATCTGCCTTAGATTTTGCTGACTCTGCTGCATAGGATAAAACAGCCTGCTTTAACTCATCTTCTTCCAACTGTTTCCACTGAATACTCGCAAGTCCCTTCTCCCATATTTTCGTTTGATAGGAAGCTGGCTGTACAAGGGAGACATAAATATTTTCCTTCAATAACTCCAGTCGCAAACTTTCGCTGAATCCTTCTATTGCAAACTTGGAGGCACAGTATGGAGACAGTCCGGGAAATCCAAGAGATCCGCTAACACTGCTGATATTAACAATATGCGCTTTCCCTGCCTCCCTTAGTAATGGCAGCATCGTTTTTGTTACTCGAAGAACACCATGCACATTTACGTTAAACTGATTTTGCCATTGTTCGACAGTCAGATCTGAGACAAACCCGCCCTGAGAGTATCCCGCATTGTTTATTAATATATCGATTTTGCCATAGCGCTTTATCAATTCATTTTTTACTGATTGAATCTCTTCCTTTTTTGTTACATCCAGTTGCAGGATGTCTAATCTATCAATAAAACCGCTATTTTCCACTTTTTCGACAAGCTCATCCTTATTTTTCACATCACGCATTGTTGCAATAACCCGATAGCCTTTTTTTAAAAATTCCAGCACGGTTAGTAAGCCGAATCCGCTGTTTGTACCAGTTATTAATACGACTTTCATGAAACAACCCCCAAACGCTCGCAACATATAAGTAAGTATTTTTTCATAAAACCAGTTTTCTAAGTACCCCTTTATTTTACATGATTGATACGAATATGATAGAGTTCTGCCCTTTTTTTGGTCAGTAAGTCTTGCTAACTTTTCTAAACACCTTCTTTTTACTACTTAGAAATGTTATTATTTATTAGATGCATGAACAATAGACGTTGGAAGAACAATAATCTTAAATGGAATTAACGGAGATGAGAATAATGAAAGATTTAATCGTACCTGAGAAAAAATTCAGACCCGAAATTGAAGGGGTGAGAGTGTTAGCTGCATTTCTAGTAGCGGTCTATCACATCTGGTTCGGGAAAGTCTCAGGTGGAGTAGATGTATTCTTTATTGTCTCAGGATATCTGATCACAACTTCTTTATTATCCAGAGTGGCAAAGCTCGGGACAATCAATTTAACAGAATACTACCTTGGCCTTGTTAGAAGACTGTGGCCTCTAGCATTAACTGTCGTTTTATTTACAATTACAGCTTCTTATTTAATTTTCCCCGCATCGCGCTGGATAACGATCGTACAGGAAGCATTATCGTCCATATTTTATTATGAAAACTGGCAACTGGCGTTCAACTCAGTTGATTATTTGGCACAAAATGTGGATGCAAGCCCTTTTCAGCATTTCTGGGCATTATCGCTCCAGGGCCAATTTTATATCACCTGGCCATTTATCATTTTCCTTGCATATTTTCTTGCAACGAGAATATTTAAAACACCATTAAGAAAAACCTTGCTGACAATTTTAGTCGTCATGTTTATCGCTTCACTAAGCTATTCTGTCTATATTACCGAAGTTAATCAGCCGTGGGCTTATTTTAATACATTTGCCCGTGTTTGGGAATTCAGTCTTGGCGGAATTCTGGCATTGCTCCTCCCGTATCTGAAGCTGCCTAAAGTTGTTTCATTTATCGTCGGCTGGACCGGGTTCTGTATTATTTCCTTAACGGGAATGGTGCTGCCTGTATCGGATGTATTCCCTGGATATGCAGCGTTACTGCCGATAACTGGAGTAATTTTTGTAATTGTTTCAGCAGAAAATGCCAGTGGATTTGGTGTGCAAAAACTGCTTGGCACGAAACTTTTCTTATTTTTAGGCAGTGTTTCTTATGCCTTTTACTTATGGCACTGGCCATTGTTTATCTTTTATCTTGCATATTTTGATGTAGAAAATGTGACTGTTTTAGCCGGTATATTAATTATCATTGTCGCATTTATTCTGTCACTGGTAACCTCAAGGCTGATTGAGAAACCAATCCAGAAACTGTCACCACGAAATGCAAAAAAGAAAATTATAGCTATTGCGGCGTCGTTTCTGATTCCTGTTGCAGGTGTAGCCATTGCGTGGAATATGTATGGACAGCAATTGCTGAATGATCCGATTAACGGAACAGATATGTCCCAGGTGGCTAAGCAGGAATACTACACTGGATTAGAAGAATTACCGGAAGAATACTATTCCAACAATGAAGAAGAAGAGCTCGTTCCTGACTTTATCAGTGTCACGAAAGATTTGCCGGAATTTTATCAACAGACAGAATGTTATACGACAATGATCGGAGAAGGCGTGAAGACATGTTCCTATGGGGATACGACAGATCCGGAATACACCCTCGCACTGGTCGGAGGCTCTCACTCTGGACACTGGTTCCCGCCAATCGTCACAGCAGCAGAGCAATTAAATATTGAAGTCCAGCTTTATTATAAAGATGCCTGCAGATTCAGTACCGATGATTTTAACGGCGGATTAGATGAAACGTGTATGAGCTGGAATGAAGAGCTTGTGGAAGTATTAGAAAAAGACATGCCTGATATGATTTTTACAACCGCAACGGTAGAAGGTTCACTGGAGATTCCGCAAGGCTATATCGATCTCTGGGAAAATTACGAGGGCAGAGCAGAAATTATCGCCATAAGGGATACACCAAAATTTCCTTATGAAGTTCCGGCATGCGTGGAAGATAAAGGGATGAATGATTGCCACACAGAGCGCGAAGGAATGATGGAAGATGGAAAGCTTACAGAAGAAGGCAGAGATTTACCAGAAAATGTGCATTTAATCGACTTTAGTGATTATATCTGTGATGATGACACATGTTACTCTGTGCTTAATAATATTATTATCTATCGTGATACGAATCATATTACCACAACATTCTCCGAAACGTTGGCAGCACCAATGAGACGGGAATTAACGGAAGTAATTGAATCGCTAAGTTAGACGAGGTTTATCAAAAGGCTGAAAAGATTATCTTTTCAGTCTTCTTTGTATGGTATACGTGGACTGAACAGGGTGGCGGCGGGCGGTGCTTGAGATTTCGTCC
>NZ_FOGL01000008.1:133700-152205 GCF_900111195.1 Gracilibacillus ureilyticus
GAGAATCACAACTAAATCTCGGTGCTCGATAAAGGAGATTTCGTCCTGATACAGCGAATCACACCAGGACCCCTGCATTCTTCCCAGTTTCTCTCCTTCCTTTTTGATAAGACATATTTAGTAAAATCCCAACAGATATCATCATCACAACTAAAGAGGAACCGCCGTAACACTCTCTCTTAATCAGCAAAAAAAAGAAGAGGCCTTCGAAAAAGCCTCTTTCCCTTTATCCTATTCTTCTAAGTTTTCTAAATATGTTACCATATCCGCAACGAGTGCATAGATATGCTTGTATTGTACATTTTCATCAGGCAATTGTTCTACATGCTCTGCTGTTACTACTCCCTGCTCAATCAATGCATCCCAATTTGCAGAAGAAGCATCTTTGGCAAAAATAGCAGATAGATTTTCCAATACCATTTCTTTCGTTAAATTTTGCGGTTCCCCAGCATATGCGGTACTGTATACTTCCTGAATGGCTGCATTATTCATTTCATAGAATGAACCATTTGAACGCTGGATTGCACTATTTAACACATTTACAAGCGCCTGGTTGCTTGCCTGATCATCGACCGGCAGTTCATTCGTATAACTTGCCACAACCACCCCATAGTTAATCAATTTCTGAATCGATTCATCATACCATTCACCCTGATATGGATATTCTAATTCAAAGTGATCAACATAGGCACCTTGTTCATCCAGTTTCGTTCTTACTTGTTCAATTAATTCTTCATTTTCAGTCATCTCTCTAAAAGAAATTCCTTCTTCATTTGCTACTGCCGCTGCTGCTCCAGCTCCTTCGGCAACCGCCATACCTGTTGGCACGATCCGGGCACTACCGGCAGCAAGCGAGGAATAGCCCGCTGAACGGCTAACAACAAGAAGACCATTCACTTCTTGCGGGACAATAGAGCGGAACGGAATAGCGTACTGGATCGGATCAGCAATTACAAATCCGTAATCTTCCGTTGTCTGTGCCTGTACATCGACAGGGTATGCACCTAGTGCAATGCTGTCCCAATGATCTTTATTCGTCCACACATCTGCCATTGGCAATTGATACTCAGCAAGAATATGGCGTGTTTCCCGAACATATAATTCTTCCGGAATACTTGCTATTTCTGCATTTTCGAAACCTGGGAACTCTGCCCGTAAAAACTCCACAATATGTTCTGTTTCTGTTGCTCCTACTTCAATTGCGTGCTGTTTCGATTCTTCATCCAATCCGTTTATGCCAAAAATCTGCAATGCATTAATAAAATATTCATCGCCAACTTTTGCTAAATTCAATCCACGTAAACGGGTGTTTTCCTGGACTGGTTTATAATCATAATGAAGGTCACTGAATCCCCAAGCAACATGGTCATTCATTGCAGATGTACCAAACGTTTCCTCTTCGACCGCTCTTCTCACTCCGTCCCAGTCGACACCAGTTAAATGAATCATTAATGTTACTGCCATCCGGCGATCAGCAATACCGATATCTTCCCCACCTGTGAAGTAAGGAGCATCTGCCATTACGGCAAAATCTGCATCCTGAGTCGCATCAATAAATGCTTCTCCCGCTACCTCGAATTCTCCATGTTCATTCGACAGCTTCACAGATGTTACTGTGTTTGTATCATCTTTAACAGCTTCCATGACATCTGTCTTAGTAGTTAATGAGAGATTATCTTCATTATCTACTAATTTTTTAAAAGCAGCTTTGGCTTCTTCGATTCTAAACGCATTACCGTTACCAACCATCTGATGCCACTCTTTAAAAATTCCCTCACTAACATTTTTTCCATCAACACCCTGAGGAATATCAAGAAAATTCAGCATGCCATATGTAAATAGACCGCCAAGCTCCTCACGTGTTTCAACAAGCAATGTTTTCTGCCCATTCCGTGCAGCCGACACTGCAGCCGCTACACCTTCTGGCTCTCCGCCAATAACGATCACATCATAACTTTCATCAAAAGACTCCATCGCTTTAGGTAACTGATATTCTTTTACTAGAGTTTCCATATCTTCTGTACTTGTATCAGTACCGGCTGCATCTGTATCCTCGTTAACTGTATTTGTTTTATTATTGTTGCTCATCATTAAGGTTATACCGCCACCGATCACGATGATGACAAGTATCAGCAAACCCCATATATATACTTTTTTCATATTTCCTCCTATTATTAGCAATATTGACACACAGATAAGGTTATTTTATCATTATCTATGTTACCATTCAACATACAAATGCAGTTCATTCAGAAATAGAAAAGAGTGATTTTTTGAATAAAAGATATATTAATGAAATTTATGTGACAAGGGCACTTGCCATAATCGGTGTATTAATTGTGCATGCCACGTCATTCCCTGTTTCGCAGTATAATTCAGATACTTTTACTTTTGAGGCGTACAGCTTTTTAAATACGTTCTTTCGTTTTGGTACACCTACATTTATATTCTTAAGCAGTTTTGTTTTATTCTATTCTTACTATCACAGGCCTTTAACAAGCAAGTTAATAGGAGGATTTTACAAGAAAAGATTACTGTATATTATTTTGCCGTATATCATTTTCTCTGTCGTTTACTTTATGTACAACTACGAGTATTATTCTAGCGTTCTATCAAATTCAGAATTAATCAACACATTCTTTCACCAGCTATTAACAGGAAGCACTGCTTCTCACTTATATTTTGTTTTTATCAGTATCCAGTTTTATTTGCTATTCCCGATACTGCTATATATATTTAAAAAGTGGCCGGGTCTAGTAAAATACGCAATTATACTAGGTTTTATCATCCAATGGGCTTTTGTTTTACTGAATCATCAATATGGCTTCATTATGAATAAAGGGATCATCTCCCTGTCATACATGAGCTACTACTTTTTAGGGATTTATTTAGGAGTGAATTTTGATAAATTTGCAGACTTTTTTTCCTTTCAGTTTAAGACAAAGCATAAATGGATGACTGCTCTAACCTGGTTATGCTGGGCTGTGTTCTCTATCGGCCATGCAGTTTTATGGGTCTGGACACGCACAACAGGCCAGTGGGCGGAAAATCTTGTCTATGAAGCATTTTGGAATGGTCACACGATCTTCTCTGCCATCGTATTATTGCAAGCTTCCTTCTATATTTATAAAAATTGGGGTGTGAAGCTGAACAATATTCTCATTCATTTAGGTGTCGTGTCATTTGGTGTATATCTGATTCATTTGTTCATACTGAATGTCTATCAGAAATATTTACCGATGCCTGGAAGCTCACTGCTGTATCACTTAAAGAGTTTCGGCGGCTTCCTCATCGTATTATTACTTTCATGGCTGATTGTCGGTTTTGTTACCCGATATAAATACAGCTGGATTCTTTTCGGTGCAACACCTAAAAAGATACCGTACAAACAAAAATCATAGCAAAACGATGCTAACTCGCCAGTTTCACTGGTGGGTTAGTTTTTTATACAAAAAATGCTCCCAATCAAGGGAGCACTTCACATTATCCAATTTTATATTTATTCATTACTTCCATAATATCTGGTTTAATTGAATCTTTCACATTGTTCCACAAAAATTGATGCAGACTAAGCTCTGTATTTTCTTTATTTGCTTCTTCTATAATAGAGCTTGTAACTGTTTTATCTGTCTCATTTGTTTCATCAACAAGAGAGCTTGTAACTGTGTTGTCTGCTTCATTAACTATAGAGCTCGCTACTGTTTGCTGATCTGCTTCCACCTGAGTTTCTTCTGTCGCTAACTGTACTTCGTTGTCTGTTTCTTGTGTTCCTTCAGTTACTGCCTCTTCTGTAACAGAGGATTTATCTGCAACGAGATTCTCTATATGAACTTTTAATTCAGGATCTTCCTCAAAAATAGCATTCTCAAACCATTGATTCGACTCAAACTTGCCCTGGTTTAATACAATGGATGCATTATATGGACTTGCAAAGAAATCATCCGCTGGTTCTTCTACCCCATATTCGTTTGCCACTTTTTCATTATGGTTTAATCCTACAACATATGGCACAATACCTGGTGCGTTATTAAAGTCCTGAATGGCTTCATTTAAACTGTTTTCCCACAATTCAACTTTCTCCTGGTCACCTTCTGCCTCGGCATCCTTAATTGCCCTCAATTTAGATTCAATTAAGTTTCCGTAATAAATCTTATTCTTTTCGAATACGCCATTTACTTCTTCATACCATGCAGGATGCTGCGTTGCTTCAAACGCATTATAGGCACTCCAGTCATCTTGTGCAATCGAACTTTGAATTAACTCATTCCGTTGAATTTTCACATCAAATAATGGATTGATCTTTCGTGCTTCATCACCAAAAACCATCTTCCATTCATTTACTGCACTTGTCGAAACATCGCCTGAACCCTTTTTATTTGATTGTACATACATGCCATTATTAGGGATCGATCCGATTAAATCAGCGGTTCTAAAAGTAGTCATATATAAAAACCATCCTATCTATTAATTCCAATTTCCTAATTCTATTTCCATTATACTTAAAATCTGGTTATATATCCATACATTTTTGATTATTTTTCGACATAAACAGGTCAAAAATTACTAGAGCTTTAGTGAACCTTCATTCAACATATTCTGTTTCCTTTAAAAATCGTCGAATTTTCAGTCGGGCATTTTTCCTCCAGCTTTTCACTGCCGAAACCGTGACATCGTATTTATCCGCAATCTCTCCAATCTGTTTCTCTTCTAATACAAAATGAACAACCCAGCGCCACTGGTTTTCAGATAAAATACCGCGGATGTCTTGTAATAGCTTGCTATCAATAGCAAGTTGATCTTCCACTAACAAATCTTCCATTTTCACCTGCTCTAGCCATGCAAGCAAATATTCATATTCACGGCTGTCTTTTTTGATCATATTTAGAAACCTGTTGGAAATGCAGCTGTAAATATATGTGGATAACTTCATTTTTGATGGATCATACGTTTCTGTCGCATGCCATAATGCAATCATCCCTTCCTGAAAAAATTCTCCTTCTTCATCCCGAATCTTATATTTGTGAATCAAATAGTGGATGATTCGCTCATTTTCCTTCAGCACCTTATCAAAATGCGTCATTTCTTTTACCCCTAAGGATAAGCGCCTATCGAGTATTCCGCGGTGACTACATCATATCGGAGCCTGGGGTAACAGACACCTTGTCAAACTTAACCCGATGTATGGAAAACTCGGAGAAATATACACATTTCAGCAAGTTTGTGTCAGAAAACTCGGAAAATGAGGATGTTTTGTTCACGTATGGTGTGTTTTAAAAAATGCTGCTTAGCTTATAAATTAAGAGTTTTGAACAGCGGGATTAGAAGGATAGCACTAGGGTAATGAATAGATCCTGCCTTCACATGGACAGTTCTCCATTAGCCACTCTGTATTACTGTTAAAAAAATGAAAAAAGGCCCCGAAATCGGAACCTGACTGAAATGTTCATCTTTTCTTTATAAGTCCGTTCAATATAATCTGAACCGTTTCATTTGTTATCTCTTTGGCCGTTTTTTCACCTGTCCATAAATAGGCTAAGGAGAGACGTTCCAACGCACTTATTACAAGTTGTGCTGCAATCATTACATCGACATCAGACCGGAAATAACTATATCTTTGTTCGATCCTCAGGTTTTCTGCAATTTGGGCTGCAAGCTTTTCCTTAATTTCGGAAGAATTATCAGAATGAATAAAAGCAATTTTTGCTAAGTATTCATTTTGTTCAAAAAATGTAAATATCGCTCCCAATCCTACTCCTATCCGTTCTGCCAAGGTATCGAAAGTAACATTTGATTCAAGTCTGCTGATGCCAACAAGCTCTTCTAATTTATACGTAAATTGGTCAATTAATTCCTGATAAATCGCATCCTTACTCGAAAAGTATAAATAAAATGCCGGTTGAGTTAATCCTGCCCGCTTTACGATATTACTTATTTTCGTGTCATGGAATCCATTCAGTGCAAATTCCTCTGCGGCAATCTGAAGCATTAGTTTTCTGCTTTTTTCACCGTCTGATCCTTTTTTTCTGCCTCTTGCCCCCACTATCAACACCTCTAAAATAATGATAATTTTAGATTAAAGTATAGTATAAACATGAAAGAAGGTCAAAGCACGGTGCTGAGCGGGTTAATGGGATTCTTCCATTCGGGTTCTGTTCCTGAAGTTGCTTTACCCGTCAAATCTACATTCTGCCGCTTATCCATTTAAGTTTATGTTGCAACGGGAAAATGCGTCCCTGTTTCTTTTTCACTTTTACAGGAACATACGGGTCATACTGATGTGTCATCATATTACGGGCAATGTGGCGAAACCGCAATCCATTCTCTACCTGAGGATTCAGAGCAACTGGCTGCCCTCTTTCAATGGAACGGATCACTTCAGGGTCGTTAAGAATACTCCCTAATTCTTTTATCTGCAATATATCAAAAATTTCTTCTTTACTGATCATATTTAGCGACTTAGCCTTCTTATCATTTTCCTCGGTCATATTTAAAATCACTTTTGGAGAAAATGACATCTCATCTTCTAAAATGCCTATCACTCTGTCCGCATCATGTATCGAAGAGAGAAATGGCGTTACAACAACTATGGCATCATTCGCAGCATACGCAGCATTTTGAAAACCGCTTTCGATGCCAGCAGGAGAATCGATCAGCACATAATCAAAATTAACCGCTATTTCTTCTATTATTTCTTTAAATTGTTCTGGTTCCTGGACTTGTCCATCGGTCTGACTGCTGGGGATAAGTGATAAATTAGGCAGGGATTTGTCTTTAATTTCAACATGGCGTAATTCACAACGTCGATTCATATAATCGGAGAGATCATATACTATTCTGTTGCTTAAACCTAATGGAATATCTAAATTCCTTAACCCGAAATCCGCATCTATCAGGCAAACTTTTTTTCCTAATAGAGCAAGGGCTGTACCTAAATTAGCAGTAATTGTCGTCTTCCCTACTCCACCTTTTCCAGAAGTAATGGTAATTATTTCAGCCACAGTCATTCCTCCTTAATTATCCTTCTACTTTATCCCTCTTGAAATAAAGAGTCAGGTATATGTAAATGGCAAAGGAAACTATTATATAGAGAGACATTTACTCAAGCAGGATTTTTCATCCCAATTGAATACTATCAGGTTGCTCATTTCCTCGAGTATCTCAGAGGTTTTAGCTCTCAAATAATTTTAATAATCACGACATGACAGGATATCAACACCATCTGATTTGCGGGTAAGAAACTATCTGGAGAATTCATAATGTTCTGATAAAAAACTATCATCTAACGAAAGCTACTTATTTATTACCAATATACCCCAATCTCCTGCAAAGAAACTTTTTCTGTCTCTTATTTTTGCAATACCGGCCAGGAGTTTCACTGTCATTATCGTATTTCATCCTTGCTTAGATTTCTATCATAGCGTATTCCTATTCAAATATCAAGAACATTTGTTCTGTTTTATTAATAAGCGAGTACAACCAGGGAAAAGGCTCATGTAACTGTTAATACCAGACTTTATTCACCAATTTTATTTTTACTATCTTCTGAAAAAGTGATAGAATGATATGGTGTGTAAGGCGAAGAAATTACTTTAATGGTGATTGATCACGTCTTCTCCATTTCATACAGTAGCAGAGGAGTCTTTTTCGTGATTTTTTCCACATACCTGTTTATTTTGGTGTTTCTACCAATTACTTTTCTAGGATATAGATTGCTGTCACATTTTCTTTACACAGAATTATCGAAAGTGTGGCTAATTTTAGCTTCCTTATTTTTTTACTGGCACGGAAGCGGGAGTTTTGTCCTTGCTTTCATTGCTTCGGTAATTTTCAATTATTTGATCGGGATATCGATTATACGGGCAAGCGGGCCTCATGCCCAATTGAAAAAAAAGCTTCTGCTTACAGTTGGGTTAACAGAAAATATTGTATTGCTTGGTTATTATAAATATGCGAATTTTGTCATCGAGAATGTAAACTTCCTGATGGACCGCTCATATAACCTGATGGATATTTTACTTCCGCTCGGGATATCCTTTTTTACGTTCCAGCTTATTGCCTTTCTCGTAGATTGTTATAAGGGGCAGACAGAGGAGTATTCCTTCATTAATTACCTTGTTTTTATTACATTCTTCCCGCAGCTTATTGTCGGTCCGATTGTGCATCATAAAGAAGTGGTACCACAGCTTGAGGACGAGAAACGTACATTTTTTAACAAATACAATATGATGCTCGGGATCTTTTTATTTTCTATGGGTGCGGCAAAGAAAGTCGTATTGGCGGATCCGTTAACAGCATATGGATCGGCATATTTTGCAGATGTAGCTTCCTATGACGTTCTGGCTTCATGGTTAGCCACATTCAGCTACACGCTGTCCTACTATTTCGATTTATCCGGATATGCTGATATGGCAATTGGACTTGGGTTGTTTTTTAACATCAAACTGCCGCAGAACTTCAAGTCACCATATAAGGCACGAAACTTCCGTGATTACTGGCAGCGGTGGCACATCACGTTATCCCGTTTCCTTTCGACATATATTTTCCGCAGTGTTTATAAGAAAGGAAAAGGAAGCTTTAACTTTTATTTTGCTGTAATGGTCACATTCTTCGTGTCCGGTTTCTGGCACGGAGCTGGCTGGAGTTTTGTACTGTGGGGAATTATTAACGGAGTGTTTGTCTGTATGTCCCACTTCATGCGGCGACGCGAATGGCAGCTTCCGTTCATCGTAGCATGGATACTCACATTTGCCGGAGTTGTCGGAACAAGGATCCTTTTTGTAGCAACAGACACGGCTCAGGCAGTAACTGTTATGAAAAAAATGTTTGATTTTCAGCAGTTTGCCAGCTTAAGCATGACAGAAATAGGTTATGAAATTTATACATTTACGATGTATAATGCCGTAACGATTGTTATATTACTTGTAGCAATGGCTATTGCCTTCTTTGGCAAGAGCTCCAATGAGATGAAAGAAGAATTTAAGCCAAGTGTAAAAAATGCTGTCATCGCAGCACTCTTGCTCGGTTTAGCATTGGCTCAAATGACGGCAGTGTCAGACTTTTTATATTTCCAATTTTAGAGGTGCAGTATGAAATTAAAGAAGTGGTTAGGTGCATTTATTGGTGGACTGGTGATCGCTGGTATTTTGTTAGGTGGTTTCAACATAATTGTGGATCCATTTGGAGTTTTTGGTGACAAGGTTTTGAAATGGGATTCCTACAATATGGTCAACAATCCACGTGTAGCGAAAATCGCCTACCTTGATGAGCACCATGAAGAATATGACTCCTATATTATTGGCGGGTCAAAATCCAGCTCGATTTCACCAGAGCTGTTAAATGAATATTACGGGGATGCCAGCTTTTACAGTATGATGATGTATGGCGGCGATTTTCATGATTATGAGGAAACACTTTATTATCTGATTGATAACTATGAAGTAAAGAATATTGTCCTCCATATGTCCATGCAGGAGATTGGGCATTTCCATGAGGAAGCGACCGATTTTAAACAAAGCCTGCACGCAAAAGTGTCAGATGAACCTCTTCTTCCATTTTATTTAAAATATTTATGGTTGAATCCAGCATACGGATACGAAAAACTTGAGGGCTTTGGAAAAAATTCAATCAATCCAATGGAGTATTCACAAATCATACCGGAAACAGGAGTTTATAACAAAGTAGAACGTGATAAAGAGAATGTTAATAATCTCGAAGAATTCTGGAAACAGAATCCATCTTTTAATCTGCCAATGGGTAAAACAGAAGGTATTGCTATTGACCAGAATGTCGATTCATTACAGCGGATGAAGGATTTTGCAGAAGAGCATGATGTAAACTTTACCTTTGTTACAGGAGCGACCTATAAATCCGAGCTTCAGACATATAATATGGACGAACTGAAAGAGTACTGGCGAAAACTTGCTGAAGTTACTGATTTTTGGGATTTCAGCGGATATACATCGATCAGTGATGATCCACGTTATTACTATGATTCCATGCACTACCGCAATAATGTTGGAGAGATGATTCTTGGCTATATGTTTGATGACCCTGATGTATACGTACCGGAAAACTTCGGACACTATACTACGAAGGAAAATGTAGATGAACATGCTGAGAAGATTTTTACTCCACCAGCCCAGACGGCAACGGGCGGTAAGGACGCGGAATTGGATATACCTATCCTTATGTATCATCATATAAGTACAGATGCGAGCTTACACAACACGATGATCATTTCACCGGAAAAATTCGAGCAGGATATGATCGCAGTGAAGGAAGCAGGATACACGACGATTCATTTAAATGAGCTCGCAGACTATGTAAATGGGAAAACAGAATTGCCAGAGAAGCCTGTTGTTGTCACATTTGATGATGGATATTTAAGTAATTATGAATATGCTTATCCTGTCCTGAAAAAATTAGACATGAAAGCAACCATCTTCATGATTGGCTGGTCTGTCGGACGTGATACACATCGGATTGAAGGTGCAAAGTTTTATCCTCACTTTTCCTGGCGGCAGGGTAAAGAAATGTATGAATCAGGTTTAATTGAACTGCAAAATCACAGTTTTGACATGCATGAAAGTGCAGAGGCTGAACGGTATGCCTCCTTACCTAAGGAAAATGAAAAGACTGGCGAGTATGCCCGGGCTTTCATGGAAGATACTCTTCTTCTGGAGGAAGAAATTGAGCAGAGGATCGGTAATGAAGTGTATGCATATGCCTATCCTTATGGTGAATATACATTACAATCAGAACAAATGCTTGAAGAATTAGGATACAATGTAACATTGAGCACAGAAAACGGAGTAAGTACCGTCCGCCGCGGTGACCCGTCAAGTCTCTTTGCATTAAAGCGGATCAATGCAGGATCGAAAGTTTCCAGCGAGCGGCTTGTTCAGATGTTCGAGGAATAGCAGAAGAGTTTTTATAAAAAGCCAGTCTTTCTTTTAGGGGGAGGTTGGCTTTTTTATATTAGTTCTAATTAAGCATGCTAATATGTATTGGCAATCCCGCAAATCTGTCTTTGTTGGCAACAGGAAGTGAGACAATCTCGGTTCGGTGAGTCATTACCTCACCAATCTTAACTGCCCAGCGATTGATTTTGTCTTGAATAATTTTATTCTCATCTTCTTCAAAAACCCCTCTTATGTCCCAACATAGCTAATTCTTCTCTGCTTGTTGTCGTTGTTTGGCCATCTGTGGAGTTTCTGGATAGCATTTTAGTAATATGTTCCAATATTAGTAGAAACCGAGAATAATAATCAAACTCATTTATTCTTCAAACACCGAATCAGACCACATGAAAGGCGAATCCAAGGCCTTAAGTTAGTCGCTTTATCTTCACACAAAAATTAGATCACTCACTAAACATGTAAATAAGGCACAACATACAGAAGATCTTTTTGGACAGCAAAAAAACGGGTGCTCGGAAGATATCCAATCACTTTATCAGATACCTGTCTCGATACACCCGTTCTTACGGTTATTAACTTCTATTTAGGCAAACCTAAAATCGTCTTAGGTTCTAAAAATTCTTCTATACCATAATCTCCCCATTCCCTGCCAATACCTGATTGTTTAAAGCCGCCGAATGGTGCAGTGAAATCAGGGTCACTGTTGTTAATAACAATTCTGCCGGCCCTGATGCTCTTAGCTACTTTTGCTACTTTTTCCGGATCGTTCCCAACAACATAGCCAGCAAGACCATAAACGACATCATTCGCAAGCTCGATCGCTTCTTCAATCGTTTCATATGTGAACACGGTCATTACAGGCCCGAAAATTTCTTCCTGTGCAATGGTGTCATCATGGCTTAAGTTTGTGAACATTGTAATTCGGGAGTAGTAGCCTTTTTCTAACCCTTCTGGTTTCCCTTTTCCGCCCACAATCAATTCAGCCCCGCTGTCTATACCTTTTTGAATGTAATCCTGTACCGTTTCCCACTGATCCTCAGAAACTTGCGGCCCTGTGAATGTGTTCTTATCTTTCGGATCACCGACAGGGTACTCCTCCACAAGGTTTTTTACAGCGTCTACAAATTTGTCATGCATATTTTTCGGTATTAAAGTCCGTGTTCCGGCTGTGCAGACTTGCCCTGTATTGGCCGCAATGTTGGAAATAGCTGTTCTCGCCGCTGTTTCTATATCTGCATCATCCAGCACAACGATTGGCGATTTTCCACCTAACTCCAGTGCCACTTTCTTAATATCTTCTGCCGCATTTTTCATAATATTGGAGCCGACTTTGCCAGAACCTGTGAATGAGACAAAATCAATATCCGGGTGAGTACTGATTCCGTCACCGATGACAGAGCCTCTGCCATTGACCAGGTTGACTACACCTTTTGGTACACCAGCTTTTTCAAGAACTTCCATCAGTAGAATCGATGCAAATGGTGTTTTCGTTGCAGGCTTAAACACTACCGTACAGCCGGCTGCAAGTGCACTCGCCAGTTTGGTACAGATCTGGTTTGTTGGAAAATTCCATGGTGTAATCAAACCGGCAACACCAATCGAATCTTTCTGTATATAGGAATTTTCCCGATCCTCTGTAAATGGGAAATCACGGAGAACTTTTGCTGTTGCTTTAAAGTGGTTCAAGCCCATTTCGTATTGCACTTCTTCTGAAAAAGTGACAGGCGAACCGAGCTCCTCTGTGATGACTTGAATAAAGTCGTCTTTTCTTTTTTCATATTCACGAACGATATTTTCTAATAATTGAACACGTTCCTCTCTGGATGTTTGAGAGAAAGCAGGAAACGCCTCTTTTGCCGCTTTAACAGCTTTATCTAAATCATCTGTTGTACCAGAGCTGATTGTTCCTATTTTTTCCTCTGTAGCTGGATTGATGACATCAATTGTTTCACTTCCTGTTGATTCCACCCACTCACCATTAATATAGTGTTTTGTGTAATTGTACATGTTGATATCCAACCCTTTCTCAAAATTGTAGTATATAAAACAATTCCCGGTATTCAGGATGGTAAACAGGAGGAAGGAAAGAATTAGTGGCACTTCCTTATCGTTTTAATTTTTCTTCTGCGGGGAATGGAATAGAAGATAATTCCCAGAAAGGAAGTGTACGAATGCTTGATGCTTTATTATTTGATAATACGAAAACAATGATCAGGGCTGCCTTGATGTGTCTGTTAGCCTATCCCTTCCTTCTCTTTCTGTTGCGGTTATTTGGTAAGCGTACCCTCACCCAGATAAATTTGTTTGATTTTATCATTACCATTACTTATGGTGCGACATTATCCACTATCCTGACGAACGATAAAGTCACTTTTGCGCAAGGGGCCGCCATTTTGTTTATGCTAACATTCCTGCAATACATTGTCGCAAAGCTATCCGCCCACTCGAAAATTTTTGCTGATATTATAAAGGCTGCTCCATCTTTTCTTTACTATGAAGGTACTTTTTATGAAAAACAGATGCAGAAACATCGAATACAAATAGAAGACATAAGAGCGGCAGTCCGTAAACAAGGAATGATTTCATTTGATCAGGTGGAAGCAGTCGTTCTCGAAGGAGATGGTACATTATCTGTTATAAAGAAAGATGAAGGAAGTTCGAAAGAAGCATTACGAGGGATCGCGAGGAAATGATATGTGGTGATGAGAGAGGGGGCATTGCGGCTCCGCATTCTCCACCCTCTGCATAGTTGGCAGGCGGGCTTTCAATTACCGTTTTCGAATGACCGCCTGATATATAAATTTAGGTATGGAAGATTGCCTTAACCACCTGGACTTTTGCCCCTTTGCAACAGGAACAGTCATTAACCGGTGAAGCCATTCCAGATTCAGTTTTTTCCACAAGTCTGGTGTTGCTTTTACCTTTCCTGCTATAACATCCAGACTTCCGCCAACACCAAAGACTACACCCACTTGATCTAACGTATCTTTATGTTTGTGAATCCACTTATCTGAGTGAGGAGCTCCCATCGCCACGATTAATATATCAGGAGTAGAATGTTTAATTTCCATGAGTATCTTTTCTTCCTCATTATTTGAAAAAAAGCCATGATGCCTTCCTGCAATAGTAACATTTGGATAGGTGGTTTTGATTTTCTCTACAGCCTTATTGTTTGTGTCTTCGTCAGTTCCAAGAAAATAGAAACTCCAGCCATGTTGATTACCTTTGTCCAGTAACTGATGCAGCAAGTCAAATCCTGTTACCCTTTCAGCTATCGGCTCTCTCCTCATACGGGATGCCATAACAATTCCAATTCCATCTGGTGTAATTAAATCCGCACCCCTCATTATTTTTTGGAATTGTTTATCAGTCTGGGAAGTAATGGTGATTTCCGGGTTAGCAGTTATGAGATGAAACATTCGTGAGGGATTACTGGTAATGTGCTCTTCTAATAATACTGTAGTTTGCGTTAGCGTTAATGTTGAAAAAGGAATTCCTAAGATCTCTACTTTGTTATCCATACATTCACCTTCTTCTAAGCTTCTTATAAGGATTTTACCATACCAAATATTTACATAGGAAGATATAGGGATGAAAAATGTGCTTCAGGACGAAATTTTCTCATGGTCACGGTAGATTTCGTCGTGATCTCCACTTCAGGACGAAATCTTTCTCATCTCCGCAACAGATTTCGTCGTGATCTTCACTTCAGGACGAAATCTTTCTCATGGTCAAGGCAGATTTCGTCGTGATCTTCACTTCAGGACGAAATCTTTCTCATGGTCACGGTAGATTTCGTCGTGATCTCCACTTCAGGACGAAATCTTTCTCATGGTCATGGTAGATTTCGTCGTGATCTTCACTTCAGGACGAAATCCTTCTCATGGTCGCGCTAGATTTCGTTGTGATCTCCACCTCAGGACGAAATTTTCTTCCTGGCTCCCCTCTTGTTTTTCCAGTCACTTCCTGTTATATTTTTGTAAGCGATGTCTTTTTTTTGCTCTAAAAAGGAGGTACATATGACCCAAAAAGAGAAATCAAGTTCTTTAATTTCTGTCTACTTCTGGACGCTTTCTTTTCTCAAGCCGTATATTGGAAGACTGGTTTTACTCATCTTTTGCGGTATCGTCATTACTGGTGGACAATTAGTCATTCCTAAACTGATTCAGTTTTTTATCGATTCCACGCTGAATGAACAACAACCAGATTCATTTATATGGCTGATCAGCTTTGTCATTATTCTAGTCGTACTCATAATTTCTTTTTCCGCTATACGCAACATTGTCCAGCGCTCGCTCCAGGAAAAAGCCTCACGAGATATGCAGTTTTCCATTTATTCACATTTAAGAAAATTAGGGTTTGCTTACTTTGAAAAACATCCTGTCGGAGAAAGCCTTGCTCTCATGAACACAGAAGTTGCTTCACTACAAAATCTGTACAGACGGCTACTGCCGTGGATGATTAACAACCTTATTTTTTCCATAATCTCAATCATCTTGATGGTTACGATTAGCTGGAAGTTAAGTCTAATCATTCTTCCGAGTCTGCTTCTCTATTACATATTTGGTCCATATCTGGAAAAAAAGGCATCACGGTACGGTAAATTAATGGCAGATGACAGGGTACGTTTTAATCAAAAAGTGTATGAGAGTATTGCTTCTCTAAATGACCTCAGGGCGAATGCGGCGGAAGCCTGGGACCTTTCCAATGTAAACAGTAAATACAAGCAATTGAATAAAATGATGATTAAAACATACTGGTTTGCTTATTGGCGGGGAACAAACCGTCGACTGTCTTATTATGCAGGTGGTATCGCGATTATTATCGTCGGTTCGCATCTCACATTAGTTGGTGATATGTCAACAGGCGGCTTTATTGCATTCCTGCTTTATTATTTCCAGACAATGCAAATTCTCACATCTGTTGTAACCTCGATTACAGAACAAAGAGTATTAATGGATCAGGCAGCAAAGCTCTATCAATTTATGAATATTCCACCGATCGTACAAGAAGAACAGCAACCAGTCAAAATGGTAAAAGCACAGGGAAATATAGAGTTACAAAATGTTTCTTTTCATTATCCAGAAAGCCCGTATATATTAAGTGAATTGAGTTTGTCGGTCTCCTCCGGACAGAAAGTAGCCTTAGTTGGAGCAAGCGGGAATGGAAAATCTACTATTCTAAAACTTATCGGCCGTTTTTATGATCCGGTAAAAGGGAGGATATTAATAGATGGCCAACCGATAGATCAATTAAGTTTTCAAGATTTACGTGAAAATCTCGGCTTTGTTTTTCAGGAAACGTACCTGTTCGGTGCAAGTGTTCGTGAGAATATTTTATTCGGAAAACCGGGGGCCTTAGAAGAAGAAGTAATGGAAGCAGCAAAGGCAGCTTTTGCTCACGACTTTATTCTCAGTCTGCCACAGGGATACGAGACATTGCTTGGGGAGCGCGGAGTGAAGTTATCTGGCGGGCAGAAGCAGCGGATCTCCCTTGCAAGAATGTTTATAAAAAATCCTCCTGTCATTTTACTGGATGAGGCAACCGCATCCCTTGACACGATCAGTGAAAAAGAAGTACAGGCAGCTCTCCAGCGGCTGATGAGAGGCAGAACAACTATTACAGTGGCACACCGTTTATCAACAATCCAGGACTATGACAATATTATCTTGATTGAAAATGGTAGAGTGCTGGAAAGTGGAAATTATGAAAAATTAATGGAACAAAAAGGAGCGTTTTACCACTTATCCTATGGACAGAAGATGGAAGGTGCTTAAATGAAAAGTAATCTTAAATGGTTAAATGCCTATATACGTCCGAACAAGGGATTGCTTGTTCTCGCTACTGTGCTGATGATTGCTGAATCCTACGCAAATCTGGCCATTATCGGCCTGCAGCAGCGGTTGATTGACGATGTGTTGATTGCCAATCAATATGAGCAATTATCTTATGTGTTAGTTTTAATGATTGGAGCATTTATCGTATATTCTTTCTTATTTACATTTGGCCCGCATACGATCCACAAAACGAAGGCTTCTTTCACCGAGCATCTCGTCCAGGATTTTATGCGTCATATGTATAAGATTCCTGCGTCCGCTCTCCAGAAGGAACGGACTGGTTCTTATGTTCACTATGTGGTGAATGATATTGACAGAGTTGGCGGAATGGTTGCCAATGATGCGCCCAGAGGATTGCAGCAATTGGCCGCTGCTCTGATTCTCTTTGGAATTGTCGGTTTCAACAGCCCGATGATTTTGTTATTCAGTCTAATTTGCTGTATTGTTTACGTTTGGCTGGGGCGCCATTTTTCTATCAAACTGAAAGCAGGCGCGAAAAAGGTGCAGGAGACACGGTCAGACTTAATCGTTCATATGGAGGAAGGAATTTCTTCCACAAGAGAAGTGATCGCCTACCATCGGATGGAATGGGAATCCCGCATTTATGATAAATTTTTCAAAAAATATTTCCATGCCGTGATGGAGGAAGGAAGACTGGTCAACCTGCAGCTAATCAGCAGTGAACCGATCAGATGGGGCATTACTGTCTTTATTTTATGCTATGGCGGATATTTAGTGTTGCAGGGGCAAATGTCAATCGGAATATTCGTTATTTTATACCAGTTTAGTAACCAGCTTGTCTACACCTTCCAGAATCTATTTAATATGATCATGGAATTTTCAGGAAAGATGGCGAGTTTGGATCGTATCCGGCGGGTAATGGACGGGCCGACATGGATAGAGGGCTCACAAAAAATTAAGGGAAAAATCGATACTATTCAATTGAGCAACATTACATTCAACTATGAAATGGATGGGGACGATATTCTTCACGGGCTGTATTTGGATATACCGATTGGCCAAAAAGTAGCCATTGTCGGATCAAGTGGCAGTGGTAAATCTACTATTGCACAACTGCTCATCCGTTTTCACGAGCCTTCGGAAGGACAGATCATAGTAAACGGCCACCCCTTGTGTGATATTGATCGTGCAGACTGGTCGAGCCGAGTCGCGATAGTTTTTCAGGAGCCTTATCTGTATCCTGATACAGTAAAAAACAACATTCTAATGGGGATGGAAGGGGTAAGCGATGAAGAGGTGATGCACGTCTGTCAAATTGCATCGATACATGATTATATTCTCACATTACCTGATGGATATGATACAGTAATTGGCGAGAGAGGAATCACATTATCCGGTGGGCAAAGACAGCGAATTGCAATAGCGAGAGCGCTGATTCGTAACCCGGAATTATTAATTTTGGATGAAGCTACCTCAGCGCTTGACTTGATAACCGAAAGAGAAATTCAGGAAAAGATTGATAACTACCGGAAAGGTAAGTCCACCATTATCATTGCCCACAGACTCTCCACAGTAAAAAATGCAGACTGTATTTTTGTTCTTAACAAGGGCGAAGTGGCAGAAAAAGGAAAACATGACACTTTGATGCTTAACCGGGAAATGTATTATCAACTGGTGAGATCAGAAGAGGATATATTAGTGAGAGCCTGATTGCCGGGCGCCTTCCCTGCAGAGCTCAGTCCATATCTGGTTGGATCTTCACTTCAGGACGAAATCTTTCTCATGGTC
>NZ_FOGL01000026.1 GCF_900111195.1 Gracilibacillus ureilyticus
TCACAGATATGGTACAAGATTTGAGGATATAGTCTGAGGGGATCTCTCTGTGTTGTTTCATTTTGACCATTTTCAATTTAGGTAATTGGATATGACCATTTAACCACTTAATATTCCTATTCACGACATTGGTGGTGTAGCTTTGCTTGTGTCGTTTCTTTTTGAATGTTGGGAACTTGGCAACCCCTTTGAAAAAGGCTTTATAAGCTTTCTCTAAGTTTAGCTGAGCGTTCGCCAAAGCTAAAGAATCTACTTCCTTTAACCAGTCATATTCTTGTTTGTATTTGGCAGGAGTAGGATGTTTCACTTTCCTTAATGCTTCTTTATCATCGTTTAGGTTGTCATACATTGCTTTCCGTTCCGCTAACATTTTGTTATAGACAAAGCGAACACAACCATAGGTTTTATGCATCAACAAAGCCTGTTCCTCCGTTGGATACAATCGAAACTTATAGGCCTTGCTAAGTTTCGACACATCCAATCACCTCCCCTTCTCACTCTCATTATAGAACATAAGTTCGATAAAAGCAACTCCTTTGGGATATCTCCCAACCGACATTCATCTCCCCCTTACCGTTGGACTATGCCCTTCACACGCTTGAAGAGGGAGAATTCTGTCGGAAGTTCGTTAAATAGGGACTTCTATAAAAAAGAGGCCTTCAGTTGAAGACCCCCTCCTGCCAAATTATAGAATGTCTAATCGTGCAATCAATGCAAGCAATACTTGTAATAATACTTGAGCATTTACAGCTACATCTGTATCTGTTGTAGTAACTTTTACGCCTCTTGAATTCTCTACATACGTTTGTTGTTTATTTACCTGGCTGGATTTAATTTTTTCGTAAAGATCCTGGGTAACTCTATCTGCTTTATCACTATCTGCAATAGAAATACTAATGACTAAGGCAATCGCGGCTTGCAACCCAACCTGCACATTTAATGCAGCCTGTGTATCAGTTGTCGAAACTTCCACATCACAAGAATCTTTAATGATAATAGATTCATAAGACTCCTGAAGAGATTTGATCTCTTGTCGCCCTTCCTGATTATCTGTGCTGTGATCGAACGGGTGACACATGCTAGGGTCCAAAGCATTCCACTTCTTTGTCTGAACATTTCTTCCTGTATAGTAAACAGGTCTTCCATTCACATACCTTACTTCTGTCATAGTAACACTCCTTGTCTTTTATATTATTAATATATGTCGGTACAATCTTGTTGCTAAGGCCATTTAACTACTAATTCAATATTTGTTTTATCTAATTGCTATTTTCACTGTTGTTATTTCTCTCACTAAGCGATTGTACACTTCGTTTCAACTCATTAACCAGACTTTTTAATTGCTCCCTGTCTTCTGCACTAAGGTTTCTGCTATCCAATTGGATATTGTGACGCTTAAGTGTTGTCCCAACTAGCAGATCAATAATTTTTTCCGACGTGTCTTTAAAATCGCTGTTACTCACCACCTGAATCACCTCCTAAAAATTAAAACAGTGAAGCTGCATTGCTTAAAACATCAATGGATGAAGGGAATAGAGGATTTATACAACAGTCAATTTCCTCTTTCTCTGATACATTATGTAATTTATCCTGTATGAGTAAGTGCCTTTACCCATTTCTATAAACATTGGCGTTTATAACAAATAATTGTGGCCATTTCATATTTTTTATCTTTTGGTGAACCTTTTATCACATTTAATGGTATAAGTAGATAAAAGGAGATGATGAACATGCAATTAGGTTGGATGATTAGCTTAATTGTCACAATTGTGTTAGGGAATGTCTTTGCAATAGTTATAGCTACATTAAATAAGAAAGTAGTGAAAGATAAGGAGAAGAAAATTGATTTTAAGCAATCAGATATTTACTTTTACTGGACGAGATGGGATTATATCATTATCATATCTGGTGCTTATGCTTTTATCTGTCTGATTGGTCTAGCTGTCTGTTTATTTCAGGAAAAAACAATCAATGACAGCTGGGTACAATTTTTCCTTCACCAGGCGGTAATTTTTTCGATGCTCACAGGGGCATGGTGTATTTCACGGTTAGCTTATGTCTTTAAGGGTATAAAAGAGCGGTGGTCAGATGAATTCAAGTAAGTTGGAGGAATTATTTAATTCTTATCATAGGCAGATCTACCAATTCACTTACCGTTACACACAGGATGAGACATTGAGTGCGGAAATCACACAGGATACTTTTATAAAATTCCATAATTATAAAGAAAGCTTTGATCCAGCCAAGTCCCATATTCGTACTTTTTTATTCAGAATCGCCTATCAGTTAACAATGACCAAATTGAAAAGAAGAAATAAATTTAAAAAGTTATTACCATTCCTGTATGAACGGCATAATGTGTCATCTATTTCATTAGATGATAAAATTTCGATACGTACGGCATTAATGGAATTACCACAAAGCCACAGATCTGTTATTATACTTTTTTATTATCATGCCTTGAGCCATAATGAAATTTCTGACATCTTACAAATACCGATTGGAACAGTAAAATCAAGACTGTATCATTCATTGAAAAAATTAAAGCATCTATTGGAGGTGGAAGATGATGAATAAGCGCGACATTTCTAAAGAATTGAGAGAGAAAATGGATCAATTCAATGTGGATGTACCAGAAATCTCATTAAAACAATCCCTTTCTCAACGAATGGTTAACTGGCTTTCTGAACCAGTGAAAAGTCCAGCAGATTTTCTTTTCAGGCAATGGACACCGCTCAAAATCGCTTTATTTCCAATTGCAGCTTTCGTATGTTCCATTCCTTTTGCTTTCATCTGAGAAACGGAAAGTTGATTACATAAAAGGAACCCCTGCAAAAATTGCAAGGGTTCTCTTCCTCTCACCATCTGTACGCACCTTCACATGTATTCGCCTCAGGTTCATAGTAACAATGCTGTTTAAATTGCCCTGCAAAAGGCTGGTCATACCATGTAGGCGGGCATGCTGCATATGGGTTAAAGTACCAAAGCGCATACTTAGATGGATGCTGTCTCCAGTATTTTAAAGTTTGCTCTGCAAGCCTTCTTTCTGACTCTCTTGCCCTCTGATAGAAAACATTCCCTTTTTGCACAGCTTCAAAGGAGTAATTTCCGCCCTGCACCTGATAGATAACTTGCGGTATTGTCCTTAGCCCTTCAAAGTCTCCACAATTCGCTTTGGCACGATTCACAATTACATTACCCACCATTAACATTCCCAGTTTTCCTTCGCCCTCTGCTTCTGCCCGCATCATCCTTGCCATTAAGTCAACATCACTGCCAGTGTATTTTACCCTAGCCATTAATTATCACCTCTAAATGCATTGTATGAAAAAAGCCTAAATTTGTTTAGCTATAAATGTATTCTTCCTAGACATACAGAGAACATTGCCAAATATCTCATCAAGAGAAGTTAACACATCCACGTCTATATTTCCTACCATAATTATAAGAATGGTTCTCTACCAACACTTATTGCTTTCACTGCCGTTAATTTCCCCATCTCAGATACATCGTTAAGGCACAACACTCAGTACCTTGGATATCTCCGTAAATAGTCAGCAGGATCCCTGACGGAGTATATTCAGTTTTTATAGGAGAAGACGTACCAATTGATTTGATCAGCTGATCCACTTTTTCTCTATTTCCCGATTGCGCGGCAGCCATCAGACTTTGGGAAAATTCTTTCTCAGTAAATTTCTCAAGAACAACAACTGATTCACTGGCAATTTTCTGAAATACGGTTACCGACTGTTCAAACATACTGGTATCAACTGGGGGATATTGTCTATATGAATAGTTCACTGGATAATAAGGGTAATTCACTACCTGAGGATAACCGTTTGTCCCGTAATACATAAAATACCACCTTTTTTATGGGTATTTTATGCATCAACCCAAAATAAGTGATTCATTATTAGAAAGGAAAACACGAGGATGTTGTAAATGGAGATATTTCAAGTTGGATATAATCTCCCAATCTCCACCTGTAAAAATAAAAGCTGATTTTCTATGCGAAAATCAGCTTTTATTGTACATTCAGGCGTTAACTAACTTCATAGCCTTGTTCCTCAATTGCATCTATCATTGCATCAACTGTTACTTTCTCAGAATCATAAGTAACATCTACACTTCCAGCTTCCAGATTCACTTCAGCTGCTGATACGCCATCCAGATCCTTTAACGCACCTTCTACTGACATCTTACAATGACCGCATGACATACCTTGTACACTTAGTGTTTTTTCCATGACTATCACCTCCTTTTAAATCGGATTTCTACAGCTTCGTACGTTTTAAACGAAGTGAATTAGTAACAACACTCACAGAACTTAATGCCATAGCCGCACCTGCAATCCATGGTGCAAGTAGCCCTGCTGCTGCGATTGGAATTCCTGCTGTATTGTATCCAAAAGCCCAGAATAAGTTTTGGCGGATATTGCGGATGGTTGCATGACTAATTCGAATTGCTTTCGGTAAAAGCAATAGTTCTCCACCCAAAATAGTGACATCTGCAGCTTCAATCGCCACCTCTGTACCAGTACCAATCGCAATCCCTATATCTGCAGTAACCAATGCAGGTGCATCGTTCACACCATCTCCAACCATGGCTACTTTTTTACCCTGTAACTGGATCTCTTTTACTTTCTCTGCTTTTTCTTCAGGTAATACCTGGGCAATCACTCGGTCAATTCCTGCTTCTTTGGCAATGGCCTGAGCTGTTCTCTCATTATCACCTGTCAGCATGATTACTTCCATCCCAAGACCTTTTAATTCCTGGATCGCTTCACGTGCTGTTTCTTTAATGGTATCAGCAACTGCCACTATTCCATGGTATTTACCATTAACTGCAATTAACATCGCAGTTTTTCCATTCTGTTCATAATTCACTAATTGTTCTTCTGTACCATCTAATTCAATTTGAAAGTCATTCATTAATTTACGATTACCAACAAGAATTCGTTTGCCGGAAATTTTTACATCAATACCATGCCCGGGTATTGCACTAAATTCATCTACATCCAGAAAATCGACATTATTATCTATGGCATACGCAACTATCGCTTCTGCAAGCGGGTGTTCTGAACCTTTTTCAGCACTAGCGAGTAATTGTAATGTTTGATTATCGCCAGTAAAATCAGTAACTTCCGGTTTCCCTTTTGTAATTGTTCCCGTTTTATCAAGAACAATTGCTTCTAATTGGTGCGTTCTTTCTAAATGTTCTCCACCTTTAAATAAGATTCCACTTTCTGCAGCCTTCCCTGTCCCTACCATAATAGATGTCGGAGTAGCAAGTCCCAATGCACATGGACAGGCAATAACCAGCACAGCAATGGCTGCAGCTAAGGCAGGTTCCATTTGACCCGGTTCCACTAAACTAATCCAGGTTATAAAGGTGATGATAGCAATTCCAATAACTACAGGAACAAAATACCCTGATATAATATCTGCTAATCGCTGAATTGGCGCCTTCGACCCTTGTGCTTCTTCAACTACTTTTATAATAGAAGCAAGTGCCGTATCCTTACCAACTTTTGTTGCTTCCATTTCAACCGAACCATTTTTGTTGATGGTAGAACCAATGAGTTTTGCGCCTGGATCTTTCTCCATTGGAATAGATTCCCCCGTAAGCATTGACTCATCCACAGAAGTCCGGCCTTTAACGAGAATACCGTCTACCGGTATTTTTTCGCCAGGTTTAATAATTAAATGGTCTCCAACTATTACTTCCTGCGAAGGAATCATAATTTCTTTCCCGTCTCTTATGACGCGTGCCTCTTTTGCCTGCAAATTAAGCAGTTCAGATAAAGCATTTGTTGTATGGCTTTTCGCCCGTGCCTCCAAATACTTCCCGAATAGAATCAGTGTTATTAAAACGGCACTTGTCTCGAAGTATAAGTGTGGCATATACCCCGGGTTACCGATGGTGCTAAGAGCTTCATATAAGCTATAGAAATAGGCAGCACTAGTCCCCAACGCAACCAGAACATCCATGTTCGCCCCGCCATTTTTTAAATTCTTATATGCACCGACGTAAAATTGCCATCCAATAATAAATTGAACAGGTGTTGCCAGGGCAAATTGGAACCATGGATTCATAAAAAGTCCCGGCAGCTGGGTACCAAATAAGTGGACAAGCATCGTTAATAGTAATGGTGCAGAAAGGACAGCAGAAATAATCAATTTTATCTTCTTATGGTACATTTCTTTTTCTTTATATGTTTCTTTCTCCTCTGCGTCTGCTTTCGGCTTTGCATCATAGCCAATGTTTCGTATTTTTTCAATTAGTGCATTCTGATCAACTAAACCGGAGTTATACTCTACTGTAGCACTTTCTGTTGTTAAATTTACTGTTGCCTGCTTAACCCCGCCTTGTTTATTCAGAATCTTTTCAATCCGATTGGAGCATGCCGCACAAGTCATCCCCATGACATCGAGTTCAACTTTGTCTGTTTGTACCCCATAACCAATCGTTTCAATTTTTTTCGTAATATCATCAATAGAGTTTTTATCAGAATTGTAATCAATCGTTGCCTTTTCTGTTGTTAAATTAACTTGCGCTTTTACTCCATCCATCTTATTCAGCACCTTTTCAACACGGTTGGAACAAGCAGCACATGTCATGCCGGTTATACGGAGTGTTGCATGATTAGTTTCTCCCATAATACTTCTCCTCCTTACTTGGAAAACTGCTTCATCACATTCATTAGTTCATCAATGGCATCTTTTCCATCACCCTGCCTGATTGCATCGCTGACACAATGGTTGAGATGCCGCTCTGTAACAGAGAAACCTACATTTTTCAATGCAGATTGAATGGCACTTATTTGGACAAGTATATCCATACAATAGCGATCATCCTCCACCATTTTCTGGATGCCGCGGACCTGGCCTTCTATACGTTTTAATCGATTAATAACTTTTTGCTTTTCATCATTTGTTCTCGGTTTACTTGGTTGATCATGTAAAAATTTTTCCAAATAAATCACTTCCTATTCTTTATAGTAATACTATACCCCCCTATAGTATTATTGTCAATAAAAAAACTCCGGATTATTAACAAGGGATGAACGTGTAATGTAAAAGCCACTGAAGCGAATGAGTCTGCCCCGCACAGAAAAGGAGAATGTGGTTTTTACACAATGGCGGCAGCATATACTGACAGTAATCATAGGCTTTACTTTTTCTCATACATTCATACCGTCTTTCCATTCGCTTTTTTTGCATTGATGCTTCTGCTTACTGAAAAACTAAAAGAAGAACAAAGGTATTTTCCATAGCTTTAACCATTATAGGGAACTAAAAGGCTCGTATGCGCAGAATAGCAGGGAGCCATCTTTCATATATTTTCACCTTTTAAATGAATGTATTCTTGTCCTGATATAAGACAATATTAGCCTTAATTTACAGTGTTAATATTAATCGATATCGGCAAGTATGATCCCCCAGAATGCATAATATCCAGCTCGATGTGTCCATTATTTTTAACTGTTTTATAATCAATTACATTTATTACTTCGTTATTAGGCTCTAACTGATGTATGTTGAACACATCTTCTCCCGTCTTAACCGTACCGCTGTATAAGCCGCCTCTGCTGGCAAGTCTCACTCTTATTGTTTTTTCTTCACCAGATTCATTAACAAAAGGAATCTTAACTTTATACACAACACCATAATGTCCCATATTCGATACGGACACAGCATTCTCTACTAAACTATTTTCCGCATTCAGCATATTATCCGTTTTACCATTTGATATGTTATATGACTGTTCACCATCTTGCAGTACATCATAAGATGGTAATTCAGCAGAAAGTTCTGAACTGCGCCAAACTCCCCTTGGATGCAGGTTATTCTGGTCAATAGGAACAGGTACAGAATCTATTTTGGTTAAATCGGTGTTTTCCGTACTTACCACTGTTCTAATAATATAATTTAAATCGCCCGTACCGGAAGTTTTCATAACCGTAAAATCATTCAAAAAACCTATTAATTCGCCTGGATTTAAATTATAACTCCCTATCTGAATAGTTTCTCCATGGTTAGCCTGGTTATTGTTTAATTCTATATTGTGTAATCGATTGTTTAATACAGCTTCTGAAACAGGAAGCCCGATATCATAGTCCCAATTAATTAAGCTAGTTTTATGAATACCTTCTAAGTTCCTTACTTCGATTGTATTTGTTTCAGACAAATTTTCAAGAGTTATTCCAACGGTTACTTCTTTGTTAAACTCATTCACATGCCATCCAACCACCCTGTGATCTTCTGATGTACTATTTTCCTTCACTACATCATTCCACAATGTAGAATTATTCTCTTTGATTGTATTAGCATTTATATTCTCCGGATTATCACTTAACATTAGTCTTCTGTCACCGGACATTTTCACATCCGCTATATCTTGAATGTTTGAAATCACACCATGTTCCTTTGATAGAAAATCAGCTAAAAGCTTTGGCATGGTGATAGAAATTACCTTTGTCTCCGTATTATAATCTACTGTTCCACCAAATGATTCACCAATAAGCCTAAGAGGGATCATGGTTTTACTATTATAGATAACCGGTGCTGCCTTTATTTCTAATGGCTGTTCGTTAATAAAAGCTGTATGTGACCCGATTTTCAAATATAATTTCGTATTGCCTTTAGTAGCGATAACAGATTCTTCTTCCTGATTCCATGACACTGTTGCCCCTATCGCTTCAAATGTTTCCCTTATCGGGACTAAGGTAGTTCCGTCCTTAATAATTGGTTTCACTGGATAACTTACTTTTATACTATCAACATACACTTCCGATTCAGATATGGCATACTCCTTATTTTGTGCAGAAATATCCTGATCACCAGCCGCTGAAATCGAATCAATAAATATAAAAGAAATTATATAAATAATAAACATTGAACTGATCGATTTTTGCATTAATAATCGTTCTCCTATACTAATATTCAGGACAAGTATTTCATTTACTAAACTTTGAAATTTTAAAAGTAGGTATATGAACCTATCCTGTATATTCTATATTTCGATAAAAAATGCAATATCCCTTTATTTTTATTACAGGAAATGCCCTTCAAGAGAAAGAATAGCAAACTAACTATATAACTCTTTTTTATTATTTGTATATTCCCATACTAATTTGCGTCCTTCAACCATCTCTTCCGTCATATGTAATGTAAGTATTAATTACAGGAGGGATATAAAATGAGTAAAGAGTTAAACCTCAAGGTAGACCAAGATGTTGAATGCTGTGGTGTTTCCTATCCAGAGGGTATGGAAGCTTGCTGCGGATCTGATGAAAGTGCAAAAGCGGCCGAGAAAGAAGAATGCGATTGGAACTCTTCAGAAGTCGCTAAAAATCCACATTCAGTCTCTTGTTGCAAGTAAATGTAAAAGAGGGTAACTACAAGGATGGCAGTTACCCTCTTTTAAAAATATGAATTTTGTTTTAGGGGAAATGCAGACGATTTAGCGCTGTGATAACTGTGTTAGATATTTGCTGATTTATCCGATTTAAAGACAGAACTCTGGCTTTCGCACGCACTACTCTTACAATCGTTATCCGCTTCATAATAATCTAAGATATTACCGTATTGATCTGTCTTAATATGGCAACAGGCCACCAATAGCTCTTTTAATTTCAGTCGCCCCCTTTGCACCCGCGACTTCGCTCCAGAAAAAGACATCCCTAAATGACTGCTTAAATCTTTTTGAGACATACCGTTTATTTCTGTCAGCAAAATTGCTTCCTTGTATTTGTCTGGCAATTGTTTAATAAAGGGTCTGATACATTTAGAAAGCTCTTTGGTTAATGTTTCATTTTCCTTATTTTCTGCAACTAAATCAACTGGCAGCTCTCCCATTGTTTTTTTTCTACGATAATAATCAATAATCGTATTGCGGGTTATATTATAAATCCAACTGCTGATTTTTTCATCTTCTTTTAATGTATGATGGGATTTAGCTATTTTTAAAAATACATCCTGTACAATATCCTCAGCAATATATTGATCAGATACTCTTTTTGAAACAAATCCTTTCAAAGGTTGGTGAAATTTTTTCCAAATAATCTCTATATCCATGATTATTCCTCCATTAAAATCCATTTCTATATAAGACGACAGTTTTTATAAATGGACGCAAAATGGTCTGTCTGTAAAGAGAATAAGCATAAGCGACCATACAATTATATCATTTTACTTCTTTCGTACGGAAACTTCATAAAAATAAGAAATAGTTCGTTTCAGAAGTAAGACTTTTGATCGGTGGGGATTGCAGAGTGTGTGAAGTGTAAATATTATCCAAGGAATGACGACTTGATTAAAAAAATGAAAAGGATGGAGCAGCATTGGAATAGGTGAGTGGTTCAGGAATTCAACAGTTTATACGGCAATCCTGTAATCTATTTAAAGAAATGGTTTAGAGGATAAAACTAGAATCCCAGAATTGAATTCTAGTTTCTCCCCCTTAAGAAGTTAATGCTAATCAAATTCTAATTAAAATCGTCGGGATTCTTTTCGCTCTCATTCTTCTTCGTATCATCCACTTCACGTTGTGGATCAATATCACGATTAGGATCTTTCTTCTTTAAATTTTGTTCAGCAGAATCTTGTTTTTTATTATTGTCAGTCATATTAATCCTCCTTTTGTTAAGTTCTTCAATAGCTAACGGAATACGTTAGTGTCCACCTTAAGCAACTACTTTGGAATGTTCAAACCATCACAGAATAGCGAGCGCGTTCTAAAAGAGCTGCTCACTTATTTATTTTTCATGACATGATATCGACTTCAATTAATTATCATGTCTCATAAATGGTATTCTCGTTTTTTTGAACTATTAAACCATATTAACGCCATTTAATATTTTTGTAATATGCTTTTACCAGGCTCATGTTATTTCATGATTTGAGAATAAGAGAATTATTGTAACCAACTTATACTCGGAACAATTCCCTTATTCCGTTTCGTATATGAATAAATTTTATCTCATCGGGTATATAGTGAATAAACACAGAAAAGGAGGACTTGTAATGGAAAAGAAAATTATCGGTGGAGTATTTTCAGATGTCGCCACTACGGAAAAAGTAATAAAAGAGTTGAAATCCGGCGGCTACCATTCTAAGGATATATCCGTATTTGTGCATGACAAAAGTAAAGCGAATGTGCTGGAAAATGAAACGAAATCTGGCGTCATTACCAACCATGAAGGACGCGAGAAAAATGCCGGTAAAGGAGCTGGTATTGGAGCTGCATCTGGCGGTATACTCGGTGGTCTCAGCGGATTGGTTGTTGGACTTGGACTATTGACCATCCCGGGAATTGGGCAAATCGCAGCAGCAGGTCCCCTGGCAGCAACACTAACCGGAGCAGGAATTGGCGCAGGTGGCGGAGGTATCGTCGGCGCACTCGTCGGACTAGGTATACCAGAAGAACAGGCAAAGCAATACGAAGGTTTTCTAAAACAAGGAAAAATCATTGTCTTGGTCGAAGTAAATGAAGAACACGAAGGAAGGATTTATGAAACATTTCTCTCCCATGATACAGAAAATAGAGGAATGTATCCTGAACATGCAACGATCCACAACAATAGAGCAAATAGAAGATAAGTGAATTTTTTAAGATAGGGAGATGCTGTTGATAGCATCTCCCTATTCGATGTAATTTGGGTTTCGCGGACTTTCTATTTGGGATTTCTCATTTTTCCCGGAGAGATCAGAATGCATTTATAAAAATAACTAAAAAGTCCATTATGCACTAACATTCATTTAGGAAGTTAGCTTTTCAGCAATCATTTTTAATCCTTCTGCACGGGAAATTATAAATCTTCTCATATACTTTTCTAAAAATATTTTGTCAGCAATCAAACCTATTAGACCAAATGGTGACTTATATTCAAATGTATCTATCATAATGGTCCCCCCGCTTTCTTCCATAAATTGATGTTTATGCGTGAAAGAGTGGAAGGCACCTTTTAGCATGATATCAACAAATACTTTAGGCTTGTCCATATAAGTCACTTTTGCAGTTAATCTCTGTTTTATACCAAAATGTGTTGCTTCCCAAGTAACCGTATCCCCTTCTTCAAGTAAACCTTGTGTCACACCAGCCACAGCTGTTTCTCTAGTTCCAGCTGTTGTTTTTATATGTATATCCACGTTTCTCGCTAGATCAAAGAAATTATCTACAGGTGCATCTATAAACTGACTATGTTTAATAATAGGCATGGAAAATTCTCCTTTGTTAAATCCCTTTACACCTTCATTCAGCTATACCTTTTTGTCTTTTGAATGCTGTTAAATTTCTTATAAAAATATAAAATTTCTAGTCATTTCAAGAGCAATCACAATTGGTGTTTCTTCATAAAATCACCGATATCTGATTTGTAATCTGTTATTTGGCTCAAGCGTTTATCACTGAATAAGATAGATGGTGCTGTACAAAAAAGCACAAGCGACAAAAGGTAAAAAAACAAAGTTGTTGTAACAGTATATAAACCATGATTTGACACAGTAATAAATAAATTGCCAACTCCAATGAAAAGCATTATAACCAGATTAACTAACATCACTCTGTTTCTTGGCGAAACTTCTAAAGCAGGTTTGTTCTTTTCTATATACTCTGAATATATATATGGAAATAAACTCACAAATAAAATACCAATAACACTTATCCAGAATGCCCAAGTAAAAGAGATTGCAGTTAATAGAGGTGTAAAGTTTAATATTCCCCATGTAGAGAATATAATATATGCAAACGTAACACCGTACTTTTGATGTTCATTTCTCAGTTTAAAAGCAAAATATAGACAAAGTAAAAACGAAAATGCGGAAATGCTTAAATTAAAAATTAAAGTCGTTTTATTATAATCAGGGATAAATGCAAATATAGATCCAACAAATATATACACGCATGCCATAATTATATTACCAATAACACGTTGATGAATGGTAGTAGTCTCTTTCATTATTTTATCTCCTTTGCTATTTTTAGTTAGTTAATATTACTCTGTGAAGTCTCGGGGTACAATTTTTTCTTTTCTCAAAATCTAGTTAGCATCGTAATAAAACATGTATCTGAAATTATTCAACGAAACTCCCCTCTAATAGATTTTTTTATAACATATTTTTGTTATACTGTTCATATCGTAAGATAGTTTTTGACGCTACCCTTGTTGTTAATCCACATCTTAGGGGGACAAATATGAAAAAATCACTTCTTTTTTGGACATTGCCAGGTTTAGTCTATTTCTTAGTTATGATAATAATTGATATATTTCGTAATCAACCAATAGATTATTTAGGTAATTTGATACAAACAGCATTTATAGTAATTTTCTTTAGGCTTTGCTATTGGGCTGAAGGACATTTAAGAAAAAAAGATAAAGAGAGCAGTTAAGTGGTTCCCCCCAAATGTTAGATTTTTTATTATGCTGCTTTGCAGATTGGCTGAATGAAAATCAGTATTCTACTGGATTCAATTCAGCGATTTTTTCATAATAAAGAGTCCTTGTTACATCAATAAATAGACGTGATAAGTGGCGGGCATTTTTATTTGCATGTAGTTTATTTTTTACTTACCAAGTTATCTACGCCTTCTAATCTTTAACTTTTGGTATGCGCCTGTTGAGGCTTGACTACAAGCTCTGCTACCAATCCCCCCAAAAAACTGACAACGGCTTAATCGAATGACCAAGAATTTTTTATTAGTTCACTTTTTTTCGATTTTGAATTTTTAAACAATAGCATTAAAGGGTAAAATAATCAGCATAAGTGAAATCCAGTTTCCGCCTATACTTAGTAAAAAAAATAAAAATCTAAAAGTCCTATTAACCAACAGCTGCTGTTACACCAGGAGATTCTACGAATGGGATAAATGACCACAAAGTTATACCGAAGTATTGTATAACGATGTTTACCTCATTTAATTGTAATAGAAAATCTTGTACCATTTGACGAAACATAACTATTCCCCCTTTAGGTCAGAAGACCAACAATTACTGTCCTCCTTTTCATTCTTTCGCCCCCACTCTAAAAACTCCCTTGTTCAAGAACCCTGCTCGTTTAAGTAATAAATGCATAATGTCACATAAATTCATTCTTAAATAATGGTACCACAAGATAAAGAATAATTGTTTTATATTTCCAAAAAAGATGTAAAAGCTTTGTTGCGCCGTATTGTCTACTAAGTAGCAAATGAAGATTTTTATTAATGATTATTATTTTAGTTTTTACAATTAGTTTAGGCGTATAATCCGAAAACTGAATAGCTAGGATAAGTTACTCCTAAAACACGAAACTTTCAACGTGAAAATTAAGGGGGAAGAAGAAATCATTAATGTTTTATAGGAGAATAAAGAAGTTTATATTCAATTTAGTGAACAATTAGGGGAGATTACTACAACAAAGATCTTATCTTTGCAAAAATCGAATGACAACATGGTTATCCTTTCGTCATTAAGACCTTATCCATCAAAGATGTCTATCTTCATGTTACACAAAAAGGAAAAGAAGCCTCTCAAAAGTTCAGTGAACTAGTTATTGAGAAGCTTCCGTTATAAACCTCGTGTATTAGCAAAATGTTAGCATTTCACTCTCTTCTTACTTAAAACTCGGGTTAGGCATGTTGGCTAGTCGCTCGGAACATACCGCCCATATGCATTTTAGAGTGACGTAGTTAAAGTTCGCCATTAAGTGAACGGACTTTCTAAATTTATTAAGAGGTTGGGGGTAGTTGTTTTTTCCAAAAGTAAATTTAGTGTATAGTTAAACCCTGCTCTTTACACCACTTAGCTACACTCAGTTCATTTTCCAGTACCAAAGAAAAGGCGGAAAAGGAACTTGTCCCCATGTCTTCTCGACGTCCTCTACTTTCTTTAAAATCACATTATCGATATACACTTCATGCGCTTGATTTGGTGTTGTTCCTTCAGCATCATTCCCTAGTGTAAAACCAAATTTTGCTGCAATATCAGTAGACTCATTCATCTCAAATGTATACGTATAACTTTGTAATGTATCATTTAATAAGACTGTCTTATCAAAATACCCTGTCCAATCATCATCTTCTTCCCCATTGTGTTGGATCTGAAGACGTAATGGTCTGTCAACACTCGATTTAGCATCAAATGATACTTCATACGTTGCATTCTCTTCCAAATGTACACCATGCTGGAATAATTGAATATTCCAGTCTTCAGTCCCAATATTGTCAATCGTAGCCTTAACTTGTCCTTCTTCATTCACTTCAAAGCTTGCTTGACCAGGGTTATATGCTTCTGCTCTCCAGTTAGCCAATCCATCAAATAATCCATTTTTAAGTAGATTTCCTTCTTCTTGTGGTAAAGGTAATGCCTTCATAAATACATTATCAATATTCACATCATGTTCATTACCACCAATATTAAAATGAAGTTCTGATTGACTATCTGTGGCTTTATCCATTGTAAATTGCACAGTGTACTCTTCAGTGTCAGGAACTAAACTTATTAATTCTTCATAAACTATTTCATATTCTGAATTAACTACACTTACTTTTATATCTCTCTCCGCTTCTGCACTTGCATCAAATGTTAACTGATACGTTTTCTCTGACTTTAAATTTAAATTATCTTGAATTAATTGGATGGACGTCTCCTTACTTCCTCCATTGTTAATTCTAGTTTCAAATCTTCGTTCATTTACACCACTTCCAATATAACTTGTTGCATCAGCAGTATCGTCTATACGAAAATCCCAAAATCCCATTCTATTTGTACCTTGATCAAATGTTCCATTATAAATATAGTTTCCTGTTGGCAGAGGATCTCTTACTATTGTGGAAGGGTCAACAGGTGGTGCATCAGCTATTTTGACCAGTTTTACATCATCAAGTGAAATGTCACCATCATCTAATCCCATGTTAAATTCAAAGCGAGCTTTAAGATCCGTATCTTCATTCATTGTGAATTCAAATGAGTAATCTTCCCAAGCCGGAGTTATCGTAAGTGGTTCCAGTCCTGCGTAATCACTCCATCCACGATCGCCCTCTGAACCTATTTTAACCTTTAATGGTCTTTCATGTTCTGCTTTTGCTTTAAAAGATGCTCTATATTTAGCACCTTTTTCTAATTTAATTGGGGACTGTAGTAACTGTACTCCATGCTCCACGTCGCCCCCTGATTCAATTTGAACATCCATTACCCCATCATTCACATCGAGTGTAGCATTGCCGCCTCCATTTGTATACGTCCAATAATCAGAGAATTGCACTCCTTCGATTCCATTTACCTCAGTATCCTCTACGTCAAAACTGCCATTGTAAACATAATTACCATCCTCTAGTGGTTCTCTTACTTCTTCTACTTCCTCATGTTCAGGCTTTTCATGTATTGGGTATTCATCTTTTTGATAAACACGGACATAATCTACCGCCATTTGCTGTGGAAATACAGTTGTTTCATCAGGGAACCCAGGCCATGAACCACCGACTGAAATATTCATAATTAGAAAGAAGTCTTGATCAAATGGTGCTGGATACGTATAATCTGCTGCATTATCATCATGTTTAGTGAACCAGTCATTCGCAGTGTGATATAAATGGCCATCAATATACCATCTAATTTCTCCTGGTTCCCATTCTATACTGTAGGTATGATAATCTTGATCGAATGTTTGGCCGTCTGGTAATGTATACGTTCCTTGTCGTTGTTGATGAGGCTTACCAAAATGGATTGTTCCATGGATAGTATCAGGTTCATGGCCTAATAATTCCATAATGTCAATCTCTCCACTTACTGGCCATGTCCCATAAAATGGTTCATCCTCAGGCATCATCCAAATGGCTGGCCAAATCCCTTGTCCTGTTGGCATTTTTGCTTTAACTTCTACTTTTCCATATGTCCACTTTTGCTTTCCTTTTGTGATTAATTTTGCTGAAGAATAGTTATATGTTTCCCCATCAGCTTCTGTTATATCTTCTTTTCTGGCTTCTAAAATAAGCGATCCATCTTTAACAAATGCATTATTTTCTGTGTATGATTGGATTTCTCCGTTATATCTTCCATTGTCAGGACGATCATAACTCCAATTTTCCATATTAATTTCATTACCATCAAATTCATCAGACCATACCATTTCCCAATCTTCAGCTTGTTGGTCTTTATCTGTTTCTGTACTTTCTTCAGCTGAAACACTGCCAACAAAAGAAAAACTGGAACTAACAAGAAATACTGCAGATAGAACCATTAAGATTTTTTTTAGATGCATAATAATCCTCCCAAAAATTTTTAATTAGGGTAACCGGTTTCTCAAAAAGGTAAACGATTACAAAACAGAATAAATAAAAAGTGTTTATCCTATCTGATAAATATTCAGGATAATCATAGGTTTAATATATCCTAAACACAGAGAAAGCGGTTTCCTACTTTCATTATATTCACCTGCAAATCTGATGTCAATACAAAATAAATAGATTTGTGAATAAGTATGTTGTAAAACAAGGTTTCTTGTCTCTTTATTATCGCGGAACTTTATACTCATCCACAACAGCTATTATCCCCAGAAAATCAACTTCTTCCACTAAAATCCGCTCCAACTTTACATGAATCTCTAATAATTAATTCAGGATCTACTAACAAAGATTTCGGTACCTTTCTCTCACTAATTAAATCATGCAACATAGTAGCAGCTAATTTCCCAATTTTTATTTGGTCTTGCTTCACTGTTGCAAGACTTGGGTCACTATACCGACATGCTTCAATATCATCACATCCGACAACTTTAATGTCTTTTGGTACAGATAATCCCGCTTCTTTAATAGCCCTCATAGCCCCTAAAGCCATCATATCTGATACTGCGAATACAGCGTCAGGTCGACTGTCTTCTTGTAATATTTCTTTCATTTTCTCGTAACCACTTTCTTCAAAATAGTTACCATATTTAATCCAATTATCGTCCACATCCATCCCGAACTCTTTCATTGATTGAACGAATGACTCCCTTCGCTCATTAGAAACCTGTGATTTTTCTTGACCAGCGAGAAATGCCACTTTTCGAATGCCATGTAAATAGAAATATTCTACTACTTGTTTTGAAACCTTTTTATTATCTGTCATAACATAACTAGACTGCTCACCAGATAATTCTAAATCGACTCCAACAGTAGGAATGTTACTCTCATCCAGCTTAGTGATAGAGTCTCCAATATCTTCTCCAGCAATAATTAAGCAACCATCTAATTGATAATGGCTAGCTCGAGCAATATAATCAACTTCGCCTATATTAATAGCTTGATTAGAAAAAACAAGAATATCATAACCTAATAGTCCAATTGTATTTTTGAAGGAGTTAATAACATGGTTAAAAAAAGGATGATTAAATTCCACATTTAATTCCCCAGCATAGATAAGACCAATCATATTCGACTTTTTTGTTGTTAATGTTTTAGCCGAAAAACTTGGCTGATAACCAGTTTCTTCGATTATTCTTTTGACCTTTTGAATTGTATTTGGACTAATTCTTCCTGTCTGATTAATTACCTTAGACACCGTAGCAGGTGATACCCCAGCCATTTTTGCAATTTCCCGAATAGTCAACTTCATAATATACTCCCTCAATTTGTTATCATCAATATAAGCGTTTCCTAATCTAGTTTTAGCTTTTTTTATCCCTATTTGTCAAACTATAATGCTTGATAACTATCTTAGATCAATTTGCAGGATATCTTATATTTAACAGGATACAATTTATAATTGGTATCTTATGAAGTATCATCAGTTGCTTGAACGAATTCATCTTGCTTTTAATACTTAAACTGCCTGATTAATTCGTTTAATTCTTCTGCTATTTTGGAAAGTTCTTTAGCATTATTAGCGATTTCCTCCATTGAATAATATGTCTGCTGAGACGAAGCAGACGTTTGTTCCATACCTGCAGCAGCCGCTTCCGAAACAGTAGCAATTTCCGTGACAGCTACACTCATTTCTTGACTGTTCGTTGACATTGTTGCAATATTTCCTGTGACAGTATTAAAATTAGCTGCCATTTGTTTCATCGCCTGATTTATTTCTGCAAAAGTTTCCCCTGTGTTTTTCATCTGCTTTGTTCCTTTTTTGACTTCTTCATAACCACCTAATAACGATTTTGACACATTTGTAGACTCTTGCTGAATATCATCAACTATGCTTGTAATATCTGATACTGAAACAGATACCTGTTCTGCCAGCTTTCTTACTTCCTCTGCTACCACTGCAAACCCGCGGCCATGTTCGCCTGCTCTTGCTGCTTCAATTGAGGCATTTAGTGCTAATAAATTGGTTTGTTCTGCCATATTTTTTATCACAGAAATTAATTTAGTTATCTCTTTAGATTTTGTATCTAAACCAAGCACTTTTTTCACTGATTCGTTGACTACTTGATCAATGAGATTCATTTGATGGATGGATTCTTTCATCAATTGTACGCCTTTTTCTGTAATTGCAAGTACATCGTTAGAAGAGTTATTAATGTACTGACTGCTTGCACTTATTTCTTGTAATTTACTAATAAATGATTCCATAGAAGAAGATAGAGCATTAGTATTGTTTACTTGTGTTTCAGCACCTGATGATAATTCTTGCATAATCGCTGAAACTTGTTGAGACCCTGCTTTAACTTCAAATGAAGATTGAGTTAGTACTTCACTTCTACCACTAACATTATGAGATACCCTAGATATTTGCTTAATAATTAATCTTAACCTATTACTCATCGTGTTTATTGCAAAGGCGAGTCGACCTATTTCATCTTTCCCTTCATCATTAATTGTATCCACTTCAAGATTTCCATTCGCTATACCGTTACTTACTTCCACTAATTTATTTAATTTACGAGAGATAACACGACTAATATAAAATACGAGGAGACTACCTCCCACAATGGATATGATCATGGAAACAAGTAATACAACAAAAGTCGATTGTTGATTTTCTTTGGTTTTTGAAACAGATACTGCTCGTTCTTCATTTATTTTTTTCTTGATTTCTTCCAATATAAAAAGCGACTCATTACGTAAATTCCTAATTTGCGTGGATAAGCTTTCTGTGTTTGTTTGATTATCTGCAACTTTTTCTTCTAAAATGTCAATTAAAAATAAGTCATTTATTTTTTCATCATTTGTTAATACACTTTGTAATAACTCTCTTTGCTCATTTGTTTCTAAAGATTTTTCAAGTTTTTTACTTAATGTATCAAATTGTTGTTGTTGTTTTTCATACTGATCGATAAATTGTTGATGGCCATCCTGGACAAAATTCACCACACTTATACCTTTCGATTGTATGATGGAACCCAATTCCGTGATTTCTATTGCTTTGTCCCCTCTACTTTCTAAATTTGAAATATCTTCTTCCGTTTTATTCATTAGCGTTAAAACAATTACAGTAGAAATACCAAACAAAATAAATACGAAACATAATGCCAGTCCATATTTCTTTCCAATATTCATATTTTTTAGAGTATGTTGGCGAACATTTAATTTCTTAATTATAGAAATAAACCCATTAAACATGTGAGGACCCTCTTTTCTAATAAAATGAGAACTTCATTTACCCACACCAAAACTTTTTCCCTTATGAATGAATCATTTAATTTCAGCGTATTAGGGGCGCTTATACCGTCATGCAATAGAATGAGAACAGATACAAGATCATAACACCGCTCAGTGTGATGATACGTATATTCTTTTTTAAGTAAAGAATTAATACTATAACCCTCCCCTATGAAAATAGACTGTCAAAGCACTTAATTGACAGTCTACTAAAGGTAATTGTAGATTTCATCATCCATTTTCTACATGCTCCCCTTAATCGTACGACTAGATAAATTATGAAAGAGATGATAAATCGAAAATGCAAGTACACTTCCTATAATCGTTAGAAATATTGGAGCAAGATATGTGATAAATAATGATCCGGCTATTATTACTATGATAAGAAATGTATGAAGGTAGTAACCAATGGACATAAACAATGCATTTTTTATCGAATATAGAATAGATAATTCCTGATGGACTAATACGAAAAAAATGTAAATTGTCATAAAAACATATAGAATAGAGGAAAAAATCAACAAAATGAACACAACTATTTCCCCTGTAAAATCTATCTGTAAAACGATTGACATATCAAAATAAATGATAGATCCAGCAATTGACCACATTAGCCCTATTAAAAAGCTTTTTTTGAAGTTGGCCCTAAAAAGAGAGAAGAATAGACGAACAACACCTACATTCGTCCCTTCCACATGCCACTTACGTACAACTCCAAATAACGCTGTGGTAGCTGGAAAGATAGTCAAAATTGGAATACAACAGATGACCCATAAGGCATTTAACAATACAAAATGAGCAAAAATATCGAGTATTTTAAAGAACATGTTTTCTGATTTATTCATAGCATCACCTTCATGATGGAATAGTTATCTCTGTACCAATAGTACAAGATTCTCTAATGATAAGTTGTGGATCGACTAATATAGAAAATGAATCTGCATTACCAGATATTAAATCATGTAACATATATGCCGCTAATTTCCCCATTTTCACTCTATCTTGTTTCACTGTTGCAAGCGGCGGATTACTATAACGTGTCGCTTCAATATCATCACAACCAATTAATTTAATTTCTTCTGGTACAAGAATTCCTTCTTCTTTTAATGCCTTTAGCGCACCAAATGCCATCATATCTGAAGCAGCATAAACTACCTGTGGATAAGGGGAAGAGGCTAATATTCGCTTCATTGCTTGATAACCGCTCTCCTCAAAGTAGTCACCATACTGAATCCAATTCGGTCGCTTAACCATACCAAATAGATCGAGATAATGAAGAAATGCGTTTTTTCTAATGTTAGAAACAATGGAATCACTTGGTCCACCAATGAATGCAACTTCTTTAATCGAATGGAGATAAAGATATTCAACTACTTTTGAGGAAACTTTATGATTATCTGTTGATACATAACTAGATTTAGGTCCTTTAAGTTCGATATCAATTCCTACACACGGAATATCACTTTCATCCAATTCCTGCAAAGGTGGTTCTAATTCTTCCCCTGAAATAATTACACAGCCATCTAATTGAAAATATTGGCACTTAGCGATGTAATCTTCCTTTGTATTACTGAAGTTTTCTCTAGAAAAAACAAGCATATCATAACCTAGTTCTCCTATAGTTACCTTAAAGGAATTAACTATTTCATTAAAGAAAGGGTGACTAAATTCCACATGAAAAATTAAACCGATAAGGTTGGATTTTTTCGTTGCCAGAGACTTGGCAGAAAAGCTAGGACGGTAACCTGTCTCTACTATTATTTTATCTACTTTTTTAGCTGTCTCCGCGCTAATACTCCCAGTTTTATTAATTACTTTTGATACTGTACCAGGTGATACACCTGCCATTTTCGCTACATCTTTGATAGTCAGCCTCATGAACATCCCTCTATTAAATTAAGTTTCAACTTTTCACTGCACCCTCTGTTAAACTTTGAATAAATAATCTGTTAAGCAATAAGAAGACAATAATTAACGGTACAGTTGCCCAAAACGTTCCAGACAAGATCATACCATTATCTCGTACATAATTATCAATTAATCCACGTAATGCTACCTGAATCGTAAAAGAAGATTCCTCGCGTAATACGATTAGTGGCCACAAGAAATCATTCCAGATATACATAAACTTGATAATCGCTAATGTAGCAAATGCTGGGATGATGACAGGTACAGCTATATTCCAGTATATTCTAAAATTAGAACAGCCATCGACTTTCGCAGCATCTACAAGTTCATTAGGCACATTACTACTTATATATTGCCTCATCCAGAATATACCAAAGGCATCTATTAGACCAGGTATAATAATTGCCTTCAAATCATTTAACCAATCTAATTTGGAAATGATGATATATTGTGGGATTAAACCAAGTTGTGGAGGAATCATCATCGTAATAAGAATAGCAAAGAATAGAAAGTTTTTTCCTTTAAATTCAAATTTAGCAAATGCAAAACCTGCAAGTGAACACAAGAATAGCACACCAAGTGTTGCGACAACAGAGACAATTAAGGAATTCCCAATTGCCCCCCAGAAATCAATTGTATTAATTACGTTCGTAAAATTAGTAACTAATTCGGAACCCGGAATAAACGCTGGTGGGACACTATTAATTGCACTATTATGGTTTGTAGCCATTACAAACATCCAATACAACGGGAAGATGGATAAAAAGGAAGCAATGACAAGTAGTGCATACACAAACAACTTCGAAATTGAAACCTTATTAGATACTGTTTTTTCACTCATTTGCTAACCCTCCTTATCGCCCAATCCGATTTGCAACAAATACGTTAATTGACGATAAAATTATGATAATAATGAACAAGATAATTGCAGCTGCTGAAGCAGGACCAAATGATAGATTTGTAAATGCTTCACGATATAAGTATAGAACAACTGTAATACCTTCTTCTCTAAAAGATCTCCCAATATAAATTAATGGCTCTGTGAAAAGTTGCAATGCTCCAATTGTGGAAGTAAAGACAGTTAATATAATAATCGGCCGTAACATCGGGATTGTAATATACTGTATTTTCTGACGAATTGTAGCACCGTCAATCTGAGCTGCTTCATACAATTCATTTGGTATAGCTTGTAGACCAGCAAGATAAATGATTGTATTATAACCAACCCAACGCCAGAATACCATCGTTGAGATAGCGATCTTCACACCCCACCAAGATGTATTCCAACTAATTGGATCAACCCCAAACCATCCTAAAATAACATTAATTAAGCCAAAATCCTGACTGTTGAACATGATACCAAATACGATAGCAACAGCCACTGTCGATGTTACATACGGCATAAAAATAGCCACTCTGAAAAAACTTTTCATCTTAATCAATGCGGCATTTAATGCATATGCTAGAATAATACCAAAGAGTAATTGCGGTATCGTACCTAAAACCCACATTATTAAAGTATTACTTAGAGAAGTCCAAAATATCTCATCTGATAATACCCATTTGAAATTTTGCAGGCCAACGAACTCCATCTCACCTAGACCATTCCACTTTTGAAAACCTAAGTAAAAACTAAAAATAATCGGGAATAGACCGAAGATAGCAAATAACACAAAAAATGGTGATATATATATATAACCTGAAATAGCTTCTTTAGTTCTCTCACTTAAGGATGATCTTTTAGCAGTCTTTAATGTTGTTTCTGTTTTAGCCATAACATTTTCTCCTTTCATTGGTATCAAACGGTCTACGATAATCCATAGACCGTTTGAACCTCATCCTTATTGTCTCTCTAATTGTGAAGTAATACGTTCGATTGCTGCATCCCATTCTGCTTGTGGGTCCGCACCATCTACCGCCACATTGACAAGTGCTGTGGATATCTCCGTATCAACGATTGCATAATTCACACCCATGTATACTGTTTTCACCGATTTTGCCGCTTCAGCAAAAATCTGCGCAGTTGGGGCACCATTGAAATATTCATCTGTTGTTGCTAAAAATTCTTCATTCTCATATACATCTGGTGTAGATGGGAACAATCCAGCAATTTCAAATGATCTTAATTGTTGTTCAGGAGCTGTTAACCATGAAATAAAGTCATATGCTTCCTGTGGATACTCAGATTCTTTTGGAACTGTTAAGAAAGAACCTCCCCAGTTACCTGCCCCTTCAGGAATTGATGCAATATCCCAATTACCTGACGCATCAGGTGCATTTCCTTTCACATTGGCAACCATCCAACCAGGAGCACCTGGCATCGTAGCATACGTGCCTTCCGCCATCGCAGTACCCCACTCTGGAGTCCAAAGTTCATTTTGACCAATTAAGTCTTCTTCAATCATCTTAGTAGTAAAATCATAAGCTTCTTTTACAGTGTCTTCCATAATTAATTCATCATCTTCATTAAAATATTGCAGGTCTTGTTGATCTCTTATTGCGTTATAAACTAGCTGAGGCGTATCTGTCATATATTTACCTGTTTCTTCTTTTACCTTTTTAGCTGCTTCATAATATGCCTCCCATGTATCGATTTCAGCAGCAAGCTCTTCGCGATCCGTAGGAAGTCCTGCTGCTTCGATGACATCTATACGGTAGAACATGGTGGTTGGTCCAATATCTGTTGGCAGACCGATTTGAAATTCTCCATCTACAGTTTGAGCTTGTGCCCATTTCCAATCAAGGAAGTTTTCAGCAACATCTTCAGCCCCATAATCATTTAAATTATGAAATTGATCCTTAGCTTGCAAAAATTTCTCCACTTGGCTGACTTCTATTTGTGCAATATCAGGTGCGCCACTCCCAGCTGAAATTGACGTAAATAAATTATTGTGCATATCATTCATTTCACCTTCATTAATGGTGATTTTTACGTTAGGATTCTCCTCCATGTACTCATCAACCAACTCCTGATAACCTGTGCTTCCAAACACCCAGAAGTCTAAATTTACTGTATCACCATCACTCTTACCACCACTCGCTTTATCACCGTCATCACTACAAGCAGCTAAAAATAAAGCTACAAGAGAAAATACTATTACGATTAACCATTTTTTCATCATCATTAACCCCCGTGTTTTTAAAGTTATAACGCGATTACTTTCCAGCCATTCACATTATGATGCGAACTAACATTTACGCCTTTGGGAAAGCGGTTTCCCTTTCCAAATAAAAAAATAAACGAATATTTGCGCTGCAGCGTGTTGAATCCGCTTTCTAGCTACAGTATAGTATGAAATGTTCATAAAATCAAGTCATTTTTTGCAAAATATTCTGTAATCATAAACAAATAGAGAAAACGGTTTATCACTTTGTTAAACTAATAATGTATCGATCACTGCAATAAATTCTTTATAATTAGTTATTTAAAAAGAGGTTTCCTGGGTCGCAAATCTTAAAACTAGCCTTATTTATTTCATCCCCGACCTCGTTTATTGTCAGTGTTAGATATGTAAAACAGATTAGTAATAATACAATTATTGTTAGGGTAAGTGACAAGCAAACCGTTGACATACCGATGAATCGTAAATTTATAGATAGTGCTAGAAAGCAAATTTTGATGAAGTTAAGAGATTTAACGTAATGAGTTATTGATATTATTAATCACAAGGCCCTGTTAAATGTTAATGTTTATTTTCTGAACTGTTGATTGGAGCGGAAATCAACAATCTTCTTTAACAGAGCATGGACCCAAGATAATCAGTATATCGTGAGTATACTTTTACTCAATGTATATGAGAATGAAGAGGAAGAATAGGAAAGGCTGTTCGGCTGCACTTCTAAAAGGAGATAGTTAACATAAAAAAACTATATTGCCCAATTGGAAGGCCATATACTGCGATAAAGTTCAGCAAAGGAGGCAATGGAATAAATAAAAGAAGCCTCTCAAAAGTTCAGTGAACTCATGAGAAGCCTCCGTTAAAAACCTCTATGTTAGCAAAATGTTAGCATTTCACTCTCTTCTTACTTAAAAACCCACTCATATCAAGGGTTTGGACGGGCAGTCCAGCTACAAGGGCTAGTCGCTTGCGTCATAAGCAGTTCACCTCCAATGGACCAAAGATCAGGTCATCTACGGCGCTCTGCTTATGCGTGTCGCGACTGGCGAGCCCTTTCCGCTTTCTAATATTACATCATGCCGCCCATTCCGCCCATGCCACCCATATCAGGCATGCCTGCACCGCCTGCATTTTCTTCAGGAATGTCTGCTACTACTGCTTCAGTAGTTAAGAACATTGCTGATACAGATGCTGCGTTTTGAAGTGCGGAACGAGTTACTTTTGTTGGGTCAACGATACCAGCCTCGATCATGTTTACCCATTCACCAGTTGCTGCGTTGAAACCAATGCCAACTTCTTCGTTTTTCAAGCGTTCAACGATGATTGAACCTTCAAGTCCAGCGTTTTCTGCGATTTGACGTACTGGAGCTTCTAATGCACGAAGTACGATATTTACACCAGTTGCTTCATCACCTTCTAGGCTTAGTTCAGCAACTTGATTGTATACGTTAAGAAGTGCTGTACCACCACCGGATACGATCCCTTCTTGAACCGCTGCACGAGTGGAGTTCAATGCATCTTCAATACGTAATTTACGTTCTTTTAATTCTGTTTCGGTTGCAGCACCAACTTTTACTACTGCTACACCGCCAGAAAGTTTTGCAAGACGCTCTTGTAATTTTTCTTTATCAAATTCTGAAGTAGTTTCTTCTACTTGTGCACGGATCTGTGCTACACGAGCAGAGATATTTTCTGGGTTACCAGAACCTTCAACGATAGTTGTGTTTTCTTTTGTTACAACAACTTTAGAAGCACGGCCTAATTGCTCGACTGTTGCGTTTTTAAGATCTAAACCAAGATCTTCAGTGATTACTTCAGCACCAGTTAATGTAGCGATATCTTCTAACATTGCCTTACGACGGTCACCGAATCCAGGAGCTTTTACAGCAACTGCATTGAACGTACCACGTAATTTGTTCACAACTAATGTAGCAAGTGCTTCACCTTCTACATCTTCAGCAATTAGTAGAAGTGGCTTACCTTGTTGTACTACTTGCTCAAGTACTGGTAATACTTCCTGAATGTTGTTGATTTTCTTATCAGTAATTAAGATATATGGATCATCAAGAACTGCTTCCATTTTATCCTGGTCTGTTACCATGTATGGAGAAGCATATCCACGGTCAAATTGCATACCTTCTACAACTTCAAGCTCAGTAGAGAATCCTTTAGACTCTTCAATTGTGATAACACCATCGTTACCAACACGTTCCATAGCTTCAGCGATTAATTGACCAACTTCTTCGTCAGCTGAAGAGATTGCTGCAACTTGTGCAATAGACTCTTTGCTTTCAATTGGTTTAGAAACTTTGCGAAGCTCTTCTGTTGCCACTTCAACCGCTTTTTCGATACCGCGGCGAACACCTACAGGATTTGCACCAGAAGCTACGTTTTTCAAACCTTCCTGGATCATTGCCTGTGCTAATACTGTCGCAGTTGTTGTACCGTCCCCTGCAACGTCATTTGTTTGAGATGCTACTTCAGAAACTAATTGTGCACCCATGTTTTCAAACTTATCTTCAAGTTCAATTTCTTTTGCAATCGTAACACCATCATTTGTAATTAATGGTGAACCGTATTTTTTATCTAATACTACGTTACGGCCTTTTGGTCCTAACGTTACTTTAACAGCATTCGCTAATGTATCCACCCCGCGAAGCATGGAACGACGAGCATCTTCACTAAATTTAATTTCTTTTGCCATTATAGAAAACCTCCTTGGAAAAATTATGTTATGTTATTTATTTAAATGTACTTCGAATAACAGTTAGCCTACAATCGCTAAGATGTCATTTTCACGAAGAATTAAGTATTCTTTACCTTCATATTTTACTTCTGTACCAGCAAATTTAGAGTAAATAACTGTTTCGCCCTCTTTTACTTCAAGTGCAACTTTTTCACCGTTTTCTGTTACACGGCCACTACCAACAGCAACTACTTTACCCTCCTGTGGTTTTTCTTTCGCAGAATCAGGAAGAACAATTCCACTCGCTGTTTTTTCTTCTTGCTCTACAACCTCAATAATGACACGATCACCTAATGGTTTAAGCATTGATAATAAACCTCCTTGATATCTACAATTAAATTTTTGTCGTTTGTTAGCACTCACATCAAGGGAGTGCTAACACAATTATTATAATAATGAATCCTCTTTTTTTTTGCAAGTATAATGTACATAAATTCAGAAAAAAATTTCTGTACAAACATCCTGCTCTTATATTAATAGTCTTACTATTTCAAATTCATTCTTTTTTTATGGTAAAATACGTATCATGTAAAGAAAAATAAATAAAGGGAGTCGTTTTACTTTGCCAAAAAAGTATCTATATGTCATTGCCACATATGTACTGATGCAACTTTCCAGTTACTTAGTTATTCCGCTAGAAGCAATGTTAGATATGGATCCGCTAATCCTAACCGTATCATGGAGTATTCTCACATTTGTCGCTGCTTTAGTAGTATCTTGTTATTTACTTAGAGATGAGATCCGCAGTTTCTTTCAATCAGATGATAAACAAATTGGACAAATTATTCTCTGGTCTGTCCTCGGGTTTATCCTGGTAATTATTGCACAAAGTGTTGCAGGTCTTATTGAGCGTTATGTATTTGGAATAACTACCTCATCAGAGAATACACAAATACTTATGGAAGTTGCCAGACAATTACCAATATTTATTATTATTATCTCCATATTGGGGCCAATACTGGAAGAGCTTGTATTTAGAAAAGCAATCTTTGGTACACTTAATAAGCGCTTGAATTTCTTTATTGCTGCTGTAATATCAGGATTTCTCTTTGCTATCTTGCACATGGACTTTGATCATCTGCTAACATATATTTTAGCTGGGATGGTCTTCGCATTCGTTTATGTTGAGACAAATCGAATTATTGTGCCAATAATTGTTCATATGTCAATGAATACAATGGCAGTAATTATGCAATTTTCTATCGATCCTGAAGAATTGCAGCGAATGCTTGAAGAAGTTCAGTTGATTTTATTTGGAGGCTTTTAAAAATGAGAATTTCACCACTTGCTTCTGCTGTCTTTTACTTTGCATTGGGAGCATTGTTTACCTATATTGCCATTCAGTCAGTAGAAGGTACTGTTTTTAACTTTATTACGATCCTGCTGGCATTCTTTGCAACAATAGACTTTGTTGTAGGAATACGTTTAATAAACCTTCATTTTCGTATTAAAAAAGTAAAAAACCAGAAAAAAAATAAGAAGTGACTGCTCTTCATGCAGCACTTCTTTCTTTTTTATTCATCCTCTAAAGGATAATGTTTCATAAAATAGACCAGTGATTGAAGCTCTACTGCCAGATCTATATGGTGAACTCTTACATCATTCGGTACTGTAATTCGGGCAGGAGTAAAATTCAGGATTCCCTTTACACCTGCCTGGACAAGCCGATCTGCCATAGGCTGAGCTTCAGAGACAGGTACTGTTAAAATGGCAACTTGTATATCGCCAACATGTTCTTCCAGATCATCAACATGGTATACATGGATGTTACCGATTTTTTTGCCAACCTTTGAAGGGTCTGCATCAAATGCTACTTCAATCTTTGTATTATTATTTTTAGTGAAATTATAATTCAGGAATGCTGTCCCTAAGTTACCAACCCCGATTAATACAACTGGTGTATTCTCATCCTGATCTAGTGTTTTCCGAAAAAATCCGAGCAAATAATCGACATTATAACCGTACCCTTTTTTGCCTAATGCGCCAAAATAAGAGAAATCCCTTCTTATTGTTGCCGAGTCCACTTTCATCGCATTACTCAGTTCCTTGGAAGATACGCGGTCTTTCCCCTGGATATGTAAATTATTCAAAAAACGATAATATAAAGGTAAGCGCTTTGCTGTAGCTTGAGGTATTTTATTATAATTTGCCATTATTTAATCCCCTTACTCTACTACTTAAATTTGTGAATGTTTGTACTTACTTATTATTTTAACAGAAAAGTAAACAAAAGTCGTGAAATATTTCACTATCCTGGTTTGATTAGGTAAAGCATTCATTGTATACCGGATTAACTGATTTAGACTACTTGAGATTGGCCCACAGTTAAGATACACTTACATCAATGAGGTGAACCAAGCATGATTTATTTACAAGTGAACAATTTAACAAAAAGATATGGTGCTGAACTAATCTTATCTAATATTAAACTAGAAATAAAGCAACATGACCGTATCGCCATTGTCGGACGAAATGGTGCAGGTAAATCTACTCTCTTAAACATCATTTCCGGCCAATTAAGCTATGATGATGGGGAGATCCATAAACCAAAAGATGTGACAATGGGGTACCTTGCTCAACATACCGGACTGGATTCTACGGAAACCATTTGGGATGAAATGCTTAAAATATTTGACCATTTTATTAAGGAAGAAAAGAACCTGCGTCAGTTGGAACAAAAAATGGGTGACCCGGATCTGCTGCAGGACCAGGAAAAATACGAACAATTATTATCTAATTATGATCAAAAACAGGAGGCCTTTAAAACAGCTGGCGGTTATCAGTATGAAGCAGAAATCAAAGCAGTATTAAACGGGCTTGATTTCCCTGAATCTATGTGGCAAACTTCCATAGCAACACTTAGCGGGGGTCAAAAAACAAGACTGGCACTAGGAAAGCTATTATTAACAAAACCCGATGTGCTTATCCTGGATGAGCCAACAAACCACTTAGATATTCAGACACTGACATGGCTGGAGAACTATATAAACAATTATAATGGGGCAGTTGTCATCGTATCCCACGACCGCTATTTCCTTGATAAAACAATTAATATTGTCTATGAAATATCCCGCCATGAATCAACCAAATATCATGGCAACTATAGTAAATATCTTGACCAGAAAGCAGCAAACTATGAACGAGAATTGAAACAATATGAAAAACAGCAAACGGAAATTAAGCGGATGGAAGATTTCATTCAGAAGAATCTTGTCAGAGCATCTACAACAAAACGGGCACAGAGCAGACGCAAGCAATTAGAGAAAATGGAAGTGATGGATAAACCGCTTGGTGATGAGGGTTCCGCAAGATTTTCTTTTTCCATTGAACGAAGAAGCGGTAATGATGTATTAAAAATTAATGACCTTGCCTTTCGTTATGAGTCATCAGATCCTTTTATTTTTTCTAACCTGAATATTAATCTATCACGTGGTGAGAGTATGGCATTGGTTGGTCCAAATGGTGTCGGGAAATCTACTTTACTTAAAAATATAATCGGACAATTAGATCCTGCCAAAGGCACTATACAGCTCGGTGCAAATGTTCAGATTGGTTATTATGACCAGGAACAGACATTGCTTCATGATAAAAAGACCGTTCTTAATGAGTTATGGGACGAGTACCCTTTAATGAACGAAAAAGATATACGAACAGTATTAGGTAACTTTTTATTCAGTGGGGATGATGTATTACGTCCTGTCTCTGCATTAAGTGGTGGAGAAAAAGCACGGCTGGCTCTTGCAAAACTGATGATGGAAAAAGCTAACTTCCTGCTGCTTGATGAGCCAACTAACCACCTGGACCTGGACAGCAAAGAGATTTTAGAAGCTGCACTTATTGACTATCCCGGTACTATTCTCTTTGTATCCCATGACCGGTATTTCATTAACAAGCTGGCAACACAAGTACTGGAAATGCAGGCTAATCAGACAACCGTATATCTTGGAGATTATGATTACTACTTGGAAAAGAAACAAGAGGAAGCCCAAATTAAAGAGCTCCAGATCGATCAGAGTGTAAAAGAAACCAAACAGCAGACGAAATCAGACTTCGAGAAAGAAAAAGAACTGAAAAAGGCTGAACGCAAAAAGCAGCGCAGAATTGAAGAAATTGAATTAAGGGTAGAACAATTAGAGGAAGAACTCTCAGAGATTGAAGAATTATTGTGTGCCCCTGACATCTATCAGGATCATGAAAAATCACTTGAACTGACAGAGAAAAGTGATCAAATCAAATCAACTACTGAAAAGCTGATGGAAGAATGGGAAAAGCTTCACGAAGATTAAACAAAATGGCGAGTTGCCCTTTGGGACTCGCTATTTTTTATCCACAGGTATATGAGAAATATTCTCTTGTTATACCAGGTTATCCATATACTTATCCACATTATCCACAGAATAGCCATGTTTTATCCACAAAGCACACAGCATATTAACATTGATTTTTCGGTCATCCCAATAGTTACTCACATAGCTGTTGATAAGTTGTTGATTACGAGTTGATAAGTTAAGTAGGTTAATTAACTATGGATAAGTTCCCGCCCCCAGATCTATGACGACAAACTTCTTTGTATTTTTACTCGTTAAAATACTGATCTAAAGATTCATTTCCCATGAGAATAAAAAGAGGTTACTCATCACAAAGATAAAGTAACCTTTTTTAAAGTTATTTTTTTCTGCGAGCATATCTTTCTAAATCAAGGCCTGGATTTGCATTAAGGTCCCATGTAGCCCGATGTCCCTGATTAAAGGCAATGGAGCCGGCTGCTGCTATCATTGCAGCATTATCTGTACATAAGGAGATTGGAGGAAACATTAATTCCGTCGCTTCACCCTTGAATTTCGCTTCCATCGCATTTCTAAGTCCCTTATTAGCAGCAACACCGCCTGCAACAATGACTTGCTTAACACCATATTGGTTTGCGGCCCGGTATGTTTTTTCCACTAATACCTCTACAACACTTGCCTGGAAACTAGCAGCAATTTCTTCGTTCTTGTATTCCTGTCCGCGCTGTTTGGCATTGTGTAATGTATTAATTACTGCAGACTTTAAACCGCTAAAGCTAAAGTCATAAGAACCATCTTCTAACCATGCTCTCGGAAAATCAATGACTGGTTCCCCATTCTGAGCTAACTGGTCTATCTTTGGCCCGCCTGGATATGGTAGCTTAAGCGTCCTTGCAACTTTATCATACGCTTCTCCGGCAGCATCGTCGCGAGTTTCGCCAATAATATTAAAGTCACCATGCTCTTCCATTAATATAAGTTCAGTATGCCCACCTGACACGACTAATGCGAGCAGCGGAAATTCAAATTCCTTCACAAGCCTGTTGGCATAAATGTGGCCTGCAATATGGTGTACCCCAACTAAAGGCTTGTTATGAGCAAAGGCTAATGCCTTCGCAGCATTCACTCCCACTAGCAATGCCCCAACAAGTCCAGGTCCTTCGGTTACTGCAACGGCATCGATATCCTCCATTTTTAAACCTGCTTTTTCAAAAGTTTCTTCAAGCACAAGCGTAATTTGTTCAACATGATGCCTTGAGGCAATTTCCGGAACGACTCCGCCAAACCGTTTATGACTCTCTATTTGGGAAGCAACCACATTTGAAGCAATTTCACGGCCATCTTTTATAATAGCAGCTGCTGTTTCATCACAGCTTGTCTCAATTCCTAAAATATATTCACTCATAAATTCACCCACAATACTAATGCGTCTTCCTGATTGTCTGTATAATAGTTTTTTCTTATACCACCAGGTAACAGCCCAAATTTCTTATACATTCTTTGTGCAACTAAATTTGATACACGCACTTCCAATGACAAACGTTTTACACCGTTGGCAACTGCGTAATTCAATACATATTGAAAAAGACCTTCACCATAGTGGTTTCCGCGATATGCCGGGTCTATTGCGATATTGGTAATTTGCGCTTCATCTAGAATCATCCAGGAACCACAGAAACCGACAATCTCATCACCAACTACGGCTACAAAATAACGAGCAAAGTTATTTGTTTGCATTTCTTCATAATAAATATCTTTTGGCCAAGGCTTCGGAAAAGAAAGAAGGTCAATCTCATATACTCGATCAATATCAGCTTCCGTCATTTGGCGGAATTCTACTTTATTCATCTTTTTTTCGTTCCTGTTCTTTTAGCCAATTTGCTTCTGCTTCTACCATTCTTAAGTAATTTGGAGTAATCTCATGGCTAATTTCCGGAGCTCTTTCTTCTGCTAGTGCTGCGAGTATAGAAGGTCTGGGATAATGTAAAGCATTTACTTTTGGAAAGACAGCCTTTTCTCCTAATATGGAGATAATAAGAGACCGGTGTAATTCAAGATCCTGACTTAAAAATACGATCTTTTCATCAAGTTCACTTAATTGGATCAACCAGGATTCAAAAGAAATGTTTTGTTCCTCTTTCACTACTGCTAAACTTTCACCTATTACCTCATACAGCCCTGTGTAAACTAATCCGCGCCTCGCATCAAAAAATGGACAGATATATTTCACAGCACCTTGTCCATTGTATGCAAGAAGTTCTAAACTAGAGATTGTTACAATAGGAATATTCAATGACCAGGCCATCGTTTTGGCAGTAGATAACCCTATCCTTACACCCGTATAGGATCCGGGGCCTTTTGCCACAACAATTCGGTCAAGATCGGCTGGCAATGTATCTGTTTCTTTCATAAGATGGTCAATTGCAGGCATTAGTCCGACTGAATGATTTCTTTTCATATTTGTAATATGCTCTGCCTTCAGTTGTCCATCTTTTGATATAGCTACACCCATTACCTGATTGGATGTATCAATTGCTAATATATTCATCTGTATAACTCCTTACAAATAAACTCATAATGCTCTCCCTTTGGAGTCATTGTAATTTCTCTAGTATATTCATCTTTTCTTCTTATTTCAATAGCTAACCGCTCGGCTGGCAAAAAATCTTCAATAAATGACGCCCATTCAATTACAGTAACTCCATCACCGTCAAAATATTCATTAAAGCCGATATCCTCATCACTTTCTTCCAGGCGATAAACATCCATATGATAAAGAGGGATCTCACCCATATATTCTTTCACAATAGTAAAAGTAGGGCTATTGATCGTTCTCCTGACACCCAGTCCTGTACCAAGTCCTTTTACAAAGGTGGTTTTGCCTGCACCCAAGTTTCCTTCCAATGTGAGTACATCACTGGGTTTGACTAATAGTGCCAGCTTTTCAGCCAGTTTTTTTGTTTCTTCATCTGTTTGTGTTTGAAAAACATATTGCTCCATTTTATGATCACCCTTTTAGATGAGTATATCCGGACCTTTCCAGTTTCCTGTACTGATTTTCATGATAAATCCAGGCAGATCCATTTTTCTCTTTTATATCCTTTACTTCACCAATCTTTGTGATAGATGTCTTAGTTCGTTCAGCAGCTTTCTCTAGTATTTCCCAATCTGCGGCAGGTACCGTCCCTATAAGTTCAAAATCTTCCCCGCCCGATAATGACCAGTTATATTGCTGGTGTTTGGGAAACTTTCGTAAATCTTGATGAACCGGTATCTTTTCATAATCTAATTCCAACAGAAGTTGAGAGGCTTCGGCGATTTCGTTAGCCTCATTAGCAATACCGTCACTAACATCATTTAATGCCATACGTTTAATCTGTTGACATTCCTGGATAAAGGAAATTCTCGGCCATGGCATTTGGTGTCGATTAATAAAATATTTAAATTCGTCTTGCTCTTCTCTCTCGCCATGAAGTAACACGTATAGGCCACAAGCTGAATCACCTAACGTACCAGTAACAAATATATAATCACCAGGTTTAGCGTCACCTCGATATCTTGCTTGGTCATTTTTAACACTGCCTATGACTGTAATCGATATAGTCAATTGGCTGCCAGATACCGTATCCCCGCCAATTAAATCCATTTGGAAGTGTGCGGCTAAATCATTCATACCACGGTAAATATCCCGGATTTTCTCCTCATCCCACCTTTTAGGGATAACAATAGAAACAAGATATGCAGTCACTTTCCCACCCATTGCAGCAATATCACTAATGTTTGCGGCTAACGCCCTGTAGCCGATATGATATGGTGAAGTTGTTTTTTCCGAAAAATGAACAGACTCCACCATTGTATCCATTGCAATGACTGTATCTGACTGCTGCTGTCGAATAATTGCCGCATCATCACCTATTCCTGTAATTATACTTGATTGGTGGTAATACTTCGGCGTAATAGATTGAATAAACTTAAATTCGTCCATAAAAACCCCTTTGAATGAATTAATCTTTATACATATCATAGCAAAAGTTCTAAGGTTTTTGAAAGATTAACTCCAAAATCAATTATACTGTGATAAGATATGGATATGTTTTATTACATAATCAGGAAGAGGAGGCTTGTTCCATATGACAAGGGTGATGGTTGTTGGAGCAGGTGGAAAACTCGGTAAGATAATATGTAACGAAGTATTAAGAAGCTGTACACCTGCTGAATTAATTGTTACCGATTATAAAAAATTGCGCGGCAAAGAGTTAATCCAATCTTTACCAGGGCAAGTTGAATTTCACCTGCTTGATATTTATAACAGAAAGAATGTGGAAGAAGTTATTCAAGATATTGATATTGTAATTGTTTGTGTGAAACAGGTACATCCACACGTTCAGGAAATATGTATTAGACGTCAGATTTTATGTATTGATGTGACACCATTTGGAAAACTCGTTGACTGTATATATGATCTGGAGCATAAAGCAAAAGCCAGAAAAGCATGTTCTATCGTCATGGCCGGTTTTATTCCAGGATTATCAGGAATGCTCGTTAAAAAAGCTATCATTCCTTTTGACGAGATAGATGAGGTAAATGTTAGTTTCCTGCAAAGCAGTAATGCAAATGCTGGAATAACTGGCGCAATAGATATGCTCCAATTAATTTCTCAGCCTGTTACCTATGGAACCAGAACTGTCCGAGGTTTTAAGGAAAAAGGGAAGGTGCCGCATACCCAAAACACTGTTCGACTGATTTCCCATCCAGAAAAAGACTATTTAGCAAATAAATTAGCTATTCCAGCAATAAATTACTGGACGGCCTGGAATGATAAACTGTTCAATCTGAAAGTTGCAGTGCTTCTGACAACAAACCTTCTACCATTACTAAAAAAACATCGCGCTCTCTTTGAAAAACAGATAAAGCATGACCCTTCTTTAAAAGAGGATGTTTCCATAACAGTAGAAGTTAGAGGAACTATCTCAAACCAGACGATAAAGAGAGGATATTGTCTAACAGCTTTTTCCGATTACGAGATGACGGCAATGGTCACAGTTGCGTTAGCTAAAATAATACATAACAAAAAAGTGAGCGGTGTTTACTTTCCATTTGAAGTTGCGGCTTTTGATGAGATTATAGCAGAGATATCACACGAAAGAGTCAATTTAGTAGAATTAACATAACATCTGGCGGCACATATATAATAATATACAAAAAAACCTTAAGTACATTTACTTAAGGATTGTTAGTCATATACTGGCGGTCCGGACGGGACTCGAACCCGCGACCTCCTGCGTGACAGGCAGGCATTCTAACCAACTGAACTACCGGACCATTAAATTTTTTGGCACTACTTTTATTATCTAACACTGATGTAAATCGACGTAATTAGATAATTGTTTTGGTTGCACTCAAAGTACTACTATCATTATCTACTGATGAAGTAAATCGACATAGTTAGATAATTGTTTTGGTTGCGGGGGCAGGATTTGAACCTACGACCTTCGGGTTATGAGCCCGACGAGCTACCAGACTGCTCCACCCCGCGATGATATGAATAAATATATACGCCTGGCAACGTCCTACTCTCGCAGGGGCAAAGCCCCAACTACCATGGGCGCTGGAGAGCTTAACTACTGTGTTCGGCATGGGAACAGGTGTGACCTCTCCGCTATCGTCACCAGACT
>NZ_FOGL01000017.1 GCF_900111195.1 Gracilibacillus ureilyticus
GTTCTAGCATATGAAAAGCACCTCCTTAAATTGATACATTCATCATACCAGGAGGTGCTGCGTGTTTATATGCGTTATTTGATTGGGGGCTTACGGTTTACTAAAGAAAGGCATAAATACAAGGGAAAGAACAGGAAATAATTTTTAAAAAGGGTTAAAAAGAGGCGATGTGAAAGATAGAATAATAGTGTAAGAACATTTTTTATTTACTTTTTATCAAGCAAACAAATTAATAGAAGACCTATTGGGTCCGCATAAATTGATAAAAATCATCGGTGAGATGTGTGGCGATAAAACAATCGTTAACATTTTCTTATCGATGTTTTTTTATATAAAAAATCAGGGAAGGGAAGTGAAACAAAATGAATCAAATAGAAAAATTTCATGTGATAAAAAGAACAGCGGGGAAAGACGAACAATTTACAGTAATTGATGCAATGTCACTAGATGAAGCAGATGCAATTTTTCTTGTCCGACATGAAAGAGAAAAGGATACTGCTGTGAATAAAGGAGAGGAATTCCTTATCTTTGAGTCGTATGGAGAGCTGGAATATGATGAGAACAATCGAGTGGTATTACCGGAAAGTGGAGAAATGATGATTCATCGAAATTCTTTGTGAAAGAAGACCTTTCAGGTTCGACGAGTAAGGTTAATTAAAAAATCAGTATGGAGGGAAGCTGAATGAATCAAATGGAGCAGTACTTCGTTGTAAGAAGAACCGAGGAGAAGGATGAACAATTTGCAGTGATTGATGCAATGTCATTAGCTGAGGCTAAGGCGATTTTCAAAGTCCGATATGATGAATTCGATATCACTAATGAAGAAATTAAGGAAGAAACTTTTTTCATATTTAAATTAGATGGAGACCTGAAATATGACGAAAATAATCGAGTGCTACTTTCAGAAGTTGTAGGGGATATGGCAATTACTTCAAGGTGGCAGCAATAAGGATGTATGACAAAGAGATGGCTCCTATTGGTTTCTAATTGGAGTCATCTTTTTTGTCTCTGTTATTAGTTACTGATAATGTTTAGCTATAGAAATCTTACAATCAATCTATTAAACGTTGGCTGTACTAAACGTCATGTATTAAAGCAATATGTGATTCGTGAAGGTTGATGTCTAGGAAGAAATGTCCTAGACATTCAGCAGATCTGTTATTATTTTAAATCTTCAGCACCGTGTTTTAATATATGGTAACGATTAAAAGTAACTAATACTAGCAATGTAAAAGTGATTTATAAATTATTTTAGAGGTGTTTTTCCCCTCTAAAAGTTGTTCGTAGAATTATGATCCTATGATTAATGAATAAATTAAGACGGGTTACTGTTCGTAGAATTATTTTATTTTTGGATGGGAGAGTATGGAAAAAATATATCGATCAATTTATTCGTTATCTGTATGAAGAAGCTAAAGACGAAAAGACAATTATTGCTTATCGTACATCAGTTGCTCATTTCCTAAAATGGAAAGAAGAAAGGGATGGGGAGTATATTATAGAAGAAACACGTCCTATTGACATCAAAGAATATACAAGTTTTTTAAAACATCAATGTAAACGGAAACCTGCAACCATAAGTAAATATATTGCTGCATTAAAGGTTTTCTTTGGATTTTTATTTGATCAAGGTCTGGTTAAGGACAATCCAATGACTCGTATCAAGATTGAAACATTGGAATATGTCATTAGTGCTAATGAAACAAAATGGTTAACTAAAGAGTAACAAGACCGCATCATCAGTTATGTTCAATTAGAGCCGAATGAATTTAAACTATTTCGGAATCTGGCTAATATTGATCTAATGTTGTATTCAGGACTCAGGGTAAATGAAGTTTCCTCATTAGAGATAGAAGATATTATAACAAAGGAAAGAGATTTCCAAGTGATTATTCGGGAAGGGAAGAGGGATAAGTTTGCAATTGTTATGCTTGTTCAGAAACACGCTAAAAATTTACGAAAATGGTTAAAGTATCGAAAAGGTCTTGAAAAGAAAATACATAAGGAATCCACCCAATTATTTGTATCATAACGTTCCCCGTTTTTATCAGAAAGAGGAATTCAAAAGATGTTGAACAAATATGCAAAGCTGGCAAATAAGGAAAACATCACCCCGCACCGATTCCGCCACAGTTTTTGTAAAAACCTTGCTAATGCTGGAACACCAATTGAGATTATAAGAAAGTTGGCCCGTCACGAGAGCATTCAAACAACCGCTGTTTATGTTGATTCATCACAGGAGGAACAGATTGAAGCGTTGAGGAAGAGGTGAATATATTAATTTGAGCATAGCAAAGCACTATTTTCCCTTAATGATATATTCTATCCAATTTTATGTATTAAAAAAACAGTACACGCCAATAATAGTAAAAATAAAATTATTGGCGGTGGAAATCTTGGCATTAGTAACACATTATGGGGTATTGAATTGGACTAAATCTAATAAAGTATACTACGAGTCACTCGGCTACAAATATACAAATTTAGGTGATTGTTTTGAGGTGGCAGCACAACATCTTTCGGTTGATCAACCAAGATATCCTAAACACTACACTACAAAATGGATTGGTAAAAAACAATATAATGATCATTACAAAGAAAGAGGTTATATATTTACAAAACCCAATGAAAAATTTTTAGTAAGTCCATGTGATTTACTTCCAAATTCAAAAGTTGAGATCCTATGTATCTGTGATTCGTGCAATATAGTATTCGAATGTGGTTATTATTTGCATTATCAACGAAGAACTAGCAATAAATCTGATACTTGTGACAATTGCACACAGAATAAAGAAGTTAATTTCATTAATTATCTAAATAAGTTAAAGAAGGCATATCTAGAAGGAATGTTTGTAATAAAAGATAATACAGTCAGTGTGAAGACAGAATCTGGTTACGTTGTGATGCATTCTAATAGAAAAAATCAAATATATTTACCGCTTTTCAATAAAAGTCGAATTTCAAAGGGTATTTTGTTATTTATTCCTAATCCGGAAAATAATATAGTTTCTGAAGAAAATCTGGCAATCTATTGGTATGAAAATAAATTGCCTAATGTTAAATTGAACGGTTTTTGGACCATAAGTCAGTGTAAAGCCTGTTTACTTTTAGTTAAAAGTAAAGGGGAGTCTTTATCGACATTAAATCTTAGGAAAAAATATAATAATCTCTACACGGCAATAACAAAGCAAATGCCTTATTATGATTTCTTGCTCTACTGTGGAGAGGATCCTATAGAGAGTTATTTTGATGAATTTGAAACGATTGAGGATAGAAGATTATTGGGGATTTATGTTGAGCATAACATAAGGAACTTAATAACGAAGCATAGCAATTATTTTGATTTCCAACAAAAAGACCAGAATAATCGTCTAGACATTATAAATAAAATTGATAAAAGTGTAACAGAGTTTAAATTAAGTATCGATATGAGATTAAATAAGGAGAAAAGGAAATATGTAGAATATAACTTATCTATTGTATTCTTATTAGGAGAAGAATATTTTTTTGACATAACTAAAGAAGGCTTTAAGGTTATGAGCATTTTCCAATGGATTGACCTCAATAAGAAATACTTAAAAAATACGGATTTATTGATCGATAAAATTCGAAGGTTTAAAAATCTACTTCTTGATCCGGTAACTGCTTCTAAAGAAAGTCAAAATTATTATACTAACCTTTGTAAAAAAATCTTTGAATTAAGTAGAAAAGGTGAATCACATGAATCGATTGCTGAAAAGTTAGGACCTAGTAGAAGACAAATAGGAAGAATTTTGAATGGGCAAACCTTAAAGCCTTATATCGACAAGGATTTAAGCTTGGATTATAAAATTATGAAAAGGGAAGAAAAGGATATAAGGTCTGAGCGAAATAGATTAATTGTAGAATTAAGTAATTCAGGAAGAAAAACAGTTGAAATACAGATGCACATATCTAAAATATACGGTTCTATTTCAATAAATAGGATAGAACAAATCATTCATAAAAGTAATATAAAGAAGGTTACAAAAAAGGGTGAAATTGTAGCAACTGATATGGATGGAAATGTATTAGGTGTTTTTTCCACTTCTACTGAGGCAGCTAAAGAACTGGATTTACCGAATTACCGGAATATATGTACGGTTCTTAGAAATGAGAGACCGCATTACAAAAAGATTAAGTTCAGCTATGCCTAGTTTTTAGAATTAATTAGTGTAAAGGTAGTTAAAACTTATTACACATGAGTTAATAAACTACTCGGACAAATGATGCAATCTTATTAAGTACGGAGGACAGGTAGTGTCGTACGATCTACTTAAAGAAAAATGGGACTTGGTTATAAAATTTGCAAATCAATATGGTATTCAAAATATACGTGTCATTGATGTATCAAAGATTCAGGTTCAAGCTACAAGTGACTTAGATTTACTTGTAGATGTCAAAAAAGAACGAAGCTTATTGTTTTAGACATGGAATCGAAGTCTAGCCGCAGATTAGAGCGAAAGATTTAACAGAAAATTTGTTTTATTGAAGTAATAAAGCTATGAAAGACTTTTTAAGGTAACTAGTACGATGTGATTATATTAAAGTAGTGATAGAATCATCTTAATAAGTACTTTTAAAAAGGGGAGGATAGCAATGCAAGATAATACATTTATTACATTAAAGTCAATTTCAGGGGATGTGGTTTTATCACAAGGAGGTTATGGTTTCCAATCTGTTATTGATGATTTTGAAAAGGCAAGTTATATAAATATTGTTACTTACAGCATTAGGCCTTTCGAAGATTCGGAGCTACTAAGTATAATTAAGAAAATTCCATATAGTGTACCAGTAAATATAGTACTAAATATCCCTAAGAAATCTTATAATAGTCCAGATGCCTATAAACAAGTATATTGGTATCTAAGGACCTTAGAGAGACAAAAGTTTAATGACTTAAATGTTTATTTTAATTTTTCTAATCACGCCAAACTTATTATGACAAGTAACAAAGCATATATAGGTTCACAAAACTTTTCAGATGCTAGTTCCGACAAGGTTGAGCTTGGAATAATAGTTAAAGGTGCTAGTGATGTAGAAAGAATTAATAAAGAAATATTTGAAACCATTAGGACTAATTCTATAAGATATGCGACATCCGATTATGTAATAAAAATGGAGGAAATACAAGGGATTATGGCTGGGGTTTTAGAAAACTTACGTTATGATATCTTTACAATTGCAGGTGATCCTCCATATACACCTGAGATAGAAATTTTTGATATAAATCATGCACACTTCCCAAAAGAGGAGTGGTCAAAATTCAAGGATTTAGATGAAAGTTTATTTGATATTATCGATATTATAAGTGTGGAATATGAAGGGGTTTTTAATAATAATAGAGCAGAATTTCTAAAAGTAGAACTACAAACACATTTAAAAACATTTATATCTAAAGTTGATAAATTTGCCGAGTATTTATATTCTTGGGAGAGTAGAGTGTTTGATCGCTTTTATGAAGTCGACGATGGAGATACGGATTCTACTATGAACTATGTACTTGGAAATTTAGAGGAAGAAAAGGCTGGGAAATTTGAACATCTAAATGGGGAGGAACTCCTTAACAATTTTGATCAAATTAAACCAATAATAGAGAGTATACTTGATTTAGTTGAAGAAATTAAATATGAGATGTTAAAGCGAACTGTTTATGAAAATCAAGGCCAAATTGAGGATTAATCAAATCTAATTTTTACCTACGATAATTTCCTATCATTTATAAGAGTTTATAGACAAGTTATGGATTAAGCTTGTCTATAAATTCTTATTTTTTTGTAGTTTACTAAACACGTATCGTCAGTTGTTAGGTGAAAACTATACAAAACATATATATAATAATGTAGCAGATGTTATTTTTAGGAATCTAACCTATTTCACACAAATTTTTCACAAGCATTTAAAAAATCCTTCTATATCAAGGGTAAAGGGAGCATATTGTATCCCGACCATCGGTATCCTATATATGTTAGTATAGTAATTTGGTTGATATAAGGTTTAATTAGTAATTAGCATTGGGGAATATTCCAATGCTGCTTTTGCCATTCTATTGAATTCATATCCTTTATTTAAATAATGATTACGGCCACTGAAATGTACCAACTTTGACATACTTTTTACTACGTAATGACGAGAAGTGTACCAATGAATGACAGACGGATTACCGTTTCATACTTTCTGGATAATTAAAGTTAACAATCCATAGTTTTTGGAAGCGCAAATATTATACCAATTGTACAAATCTATGATTTTCAATTACAGGAGTCCTCCACAAATGGGCCAGTTTGTTAAATAAGAGAATTTAGATAAACTCTAATAAGGAGTATAAAATTTTCTGTATTTACAATAGCTGTCGATAAACAAGCAGTACAAATATATGCCCTCTAACGGTAAATAATAGTAAAATATACATTAAGGGGGAAGGAAAATGAATATTCAAGAGGTTTATGACATATATATCAAAAGTGATTTTATTAGAAATAAATCATCTCTAGGAGTTTATAAAGAGAAAATTAACAAGTATATTAGTGTTATGCATAATACTGATATTCGTGTTGCTTTTGAAGAAGAAAATTTACGAACATTTATATTTGATAATAAACAGTCACCTCAAGGAAAGTATGAAGCATTTAATAATTTTTATATGTTTTACCATGAACGAATTTTACATATTCCAAAACGAGATGTACCTGTATTTCCAATTGATAAACGAAAAGAAATACAGTCGCTAAAAAAAGACAAAGTACGGGAACCCATTTATTTTCCAAAAGAGTTTGATTTAAATATATTATTTGATGATCATTTCTATGAACATCTTGCCCTAATGCAACCTTACTGGTAAAAGCAGCCATTGCTCTTGCCTTATCTGCTGGCTATGATAGTGGCGAAATGTTTCCAACGAATGTTCAAAACAAACCTAATACCATGAAAGTGGACGATTTATTTATTGAAGATAATTATATAAAAGTACGAAACAATTATAGTCAATCCTTTGTTCCATGGATTCTTGTTCGAGGAGAAAACGCGGAACATATTAAAGCATATATGAAAATTAGAAAAAATGCAGAAGTTCATTCCGGACAGGAAGAAAACTTTTTTGCAAATGTATGGAATGCAAAAGAATTGTTATATAAACAGGATTTAGTCAGTTCAAAACCATACACTCCCCATGCTTAGGTTTCTTATATGCTCAAATATATTTTCAATCAATTACAGTTTCCAATTCTAGTTATAAACGATCTACGTTCTAATATGGTTCTTCATGCTTTATATCGTTCAAAAGGAGCAGCATTAAAAGACATTATTGAATTATTTGGTTATCTTCCCTTTGTGCAATATGCTTTTGAAAAGTATTGCGAAGAGCTAAATACTGATGTAGATAGTTACTTTTCTCCGTTGTCTTTGGATGAAGTAGTAACAACAAATGAGGAATTAGAAGATGATGATAAGGAAAAAAACGCTAAAATCAATGGAGAGCATTATTGAACGATTAGTTCGTGATTCTAAAAAGGTAACAATATTAAAAAAGATGTATGAAAATTGCTGTCAGATTTGTGGTGATTCAATAACCTTACTCAAAGAAATACGTTATTCAGAAGTCCACCACATTCAACCTTTTAATAGAACGCACAAAGGTATTGATGATATTCCGAATATGCTTGTGTTATGTCCAAATCATCATCAATTATTTGATTTGGGAATTTTAGCACTAAATCCAGAGGATCACAAAACTCTATTACATCTCGATCCCAAGAATCCTTTGCATAATAAAGAATTAAATCTATCTTTTCATAAATTATCATCTACTTGTGTTCGGTATCATTATGAAAAAGTCTTTTTAAAGCTAAAAAAAGAACTAACAACAACCACCAAAAAGGTTTCAAAATAAAAGTCTAAATACATCATAACAATCGGTAAAAAATCCAATATCAATCTTCCACAGACTGGGTGATTTGTGGAACATCAAAAGCCTAATTTCTAATTAAAAGTTCGTAGAAATTAGGCTATTTTATCTTACAAAACCCATAAAAGTGTACTATCGCACTTCCTTGATGCTATCTCATTGGTAAATTTGATGGCATTAAGTGAGCCATCTTCTTATGGCGGACGCTGGTAAAAGACATGACAGACGTGGTATTCTGATGGCCGTAATCAAATAAAAGGTTAGTATGTTTTATTAATTTCTTTCCATTCCTTCACCCATGCTATTATTTTTTGGCCCCAGTTTGGGCCCAGTTGGCCCCAAATTAGTGCATTATCCTGCTTTATTTTGCAAAATGAATTAAAACGAAAAAACCCCTGAAACGTTGATATAACAACATTTCAAGGGTTTTTATTGCATTAAAATGCATAATGCTAATATTAACGAGAGTAGAACTCAACGATTAACGCTTCATTAATCTCAGCTGGTAACTCAGAACGCTCTGGGAAGCGAGTGTAAGTTCCTTCTAGTTTGTCAGCATCGAATGTAACATATTCTGGTGTGAATGTGTTAGCTTCAACTGCTTCAGTAATGATGTCAAGCTTTTGTGATTTTTCACGAACACCAATCACTTGACCTGGTTTTACTTCGTATGAAGGAATGTCTACACGACTTCCATCAACAGTAATGTGACCATGGTTTACTAATTGACGTGCCTGACGACGAGTTCTTGCAAGACCGAGGCGGTATACAAGGTTATCAAGACGAGATTCAAGAAGAATCATGAAGTTCTCACCATGGATACCTTTTTGTTTACCAGCACGATCAAATAAGTTACGGAATTGACGTTCGTTTACTCCGTACATAAAACGTAGCTTTTGTTTTTCTTGTAATTGTAAACCATATTCAGATAGTTTACGACGTTGATTAGGTCCGTGTTGACCTGGTGCGTAAGGACGTTTGTCTAACTCCTTACCAGTACCTGTTAATGAGATACCAAGACGACGAGACTTTTTCCATACAGATCCTGTATAGCGAGCCATTGTGCATCTTCTCCTTTATATATGAATTTTGCATAAAATAAGACAGTGTGTTCCCAATTCGTCAGCCATTTTGTTTTTCATGCATCCTCGCCCTAGTAGCAGAGAGTTACTCGATGCACCTTAATTTCACAGAATGTGGCGGTAATCAGTTAGTGATCCGCTTTAAGGAACAAAATGGTCAGCCGGTGGTCCACATAGGCTACCTTTTTTACACAAACTCCATTATATGATTATTTAAGAATGAAGTCAATAGATTTATATATATAGTTCCAGTGTCTTAACAAATTGCTCGAGATGGTCTTGGTCTATTTCATCAAAACGGTTAGTAATCGGGCTGTCAATATCCAACACACCAAAAAGTTCGCCATCTCTCATTACAGGCATCACAATTTCTGACTGACTTGCCGCGTCACATGCAATATGGCCAGGAAACTGATGAACATCCGCAACGAGTTGTGTTTTCTGTTCTGCTGCAGCAGTACCGCAGACTCCTTTACCGCTTTTGATCCGGACACATGCTGGCAAGCCCTGAAATGGACCGAGTACTAATTCATTATCTTTCCACAAATAAAAGCCAACCCAATTTACTTTTTCCAAAAACTGATTTAATAATGCCGAAGCATTTGCAAGATTAGCGATTGTATCTGATTCACCATGAAGTAATGCATCCAGCTGTTTAATGACAGTCTGGTAATTTTGCACTCTGTTTTCACTATATGTTAGATTTTTAAACATTTTTAATTTTCCTCCTATCTCCATAAGACAGTAGCAATTGGTGCAACTATCATATACTAAAACAACAGAATTTGACAAATATCATGAATATCTGAAGGATTTTGCATGTATTATTCAATAAATATACAAAATTCATAGCAAAAAAGGCGTGAAACATGATATTATAACTTTACATACAAAAGTCGCATATATTTTCACAAAATGACAGATTTGAATATATATAGTTGTTTTAGTAGGAGGATATGAAATGGAATTTGTGATCGGTGGAATATTAATCATTATCACACTAATGATAGTTGGGCTGATTCTAAGACGAAAAGTCTATGACCAGGTTGATCGTCTGGAAGAATGGAAAATGAACATCATGAGTCGAAATGTGACAGCAGAATTAGGGAAAATAAAGCAGCTGAACTTATTAGGTGAAACGCAGGAGAAATTTGAAAAATGGAAAGAAGAATGGGATAACATTGTTACCAAAACACTTCCCGATATGGAAGAGGATTTGTTAGATGTTGAGGAATTGGCAAATCGATTCAATATTCCTGCGGCTAAAAAAAGACTAATATTAATCGAACAATCATTACAAAGTATTGATGAAAGCATCGATCAAATATTTAAAGATTTGGAACATTTATTAGACTCTGAAAAATATACAAAGGAACAGATTGACATAATTGGTCCGCAATTAAAGGATTTGAAGAAATATCTTTTACATAATCGAACACAATTCGGAAAAGCGGAGTTATTCTTTGAACAGAAATTAACAAAGCTGGAAAAGAAACTGGAATCTCATCATGAACTGGAAGAAGGCGGGAATTACCTTGCGGCACAGCAAATGATTGATGAATTAAAAGAAGAGATGCGTGGGTTAGATGAAGAGCTTAGTGTATTTCCTGAACTTTATCGTAAATGTAAAAAAACACTCCCGGAACAAATGAAAGAACTGCTGCGTGAAATGTCAGAAATGGCGGAAGAAGGACTCCGTGTGGAACAGTTTGGGTTTGAGAAAGAATTAAAACAATATGAAAACATGCTGAAAGAAACGATATTTAACCTGGAGAACGGTGAGATGTCAGATGCTGATGAAACATTGGAGCAAATGGAGATTCGATTAAATGAAATGGTGGTATTGTTAGAAAAAGAAGAAACTTCTAAATCAATTGTAGAAAATGAACTTCCAAAGCTGAAAAATAAAACAGATGAACTAAATAATGCATATTTGCTATTAAAACAGGAGATTAATGAATTACAAAAAACTTATTATATTGAGTCAGCAGATTTAGAAATGTTTTTAAGTATTGAAAAGTGGCTGGATAAACTTGACAGCCAGTTTGATCAGATGGAAAGAGATTATGAAATGAGAACAAGCCATCATTTGGATATAAAGGAAAGATTAGATAACTTCCTGGAGGATGTTAAGAAACTGGAGCAGGCACAGACAGAATTCTACGAAAAAGTCCGTGATTTAAGAAAAGATGAAGTGGAAGCAGTAGAAATGATCACTGATTTAAAACGTGATCTAAGCAATACGAATAAACAGCTAATGAAAAGTAATATTCCAGGTGTACCTTCTTCTTTGTTAAACTTATTGGATGAATCAACCGATAAATGTGAGGTAGTATTAAGCAGCCTGCAAAAACATCCACTGGATATGGCAAAAGTACAGCACAGTTTAGATGAAGCAAGAAAATCTGTCTCCAACTTCGTGAATCAGACAACTATGTTATTAGATCAGGCAAGACTTGTAGAGGTAGCGATTCAGTATGGTAATCGGTACAGAAGAAACCATCCTGTTCTTGCAGCCCAATTAAGAGAAGCAGAGGCCTTATTCCGTAATTATAAATATGAAGCAGCACTTGAAATGGCTGTCAGAGCAATAGAAGAAATTGATGACCAGGCAATGAAAAAAATTGAACAGCTTGATGAACACTATCAAGAGATGTTAAGTTAAAGGAAGGTATTAGACATCATGAAATGGTTGGCAGGAGTATTATGTATAATTACTTTAACTGTGTGGGGCGGAGTTATATGGACAATTGCCGGAATGACAGCAACAGCTTCTGATCCGGCAGCTAATCATGTCTCCATTGATATGGAAATGACGCGAAAAGTAACGGTGAGCAATTACTTTCGACTTCCTCCGGTGCATGAGGAAGAAAGTCAGTTCGCGTCCGATAATAATGAAAATACTAAGCAGGAGCGAACTGCAGGCAATACATTGGAACAGTATATCGGACAAGTAAATCCGGACGAATCTGTTTCGATTGACACACTATTAGAAGAATTAGGGATTGAAACTGTTGCTGTAAAATAATTTGATATGAAAATAACTATAACACCCTGTTTTAATTTTTTTTAAACAGGGTGTTATCTTTTGAAATAATAAAACTGGTTTGCAGTATGATAAAAATATGATACGATATTTCGGATGGTAAAGGAAAAAGAGGGATAGTATGATTTATTTAGACAATAGCGCAACTACGAAACCAGACCCAGATGTCTTGCACAGTTTCCAGCAAGTTGCTACACATTATTTTGGTAATCCGTCATCACTTCATAGTTTAGGGATGGATGCTGAACGATTGTTAAGAAAGGCTCGGGAACAAGCTGGTGGAATATTACATGTAAATCCGACTGAAATTGTTTTTACTTCAGGAGGAACAGAGGGGAATAATTTAGCGATTAAGGGTATTGCACTTGCCCATCAAAATAGAGGGAAACATATTATTACAACATCTGTAGAACATCCATCAGTGATTGAAGCATGTGAAGGATTAAAGCAATTAGGCTTTGAGATCACTTATTTACCTGTTGACAGTGATGGAAGAGTTCATGTGAAAGATGTAAAAAATGCCATCACAGAGAAAACTATTCTGGTCTCTGTTATGCATGTTAATAATGAGATTGGGACAATTCAACCAATTCAGGAAATTGGTCAATTGTTAAGCGATTATCCTAAAATTTTCTTTCACGTTGACCATGTGCAAGGTTTTGCAAAAGTACCATTAAATATGAATGAGGCCAAAATTGATCTATGCACGATTTCGGGCCATAAAATACATGGACTTAAAGGAACAGGATTACTGTATGTGAAGCATGGAATCAAATTGTTCTCTTTAGCACATGGCGGTGGTCAGGAAGCGGATATTCGTTCTGGAACAGAAAATGTTCCGGGAATTGTTGGCTTAGTAAAAGCAATGCGTCTTGCTAATGATAGATATTACAAGGAAATTGATAAATTATTTGATCTGAAACATTATTTAATGAAAGCACTTAGTAAGAACAGGAGAATAGAGATTAATACACCTGAAAGGGAAAGTGCACCACATATTGTGCATTTTTCAGTTCCTGGATTCAAACCGGAAGTTGTCATACATGCATTAGAAGAAAAAGATATCTATATATCGACAAAATCAGCATGCTCTTCTAAAAGTGCTGACGAAAGCCAAGTTCTGGCAGCGTGTGGAAAAAGTTACGATAATGCTGCATCAGGTTTAAGGGTTAGCATGTCTTTTGATACAACAGCCTATGAAATTGACAAATTTATAACAGAACTTACGACAGTATTAGATAAATTAAGTAAAGTAATGGGGTAGATAAATTATGCAGTACGATCATATAGTTATACGCTACGGGGAATTATCCTTAAAAGGAAGAAATCGCAAGCTTTTCACCACACAGCTCCAGCAAAATGTAATTTCAGCAATTAGAGAATTTCCGAATACACGGGTACAAAAGAAGCGAGATCGAATGTATATCGTGCTAAATGGTGAAAATCCTGAGCCAATTATGGAAAGATGCCGGTATATCTTTGGTATACAGAGTTTAAGTCTTGCCATAAAAGTAGAGAATGATGAAGAGAAGATTAAAGAAAATGCATTAGCACTTTTGAAGCAAGCCAATCCAACTACATTTAAGGTGACAACAAGAAGATCTTTTAAAGATTTTCCGATAGGGTCCCAGCAGTTTAATCAAGTACTTGGTGGTTATCTGTTAGTCAACACGGAAAATATTACGGTAGATGTCCACAATCCTGATCTGGAAATTGTCGTCGATATACGTGAGGATGCGACTTATCTAACTTCTGCTAAAATACTTGGAGCAGGAGGGCTGCCTGTTGGTTCATCAGGTAAGTCTCTATTATTATTGTCAGGCGGGATTGACAGTCCCGTAGCTGGATATCAGGCAATGAAGCGCGGTGTGGAATTAGAAGCAATTCATTTCCACTCACCTCCATATACAAGTGAAAGAGCGAAGGAAAAGGTACTGGACCTTGCAGAGAAGCTTACCTATTACGGGAAAAGTATTAAAGTCCATATCATTCCTTTTACTGCATTACAGCAAAAAATTCATCGTGAAGTTCCACATGGTTACTCGATGACAGTGATGAGAAGAATGATGATGAGAATTAGTGAAGCAGTAGCTCAGAAAGAAAATATCTTATCGTTAATTACAGGAGAGAGTCTTGGGCAAGTGGCGAGTCAGACAATGGAGAGTATGCATGCAATTAATGCTGTAACGAACTATCCTGTTATTCGTCCGCTTGTTGCAATGAATAAAGATGAAATTATTGCCATTTCTCAACAAATTAACATGTATTCTATTTCAATTCGGCCATATGAGGATTGCTGTACGGTTTTTGTTCCGCGATCACCTAAAACTAAGCCTAGATTAGAGAAAGTGGAACAATTTGAAAATGCAATAGATTTCAGCCAGGACATTGAAGATATATTAAATAATATAGAAACTGTTACAATATCAGCTGATAATCAATCATCTGATCAGTTAGATGATTTACTGTAAGTAGTTAAACACTTATAACACGATTTTGGTTTTATTAACAAGAACTACCATTGTTTTATATGCATGTTATCACTGACTTTCGAGCAAGATACTATTGTACGAAGAGGAGGTGAATATCATGGCAAATAACAACAGCTCAAACTCAAATCAACTATTAGTTCCTGGAGCAAATCAAGCATTAGATCAAATGAAAGTTGAGATCGCACAAGAATTTGGCGTAAACTTAGGTGCTGATACTACTTCTCGTGCAAATGGTTCAGTTGGTGGAGAGATTACTAAACGTCTAGTACAAGTAGCTCAACAACAACTAAGCGGTACACAAGTAAACCAATAATAATGAAATAAACCAAAAGGGTAGTGTGTAAAAGCACTATCCTTTTCTTTGTGATCTGTTTCTGCTATCTTATTAACAACTTCAATATTATAGTACTAGAAGGGTGAAAACAGATGGGGACATTGTGGTTCGGTGGAAAAATATATACAATGAAACATGCTTCAGATACAGTAGAAGCTGTTTATACTGAAAAAGGAATGATCATTGCTGCAGGGAGCATGTCAGAATTAAAAAGTATTTATCATGATAAGATAGACGAAACTTGTGATTTAAAAGGAAATGTAATGTACCCTGGCTTTGTAGACAGTCATTTACATATCATTGGTCACGGGGAAAAACTTTTACATGTAGATTTATCCGCGATGAAGTCAGCAGATGAAGTACTGGGAGCTATATCATATAAAGTAAATGAACTTGAGAATGGTGAATGGCTGGTTGCAGAGGGATGGAATGAAAATAACTGGACAGATAAACGGATTATAGATAAAAGAGAATTAGATGAATTGTCAAAAGACATTCCAATTATCCTGACGAGAATATGCCGTCATGCTGTGATTGTTAATTCGAAGGCATTGGAAATAGCCAACATTAGCAATTCTTCCAAAGACCCTCAGGGAGGAAGAATTATTCGTGATAAAGAGGGAGCCCCTACTGGATACTTGCTTGACCAGGCACAGGAACTTGTTAAGGACGTGATGCCAACAATATCCCAGAGAATGCTGGAGAAAACAACGGAAACGGCAATAAAGGATCTTCTCAGCAAAGGATTAGTCGGCGGCCATACAGAAGACTTGGCATATTACAATGGATTTGAGCCGACTTTAAAAGCTTATCAAGCAATTTTACCTGACAAATATAAATTCCGTGCCCATTTATTAGTCCATCATTCAGTTTTTGATTGCATGAAGGAAGCAGGCTTAAGTTACGGTGATGGAGGAGAATATACGACATTAGGTGCAATGAAAATATTTTCTGATGGAGCGTTGGGTGGGAGAACTGCATGGTTAAGTGAGCCTTATGAGGACGACCCGGATAATTTCGGAATTCCGATCCATTCCGAAGCTGGATTAGAGGCATTAATCAACCAGGCCAGGGAGTTAAATCATCCAGTAGCTGTTCATGCAATTGGTGATAAAGCAGTCTGGCAAGTTGCTGAATTACTGAAGAAATATCCACTTAACAATAATCTGCGCGACCGGATTATCCATGCACAGATTGTGAATGATAAGGTATTAGATCTATTAAAGGAAATTGATGCTGTCCTTGATATACAACCAACATTTGTTTCTTCAGATTTCCCTTGGGTAATTGATCGGATTGGAGAAAAACGTGCCATCAGATCCTATCCGTGGAAAACTTTTTTACGTGAAAATATTAAGTGTGCAGCCGGATCGGACGCACCGATTGAAGAAGTCAGCCCGTTAAAAGGCATCCACTCCTTTGTTACCAGACAATCATATATAGATGGGGACGTTTACGGTCAGGATGAGCAGCTGACGATGTATGAGGCAATTTCCCTTTACACAAAAGGCAGTGCCTATGTCATAAACCATGAACATGACCGGGGAGTTATTGATAAGGGATATGTGGCAGACTTCACTATACTGGAAGAAGATCTTTTTACAACAGAACATGACAAAATAGATCAGATCAAGGTCACAGGAACCATTGTGGCAGGTGAATGGATGTATGATAACAGATAGAGCCAAAAGACAGCAATTACGATACGAAGTTTCAAATAACAAAAACATAATAAAATTCTCATGAACGGGATGTTCATGAGAATTTTATTTTACTAATTATCAGTTTTTATCTTTCCGGGCTGTAAGGAGGTTCTGGTTACAGTTTATAAGAATGTTCGTTTCACTCTGTCCCAGAACGAGTTATTTTTAAGCTTCACTGTTTTAATCCGTTTATCACTAAGTTGTATAGTAATGGTCTTAATGTTCCTGATGGAATACGCTTCATTATCTAAGCCAATAATCGGGTAATCATTTCCATCCTGAATTACTTCAATTCGAAGTGTCCGATCCTGATTCAGTATAAAAGAAGACCCTAATGTCCGGTAACGGTTATTATTAATGGAAGCAAGCTCAGATACTTGGAAACATGGTATTTTCGGATCAATAACAGCACCGGTAGTTGACTTGTTATAACCTGTACTGCCAGTAGGTGTAGCGACAATTAAGCCATCTCCACGGAACCTTTCAAAATGGTCTCCATCTATGTATACATCCATCACGATCGTTTTAATAATTGCAGAACGGATAGCTGCTTCATTTAAACAATGAAAAGTAGATTCACCGTTAATGGTAACATCAACCATAGGAAAGCGGCGAACTTCAAGTGAGTTGTCTTCCATAGCATTAATCATGTCTACATAGCGGTCCAGTTGGAAGTCACAGTATAATCCTGCTTCATCTTCTTTCGTAATACCTACATACAGACAATCCTGTCTAAACTCTGTATGACGTACCGCTTGTAAGAATTCCCCATCACCACCAACACTTACAATGATGTTAGCATCTTTAAAGTCATCAACAATTCGGAATCCACTTTTCTCAATATCTTCAAATACTGTCGAAAGCTTATCTTCTAGTTCATCACTTTTTGCATAGTAAAAAAACACATTTTTTCGATTACTCATAGACAGTCCCTCCTACATTTTATATTCTCCATCTTATCATGATTGACTGGATTGTCCTATTGGTATGATTCCAATTAAATACTTCCATTGATTAATATACCCAAAATTAGTAAAGAATAAAGATGGTGGTGATCATTATGCTAATCATTGGTTTTATTATTATCATTTTCCTTCTTATCACTTTCGTTCTTTTAGGGGTATTGAGAATATATACATCGATTCAGTGGACATACACTGAGGAGAAACAGCAAGTAATCATAATAATGAGAATTTTAGGATTTACTATTTTTAAAAAAGATCTGTCACAAGTAGGAAATGGGGCACCTTCATTAACTAAGGATATAAAATTGAGTGATCTTAAACATTTAAGGCATTTTGTTATTGACAATGTGCGGCTGGAGTTACTTCGGACAAAAACGGTAGTTGGGACAGGAGAACCAGATATGACGGCGATTTTGTATGGGTTGCTGCAGTCTGCCGTTTCAGTAATAAGTGCACGGTTGCAGGATAAAGGGGTAATAGACTGTCAGTTGTCTGCGAACTTTGAGGAAGCAGTTATTCAAAGTCGCGGTCAATGTATGATTTCATGGAAACTGCGAAAAACTATGCGTGTATGGAAAAATTGGAAAACGAAAGGAGAATAATCATGGAAGAGAATGTGCATCCATTAGAAGGATTTATGTCCTTAACAATGGAGAATTTAAAGCAAATGATTGAAGTAGATACAGCGATAGGAAAACCCATTGATGCACCTGACGGGAGTTTGATTATCCCATTGTCGAAGGTGAAATTCGGCTTTGCTTCAGGAGGCAGTGAATTTCTGGGGAAAGATCAGAAATCACAGGATCAGAATTCAGACATGATCATACCATTTGGCGGGGGAAGCGGCGGAGGTGTTTCTATCACACCAGCAGCATTTCTTGTTGCCAATAAATCCGGGGTTGAATTAATTACATTAAATGAGTCCACACACGTTTATGAAAAAATGTTAGAGAAAGGTCCGCAATTTATAGACCAGATCATGGGGATGATAAAGCAGGATAGTGACAGAAATTCAGATAATGAGAAAGACAGCGATAAGGGTAGAAGTTCCCGATAAAAAACGTGTAAGTAGACTTTGAAATCCACTGCCTTCATAATATAATAGGCAGTGGATTTCATTTACTGATGAAAAAGGCAAGAAAAGGTGGAGGAGAAATTATGGAATTTTCAGTAGAAAAAGCTTTTGAACAATTAGATTCATTAACAATAGATGTCCAGAACTCACATGATCTAACATACTTAGAAGGTTTAGCAATAGTAATGCATCAAATGAACGGCGGGCAAAATGAGGGTATAACAGATAAGCAGAAAAATAAAATAAATGATCTGGCAGAGATGATGGATAAGGAAAAGGGTACAAGTGAACAGATCCGTAAAACGATTCAATTAGCACTTATTAAGGGGATGAAAGGCTCTACACAACCGCAGCACACTATTACACCAGATTCTGTAGCGATGTTTATTGGCTACTTTATCCAGAAATTAATGGAAAATAAAAAACAATTTCGACTGTTTGATCCTGCGAGTGGTTCAGCGAATTTACTTACAGCTGTTATGAATCAGGTGGAAGCAGATGTAGAAGGGTACGGAAGTGAAATTGATTCAACGTTAATTCGGTTAGCGGTAGAAAGTGCTAACCTGCAAGAGCAATCAATTGAATTTTTCCACCAGGATAGTTTAACACCACTTTTATTGGAACCGGTAGATGTAACAATCGGAGATTTACCTGTTGGCTATTATCCGGACGATGTTCAGGCGATGAAATATGAACTGAAAGCGGAAGAAGGTCACTCTTATTCACACCATCTGTTTATTGAGCAAAGTTTAACTTACACAAAGGATGGTGGGTATTTACTGTTTCTGATCCCAAATTTTTTATTTACCAGTGATCAGAGTGAACAACTGCATAATTTTTTACACAAGCATACACATATTGTTAGTTTATTGCAGCTGCCATTATCCATGTTTGCATCAGAAAAACATGCAAAAAGTATTTTTATTCTTCAGAAGAAAGGTCCGGATACAAAAGCGCCGAAGCAGGCATTAATGGCACAATTGCCATCATTTAAAGATGCGGATAAAACTTATCATATGTTAAGAAAGATTGATGCGTGGTTTAAGTCTGAAAGTAAAGAATAATCTGAAAATATAAATTTTTAGGAAGGAAACGGTATCATCATAGATCTCTGTTGCAAACTTGATCTGACGATGTTTAAATGGAATTGGGAATGTTTATTTTCATTAATCATATAAAGGAAAAAGAGGAACGAAAGGATGGAATATATTGCGTAAAATATTAGCAATAAACGCTGGTAGTTCATCATTAAAATTTCAATTGATGGAGATGCCGGAGGAAAAAGTACTGGCGATAGGATTAATAGAGAGAATAGGGATCAACGATTCTATCTTTACAATTGAATTCAATGAAACGAAGGACCAGGTAACAGAGGATATACCAAATCATGAACAGGCAGTAAAACTGCTGTTGGACAAACTTACACAGACTGGAGTAATCAAAAGTCTTGATGAAATTGATGGCGTGGGTCACCGTGTGGTTCATGGTGGAGAAAAATTCAATGACTCTGTAAAAATAGATGAAAAAGTTATTGAAGAAATTGAGGAAGTATCAGAACTAGCACCGTTACACAATCCTGCTAACTTAACAGGGATTCGTGCATTCCTTGATGTATTTCCAGAAGTACCAGCGGTAGCAGTTTTTGATACGGCATTCCACCAGACAATGCCGGAAGAGTCATATCTTTACAGCCTGCCATATGAATATTATGAAAAGTATGGAATCCGGAAATATGGATTTCATGGGACATCACATAAATATGTATCAGAGCGTGCAGCTGAATTAATGGGTGTACCACTTAATCAGTTACGCTTATTATCATGTCACCTTGGTAATGGAGCGAGTATTGCAGCAATTGAAGGTGGAAAGTCGATTGATACATCCATGGGATTCACACCATTAGCTGGTGTAACGATGGGTACCCGATCAGGGAATATCGACCCTGCATTAATTCCATATATTATGGAGAAGACAGGCCAGTCAGCTGGTGAAGTAATGAATGTATTGAATAAGAAGAGCGGGATGCTTGCGCTGTCTGGTTTCTCCAGTGACCTTCGCGATATTCAGGAAAAAGCAGATGCAGGAGATCACCGTGCGGAATTAGCATTAGAAGTATTTGCGGAACGTATTCATAAATATATCGGTTCTTATGCGGCAAGGATGCATGGTGTAGATGCCATTATTTTTACAGCCGGAGTAGGAGAAAACAGTATCACGATAAGAGAACGTGTATTAAAAGGATTAGAATTTATGGGTGTGTATTGGGATCCAAAACTCAATAACATTCGCGGTAAAGAAACTTTTATTAATTACCCGCATTCACCAGTAAAAGTAATTATTATTCCTACAAATGAAGAAGTAATGATTGCAAGAGACGTTATCAGGTTAACATAATAGCTGGAAAAAAAGGCTTTCTCCTAATAAATGGAGAAAGCCTTTTTTTAACTGCGTACTACAAGTACATCACATTTAGCGTAACGGGTAATGCTCTCTGAAACACTTCCTATCAAAAATCGTTCTACTGCATTCATCCCGGTAGCACCGCATATAATTAAATCAGCATCAAATTTTTTTGCTAAATCCTTTGGTATTTTTATTTTAGGGGAACCTATTTCAACATGTGTCTCAATATTCGCTACACCATTTTTACTCGCTTTTGTTTTATATTCCTGCAACAGTGTCTGTGCATAATTTTCTGAACGTGCTGCCAGAGTCTGGTCATACACTTCCGGTGCTACAGTTGTAATCGTTCGTGTATCAATTACATGAACGAGAAACAGTTTAGCGTTGTTCCTTAAGACAATATCCACAGCTTTTTTAAAAGCTAATTCTGATGCATCTGAACCATCGACAGCAACAAGAATACGATGATATTCGAATGCCATGATGATCACTCCTCTCTTATAATTCCATTATAACATGTATCCGTTTACATTACCTTTGTTTTCACAAAAATCTCCCTTGATTTTTATATTCCACAACTTTGATTTTTAAAAACAACATGGAGATGGAAGGATGTTTACAATAATTTTTCATTTTCCCTACTGCTAATTATAGAAAAAAAAGTAACCTTATTGTACGATAGATAGGTAGTTATTTCTTTTAGTCAGGAGGTATAAAGATGGGTCATGCATTTATCACAGCCGGAACAAAAGGACTTGGCAAAAAGGTTACTGAAGCAATGCTGGAAAAAGGTCATTCTGTTACGGTCACATACTTTCGCGATGAACAAAGAGCGAAACAGCTGAAAGATAATTACGAAAGTTACCCGCTGCATATCGTGCAGGCAGATGTCTGTAATAAACATTCACTGGAAAATGCTCTCGACGAGGCTGTTGCTGCATATGGAACGATTGATTATCTTATCAACAATGCGGGGCCATTTATTTTTGACAGGAAAAAATTATTGGACCATACAGAAGAAGAATGGGAAGAAATGGTGCATGGCAACTTGAGCAGTGTCTTTTATTTACTAAAACGTACAATCCCGATGATGCGCAAAAAAAAGTTTGGCAGGATTATTACATATGGATTTCAAGGTGCAGCGAATGCCAGCGGATGGATAAAGCGGTCTGCATTTGCAGCGGCAAAAGTAGGGCTGGTTTCTTTAACCAAATCAATAGCATATGAAGAAGCAGAAAACGGGATAACAGCAAATATGATTTCACCTGGTGATATTACGGGAAAAATGAAAGAAGCAACGATTGATGAAAGCCGTAAAGCAGATGATTCCCAGACACCTATTGGTCGTTCTGGCACAGGGGAGGATATCGCAAGGACTGTAGTATTCTTATGTGAGGATAACTCAGACATGATTACAGGTACTGTGATTGATGTAAATGGCGGGCTGGATGTGATCCATCAAAATCGTTAATATAATTTTTTTAAAAGATTTTGAAACCTTTGTTGAATCATGATCGTACATAATAGTAACAACTCGTTTATATGGAGATTACTTCGATAATTGGAATCAAATGAAAGAAAAGAGGTGCACCAATTGGGGTTTTTTTCAAGACTTTTCTCTAAAAAGAAAGAGAAGCCAACTGTGGCAAAACGTGACCCGCTGTCCATCAAGGTAGGTGATATAATCGAATATGATCTCTCCGATTACGAGGTAGTTGGGAAAATTGTCTATAGACAAGGTAATTATGAATGGATTAGCTACCAATTACTAGGTGAGAGTGATACGCTATGGTTAGCAGTAGAAATGGATGATGAACTTGAGTTAGGTATTTACAAACGAATTCAGTTGCCTGAAGCCAGTTCTTATCCAAAGCGTTTTGAATATGAGGGCATCACCTATTACTTAGATGAGAGCGGGCAGGCGAACATTCGCGGAGAAGGCCGAAGCAGCAACCTGACAGGCCAGGTAATGAAGTATACTGAGTACTGTGATGACAGTGAAGAACATTTTATCAGTTTGGAAGATTGGGGAAGTGAAGTCGAAGCAAGTTACGGCTATCCGATCCAATCATTTGAAATAAAAATTATTGCAGGTACAAATTAAGGAGGAATATAAAAATGTTTCAATTTTTTAAAAGAGTAAAAACAGTTGTGAGTTCAGAGCTTAATTCAATGTTGGACAAAGCGGAAGATCCAGTAAAAATGCTAGATCAGTTTATGCGTGAGATGGAGTCAGATATCCGTGAAGCGGAAACAGCAGTAGCAAAACAAATTGCCAATGAAAAAATGTTAAAGCGTAAAGCAGATGATGCGAAAGCTCTTGTTGATAAACGTCAGGCACAAGCTGAAAAAGCGATCGAAGCAGGAAATGATGAATTGGCAAGACGTGCATTAGAAGATAAGAAAAGCCAGGAACAACAGGCAAATATGTTACTGGAATCATGGGAACGTGCAAAAAATGATGCAGATCAGCTGCGTGAAAAGTTAGATGAGATGAAGAAAGAATACCAGGAAATGCAGTTGAAGAAAGATGCATTAAAAGCACGTGCGGAGTCTGCTAAAACGAGAACCAAAATGAATCGTGCTATGTCCAATATTGGAAATGATGATTCCAAGCGTGGATTTGAGCGTATGGAGGAAAAAGTTCTTCGATTTGAGGCAGAAGCAGAAACGAGTGAAGACTTATCATCTGCAAGCAAAAGTCTTGATGATGAATTTGAAGAATTGGATAAAAGCAGCGGTGTAGATGATGAACTGGCTGCACTGAAAAAGAAAATGGGCAAAGAATAACACACAATGAGTAAAACACTTAGGAAAGAGCCTTCCATTTTATGAGGTTCTTTCTTTTGTTTACATAGCATATGAAATAGAGGAGGTGAGTTAGTGAGACAACATCTACTGATTTTTAGCAGCTTATTTCTTTGCATTTTGTTAGCTGGGTGTGGCCAGGATCAGTTTGACAATTTATCTGCATTTGACGGATCTTCTTCGGTTAGCATAGAAGATGTGCAAACAGAAGAATCGAAAGAAGAAATAATTTCTCAGTTGAAAACTGGTAATACAACAGAAGTTGATAAATTAATTGCAAACAATTTTCCTTTTGTAGACACTGCAAATGGTGAAAATACTACAGCTAATATTTATGCAACGGATAAATTTGAAGTTAAGGAGCTTGCAGGCCTGCTAGAAGAAATAGACAGACCGGATGAGATAAGTGATTATATAGATAATCAGCAAATAATGATTTATCCTGATTACTTTGTGATCTTAAAAGAAAGTGAAGAATTAAATGATGTCGTATTTATTGAGGTTGCGACAGATGAATTTGTCCGCAATAACTATTCTCCTAATTTTCTTTCAACATATTTTGCAATCAGGATATTAGACGATGTGCTGGATGTGGATGATTGGGGGAAAAAGAGACGATCAGCCTGTCAATCAGGCGGTTGTTACGGGGGGTATACTTCAAGTCAGTCTTATAATAAAGGCAAAACAACGAATTCAACAAGCAGGGGTATGTCTTCATTCCGTGGGGGCGGAACAAGTAGTGGTAAGTAATTAAAGGAGGGATTTATTAATAATGGACGCTTTTATATCAACATTTATTTATTTTATTGCAGCAATTATTATTGTTCTGATAGGCTTAGTGATTTTTGAATGGTTAACTACAAAGTATAAAGACTGGGATGAGATTAAGAAAGGGAATCAGGCAATTGCTCTGTCTATTGCAGGTAAGATCATTGGTATCTGTATTATCCTGGCTTTTGCGATCTATAACAGTATAACAGTTTGGGAGACGTTGATCTGGGGGGCATATGGTGTCATTCTGCAAATGATTGCATACCTGATCTTTGAATTAGTCACAAGAAAGTTTTCAGTGGAAGAGCAGCTGAAGGAGAAAAATATCGCTGTGGGGATTATCTCATTCGGTGTTTCCGTAGGGCTTGCTTTTGTGATCGGTGCTTCGATCACATGATACCTCTTGAACCTGGTCAGGCTTATTGACCAGGTTCTTCTTATATTGAAGCCTGATTAATAAAAAATTTGCGAAAGAAACTTGGAGTGGCAAAAATGGACAAACTGAAAGAAAGGCAGAGTTATTTTATCTATTGGGCATCCGGAATTGTTTCCATTTGCGGAATAGTTTTCGAAGTATTATTCGGTGCATTAGGTTCCTACATCTTAGGTGATGGGGTAAAACAGTACACATTAACCATTTCTTTGTTTTTAACAGGGATGGGGATTGGCGCCAGCCTTAGTGAAAAAGTTACGAAAAAATTGATTTTATCATTTATTTACATTGAGTTTTTTGTTGCCTTGATTGGCGGCTTTTCAAGCTTTCTAATGTTTGGGATGACCGCTTTTGGATCACCGGGTGCAGATGCGGTATTTCTTTACTTTATCACACTGGTGGTTGGTGCTCTGACAGGGGTAGAACTTCCTATATTAATCCGTAAAGCGAATGAAATTGGTGTAACTCTCGAGAAGAGTACAGCAAGGGTTTTGTTCTCTGACTATGCAGGCGGGTTGATTGGTGGTCTGTTATTTGTTTTTTTTCTAAGACCTCAGCTTGGCATTGTTAAAAGTGCATTCTTCGTCGGATTGATTAACTTAACTGTCGCATTAATTGTACTCTATTTGTTTAGAAAAGAATTGAAGAATGTGATGCTTCACGGTTTAGCCGGTATTGCTATTGCCTTACTGCTAGTATTTGGATTATTTTTTGGTGAAAGAATGGCAAACGGGTTTGAACAGAAAATATATACAGATCCAATTATCTATTATGAACAAACCCAGTATCAGAAAATGGTTGTAACAAAGCAGGAGGATGATGTGCGCCTTTACCTTGATGGAGGTTTACAATTCAGCTCAGTTGATGAGCACAGGTACCACGAGTTGCTCGTACACATTCCGATGGCACAAGCGGCTGATCCGGAATCTGTATTAGTGTTGGGTGGAGGTGACGGTTTAGGGGCTAGAGAATTACTAAAATATGAGGAAGTCGAGCAGGTCACGCTCGTTGATTTAGACCCTGCTGTCATTGAGTTCGCGAACACAAACCCGCACATACTGGCATTAAATGAAGGCGCATTGAAGGATGAACGGGTACAAGTTATTAACAGAGATGCCTTTGAATATTTGGAAAATAATGATACATGGTATGATGTTATTATTGTTGACCTTCCTGACCCGAATAATGAAAGTTTAAACAAGCTGTATACCAAAGAATTTTATTCTCTAGTCCGCAATCATCTGGAACCTGATGGTGCAGCAATGATTCAAGCAACGAGTCCTGTTTTTGCCCGGGAAGTATATTGGACAATTTCCAATACAGTAGAAGCAACAGGAATGAATGTTGAGAATTTCCATGTGGACATCCCGAGTTTTGGAAATTGGGGATTTGTGTTAGCAAGTCGGGAGGAAATTAATGTGGACGGACTGGAGATCAAAAACGTGGATACAGAATATTTGGAAACAGATATGTTGGGCAGTTTAACATATTTCGGCAAAGATGAGGGTGACAGTGGATTAAACGCTGAGGTTAATACATTGATCGACCCTATTCTCATTCCAATCTATGAGAATTCCTGGAAATATTATTAAACAGATGACGTTTTAACTCCCGTGGATAATGGGTATAAATGAGATAGATCATATTAAAATGTAGGAGTGTTTTTTTATGAAAATTTCTTATCATGGTCAATCTGTCGTTAAAATTGTTACAGAAGAATATACGATTCTAATCGATCCTTTTATTACGGACAACAGTTTGTGTGATTTAAAAGCAGAAGATGAAAATCCTGATGTAATCCTGCTTACTCATGGTCATAATGATCATGTCGGAGATACAATCAGTATTGCAGAACGAAGCAATTGTTTAATAGTTGCACCGAATGAGTTAGCGGTATATATGGAATCAAGGGGACTTAATGCCCATCCGATGCATATCGGCGGAGCACACGAGTTTGATTTCGGCAAAGTAAAGTACACACCGGCGTTTCATGGCTCCGTGTTTACTGATGAAAATGGTGAAAAAATATACGGAGGTATGCCTGGCGGGATATTATTCTATGCCGAGGAGAAAACTGTTTACCATGCAGGAGATACAGCGCTTTTCTCGGATTTAAAGCTGATTGGCGATATGAATGATATTGACCTTGCTTTTCTGCCAATTGGTGATAATTTCACAATGGGCCCTGATGATGCATTATTGGCAGCTGAATGGGTAAAAGCTAAGAAGGTTGTACCGATCCACTATAATACTTTTCCGCTCATTGAACAGGACGGAGATGCTTTCGCACGGAATGTAAAACCAGGAGAAGGAATAGCTCTCCAACCAGGTGAATCCATAACTTTATAGTAATTAATGAGGGTGGGACATATCAATGTGTTCCACCCTAAAATAGAACCAATAAAATACATAATCGATATTATTTTTAATACTGACTTTTATTAGAGGTTGGAGATACATAGTAATTGGCACATAAACATTCGAAGTCAGCAATTCTGTCCCTGTGTCCATAAATTCATATTGATACAGTGCTTTCATTTAATATAAAACAGTATGATTATTAAATGCAATATTCCATATTATTGTAACAATAAATTGAATATTACTGCCTGTAACTGTATAATAACAATATATATATATTTATTAGTACAGATGAAAGAATGGTGAGCTACTATTGGCTACAAAACATGAACAAATATTGTCTTTTATCGAATCTTTAAAAGTAGGCAACAAAATATCTGTTAGACAAATTGCTAAAGAACTGCATGTTAGTGAAGGTACCGCATACAGAGCAATTAAAGAAGCAGAGAATAAAGGTTTGGTTAGTACAATAGAGCGTGTGGGGACAATCAGAATTGAACGAAAACAAAAAGAGAACTTTGAAAATTTAACATTTGCAGAAATTGTCAGTATTGTTGATGGGCAAGTTTTAGGCGGAAGAGAGGGACTCTACAAGACCTTAAATAAGTTCGTAATAGGAGCAATGAAGCTTGATGCCATGATGCGTTATACCGAGAAAGATTCCTTATTAATTGTCGGTAACAGAACAGAAGCCCATGAGTTAGCTTTAAAAGAAGGGGCTGCTGTGTTAATCACAGGTGGTTTCGATACAGATGAGAACGCCAAGAGGTTAGCAGATGAAAAGAAACTGCCGATAATTTCAACCAGTTATGATACTTTTACCGTTGCTGCTATGATTAACAGGGCAATCTATGACCAGTTAATTAAAAAGGAAATCGTCCTTGTTGGGGATATTTATACAAAAGATGAGGAAACTTACTATTTATCAACAAAAGATACCGTATCTAAATGGCACGAATGGGAAGAAAAAACAACACATAGCAGATACCCTGTTGTGGATGATAAGAAAAAAGTGGTAGGTATTGTAACATCGAAAGACGTGATTGGTAAAAAAGAAGAAATGCGGATAGAGAAGGTAATGACAAAAAATCCGCTGACTGTTATGAAGGAAACTTCGCTTGCATATGCCGCACATATGATGGTATGGGAAGGGATCGAAATTATGCCGGTTGTTGACCAGCATCATCATTTAGAAGGATTAATTTCAAGACAGGATGTTTTGAAAGCACTGCAGCATATCCAAAAGCAGCCACAGGTTGGTGAAACGATTGATGATATTGTTTCCAATTACTTCGAACATACAACCAATGATCCTCATAAAACAACATTTGAGGCAGAAATTACACCCCAAATGACGAATCAGTTAGGAACATTGTCAAATGGTGTCTTCGTATCATTTGTAATTGAAGCAGCAAGCAGTTTGCTGCGCCAACAGAAAAAAGGCGACTTAGTCGTAGAAAATATTACTGTCTATTTTATTAAACCAATTCAACTGGAAACAAAAGTTGTTTTTCAGCCAAAGATAATTGATATTGGCAGAAAATCTGCGAAGATAGATGTGGAAGTTTACCATGAACGGAAAATGGTTGGTAAAGCAATGTTGATGGCGCAGTTAATCGACCGTTAAAATAATTTTTGCTGAAAACGAAAAACTGCCAGTAATTATACACTGGCAGTTTCTCTCTTATTAAATTCTGACTTATAATGGTGATATCGTTTCCAGCCGGCATATCCTTGAAGTCCGCCAATAATAAAGAAAAGAATCGCAATAAATAAAGCTAACTGTGTCTCATAAAATAAGTATTGATTCACACCAAAGAAACTAATACAAAAACCAAGTGATAGACGTGCCTTCGCATTGGTAATCTCCTGAATTAACGGATCTGCACTTCGAATAATCATTACTTTATAATACACATATAATATAAAGGAAACGACGATAACTATTGGAAAAATAACCAATCGTTGACCTCCTAACCGTGCTATAATAAGATTGGATAATCTGAAACTCATTGTACCTTTTTGTAAGATGAAATGCTAGTAAAATATTTAGTAAATGATGTTGAAAATGAATACAATTGGAGGATTATGATGAACACGAGAGCAATTATGGAAAAAATTAAAACATATGATAAGATTATCATCCACCGCCATGTTCGCCCGGATCCGGATGCTTACGGTTCACAAAACGGCCTGGCAGAAATCATTAAAGCTTCTTTTCCATCTAAGAAAGTTTATGTGGTAGGGGAAGAAGAAGAATGGTTAACATATTTCGCCGTTATGGATCAGGTTGCTGATTCTGTGTTTGAAGATGCATTAGTAATAGTCTGCGATACAGCCAATCAGGAGCGTGTATCAGATCAACGCTTTCAAAATGGAAAAGAAATCGTTAAAATTGATCATCATCCGAACAACGACGCTTATGGAGATGTTTTATGGGTAGATACTTCTGCAAGCTCAACAAGTGAAATGATCTATACGTTATATCAGGAAGAAAAAGATCAAGGACTGGTATTAACTGACAGGGGTGCATTTTTATTATATGCAGGGATAGTCGGTGATACTGGAAGATTTTTATATCCAAGTGCATCCAACCGCACTTTTCAAATCGCCTCAGAATTAGTTGAATACAATTTTGACCGGACCGCAATGTATCGGCATATGTATAAAACAAACCTGAAGATGGCCAGATTAAAAGGCTATGTGCTGCAAAATGTGGAAGTGACAGAAGCTGGAGTTAGCCATGTAAAGTTATCAAAAGATATCTTGCAGAGATTTGATGTCACTGCGAATGAAACAAGTGCCATTGTTGGTGTGTTAGGAGATATTGAAGGGATGAAGGCATGGGCAATTTTTGTGGAGGAAGATGATGTAATCCGTGTCAGACTTCGTTCTAATGGGCCTGTCATTAATGAAATTGCTGCAAAATATGAGGGCGGAGGACATCCGCTCGCATCAGGAGCCAAAATACATAGCTGGGATACTGTAGAGGATTTACTAAATGATCTTGAGCATGTTTGTGCACAAAAATAATAAAAGAAGCACACCTGAAAAGAGATGGTGTGCTTCCTTCTAATCGCCCTTACTCAGTTCAATTGATAACTGCAATGTTTCCGTAACAATCATTTTTCTTACTTTTGCTCGAAACTTAAAATCATCTATAATAATTGTTTTATTTTCTATTGCGCGTATAAGTAAATCTGTACTGTTGGATATTTGGTCTAAATTTAACCCAATCATCTGATTTGCCTCTTGTTTTACAGCTTCATTCAGCTGCTGGATCATAATCCGGTCATGCTCTATTTTAAATGTTTCTAAATTTGTAAACTGGATAGTGATTTCTTTTATTTCTATTCCTTCTTTCGCCTGTTCATCAAGGAGGCGGTGATTCTCTACCAGTGCATTATGAGTTTCCTTCAATTCGAGAAGCTCTCCACGTAATGCAAGGTTTTCTTCAATCCATTTTTCCTGCATTTCACCATACATAAAAACAAAGATAAAATAGGCAATAAAAGCACCTATTACTGAACCTGCTAAAAACCGCTGCCATCCAGGTCGTTTATATAATGGAGGAATGTGCATTATTCAATTTCCTCCTGGATTAACCATTCTATAATTAAAAGCGCGGTTTGTGCACCACCCATTGCTATGACTATCAATATAATTTGTTTAACCATATCAATTGTCGAGCCGTCCAAGAGCCCTCTTTCCAGATTGGAGATCGCATCAAACGTTCCGCCGATTGCAGCTACGATTGCCCAAATATGCAATCCTCTAGCGATTCTGTTCATTTGTGTGAAAGGCGGTTCTCCTGTTGCAAATGAGCCGACACTGCCTATTAATGAACCGCCAATCATCACTCCAAATGCTATAAAATAACATTGAATCATTGTTGCAAAGAACCGTTCCTCCATGAAAATCCTCCTTATCTCGGCGTGCTTGTACATTGTTATGGAAAAACATTGAGTTTTGGAAACTTATTATTCTATTAAAATATATGGCTGTGTCTTGCTGTATATGTTTCTTAATTTCATAAGAGCACATATTCGGGTATAATATAAAAGAGAAGAAAGATCGGTAGGTGAAGAAACATGCCTTTCACGCAATTGCACATTAAAAGTGGCTACAGTTTGCTTAAAAGTATGGTTCAAATTGATGAATTAGTCCAGCAAGCGAAAAAATTAGGGTACACGCACTTAGCCTTAACAGATGAAGGTGTGTTACATGGTGCTATTTCTTTTTATAATGCATGTAAAAAAGCTGGAATTGTACCAATAATCGGACTGGAAATTCCCATAAGAACAAATAGCGAAGAGCCCCCTGTTATGATGATTATTCTTGCACGTAATGAAGAAGGATATCACCATCTGTTAAGAATAAGTACAGCGGTCCAGCAGGGAGAAGCTCAAACATTTTCAGAACTGGCAATGACAGAGGGGCTTTTTTTTATTGTAAAAACAGAGTCACTTATTAGTGGAAATGAATTTCATATAAATCGATTGACCCCTTTTAAGAGGGTAATGGAGCAACTGCCCATTTTCTTTGGGGTCACTGCAAAACAGCAACATTTATGGCCGGTAGTGAGAGAAAGCTTGCAGCAATTCCCGGCGCGGCCAGTGGCCATTTCAGATGTCAGGTATATCTATCATCAGGATTCACTGGCTTTCAGCTACTTCCAGGCAATGGCTCATGGGGAAAAGCGGAATGACCAACATTCCGATAAGTTTGATGGTTTACATTTGGAAACAGGGGCGGAACATCAGTACGCCTTTAGGGAATGGCCGGAATTGATTGATCAGGCGAATCAAATAGCAATCAAATGCAAACTGAATTTACCGGAGAATCAGCGCTTATTACCTAAATTCCCTCTCCCTGGTAATAAAAATGCAGATGATTATTTAGAAAATCTATGTCAAGAATTACTGAAGGATAAATATGAGAGTATTACAGATAAAGTTTATGACCGGTTAAATTACGAATTAGATGTGATACATTCGATGGGATTCAGCGATTACTTCTTAATTGTTGCAGATTTTATCCAATATGCTAAGAAAGAAAAGATTATGGTTGGACCAGGCCGTGGTTCGGCTGCAGGCTCACTCGTTGCATATATTCTCGGAATTACCAATGTGGACCCACTGGAATATGATTTGTTATTTGAAAGATTTCTTAATCCTGAGCGTGTAACAATGCCCGATATTGATATAGATTTTTCTGATGAAAAACGGGATCAAGTCATTCAATATGTTGCAAATAAATATGGAAGGGAACATGTTGCCCAAATTGTTACATTTGGAACATTTGCAGCAAGGTCTGTTTTAAGAGAACTGGCAAAGTCAATGGATATACCAGATAGTGACTTACAATATATTTTGAAAATTTTACCAAAAGATTCAAATGTTAAACTGGCGACACTAGTCAATCAATCCGGAGAATTGATTGATTATGTCAAGCAGTCCGAAAAACTGAAACAATATTTTAAAATTGCCAACAGGCTGGAAGGTTTGCCGAGACATATCTCTACACACGCTGCTGGTGTAATTATCAGTGATCAGGAACTTGTACAGCACGTACCAATTATGCCTTCACAGAATGAGATTAACTTAACGCAATATGCAATGAAAGAATTGGAACAAGTCGGATTATTGAAAATGGATTTTCTTGGACTTCGGAATTTGACATTAATTGAACGGATTGTTGAACAATTAAGGAAACAGAAAATATCCATTGATATGGGAAAAATCCCGTTAAATGATGAGAATACTTTTACATTACTGAGAAATGGAAGAACAAATGGGGTGTTCCAACTAGAATCACAAGGGATGAAACAAGTGTTAAGGGAAATGCAGCCGAGTCATTTTGAGGATATCGTTGCAGTTAATGCTCTGTACCGCCCGGGACCAATGCAATTTATCTCCACATATAATAATAGGAAAAATGGTTATGAAGAAGTGGAATACATTCATTCTGACCTTAAGCCGATCCTGGAGAAAACATATGGGGTGTTAATCTATCAGGAACAAATTATGCAAATAGCGAATAAGTTAGCTGGATTCTCATATGGAGAAGCAGATTTATTAAGACGAGCTGTAAGCAAGAAAGAAAAGGATGCGATTCTCGCCCAAAAAGAAAAGTTTATAAAAGGGTGTATGGAAAATGGATATGAAGCAACTCTTGCAGATAAAGTTTTTGATTGGATTATCCGGTTTTCCAACTATGGTTTTAACCGCAGCCATGCAGTTGCGTACAGTATGATCGCCTACCAGCTTGCTTATTTAAAAGCAAATCATCCTTTGGTTTTCTTTGCTGAAGTACTCAGCATGCATACAGGAAATGTCGAGAAGTTGCAAATGTATATGAGAGAAGCAAAGAATCAGGGGATTCCCATATTACCCCCATCTATTAACAATAGTATTGGTAAATTCAGAGTAGAAGGTAATGCGATTCGAATCGGTTTTAGTGTGATTAAAGGAATTGGATATACGGTAGCCCGTGACATACTTACTACAAGGAAAAATGCTCCGTTTAAAAATATATTCGATTTTTGCCTGCGTATCCCTGGTCAACTGAAACGAAATGTTATTGAATCCCTTATTCTTGCAGGGGCATTTGACGAAACATACTCCAATCGTGCCACCCTGCTTGCAAGTCTGGATGATGCGATTGAACAGGGAGAATTATTTGGAGATTTCAGTGACCAGTTCTCCTTGTTTGATGATGATTTATCATTGGATGTTTCCTATGTTGAGAAAGAGCCATTTCCTCCAATAAAGCAACTGATGATGGAACAGGAAGTGATTGGTTTCTTTGTCTCCAATCACCCGCTGCAAACCATTCGCCAAAATGTTAGAGAACTTGGATACCTTACGATAGATGAGGCATTCTCAGCAAAATTGAGAAAGATTAAACTCGCTGCAGTTGTTCAGGCAATTCGAGTTATTCGGACAAAAAAAGGAGAATCGATGGCATTCGTGACGATTGCTGATGAAACGAATGAGTTGGATGCCGTTATTTTTCCGAACATTTTCAGGCAAGTTAACCATTGGCTTCAGGAAGAAACTTTTATTTTTGTTGAAGGCCGTCTGGAAGAACGGAACGGGAAACAGCAAATAATCGTAGAAAAGGCTGAACAACTAGACATGGATAAGCAAAAAACAAATAGCAGGAAAATATTTATTAACTGGAAAGATAATCATGATACGAAAATGATGGAGCAGATAAGCATTATCGCGAAGAAATATCCTGGATCAATCCCGATCTATTTATATAAAAAAGAAGAAAAAAAATTGTTTAAACTGGATCATTCTTATCATCTGGATGGAAGCTGGAATGTGATCAAAGAACTGAAAGAACTGTTGGGAGTAGAGAATGTCGTCCTCCGGAAAGAATAATGGCAGGATAACACTCTTCTCACTCTACTTTACATAAAGAAGCCTTCTGATATAATATAGTAGTTAATGTTCAATTGTGTTTTTTTGAAAGATTATTCATATACATAAGTATGACTTTCGATGTTTACATGACTGTCTTAATCGTACAAGCTATGTACTCAAAAAGGAGGAATATTCCTTGCAATTGAAAGATTTGTTTGCGAAAAAGAGAAAATATGCAACAATCCCCAGTGAAAACTCAAAAAAAGATGTACCTGAGGGATTAATGCAAAAATGTAATCATTGCCAGAAAATATATTATCAGAAAGAATGGCAAAAACACTTGTATGTCTGCCCTGATTGCGGGCATCATCATCAAATCACTGCCCATGAAAGAATTAACCACTTATTCGATGAAAATTCTTTTACGGAGTGGGATAAGGAATTAATCTCTGGTAATCCACTGGATTTTCCCCAATATGATGAAAAGTTAGAAAAAGACCGCGTGAAAACAGGTTTAAATGAAGCAGTTGTAACAGGAGAAGGAACAGTGAAAGGGAACAGAGCAGCAATAGCTGTAATGGATTCCCGATTCCGGATGGGAAGTATGGGTTCGGTTGTAGGTGAGAAGATTACTAGAGCAATTGAAAATGCCCGGGAGAAACAGATACCGATTATTGTATTCACTGCTTCAGGTGGTGCCAGAATGCAGGAAGGGATATTAAGCCTTATGCAAATGGCGAAAACATCCATTGCTATTCAGCGTCTGCATCAGGAAAATGGTTTATTTATCTCTGTAATGACCAATCCTACAACTGGAGGTGTGTCGGCAAGCTTTGCATCCATCGGTGACTATAATTTTGCTGAACCTGGTGCACTGATTGGATTTGCTGGTCGAAGAATTATCGAACAAACGATAAGGGAAAAGCTGCCGGATGATTTTCAAACAGCAGAATTTCAATTAGCACATGGACAAATTGATAAAGTTATACCGCGTTCTGAAATGCGTGACACCCTTGCAACGATTTTGGATATCCATCAGTTGGGAGGTGCAATAGATGAAGCAAGTACTGGAATTTGAGAAGCCGGTAGTTGAGTTACGGGAAAAGATAGAAGAATTAAAACGGATTACAAAAGACAGTGAAATTGATTTATCTGAGGAAATTGAGAAGATGGAAGCAAGACTCGCCAAGCTTGAAAATGATATTTACGGAAAATTAAAACCGTGGGACCGTGTGCAGATTGCCCGTCATACCGATAGACCTACATGCCTTGATTATGTTTCGCAATTATTTACTGATTTTATTGAATTCCATGGTGATCGTTATTTCGGCGATGATGAAGCAGTAGTTGCAGGTATTGCGAAGTTCGAAGGCCAACCTGTAACTGTTATTGGTCAACAGCGCGGGAAAAACACGAAAGAAAACATTGACCGTAATTTCGGAATGCCGCACCCTGAAGGATACCGGAAAGCATTGCGTCATATGAAACAAGCCGAGAAGTTTAATAGACCTGTTATTACGTTTATTGATACAAAAGGCGCATATCCAGGTAAAGCGGCAGAAGAGCGGGGTCAAAGTGAAGCGATCGCCCGTAATTTAATGGAGATGGCCGGTCTACAAGTACCGGTTGTCTGTATTGTAATTGGTGAAGGAGGAAGCGGAGGAGCGCTTGGTATAGGTGTAGGTGACCATATTCATATGCTGGAAAATTCTACATACTCTGTTATTTCTCCTGAAGGTGCTGCTGCCTTATTATGGAAGGATGCAAAGCAGGCAGAGCGTGCAGCAAGGTCGCTTAAAATTACCGCACCGGACTTAAAGGACTTAGGAGTAATTGATGAAGTAATTGAAGAACCTTTAGGTGGTGCTCACCGTAACATTGAATTGCAGGCAGAGAACATCCGTAAAGTACTGAGCAATTCTTTAGAGGAATTGGCTGCACTTGATTCAGCCGGTTTACTTGAACAGCGCTGGATAAAATATAAAAAAATCGGCGAAGTTAATGAATCAGTAAAAGCATAAAAGAAAAAGCATCTTCTAATATGCTGGAAGGTGCTTTTTTCTGTGACTAAAAGAATTTGGCGGGTTAAATTGTCCGCATTCAGCGAAATATACAAATTAATAAGGAAAAACGTGAGATTAACTTGCATTTCATGTATAATCATTATTGGATACACTTGTTTAAAATACAAGTAAAATGGGGAGAAATGAATAGGGACATTTTATTTTGAAAAAGAGGTGACATAATGAAAAAAATCGGCGTTTTAACAAGTGGTGGAGATGCACCGGGAATGAATGCAGCAGTTCGTGCAGTTGTTCGTAAGGCTATATATCACAATTTGGAAGTCTTTGGTGTGTACAACGGATATGAAGGTCTTATGGAAGGCAACATTAAAAAAATGGAGCTTGGATCTGTTGGCGATATTATCCAGCGTGGTGGAACAATCCTTTATTCTGCAAGATCTGAAAAGTTCAAAACAGATGAAGGTCAACAGCAGGCGATCGAACAAATGAAGAAGTTTGGAATTGAAGGGCTTATTGTCATTGGTGGCGATGGATCCTTTCGCGGTGCAGCCAAATTGACTGAAAAAGGATTCCCTTGTGTTGGTGTGCCGGGAACCATCGATAATGATATATCAGGAACTGATTATACAATTGGTTTCGATACAGCATTAAACACGATTGTAGATGCTGTAGATAAAATTAGAGATACGGCTACCTCACATGAGCGTACATATGTGATTGAAGTAATGGGAAGAGATGCTGGGGACTTAGCACTGTGGGCAGGTTTAGCAAATGGTGCAGAAAGTGTCATAATTCCAGAAGAGAAAGAAAGCTTCGAAAGTGTTGTAGCGAAATTGAAACGCGGCCAGGAACGTGGCAAGAAGCACAGTATTATCATCTTAGCTGAAGGTGTCGGCAGCGGTTTGGAGTATGGGAAAAGAATTGAAGAGGAAACAAGTATGGAAACGCGTGTTACGGTTCTTGGACATATTCAGCGAGGCGGGTCCCCGTCAGGCTATGACCGTGTATTAGCAAGCCGTCTTGGTGCAAAAGCGGTAGATTTACTTATGGACGGTATTGGCGGCCGTATGGTTGGTATTCAAAATAACCTTGTAGTAAGCCATGACATTGCTGATATTTTGAAGCAGAAACATGCAGTAAATATGAATATGTATAACTTATCTAATCAATTATCAATCTAGCTCTTATGCTAGATTGGTATGCAATACATACATGCAAGAAAACCGAAGGAGGAAGTAGTAATGAGAAGAACAAAAATAGTATGTACAATTGGACCTGCATCTGAAGCAATTGATAAACTGGAACAATTAATAGAAGCAGGTATGAATGTAGCGAGACTAAATTTTTCCCATGGTGATTTTGAAGAACATGGTGCCAGAATTGAAAATATTCGTAAAGCAGCAAAGAAACTAGGTAAGACAGTAGCAATTTTACTAGATACAAAAGGTCCTGAAATTAGAACAGGGGTATTGAAAGACGGAAAAGCAGAAATTATTAAAGGAAACACTGTTTATGTTTCGATGGATGAAACAATTGAAGGAAGTGCGGAAAGAATCAGTGTTACTTATCCTGAATTGATTCATGATGTAGAACCAGGCTCCAAATTGTTATTGGACGATGGCCTGATTGCTCTGGAAGTAGTTGAAGTACTGAAAGATCAAAATGAGTTAAAAACAGTTGCATTAAATTCTGGTCTGTTAAAAAACAAAAAAGGTGTTAATGTACCGAATGTTAGTGTGAAATTACCGGGAATCACTGACAAAGATGCTGCTGATATAAAATTTGGTATCGAGCAAGGGGTAGACTTTATCGCTGCTTCTTTCGTGCGCCGTGCATCAGATGTATTGGAAATACGCGGATTATTAGAAGAAAACAATGCAACACATATTCAGATTATCCCTAAAATTGAAAACCAGGAAGGTGTCGATAATCTTGATGCTATCCTGCAGGTAAGTGATGGATTAATGGTAGCACGTGGTGACTTAGGTGTGGAAATTCCTCCTGAAGATGTGCCATTAGTACAAAAAGAAATGATCCAAAAATGTAACAATGCAGGTAAGCCTGTTATTACAGCGACTCAGATGCTTGATTCTATGCAGCGCAATCCTCGTCCAACAAGAGCGGAAGCATCAGATGTTGCGAATGCCATATTTGATGGAACAGATGCTATCATGCTTTCAGGAGAAACAGCAGCAGGAGACTATCCAATTGAAGCAGTATTGACGATGAGTAATATTGCGAAAAAAGCAGAGACAGCAATTAATCATAAAGCAGTATTGGATGCACGTTCCAAAGCTACCGATATGACAATTACGGATGCGATTAGTCAATCTGTCAATCACTCTGCAATGAACCTGAACGTTGATGCAATTCTGACACCAACTGTCAGCGGATTTACTGCACGTATGATTTCTAAATACCGCCCGGAAGCTTCAATCATTGCAATGACATTTAATGAACAAGTAAGCAGAAGACTTGCTCTTGTATGGGGTGTAGAAACAATCGTCGGCAACTTACTTCATACAACAGATGATGTGTTAGAGGAAGCAATCGAAAGAGGCTTGGAGACTGGACATTTTAAACGTGGAAACCGTGTCATCATAACTGCTGGTGTACCTGTAGGCGAAAGCGGGACAACCAACCTAATGAAAATTCATGTTATTGGGGATGTGCTTGCTAAAGGTCAGGGTGTTGGAAAAGGCAGTGCATATGGACGAGCAGTGATCGTAAAAGATGCAGAAGAAGCGAAATTAAAAGTTCAGCAGGATGATATTATTGTCACATATGGCACTGATAAAGACATGATACCGGCAATCGAAAAAGCTGCCGGGATTATTACAGAAGAAGGCGGCTTAACATCGCATGCAGCGGTTGTTGGTCTAAGTCTTGGTATCCCTGTAATTGTAGGGGTAGAAAAGGCACTTGAACTTATAGAGGATGGTCAGGATATTACAATAGATGCACATAAAGGTGATATCTACTCAGGGCATGCCAGCGTACTTTAATGTTATAATTGAGAAGCAGGAAAATTCATCTCCTGCTTCTCTTTTGCTTATTAGGGATTAAGTTAACATGGTATACTGTTAATCCTCACATAAAGCAATCTTCTCTGTAGCATATACTGCCAGGGTGTAAGTTGGTTATAAAAGGAAGGGAGAGGTGTTACATGTTTCGATGGATCTTTTTAGCAATTTTGATTATGCCTGCATTAGAGATTGGTGTAATGATCTGGGCTGGCGGGCAAATTGGTCCATGGTGGGTTGTCCTGTTAATTATATTTACAGGAATTATAGGTGCGTGGTTAGCTAAGAGACAAGGGCTTGATACTTTTAGAAAAGCACAGCATGCTATGCAAGCCGGCAGGGCTCCTCAAGAGGAGATTTTTGATGGTATTTGCATCCTGATCGGAGGCATAGTTTTGTTGACACCAGGGTTTATAACAGATGCAATTGGCTTTGTTCTGTTAATCCCTAGTACGAGACGGCCGATAAAAGAGCTCATTAAAAAGACTCTTCACCAAATGATGAAAAATGGGCGGTTTATGATTTATCGACGTTAACCTTTCCTGTTTTTAAAAAATGTATTACCGTTAAAAATAGCTTTGCCTGATGGGTTGCATTACCCAGAAAAAGGATAAGTGGTCCAGCCCAGAGCCCATTCATACCAAAAAGCTGATAACCTAAATAGACGGCTAATATTGTTAATAGCGGATGAATTCCAAGTGCATCTGAGATCAGTTTTGGTTCCAGAATTTGCCGCTGAATTATTATAAGTAAATACAATCCAGCCAGGAAAAGTGCTAAGATGTCCTGCCCGCTTAAAAATAAGTAAAAAGCCCAGGGAATGAAAACAACTCCTGTACCAAGTATCGGTAAAAGGTCCAAAGCGGATATAATCACAGAAATCGTAAGGGCATGCTCCATCCTTAACAGCATCAGTCCGATTAATATCGTAATAAAAGAGATACTTACAAGAAGAAACTGAGCTTTAATATATTTTAATAAAGTAATTTTTAATTGATCGTATATTTTCAATGGAAGAAGATATACAGAGGAACCCATCCTGCTTTTGGCCCAAAGGGTAAACTTCGGCCAGTCTTTACAAATGAAAAAGGTGCATAGTAAAGAAAATATGATAATAGTCATTGTGCCAGGCAATGCAGTTAATTGCTCACCAATTGAACTAAGCAATTTTTCCAAAAAGGCAGCAAACTGATCTGCAAAACTAATACTGATCTCATCAAGCTGCTCCTTCATAAGTGCATTCTGTTCAGGGGTTAAACTGTCCATATAACTGTTCATTTTATTTAGTAAAGGCAGCAACCAATCATTTATCTTTCCTGACAGCTCTACCAGAAATGCTTGAAATGGACCAGGCAGCCACTTCGCTAAATAGATGATTCCGTCAATAATTTCAAAGACGATAAAGGCAAATAATAAAACAATCGAACAGATAGTAAATAGAAGAACAGTCACACATGCTGCTGTATGGTTAAAATGAAAAGTGGATTTTACTAATTGTATGAACGGATAAAGCAGAAGGGAAAAAAAGCATGCTAGCAGAAACGGAAATAAAAATTGAACAGAAGTGTAGATAAGTAGGAAAAAAGTAATAAATATAGCTAATAAAACTGTAAACCGAATGATTGTTTCCTTAGAAAAGTTCATCTTATATATCCTCTCATGAAAGTAACTTAGATATTTTTCAAATAGTAATAGATTATGTTAAGATGGTTATGGGGAAAAGCTTTCCTTATGGTGTATACATACTATATGTGTTCCTGTTGCCTTGTTAGTACAAGCTATGCAAATAGAAAGATTATATGCTTAAATTTAATCGTTTTCATTTACTATCTAATTTTCTTTGTTTATAATAAGCATGGGGATGTTCAAGAGCACCTAAGGTGAAAGCTTTTGAGGATAAGAAAATATTGAAAATGGATATGAAAAGGAGAGAGATGTTATGTCAACAACGAAAGGACTTGAAGGGGTAGTTGCAGCAGACACAAAGATAAGTTCGATTATTGATGATCAGCTTACATATGTAGGTTATACGATTGATGACCTTGCTGAGAATGCTAGTTTTGAAGAAGTTGTTTTTTTATTATGGAATAAACGTCTTCCAAATAAAGAAGAATTAGCACAGCTTGAACAAGACTTATATAATAATATGGCTATTCCATCTGGAATTATTGACCATTTTAAGTCATATGAAATACATAAAGTACACCCAATGGGTGCATTACGTACTGCCATTTCGTTACTTGGACTTTACGATGAAGAAGCAGATAACATGAGTGAAGAAGCAAACAAGCGAAAGGCCATCCGGCTGCAAGCGAAAGTTGCTTCAGTCGTTACAGCATTCTCAAGAGTACGTGATGGAAAAGATCCGATTCAACCAAAAGAAGGACTGAGTTATGCAGCAAATTTCCTTTATATGCTGAATGGTGAGGTGCCATCAGAATTGGAAGAAGAGGCAATTAATAAAGCATTGGTACTTCACGCTGACCATGAATTAAATGCATCTACATTTACTTCACGCGTATGTGTCGCAACATTATCTGATATGTACTCAGGAATTACAGCGGCAATCAGTGCATTGAAAGGCCCTCTTCATGGAGGTGCGAATGAGGCAGTTATGAAAATGCTGCTTGAAATTGGTGAAGTTGAAAACGCCATTCCATATGTAAAAGATAAAATGTCTAAAAAAGAAAAGGTTATGGGGATGGGACACCGTGTCTATAAAACAGGCGACCCGCGTGCAAAACACTTAAAGAAAATGTCGAAAGAATTAACCGAACTTCATGGTATGGAAAAATGGTATGAAATGTCGGTACAAATCGAGGAGTATATTAAGGCGGAAAAAGGGTTGCCGGCAAATGTTGATTTTTATTCTGCTTCTGTCTACCATTGTTTAGGAATTAAGCATGATCTATATACACCGATGTTTGCAATGAGCCGTTTCTCCGGCTGGATCGCACACATATTGGAACAATACGAGAACAATCGTTTAATTCGTCCGCGCGCTGAATATGTTGGCCCGCAAAAACAGGAATATGTAGACATTAACGAGCGTTAATCTGGAGTGAAAACGATGACGGATCACTTTGTCTACTTTCTGATTCGTCTAGTTTTGCTATACATGCTATAATGTTATTGAATTTGAAATTAGGAGGAATTGAAGAATGGGAGAAAAAATCACAGTAGAAAATGGTAAGGTGCAGACACCTAATAAACCAATTATTCCATTTATCGAAGGAGACGGAACAGGTCCGGATATTTGGGCAGCTGCAAGCCGCGTGTTAGAAGCAGCGGTTGAAAAAGCGTATAATGGTGAAAAAGGTATTGAATGGAAAGAAGTCCTTGCTGGTGAAAAAGCATATAACCAAACAGGAGAATGGCTTCCGGAAGAGACATTAGACGCTATTCGCGAATATAAAATTGCTATTAAAGGACCTCTTACAACTCCAATCGGTGGCGGTATCCGCTCTTTAAACGTAGCATTACGCCAAAAACTTGATTTATTTACATGTCTTCGTCCAGTGCGCTGGTTTGAAGGTGTTCCTTCTCCGGTTAAACGCCCTGAAGATACTGATATGGTTATCTTCCGTGAAAACACAGAGGATATCTATGCAGGTATCGAATGGCAAAAAGGTTCTGACGAAGTGAAAAAAGTAATTGACTTCTTACAAAACGAAATGGGTGTAACGAATATCCGTTTCCCTGAAACTTCCGGTATCGGTGTGAAACCAGTATCCGAAGAAGGAACAAGTAGACTTGTTCGTGCAGCAATCGATTATGCGATTAAAGAAGGCCGTAAGAGTGTTACTTTAGTACATAAAGGTAATATTATGAAATTTACTGAAGGTGCATTCAAAAACTGGGGTTATGAGCTAGCAGAAAAAGAATACGGTGATAAAGTATTTACTTGGGCTGAATATGACAAGATTGTTGAAGATAAAGGGCGCGAGGCAGCTGACAAGGCGCAATCTGAAGCAGAAGCAGCTGGCAAAATCATCGTGAAAGATGCAATTGCAGATATTTTCCTTCAACAGATTCTTACACGTCCAAAAGAATTTGACGTAGTAGCAACAATGAACTTAAACGGTGATTATGTTTCTGATGCATTAGCAGCACAGGTTGGTGGAATTGGTATTGCGCCAGGTGCGAACATTAACTACGAATCTGGACATGCGATTTTTGAAGCAACTCACGGAACTGCACCTAAATATGCTGGTCTTGATAAGGTAAATCCATCTTCAGTAATCCTTTCTGGTGTATTAATGCTTGAACACCTTGGCTGGAGAGAAGCAGCAGACTTAATCGTTCAATCAATGGACAAAACAATTGGTTCCAAAGTTGTAACATATGACTTTGCTCGTCTCATGGATGGAGCAACAGAAGTAAAAACTTCTCAGTTTGCAGATGAATTAATTAAAAATATGGGTTAATAATATGAAAAACCTCCCTGAGTTTAGGGAGGTTTTTTCATATCTTTCTATATATTTTGTTAAGGGAATATTAAGAAATGTAAATAAAAATTAACAGTAATTTTGCTTTTTTACTTGTATAAGCTATTCACATTCGTTTCTCCTCAATGTATGATAAGAGTAATATAGATAATAGATGGGGTGCTTGAATGGAAGAGAAAGTCTTAATCGTTGATGATGAACAATCAATTGTGACACTTTTACAATATAATATTGAGAAATCAGGATTTCAAACAGATGTAGCTTACGATGGGATGGAAGGCTTAGAGAAAGCATCGACTGGAGAATTCGATTTGATTGTGCTTGATCTGATGCTTCCCGGTATGGAAGGTACAGAGGTTTGCAAAGCATTAAGACAAAAACAAGTGGATACACCAATTCTGATGCTGACAGCAAAAGATGATGAATTTGATAAAGTTCTGGGATTGGAGTTAGGTGCAGATGATTATTTAACAAAACCATTCAGTCCCAAAGAAGTGGTGGCGAGGATAAAAGCAATCTTACGTCGGACAAGACAGAGAAATACACCATCTGATCAGAACTTCATTAAAATATCGGATTTAATTATTTATCCTCAACAATATGAAGCAACAATCAATGGGGATACATTGAGCTTTACAAGAAAAGAGTTTGAATTACTGCACTACCTGGCAAAACATAAAGGAAAAGTATTATCAAGAGATCAGTTGCTTAGTGCTGTATGGAATTATGATTTTGTTGGAGATACGAGAATTGTTGATGTTCATGTCAGTCATTTGCGGGAAAAAATAGAACCAGACACCAAGCATCCCGTATACATAAAAACAATCAGAGGATTAGGTTACAAAATGGAGGAACCGTCTTAATGGGGGATGAGAATAAAGGCAATCTGTTTTTACGATACATAGTAATGATGACTTCTGTCTTTATTTTGATCGGCATTGTCGTCGTACCTTTTACTACAGGCGATGACCGGTTTTTTGTTATTTTCGCACTAGCTATCGGTTATATTATTGTACTTGTTTTAATGTATCATTTGTTTGAAAATTATGTAAAGCCAATACGTGCTTCCATTAATGTAACAAACGAATTAGTTAAAGGAAACTATAATGTTCGTACATATGTAAAACCAGCTGGAGAAGCTCAGCAATTAAGTGAATTAATTAATCAGCTTGCACGTAACTTACAGGAAATGTACATACAGGAAAAAATGCAGGGCAGTCAATGGAAAACAGTAATCAATAACATGGAAAGCGGCTTGATGTTAATTGATGAACGCGGATATGTCCATCTCGTAAATCGTAAGTTCTTGCAAATGTTTGGGGAAAATTCCTTACATTATATCGGTTATCTATATTACGATGTTTTGGCTCAAAAAAGTATCCATAGAGTGGTTCAGGAAACTTTCCTTTACGAAGAAAAAATGACCGGTGCGATTACAAGGTTAATTGATGGGCAGAAACACCATATAGAAGTTGTCGGGGCACCGGTAATTAATGATGTAAAAGAACTAAAAGGCGCTGTGCTTGTATTTCATGATATCACTGATTTGAAAAGAGTCGAACAAATGCGTAAAGACTTTGTTGCAAATGTGTCCCATGAATTGAAGACACCAATTACTTCCATTAGAGGATTTTCGGAAACATTGCTTGATGGAGCGATGGAAGATGAACAACTATCCAGACAATTTATTGATATTATTTTAAAGGAAAGTACGAGATTACAAGCATTAGTGCAAGATTTATTAGAACTTTCCAAGTTAGAAAAAGAAGAGTTGCAACTATCGAAAAAATTAATTGAAGTAGATGAGTGGATCACAAATATTACCACATTAATTGAACAACAGGTAATAAATAAATCGATCATATTTTCAGTAGAGGTCGAAGAGGGAATTACTTTTTATGGTGATCCAGACAGACTCCAGCAGGTTGTCCTTAATCTTCTTTATAATGGGATTAATTATACACCGGAAAAAGGGAAGATCGCTTTATTGATGAGCAGTGAAGAGGAAGTGATAAAAGTGAAGGTTTCTGATACAGGCATCGGCATACCTGAAGATTCGATTCACCGTATTTTTGAACGGTTTTACCGTGTCGATCGTGCCAGAAGCAGAAATACAGGCGGAACAGGGTTAGGATTGGCAATTGTCAAGCACATTGTGGAGGCACATAAGGGAAAAATTGAAGTGGAGAGTGAAGTGAATAAAGGTACTACTTTCACTGTTACACTTCCAAAAGAGTGGTAGGATTATTCCTGCTGCTTTTTTTGTTGGCTTAGGCAAATAGTCGTGACAAGCTGTAACCAATTTTTTTAAATGATGAAACCTTTTTACTAATATATCCGTACATATATTAGAATCATTTTATATTATACAGGGGGAATATGAATGACGTTAAAGCAAATATACAGTTGGATTGGAATTGTGATTGCTGCTGTAGTACTCGCTATTGTTGGATTGACAAGCTGGTATACGGTGGATGAATCAGATCAGGCGGTTGTCATAACATTTGGTAAAGCAGATGAAGGGATAACAGAACCCGGACTTCATTTTAAGCTGCCATGGCCAATACAGACCGTAGAGAAATTATCAAAAGAGACATTTAGTTTGAATTTTGGTTATGATCAGGAGAATGCGGAAAATGCGGATATTGTCCGTATGATTACAGGGGATGAGAATATCTTACAGGCAGACTTAGTTGTTCAGTGGAAAATCATTGATCCTGCTAAATATTTATTTCATGCTGACGATCCCGAACAAGTTTTATACAATGCCACTTCAGCTTCATTACGGAGCATTATTGGATCCTCCACAGTTGATGAAGCATTAACAGATGGAAAAGCTGAAATAGAGAATCAGGTGTTAGACCTGTTAGTTTCCGTGATGGAAGATTATGAAGTTGGGATAGCTATTCAAGATGTGAAATTACAGGAAGTAGACTTGCCAAATGAGGAAGTAAGACAGGCATTTATGAAAGTAACCGATGCGAGAGAAACAATGAATACAAAGAAAAATGAAGCAGATAAATATCGTAATGAGATAATAGAAGAAGCACAAGGGGAGAAAGACGCTATAATTTCCCGTGCAGAAGGTGATAAGGTAGAACGGATTGAAACAGCAAGGGGTAATGTTGCAGGGTTTGATGCGTTATATAATGCATATCAGAGTAACCCTGATATTACGCGTCAGCGGTTAGTGTTGGAAACGTTAGATGAAGTATTACCAGATGCGAATATCTATATTATGAATGATGATGGCAATACGATTAAATATTTGCCACTTGGCCAGAATGGATCGGCAGCAACGATACCGCCGGCAGAGGATGCAGAAGGGAATACAGAGGAAGCTAGTAAGGAGGGGTCTGCTAATGACAACCAATAATGATAATGTTTATGAGATGAAGAAATTGTCTCCAAAAGAAATTAAACGATATGTAAAGATCGGTTTATCGCTCCTGTTACTGCTTATCATTGCTATTGTTGCAGTTAGCAGTATGTTTGTTGTTAAAGAGGGCGAGTATAAGGTTGTACGTCAATTTGGCGAAGTGGTTCGGATTGAGAGTGAACCAGGGCTTAATTTCAGAATTCCGTTGTTCCAGTCGATTACTACTCTGCCAAATAAGAAGCTTGTATATGATGTTAATGAGCGTGAAATTAATACATTGGATAAGAAAAGAATGATTATTGATAATTATGCGATATGGGAAATTACTGATCCTGCATTAATGATTGCGAATGCCCGTACTGAAATTGGAGCAGAAGCGAGGATGGGAGAGTTTATTTTTTCAGTGATCCGTTCAGAATTAGGGGCAATGAATTATGAGGAAATAATTAATGATGAAGGAAGTACGAGAGGTGACTTGAACCAGCGGATTACCGAAAGGGTGAATGAGTTACTTGTTCGTGATAATTATGGTATCCAGGTAGATGATGTAAGAATCAAGCGGACAGATTTACCTGAAGAAAACGAACAGTCTATTTATAACCGGATGATCTCTGAACGTGAATCACAGGCACAGCGTTATTTATCACAGGGAGAGGCAGAGAAAAAGAGAATTATTGCCCAGGCTGATCGTGAAGTGACAGAAATGCTTTCTAAAGCAAATGCAGAAGCGGAGCAGATACGTGCAGAAGGGGAATTGGAAGCAGCTGAAATGTATAACAGCTCCTTCTCCCGTGACCCGGATTTCTACCAATTATATAGAACACTCGAATCTTATAAACAAACAATTGATGGGGAAACAACGATCATTATTCCGCAAGGCTCACCATATGCCGATATATTATTAGGATATACAGAGTAGCTGAAAAGAAGGCTGAAGACGAGCTACATTAGAGAAATTACTCCTCAAGTGACCTTTACTTGAGGAGGTACAGCTTGTGCACTTGGGGGAATACGGCCGGAATACTTGCATAGCCTTCAATATAAAAAGGACCGTTAATTGCACATAATTCATATTATGTGTTTTTTTTATTCCGCTATTCTTCTTTTCTTTTACAGCTCCCTATAACATGATAATGGACAAGATTAATGGTAAAATAAACTCAAGATCAGATTAGGTAAAGGAGACTTTAAAATATGTCCAATAAATTAATCTTAATTGATGGAAATAGTATTGCCTATCGTGCGTTCTTTGCATTGCCGTTACTAAATAATGATAAAGGTGTATATACAAATGCGGTGTACGGTTTTACCACAATGCTTTTGAGAATTTTAGAAGAAGAAAAACCGACTCATTTACTTGTAGCATTTGATGCAGGGAAAACGACATTTCGCCATGAAACCTACAAGGAATATAAAGGAGGCAGGGAAAAGACCCCATCTGAACTGAGTGAACAGTTTTCTTTACTTCGTGAACTGCTGGATGCATTCCAGATTAAGCATTACCAGCTGGAAAACTATGAAGCGGATGATATTATTGGAACGATCTCAAATCAGGCGAAAGCGGAAGACTGGAAAGTAAAGGTGATATCTGGTGATAAAGACTTGCTTCAACTCGTTGCAGATCAGGTCGATGTCAGTCTGACGAAAAAAGGAATTAGTGATGTAATGACATATACACCTGACACGTTAAAAGAGGAAATGGAGATTTCATCAGACCAAATCATTGATTTAAAGGCATTGATGGGAGATAAATCAGACAATATTCCCGGTGTACCAGGTGTCGGACAAAAAACAGCTGTCAAACTGCTAAAGCAATATAAAACATTGGAGAATTTGTATGAACATTTAGATGAAGTTTCAGGTAAAAAGTTAAAAGAGAACTTAACAAATCACAGAGAAGATGCATTTATGAGCAAAGAGCTCGTTACAATCAATCAATCATCTCCCTTGGAGATAGGGTTATCGGATATAGCGTATGAAGGTTATGATCCTTCGCAAGTACGGGCATTATTCAGTGAACTGGGCTTTCAGTCATTAACAGGCAGAATCTCCGGAGATGACAACGAAGAAATAGAAACAAGCAAACCGATGAAAGAAATTACATTTAAAAAAATGGATGAGATCACGGAAGATCTTTTTACAGGGTATGATTCAATTGAGATTGAGATTCTTGATGAAAGTTATCATACTGAAAAAATGATTGGTGCAGCAATAGTGAATGAGAACGGTAATTTTTATATACCAATTGAATTAATAGAAAAATCAGCAGTTTTCAAGAAATGGGCGGAAGATGAATCGAAAATAAAATATGTGTTTGATGCGAAGAAAATAACAGTGCTGCTGAACAGGTTAAATATTGCAATAAGAGGCATTCAATTTGATTTCCTTTTAGCATCTTATTTAATCAATCCATCAGAAAATAATCATGACATTCCATCGATTAGCCACAGATTCGGGAAAACAGATATCAAACTTGATGAAGAAGTTTACGGTAAAGGTGCCAAAAAAGGACTGCCAGATGATGAGGAACAATATCAAGAACATATCGTAAGAAAAACATCTATGATTCACTTGCTGAAAGACGAGATGGAAGAGGCACTGTCTGACAATAAGCAGCTTGATTTATTAATGGAACTGGAACTGCCTTTAGCTTTAGTGTTAGGTGAAATGGAAGCGACTGGCGTGAAAGTAGACAGGCAGCGATTGAAGGATATGGGGAAAGAACTGTCAGAGCGGCTCAGTGTTTTAGAAAAGGACATTCAGGAATTAGCGGGTGAGCCGTTTAATGTGAATTCACCGAAACAGCTAGGGCCAATTTTGTTTGAGAAGCTCGGACTTCCTGTAGTGAAGAAAACGAAAACAGGGTATTCTACTTCTGCGGACGTATTAGAACAGTTAGAGGGCAGACACCCAATTATTGAGAAATTACTTTTATATCGTCAGTTGAAAAAGCTTGACTCCACTTATATTGCAGGATTGCTTCGGGTCATTCATGAGGAGTCAGAAAAAATCCATACACGTTTTAATCAGGCTTTAACACAAACAGGACGACTAAGCTCCATTGATCCTAATTTGCAAAACATTCCGATCAGGATTGAAGAAGGGCGCAAAATTCGCCAGGCATTTATCCCTTCCGAAAAAGGCTGGAAGATTTTCGCTGCTGACTATTCACAAATTGAATTACGGGTGCTTGCACATATTGCTAAGGATGAGAAGCTGCAGTCAGCATTTATTAATGATAAAGATATCCATACACAGACGGCAATGGACGTATTCCATGTGAAGGAAGATGAAGTGACAAGCAATATGCGCCGCCATGCGAAGGCAGTTAACTTCGGTATTGTTTACGGAATTAGTGATTATGGTTTATCTCAGAGCCTTGGTATTACAAGAAAAGAAGCAAAGCAGTTTATTGAACGTTATTTAGAGAGTTATCCTGCTGTCAGAGAGTATATGAAAGACATTGTTCAGGAAGCAAAACAGGATGGCTATGTCACAACCATTATGAACCGCAGACGTTACTTGCCGGATATTTCGAGCAGGAATTTCAATCTTAGAAGCTTTGCTGAACGTACAGCGATGAATACCCCGATTCAGGGTAGTGCTGCTGACATTATTAAATTGGCAATGATTGAACTAGATAAAAGGCTAAAGAAAGAGAGTCTGCAGGCAAGACTTTTATTACAGGTACACGATGAACTGATTCTGGAAGTTCCGGAAGATGAACTGGATACTGTAGAAAAGCTTGTTACAGAAGTCATGGAAAACGCCATCGAGTTAAGTGTTCCGTTAAAGGTGGACGCCTCTTATGGCGAAACATGGTATGATGCAAAATAACAGTTAGGAGAAAGAGAAATGCCAGAGTTACCGGAAGTGGAGACAATTAGACAAACATTAAGACAGCTAGTAATTGGAAAAACCGTGGAGAGTGTTACAGTCCATTGGCCAAAGATTATACAGAAACCTGATGATGTAGAGCACTTTAAGCAGCTGATGAAAAACCAGACGATAACAGAAATCCGCCGCAAAGGCAAATTTCTATTGTTTGATTTGACAGATTATGTAATGGTTTCTCATTTGCGTATGGAAGGGAAATATGGGGTGCATCCGAAAACAGAGGAACATCAGCCGCATACTCATGTCATTTTTTCTTTTACAGACGGTTCTGAAATGCGTTACAGGGATGTTCGCAAATTCGGAACAATGCACCTTTTTAAAAAAGGTGAGGAATTACTGGGTAAGCCGCTGGTCCAGCTTGCTAAAGATCCGCTTGAAACAGACTTTGCTCAGGAAGTGTTCAATGAAAAAGTGAAGAAAAGCAGCCGTGTTATTAAAAATATTTTATTAGATCAGACAGTGATAGCAGGGCTTGGCAATATATATGTTGATGAGACATTATTTCTTGCGGGTATTCACCCGTTAACAAAAGGAACAGAACTGTCTGAAAAAAAACTTGAAGAAATATTACAGGCAGCTATTGTTACATTACAAAAAGCTGTCGCACAGGGTGGGACAACGATCCGCTCCTATGTAAATTCGCAGGGGCAGATCGGGATGTTTCAGCAAGAGTTAAACGTCTATGGTCAGACAGATAAACCTTGTAAAAAATGTGGTACGCCTGTTGAGAAGATAAAGGTAAGCGGCAGGGGAACACATTATTGTCCGAACTGCCAAGTTTAATTGCACCGAAAATCGTTTGTGCCCATATACTACAGATATCTTTCTGTAGAGGAGCGTAAACGGTGATTATACTTATTCTTGTAGCATTTGCCATCAGTATGGACAGTTTCTTTATTGCTTTCACATATGGATTAAAGAAAATGGAGCTGTCCATTTGGCAAATGATGAAGATCGCTGTAATTGTTGGCAGTGTTTTTATTAGTTCGTTATCTGTTGGAAAGCTGATTGTTCAGTATTTATCGGAGAGTCAGGCAGAGATCATCGCTGGAGGTATTCTGATTTTAATCGGGATTGTCTTTCTGTTATCGAATGTGCAGATACCATTCCATCTCCTTCCTAATTGGAAGAAGCTCTTCTTTTTCTTTGATATACTGAAGAAACCGATGAAAGCAGACCTTGACCGTTCAGGGAAAATAAATGGACTGGAGGCACTTGTATTAGGGATCGCTTTATCATTAGATTCCTTTGGTGCTGGTGTGGCGATATCCATGCTGCATCTATCTATTCCTCTTGCAGCAATATTAGTAACGGTGATTACATTTTTATTTCTGAAAGCGGGTATCGAGACAGGGAAATATTTCGCTCAATTAAAGAAGATGGAACGTTTAAATTTTATCCCAGGGTGTATATTAATTGTAATTGGGGTGACGAAAATAATTCTCGCACCCCTGTAGATGGTGGTGATGTAGTGATTATCGGACTTACAGGCAATATTGCAAGTGGTAAAAGTACTGTAAGCAGAATACTGGCAGAAGATTATTATCTGCCTGTCATTGATGCTGATGTCGTCTCACGAAAAGTGGTAGAACCAGGTGAGGCGGCACTTGCCCGGATTTCCGAAGTGTTTGGTTCGGAAGTGTTACAGGAAGATGGGACGTTAGACAGGAAAAAACTTGGACAAATTGTCTTTTCGGATGCTGGGAAGCGGAAACAGCTGGACGCGATTGTTCACCCGGCTGTGAGGGAACAGATGCAATTAGAAAAAGAACGGCTAATTGCAGAAGGATATGAAGTGATTGTGATGGATATTCCTCTGCTGTTTGAAAATAATCTAACATATCTTGTCGACAAAACGATTGTTGTGTACACTAAAGAGTCCATTCAACTGAAACGTTTAATGGACAGGAATGGGCTTTCCGAAACGGAAGCAAGGCAACGGATGGACGCACAAATGGACGCCCGGAAGAAAAAGGAACTGGCTGACGAAGTGGTGGATAACAGCGGCACACTGGAAGCATCGAAACAGCAGATTGAACGGATTATATCTAAATGGGGATTAAAAGCAGAAACAGGGAAAAAATAAATCACGTCAGTTTTTGTGTGTGTGGGGAAAGAAAAAAGATTTATTACAAAATCTCGACAAAATAACTTGTAAAATTGGCCAAAACTAGATATAATTCTTTTGCATATCTTTTATGGGCACAGCATAGTAAATATGTTAAGCTTGTAAAAAGATCTTTTGAATAAATGCATAAAAATGAAGACTTAAAGGGTTAGGACCTCTCTGGACTAACTTTCCCCCGTGGTCGTTCATGCATTAATTTCGAAAGAAACTTATGAATTAAGGGGGAATAACAAAATGGATACAATGGGAAGACATGTTATTGCAGAATTATGGGAATGTAATCTTGACATATTAAACGATATGGAACGGTTAGAAAAAACGTTTGTTAATGCAGCCTTGAAAGCCGGAGCTGAAGTGCGGGAAGTTGCATTTCATAAATTTGCTCCATTCGGCGTGAGTGGCGTTGTTATAATATCAGAATCACATTTGACGATTCACAGTTTTCCAGAGCACGGGTATGCTAGCATTGATGTCTACACATGTGGTGATATTATTGATCCGCACGTTGCTGTACAATTTATCGAAGATGAGTTAGAAGCAAAAACATCAGAGAAAATTGAAGTACCACGAGGTATGGGAGCCGTTCAGATCCAGAATATAAAGGCACAGTAAAATAATGAAACAGATAAGCGCTAATCCATTGCGGATAGCGCTTCGTTTATTTTCAGCATACAACTGTATCTCTGTTTTATTATAGTTCTTCGTCGTTTTCTACATGAAAACGTGTTAAAATAGGAATAACTATAAATACATATTGGGGTGTGATCGAGAAATGTCATTTCGTAATACGTTAAATAAAAATTTTAATAATCACTCGGAAACAAGAGATAAACATTGGGATCCTGCATTGCAGACTCATTACTTTAAGACGACAAAAGATAAAGCGTTTGAAAAATTAGAACCACTTTTCCGTAATATGAAGGAATGTGAAATTGTTGGAGTTTCAAAAGATCATGGTGAGATGAGTTTTAATTATAAAGCTGGTCGTAAGGTATTCGTCATAATGACAATTATTATGGTAAAACCGTACCGTACGGCGATCGATATTTCTGCGACAACTGAGTCAGCCATTCCGTTTGATTTCGGTTACAGCCATAAATTAATTCCCAAGTTATATGATACAATAAAAAAAGAATTAGATTTTGTAGGAACGACAGAATAAAAGTTAGGATGATCTACTGTGCGATGTCCACATTGTCATTACAAAAACACGAAAGTTTTAGATTCGCGGCCGATTGAGGAAGGACGTTCTATTCGCCGCCGCAGAGAATGCGAATCTTGTCAATTTCGTTTTACCACATTTGAACGAATAGAAGAAGTTCCATTAATTGTTGTAAAAAAAGAAGGAACAAGAGAGGAATTCAGCCGTGATAAACTAATGCGCGGCTTAATTAGAGCGTGTGAGAAACGCCCTGTTGCATTAGAACAAATAGAGAATATAGCTATTGATATTGAGAAAGAATTACGAAATCGAGGTACATCAGAGATACAGAGTAATGATATTGGTGAGATGGTAATGGATCGGCTTGTACATATTGATGAAGTCGCCTATGTCCGATTCGCATCAGTATACCGCCAGTTTAAAGATATTAACGTATTTCTCGATGAATTGAAAGATTTGATTCGATCTGACAATGATAAGAAGTAAGGAGCGGACGAAATGAGCTTAGGTGACCTGGGAAAAATATTGCCATCAGATCGTTATATCGTTGAATTGTCACGTGATGTACCAAGTTCGTTTACTAAGGTGTTAACACACTTATACCAGCCGCTAATTGGCATCGATGCATTGTGCTTATATCAGACATTGCATACAGAATGCATGCTATTCTTTTCATCAGATAATTATCAGACACATCACATGTTGATGAACTATATTGGTTTACCGTTAGACAGGATATACCGTGCCAGAAGAAAGCTGGAAGCGATTGGTTTATTAAAGACATATGAATTCAGTCAGCCGGATGACAAGATTTTTCGTTACCTTCTGTACCCGCCATATTCTGCATCGTCCTTTTTTGACAATGATTTTCTCAGTCAGCTGCTGCTCCATGAAATAGGAAAAGAGAAGTTTGATAAGTTACAGGAAGCTTTTGTAAAGAAAAGTAATGTCGATGAATCACATATGGTTGAAACAACTGCTCATTTTAAAGATGTTTTTCAAGTGAAAAATGCAGCAGAGGTAAATCTTGCTGAAGAAGAGCATGAGGAAGAAGAAGAACGAATTTTCACAGGTGCAAAAATTGATTTTGACTGGATTGGTCAGTTACTGGAACAGCGCATGCTGCCGAAAAAAGCAATTTTAACGGCCAGTAATCAGAAGTTAATCGAGCAGATGGCCGGGTTATACAATTTAACCAATCAGGAAATTGAAAAAGCGTTAATATGGGCAATAGCTGAGGATAACCGTTTCAATCGCCAGGAATTTAAGGAAGCTTGTTTTGATTTCGCAAAATCATCTAACCAGAAAGTATCCCTGAAAGTAGTGGATGATCGTGAAAAAATTGCTTCTAAAGATAAGGACAGTGAAAATAAATCAAAAGAAGAGCAATTTATTGAGATGCTGGAACATATTTCTCCTAAGGAACTGTTGCAGGATTTAACTGACGGTGCGACTGCTTCGAATCAGGACTTAAAGGTGATAAGCGAGGTAATGACACAGCAAGGATTGAATCCTGGTGTAATGAATGTGCTGATTCATTATGTTATGCTGAAAACAGATATGAAGCTGACGAAAAGTTACTTAGAAAAAATTGCGAGCCACTGGGCAAGAAAAAATGTAAAAACAGTTAGGCAGGCAATGACATTAGCGAAATCAGAGAATAAAAAGTATCAACAGTGGACTTTTTCCACATCACAGAATCGGACAAGCTATTCATCCAATAAAAAGGATATCGTCCCGGATTGGTATAAGAAGCAAAAAGATGAACAGAAACAGACGAAACTAACAGAGACAGAGGAAGAAAAGGCGAAGAAAGCGAAGGAAGCAGATGCAATGCTTGCAGAATATTTACGCCAACATGCAAATGATGAGTAAGGATGATAGAGATGGAACCAATTCAATCCGCAATGAAACGATGGATGAATTCAAATAAAAAAATAGAACAAACTTATCAGGCAATCAGTGAAGAGGTCCTGAATGATCCCAAAATCCAGGCAATTTTAAGCGAGCATATTGAACTTGATGAGAAAGACATTAACCGTAATTTGATGAAATTATATGAATATCATCAAGCATCTAAAGACTGCGAAAATTGTCCTAATTTAGCGGGTTGTGTGAATATTTTAAAAGGGTATACCCCTCACGTGGAACTAGAAGGGAAGGAAATTTCTTTACGCTATGAAAGGTGTTCCAATAAAGTGCAGGATGACTTGAGAAAAGAGAAAGAGTCCCTCGTTCAAAGCTTGTATATGCCGAAACAAATCAGAATGGCAGAATTAACAGAGTTAAAGACGGACACTTATGAAAGAAAAGCGCTTGTAACAGAAGTGATTGATTTTGTGAAAAATTACAGCAGGGAAAATTTTCATAAAGGTCTATATATTCACGGGCCGTTTGGAACTGGTAAATCCTATATATTAGGTGTTATTGCAAATGAACTGAAAAAACGGAATGTCAGGGCTGCAATGATCTATATGCCTGAATTTGTCCGTGTAATGAAATCATCAATCCAGGATGATTCCTTACAGTCAAAAATGGATCATTTTAAAAATGTTGATGTGCTCATGTTTGATGATATAGGGGCAGAAACTATTTCTCCATGGTTCCGTGACGAAGTATTAGGTGCGATTCTTCAATACCGGATGACAGAGGAATTACCTGTATTTTTTACATCGAATTTTAATCTTGATCAGCTTGAAAAACATCTGGCCACATCGAACCGTGGTGATGTGGAGACAATTAAAGCGGGAAGAATTGTAGAGCGTATCAAACAATTGAGTAAGCCAATAGAGCTTGAAGAAAGATACCGGACGAATTAAGGCGAGACTGAGACAATTCAATATTCAATCAGTTGAAGTTACCAGATTGCAGTAATACAAATACATCTTATCCAATAGGGTGTATTTTTTTGCCTTTCCCTCTAATGTATTTTCTAGGCAGTCTCGTTTTAACATAAGGTTCCTGCTTTATACACAGTTAGCAGCAATCCTCTAATTATTCCTTGTTTTTTAATAACTGGTTAAAAATTTGTTAATCGATTTCTCTGGTTATTTTTTCACTTTTTCACCCATATAATATACCAGTTTGATGCTGATGAGGGTGATGAGAATTGTTAGAAGTGTATTTTGAGAGAGTGCATGAAGCGGAATCATTTTATCAAATACTAAGAGAAAGTTGCTCGGATTGGAAAGCTTTCCGAAGACGTGGTGATATTCATACGATCCATATTGTACCAGAGGATGAGTTGGATTGGGAGAATTGCAAACAGAAGTTATCGCAATTACTAAGTAATATTTATATAAAACATAGAGAAATCCCGGCGATTCAAACCATTCTGGAAAAAACATACCGGTTTACGAATGCGGAAGAGATTGAAAGAATAACGAGCTTGGCAATGTCATTAATTGAAAAAGATGAAGACATTTATGAGCACCGCATCCATCAGCATGAGTTACATGATATTTTACAGACAATCTTTATGCTTCACATGGAAAAAGGTTTAATTCGATTTGATTCGATTGTTCACTTCAGGTTCCATCATTATATAGAACAACTGTCAGAACTTGTAGGATTAGCAATTGATGAATTCAAAAGAGAGGAAGATTATCAGTCATTTATCCATTCTGTCAGAGAATTTATTGCCAGAAAGGAACCGGAAATTGATGTCATCTATGTGTTGGAAGGTGAGCAGTATTATTTTTTTCGGGAGGATGGCAGCCAATATACAGAAACAGATCTCGAAGAGTTGATGAGCAGGTTTCCGCTTTATATTTTTGCCTTACAGGAAGAAGAGTGGAATATTTCCCCGCTGATTATGCTTGCACCTAATCATGTATATTTGTTCGGAGATGATCCAACAGAACCAAGAATGACAACAGTGATTAATATCTTCCAGGAACACTGCACTTTTTTTCCAACGGCAGAATTCCCTTTTCCAGCTGAAGAAGAAAAAGGCTCTTGATTTTTTCGAAAAGTGTGGTTATAATATAGCGCATAGATCAATATTTATTGTTATGAAGAGGACAAGACATTTTGTACGGGTATCTATAAGAGAGGGGAGCCTTGGCTGAAAGCTTTCTGTTACACCGCCATTTTGTTACCACCTCTGAACTCTGCTTATGAAAACTTTTACGTTAATAGTGAGCAGCGATTCATCATCGTTACCGATTAGATTGAGCCATACAGTGTTATGGAAAATTGGGTGGAACCACGGGTATAACAACGCTCGTCCCTTTACTACTGGAGTAGAGGGATGGGCGTTTTTTAGTACAATCGAAAAAGAAGGAGCGTTTTCTACAATGAGTCAAATTCAAATAACTTTTCCGGATGGATCTGTTAAACCTTTTGATCAGGGAACTACTGGTGAACAGATTGCACAATCAATCTCGCCAGGGCTAAAAAAGCAAGCAGTAGCTATAAAGCTTAATGGTGTTTTTTATGATTTACGAACACCACTTGAACAGGATGGTTCAATAGAAATTGTTACATTAAAAAATGAAGAAGGATTGGATGTCCTTCGTCATTCAACTGCACACTTAATGGCACAGGCAATAAAACGTCTGTTTAAAGATGTGAAATTGGGAGTTGGCCCAACAATTGAAAATGGTTTTTATTATGATATTGATATGGAAGAAAGTTTAACACCGGAAGACCTTCCGCGTATTGAAAAAGAAATGAAACGAATCGTCGATGAAAACCTGGAAGTTGTCCGTAAAGAAGTTAGCCGTGAGGAAGCGAAAGCAATGTTTGAAGAAATCGGTGATGAACTGAAGCTTGAATTGCTGGAAGCTATTCCGGAAGATGAGACAGTAACAATATACGAGCAGGGTGAATTTTTTGACCTTTGTCGCGGTGTTCATGTGCCACAAACAAGTAAAATCAAAATTTTTAAACTATTAAGTATTTCAGGGGCATACTGGCGTGGGGACAGCAAAAATAAAATGCTGCAGCGAATTTATGGTACAGCTTTTGAAAAACAAGGTCAGCTTGATGAATATTTACGTCTGCGCGAGGAAGCGAAAGAACGTGACCACCGTAAACTTGGAAAAGAACTAGGTATTTTTACTATTTCCCAAAAAGTCGGTCAAGGTTTGCCGCTATGGCTGCCAAAAGGTGCTACGATAAGAAGAACGATTGAACGATATATTGTCGATTTAGAAGAACGGTTAGGCTACAACCATGTTTATACACCAGTTCTTGGCAGTGTGGAATTGTATAAAACTAGTGGACACTGGGATCACTATCAGGACGATATTTTCCCGCCAATGGAAATGGACAATGAGGATCTTATCTTACGTCCAATGAACTGCCCACACCATATGATGGTATATAAAAATGAACTGCACAGTTATCGTGAATTACCTATCCGTATTGCGGAATTAGGAACAATGCACCGTCATGAAATGTCCGGAGCACTTGCAGGACTGCAGCGTGTCCGCGGAATGACGTTAAATGATGCACATATTTTTGCCCGTCCTGATCAGTTAAAAGATGAATTCAGCCGAGTAGTAGAACTTGTGCAAAACGTATACAAAGATTTCGGTATTGAAGATTATTACTTCCGTTTATCTTATCGTGATCCTCAAGATACGGAGAAGTATATCGACAATGACGAAATGTGGGAAAAAGCCCAGGGAATGCTGAAAGAAACAATGGAAGACTTAAATCTGGAATATGTGGAAGCCGAAGGAGAAGCAGCATTCTATGGTCCGAAATTGGATGTTCAGGTAAAAACGGCACTAGGGAAAGATGAGACATTATCTACTGTTCAACTTGACTTTTTACTACCTGAGCGTTTTGACTTAACATACATTGGTGAAGATGGAAAAGAGCACAGACCTGTCGTTATCCACCGCGGGGTTGTATCAACGATGGAACGATTTGTCGCTTTCTTACTAGAAGAATATAAAGGTGCTTTTCCAACATGGTTAGCACCAGTACAGGCAAGAATTATTCCAGTTTCCAATGAAGTGCATTTAGACTATGCGAAAAAAGTAGAAGAGGCATTGCGTTTTGCTGGTGTTCGTGTGGAACTTGACGAACGTGATGAGAAAATTGGTTACAAAATCAGGGAAGCACAGACTGAAAAAATCCCGTTTGCACTAGTTGTCGGTGACAAGGAAGTCGAAGCGGAAGCTGTCAATGTCCGCCGCTATGGAGAAAAAGATTCAGAAACCATTAATTTCAGTGATTTCAAACAGCTAATTCAAACTGAAATTCAGGAAAGATCTCTTAGAAATTAATAAAAAGTAGTAATAACTCCCTATACTTTACATGGATAGGGAGTTATTATTTTGTTACTATAAAGTTATAGGGTAATTTTTTGAAGATTTTTATCATTTCTTGTTTACATTTGATTATTTTTTGTGTAAGTTTGATTAAGTGTTATTCGTAGAGAGAGGGAAAAACATGGCTGAAGGCAAAAGAGTAATAATCAAAAGAAAACGAAAAAAGAAGCGTAAGCGAAAGTTGTTTCTTTTTGTCATCCTGTTATTATTTGCGGTAGCAGTTGCATACTCGGTTTTTCAATACTGGGAGGGGAAAAAAGCCGCAGAGGACAAGATAAATAATCCTGAACGAGATCAGGAAATGGAAGAATATGCAAACGACTTTGAGGCTTCCGAACCAGTTGACGGTAAAGTAAACGTACTATTGCTTGGTGAAGATTCAGATGAATATGGAATATCACGTACCGATACTATTATGATCGCGCAATACGATGCCGACAACGACAGGGCGAAGTTAGTTTCTATTATGCGGGACACTTATGTCAATATCCCGGACTATGGGTATAATAAAATAAATGTTGCTTATGCAAACGGTGGACCAGAACTTTTAAGAAAAACCATCAAAGAGAACTTTGATATAGATATTCACAACTATGCGATTGTAAATTTTGAAGGATTTGCACATATTGTTGATACGATTGCGCCAGACGGAATAGAAATCGATGTGGAAAAACAGATGAATTATACTGACAATGCTGGCGGTTTACGGATTGACCTCGAGCCAGGTGTTCAAAACCTGACTGGAGAAGAATTACTCGGTTATGCACGCTTCCGCCATGACGGAGAAAGTGATTTTGGCCGGGTAAGGCGACAGCAGCAAGTAATGAGTGTGTTGAAGGATGAACTACTTTCATTCTCAAGTATTATTAAAATACCTAAAGTTGTCGGAACGTTAATTCCGTATGTAAACACAAATATGTCAGAAACTGATATTGGCAGATATGCGGTATCCTTCTTAACCGATACACCTAAAGAAATTGAAACATTGCGAATACCAGTTGAATTACCGAATTCCTACTGGCCTGTCACCCATAGCCATGCTGGTGAGGTATTGGAGATAGATGAAGCAATGAATAGACAGGCACTTGAAGATTTTCTTGAAAGAGGGATCAATCCATTAGAAGAACAAAGTGGTGAAACGGAATCCGGAGAACAGCAATGATTGAAATAAGGCTCCAGCCAAAATTGGTGAGGAGTCTTTTTCTATTAATCGGTCAAATTAAGTGAAAAACTTGTTGAAAGCGTTTATGATGAGTATAAGGTTAAGGAGGGAGAAATAATGGAATATCGATATCTTGGTAACAGTGGATTAAAAGTAAGTGAGATCGCACTTGGCAGCTGGTTAACATACGGGAAAGCAGTAGAGGACCAGACAGCAGAAGCATGTATACATAAAGCATATGAGCTTGGCATTAACTTTTTTGATACGGCAAACGCCTATGAAGGCGGGCAGGCGGAAAAAGTTCTCGGCAAAGCTTTAAAATCGTATGACAGAAGCAGCCTTGTAGTTGCTACGAAAGTGTTTTTCCCGATGGGAGCAGGTCCTAATGACAGCGGCCTTTCCAGAAAGCACATTATTGAACAATGTGATGCGAGTCTGAAACGGTTAGGAATGGATTACATTGATCTGTACCAATGTCACCGGTTTGATGAAAATGTCCCTGTGGAAGAAACTCTGTTAGCATTAGATGATTTAGTTAAACAAGGCAAAATTCTTTATGCTGGTGTCAGTGAGTGGACAGGGGCGCAAATCGAAAAAGCGGCAGGATTTGCGAAGGAATGGCGCCTTCATCCACTAATCTCCAATCAGCCAATTTACAATATGATTGAGCGTTATATTGAAGAAGAAGTAATTGCTGTATCCGAACAAAATGGGCTTGGCCAAATTGTTTTCTCACCACTTGCTCAAGGTGTATTAACAGGGAAATATAAACCGAATACAGACATCCCAGCTAACAGCAGAGCTGCCAATGACTGCACGAATATGGTGATTAACAGTTATTTTGATGAGCGGGTGTTAATGACTGTATCTCGCTTAAATGATTTTGCCCTTGACCATGGCATGAAGTTATCCCAATTAGCTCTCGCATGGATCCTAAGACAGCCAAATGTAAGTTCAGCAATAATTGGTGCGAGTCGTCCTGATCAAATTGAAGAGAATGTGAAAGCAGTTGAAATAGAACTGACAGAGAATATGCTTAATGAAATAGAATCAATATTGGAGCCGATCAAAGACTTTCATCCTGCTCGGTAGATATTAAGGTTGACAATATAACGGGTGCGTGTTAAGATACTAAGAGTGAATTAAATATGATCTCAAAGACAAGTAGAAGCACCCGCTTCTCACCTGATTGACACATCAGTAGTAGTTAACAGGTATTTATCCGATGTTATTTGTAATGAAATCAAGGATGTGTGGGTGCCGTATGCGTACCGACACTTTTTTTATGGAGCAAAAAATGTGAATAGACATTTTTTAGTTGATAGACTTGTCTCATATAATGATCATGTTTCATTACGCTTTTATTAAATTTCGGAGGTGGCTGATTATTAGCAAAGATATGAATGTCAATGAGAGTATTCGAGCACGTGAGGTTCGTCTCATTGATTCTAATGGGGATCAATTAGGAGTTAAATCTCGTCAAGAAGCTTTAGAAATTGCTCAAACCAGAAACCTTGATCTTGTATTGGTGGCACCAAATGCAAAACCGCCAGTATGCCGTATTATGGATTATGGTAAATTCCGTTTTGAGCAGCAGAAGAAAGATAAGGAAGCACGGAAGAAACAGAAAATAATTAACGTGAAAGAAGTAAGATTGAGTCCTGGGATTGAAGAACATGATTTCAATACAAAACTTCGGAATGCACGTAAATTCCTCGAAAAGGGAGACAAGGTGAAGGTCTCTATTCGCTTCCGCGGACGTGCGATTACCCATAAAGAATTAGGTCAGAAAGTATTAGAACGTATGGCAGAAGAATGCAAAGATCTTTCCACAGTTGAACAAAAGCCTAAAATGGAAGGACGCAGCATGTTCTTAATGCTTGCACCGGCTACAGAGAAGAAATAATGCTAACAATTTAGTTTTACAAGGAGGAACTATTATGCCAAAGATGAAAACACACAGCGGTACTGCAAAACGATTCAAAAAGACAGGTTCTGGGAAGGTAAAACGTTCCCATGCATATACAAGTCACTTGTTTGCTAACAAGTCTCAAAAGCAAAAACGTAAATTACGTAAAGCTGCAATCGTTTCTGCAGGGGATTACAAACGTATCAAACAAATGTTACCTAAATAAGTAAGAAAAGCGAAAGTGGCCACTTCGAGCTAGACAAGAAAAGCGAAAGTGGCCGCTATGAGCGGGATCAACTTAAAAATTACAATCTTAGAATCGTTGATATATATAGGAGGGAATTATTATGCCACGTGTTAAAGGTGGAACAGTTACGCGTAAACGTCGTAAACGTATATTAAAGCTAGCTAAAGGTTATTATGGTGCGAAGCACTCGCTATTTAAAACAGCAAAACAACAAGTTATTAAATCAGGTCAATATGCTTATCGTGACCGTCGTCAGAAAAAACGTGATTTCCGTAAATTGTGGATCGCACGTATTAATGCGGCAGCTCGTTTGAATGACCTATCTTACAGCCGTTTCATGCACGGTTTAAAATTAGCTGGTATTGAAGTAAACCGTAAAATGCTAGCTGACTTAGCTGTAAATGATGAAAAAGCATTTGCAAGCTTAGCTGACCAGGCGAAAGCAGCTTTAAAATAAGTGACTTTTGACCAGTGAAGATTTTTAACCTTCATTGATCAGCGGTTACATTTATCGGGATGCTTAGTTTCGGTACTAAATATAGAATTAGACAGTTAAAAGGATTGTGTCATCAGTATTGATGGGGCAATCCTTTTCTTTACATGAAGAGAGTATGGAATGGCACAGGAATGCCAGGAACAGGAGAGTATGGGTATGATGCTGTTAACTATTTATTTAATTATTATAAATATCATTGGGTTTTTGCTGATGGGCATTGATAAAAGAAAAGCGAGGAAACAAAAATGGCGGATAGCTGAAAGCAGAATCTGGCTTGTTGCAATCATTGGCGGTGCCTTTGGTGCTACAGCAGGAATGAACTATTTCCGGCATAAAACAAAACATACGAGTTTTCGTATATTACTGCCGCTTCTAACACTTGTTGATATTGGACTGCTAATCTGGTATTTCTACTTTCTGTCATAACAGCTCGTCTCTTGTCATAAGCTAACTGCAGAAGGAGTTGATCCATAATGCATCTAGACTGGCTAACAGAGATAAAAGTAATCGAAGGGTACCTCTACATTGCGCCATTTATATTTATTTTAATCCATTTATTGCGGCCTCTGATTTTCATACCAGTATTATTGTTGTGTATCAGTGGCGGCATATTGTTCGGCGTACTGGCAGGCACCATTTATTCTGTCATTGGTCTGATGTTATCAAGTGCCGTCTTTTATGTACTGATGCGCTCCGTACCTAAGCTGTATGATAAATGCCGTTCTCTTGAACAAAAATGGCTTGGCCAGACAACGGAATTGACGATCTGGCAAATTTGTTTATTAAGATTATTACCATTTATGCATTTTCATCTCTTGTCATTTTGTATTCTTGAGATATCGGAAAGTTTTTCCGCATATATGCGTACAACTTTTGTCACTATCACACCGTTAACGGTTGTCTATACGACATTCGGTCAGACATTGCAAAATCTCTCTGCAATATATATGATTCTGTTTTGTGTGGCAATACTTATCCTTACATATATATTCCGCCGGCGCCAGACCATTATTAAATGGCAGACATTTTTCTCGCCTACTTCTCATTAGCTAAGATGTAGGCGATTTACCGGATGTTTCCACTCTATTTCAGCATGAGGGTAACGCATAAGAATTTCCTCTTCTAAAAAATAAAGGTCTTTACGTTCAAAACCCTTTAATTTTTCAGGGTTATGTGTATGCATGACAATATGTGTTACCTCAAATGAATCTTCGGTTGTTCCTAAATATTTTTCCCCTTCAAACAGAAATCCATGGTATGTTACAAAGAAATTTTTCTTAATATTGTCATTTGTATCAAGGAAGAAAAACTCCTTTTTTTCCTGTGCCACTTCCAATTTCCGCTTAGGATTAACTAAATATTTAAAGGCGGTATAAATTAACACAATAATAGCGATAAGTACAAGCAATCGAAATAACAGCACGATCATATCCGGTTCACTCCTTTATTGTAAGCACGGCAAGTGTCTTTATATCATTTTTATACGAATGAGCAAAGGCAAAGGTTTCAAAAAAAATAAAAAAACATGCTATAATATGGTTAGTTCGTCAGAAAAGGGGTGCAAAATGAACTGGCAAACATTATTTCATATGCAACAGGACTTAGACCATTATATCCTAGAACAGCATCATTTGAAAAACGAAGAGCTTTTTGAACAGAAGATTCTCGCACTTTTAGTAGAGGTTGGGGAACTTGCAAATGAAACACGGTGCTTCAAATATTGGAGTCTTAAACCAGCAAGCCAAAAAGAAGTCATCCTGGAGGAATATGTTGATGGAATTCACTTTATTTTGTCGATTGGCCTGGTTTTAGGGATGGAGGATTATGACGGAGAAGCTGCAGTACCAACTGCTGATACCACAGACCTTTTCCTTTATGTGTATGAAGCTGTCACCGTTTTAAAAAATGAACGTACGAAGGCAGCATTTGATAAACTGTTTTATACATATCTGCAATTAGGTGATAATTTAGGATTTACAGCAGAAGATATAAAAGATGCCTATTTGGAGAAAAATAAGATTAACTTTGAAAGACAAAACTCTGGATACTAAAACAGGAGGTTTTCACATGGATGAAATGTTAACAATGCTAAAGGAGTTAACAGATGCAAGAGCGATTCCCGGAAATGAAAAAGAAGCACGGGAAGTTATGGAAAAATGGATTACTCCATATGCTGACAGAGTATATACTGACAATCTAGGGAGTTTGATCGCAGAAAAAACGGGAGAAGAAAATGGTCCGAAAATTATGATTGCAGGTCATTTAGATGAAGTCGGATTTATGGTAACAAGGATCGATGAGAAAGGCTTTGTATATTTTCAGACAGTCGGCGGCTGGTGGAGCCAGGTTATGCTGGCACAACGGGTAACCATTATGACAAGAAAAGGTGATATTACAGGAATCATCGGTTCGAAACCACCACATATTTTATCAGCTGAAGCTCGCAAGAAGCCTGTTGAAATTAAAGATATGTTTATTGACATTGGAGCGACAAGCAGAGAGGAAGCAGAAGAATTTGGTGTACTGCCAGGTGATTCAATCGTTCCTTATTTTGAATTTACTCAAATGAAGAATGAGAAGCTGCTCTTGGCAAAAGCCTGGGATAACCGGATTGGCTGTGCCATTGCCATAGAAGTTTTGAAAAGGCTAAAAGGGGAAAACCATCCCAATATTGTCTACGGTGTGGCGACCGCGCAGGAAGAAGTCGGACTTCGTGGTGCGAAAACAGCAACCCATACAATTCAACCGGATATCGGATTTGCTGTTGATGTCGGAATTGCAGGAGATACACCTGGAATTTCTGCAAAAGAAGCTGACAGCAAAATTGGGGAAGGACCGCAAATCATCCTGTATGACGCATCAATGGTATCACATAAAGGGCTGCGTGATTTTGTAGTGAAAACAGCTGATACACATAGCATTCCATATCAATATGCGACAATGGCTGGTGGTGGGACTGACTCTGGTTCTATTCATGTGACAGCAAATGGAGTTCCTGCATTATCGATTACAGTTGCAACAAGATATATTCATACACATGCAGCAATATTACACCGTGATGATTTTGAGAATGCGGTTCGCTTGCTTGTTGAGGTCATAAAAGATTTGGATAATGATACAGTAACAGACATTACATTTAATTAATATAAATGTTAAGCTTGCAACGAGGTTTACCGTTGCAGGCTTTCTTTATTTTATTACAGTATTAATCATTTTAAATGAAAAGCTTTAATAATTCCTATTAACTATAAGAAAATTAGTAAAAAAGTAACTTGTGATTACGAGTATTCTATTGTAAAGTATAGTTAACTTATACGTATATTTAGTTTTCATTTATAAAGTTATGATAACTATAATGTTAGTTATCGTTAGCTTTCGACAGCTTCACTTAACTGCCATGAACAACTTCTTTCGCTTTAGTTGTAATGAAAACGCTTAAATGTATACGTATAAGAATAGTAGTGTGGAGGTAGTTGTATGAAGAAGTTTTTAGTTTTTCTCGCTTTTCTAATGGTTTTTGCTGGAGGTGTAAATGTAAGCGCAGCAACTGAAGAGCAACCTGTGTTTTCCAATGTTTCCGTACATGATCCATCAGTGATTCGAGCGGAAGATACGTACTATATATTTGGATCGCATTTAGCTGCAGCGAAAACAGAGGACCTGCTTAATTGGACGCAAATCGAAGGAGATGGTGTTACACCGGAAAACTCTCTGTTTAATGATGTAACGGTGGAGCTGGAAGAGGCTTTAACATGGGCACAAACAGAGACGTTATGGGCGCCTGATGTGATCCAGCTTAAAGAGGATGGCAAGTATTATATGTATTATAATGCCTGTGAAGGAAGCTCGCCACGATCAGCAATGGGTATCGCGGTAAGTGATCATCCGGAGGGACCTTATGAAGATTTAGGCTTAATCTTACGTTCAGGTATGACATTGGAGGAATCAGCAGTAATTGACGGTACTCCATATGATGAGGCTCACTACCCGGATGTATATGACGCAACCGTTCATCCAAATGTGGTGGATCCGGATGTATTTTATGATGAGGATGGCAAGTTATGGATGGTTTACGGCTCTTATTCCGGGGGGATTTTCATTTTGGAATTAGATCCTGAAACAGGCTTTCCTGTAGAAGGTCAAGGTTATGGGACAAAACTGCTAGGTGGTAATCACAGCAGAATTGAAGCACCATATATGGTTTATAATGAAGAGACAGATTATTATTACTTATATTTATCTTACGGTGGATTGGATGCGGTTGGCGGATATAATGTACGTGTAGCACGTTCAAAAAATCCGGATGGTCCATATGTAGACATTCAAGGAAACCAGATGATCGATACAAAAGGTGCTGAAGGGACAGTTTTTGACGATGAATCTATTGCTCCTACAGGGACCAAATTAATAGGAAATCATTTATTTGACACTTTCTTTGGTGAAGAAGGGGAAGCAGCAGGGTATGTTTCACCTGGACATAATTCCGTATATTATGATGACGAAACTGGTGAACAGTTCCTTATTTTCCATACACGTTTTCCAGAGCGCGGTGAACAGCATGAAGTACGGGTTCATTCTATTTTTATGAATAAAGATGGCTGGCCTGTTGTTGCTCCTTTCCGTTATACAGGGGAAACATTGACAAGCATTAATGAAGAAGAGGTTGCAGGTAATTATAAATTTATCAATTTCCGATCAGAGATTACGGCGGAATTAGATCATTCAGTTCAAATAGAATTGCGCGAGGATGGAACGATTACAGGAGACGTGACTGGATCATGGCAGCTGAGTGATGATAATTATGTAACAGTGCAGATCGGTGACAATACTTATGAAGGCGTGGCAGTTCAGCAATGGGATCCAATGTCTTCTAGTTATACGATCACTTTTACAGCTGTTGGTGATAATGGACTGTCAATATGGGGAAGTCAGTTTGAAGACATCGATTATACAGATCAGGAAATAGTGGATATTGTCACAGAAAACTTAACCTTAGGTGATACTTCCAATATTACCAGAAATCTTTTCTTACCGGAAAATGGCGAAGAAGGGACAATCATAAGCTGGGAATCTTCTGATCAAGATGCAGTAACAAACAGTGGGATAATTAGCCGCCCAAAATATGGTGAGGAAGCAAAAGTTATTACCTTGACTGCAACCGTCACAAAAGGAGATGCTACAAATTCCAAGACATTTGAAGTAACCATACTTCCTGAAACATTCCGTGGACTAACTGCCCATTACCAATTTGAACAGGACTTAACAGATACAAGCAAACGTGCAGATGCAGGAGAAGTAACAGGTAATATTATCGGTGCAGAAGGCGGAACGATCACATATGAACAAGGGAAGTCCGGCTTTGCTGCTAAGTTTGACGGTGAATCAGGAATAAGGCTTGATGATGGTTTAATTACAAGTGACAGCTATACCGTTTCCTTCTGGCTGAAACCAGAAGTACTAACAGATTATACGACGACATTCTTTGGTGCGAAAAACAGTGAAAGCTGGATAAGTTTTGTTCCAAATGGTACAGACAGTGATGACAATGCTTTATTATGGTCTGGAACCAATTGGTTCGACGGAGTAACGAATACCCCACTTGCAGTGAATGAATGGAGTCATGTCGCTTTTTCAGCAGAAAAAGGAGATTTAGCGATTTATATTAATGGTGAATTGCAAAATAGTCTGACTGGTTTTCCAGATGTGTTTACTACATTGGATGGTGTCTTCAGTCTTGGTGTGAATTACTGGGATACTCCGTATAAAGGGTTGATCGATGAAGTGCTAGTCTATAATAATATGACATTGTCAGATGAAGAAATCCAGACATATTACGAAACATTGCGCTTACCTGTTGATCAGTCAACATTATTAGCAGTTTTGAAAGAAGCAAAAGATAAAGTAACGGACCACAGGTATGCTTATGGTCTCCGTAAAAAATTGGACAGAGTTGTTCAAAAGGTTGAACGGAATATCGATGAAATGTCACAGTCTGAAGTAGATCAGGCAGTGGAAACTGTTCAAAATGCAATCGACAATCTAAAGTTACTAGGAAAATATAAATAATTAGAAAAAGCGACAGAATCTATTCTGTCGCTTTTTATGCTAAGTAACTGCCTAATACTTTTTGTACATAGTTTTGTGTTTCCTTGAATGGTGGGATGCCATCATATTTATCGACATTTCCCGGTCCTGCATTATATGCGGCCAGAGCTAATGTTTTATTACCATTATACTTTTCCAGCATTTGCGCTAAATATTTTGTACCGCCAAAAATATTTTGTTTTGCATCAAAGGCATTGTCTACACCAAGGCCGGCAGCAGTTGCAGGCATCAGCTGCATTAATCCCTGTGCACCAGCATGACTGACAGCCTGCTGATTATAACCTGACTCTGTCTGGATAACCGCATCTATCAATTTTTCATCAACCTTAAACCGTTGTGCAGCCTCTTTAATAATTGAGGCTATATCACTGCCAGCAGTACTCTTTGCTGCGGAAGATATGCCGGATTTATTAGTAATGTTCATGACAGGTGCAGTACCTGGTGACTGTAAAAAGTATGAAGCTGGAATAGCCTGGTTAGATGCATAACTGGTGGATTGGCCCATAGACATCATCAGTTCCTGGAAAATGGACCCGAACCCGGTGGATGTGCTTATTGCCTGGCTATTTGTTAAGTTGGACATTGCCTGCATTTGCAGTGCTTGTTGGATATATTGTATATTCAAGGTGAAGTTCCTCCTGTTTATCGGTTCGATCAAATATAGGAAGTATTACCTACTATAAAAAATCATTATTCTTATAGTATTAATATACAATGTTCCCCTCAAACATGCAATGCTTTTATGACTTATTGAACAGCTTTTTCCAGCGCATCCAGGACTTCCTGCTTATCTTGCTCTGTTGCATTTTCCCAGTAGATTTCAAATAATACTCCCAGTCCTGGAAGCATCTTCTCTTCTCCGCTTTGAATGGCGTCAACGATCGTTGCTTCCAGGTCATTTGCTGAATTTCCGTTAATATTTGATTTGATTGCTTTACGTAAGTTTAAATCCATCCCTTTTCACCTCGTAACATATTTTTTTCATTATAGTTTGACCAGTTTATGCAAAAATATGTATGATAAAACTAACTAATGAATGAGGATGAAGAGTATGATTACATCAGTAAAGAATGAAAAAGTGAAAGAATGGCGAAAACTTAAGCAGAAAAAGGAACGCGATATAAAAGGTGAATTTCTAATTGAGGGGTATCATCTAATAGAAGAAGCACACAAAAGTGATTGGGAGATTGCAGAGATTATTTATGAAGATGAAAAGGTGGATGTTCGGGAACTGTCTTCATATGATCCTGTCGCAGTTTCAGACAATGTGATGGCAGCAATAACTGATACGAGAACACCTCAGGGGATTGCTGCTGTTGTGAAAAAGAAGCAATTTTCCAGGTTGCCTGTAAAGAAAGCACTGTTAATCGACAATGTTCAGGATCCTGGTAACGTTGGTACAATGATCCGTACAGCGGATGCAGCCGGTTTTGACACAGTAATGCTGGGTAAAGGAACTGTTGATTTATATAACGAAAAAGTAATCAGGGCAACTCAGGGATCATTATTTCATCTAAATATACTAGAAGCAGATCTTGAGACGGAGATGGACCGTTTAATGGCAGATGGTGTAACAGTATGGTCAACAGGATTAGAAAAAGCGAGTCCTTATCATGAAATGCAGGTCCCGGAGAAAGTTGCAATCATTGTCGGTAATGAAGGTTCAGGAGTTTCTGCGGAACTGATGGAAAAAGCAGAACAAAATGTATTAATTCCGATCTTTGGAAAAGCAGAGTCACTTAATGTAAGTATTGCTGCAGCTATTTTAATGTATTACGTCACAGGGAATGGAGTATAATAATTTTAATAGGACTTGCAACATTTTGTTCCTTTCATTATACTATATGAAGTAAACCATAATATAAAGCTGAGAAAGAGCTAGTAGATAGGGAAAAATCGTTTTCCAGGGAAGGAGCACCACTGACTGAAAGTGCTTCTGGCGATCACCTGTTGAATTTCACTCTGGAGCTGGCACTTGGACCTCTTTTTCCTAAAGAGTAAAGGTGTTCCGGATTTTTTCCGTTATCAAAAACCGAGTGGGTACAGCAAAAAGCTGTATCAACAAGGGTGGTACCGCGATACATACAAGTCTCGTCCCTTTTATTGGGATGAGGCTTTTTTAGTTATTTAAAAGGAGGGTAATAACTGATGAAAGAACAGTTACAAGCATTAGAATCAGAAGCATTAGCAAAAGTTGAAACAGCTTCCAGCTTACAGGAACTCCAGGGTGTGAGAGTTGCTTACTTAGGAAAAAAAGGTCCGATCACAGAAGTTTTACGTGGTATGGGAAAATTATCGGCAGAGGAACGTCCGGTAATAGGTGAACTTGCCAACAAGGTGAGAGGGAATATTGCTGCAGCGATTGATGAGAAGAAAGCAGGAATAGAAGCAGAACAGCTAGAGAAACAGCTTGAAGAAGAACAGATTGATGTAACATTGCCTGGCAGGCCTGTTGCAGTAGGAGGACCACACTTACTGACAAGTATTGTGGAGGAGATTGAAGATCTATTTATCGGGTTAGGATTTGAGATAAGGGAAGGTCCGGAAGTAGAAACAGATTATTTCAACTTCGAGGCATTAAATCTGCCAAAAGGCCACCCGGCACGTGATATGCAGGACTCTTTTTATATCACAGAAGACCTGTTACTGCGTACTCACACCTCACCTGTTCAGGCACGGACAATGAATGCAATGGAAAATAAACAGCCTGTTAAAATGATCTGCCCTGGAAAGGTATACCGTCGTGATACAGATGATGCAACACACTCGCATCAGTTTACTCAAATAGAAGGGCTTTACGTTGACAAAAATGTTCGCATGAGTGATTTAAAAGGAGTACTCGACCGATTTGCGAAGCATATGTTTGGTGAAGATCGGGAAATTCGTTTGCGTCCAAGCTTCTTCCCGTTTACAGAGCCATCTGTAGAGATGGATATCTCTTGTAAAATGTGTAACGGAAAAGGCTGCAGTGTATGTAAACGAACCGGCTGGATCGAAATTCTAGGTGCAGGAATGGTTCACCCGAGAGTGTTGGAAATGGCGGGTTACGATCCAAAAGTTTACAGTGGTTTTGCCTTCGGTATGGGCCCTGAGCGAATTGCAATGTTGAAATATGGTGTTGATGATATCCGTCATTTCTATACGAATGATTTAAGATTTTTAAAACAATACCATAAAGCATAAGGAGGAGTGTAAGAATGTTTGTTTCATTAAATTGGTTAAAAAATTATGTGGATATTGACCAGCTATCACCGGAAGAATTGGCTGAGCGTATTACGAAGTCCGGGATAGAGGTAGAAGGAATAGAACGTTTTGCCCAGGCGAGCACGAATGTGGTTGTTGGTTATGTGGAAAGCTGCGAAAAACACCCGAATGCGGACAAATTAAATTTATGCCAAGTTAACGTTGGGGAAGAAACGCTGCAAATTATATGTGGTGCACCAAATATTGCGCAGGGACAAAAAGTTGCTGTAGCAAAGCCGGGTGCAGTTTTACCGGGGAATTTTAAAATTAAACGTGCAAAACTGCGTGGTGTGGAATCGAACGGTATGATTTGTTCATTACAGGAATTGGGTGTAGAAGAAAAGTATGTTCCAAAAGAGTATGCGAGTGGAATTTTTGTTTTCCCTGAGGATACAGAAGCTGGTGCGGATGTAACAGAATTATTGAATCTGGATGATATTATCATTGAGCTTGGTTTAACACCAAACCGTTCTGATGCATTAAGTATGTTAGGTGTTGCTTATGAAGTTGCTGCAATATTAGATGTGCCGATCCGGTTGCCTCAAACCTCTTTAAGATCTGCAGATGACGTGGCAGAAGATCATGTCACTGTTCGTGTGGAGGCGCAGGACGTGAACCCATATTATGGGGCGTTTATTGTGAAAGATGTCAAGATCGGCCCATCCCCATTATGGATGCGAAATTATCTAATGGCTGCAGGGATTCGCCCGATTAACAATGTTGTCGATATTACCAACTATGTATTGCTGGAATATGGTCAGCCATTGCATGCATTTGATTATGACAAGTTCGGCTCGAATGAAGTGGTTGTCCGGATGGCGGATGAAGGAGAGAAAATCGTTACATTAGATGACGTTGAACGTACTTTAACTGCAGAGCATTTAGTCATTACGAATGGTAAAGAGCCTGTCGCACTTGCCGGTGTAATGGGTGGGGCAGACTCAGAAGTTTCTGATACAACGACAAATGTTCTTCTAGAAGCAGCTTATTTTGATGGACAGACAGTGCGAAAAGCATCGAAAGCTTTCGATTTGAGAAGTGAAGCATCCAACCGCTTTGAAAAAGGTGTCGACCCGAATCGTGTCCGTGAAGCAGGGGTTCGTGCTTGCCAATTATTAAGTGAATATGCGGGGGCCACTGTGTTATCAGGTGTTGTGGAACATGACCAGCTTGATTATTCAGAAAAAGAAGTAACGATTTGGACATCAACGATTAACGATCGTTTAGGTACATCGATTTCGGATGAAGAGATTGCCGATATTTTAAGAAAATTACATTTCAACTTCAAACAGGATGGAGAGACCTTTATTGTTTCAGCGCCAACCAGACGCCAGGATATCGTCATCTTTGAAGATATGGTGGAAGAAGTTGCCCGTATTCACGGTTATGACAATTTACCATTTACCCTTCCACAAGGGGGTTCACAGGCAGGCGGATTAACGAAAAATCAGGCGTTAAAGCGACATGTCAAGCGTTTCCTGGAAGGTGCAGGGCTGTCTGAGACTGTCACTTACTCTTTGACTAGCAAAGAGCGATCTGGCCAGCTGGTTAGTCCAGAAGTGAAAGATACCATTGTATCAACCGTCTCTTTAGCTATGCCAATGAGTGAAGAACACAGCACTTTACGTGTCAGCATTTTACCGGAAATGTTGAATTCTGCTGCTTACAATCTTGCGCGGAAACAAGCAGATGTGGCATATTATGAAATAGGCAGTATCTTCGTTTCTGGTGAAGAGGAGGTTTCAAAGCAGCCTGATGAAAAACTGCGCCTGGCTGGTGTATTAACTGGTCAGTGGCTGACACACCCTTGGCAGCAGGAGAAGAAACCGGTCGATTTCTTTGTAGCAAAAGGAATTTTAGAAGCATTATTTGCATCACTTAAAGTTGACGTAACTTATAAGCAGGCAAAAATTGACGGATTGCATCCAGGTCGTACAGCGCAGCTATTTGCCGGTGACCGTGCCATCGGTTTTGTCGGTCAGGTACACCCGGCAATGCAAAAAGCATATGATTTAAAAGAAACGTATGTTTTTGATGTTGATTTTGACTACCTATTGGAGATTCATCACAATGAACCTAGCTTTGCCGTGATTCCGCGTTTCCCTAGCGTTAGCCGTGATATCGCGCTCGTTGTTGATGAAACAGTGCCGGCAGGAGCGGTTCTGGCAGTGATTGCAGAAGCTGGCGGTTCTCTTGTAAAAGATATACAGGTATTCGATGTATACCAAGGAGAGCACTTAGAGGAAGGGAAAAAATCCATTGCTTTCAGCCTGTTCTATCAGGATCCGGAAAGAACACTGACAGATGAAGAAGTTGAAGCATCTTATCAAGCGATTTTAGCAGAAGTAGCGAAGCAATTCGGTGCAGAATTAAGAGGATAATGAAGAAGAAGAAGAGCTGTATCCAGAAAGGATGCAGTTCTTTTTTGTTTTGAGGTGTTTTGAAGAGCATGGAACTGAAAAAGGAAGAATAGATGCCATGTAAAAAAAGAACCCGCCACATGGAGAGCCCTTCTATTTCACGTATTTCATTGCTTTATCAGTATTGGCAAAATGCATTTTCGCCGCGTCTTGCAGTGCTTCTATACCGTTTTTCTTAATTAAATATGCAGCTGTTTCATCTACTTTCGCTGAAGCGCCTTTCGGTATGGTTATTCCAAATCGGGCGGACAGCACATCCATTTCCTTAACAAATTTTGCCCGCGCAATGATGGATGCTGCGGCAACTGATATGGAGTGACTTTCCGCTTTTGTCATGAAGTAAGTGTCAGAATGCAGTTTCTTTCTCTCTGTTCCAATGTACTTCATATAAACTGCAGGCTGACAAAACTGGTCAATCAAAACAGGCTGTTCCGCTCCGATTTTTGCCGTGATCTTCTCAATAGCATGGTGATGCATCATTGCTTTCATTTTACCCTGGTTCCAGCCTTTATTCTGTAATCGATTATACTTTGCATTATCCATCGTTAATAATGTGTATGGTATTTTTGCTTTAACTAACTCTTGAGCTAATGAACGGATCCGTTCGTCAGTTAGTGCTTTAGAGTCTGTAATGCCCATTTTTTTCAAAATATCAATTTTCTCCTCTGGAACAAAGACAGCACTTACAGTAATCGGACCAAAATAATCACCGGTTCCTGCTTCATCAGTACCGATGTGAGAACTTGTGAAAAGATTTCCGGGAGGTGAAAATTGGTGATCATTCACTGACGGTTTCTTCTTGGCAACAGGAGTCGCAGCTTGCTCCATCCATTTGTTTGCTTCCATTTGTGCATTTTGTCCCTGAAACATTACCTTACCTGATGCATATGCTGTAATAGTCGTACCATTTACTTTTGCCAGAAATACGGCATTCTTTGGTTTATTTACAATCGAAGCTGCATAGTGGTCTTTCACGGCAGATAAATCGTTTTTTTTCAATTGAATCACTACATTAGACAAAAAAATCTCTCCTTCAAAGTCTCTTTCTACAGTATAGCAGAGTTCCACCTATCAGAATAGTTTTCTATTTGGCTTGTTCATGTTAATATAAAATTTAAGGTTTTACTAGGTTATGCCACATATTAGTAGTATAATCAGAGAAGTGAAAAGAATTTGTAGGGGGTATCAAGGTGACCCAACCGGATAAATTACGGACTACCGTTAATATATATGGAAGATCTTATAAAATTGTAGGCGAAGAGACCGAAGATCATGTTAAGTTAATTGCAGATTTAGTTGATGAGAAAATGCAGGAAATACATAAAATTAATAAATCATTGGATACAACTAGCTTGGCCGTTTTAACAGCGATTAATACAATGAATGATTATATAAAATTAAAAGAAGATTTTGAAGCTTTACAAAGTCTTCTGGAGGAGAAAGAGGAATAATATTGTCATGGTTACTTTAGCTATTTTGTTTTTTTTAGTAATTGGTTTTTTTGTTGGTTTGAAAAGAGGGTTTATTTTACAGATTCTCCATTTAACAAGTTTCATTATCGCATTTGTCATTGCGGCCCTTTATTATGATGAAATTGCTTCTAAATTGGAAATGTGGATTCCATATCCCCAGCTGTCCGAAGACACTCCGTGGGCAATTTTTCTAGATACGTTACCACTTGAAGCAGCGTATTATAATGCGATTGCATTTGGAGCACTATTCTTTGTTACAAAAATTATTTTGCAAATCGTTGCAACAATGCTCGATTTCGTAGCGAACCTGCCACTGCTTGGAATTGTGAACAGCTGGCTTGGTGCAATTTTTGGCTTGATTGAGGTCTATTTAATTATTTTTGTTATATTGTATATCATTGCCCTGGCTCCGGTTCCACAAATTCAGGAATGGCTTGATCATTCTTCTCTGGCAACCTTTATCGTTGATCAGACCCCGGTTTTATCAGAGAAACTGAAAGATATCTGGTTTACGAATGACCCGACTGTTTAAAACAGATAATAAACGAAGATATACCCTTGCCTTTTGGAATTTGCAAGGGTATTTGCGCGAGGAAGGAGATTTAATATGACAGTAAATAAGAAAGATGTTATTAAATTACTTGAGAAAATTGCTACCTACTTAGAATTAAAAGGAGAGAACCCTTTTAAAATATCTGCCTACAGAAAGGCAGCTCAGGCTTTGGAAAGAGATGAGCGCTCACTGTCAGCGATTACGGATTTCACTAAATTACAAGGTGTCGGAAAAGGAACAGCAGCCGTCATTACCGATTACATTGAAAATGGTGAGTCAGAGACACTCGTTCAATTGGAGAAAGAAGTACCAGCAGGACTCATTCCACTGCTGCACGTACAAGGACTTGGCGGTAAAAAATTGGCGAAATTATATCAGGAATTAAACATTACCGATGCACAGACTTTGAGAAAAGCATGTGAAAACGGTCAACTGCAGGATTTAAAAGGCTTTGGAAAGAAAACAGAAGAAAAAATTCTGGATGCATTAAATAAAGTAAATGAGAGACCGGAACGTCTCCCTGCAGCGGTTGTTCTTCCGGTTGTAGACAAAGTGGAAGCTTACTTACAATCCATTGATGAAATCATCCGCTACTCGATTGCTGGAAGTATGCGCAGATTTCGCGAAACCGTCAAGGATTTAGATTTTATCGTATCAACGGACAAGCCTGAAGCTGTGCAGAAAAAGCTGCTTGAAATGGATGGTATTGTAGAGACAATAGCAGCAGGCGATACAAAAGTTTCTGTTACAGTTAATTATCGCTATGATATCAGTATCGATTTTCGTATCATTACAGATCAGGAGTTTCCCACAACGCTTCACCATTTTACAGGTTCCAAAGACCATAATGTACTAATGCGCCAATTGGCCAAAGCGCAGGGGAAAAAGATCAGTGAATATGGTGTGGAAGATGTGGAAACAGGAGAGGTACAAACATTTGAAACTGAAGAACAATTTTTCCAAAGTTTCGGTCTTGCCTATATCCCGCCAGAATTACGTCAGGGTAAAGATGAATTGAAGCTTGCCGAAAACGATATACAAGTGATACAGGATGAGGATATTAAAGGCGATCTTCATATGCATACAACCTGGAGTGACGGCGCACAATCTGTTGAGGAAATGGTGGAACGTGCGATCGAAAAAGGGTATGACTATATTGCAATTACCGATCACTCGAAATATTTGCGTGTTGCCAATGGATTAAATGAAGAAAGATTGCGCAAACAAGCAAAAGAAATTGAACAAGCAAGAGAAAAATATCCGGATATTCATATTTTCCGGGGGGTAGAAATGGATATTTTACCAGATGGATCATTAGATTTTGAGGATGAATTTCTGCAGGAACTCGATTTTGTAATTGGTTCTATCCACTCAAGTTTTAGTCAAAGTGAGAAACTCATTCATCAACGATTATTAACTGCATTAGAGAATCCGTATGTAAACATGATTGCACATCCGACTGGCAGGCTGATAGGAAAAAGGGATGGCTACCGCGTTAATGTCAAATGGCTAATCGATCAGGCGAAACGGACTGGTACCATTCTCGAATTAAATGCGAATCCTAATCGATTGGATCTTGCCGCTGAATGGGTTGCCATTGCTCAGGAACATGGTGTGAAAATAGCCATTAATACAGATGCCCACAGCTATAGCATGCTGGAACATATGCCTATTGGCTGCGGAACAGCACGGAGAGGCGGCTTGACGACAGATACCGTTGTGAACAGCTGGCCGAAAGATAAGCTGATTGAATTTTTAAAAAGCCAAAAGAAATAAAGAAGACAGAAATAATTAGGAGGAGTGCGAAATGAATGCGCGAATTTTTAACGTATTGGAATTTAGCAAAATAAAAGAGCAATTAATCGCACAAGCAGCATCATCACTTGGTGCAGAGAAAGCCCGGTCACTTGCTCCTTCTACTGATTTAGAAGAAGTTACCAGGTGGCAGGATGAAACAGATGAAGCTTATCATGTCATTCGGTTAAAAGGTAACGTGCCACTTGGTGGAATTACGGATATTAAACCACATGTAAAGAGAGCTGCGATTGGAGGAGTGCTGAGCACACATGAATGCCTCGAGATTGCCAGCACAATTTATGGCGGGAAACAATTAAAGCTGTTTATTGATAAGCTCGAAGATCTGGAGCTGCCGATTGTTCGCGAAATCAGTGAAGAAATAGTGCCTTTGAATGAACTGGAACGGGAAATTAAAAGCTGTATTGATGACAATGGCCATATGATGGACGGTGCGTCTGATAAATTACGAAGCTTGCGTTCCAAAATACGCACAAATGAAAACAAAGTTCGTGATAGATTAGAAAATGTAACAAGAACTAAAGCGAAGATGCTCTCAGATTCGATTGTAACGATTCGAAACGACCGTTATGTGTTACCTGTAAAGCAGGAATACAAGTCTGCAATTGGCGGTATTGTTCACGATCAGTCCGCTTCAGGCCAGACATTGTTTATGGAGCCCCAATCTGTGGTGGATCTGAATAATGCTTTATCTGCTGCAAAAGTTGATGAGAAACGTGAAATTGAACGTATTTTAAAAGAACTTTCTGTAAGGGTAGCAGAAGATGAGGCATTATTACTGCAAAATGCTGAAGCACTTGCAGCTCTTGATTTTATTTTTGCCAGGGCGAAGTTAAGCCATGCAATGAAAGCTAGTCGGCCAAAAATGAATGATCGTGGTGTAATAAAAATGAAACAGGCACGACACCCATTAATCGATTCAGACGAAGTTGTCGCAAATGATGTGGAACTTGGTGAGGATTTTACGGCAATTGTTATCACGGGTCCCAACACCGGAGGAAAGACAGTCACATTAAAGATGGTCGGACTTTGTACATTAATGGCACAATCCGGTTTGCAAGTCCCGGCACTTGATGGCTGTGAACTTGCTGTATTCTCCAATGTTTTCGCAGATATCGGTGATGAGCAGTCGATTGAACAGAGTCTCAGTACTTTTTCATCCCATATGACAAACATTGTTGATATTCTCGAGACATTTGATTATCAGTCACTATTATTATTTGATGAGTTAGGGGCAGGGACAGACCCGCAGGAAGGGGCAGCCCTTGCCATGTCGATTCTGGATTATGTGATTCAAAGAGGGGCACGGGTCATTGCCACAACCCATTATCCGGAACTAAAAGCATATGGATATAACCGGGAAGGGGTAATTAATGCTTCTGTTGAATTCAATGTAGAAACATTAAAACCGACATACCGGCTGTTGATAGGGGTTCCGGGCCGAAGTAATGCATTTGAAATATCGAAACGGCTTGGACTGGATGAAGCGGTTATTCAGGAGGCAAAAACCCATATCGGTGCAGATTCCAAAAGTGTGGAAAACATGATCGCATCATTGGAAACATCAAGAAGACAAGCAGAATATGATTATGAAAAGGCAGAGGAAATTTTACAGAATGCAGAGCAATTAAAAAAGGATATTGAAAAACAATGGCAGCAATTCGAACAACAAAGAGAAGCGCTTTATAAAAAAGCCGAAGAAAAAGCAGAAAAAGCAGTCGCGAAAGCACGGGAAGAAGCTGAGCTGATTGTAGAAGAATTACGTAATATGCAAACAGAGACAGAATGGAAAGAGCATGAATGGATTGAAGCGAAGAAACTGTTGCAGGATGCTCAACCCGAGTTATCAAAGAAAGAGAAAAAACAGCAGGCAAGTTTTGATGAAGAAAAAGCTAAGGAATTAAGACCGGGTGATGAAGTGCGTTTACTTACTCTTGATCAAAAAGGAACGATTATTGAACAATCCGGTAAAAACGAATTCCAGGTCCAAGTCGGAATTATGAAAATGAAAGCAAAAAGGAAAGACCTGTTATTTATCCGTCGGGAAGAGCCGACAGTTGAAAAACCGTTAGCAACGGTTAGAGGATCAAATTATCATGTCAAACCAGAGCTGGATCTTCGAGGGGAACGTTTTGAAGAAGCATTGCAGCGTTTAGAGAAATACATGGATGATGCCTTGCTTGCTGGGTATAATCATGTTTCGATCATTCACGGAAAAGGAACCGGGGCTCTACGTAAAGGTGTACGGGATTATGCAAGAAACCATTCCCGAATTACACATGCGCGTGATGGGGAAATGTCTGAAGGTGGCTCTGGTGTAACTGTACTGGAATTGAAATAATTCAGGGGGTGGAAGAATGGATGAATTCTGGTCAAACACGTTTGTTGATACAGCGGCACGGTATAGTGTCGCGGTCTTATGCTTAGTTGTATTTCTCGTTATTTTTGAGTTGGTTACATCATATAAAAACTGGGATGAGATTAAACGGGGTAATATGAGTGTAGCAATGGCGACAGGGGGGAAGATATTCGGAATCGCGAATATTTTCCGTTATTCTATTGAGCATAATGATACTATTATTGAAAGTATCACTTGGGGCGGATTTGGATTTATTTTACTACTTCTTGGTTATTTTATCTTTGAGTTTTTAACACCAACTTATAAAATTGATAAGGAAATTGCCAGTGATAACAGGGCAGTTGGATTTATATCCATGGTCATTTCTGTTGGGCTGTCGTTCGTCATTGGTTCGAGTATTGGTTAGAGGAGTGACATAATTTGAAAACATTGGCATATGTATTGATTACAGTTGCGATTATTTTTCTCGTCGTTGGTGTATATTATGTGATGTCAGTCTAAAAATGGATGTTTGGTTATTATAAGCAAAGTATTAGCAACTTTTTCATATGTAATGATATACTTGACTAGAAATTTGTTATACAAGGAGGAATTATAATGGCAATTGTAAAAGCGACAGATTCTAATTTTAATACAGAAACTAGCGAAGGTTTAGTATTAGCTGACTTTTGGGCAACATGGTGTGGCCCTTGTAAAATGATCGCGCCAGTGCTTGAAGAAATAGATGCAGATATGAGTGAAACGGTAAAGATCGTCAAATTAGATGTTGATGAAAACCAGGAAACTGCTGGGAAATTCGGTGTAATGAGTATTCCTACACTACTGTTATTCAAAGACGGTGAAGTAGTTGATCAGGTTGTTGGATATCAGCCAAAAGAAGCACTTGTTGAATTAATCAACAAACATGCTTAATTAGTAATCAAATCCCTTATTATAGTGCTATACTATAATAAGGGATTGTTTTTTGTTTTCATACATTTTTATAAAAAGCAGACCTAAGTATCAATAAATAGATAAGGAATTAAAAGAGTAAGGTGGAGGTGATCCCAATTGAATGAGCACATTCAGGAAAAGCTTGCGGTTTTGCCAGTACAGCCTGGCTGTTACTTAATGAAGGACAAACATGGTACAGTCATCTATGTCGGCAAATCCAAAAAGCTGCGCAACAGGGTCAGATCTTATTTTATTGGGGCAAATGACCAGAAAACACAACGGCTTGTTCGTGAGATCCGTGATTTTGAATATATTGTAACAAGTTCGGAAATAGAGGCACTTATTCTCGAAATGAACTTGATTAAAAAATATGATCCAAAGTATAACGTATTGCTGAAAGATGATAAATCCTATCCTTTCCTGAAAATAACCAATGAACGCCATCCGCGTCTTTTGATCACAAGAAAGGTGAAAAAGGATAAAGGTAAATACTTCGGTCCATATCCGAACGTGATCGCGGCACGTGAGACGAAGAAATTACTTGACCGTCTTTATCCGCTCAGAAAATGTAATAACCAGAAAGGTCGCCACTGCTTGTATTATCATATGCATCAATGTTATGCATGCGCAGAAAATCCGCCATCAAAAGCAGAGTATGATGCCATTGTGCAGGAAGTTGCTAGTTTTCTAAATGGCGGCCACCGGAAGATTAAAGAACAGTTAACAGAAAAAATGCTCAAGGCATCTGATGAATTAAACTTCGAACGTGCGAAGGAACTAAGAGATCAGATACAGCATATAGAAGCAGTTATGGAAAAACAGAAGATGACAATGAATGATCAAGTAGACCGTGATGTATTTGGGTACAGCTATGACAAAGGCTGGATGTGTGTCCAGGTATTTTTTATCAGACAAGGGAAACTGATTGAACGTGATGTATCCTTGTTCCCGTTTTTTGATGATGCGGAAGAAGCATTCTTAAGCTTTATCGGAAGCTTTTATCTTCATCACCATCATCCGAAGCCAAAGCAGATTCTTGTTCCAGCACCGACTGATGTGGAGATTTTAAAGGAACTGCTGGAAGTGGATGTGCATATTCCAATGCGTGGCCAGAAAAAGGAGCTTGCAAATCTAGCGAAAAAGAACGCCGAAATAGCACTGAAGGAAAAATTCTCGCTAATTGAGCGGAATGAAGAACGGACGGTAAAAGCGATTGAAAGCTTGGGAGAGAAACTCCATATTGAAACACCGTACAGAATTGAAGCTTTTGACAACTCGAACATTCAGGGGACGGACCCGGTATCTGCAATGGTTGTCTTCATTGATGGTAAGCCTGCCAAGAAAGAATACCGGAAATATAAGATCAGACAGGTCGAAGGGCCTGATGATTATGAAACAATGCGTGAGGTGATTCGCCGCCGTTACAAGCGGGTATTAAAGGAAGGTGCTCCATTACCTGATTTGATAGTTGTTGATGGTGCAAAAGGACAGATGTCTGCTGCAATTGATGTCCTCGAGAATGAACTGGGTCTGGATATTCCGCTCTGCGGTTTAGCAAAAGATGATAAACACAGAACGAGTGAATTACTATATGGGGATCCGGCAGAAATTATTCAACTCGACCGCCGCTCCCAGGAATTTTACTTTATCCAGCGAATTCAGGATGAAGTTCACAGATTTGCGATTACTTTTCACAGGCAATTACGTGGCAAGAGTGCATTCAGATCCCAGCTGGATGATATCCCGGGTGTGGGAGAACAGCGGAAGAAAATGCTTCTTACACATTATAAATCTTTAAACGAAATAAAAAATGCAAGTTTAGAAGAGTTAGTGAAATTAGGAATACCAGAGCCTGTTGCGATAAGTATTCATGAAAAATTAAAGAAAGATGATCTTTCAGAATAGAAAGGATCATCTTTCTTTTTTTAATCACTGAAAATAACGTGAAACTCTACTAAGTTTTTCTTGATTTCTGCAATACATTCACACGGTTTTCCGGTAATTTGTTCCATTGCCTTTGCCAGAAAACCAGCTTCCAGACGGAATTCCACATTTTCTATTGTTTCCAGCCTGGCATCGATCACTTCGCCGCTTAGGTGAAACACATAGCCCCGTCGCTTCTCCTGTGCAAGAACCAAATCGCCCCAGCCTACATGGAGAAAGAATTCGAGCACCTCTTCTGTTGTCACCCAATCACTTTTTTCTGCTAGGTTCTTTCCCATTACATATAAGATTAAATCGGATTCCTTACCAAGCATGTCAGGTAATCCGATATAGCGTAATAGATCATAGCCACTACCCGTAATATGAAGATTGGCAATAATTGTTGCGATATTTGTCTTTTTTTCTGTCAAAATTGGACCCCTCTCTAACCAAACAATACGTATAATTTTATTATCTACTTTTTTGTCAAATGGTGCAATAAGTAATATGATTTATTCTTTTTTTGTGTGATAGAGAATAGTAGTTTTATACCCTTATAAATCGACAATTAATCATTAGAAAAAGTATTCGTTTTCTTGACGCTTTCCCGCGTTAGAAGTACAATAGTTGTGTTGACAATATACGAATTTCTTTGGATGGGTTGTCTTGTTCATAAAGGAGGAAACGAAAGAGAAATCTTTTATGACGGGATGTAAAGCGCTTTAAAGTAGTTTGATAGGAAATCGTATGTTGAAATTTTTACATTTATCTAGATTAGAGGGGGGTACAAGAGATGGAGAATAGGGACTTTTTATATCGTAGGTTACACTCATTATTAGGGGTAGTGCCAATTGGTATCTTTTTGATCCAGCACTTGGTTGTCAATCACTTCGCAGTGTATGGGCCAGAGAGTTTCAACAAAGCGGCACATTTTATGGAATCATTACCATTCCGTTATGCACTGGAAACACTTATTATCTTTTTACCAATACTGTTTCATGCGGTATTAGGGGTGTATATTGTCTTTGTTGCGAGAAATAATGTAAGACGTTACGGCTTCTTCCGTAACTGGATGTTCTTCCTGCAGCGAATTACAGGGATTATTACACTTATTTTTATCGTTTGGCATGTATGGCAGACGCGTGTGCAAATCGGACTTGGAAACGTTGAACTGGATTACAGCTTAATGGAAGACATTCTGGCTAGTCCGGCAATGTTCTGGTTCTATGTGATTGGTGTTGTTTCTACAACATTCCACTTCGCAAATGGGTTATGGAGCTTTTTAGTGACATGGGGGATTACGGTAACGCCTCGCTCACAGAAAATTGCTACATATGCTACTTTAATCGTTTTCCTTGCGGTAACATATATAGGTATTCGCGCATTGTTCGCATTTGTTTAATAGATTAGTAATGTTAGAAAAAGAAGGAGTGAGTATGAATGAGTGATCGCAATATTGTTATTGTCGGTGGTGGTCTTGCGGGACTGATGGCCACAATCAAAGCAGCAGAAGCAGGAGTACATGTAGACTTATTATCGATTGTTCCTGTAAAAAGGTCTCACTCTGTTTGTGCACAAGGTGGAATTAATGGTGCGGTAGATACAAAAGGAGAAGGGGATTCTCCGATGATCCACTTTGATGATACAGTGTACGGCGGGGACTTTTTAGCCAATCAGCCGCCAGTAAAAGCGATGTGTGATGCAGCGCCAGGTATTATTCATATGTTCGATCGGATGGGTGTTATGTTCAACCGGACGAACGAAGGTTTACTTGATTTCCGCCGTTTCGGTGGTACACAGCATCACCGTACTGCATTCGCTGGTGCTACAACAGGACAGCAGTTATTATACGCGTTAGATGAGCAGGTACGCCGTTATGAAGTACAAGGTCTTGTAACAAAGTATGAGGGCTGGGAATTTGTTTCAGCAATCATTGATGAAGAGGGTGTTGGCCGCGGAGTTATCGGTCAAAATATTAAATCCCATGAATTTAAAATATTCAAAGGGGATGCCACAATATTTGCGTCAGGCGGTCCTGGTATCATCTTTGGTAAATCAACCAACTCTGTAATTAACACAGGGTCTGCAGCCGCTTCTTTATACTTACAAGGTGCGATTTATGCAAATGGTGAGTTTATTCAGATTCACCCGACAGCTATCCCTGGTGATGACAAGCTCCGGTTAATGAGTGAGTCTGCACGGGGAGAAGGTGGTCGTATCTGGACATACAAAGATGGAGAGCCATGGTATTTCTTAGAGGAAAAATATCCTGCATACGGAAACCTTGTACCACGTGATATTGCAACACGTGAAATTTTTGATGTCTGTGTTAATCAGAAACTGGGAATTAACGGGGAAAACATGGTATACCTTGATTTATCCCATAAAGATCCAAAAGAGCTTGATGTTAAACTTGGCGGAATTATTGAAATCTATGAAAAATTTGTTGGTGAAGATCCGCGAAAAGTACCGATGAAAATCTTCCCTGCAGTACACTACTCTATGGGTGGACTTTGGGTAGATTACGACCAGATGACAAACATTCCTGGTATTTTTGCAGCAGGTGAGTGTGATTACTCACAGCACGGTGCAAACCGTCTTGGTGCAAACTCATTGTTATCCTCTATCTTCGGAGGTATGGTTGCAGGACCGAATGCAATTAAATATATCGAGGGATTAGAGAAAACAATTGATGATATACCGTCAACAGTATTTGATCAGCAGCTGAAGAAAGAAGAAGACCAGTTCGAGCAGTTAATTAACATGCGTGGTGAAGAAAATGCATACCAGATCCACAAAGAACTTGGTGAATGGATGACAGATAACGTAACCGTTGTTCGTGAAAATGAAAAACTGTTAAAAACAGATGAAAAAATTCAGGAATTACTAGAGCGATGGGAAAACATTAATATGGATGACACTTCCCGCTGGAATAACCAGGGAGTTATGTTTACCCGCCAATTGAAAAATATGTTACACCTTGCCCGTGTTATTACACAAGGTGCATATAACCGAAACGAAAGCCGCGGAGCACATTACAAACCGGAATTCCCTGAACGTAATGATGAGGAATGGCTCAAAACAACAATGGCATCATTTGATGCTGCAGCAAATGCTCCGAAGTTTTCTTATGAAGATGTTGATGTTTCATTAATCAAACCGAGAAAACGTGATTACAGTAAGAAAAAATAACAGAGGGGGTAGCAAGAGATGGCAGAAGAGAAAATAACGCTCATTATCACTCGTCAGGACAGTCCGGATTCTCCTTCTTATCAGGAGACATTCAAAGTTAACTACCGTAAAAATATGAACATCATTTCGGCATTAATGGAGATCCAGAAAAATCCGGTTAATGCGAATGGAGAAAAACGCCCGCCAGTTTCCTGGGAATCTAACTGTTTAGAGGAAGTGTGCGGTGCTTGTTCAATGGTTATCAATGATGAACCGCGCCAGGCTTGTTCCACACTTGTTGATAAACTGGAACAGCCAATAACCATTGCGCCAATGTCTACATTCCCTGTTGTCCGTGACTTAGTCATTGACCGCAGCCGGATGTTTGATTCATTGAAGAAAGTTAAAGCATGGATTCCAATTGACGGTACGTACGATTTAGGGCCGGGACCAAGAATGCCTGAGAAAAAACGCCAGTGGGCTTATGAATTATCGAAATGTATGACTTGCGGTGTCTGCTTGGAAGCATGTCCGAACGTGAACAGCAAATCTGATTTTATCGGACCTGCACCACTTTCACAGGTTCGCCTATTTAACGCACATCCTACAGGTGAAATGCACAAAGCAGAACGCCTGGATGCCTTAATGGAAGATGGCGGAATTACTGGATGCGGTAACTCACAAAACTGTGTTCAAGTGTGTCCGAAAGGAATTCCATTAACAACATCGATCGCTGCATTAAATCGTGATACGAACATCCAGTCATTCAAAAACTTCTTTGGAAGTGACAGTAATTATTAAAAGAAATGCCTGTTCCTCTGGGAGCAGGCATTTTTTTTATAGTGATAAAGAATTAGAAACACGCAGAATGAAATAGTGAATTCTACATATATCTCTTCATCTATCTCCGACTATCCAACTATTATTTTTTTCAAATAAAGATAAATATTTACAATTTTATTGTCCATATATTATAATGATGAATGTTTACTTGAGGAGGTTTATCAATGGAAAATGAAAAGGAAAGTCGCTGGTTATCTTTTTTGTCACAGCCATCCCATACTTTTGAGATTTGGCGTGAGAAACAGATAACAGTACTGCAATTATTATCTCTGTCAATGGGATTAGGGTTCATCAACTTACTAAACCGTTTTTATATCGCTGAGATGGGCGAACACTTTTCTGTCAGTGCACTCATTATTTTGGCTATGATCTTCAGTCCATTAGTTGGTTTTATCGCAATAAAAGTCGGAGCTTTTTTTGCAGAGAAAATCGGTCGTCTTTTTAAAGGAAAAGCAACCTACCGGCAAATGGAAATAGCGGTTGGCTGGTCTTTATTACCGTTGATGTTATTAATCCCGTTTTGGATAGTAGAGATAATTTTATTCCCGGATATTTTTACTTCAGAGTTGTTTGTTTCTATGACAGAAAAGGAAGCATTACTATTTAATATAGTTTTATTTTTTGAAGTAATTCTTTTTGGTTGGAGCTTGCTGATTTTTGTAATTGGTTTTTGTAAATATCATGAGTTTTATAAAATGAAGCCTGTTGTCTATGTTGTTCACACAATGGCTTTCATCTTTCTCTTATACAACTGGGGAAATGGTGCTGTGCAGATATATGACACTGTTCAATACAATAAAGCAATTGAAGAAGAGGACTATGAAACAATTCTGACAAATGCAGAAACAGATTTAGAGGAAGAACCAGCAGACCTAACAGCATTAAATAATAAAGCATATGCATTAATCAATGAAGGAAACTATGAAGAAGGCCTGGAGGTCGTCAATGAAGTTTTAGAAATTGAACCGGACAATGATACTGCTTTAAATAATAAAGGCTGGGCATTAAACATGCTGGGAAGAAATGAGGAAGCATTGACAGTAATTATGCAGGCTATCGCTATTGAACCTAACGAAGCATATGAATATATTAATCTGGGAAACATTTATTACGGATTGGGAAATTACCAGTCGGGTATCGATGCATATGAAACAGCTATTGATTATGATATTTCCGAAGATACCGCTTCTGCTTATTACGGGTTAGGGATAACCTATTATGATTTAGCAGAGTATGAAAAAACGATTGATTATATGGAAAGGTACCTGACATATTTACCTGAAGATATTGATGCATACTGGGTGATGGCAAATGCTTACGATTTTCTTAATAACCAGACACAAGCGTTGGAAATGCTTGATCACATACTAGCGATTGATCCGGAAAACGTTGCTGTTCATACATATAAAGCAGATCTCCACCTCTACTATGAACAGATTCAGGAGGCTGAGATAATGTATCAGAAAATTATCACAGACTATCCGGAATATCCGGATGGCTATTACGGAATGGCTGCAATTGCAGCATATAACCAGAATACAATAGACGCCATAACAAATTTAGAGATCGTGTTAGAATATGATCCGTATTACTTTGAAAACGCACTATATGATGTGTTTTTTGATAATATTCGTGAAACAAGCGAATTTCAGGCATTGGAAGCAAAATACTATGAAACTGATGGATTGTATGAAGATAGCGGGCTTGGTGATGAATCGGTTCGATATGATTAAGATAGTGTCCGGGCAAATCGCCCGGACACTTTTTTGATAGATTCCTTGGTTAGATAGTCTGATTTAAGGAATAATGTGTTAATATGGAAGATATTAGAGGTGAGGAGGGTTCGAAAATGGTTAAAGCAATTATCTTTGATTTTGATGGATTAATTTTTGATACAGAGACGTTTGAACTGGAGTCTTTTCAACAATTATATCAGAAATATAATATCGAATTTCCAATCGAATCATGGCTTAAAGGAATCGGCAGTTCATTGGCTTTTGATCCGTACGAGCAATTGCTTCATTGTATACCGAATATAGACCGGGATACAGTCAGACAGGAGAGAAGAAAAGTATACAAGGAATTAATTGCAGATCAATTACCCCGTGATGGAGTAGTGGATTATTTAAAACGTGCAAAACAGCTTGGTATAATGACTGCAATTGCTTCCAGTTCCAGGAGAAGCTGGGTTGATGAGCATTTAGATAAACTAAATCTGACCGACTATTTTGATGTAATTTTTACTGCTGATGATGCGGAAGAAGTGAAGCCGGCACCAGATCTTTACCTCAAAGTGCTGAACCATTTTCATATTACACCTGAAGACGCAATTGTTTTCGAAGATTCTCCAAACGGTTCTCTGGCTGCAATAAACGCAGGTATTTCTTGTGTAATTGTACCGAATAAAACAACGGCAGAACTAGCATTTGATAAGAGAGTAGCCCTAAGGATGAAATCGAAAAATGAGAAGTCACTTGATGAAGTTTTGCATGAGATCGGGATTTTTCATGGGGAAACATAATCCATCTGTATAACAGAAGGGATTGATATTGCCCGGGAAATGAACGGCTGTTAAAAGAATTTAATCGTGATCAGAGATTCTTATGGATGTGTGTGTTACACTGAATGAAAAGGAGGGATAATTGTGACGGATAACATATCAGCGATAGATTATCGTGAAGTGATGGAATATTCGCTTGATCCACTTATCATTCATTCAGATCACAAAATTATATATATTAACAAGGCTGCGGAACAATTATTTATGACAGTGAAAGAAGCTGTTATCGGAGGCAGCCCACTGGACATTTTCAAGGAAACATCGAAATCTTCCATTAGAAAGAGAATAGCAGGTGCCTACTCGCATCCAGCAGATGTTATTGAAGAAACAGTATACAGGATGGACGGAACCGCCGTAGATGTAGAGTTATATTGTCACCCGCTTATAATGGGAGAGACGAAGGCAATACAGACATACATAAAAGATATCACTGACCGCAAAAAGCGGGAAGCCCTGCAAAAGGAAATGGAAACAGAAATCAATGAATTGTCAGCAACAATTGTTCCGGTTGTAGAGGAAATCGGTGTGCTGCCATTAGGAGGGAAAATCGATCAGGAAAAAGCTGCACAGCTTTTAGATTTGGTACCAGTTAAAGTGCATGAACAGAACATCACCTATTTAATTATTGATTTTTCAGGAGTTTACACATTAGATAATGTTGTCATAGATTCTCTTTTCAGGATAAGCAGTGTGTTAGCAATGCTTGGTGTGAAGTCCATTATTACCGGATTAAGAGCCGAACTAGCCGTAGAAGCAACGAGCCAGGGTATCGATTTATCCCCATTTACAACAATGGCGACAGTTAAAGAAGCACTTTCTTACCTTGGCCTTAATGTAAAAGCATAAGACAGGGAGAATGACTCTCTGTCCCCTCCTTTTTGAATTCCCCGTATTTTCCCCATTCGCCTCCCTTTAAAAAGTGAAACCATTTCCAAATTCATTCGTATACGTTATATAAAAAAAGAGATGGAGTGACTTAATGGAAGATTTAAAGAAAAAATTACAGCCATTTATCCCTGGTAACCCAGAGATTGAAATGGTAGATGAAGAATACTCATGTCAAATAGTAAATATACTCACAAAAGAAGTTTACGGAACTATTGAGCTGAGCGAGGATGGGAAATTTGAAGGATATCACGCAGAAATTGATTATGAGGAGGAAGAATCTGTTGTAGATATCTCTGTTCCTGCGCAAGTAAAAGAAATGCTGAGATTGGCACAGTTATTTGTGGAAACATTTGTAGATAGAGAAGTACATTTTAGTGTATTGTGTGAATTTGCGGAAAATAATTATATGATTTCTTACGAGGAACGCGATCCAAAACTTGGTCTGTTTATCCCAAATACAGGATGTTCCTTATATTTTACAAGAGATGCAGCCCTTAGGTCAGCTTCTATTGGACAAACTGACATTGTGTTAGAATATCCATCTCTACAGATCACAAAGGATGAGGCGAAAGAAATCTTGCAAGCTTCTGGTTATCTCCAGCTTTCTATCAATCTGCCTGGTCATGGAGAGGACCGCTTTGGTGAGGCAGAACTGATATATCGTGCAAAGGATGAAATAGTGGGAGTCACTGTTGATGGCAAATTAGATTCGATTTTGGAGTTTATGGGAACTAAAGAGCCTCCCGTACATGATTTAACTGAGGTCCATCCGTCAGAGACAATGGAGGAGATGCTGAATGTACAAAATCACTTAGTGAGAAAGGCGGGAGAAGATCAATCCGTAATCTGGGTAGATCCGGCTGTTTCCATAAATGAGGAGGAAGAAGAAGCTGTTATCTCCATTTACAACGGGGAAACAGGCCATTTTAGCTATTCCAACCTTCCATTTGAACAGAATGAGGAACTTTCTGAGTTATCTAGAGAAAACATGCAAGAAAGAGCGGTTGAGTATCTTGAATTGGTCGTTGGAAATGTCCATGAGAAATATGTTCTGGAGGACCCAGATGATTTTAGTTCGGAACAGGACTTTTTAAAAAATATTGAAGAAACATCAGATGGAGAAGAAATCGAAGTAGTCGTACACGATCAGGGGGAAGAATGGGAAGATTACCCGGAAGCAGAACCAACCGTAATGTTCAGATTTTACAGAGTGCATCAAGAAATGAGATTATTAGGATATGACGCACATGTCCATATAGGCGTTTATTCGGGAATCATACGTGAATGTTCAATTACTTTCCTGACGAATAAGCAAATAGAAAGCCTTAAACAGCTAAGCACTGTTCCATCTTTCTCGATGAAAGTAGCAGAACAGCGTTTTTTTAATGAACTGGAAATGACCTTAGTTCGTGCCGTTAAAAGTTTGGATGATCCAAAAACATATACACTCTCATATCTCGTCGAGTTTCCGGAAACAGGTGGGCATATTGAGAAAATGAATGCACATACCGGTGTAGTCTCTTACGTCGATACCGGCATTATAAAGGAAAGTGAGTAAACCTTGGCGGGGGGATTTTCTCTTCCGCTAAATTTTACTGATACAGCTTCTGATTTTGGATATAATATACAAAAAAGGAGCTGATTATATGTATGTAAAAGATATGACAATAAACAGGGCGCTAGGACCAAAAGGGATGTCCGATCTGACGAATTTAGCGCAAAACTTTGAGAGTGATGTGAAATTACAATTCAATAACTATCATATTGATGTGAAAAGTATTTTAGGTTTGCTCTCCCTTAATCTTGTACAGGGTTCAAATGTAACACTCACAACGAGGGGCTATGATGATAAAGATGCACTGAATGCCATCAGTGAATACTTACAAGTCACAGTGCCGCGATAGGGATAATGTCTTTACAAACGTTTTTTTTAAAAACAGAACATATATTCCTTTTTGTATGGTATAATCATCCAAAAGAGAAGGATGATTGGATGAAGAATTTCATTGATAAGATGGAGAAGCTTTCAGAAGTTTATACTGTTAATGGATTGAGTCTAGCCGTAGTTCGTTATAATGAGGTGACAGAGGTAAAGAATTACGGAGTTCTGGAAAAAGGGACTGAAAGATATGTGAACAGTCATTCACTTTTTCACGCCTGTTCGATTAGTAAATTTGTAACTGCATTGTTGGCAGTAAAATTAACTGATCAGGGATTTTTTGATTTGGATGAAGATGTAAACAGAAGACTTAGCAGCTGGAAGATCCCTGATAACAAATTTATGAAGGATAAGAAAGTAACATTACGAAACTTGCTGTCACATCAATCTGGTGTGACAGACCCTGAAGGTAGTTTTATGGAAATGAAGGCGGGTGACCTGACTCCATCTATTACTGATATCTTAGTAGGGAAGACAGGATATCATAGAGATTCGGTTACTGTAAAATACAGACCGGAAGCTGAATTTCATTATTCTGATGCTGGATATTGTGTCATTCAGCAAATGCTGGAAGATGTAATGGGCCGTTCATTTAATATGTTAATTGATGAATATATCTTTCAGCCATTATCCCTGAACAATTGTACATATAATACGCGACCTGCTGAGAGGAATTTTGCTTATGGCTATAATAAAGAAGGGGAAATGGTGATGGGCGGTTACCCGAGATATCCATATCCTGCAGCTTGCGGTCTTTGGACAACAGCATCAGATCTAGCTCAATTAATGGCAGAATTAATGAATGCGCTTAAAGGAAGAAGTAAAATAGGGATATCTGAAAAAAGTGCACGGGAAATGATCAGCCCGCAATTTGAAAGAAACTGGACCGGTTTAGGTGTTTTTCTTGACCATTCTAAAAAAGAATTGGAGATCACATCCCTTGGCTGGGGTTCTGGTTTTCAATCAATAATGGTCTCTTTTCCGGAAAAAGAGACTGGATTCGCTATTATGACAAACACTGATACAGGGGTTCATCAATTGGAAGGTATAATTGGAGAAATTTATCGTGATTTTTGTTTGGCATATCTATGAAAATGGAGGAGGAAGACCTGTGAAACATAAACTGGAGCGAGTCGGAACGAATTATATACCTGTTCGTAATGTGGAGGTGTCGGCAGCATGGTATGTGGAGAAACTGGGAGGGGAGCTTAGTTATAAGGATGAAGACAAAGCTATTATTAATCTAGCAGACCAAAGTTTCTTCCTTGTTCGAGCAAAGGATCACCAGACTGCTAATTTTATAGATAAACATGGGGAAGAGCAATTCAGCCTAACATTTGAAGTGGATGGAATGGAAGCATTAGTAGAAATTCATCAGGACTTTATGGAGGCTGGAATTATAGTGGGGGAAATAGAAAATAGAGGGCATGCTGGAAGGAACTTTGTTTTTCAAGATCTGGACGGTAATAAATTTGATGTATGGAGTGAACTTGCCCGTAAATAGGCTAAGAAATGGGGGAACTAAATGATTCATCTAGTGTTTGGCGGGGCTGCAACAGGCAGTTTAACATACGCCTATCGTAATCATGATGATAAGGTAATAGGGTTTCCGATTGATTTTTCTTTGGGACCGATTAAAGATATTCATAAAAAGAGCGGAATCAATCATTATTTTAACTGGCTGCATACGACTTATCATCCAATGTGGAATAGTTTTCAAAATGATCAATCCATTTATACAGAATCCCTGCAGGAACTATTGGAGATAGACAATGGAGAACATGTCACCATCTGGACTTGTGAAAATGCTTCGGAACAAACTGGGCTGCGAATCTGCTGCAGTATATTGAAGGGGAAGAACCTAAATCTGAGCTATATTAATACATATCAGGCAATGCATGATTTTACCAAAAACAAAGATATTAAAATAGATATTCGCCAAACCGGGGAATGTAACTCAGAGCAGCTCAAATACTTTTATGATCATTATAAAAAACCACTAACTGATAAGTTAAAAGGAGAATACGCGGAAGAAGGGGAAAAATTACTTAATAGTCAAGGGATTGTCCGTTCATGGCAAAAGGGTAAGATTATTGACGACAAGCAAACAAGGGATGATCCTTTTATATTGGAGTGTGTAAGGAGATTGCAAAGAGAGGATGAGTTTATTCAAGCGGTAAAAGTTATTGGGGAAGTGATAGGTCATACAGAACAGCCACTATTTGATGCCTGGATTGAATATAGAATACGGTCTCTCATCCATTCGGGTCAATTAGATTATGAAGGAAGCCTTCAATCAATGCGAATGTATCATATAAAAGTGAGTTGAGGAGCTGTCATAAGAACGCACAGAATGACAGGAAAATGATTGGCTGAAGGGTTAAGATTGTATTGGGAAGGGAGGTTGCGGGCTTGGAAGGACTAAAAAGAATGAATAATACGATTCAATATATTGAGGAGCATCTTGATCAAAAAATAGATATGAACACACTGGCGGGGGTTGCTTATTTATCAAAATTTCACTTCCAGCGGTTATTTCATATGATTACAGGTGTTACGGTCGCTGAATATATTCGGAAAAGGAGATTAACACTGGCCGCACAGGAGCTGATTGCATCAGAATCAAAGATTATCGATCTTTCGTTAAAGTATGGTTATGAGACACCAGAATCCTTTTCGAGAGCTTTTCGTATCGTACATGGTATGAGTCCTGCCCAGGCACGGAAAACACCTCATCAGTTAAAAGCATACCCGAAGCTTTCCTTTCACATTCAATTAAGAGGAGAAGAAGATATGAATTACAGGATTGTAAAAAAAGAAGGCTTTAAAGTGGTTGGAAAAGAGATTAGAACATCAACAAAGAATGAAGTAAACTTTAAAAGAATCCCAGAGTTTTGGGAAGAGTTAAATGGAGATGGAACGGTAAAAAAACTGATCGAACATTCAGGAGAATTAGGAGTATTGGGTATTTGCATGGAATTTGCTCCTCAAATGGATGAACTTACTTATGTTATTGGAATTGAAAAACCAGAGGAAGAACCAGTGGAAGGGCTGGTAGAAAAAGAAATTCCTGCAGCAGCCTGGGCAGTATTTAAAGCAGTTGGTCCGATGCCTGGGGCAATTCAAAAAGTGTGGAAACGTATTTTTTCAGAATGGTTTCCCTCAACAGGATATGAGCATGCAGATGCTCCAGAACTTGAGGTATATCTGCCAGGAAATCCGAACGACGAAGACTATGGCAGTGAAGTATGGATTCCAATTATTGAAAAGAAATAAAAAATGTGGGGCAGGAAAACTGTCCCACGTTTTTTTTAGGAAGATGATACATTTGGTTTAGTTTCTAACATCAGGACGAAATCTCAATCGCTGGGAGCAAAGATTTGGTGGTGATCTGTGGATCAGGACGAAATCTCAATTGTTGATAGAGGAGATTTGGTAGTGATTGTGTGATCAGGACGAAATCTCAGCCGTTGAGAGCAAAGATTTGGTTGTGAACGTGTGATCAGGACGAAATCTCAGCCGTTGAGAGCAAAGATTTGGTTGTGAACGTGTGATCAGGACGAAATCTCAATTGTTGAGAACAAAGATTTGGTTGTGATCTTCACATCATGCTGAAATTTTCACAAGTGGTGTAGGCAATTTATGAAAATTCCTGTTTTATTAAGCGCCATCTACTGTTGAATACAAATGCTAATTAGTCCACTGTACCATCTTGTCTGCTGATTCGGTAATCAGATTTCCTGCTAAGTATCCAGTTAGGAGATGGAGAGTTCTCGGTATTTTCCATTCGTTTTTAACAGTTCGCTGTGTGTGCCACTTTCAGCAATCTTTCCTTTATCAATCACAAAGATGATATCTGCATTTCTGATTGTTGACAAGCGGTGGGCGATGATGATCGTTGTTTTCCCTTTTCGCAGTGTGTCGATATTTTTCTGGACAAGATGTTCTGTTTTCATGTCCAATGCAGATGTGGCCTCATCAAGGATTAGTATTTCTGAATCTGCTAGAAGTGCCCGCACTAAAGCAAGGCGCTGTTTTTGCCCGCCTGATAATTTTATCCCGCGTTCCCCCACATTGGTATTATAGCCTTTAGGTAAAGTAAGAATAAAATCATGGATCTGCATTTTTTTACATAAATCAATTACTTTATCTTTAGGGATAGCTCTGCCCATCAGCAGGTTGTTTATTATTGTATCAGGGAACAAATAAGGTTCCTGGAATACAATTGACACTTTCTTTTGCCAGCTATCTCTCGAGATGTTGGAAAGTGGTTGCTGATTGATCATTATTTCTCCATCTGTCGGTTCGTAAAATCGGGTTAGGAGCTGGGAGACAGTTGATTTACCGCTGCCGCTTTCTCCCACAAAGGCAACTTTTTTACCAATTGGAATATCGATATTTAATTTGTTCAGAATTGTTCTTTCATTGGCATCGTATTTGAACTGAATCTTATTCATCTCAATCGTTGAAATGCTTCCATCTAATTTTTGCATGCCATCTTTTTCGTCTTCTATATTCATTACATCTCTGAATCTGTCAACAAAAGCAAAGCTCCGCGACATATTTATGAGGAAATTAAAGACTCTTTGATACGAGACTAGTAACTGGGAAGAGAATTGATAGATAACGACAAAGGTCCCGATAGATAAAGTGTTTTGCATTACACAATACCCCCCGTAACCAAGAACAAGTAAATTAACTGCCCATTTTAATGGCTCTGCTGATAGCATTTGTTTATTCAGGAGCCGGTTTTCTTTCATGATTTGTTTGAAGTAATTTTGGAAAGCTTGGTTGTATTCCTTCTTTTCATAGGATTCTCTGTTGAAAGCAATAACTTCCCTTGATGAAGAAATTCCTTCTTCCATAAAAACGATCAGATCAGACTTCATATTCGCACTTTCCCGTTGTTCCATTTTCAGCTTTGGTCCGTAATATTTGCCAAGGACAATATAAAATGTACTAATTACCATAATTCCGATTAATATTGGCAAATTGTTAAATCCAATAATGATACTGATAACAAGGGCGCCGAACAGATCCATTATTCCCATAGGAAATGCACTGGCAAATGATGAAGAGATCTGATTCACATCATTAGTTAAATTTTGGACATACTTCCCAGTGCCGTACTGATGAAAGGTATGAACATTGCTGTGATGCAGTTTTCTCATTATTGTATTCAGCATGATGGTGTGAAGCTTTTGCTGACCTTTGATCCTTACTTTGGCTGCATATAAGTGCAGTATGTTATAAAATACCGCAATAAATGCTAAACCAATTAATAAATAAGGCAGGAGGTTGAAGTCTCCATTAATAAATACATCATCAATAATGAATTTCTGCAGACCAGTTAATGATAACTCAGCAGCTTTTTCAATCATTAATAAAATAATCGTATATGTAAGTATTCCTTTTATCCGTCCTGTATAACGAGAGATCCATTTTAGGTTACTCAATTAATACACCTGCTTTCTGTGCAAAAGGGCTGCTGTGTTTCATTAATTCCTGATAGCTCTCGATTTCAACGTTCTTCCCGTCTTCCATCATGATAATCCTGTCATAATTCTCAATTGTTGATAACCGGTGTGCTACCGCTATGATTGTTTTTCCTTCCAATAATGTGTCAAATGCAGACTTCACTTCTTTTTCACTAAGATTATCTAAGGAAGATGTAGCTTCATCTAGTACAATGATTTTCGGGTCTTTCAATATCATTCTTGCAATTGCCATTCTTTGTTTCTGTCCGCCGGAAAGTCTGATACCACGGTTGCCAACTACTGTTTCATAACCGTCTTGCAATTCTGATATAAACTTGTGGGCATTTGCCTGCTTGCATGCCTCGACTATTTCTTCATCCGTTGCATCAGGATTACCGAATTTGACATTTTCTTTAATGCTTTTATTAAATAAGTAGGTATCCTGAAAAACAAAACCAATGGAATCTCTAATTTGGCTTAGAGAAAGCTTAGAAAGCGGAACTCCTTCCAGAAATACAGTCCCTTGCTGCGGATCATAAAAGCGCCCAATTAATTTGAGCAAAGTAGATTTTCCATTACCTGATTTTCCAACAATCGCAATTTTTTCGCCGGCATGTATAGTAAGGTTAAATCCTTTTAAAATGTTTGGCATTGATGGATAGCCAAAATGTATATCGCGAAATTCCATGTTGCCGCACACTTTTTCCAGTATAACTGGGGATTTGCTTTCTTCTATTTCTGGTTTTTCATGGACAAAGGTAAATAACTGTTCCGCTTGGTTCATTAAAATTGTCTGCTCAGAAATATTTGTCACGATTACGGTCATGTACCTGATTACTAGAAAATAATAGAATGTCAGGGCTACAAATTCTCCGATAGTTAGCTGATTGTTCTGGATTAATACAGCACTGTAAGCAAATATTGCGACAGCACCGAAGTAGATGGTGACACGTCTTACTAATCCTCTGGCATAGTTCATCACTAATTGTTTCATAAAGTCTTTGTGAAAAAGGGAGAGTTTTTCTTCTGTAAGAGCCAAATCCCAATTCTCCCGGTTATTAGCTTTTAACTCCAGCAATCCGGAAACGCTGTCATAAATTTTCTTGTTTAACTGATTGCGGGACTGTTGCGTCTCCTTTGCGTATACCGCTGCTTTTTTTTCAAAATATGGTCCAATTAAATAATAGGATAAGAAAAATGGAATGATTAATAAGCAAAGTTTCCAATTAATCGAAATCATAAAAGCTGCGGTTATTATTAACACAATCGAATTAATAATGATTGCAGGGAAATATCTCGAGTATATCTGCTGAACAGCAATTACTTCACTGCTGAATAATGAGAGGGTTTTGCCGATTGGTTTTCTTTCATAATAAGCGAAGCCCAATTTTCTAAGGTGGGTAAACAAAGAGGTTTGCAGATCCTGTGCTGCTTTTTCCTGAATAATTCGTTGGAGAGAGTTTCGTAACATCATCGCAAGAAACATAATAACAAGAAAAATACTAAAAATTGCGAGAATATTAACCAACTGACTGGTTTGCTCGTTTGGGATAATATGGTCAATTAAATACTGGACACCCTTTGGGATGGACATTTCGACACCGACAGCTATCAGACTGCAAACGATAAATAAGAAAACCTGCCAGCGATATGGTCTCAAATATGAAATGATCCACCAATATGTTTTTAGTGGTGGAATACTATTCTTCTTTCTTCTGTTTTTATTGGTCATAAGCAACCCCTGCCATTCTCTTTTTATGCCAAACTATATACTGATTATAGGAAGATATTGCCTTCGAATCAATCATACTTTTTTGCAATCATAGTTCAGTAGGAGATCTTCGACGGGGAATTCGCAGTCTGAAACATACAGCGGGAAAACGGAGAAGGCAAAAATTTATTAATTTTTTTTAGCAGAATAGAGATAATTTTAGGTAATATCATTGGAATATTATGTTAGTATTAATGGTGATATCAATTGCAGGCTTAAACTGGAGGGAAAGAGATGAAGCCAATAATAAAGGAAATGAAAACAGATGAGGAGATACTATCCACTTTTCCAACAGTAAAACAGCTTCGACCACATTTAACAGAATATGAGTATATTGAAAAAATTAATAGATTACAAGCTAGCTATGGTTACCATATTGTTGCTGTTATCGACGATAAAGAAGTAAAGGCGGCCGCTGGATACCGAATTACTGAATCGTTGGCATGGGGGAAATACTTTTATTTAGATGACTTTATTACACATGAGGCGAGCAGACGCAACGGTTACGCAGGTATCTTATGGGATTGGCTAATTGATCAGGCAAATGTAAATAACTGTGAGCAGTTCCACTTAGATTCAGGAGTTCATCGACATGATGCGCACCGTTTTTATTTGAAAGGCGGGTTAGACATTACCTGTCATCACTTTCAGATGAAACTAGATTGAGAAGGAGTGAATAGATTGGAACAGGAGTTATTAAAAATATTTGACGATAATAAAAAGGAAGTCGGGGTTGCTTCCCGTAATGAAGTACATCAAATCGGATACTGGCATGAAGTGTTTCATTGCTGGTTTGTCGGGAGAGAGAATGACATCAGTTATATTTACCTTCAGCTAAGAAGTCCGGTAAAGAAAGATTACCCTGGCCTTTATGACATAACAGCAGCAGGGCACTTACTGGCAGATGAAAATGTGGAAGATGGTGTTAGAGAAATTGAAGAAGAGTTAGGGGTTAAAGTGAATTTCCGTGAATTAGTTTCATTAGGTGTTATTGATTATATTGTGACAAGAGAAAGTTTTATTGATAAAGAAATTGCGAACGTATTTTTATTCAAAACGAATAATAGATTGGAAGATTTTCATTTACAGAAAGAAGAAGTAGCAGGAATGGTAAAAGCAAAATTTTCTGACTTTGAAGCATTGTGGAAAGGAAAGATCAACCAGATTAAACTAAGCGGATTTTTTGTAAATGAAATGGGTGAAAAGCACTTGATGGAGGAAACTGTTGGGAAAAACAGATTCGTTCCACATCAGGAAATTTTTTATCAAACAGTTATTGAAAAGATAAAGGATCAGCTGTAAAACAAGCTTATAATTCGGGTTACTTTTTTAAAAAATTAGTAAATGTTTTAGAGAAGAGTTAGGAGAGAATATCATGGATCGAATTTATTTTGTAGACAATCCCTGGCCAAATGGTCATCGAATTACCAGTTTTCATTGGGAAGCCCATTTTAAATATGAAGCAGCAGACGAGAAAAGGAATGGACTGTATTTTGATTTACATATAGAAACTGCTGACTACTATGAAGAGGACATTGATGATGAAGATGATGAAGACGAGGATGATGATGGGGGAGACTGGCAGGCAAAGATTGTCTGGAACAATTATCATAGATGTACTTTGTCGTCACAAGAGTGGGATAATAAAGGTTTTCTTGTTGAAAGTGAGCATTCTCCATTTGATCTGACAGCACTTGACGGAAAAGAATATGCTGTGGATTTTTTAACACAGAAAGAGCTGGAAAATCCTGATCTCAACAAGACCGCCTTTGATGTATATTTACTTGGTCATGATGCTTCTGCTTTTCATTCAATTCATTTTACTAAGATAGAGGGGGAGTGCTATCGGATTGACTGGAAAGGTAAATTGGCACAGGCGTATGTAGGCGATTATGAGTTTAAATATGATTTCCATACAACTATTTCTTCTGCGGTCTTTAACGGGATATATATCCCTAAGGAAATATCGGATAAACAGGCGTATGAGTTTCTCGAGCGTTTCGTCCAGATGCCGGAGTTGTTTGAAATGAACTGGCGAAATAGGGAACGGAGATTTATGATCAAGTAAGGGAGGGGCATTTTTTATGGAATCTGCTATTTCACAATCTATCCACATTGAAGAAAGACTCTTTATCCTGTCAAAAGCTTATGAATCCGTATCCAAATATTTTGCACATTGGGAGGACTCTAAGATTGCATTGGAAGATTTAGATACCTATTTTCCGCAGTTCATTAAACGAGTTCTCGAGACAGAGAACAGACTGTCCTTTACCCAGCTGATGCTTGAATTCCTTGCCAAGTTAAATAACAGACACACCATATATTTTGATTTATCAGCAACTGCCCTGATCGATTGGGATGATACGGAAAATATTCTGCCAATTGGATTTTCGTTTGAAAACATAAAAGGGGAATGGATCGTTACTGAAAGCTTACTGAACGGCCTGACACCAGGTGACCAGATTCTTACGATAAACGGTCAGCCATTCAAACAGCTGGTGGGTGACTTTTCCAAATATCTGCATGAGTTGCATGATCTTTATAGGACAGGAAGATTAAATTTATTGTTCCCTCTTTTCATGCCGGCAGAAAAATATAGTGTAGAATTCTTTGATAAGGACAATGTGAAAAATCAGATCGAAGTTAATCCATATAATATCGGTAGAAAAGATGTGATGACAGAAGGACGATGGCTGGTACATGAGAAAACTGCCTATATAAAGATTCCTTCTTTTCAAAAACCAAAATATGAAGCAGATGCTGTTGATTTTGTTGGTCGATTTTTTTCAGCCAAGTCTATTATTCTTGATTTGAGAGGCAATAAGGGAGGGAGTACACCTGCATCATTAATTAAACTCTTAATGAATCAGCGATGGCGATCTTATGGGTTAAAAACAGCAACAAAGGAATATCAGCCTGTATATATTGAACCGGACAAGAAGGCGTATGGTGGGGAGCTGATTCTTTTAGTTGATCGAGATACAGGCTCAGCTGCAGAAGATCTAGTCGTTCCTTTTAAGGACAATGGCAGAGCGAAAATAATTGGTGAGAGAACATGGGGCTCAACTGGACAGCCTTATATCTTTGAAAAGGGTGAACAGAGGTTATGTATTGGTGCGGTGCGGGCAAGTATGCCGGATGGCGGATTGTTTGAAGGGATAGGGATAGAGCCGGATATACGTGTAAATAAGAGAAGGGAAGATTTTTATGAGCGAATAGATCGTTACATAGAAGAAGCTCTTCGATTGAGTCTAATACAAGGATAAATTGCTGTACTATTCTAATAAAACAGAGGGGGAGATTTTTTTAGCTTTTCCTAAATAAAAAAGAGGAGCCGTTTCCGGTCTCCTCGTCGATCTCCTAAAAATGACTAATCATACTATCTGTAATATTTTCTCAGCATTCCGTACTCTCTCTGCTGTTGGCGGTTCGATTCCTTCTAGTGGATAAGGTATGCCTAATTGTTCCCATTTATAAATGCCGAGCTTGTGATATGGTAATACTTCGACTTTTTCCACATTGGGAAGGGTGTCAATAAATGCTGCTAAATCTGTTAATGCCTGATCTTCATCACTAATTGAAGGGACTAGTACATGTCTTATCCAGACAGGTACTTTTCTTGAGTCAAGATATTTTGCGAAACGTAAAATATGCTGATTGGTCATTCCTGTTAGTGCTTTATGTTCTGTCTTATCTATATGTTTTAAATCGAGCAGGACAAGGTCTGTTACTTGCATTAGCCGATCTAATTTTTCTACATAGTACGGGGAGGATGTAAAGCAGCCCCCGCAGCTGTCTAATGTTGTATGAATTCCGTTCTTTTTCAGTGTTGTAAATAATTCAATGAGAAAGTCTATTTGCAATAAGGGCTCACCCCCGCTTACAGTAACTCCTCCACCAGACGATTGGAAAAAAGGCAAGTATGAGTTAATGTCTTCGAATAATTCTTCCACTGTTATTTCTTTGCCCTCACTCCTGTTCCAAGTATCAGGATTATGGCAGTATTTGCATCTTAATAAACACCCTTGCATAAATATTACATATCGTAAACCAGGTCCATCAACGGTACCACACGTTTCAACAGAATGTATCCGGCCATTCATCATACTCACCTCTTCTTTATTTTTGCCTAATTATTCTCTGCGTACGTCTGTTTAAATCTTCAATTATATATTACATAGATTCATGGAATGTACGATTAATAACATCAATTTGCTGTTCTCTAGTTAACTTGATAAAGTTCACTGCATAACCTGAAACGCGAATGGTAAGCTGTGGATACTTTTCAGGATGATCCATGGCATCCATCAGTGTTTCCCTTTCAAATACATTGATATTTAGATGATGACCCCTTTTTATGGCATATCCATCTAGTAAACCGACTAAGTTACTGACTCGAACTTCCTCTTCTTTTCCTAATGCTTTCGGTACAATGGAGAAGGTATTCGAAATTCCATCTAATGCATATTCATATGGCAGCTTTGCAACAGAACTTAATGATGCAAGTGATCCTTTTGTATCCCGGCCATGAAGTGGATTTGCTCCTGGTGCAAAAGGCTCTCCGGCTTTTCTTCCGTCAGGAGTGTTTCCGGTTTTCTTTCCGTATACTACATTTGAAGTAATGGTTAAAATAGACTGTGTTGGTGTAGCATTCCGGTAAGTTTTATGTTTGGCAATTTTATTCATAAATGTTTTTACAAGGTCTTTTGCAAGCATATCAACTCTGTCATCGTTGTTACCGTATTTCGGATAATCACCTTCGATTTCATAATCGACTGCTAGGCCATCTTTGTCACGGATTACTTTAACTTTGCTGTGTTTAATGGCACTTAATGAATCAGCTACAACGGATAATCCCGCAATACCGCAAGCCATTGTTCGGAAAACTTCTCTGTCATGTAAAGCCATTTCAATGCGTTCATAGCTATATTTATCATGCATATAGTGAATGACATTTAATGTATTGACATAAAGTCCTGCCAGCCAATCCATCATTTTGTCGTACTTTTCCATTACTTCCTCAAAATCTAAATATTCTGATGTTACCGGTTTATTAGAGGGACCTACTTGTATTTTCAGTTTCTCATCAATTCCCCCGTTGATGGCGTATAATAAAGCTTTTGCTAGGTTGGCTCTTGCACCAAAAAACTGCATCTGTTTTCCGATTCTCATTGCCGATACACAACAGGCGATACCATAATCATCACCATATTCTTCCCGCATTAAATCATCATTCTCATACTGAATCGAACTGCTTAAAATAGACATTTTTGCACAGAATTTTTTGAATGCCGTTGGTAATTTTGTTGACCATAATACAGTTAAATTCGGTTCAGGTGCTGGTCCTAAATTCACTAATGTGTGCAGAAAACGGAAAGAGTTCTTTGTTACTAAAGGTTTACCTTCCAACGATATACCGCCAATGGACTCAGTTACCCATGTAGGATCACCACTGAATAATTCATTGTAATCAGGTGTTCTCGCGAATTTAACTAATCGTAATTTCATGACAAAATGGTCAATTAGTTCCTGTGCTTCCACTTCGGTTAAAACGCCTTCATTCAGGTCTCTTTGGATATAAATATCCAGGAAAGTCGATACTCTTCCTAAACTCATTGCCGCTCCATTTTGCTCTTTAATTGCTGCAAGGTAAGCAAGATAAAGCCATTGTACCGCTTCCTGTGCATTAACGGCAGGTCTGGATAAATCAAATCCATAGATATTTCCTAATTGTTTTAACTCTCCTAATGCTCTGATTTGCTCAGCCAATTCTTCCCGGTCGCGGATGACTTCTTCTGACATGATACCATTGCCGCCGATAAGGCTTGCTTGCTCTTTTTTATCCTCGATTAAGCGGTCCACACCATAGAGAGCAACACGTCTGTAATCTCCAATAATCCGGCCTCTCCCATATGCATCTGGCAACCCTGTTACAATACCTGCTTTTCTGGCTAACAGCATTTCTTTTGAATATGCATCGAACACGCCTTGATTATGTGTCTTCCGGTAATCTGTGAAAATTTTCACAAGATTGTCGTCAACTTTATATCCGTAAGACTCTGCAGCTGCTACCGCCATTCTTATTCCACCAAAAGGCTGCAAGGAACGTTTAAAAGGTTCATCTGTTTGTACACCGACTATTTTTTCCTTTGTCTTGTCTAAATACCCGGCATCATGAGAGGTAATTGTAGAGACAATCGCTGTATCCAGATCATAAACACCGCCATTTTCCTGCTCTTCCTTCGTTAAGTTCATCACTTGTTTCCACAATTCCAGTGTAGCATCTGTAGCATCTGCTAAAAATTGCTCATCTCCTTCATATAAAGTGTAGTTTCTTAGAATAAAGTCCCTGACATTTACTTCTTCTTGCCATCTTCCAGTTAAAAACCCTTTCCAGCCTGATTTGATCTCTTCTGCAATTTTCATGAAAATTGCCTCCTTTTAAGTTTGCTCAGTAATGATCAATATCTCTACTTAAGTATAGTTCAAAGTTAAGATGTTGTCATGTGAAATATTGAACAAATACAATTATTTTATTTCTGTATTCATAGAATGGACACATTTTATTATTCGGTATTTATATGATGAGGAGTGATATATTTATAATGAAGAGAATGATAATTCTAATCATCAATTGTGAAATAGTTCACAAATTTGACAAGGACTTTTTCACTTTTATCTGCTATGCTATATGTGTAGAGGAATTAAAGGAAAAGGAGGTAATACGGATGATCTTTTATGAGTGGATTGATTTTAAAACAGATACCAATTTTTATACAAAGGAGACTTTTGAAGAAACGGTTAATGATACGTTTGAAGCGCTGCTGTTTGAAAATGGGAAGGACTATCCAGCTATTGTCTGGACAAGAAACTATGTTATTTTACTGAAACCTTCCACACGTATGTATCAGGACATCACCTTCCATAAAATAGCACGTCATCCAGCCGCAGAGGAAGAGAGGATGCATTTTGTTAGTTAAGTATGCTCAATATTTCACAAACTTAGGAGGTCTTAAAGATGAGTACACCTACAATGAAAAAGCAGGTAAATGTGCAAGCTCAAATTGATCAGAAGGTTGAACAAGGCAAACAGGCTTTAGCTCATATGAAGGAATTGGACCAGGAAGCAATTAATGAGATTATTAAGCAGATGGCACTTGCAGGATTAGATGCGCATATGCCTTTAGCTAAAATGGCAGTTGAGGAAACAAAACGGGGAGTATATGAAGACAAAATCATCAAAAATATTTTTTCAACAGAATATATTTATCATAATATCAAGTATGATAAAACAGTTGGGATTATTAATGAGGATCCGCATTCTGGAGTGATAGAAGTCGCTGAACCAATTGGTGTCATTGCTGGAGTAACACCTGTAACAAATCCAACATCTACCACAATGTTTAAAAGCTTAATTGCAATCAAAACCGGTAATCCAATCATATTTGCTTTTCACCCATCTGCACAAAAATCCAGTGCAGAGGCTGCGAGAATATTATATGAAGCGGCTGTTAAAGCTGGGGCTCCGAATCACTGTATTCAATGGATCGAACAACCAAGTTTAGAAGCAACTCAGGCCCTGATGACTCATAAGGATATTGCACTTATTTTAGCAACAGGCGGAGCAGGCATGGTGAAGGCTGCTTACAGTTCTGGAAAACCAGCCTTAGGTGTTGGCCCAGGAAATGTACCTTGTTATATTGAAAAAACGGCTGAGATTAAACGATCAGTTAATGATCTGATTTTATCTAAAACGTTTGATAATGGAATGATCTGTGCGTCTGAACAGGCAGTAATTATTGACAAAGATATTTATCAGGCAGTGAAAAAGGAAATGCTTGATAATTCTTGTTACTTTTTGACAGAAGAAGAGAAAAAGAAATTAGAAAAAATCGCAATCAATGAACAAGCTTGTGCAGTTAATGCTGATATTGTTGGAAAGAGTCCTGTGATGATTGCGAAAATGGCCGGAATCCAAGTGCCTGAAAATACAAAAATACTTGTAGCAGAATTAAAAGAGGTTGGACCGCAAGAACCGCTTTCCCGTGAGAAGTTAAGCCCCATCCTTGCTTGCTATAAGGTAACGGATTATAAAGATGGTATGAAACGATGTGAAGAAATGCTCGAATTTGGCGGTCTTGGACATTCTGCCGTAATTCATTCTAATGACCAGGAGATTATTAAAGCGTTCGGCAGACAATTAAAGGCAGGCCGGATTATTGTAAATACTCCATCTTCCCAGGGGGCTATTGGTGACATCTATAATGCGTATCTACCGTCATTAACATTAGGCTGCGGTTCTTATGGAGGGAACTCTGTATCAACCAATGTTGGTGCCATCCATTTAATCAATACAAAGAAAATTGCCAAAAGGAATGTTAATATGCAATGGTTCAAAGTTCCGCCAAAAGTATATTTCGAAAAAAATTCCGTTCAATATTTAGCAAAAATGCCAAATATCACAAAAGCTTTTATTGTGACAGACCAAATGATGAAAGACTTAGGATATGTTGACAAAATTCTCTACTATTTAAGAAAAAGACCGGATTATGTACATTGTGAAATTTTTACAGAGGTAGAGCCTGATCCGTCTAAAGAAACAGTAATGCGCGGTGCGGAAAAAATGAAGAAATTTAAACCAGATGTTATTATTGCTCTTGGTGGAGGTTCTGCGATGGATGCTGCTAAGGGAATGTGGTTATTTTATGAGCATCCGGAAACAGACTTTGACGGATTAAAACAGAAATTTTTGGATATCCGCAAAAGAATTTATAAATATCCGAAACTTGGTAAAGATGCTCAGTTTGTTGCGATACCGACAACATCCGGTACAGGATCAGAGGTTACTTCTTTCTCTGTTATTACAGACAAAGAGAACAATATTAAGTATCCTTTAGCAGATTATGAACTAACACCAGATGTGGCTATTATTGATCCGCAGTTTGTGATGACAGTACCTCCAGCAGTTACTGCAGATACCGGTATGGATGTATTAACACATGCAATTGAAGCATATGTTTCAAATATGGCTAATGATTATACAGACGGATTGGCGATCAAAGCAATCCAATTAGTTTTCGAATATTTACCAATTGCTTATAAAGATGGTAAGAATGAAAAGGCGAGAGAGAAAATGCATAATGCATCTACGATCGCTGGTATGGCTTTTGCCAATGCGTTCCTTGGTATTAACCACAGTTTAGCACATAAACTGGGAGCTGCATTTAATATTGCACATGGTCGTTCTAATGCCATTCTTTTGCCGCATGTTATCAGATATAATGCGAAAAAACCAACAAAATTTGTTTCATTTCCTAAGTATGAATACTTTGTCGCTGATGAGCGCTATGCAGAAATAGCGAAAGTACTGGGGTTGCCAGCACGTACAACTGCCGAAGGTGTGGAAAGCTTAGCTAAGGCTGTAGCAGATCTAGCGAAGCAGCTGAATATCCCAATGAGTATTGAAGCAAATGGGATAAATAAAGAAATGTTTATGAAACAGGTGGATCAATTAGCTGATAAGGCATTCGAAGATCAATGTACAACTGCTAATCCTAAACTGCCGTTAGTAACCGAATTAAAACAGATCTATCTTGACGCATTTAAAGGAATATAAAACTTGCACAAAACCTGTTTCCGGTATAGAGACAGGTTTTTTTATTGAATGAGGTTATATATTCAGTTTTCGTTTAGAAAAAAAGAAAAGAATGGGTTTATATGTTAGAATTGAGATGAAATGGATTATTTTATTAATTACTATGGAACGCGCTCAAATAATATTTTCTATTAAAGGAGGAGATGATGAAACTTCCAATCTGCCCGAAATGCAACAGACAATTTACATGGAGAGAAGTTAATAAAGATACTTCCTTTTTATTATGGCGCCCGAAGTTAGAATGCCGAAACTGTGAGGGAGTGTTTAAGTTAACGATCCGATCATATGTGTTAGCATCAGTAGTAAGGATTCTTCCTGTGCTGGTTCTCGCTGTCCTGATGAATTATGAACAATTATCCAAATTCCCAGCATTGTTGATTTTTCTTCTGTTATTAGGCTTTATTATTTATATGGAACCGTATTTAGCAAAAATAAAGACTTAATATTATTGCTTACTCTATTGCAATTTTTAAAAGAATGGATATAATAAGAAACAATATAATTTTAACATCGATGACAAAGAGAGTAGTTATTTGTTCGGAAAACAGCGAGTCAGGAATGGTGGGAGCTTGACCAAGTGACAAATAATGAAACGCACTTTGTAGATGTTTAAACCTGAACAGAAGTAGGGTAAGCCGGGGGCAGCCCCGTTATCAATGATAGTGGTTTTTTTAAACAAGTAGAGTGGTACCGCGGGCTAATGTTACCCCCGTCTCTTTTCATATGGAAAGAGACGGGGGTTATTTTATATATAAAGGAGAATGGAAATGGATTATAAAAGTATTTTTGCTGAAATTTGCATGAACACCTAAATGGTATGTTGGAAAAAATTGAGCTGGAAGAAATGATTGAAAAACCAAAATACGAAAATATGGGGGATTTAGCTTTTCCTTGTTTCACATTGGCAAAGATATACCGCAATTCCCCTCAGGATATTGCTCTCGAATTGAAACAAAAAATAAAAATACCTGAGTTATTTGAACATGTGGAAGCAGTAAATGGCTACGTTAATGCCTTTCTTAGTAAATCAACAGTTTCAACAACTATAGTTAATGAAATTATCAATAAAAAAGAGAGTTATGGGGATCTGAATATTGGTAATAATCAAGTCATGACGTTCGATTTTTCATCTCCGAATATTGCAAAACCTTTTTCTATGGGCCATTTGCGTTCAACCGTAATTGGCAATGCTTTAGCACTTATTGCAGAAAAATGTGGTTATAAAGCAGTAAGAATTAATCATCTCGGTGACTGGGGAACACAATTTGGTAAGTTAATCACTGCCTATAAGAAATGGGGCGATGAGAGAAATGTTAAGGATAATCCAATAAAAGAATTACTAAAATTATATATTCTGTTTCATGAAAAAGCAGAACAGAATGAATTATTAAATGATCAGGGAAGAGAGTGGTTTAAACGATTAGAAGACGGCGATCCGGAAGCATTACACCTTTGGTCATGGTTTAGAGAGGAATCCTTGAAAGAATTTTCTAAAGTATATGATCTGCTTGGCGTAAAATTTGATTCATTTGATGGAGAAGCTTTTTATAATGATAAAATGGACAAAGTTGTGGAATTACTTGAGGAGAAACATTTATTAAAAGAATCAGAAGGGGCCAAAATAGTTGAGACAGATGGTAACTTACCTCCATGTCTGATTCAGAAAAAAGATGGAACAACTTTATATGCAACCAGAGATCTGGCTGCAGCAATTTATCGTCGTGAAAAGTACCATTTCGCTAAGTCAATCTATGTGGTTGGACATGAACAGTCACTCCATTTTAACGAACTTCCGACAGAAGTCTCCCTCTTCAAGCGTGTGAAGTCCGTAGTCCAACGGTAAGGGGGAGATGAATGTCGGTTGGGAGATATCCCAAAGGAGTTGTTTTTATCGAACTTATGTTCTATAATGAGGGTGAGAAAGGGAGGTGATTGGATGTGACGAAACTTAACAAGGCATATAAGTTTCGATTGTATCCAACGGAGGAACAGGCTTTGTTGATGCATAAAACCTTTGGTTGTGTTCGCTTTGTCTATAACAAAATGTTAGCGGAACGGAAAGCAATGTATGACAACCTAAAAGATGATAAAGAAGCTTTAAAGAAAGTGAAGCATCCTACTCCTGCCAAATACAAACA